>NZ_JARUBM010000002.1:1216250-2432500 GCF_029626175.1 Micromonospora sp. WMMD1082 | reverse complement strand
CCGGTTGCGTGTGATACCTGTCAGGGGTTGCGTGGTCGGGGTTGTGGGACCTCATGTGGTGGGCTGACAACCACCGAAGGAGTTATAAAGCCAGTTGTTAGCTGAATGGTCTGGAAAGGCCGACCGTAGACGGTGATAGTCCGGTAGGTGAAAGCAGCTGGTCTTCTGTGGGTGTTCCCGAGTAGCGGCGGACTCCTGAAATCTGCCGTGAATCTGCCAGGACCACCTGGTAAGCCTGAATACTTCCTGGTGACCGATAGCGGACGAGTACCGTGAGGGAATGGTGAAAAGTACCCCGGGAGGGGAGTGAAATAGTACCTGAAACCGTTCGCCTACAATCCGTCGGAGCCTTTTGGGGTGACGGCGTGCCTTTTGAAGAATGAGCCTGCGAGTTAGTGGCATGTGGCGAGGTTAACCCGTGTGGGGGAGCCGTAGCGAAAGCGAGTCTGAAGAGGGCGTTTGAGTCGCATGTTCTAGACCCGAAGCGGAGTGATCTAGCCATGGGCAGGCTGAAGCGCGGGTAAGACCGTGTGGAGGGCCGAACCCACCAACGTTGAAAAGTTGGGGGATGACCTGTGGTTAGGGGTGAAAGGCCAATCAAACTCCGTGATAGCTGGTTCTCCCCGAAATGCATTTAGGTGCAGCGTCGTGTGTTTCTTGCCGGAGGTAGAGCACTGGATGGTCTAGGGGGCCTACAAGCTTACCGAAATCAGCCAAACTCCGAATGCCGGTAAGTGAGAGCGCGGCAGTGAGACTGCGGGGGATAAGCTTCGTAGTCGAGAGGGAAACAGCCCAGATCACCAGCTAAGGCCCCTAAGCGTGTGCTAAGTGGAAAAGGATGTGGGGTCGCATAGACAACCAGGAGGTTGGCTTAGAAGCAGCCACCCTTTAAAGAGTGCGTAATAGCTCACTGGTCAAGTGGTTCCGCGCCGACAATGTAGCGGGGCTCAAGTACACCGCCGAAGCTGTGGCACTCACACGGTGCCCGGTGTCTGCCTTTTGGGGTGGGCATCCAGGTGTGTGGGTGGGTAGGGGAGCGTCGTGCCGGGGGTGAAGCAGCCGAGTGATCGAGTTGTGGACGCGGCACGAGTGAGAATGCAGGCATGAGTAGCGAAAGAAGGGTGAGAAACCCTTCCGCCGGATGACCAAGGGTTCCAGGGCCAGGTTAATCCGCCCTGGGTGAGTCGGGACCTAAGGCGAGGCCGAGAGGCGTAGTCGATGGACAACGGGTTGATATTCCCGTACCCGCGAAGGAGCGCCCGTGATGAACTTCGTTGTGCTAACCATCCGAGCTGTCTGATGCCTTCGGGTTGATGGTGGTGAGCGTGGGAACCTGGCGGGTAGTAGTCAAGCGATGGGGTGACGCAGGAAGGTAGCTGAGCCCGGCCGGTGGTTGTGCCGGGGTAAGCGTGTAGACCGCACCATAGGCAAATCCGTGGTGCATGAAGGTTGAGACGTGATGCCGAGCCGATTCAGGTGAAGTCAGTGATCCTATGCTGCCGAGAAAAGCCTCTAGCGAGTTCCGAGCGGCCCGTACCCCAAACCGACACAGGTGGTCAGGTAGAGAATACCGAGGCGATCGGGCGAACTGTGGTTAAGGAACTCGGCAAATTGCCCCCGTAACTTAGGGAGAAGGGGGGCCGGAGACGTGAAGCCCCGCGCGGGTGGAGCGTTGTATGGCCGCAGAGAGCAGGGGGAAGCGACTGTTTACTAAAAACACAGGTCCATGCGAAGAAGTAATTCGATGTATATGGACTGACGCCTGCCCGGTGCTGGAACGTTAAGGGGACCTGTTAGTCCTTTCGGGGGCGAAGCGGAGAACTTAAGCGCCAGTAAACGGCGGTGGTAACTATAACCATCCTAAGGTAGCGAAATTCCTTGTCGGGTAAGTTCCGACCTGCACGAATGGCGTAACGACTTCCCCACTGTCTCAACCACAGGCCCGGCGAAATTGCAGTACGAGTAAAGATGCTCGTTACGCGCGGCAGGACGGAAAGACCCCGGGACCTTTACTATAGCTTGACATTGGTATTTGAGTCGGCTTGTGTAGGATAGGTGGGAGCCGGTGAAGCGCATACGCCAGTATGTGTGGAGGCAATCTTGAAATACCACTCTGGTTGATTCGGGTATCTAACTTCGGACCGTTATCCGGTTCAGGGACAGTGTCTGGTGGGTAGTTTAACTGGGGCGGTTGCCTCCTAAAAGGTAACGGAGGCGCCCAAAGGTTCCCTCAGCCTGGTTGGCAATCAGGTGTTGAGTGCAAGTACACAAGGGAGCTTGACTGTGAGACTGACGGGTCGAGCAGGGACGAAAGTCGGGACTAGTGATCCGGCACTTGCGTGTGGAAGCGGTGTCGCTCAACGGATAAAAGGTACCCCGGGGATAACAGGCTGATCTTCCCCAAGAGTCCATATCGACGGGATGGTTTGGCACCTCGATGTCGGCTCGTCGCATCCTGGGGCTGTAGCAGGTCCCAAGGGTTGGGCTGTTCGCCCATTAAAGCGGTACGCGAGCTGGGTTTAGAACGTCGTGAGACAGTTCGGTCCCTATCCGCCGTGCGCGTAGGATACTTGAGAAGGGCTGTCCCTAGTACGAGAGGACCGGGACGGACGAACCTCTGGTGTGCCAGTTGTCCCGCCAGGGGCACGGCTGGTTAGCTACGTTCGGAAGGGATAACCGCTGAAAGCATCTAAGCGGGAAGCCTGCTTCAAGATGAGGTATCCCACCCTTGGAGACAAGGGGTAAGGCCCCCAGCTAGACGACTGGGTTGATAGGCCGGAAATGTAAGCCCGGTAACGGGTTCAGTTGACCGGTACTAATAGGCCGAGGACTTGACTACAAAGATCCTGCTCGCGTCCACTGTGCAACTCACAACAAACAAACACACCCCCAACAGGATTGCTGTTGTTGGTGTTGGTGTTGTTTGACATGTTGATAAGGTTACGGCGGTCATGGCGGAGGGGAAACGCCCGGCAAACATTCCGAACCCGGAAGCTAAGCCCTCCAGCGCCGATGGTACTGCACCCGGGAGGGTGTGGGAGAGTAGGACACCGCCGGACACAACCCACCGTTCAGGGCCACCCCACCACGTGGGGGCGGCCCTGAACGCATTTCTGGGCCTTTTCCATACGCACCCGCCGAGGTTGCGGCATGTGGGCGGGGCCCCCGCCCATCAGCGCGACAACCCGAGATCCCGCACGCCGTGCTGCAAATGCTGACCAAGTAGGACCAAGCCCAAGCCCCGTGCCAGACGCGCTGGTGGGCGTACACCGGCATGGAACGGCCCCGCCGGCGAGGGCCGGCGGGCCGCGACGAGCCTGGTGCCCGACGGACGTCAGGCGGGCTCCTTTGCGCAGATGAAGCGCGGCTCCGCGCTGTAGGTCCAGCTGAACTTCTCGCGCTTGACGACCTTGCCGTCCTTCTTGATGACGCGGAACGCGTCCTGGGTGAAGCCCTGGCTGCCGTTGGCGGGGATGCAGCTCGGCCCCGGCTCCAGGTAGACGGTCTTCGGCGAGGTGATGTTCCGCCGGGGGCCGTACTCCGTCTTCACGCTGTCCCAGATCTTCGTGCTCCAGATCGACACCGTCACCGAGCTGCCCGTATACGAGGTGTCGATCAGGACGCCGTAGTCGGTGTTGTTGCGGAACTTGAAGTCGAGGTCGGGCCAGAAGATGGTCGACTCG
This sequence comes from Micromonospora sp. WMMD1082, assembly GCF_029626175.1. Lineage (NCBI taxonomy): Bacteria > Bacillati > Actinomycetota > Actinomycetes > Micromonosporales > Micromonosporaceae > Micromonospora > Micromonospora sp. WMMD1082. Next base: position 2,428,817 of record NZ_JARUBM010000002.1, on the reverse strand, counting down.
ATGACCGCGGGGTAGCGGCTGAAGTAGTACGAGTGCGGCTTGTGCTCGACGTCCTCAAGACCGGCGTAGTACGAGGCGTTGAAGAGGGTGGTCGTGAACTGCGAGGTGCCCCCGCCCACGCCCGGCACCAGCTTGCCGTCGAGGATGACCGGCGCATCGCGGTAGCCCTGCGCGTAGCCGCGCTCGCCGGTGTGACCGTTGAGCGAGAACGTCTCGCCGGGCAACACCACCGTGCCCTTCACGTCGTTGGCGATCGTCACGATGTTCTGGCTGCGCGGCGACGACAGCCCACCGGTGAAGTTGGTGGTGAAGGAGGAAACCTTCTCCTTGATCCCCAGGCCGCCGAGCTTCTCCGCGGTGAGCTTCGGCTCGGTCGAGGTGAGCTTCGCGGAGACCGTACGGTCCTCCCCGCGCGGCAGGACGGCGAGCAGGTCGCGGCCGAGCGTGCTGGTATCCACCTGCTGCCCCGCACGTCCGTCGACCACCTTCGGCTTGCCGCCGGAGATGGTCATCGTCGCGTCCTTCGGTGCCACCTCCACCGCGCCCAGCCTGTTCCCGAGCGCGGCCCGCAGCTGCTTGATGTCCACGCTCGGGGTCAGCTTGCCGGCCTTGTCCGCCTTGAACCGAAGGCCCTTGGCGATCGCCTCCGGCGGAATGGTCACCGATCCGCGATCCGTGGTCAGCTTGACCGGCGCCGCCACCGCCGGCTCGGCCAGCTCGGCGACCAGCCGATCCACTTCCTCGGCGGAGGTGGCCGGATGGTTCTCCACCAGCGGGACCGTCACCGGTTGCCCGCTCAGCCAGCCCTCCCTGACAACCTGCGCGGAATGCTCCGGGTCGACCGTGAGGCTCGGCTTCGGGTAGCGGACCTTCGGCGTGGTGCCGGAGAAGGTGATGGCCGGCATGGTCATCTTCCGGCCCTGGTCGCCGACGAGCTTCTTCAGCGCGGCCTCGAGCTTCGGCACGTCGACCGAGACCACCGGCTCGATCTCCCGCGAGCCGACGAGCCGATCCACGGCGTGGGCGTTGGCGGCCGCCGCGGCGGCCACGGTGGCGTCGACGTCGACCGTGAGCCCGACCTCGACCGGGTTGATCTCGGCGGTGCGCTCGCCCACGCGTACCTGGATTGGGGCTTCGAGTTCGGCCGCGCGGCGGTCCAGCTGCGCCCGCAGCTCCCGCGCCGCGTCCGTCCGGCTGCGGCCGCCGAGTTCGGTGCCGAGCACGCTGGTGCCGCGTGGCACATCGCCGGCGTACGCCCAGACGGCGACCGCGCCGACCGAGGCGAGCACGGCGGTGGTCACGCCGGCCGCGAGCAGCATCCGGAACCGGCGGGACCGCTTCCGCCCGCCCTGCGGGTCGACCGGCGCGGGTCGCACCGGTTCCTCGACGGGCCAGCTGACCGCCTTCACCTGAACGGTGGGCCGGTCATCGTCAGCGGGCGGACGTTCTTCGCCGTACAGCGTCACAACTACCTCTTAGGGAAATGCGGCGTCTGGAGCCGGGACCCCCACCCTGGGGAGACAACTACGGTAGCCAACAGGACGGCCGGCGGGGAGCCCGAGTGCGGTGCGATTCGCCGGAGCCCGTCGATCAGCGGTATCCGACTGTTGCTTGGTCACGAAGAGTAACGATCTGCTGCCGTCGGAGTCAGCGACGGGCGGGCCGGAAGGCGAGCCACGCCATCGTCACCGTGGTCACCGCGGCGGCGGCCAGGGCGCAGGAGAGCACCCCCGTAACGGTGCGTGGCGCGATCAGCGCGGCGGCACCGGCCAGGCCGACGGTCGCCAGCCACAGCGGCGCGGCAGGCCACCGGGCACCGGTCGCCACCCGGTCGTTGACCAACATGAACACCACCGCGTAGAGCGCGCCCGTGGCGGCGAACAGCGGCGCTGAACCGGCCAGGTGCAGGTAGTCGACGCCGCCGGCGAGCCGGAACGCCAACTCGCCACCGACGGTGGCGGCGGCGACCAGGACCGCCCCGCAGGCCAGGATCAGGGTCAGGGCGACCAGTCGGGCGCGGCGGTCACCCCGGGCCAGCCGGGGTAGCACCAGCAGCGTGACCACCTGAGGAGCCCACAGCGCACCCTTGGTGAGGACCGAGCCGACCGCGTAGGCGCCGGAGCCGGCGGCGGGCAGCAGCTGACGGGCGAGGATCAGGTCGGCGTACGAGATGGTGAGCATCGCCAGCGTCGCGCCACACGCCGTCATCACCTGCCGGGCGCCCAGCCGACGCGGCACGCCGGTGCCGGCCGGCACCGGCGTGCCGCGTCGGACGGCGAGCGGGGCGGCCCGCGTTGGCGCGGCGAGACGGGCCAGGACCGGCAGGGCGAGCAGGCCGGTGAGCGTGGCCAGCAGCAGGCAGGCCACCGGTCCCCGGCCGAGCAGCAGACCGACGACCAGGCCGCCGTAGCGGCCGGCGGCCAGCACGGTCATCGCGGCGGCCAGCCGCAGAAAGCGCTGGTCGCCTTGGAGTTCCCCGAGCCATCGGCCGGCCAGCACGGTGGCGAAGGTGGTGGCCGGAAGCAGCAGCGTCAGGGTGTGCGGCAGCCGCAGGGCCATCGTCAGCACCGGTGCCGCGGCGAGGGTGAGCACGGCGGTGAGCGCCGCGGTGCGCAGCCCCAGCCGCGCCGCGCCACCGCCGCCCCAGCGGGCCCGGTGCGCGGCCACCGCGATCTGCAGGCCGAAACCGGGCACCGCCGCTATCGCGGCCAGCGCGAGCACCGTCGCCAGCGCGCCCAGGTCGGCGGCGCTGAGCCGGCGGGCGCCCAGCACCGGCACGACGTACGCCAGCGAGTTGGTCACCAGGGTGGCGATGGTGACGGCGGCGCCGGCCGCACCGAGCCGTACCCTCGCGGCGTCCCTGCCCGTCGTCTGCGTCATGCCACCCCCGCGCGCGTCGTCACTCGGATCTGGGCGCCAGGTCGCCGATCGAGATGTCGTTGATGCAGAGCGACACGTCCGCCCCGGCGACGGTCAGTTCCACTGCGGCGCCACCTCCGACGATCCGGAAGAAGCGCTGGTGCAGGCCCTTCTTGACCGGGAAATGGGCGACACCGCTGCCGAACCTCAGCGTGGCCGTGCCGTCGGCCGAACTCAGGTAGCCGACCCGTACCACCCAGTGCCAGTCACTGCGCGGTTCGTCCAGGCGCATCCGGACCGTCTCTGCGCTGGTGACCAGGTATCCACAGCCGTCCTGCGGGCCGGGCTGGATCGTGCTGCCGACGACGGCGGCCACCTGGATGCGGCCGAGCCCGTCGAGCACCGACAGGTTGTCGGCCTCATCCACGAAGGTGGGGCGGGTGTCGATGGCGCTGAAGAACCGGGACTGGAGGTTGTACGGCCAGGAGAGGCTCGGCACGACGCGGTCCGGAACCGGTGCGTCGAAGAAGACCGTTCCCGGTGGCGCGCTGGCCATCTCGATCCGGACGGTGTCGATGTACGACCTGCCGGCCTTTGCCGCCCATTCGTCGCCGTACCGGGCGGTGGTCCAGGCCGTGCCCAGGCAGAGGGCGACGAGTGCCAGTGCCAACGCCATGTTCACCGCCGCCGTCGCCGGTCCCGGCCGGTCGGCGGACCGCGTGGGTGGGGTGGGCTCGGGTTCCGCAACCGGGTCGGGATCCGGCCGGGTGACCGGCTGTGGTGTACCGGCCGACTGCGGGGTAGGTGCGGCGTCCAGAGCGGGGGCAGGTTCCGGTCCGGGGACGGGTTCCGGTCCGAGGGCCTGCTCCGCTTCGGGGGTACGTGGTGGAACGAACTCCGGCTCCGGGTCCACCGGTGCCTCGGCGTGGATGACACCCGGTCGCGACACCACCCGGACCGGCTGGGCGGCTCGTACCGGCGCCGCGGGCGCGGCCACCACGGCCGGCGTGGTCACCGGTTGCAGGGCAAGCGGCGGCGGGGCCGGAGCGTCGGCACTCTTCTCCTCCGGCTGCGGGCGGGTGTCCGGCCCGGCCGGCTGCCCAGCGCCGACGGGGGGCTCGATCCCACCCGTCGCCCGGGATGGTCGGGCCAGCCCGACCGCCGCGACACCGACGCAGATCGCGGCGACCACGACGACGTCGCTGACGTAGCGGGGGACGCCGCCGGCGACCTCGCTGAAGACCGAACCGAGCCGGGTCGCGGCCAGCAGCGCCGCCACCATGAGCAGGTACGCCCCGAGCAGCAGCCACACCCGCCGGGCCCGGCGACCTCGCCGTACGGTCGCCACGATCAGCGCGACGACGATGATCCAGCCCACCCAGGTGCCGAGTTCCGGCGGGGCCGCGACCGGTGCGCCGTCCCCCGCCTCCAGCCACTGCCACGGTCCGCCCACCAGCCCCGGTATCAGGGTGGACCCGAACAACTGCCGTAGGAAGAGGAACACCTCCCCCGCCGATTCCGGCCGGCGCAGCGAGGACTCCGAGCGCACCAGGTAGGCGGCGAGGAAGCCGAGCGACAGCACCGTCAGCAGCAGCCACGACGGCCACCAGCGGCGGATCGTGGTCCAGACGCTGCGGAGCAGACCGCCTTCGGCGTAGAGAGCGGCGGTCAGCAGGAAGACCAAGGGCACGATCAGGATCGACTTCTCGAAGAAGACCAGCCCGAAGACGACGGACAGCGCCAGGATGGCCAGGTGCCGCCTGCGCCCGGTCTGCACGTAGCCGACCTGCGCGCCGACCGCGAGCACCATGGCGATCTGCATCGGCAGCAGGTTGACCCCGACGGCCCACCAGGAGGTCGCCTCCAGGGTCAGCGGGCTGAACAGCAGCACGCCGAGCGGCAGGAGCAGCAGCGCCGACGGACGGAGCAGCCGGCGCAGCAGGTGGAAGAAGGCGACCCCGAGGATCGCCTGGCCGATCGCCATGAGCAGGACATACGGCCAGTAGGCCACCCCGAAGTGCTCGGTGACCAGCCAGGTGATCAGCCGTCCACCGGGCATGAGGTGGTTGTTGTAGAGGGTGAGAAGATGCTCGACGGTCAGCTCGGACTCGGCCGCCTGGCTGATCATCACGTAGTCGTCCGCCGCCAGGAAACCGCGGGACGCCACGTGGACACGCCCCAAGACGCTGAGCGCGATCATCGCGAGCGCCGCCGCCCCGATCCGGTCGCCATCGAGCCAGCCACCGATCCGGCCAGGTGCCGCGGAGTGGTCCGCCTCCGTCGATGCCATGGCGGGAAGACTGCCACACCGATCACCGCGGCTCCCATCAGGCCAACGGATGGTTCGGCGGCGGGCCGCTTCGGACCGGCGACGGCCGCGTACAGTGGCCGCCACCAGCGCGGCCGGTCGCCGCGCACCGGCAGTGGTGAGGTCGACGATGCGGGAACGGCTGGTGCCGCACGCGGTGGCCGCCGCCGTGACGGCGGTGGTGCTCGCGCCGCTGGCCCTGCCCGGGTACGTGTTGCGCTACGACATGGTCTTCGTGCCCCGGCAGCAGCTGGGCTGGGAGGCGATCGCTCCGGCCACGGCGCTGCCCCGGGCCGTCCCGCAGGACGCGGTGGTGGCACTGGCCAACCAGCTGGTCCCGGGGTGGCTGCTGCAACGACTGGTTCTGGTGGCGATCCTGTACCTGGCCGCGCTCGGCGCCGCGCGGCTGGTGCCGACCGGGCGGGTGGCGGTGCGGGTGGTGGCCGCACTCGGGTACGCCTGGACGCCGTACCTGGCCGAGCGGTTGCTGATCGGCCAGTGGGGGCTGCTGGTCGTGTACGCCGCGTTGCCCTGGCTGGTGGGCGCGGCGATCGGGGTACGCCGGGCCGAGCGGGGTGCGCTGCGGCGCCTGTTGCTGGCGGCGGCCGCTTCGGCGATCACACCGACCGGTGGCCTGCTCGCCCTGGTCGTGGTCGCCGTGCTGCTGGTGGGGCGGTACCCGGGGGCGGTCCGCGCGGCGCCGACCGGAGTGGGTGTGACGCTGCTGTTGAACGCGCCGTGGTTGGTGGCCGGGTTCGCCGGGGCCGGTGACGGCCGCTCCGATCCGGCCGGGGTGGCGGTCTTCGCCGCCCGCACGGAGAACTGGGCCGGGCCGCTGGTGGCGCTCGCCGGCACCGGTGGCATCTGGAACGGGCAGGCCACCCCGGCATCCCGGGGCGGGTGGCTGGTGCCGCTGGCCACGCTGGTGGTGCTGGCGGTCGCCGGGTACGGCGTACCGCTGCTGCGGCGCCGTTGGCCGGGCCCGGTCGTGGGCCGGCTCGGGCTGCTGGCGGTCGGTTCGTGGCTGGGCGCGGCGCTCGGCGTACTGCCCGGCGGGGCGAGCCTGCTGGGCTGGCTCGTCGCCGGTGTGCCCGGTGCCGGGCTGCTCCGCGACGGGCAGAAACTGCTGGTGCCGTACGTGCTGGTCCTGGCGATCGCCGGGGCGCTCGGTGCGGAGCGACTCGCCGGGCGGCTCGCGGCCCGGTTCGACGCGGCGACCGGGCGCGTGCTGCTGGCCGGCGCGGCGCTGTTGCCGCTGGCCATCCTGCCCGACCTCGCCTTCGGCGGTGCGGGACGGCTACGTCCGGTGGCCTGGCCGGCGGACTGGGCGACGGTGGCCCGGCTGGTCGACGAGCGGCCGGGTGAGGTCGTCTCGCTGCCGTTCCAGGAGTACCAGAGTTACGCCTGGAACGGCGGTCGGGTGGTGATCGACCCGGCGCCCCGGTACCTCGGTGTGCCCGTCCTCATCGACGACACGCTGCGGGTGGACGGCATCTCGGTCGCCGGGGAGGATCACCGGGCCGCGCGGCTGCGTGAGCTGCTCGCGGCGGGCGAGCCGGTGGCGGTGGCCGGCCCCCGCTGGGTGCTGGTGCAGCGGGCCGCCGGTCCGTCGCCGGACCCGGCGACACTGGCCGGCCTGCGGCCGGCGTACGCGGGCGAGGAGCTGAGCCTGTACGAGAATCCGGCGTGGCGTCCACCGCCCGCGCCGCGCCGACCCGGCCCGGTGGGCCTGGCTCACCTGCTGGCCGGAACGGTGGTGCTGGTTGTCGGATTTTCGGGCACTGCACGACGGTGCTACCGCGTGGTAGCGTCCCGGCACGCGAGTCCCGCGGAAGGAGAAGGTGGATGAGGAACCTGCCCGCGTTCGTCGCCGTCGGGGTACTCGGGGTCGTGCTCGGCCTGCTCGGCAGCGTCGGTCTGGCGAATGCGCTCAGCCCGTCCGCCAAGGAGGCCGCGAACTCCAAGGTGAGTGAGCAGACCGAGGCCCCGCTGTACGGCACGCGCTGACCCCGCACGGCGACAGGGCGCTCGCGTCACGCGGGCGCCCTTCGTCGTGTCCAGCCCCGACCGGGGTAGCTCAGCCGGTGCGGGCGGTCGCCTGAGCTACCAGCTGCGCGAACCGGTCGCCGGTCGCCGTCCAGGTGTAGCGGGCCGCATGGGCCAGCGCCGCCTCGCCCATCGCCTTGCGCCGTACGTCGTCGGCGAGCAGCTCGCGGACGACCGCCGTGAACTCCCGCTCGTCGTCGACCAGCAGACCGGTTTCGGTGTCGACCATCGCCTCGGCGACCCCGCCCGCGTACCGGAAGGCCACCGTCGGCGTACTGCGCGCGGCGGCCTCCACGATGATCAGACCCCAGCCCTCCTTGACCGACGGGGTCAGGGCGAGCCAGGCCGAGCAGAGCAGCTCGTGCTTCTCGTCCTCGCTGACGAAGCCGGCGAACCGTACCCGGTCGGTGATGCCGAGGGCGGCGCACCGCTCGCGTAGCGGCTCCTCCCACCAGCCCTGCCCGGCCACCACCAGCTCCAGTTCGGGCAGCTCGGTGGCCAGTTCGGCGACCGTCCGCAGGGCGATCTCCACCCGCTTGTGTGGCACCAGACGGCCGAGCACCAGCAGCGACGGGTGGGCGGTGCGCGGTAGTGCCGGGCCGGTCACCGGTGGCGTGCCGTTGGGCACCACGTCGATCCGTTCGACGTCCACCCCCAACTCGGTCAGTTCGGCCCGGCTCGCCTCCGAGACGGTGATGTAGCGGCACCGCCGGTAGAGCCGCACCGCCAGCCAGGACTCGATCCACCAGCCCAGCCGGCACATCCACGGGCCGAAGACCACCGGCCACTGTTCCCGGTGCACGTGATGCACCAGCGCGATGACCGGCCGCCCGGCGTAGAGGGGGGCGAAGAACGGCACCCCGTTGCAGACGTCCACGACCAGGTCGGGCCGGCCGAGACCGCGTCGGCTCAGCGGGCCAAGCCCGAAACGGGCGGCGAGGCAGATCAGCGCCGCGCGGAGGTAGACGGTCATCCGCGAGCCACGGCGCAGCACGCGTACGCCGGACTCGGTGGTGTCCGCCGGGCCGGCGTTACGGTGGGCCGCACAGAGCAGAGTCACCCGGTAACCAGCGGTGACCAGCTCGGCGGCGATCCGTTCGATGTAGACCTCGGAGCCGCCGCCCTCGGGGTTGGTGGTGTCTCGCCAGTTGAGGAACAGGACGTGGCGGGAGGGGGTGCCGGACTTGTCCACGCTGCTCCTACCGGTGAGTAATGTGAGCACGATCGCGCCACCCTAGGGCGGTGCGCCCCGGGTGCGCAATGGGCAGATTCGGCAGCGACGATCCGATAACGGGTCGTCGATCGGGGGTTTGCCGACGGGCGTAAACCTTGGCAGGGTGTGCAGCGCAACCGCGTGCGATGCCCGGTGCCCGGCCGCCCGACCTCGTCGTGGCCGGTGTGGTGACCTGCGGTGGGGCGCCGTCCGCAGGGGTGACGAGGAGGTGAGGCGGCGGTGGTTGCCGACCGTCCCGCGCCGACGCGCGCCCTGTCCCGCCGTTCGCCGGTGGTGCTGCTCAGTGCCGCACTGGTGCTGCTGCTGACCGCCTGGGCGGCGGTGGCGTACATCCGGGCCGACCGGGGCACCCCGACCTGCGTCGAACAGGTCCGACTCCGGGTGATGGCCGCTCCGGTGATCGCGTCGGCGCTCGACCGCGTGGCGCGGGAGAACGCCGGCAGCCAACCATGCGTGTCGGTCGAGGTGCAGGCCCGGCCGTCGGCCACCGTCGTCCGGGAACTCGCCGACGGTGAGGATGTCGCGGACGCGTGGCTGCCGGAGTCGACGTTCTGGCTGCGCCGGGCCCGCGCCGCGGGCGCGTTCGAGGTGCCCGGTCAGGGCACGTCGGTGGCGAGCACGCCGGTGGTGCTGGCGGTCAACGAACGCGTCGCACGCCGATCGGGGTGGCCGGCCAGGCCGCTGACCTGGGCATCGCTGGTCGGCGCCAGGGCGGGTGCGATCCAGGTCGGGCTGCCGGACCCGGCGGTGGACCCGGTCGGGGTCGGTGCGCTGCTCGGTGCCCGGGTGCTGGCCGACGACAACCGGGACTCGGCCGCGACCGTGGCGGCGACCCTGCGCCGCCTCGCCGAGCGGACCTTCAGCCCGGCCGAGGACGCCAGCTCGCTGGCCCCGAACCGGGACCTGCCCGGCCGGGTCGACGCCGTCGCCGCCAGCGAACAGGCCGTACTCGAACACAACGCGCTCGCCGCCGCCGGCAAGCTGGTCGCGGCGTACCCGGAGATCGAGGTGCCCTGGCTCGACCTGCCGTACGCGGTGCTGCCCGCCGCGCAGGCCCGGACGCGCGACGCCGCCGCGGGATTCCTCGCCAGGCTGCTCACCGGCGAGGCGCGGGAGACGTTTACCGGCTACGGCTTCCGGACCTCGGCCGGCTTTCCGCCGGCCATGCCGGCCGGCGACCGACTGCGGGCGGAGGAACGTCGGCCGGTTGCGTTGCCGGCGGAGGAGACGGTCAGCGATGTGCTGACCGGCTGGAGCGGGGTGCAGCGCAGCGCCCGGATCCTCACCCTGTTGGACGTTTCCGGTTCGATGGCCGCGGCGGTGCCGGGCGGCGGCACCCGGCTCGACGCCACCGTGCGGGCTGCCCAGGAGGGGGCCGCGCTGCTGTTGGACAACAGCGAACTCGGCATCTGGGCCTTCTCCACCAAGGTCGACGGGGACCGGGACTACCGCGAGATCCTGCCGGTGGGCCCGCTGGGCGGCCAGCGGAAACAGCTGACCGAGGCGTTGGCCGACGTTCGGGTCAAGCCGCAGGGCGGCACCGGGCTGTACGACAGCACGCTGGCCGCGTACCGCGACGCGCGGCGCAACTGGACGCCGGGGCGGATCAACCTGGTGCTGGTGATGACCGACGGGCGCAACGAGGACGACGACAGCATCGGCCGGGCCGACTTCCTCGCCGAACTCAAGCGGTTGCAGGAACCGCGCCGCCCCTTGCCGATCATCTTCATCGGCCTCGGTGCGGACATCGACCCCGAGGAGCTGAACGCGATCGCGAAGGCCACCGGCGGGCGGGTCTTCGTCACCGAGCAGCCGGGCGGGATGCGGCGCATCTTCTTCTCGGCGCTGGCCGACCTGAGTTGCCTGCCCCCGGAGTGTCGCCGATGAGCCGGGTGCTGGCGCGGCTGCGCCGCTCGCCCGGCACCATGCTGTCGCTGCTACTGCTTACCGCGATCGCGTTCGGTCAGCGGCCTGGGCAGGTCACCTTCGACACCAAGCTCGATCTGGCCGCCAACCCGATCCACTTCCTGGCCCGGGCGCTGCACCTGTGGAACCCGGAGGCCACCTCGGGGGAACTGCAGAACCAGGCGTACGGCTACCTGTTCCCGATGGGGCCGTTCTTCGCGGCCGGTCAGCTGCTCGGGATTGCGCCGTGGACCACCCAGCGGCTGTGGACGGCGCTGCTGCTCGTCGCCGCCTTCTACGGACTGCTGCGGCTGGCCCGGGCGCTGAACATCGGCACCGAGCCGACCCGCTACGCGGCGGCGCTGGGTTATGCGTTGGCACCCCGGGTCATCACCGAGGTCGGCGTGCTGTCGGCGGAGACGATCTCCGCCGCGATGCTGCCGTGGGTGCTGTTGCCGTTGGTGACCGTACGCCGGATCGGCTCGCCGCGCCGGGCCGCCGCGCTCTCCGCGCTGGCCGTCCTGGGCATGGGCGGGATCAACGCGGCGATCGTGCTGCTCGCCCTGCTGCTACCCGGTGTCTGGCTGCTCACCCGGCGCTGGGACACGCAGCATCGGCGGCTGGTCGCCTGGTGGTGTGTCTGCGTACTCGGGGTCTGCCTGTGGTGGATCGTGCCGCTGCTGCTACTCGGCCAGTACAGTCTCCCCTTCCTCGACTTCATCGAGTCGTCCACCACCACGACGGCGGTGGCCTCGCTGTTCCAGGCGGTACGCGGCACCAACCAGTGGGTGGCGTACATCGTGCAGGGCGACCCCTGGTGGCCGGCCGGCTGGATGCTGATCGACCACCCTGCGCTGATGGTGCTCACCGCGCTGGTGGCGCTGATCGGGTTGGCCGGGTTGGCCGGGAACCTGCTGCCCGAGCGACGGTTTCTCGTGACCGGCTTCCTCACCGGGCTGACCCTGCTGACCATCGGCTACGTCGGCGCGGTGGACAGCCCGCTGTCCGAGTCGGTCCGCAACCTGCTGGACGGCCCGCTGGCGCCGTTTCGCAACGTGCACAAGCTCGACCCGGTGCTGCGGCTGCCGCTGATGCTCGGCTTCGCGCACGGCGTCGATGCGGTCGCCACCCGGATGCACCACGCGTTGGCCCGGCGCCGGCCCACTATCCGGCTGCGTCCGCTGATCTTCGTGCCGGTGCTGCTGCTCGTCCTGGGCTCCGCCGCGCCGGCCTGGCTCGGGCAGCTGCGGGCCGGGCCGGGCTGGTCCGATCTGCCACCGCACTGGCGGGCCGCGGCAACCTGGCTCGCCGACCGTGACGCGTTGGCCCGCACGCTGATGGTGCCCGGCTCCGGCTTCGGGCAGTACGTGTGGGGGCGTACGGTCGACGAACCGTTGCAGGCGTTGGCCGGCGCACCATGGGCGGTGCGCAACCAGATCCCGCTCGGTTCGAACGGCAACACCCGGATGATGGACACCGTCGAGCAGGTGTTGGCCGGCGGCCAGGGCTCGACCGGTCTGGCCGATCTGCTCGCCCGCTCCGGCTTCCGGCATCTGCTGCTGCGCAACGACCTCGACCGGAACCAGATCGACGCGCCGCCGGTGGCGGTGCTGCGCCGGGCGTTGGCGGACTCGCCGGGCATTGCCCGGGTGGCGACCTTCGGCACCACCGACGCCCTGTCCCGGACGCTCGGCAGCCCGGTGGACGGCGGCTCCGGCTCCCTGCCGGCCATCGAGGTGTACGAGGTACAGCGGTCGGTGCCGACCGCCTCGGCGGTGCTCACCGCCGACGTGCCGACGGTCAGCGGTGGCCCAGAGTCGCTGCTGCCCCTGCTGGAACAGGGGGTGGTGGAACGGGACCGGCCGGTGGTACTCGCCGGTGACCGGGACGACTCCCCGAACCTGACCGGCGACTCGTGGATCGTCACCGACGGCCTGCGCCGCCGGGAGCGGAACATCGGCCGGGCCCGGGACAACCTTTCCCAGACGTTGACCGCCAACGAGGCGGGGCGGCAGGGCAGAGTCGCCCTCGACCTGCTGCCGTTCGCCGGCAGCCAGCACCAGACCACCGCGGTCTACCAGGGCATCCGCGATGTGACCGCCTCGTCGGCGACGAGTTTCGTGGACCATCTCGGCCCGGCCGACCCGTCGCACCTGCCGTTCGCGGCCGTCGACGGCGACGACGCCACCGCCTGGCACTCGGCTCCGCTGAGCGGGCCGGTCGGGCAGTGGCTCCAGGTCGACCTGGACACCCCGCGCCAGGTGGACAGCGTGGCTGTCGCGTTCGTCAGCGACCTGGCGGTGGGCTGGCCGGTGACCAGATTCCGGATCACCACCGACCGGGGTTCGGTCGAACATGAGGTTGCCCGGACGCTCGGCGGTCACTCGTACTACACGCTGCCCGGGCCGACCAACCGGATCCGGGTGACCGTGCTGGAGGTGGCCGATGGCCGACTCGACGGAGGGGTGGGCATCCGGGAGCTGTCCATCCCGGACGCCGAGGTGCGTCGCACGCTGCGCGCCCCGACTGACCTGCCGCAGCACCTGTCGAGCCCGGTCAGCTGGGTCTTCAGCCGTGGGCCAACCCACCGGCCGGCGTGCTACTCGACCTCGCTCTCCGGCGCGGACGGGAACGCGGCAGCGGGCTCTGCGGGCACCGGCGCCCCGACGCGGGCGGACGACGTGGTGATCCGCTGCGACCGGTTCCTGGCTCAGGTCGGCGAGGAGCCGATGGGGTTGGATCGGCTCTTCCACAATCCGTCCGCCGGCACATACCGGATGGAACTGCGCGCGGTGGCCCGGCCGGGCGGCGAGCTGAGGCTGCCCGGCCAGGATCTGCGGGCGACCGCCTCGTCGTACCTAGCCGGAGACCCAGCGGTGGCCGCGTACGCGGCGATCGACGGTGACCCGGGCACGGCGTGGCTGGCCGGCACCGGCGACCTGCGCCCCACCCTGAGGCTGAGCTGGCCGGGCCAGCTACGCATCGACAGTTTGCGATTGCAGGGGGCGGAGCTGCCGGTCGGCTCGCTGCCCGAGCGGGTCGAGATCCGCACGCCGGGTCGCGCGGTGACGGTGCCGGTGGGCACCGACGGAACCGTCCGGTTCCCTGCCGTACGCACCGATCGGATCGAGATCGTCGTGCGGGAGACCCAGCACCGGCTGGCCGACCTGCGTGGTAACGGCTGGCCCGCCACTGCGGGCATCGCCGAGGTGGAGATTCCCGCGTTGGCGGAGCTGTCGGACCCGATCGACGCCGACACCCCCGTGGTCGAACGGTGTGGCGACGGGCCGGCCGTCGAACTGGACGGGTTCCGCTACGACACCGCGGTCGACGCGACCCTGGGTGACGTGCTGGCCGGGCGGCCGGTGCCGCTGCGGATATGCGGCGTGGACGGCGCGGTACTGGATCTGCCGGCCGGCGGCCACCGGTTGGCGACGACGCCCTCGGTGGGATTCGTGGTGCAGGATGCGGCCCTGCGGCCGGCGCGCGGCGACAGTTCCGCCGGGCCCCGGCACCGGGAGGTCACCGTACTGGACTGGGCGCCGACCGACCGGACGGTCCGGGTTGCTGGCGGCGAGCACGCGTTGCTGGTGGTGCCGGAGAACGCGAACGCCGGATGGGCAGCAACGCTGGACGGCGAACCGGTGGTCACGGCCCGGGTGGACGGCTGGCAGCAGGCGTGGATACTGCCAGCCGGCGCCGGCGGCGAGGTCCGGCTGATCTTCGAGCCCGACCGGCCGTACCGGGCCGGGTTGGCGGCGGGCGCGTTGACGGCGGTCGGGGTGCTGGTGCTGGCCGCATGGCCGGCGCGCCGCCGGGCGATGGTGGGCGCGGGGCTGGGGAGCACGATCCCGGCCGAGGCCCCGGCCTGGGCCATCGGCACCGTGTTGGTGCTGTTGCTCGCCGCGTTGGGCGGCGTCCTGCCGGTGGCCATCGTGCTGGCCGCGATGCTGCTGCGGCAGCTGGCCGTGCGGGCGCTCCCGGTGGTGGTGCTGGGCGGCCTGGCCGTGGCGACGACGGTCGCGGTGGCCGGACGCCTGAACGGCCATGGGCAGGAGTGGGTGTACGGCTCCTGGACGCAGGCGGCCATGCTGATCGCGATCGGGGCGGTGGTCGCGGCGGTGGTGCCCGTCCCCGGCGTACGGCCCGATCCGGCCGTCCAGGATGATGTGACGCCGGGCACATCCGGTGGGTCGCCGGAGGCGCCCGAGACCAGGGCTGAGGGCGACGACGGGACGGTGGCGCGGTGACAGCAGCGGAGGACCGGACGCGACGGGTGGCGCGACGACGTTTCGCCACGCTGCGTCGCTCGGTCGACCTGTTCCGGGCGTTTCTGGTCGAGCAGACCGACCCGGATCACTTCTACGGACTGCTGGCGACCGACTCGGTCCGCCAAGTCTCCGGCTACACCGACCTGGACGGCCGTACGGTGCTCGACGTCGGCGGGGGGCCGGGATACTTCGCGACGGCGTTCCGTGCGGCCGGCGCCCGATACATCGGGCTCGATCCGGACGTGGGTGACTTCTCCGCCGCTGGCGAGTCGGTGGCGGGGATGCTGCGGGGTAGCGGCACCGCGTTGCCGGTGCGCACCGCCAGTGTGGACGTGGCGTTCTCGTCCAACGTCGTGGAGCATGTCGCCGAGCCGCCACGGATGCTCGACGAGATGGTCCGGGTGACCCGACCGGGCGGGTTGCTCTTCGTGTCGTACACCCCCTGGCTGTCGCCATGGGGCGGGCACGAGACGGCGCCCTGGCACTACCTCGGGGGTGACCGGGCTCGGCGTCGCTTCGAGCGTCGGGTGGGACGCCCGCCCAAGAACCGCTTCGGCGAGACGCTGTTCCCGGTCTCGATCGCCGACACGTTGCGCTGGGCGCGAGGCAACGGCGACATCGAGGTGGTGGACGTGCTGCCGCGCTACCACCCCTGGTGGGCGCGGTGGGTGATCCGGGTGCCCGGTGTTCGGGAGGTCGCGGCATGGAACTTCGTGCTGGTAGTGCGTCGTACTGGGGAACGACAGCCCGGCGCGGTGGAGAAATCAGAGCTGACCGGGGGTCGCGTTGCTATGTGACCAGGTAGTAACCTCGCGGCCATCTCACTGATTGATACCGACGAAATTAGCTCCTCAGGGAGGAAATATGAAGCACCGCGCGGTGGGTGCCGTGCTGTTCGGCGGCGGCGTACTGCTCCTGGCGCTGGCCGCCGGGCTGGTGTTCGTCGTCAAACCGGCAATGACCAAGTTGCCCTACGACCTGGAGCCGTCGACGTCGATTGCCGAGGCCAAGGGCGCGACGTTCCTCCAGATCAGCGAAAGTGGAATCGGGATCCACCAGGCAGACCTGGATTCCATCGTCAAGGTCACCCCGGAACGGGACAAGACCGCGGCGCTCAGCGGTGACCTCGCCGGCGAGACGGTGGTCTGGCAGGTCGGCCAGACCGTCGAGCGGACCGACCGGAAGGAGCGGGTCAGCGCGTACGCCGCCGAGTTGGCGCTGGATCGGGTCACCGGCGAGGCCGTCGAGTGGAACGAGCAGTTCCTCGACGAGAACGGTGCCCCGGAGAAGATCTCGTTCGCCGGCCAGGTCTACAAGTTCCCGTTCAACTCCGAGCGGGGAAACTACGAGGTCTTCGACCGCGACCTGCGGCAGACCCGGGTGGCCGAGTTCAAGGGCACCGAGGACGTCAACGGCCTTGAGGCGTACCGCTACGAGCAGGTCATCACCGATGAGAAGCTGTCGCTGGCCGCCGACCGGATGGGCCTGCTGCTCGGTGTGCTCGCCCCGGGCTCGACCTCGGGCGACCTCGTCTACAGCAACACCCGTACGCTCTGGGTCGACCCGGTCACCGGCGCCTACGTCAAGGTGCGGGAGCAGCAGAAGAAGGTGCTGGTGCCGAACGCGGGCGCCCCGGTGACGCTGCTGGACGCGGACTTCTCCTACAACGAGGAGACGGTGACGTCCTCGGTGCAGCGGGCCAAGGACAGTCGGTTCCAGCTCACCATCCTCGGTGTGGCCGCGCCGGTCGGGCTCGCCGTGCTGGGCCTGGTGCTGATCCTCGTGGCGCTGTTCGTCTCGCGTAGCCGTACCCCGGCCACCGTGGGACGGCACTCCGCGGACCCGACGCCGACCCGTGTCGACGAGCCGGCGGTGCGGGACGACGAGAGGGAGGGCGGTCCGTTGACCGACGAGATCCCGCCCGCGTCGACCAACTGGAAGTCCGAGGTGCCGGGCCAGCGGCCCGCGCAGGACGACGCGGAGAAGCACTGAACG
The DNA here is from genome assembly GCF_029626175.1 of Micromonospora sp. WMMD1082. Taxonomy (NCBI): domain Bacteria; kingdom Bacillati; phylum Actinomycetota; class Actinomycetes; order Micromonosporales; family Micromonosporaceae; genus Micromonospora; species Micromonospora sp. WMMD1082. Next base: position 2,412,199 of record NZ_JARUBM010000002.1, on the reverse strand, counting down.
GCTGAACCGTAGGGACAAGGACGCGACGAGGGGGTGGCCCGGCCGGGCCACCCCCTCGTCCTGGTCGTCATTGGCCTAGCGGCGGCGAAGGGCGTACCGGCTGCACCGCCAGTCCTCGGTGTACGGCAGGTCTGGCCGCCGGTCGACGATCTCCCCGCCGTGCGCGGCGACCAGTCGCTCCATGTCGGCGTGCGGTACCGGCGTCATCCGCATCGCCGCCGGGTAGTCGAGGACCCGGCGCTGAGCCCAGCTGATCAGCCGGAACGGTGCGAACCGCCAGATCAGACCCTTGAACGTGGGGGCCGCCTCGGTGGGCAGGCCCACCACGGCTACCCCGCCTGGGCGGAGGACGCGAAGAAACTCGGCGAGGTAGCGGTCGACTGCTGGTCGAGGTAGATGCTGTAGCACCAGGGCGCTGTAGACCAGGTCGAAGTGGCCGTCGGGGAACCGGCTCAGGTCGGGCGCGTCGTTGAGGACGAATTCGATCTGGCCATCGGTGCGGTCGAGCCGGCGGGCGGTGTCGAGCATGGAGGGGGCGATGTCGACCCCGACCACGTGCCCGGCGTGGGCGGCCAGCGCCTGGGAGAGTCGCCCGGCACCGCAACCGAAGTCGAGCACCCGCTCCCATCGGGTGGGCAGGCCGAGCTGGCCCAGCCACCCGACGGTCTCCTCGACGTCGGCCCGGCCTGTGGCCAGGAACTCGTCCACGTCCCACCGGCCGCCGCGCTTGCCGGGCCGGACCAGGACGGCCCAGAGCGGATCCTCGGCGCCCAGGGTGGTCCAGTCGCGGCGCACGTCGTTCAAGCTCACCGGCACACAGTAGGGCACCGGACGATCCGCCGGCACCTCCCAGCAGGTGCGAGGGCTGCTTCGCCCAGCGGCCCGGGGTGGACCGCCGGGCCGGTCAGAGGCGGGCCAGTGCCCGACGCAGCGGGTCGAGCCCGAGCGCGCCGAGGTCCAGCGCCTGCCGGTGGAACTCCCGCAGGTCGAAGTCGGCGCCCTTGCGGGCCTTGGCGTCCTCCCGCGCCTGGAGCCAGATCCGCTCGCCCACCTTGTACGACGGGGCCTGTCCCGGCCAGCCCAGGTAGCGGTTCAGCTCGAAGCGCAGCACCTCGTCCGGCACCCGGCAGTGTGCCCGCAGGAACTCCCAACCCAGCTCCGGCGTCCAGCGCTCACCCGGGTGGAAGTCGAAGGGATTGTCCTTGGGGATCTCCAACTCCAGGTGCATGCCGATGTCGACGATCACCCGGGCGGCCCGGAGCGCCTGGCCGTCCAGCATGCCGAGCCGATTGCCCGGATCCTCCAGGTAGCCCAGCTCGTCCATCAGCCGCTCGGCGTACAACGCCCAGCCCTCGCCGTGCCCGGAGACCCAGCAGAGCAACCGCTGCCAGCGGTTGAGCAACTCGGCCCGGACGGCGGTCTGCCCGATCTGGAGGTGATGGCCGGGGACTCCCTCGTGGTACACGGTGGTCACCTCGCGCCAGGTGGAGAAGTCGCTGATCCCCTGCGGCACCGCCCACCACATCCGGCCCGGCCGGCTGAAGTCCTCGCTCGGGCCGGTGTAGTAGATGGAGCCGTCGCTGGTCGGCGCGAGCCGGCACTCGATGCGCCGTACCTGCTCGGGAATGTCGAAATGCGTGCCGTTCAGCTCACTGATCGCCCGGTCGGCCAGCTCCTGCATCCAGTCGCGGAAGGCGTCCTTGCCCCGGATGGTGCGGGTGGCGTCGGCGTCCAGCGCGGCCACCGCCTCGTCGATGGTGGCGCCGGGGCCGACGATCTGCCCGGCCACCGTCCGCATGTCGGCCTCCAGCCGGGCCAGCTCCGCGAACCCCCAGGCGTACGTCTCGTCGAGGTCGACCCGGGCGCCGAGGAAGTACTGCGAGGCCAGCTCGTAGCGTTCGCGCCCGGCGGCCTGCTTCTCCCGCCCGTGCGGGGCCAACTCGGTGCGCAGGAACTGCCCGAACTCGGCGGTCGCCGCGGAGGCCGCCGCCGCACCGCGGCGCAGGTCGGCGCCGAGGGCACCGTCGGCGTCGAGCCGCTCGACCAGCCCGTGGAAGACGTTGTCGCCCTCCGGGTCCACCCAGGTGTCGCACTGCTTGGCCACCTCGACCAGCTGCGCCCGCGAGCTGACCCGCCCGGCGGCCGCGGCCTCGCGCAGCGTGGTCTTGTACGCCTCCAGCGCGCCCGGGAAGAGGTTCAGCCGGGCGGCGAGGTTGGCCTGCGCCTGCTCCCCCTCGGTCGGCATCAGGTCGAAGACCATCCGGATCTCGTGCAGCCCGCTGGTGATGACGCTGACCTCACTGGTCGTCTCACCGGTCTCGTACAGGTCGAGTTCGAGGCCCAGCCGTTCCTGCATCGCCTCCCGGGCGGTGCGTTCGGCCTCCGTCTCCGGCTCGGTGACGTCGAGCTCGGCCAGGGTGCGGCGGGTCAGCCCGGCGCGCGCGGCGTAGCCATCCGGTGACAGATCGTCCAGCTGGTCTTCGTAACCGGGGATGCCGACGAAGGTGGCGCCGGTCGGGCTCAGTGCGGCCCAGTCGGCCACATAGCGGTTCGCGAGGTCATCGATTCGTCCCACGGTGCGAACCTTACGCGAGGCGGCCACGCCGATGGTGGCGTCAGCCACGGGTCAGGGCAGCAGGTGGTTTCTGTGGTGCGCGACACGGAGGCCGAAATCCGCAGGACAATGTCGGTCCCCAGGAGCAGAGTGTCAGGGGTGACAGCCCACTTCACTCCTGACCGGCCGGCGCTGCGGAGCTGGCTGCCCGGCTTCGTCGCCCTCGCCGCGATCTGGGGCTCCAGCTTCCTGCTGATCAAGGTCGGGGTGGCCGAGCTGCATCCGCTGCACCTCACCCTCTACCGGGTCGGCTCCGGCGCGCTGACCCTGCTCGTGGCGCTCGCCGTGCTGCGTGACCGGCTGCCCCGCGATCCGTGGATCTGGGGCCACCTCACGGTGGTCGCCGCCCTCGGCGTGGCGCTGCCGTTCACCCTGTTCGGCTACGGCGAGCAGCGGATCGAGTCGATGCTCGCCGGCATCTGGAACGCCACCACCCCGCTGGTCGTGCTGCCGCTGGCGGTGCTGCTGTTCCGCACCGAGCGGTTGACCGCACGCGGTGCCGCCGGGCTGGCGCTCGGCTTCACCGGGGTGATGGTGGTGCTCGGCGTCTGGAGCGGCATCGGAGGGACGCACTTCGTCGGCCAACTGATGTGCTTCGGTGCCGCCGCCTGCTACGGCCTGGCCATCCCGTACCAGAAGAAGTTCATCGCCGGGAGGGCGCTGTCCGGGCTGTCGCTGTCCGCCGCGCAACTGGTGGTCGCGGCGGTGCAGCTGGCCGTCGTGGCGCCGCTGGTGGCCGGCGCCCCGCCGCTGCCGACCACGCTGTCACCCCGGGTGCTCGCGGCCGTGCTGGCGCTGGGCGCGCTCGGCACCGGGCTGGCATTCGTGATCAACCTCCGGAACATCCGGATCGTGGGGGCGACCACCGCGTCCACCGTGACCTACCTGATCCCGGTCTTCGCGGTGCTGATCGGCGCCGTGGTGCTCGGCGAGCGGCTGACCTGGCACCAGCCCGTCGGTGCGCTGATCGTGCTGCTCGGCGTCGCCGTGTCGCAGGGCCTGGTCGGGCGACGGCGACCGGTGGTGGCCGGTGTGGAGCGGACGGCCACTGCCGCGCCCGCCGCCCGCTGACCCGGAGTCAGGCGTGCGTCCAGGCGACCAGGTCGCCGGCCGTCCAGGTGTTGATCACGCGGTCGGCGGGGACACCGCAGCGGGCCGCGCGCTCACACCCGAAGCGTTGCCAGTCGAGCTGCCCCGGCGCGTGCGCGTCCGTGTTGATGGCGAACAGGCAGCCGGCCTCCAGCGCCCGCCGGATCAACCGCTTCGGCGGATCCTGTCGATCCGGGCGCGAGTTGATCTCCACGGCGGTGCGGTGCTCCACGCAGGCGGCGAAGACCGCGTCGGCGTCGAAGTCGCTCTCCGGGCGGGTCCGGGCGCGATGGCCCCGGTCGCCCGGCCCGGTCACGCCGGCCGGCCGGGACGACACCATCCGGCCCGTGCAGTGCCCGAGGATGTCCACGTGCGGGTTGGCGATGGCGGTCAGCATCCGGCGGGTCATCCTCGCCCGGTCGTCGCGCAGGCCGCTGTGCACCGACCCGACCACCACGTCCAGCCGGGCCAGCAACTCCTCCTCCTGGTCGAGCGAGCCATCGGCGAGGATGTCCACCTCGATGCCGGTGAGAATGCGGAACCCCTCCGGTAGCGCCTCGTTCAGCCGTGTCACCTGGTCGAGTTGGCGGCGCAGCCGGTCCGCGGTGAGCCCGCGGGCGACCTTGAGTCGGGGCGAGTGGTCGGTCAGCACCAGGTACTCGTGGCCCAGTTCGACCGCGGCCAGCGCCATCTCCTCGATCGGCGATCCGCCGTCGGACCAGTCCGAGTGGGTGTGGCAGTCGCCCCGCAGGGCGGTACGCAGGCCGGTGGCCTCGGCATCCAGGTCGGTGCCCTCGGTGGCGACCAACCGGCGCAGGTAGACCGGCTCCTCGCCGGCCAGCGACTCGGCCACGCAGCGGGCGGTGACGTCGCCCACGCCGGCCAACTCGGTGAGCCTGCCGGCGCGGGTCCGCTCGGCAACCTCCTCGCTCGGCAGCGCGGCCAGCGCCGTCGCCGCGGAGCGGAAGGCGCGTACCCGGTAGGTGGCCTCGTTCGCCCGCTCCAGCAGGAAGGCGATCCGGCGCAGGTCGGCGATGGGATCCCGCTCGCTCATGGTCCAAGAACCTACGCGGCCGCGCCGCCGGTCGGGATACGACCGGCGGCGCGGGTGGTGGTGGAAACCGATCAGCTGTACGGCAGCCGGAGCACCGAGCGGTCGCCGACCCCGAGCGTGCTGGGGTTGGTGCCGATGGCGGACCACACCTGCACCTGCACGGTGCCGCCGCGCAGGTTGCCGAGGGAACCGGTGCTGGAGTGCAGCCCGGCGGACTCGGTGTAGTGCTCCCAGCCCGGCACCGGGTCGGTGGCGAAGTAGCGGTACGTCTCCACCCGCTCCCAGCTGCCGTCACCGGTCAGGTCGTAGGAGATCCGGGCCTGCACCCCGTTGCCGACCGCCTGGCCGGCGTCGAGGAAGAGGTCGAACGCGGTCTGCGCGCCGTTGTGATCCAGGGTGAGCCCGGTCGCGGTGAACACCACCGGGTTGTTCGGCGTGCCGTCCTGGTTGGCGCCCCCGGCACCGGCCACCGTCGCGGTGCCGGCGGTGCCGGCCGCGCCCAGGCCGCCGCCCGACAGCAGGTACCGCACCGGCGCGCTGGACGGCGGGTCGGTGGGCGTCGGCGTGGGAGTGGGGGTCGGCGTGGGAGTCGGCGTCGGCGTCGGGGTGGGACTCGGCGTCGGGGTCGGCTCGACGCCCCCGCCGCCGCTGCCCCCGGTCCAGGTGTGCGCGCCGCTGGTGGCGGTACGCCCCGGCGCCACGGCCAGCTGCGTACCGTCGGAGAAGCGTACGGTCAGCGGCGAGCCGGAGATGTTGCTGGCCACGTACGTGCGGGCGCCGCCACGCTGGAAGACGGCCGCCAGTGGGTGATCGGCGGTGACCCCGGTGTCGACCCGACCGAGAGCGGCCAGGTTGCGGATCCAGTGGAAGGTGTGTGCCCGGCTCTCGCCCTCCTCCGGGGTGTATCCGGGATTGGCCCGCAGCTTGGCCAGTGCGGCGTCGGCGTCGCCGAGCGCCAGGAACTGCCAGTGGATGTCCTGCCACTCCGTCGGCTCGCCACCGTTGTTGCGGACCAGCTCCTGGTACTTGATCGAGTTGTAGTCCGGGTGGTAGCCGAGGTAGAGGTGGCCACCGGTGTTCGGCAGCAGGTTGATGCCCTGGATCATCTCCGGCTCGGCGCTGAACCAGGTGGCGTACGCACCGCCGTCGCCCCAGACCATGCCGACGTTGGAGTGCCCGAACGCTTCGGGGAAGTTCTCGTTGTCGACGTCGAACCAGTACTCGTGGATCGCCGCCGCCTGGGTGGTGTAGATGAAGATGCCGGCGTCGCGCACGGCGGTGTTCCCGGTGGCCTGGCCCCACTGGATGAGGGCGTTGGCGAAGTTCATCCCCTCGGACGACGACTCCTGGTTGTTGCCGCTGGCGAACGCGCCGTGCCCGGAGGCCCAGTCGTGCCCGGCGTAGATGTCGTAGTCGCGCAGGTACGGGAAGCGGCTGTCCGTCCGGTCGTAGTTGTTGGCATCCCGGATGAGCAGGTCGATCATGCCGCCGTACTGCTCCGGGCGGGCCCAGGCCGGGTCGAACTTGGCCAGCGTCGCGGCGGCGGCGATGTAGTAGCCGTAGTGGAAGTGGTGGTCGTTGAGCTCCTGGTCGGAGCCGTACGAGGCGGGGTAGCCGATCAGCGTGCCCCACCGCTCGTCGTAGTAGAAGAGGCGCTCGGTCTCGCCGGGCGAGGCGGTGAGCCAGTCGTTGAGCGTGGACCGGATGGCGTTCAGCGCCGAGTTCCGGGTCTCGGTGTCGCCGACCTGGTCGGCGATCTCGGCGATCCGGGCCGCCCGGCCGAGCCCCTTGCCCGTCCAGTAGGTGTCGCCGCCGCGCTGGTCCATCGGGTTGCCCCGGACCGCCGCGAGCTGCTGTTGCAGCGTGGTCAGGTCGGCGCCGGCCCCGGTGGCGACGGCGGGCACCTCCGGCAGTACGCCGTGGAACTGCATGGTGGTGCGGAACTCGCCGACCCCGGTGAGCACCTTCATCCGACCCCGGGCCGACGGGTAGGTCGGCGCGATCGGGGTGGCGCCGGTCAGGGCCTTCCACTGGTGCGGGTAGAGGCTGACCACGGTCCGCGTCTCGCTGCCCTCGCGCGGGGTGGTGGTGAAGGTGTAGCGGGTCTCCACCCGGCTGGTCGCCTGGTTGTACGTGTATCCGACCCGGGTGCCGGTGACGTGGGCGTGCGCGTACTGGCCGTAGGTGGTGGCGAGTTGGGCGCGGGCCGTGCTGTCGCTGGTGGCCGGCAGCAGCGCGACGGAGAAGTAGCCCCGCCCGGCAAGGGTGGAGCTGATCCGGCTGCCGCTGACGGTCCAGCCGGCGCCGGTCGGCGCGTACGCCACGTAGTCGTGACCGCGCACGGTGAAGCCGATGCTGCTGCCGCTGTTCGACCAGACCGTGGGGCTGCCGCCGGTCGCGTTGATCACCGCGTCACCGCCGCTGCTGCGGAAGTACGCGATCGGCAGGCCGTGGCCGACAGTGGCGCGCAGGGTCCGCGTCCCGTCACTCCAGTACGGGGTGACCGTCCAGTCCGTCCAGTCGTCGACCAGCACGTTGGGCGCCCCGAGCCCGGCCACCCCGACCCGGATGTCCTCGACGTAGGGGTACTTGAACTCGCCGACGCCGGTCGCGGTGCCGGTGATGGTGGGCGTCGAGGTGGCCGAGAAGCCGAGCCCGTCGGTGACGGGCTGGTACGACACCGGGTGCGCGTGCAGCGGCTCGCTGAAGGAGCAGTTCAGGCGCTTCCACAGCAGCGAGGACCACCAGTCGTTGGTGGGCACCGGCCCCGGCGGCGCGTCGGCGGTGGCGAACTGCCGGGGGTTGGTGGTGATGTTCCCGCAGCCGCCGGGGAGCGGGCCGACGGGGGTGGTGGTGTAGCTACCGGCGCCGACCGGTGCGGCCTGCGCCGCGGTGGTGGCGGTGATGACGGCCAGGCCGCCGAGGACGAGGGTCGCGGCGGCGGTGGCGGCCAGGATCCGGTGGTGGGGGCGGCGTGGGACGGGAGGTCTCATCTTTCCTCCATCGCGTGCCGGCCCGGCCGCGCCGGTCGGCGCACGCTTCGTCGGTATTGTGAGGTTAGTTACGTGAGAGAGCGCTCTCACATCGCGTTACGCGGACGGTAGTTCACCGGCAAGACTTGCGTCAATGTTTCCGACTGATGAAACGCGGCAGCGTCGCGTGGCGCCGCCGGGTCAGCGCGCGGGTGGCTTCGCCGGGCAGCCGTGCTTGCGGTGCCACGCGGCGACCTCGGCCGCCGGCTCGCGGTTGCCGCCCTTGCGCCACGAGTCGAGGTACGGCGCCGGCCAGACCACGCCCCGGCGGATCCACCAGCCGTCCTCGCCGAGGCAGGGCGGAGAGATGCCGAAGTGCAGGTGGCAGACGTTGTTGGCGTTGCCCGTCCGGCCCACGGTGCCGAGCCGCTGACCGGCCCGCACGCGTACGCCCGCGTCGACGCCCTCGGCGATCTCGGTCAGGTGCGAGCCGTAGTACCGCACCCCGTCGTCGCCGATGACCGACACCGACAGGCCACCGTTGTACGGCCCCTGCGGGCCGCGCCGGTCGTACCGGTCGCGCCGGCTGACCTCACCGATCGTGCCGTCGGTGACCGCGACGACGGGTTCGCCGCAGTCGGCGAAGATGTCCGTCCCCGGATACGCGGAGTGGGTCGGATGGTAGGCCACCTTCGTCGCGCGTACCGGAAAGACGTGCGGCAGCCCCGCGCGGGTCGGCGCCGCCGTCGCCGCCGGCTGGTCCGCGGTGTCGGGCGCCGGGGTGGTTGCGCCCGGCGCGCCCGTGACCGCCGGCGTGGTCGCGGCCGTCGGGCCGGCCGTCGGTGTGCCGCCGGCACCGCAGCCGCCGGCGGCGAGCACCGGCACGAGCAGCAGCACCGCGTACGCCGGCCGGCGTCCGATCCTCAGCGAGACCACCGGGCCATCCTGACAGACTCGATACGGTGGTACGCAGAGCCGTCCATGCGTGCAAGGAGTGGGCACCGATGATGCCGTACCACCCGTCGGGCCTCTTCCCTTCCGGGCGACCCCCGCGCCCCACCTACCGCGAGCCGAACCCGGTCGGGGGTGGTGGTGTCGCGGCGGGAGCCGCCGGAACACTCGCCTGGCTGGTCCTCTTCGGCCTGCTCGGCAGGGGCTTCGCCGAGTACGCCTGGTGGACGCTGCTCGCCGGCGCCCTGGCCTGGCTCGTCGCCCTGGTGCTGGTCCGGTACGGCGACCGGGGGGTGGCCGCCGGCATCGCGATCGTCACCGCCGGAGGGTGGAGCATCGCCGCCGCCGCGATCGTCACCCGCTGGGTGACCAGCGGTGATTGGCCGCTCTGGTGACCCCACCGGCGGCGACTGCGGTGCGTCGTCGTGCAGGCACCGAAACCCGTCTTGACTGGATCGCCGTAACTGGGCACTCTCCCGGTATGGCCTGGACCACTCCGCGGCTGGATCCCGATCGCAGCCGCCGCCGCCTTCAGCTTCTGGCGCAGTTGGCGGACGCGCGCGCGGTACGCGAACGTGAACGGCCACAGCGGGCCCGCACCGAACGGCTGCGCCAGCTGATCGCCACCCGTCGTCGCCTCGCCGGCTGAGTGGCCCGGAGATACTTTCCCCAGGAATGACCGGCCCTTCGGGGCGTTGACCGGTCGCCTACCGACCCGACCGGCTAACGTGCACGCTTGACGGGTCGGCGTGTGCTGTGCCGAGGCAACTTGGGGGAACCGTGTCGTACTTCGCTGCGGCCGTGGTGCGCGAGAAGGGCGGCTGGACGGCCGCCGAGCTGAGCCTGCGGGGCGCCGCCGACCTCGACGAGGTCGCCGAACGGTTGCGCGATGTCGCTCCCGACGCTGACCTGTCGCTGCTGTTCGTCGAGGCGGATGACACCTACCTGGTCATCCTGCGCCTGGACGAGGGGGAGGACCTGCGGGTCTTCGGCTCCGACTCGGCGTACGCGGAGGAATCCCGGCTGGGCGCCCTGCTGGTCGGCGACCTCAAGACATCGGTCACCGGGCTGGACGACACCGAGGAGGCGCGACCGGTCGCCACCGGTGACGGCGAGGAGAACGAGCAGCCCGCCGTCGATCCGGAGGCGGACCCGGTGGGCGAGGCGGACCTCCTCACCGACCTGGGCATCCCCGCGCAGCGGCTGCTCTCCCTCAGCGCCCACGAGGGAATGATGCCGGCCGACGTCACGGCCGAGATCTGCCAGGTGCTGGGCTGCGTCGACGAGGTCGAGGAGCTGCGTGAGGTCTGAGCCGGCTGACGGTGTCGGGCCAGCGGGCGGTGCTCCGCCATCGGGCGGTGCTCCGCCATCGGGCGGTGCCGCGCCGGTCGGTCCGGTGCCGTTCGGTGGTGGCGGGCCGAGCGACGTGACCGACCCGGTGCTGGAGACGGTCCGGCCGGGACAACCCACCCCCGGTTCGGTCGGCCGGGTCGGCCCGGGCGCGGACGAGGGCCTGGCCGATCCGACCGGCACCGGCCGGCGGCAGCGGCACGAACTCTGGATGCGCCGCGCGCTGGAGATCGCGGTCACCGGCCCCGGCGAGGCGGACGACGTGCCGGTGGGTGCGGTGCTCTACGGGCCGGACGGCACCGAGCTGGCGACCGGTCGCAACGAGCGGGAACTGACCGGCGACCCGACCGCCCACGCCGAGGTGCTCGCGCTGCGCGGGGCGGCGCAACGGCTGGGCCGCTGGCGGCTGGACGGCTGCACCCTGGTGGTGACCCTCGAACCGTGCACCATGTGTGCCGGCGCGCTGGTGCTGGCCCGGATCTCGACCGTGGTCTTCGGTGCCTGGGAACCGAAGACCGGCGCGGCCGGTTCCCTCTGGGACGTGCTGCGCGACCGCCGGCTCAACCACCGCCCCGAGGTGTACGGCGGTGTGCTGGAAACCGAAACCGCCGCCGTCCTGCGCGCCTTTTTCCGCTGAGGCCGGCTACGTCTGCCTGTCCCGCGTCGTTTCGCGCGTCGCCCAGCCCGAGGTCCGAGGCCCGAGGCGTCAGGTGGCGGGGCGGAGCAGGGTGGTGGCGATCGCCCGCGCGGTGTCCGTCCACGGGGTCGGTCGCCGGGTCGCCGGATCGAGCCGGACGATCGCCCGGCGGCCTTCCGCGTACGCGGTGGTGCCGTCGAGCGAGTGGAACCGGAAGGCGTACTCGGCGCTGCTGGTGCCGAAGTGCTCCAGCCAGAAGTGCACGGCAACCGGGCCGGTGGCGGTGATCGGTGCGCGGTAGGTGATGGTGAACTCGCGGACGGCGTGGAACACGTCGGGCGCGGTGGCCCGTCCGGCCTGGTAGGCGACGCCACGGGCGGACCAGTACGCGGTGAGCGCCCGTTCCAGCAGCAGTGCGTACCGGGCGTTGTGCAGGATGCCGAGGGCGTCGAGGTCATCGAAGTGCACGATGGTGTGCTCGACGTGGCCGTACTCGACGGCAGGCTGTACGGCGGCGGGCTGTTCGGGGGCGGGCTGTTCGGCGACGGCGTGACTCATGACGGGCCTTCCGGTAGCAGGGCAGGATCGGGGCAGAGCGCCCGCAGGCGACTCAGCACGCCGAGGCGGGCGTGCCGGTAGGTGGTCTCCGGGGCCAGCAGCTGGGAACGCATGGCGGCGGCGATCCCGAACGCGTCGATCTCGTAGGCCAGCAGCGCGACATCCACATCGGGGGGCAGTTCGCCGAGTTCGACCGCCTCCCGGACGAGCCGCTCCAGGAACGCGGTCCAGTCGGCGAAGACCTGGGTGAGGCGGTCCCGGACCGCGCCGGGTCGGGCACTGAACTCGAACTCGGTGGTGGCGAAGAAGCAGCCGCCGGGCAACACCCGCGCGGCGTAGAAGGCGAGCCGCGCCTCGTGCAGCGCCCGGATCCGGCGTACGCCCCGGGGGGTGCGCAGCGCCGGGGCGATGATCAGCGCCTGCCACTGCCCGACCGCCCGGTCGATGGTGGCGAGTTGCAGCGCCTCCTTGGAGCGCCAGTGCGCGAAGAGGCCGGACTTGCTCACGCCGAGCGACTCGGCGAGATGCCCGAGGGAGAGCCCGTCGAGGCCGCTGGTGGAGGCGAGCCTGACGGCGGCGTCCAGCACGGCGGTGCGGGTGCGCTCACCCCGGGCGAGCCGGCCGTCGACGGTCATGCGGCGAGCCTACTAAAAAAGACCGACCGGTCGTATTTATTTGTGCGGTGACGGTCGTCACTACCCGCCCGATGCGAAGCGTCCCGCCACCGGAAGCAGTGGCGGGACGCGGGAGAGGGCGGCGGGGATCAGGCGATGATCGTGTCCAGGGCGACCTCGACCATCTCGCTGAACGTCTGCTCGCGCTCCTGCGAAGTGGTCTTCTCGCCGGTCTTGATGTGGTCGCTGACCGTTAGCAGCGTCAGGGCGCGGGCCTTGAACCGGGCGGCGATCGTGTAGAGCGCGGCGGACTCCATCTCCACCGCCAGCACGCCGTACTCGGCGAGGCTGTCGTAGAGGTCCGGCCGGTCGGTGTAGAAGGCGTCCGCGGCCAGGATCGGCCCGACCCGCATCGTGACGCCGCGCCGCTCGGCCACCTCGACCGAGGTACGCAGCAGGCCGAAGTCGGCGACCGGGGCGTAGTCGATCAGCCCGTCGAAACGCATCCGGTTCATGTTCGAGTCGGTGGACGAACCGATCGCGGCGATCACGTCGCGCAGCTGAAGATCCTCGCTGAGGGCGCCGCACGAGCCGACCCGGATCAGCGACCGTACGCCGTAATCGTTGATCAACTCGTGGGCGTAGATCGAGGCCGACGGCATGCCCATCCCGGAACCCTGCACCGAGACCTCGACGCCGTTCCAGCGGCCGGTGAAGCCCAGCATCCCCCGGACCGTCGAGTAGCAGTCCGCGCCCTCGAGGTAGGTCTCCGCGATCCACTTGGCCCGCAGGGGGTCACCCGGCATCAGGACCCGCTCGGCGATCTCGCCCGGCTTCGCGCCGATGTGCGTACTCATGGCAGAGATCCTGCCAGGCCGGCCTGGCAGGGACCGGTTCGGCGTCGGAACCGGTGGTCCTGTAGCCTACTCGGCGGTGGCGTGTCCGAGTGGCCTAAGGAGCACGCCTCGAAAGCGTGTGAGGGTTTACGCCCTCCGCGGGTTCAAATCCCGCCGCCACCGCTCGTGAACAGCGAGAACGCCCGGTCGGTCCGTGAGGATCGCCCCGGGCGTTTTCGCATCTGGTCTCAGTTGTGGTCTCAGTCGGCGTCAACGGCGACACACCAGGGACGGTGAAGTAAGCCTCTTGTCACTCTTCGTGCTTGACCTCGGCAGGCTGGTCAAGCTGCTGCTGCCGGTACCCGCTGATGCGCCACGCCTTCGAGGGACTGGGAGCCGTCCGGTCAAGACCGACAGCTGCAACGTACGTTCTCAGCGGGCGATCGAGTGCATTGGCGCGACGAGGGAAGGCGCATTCCGCAACCACCGGATACTCCGAGACGGCCACCTGCGAACCTCGATCTTTACAGCGTCATCGCGGCCGAGTGGCCTGCGGTGCGGGCGGCCCTTGAAGCACGAAGTCAGCCAATGGACTGACAAACGCAAGCGGCGACGGCCCGAATGACATTCGGGCCGTCGCCGCTTCTACAGTTTTTCGCAACGCCCCGGGTGTCCGTGAGTACGCGAGCAGTTTACCTCGCCTGGCATGATTAGGTCGCAGAACGCCAGGTGGCTGGTGTTGTCCGCCAGATCGATGACAAGTTCGTCCCTGGCAATGAACTCAGGCAAATAGTGCAGCGAGCGACCGAGGATCACAGCGAGGTTGACCGCTTTGTGAAGGTCGGTCGCCTCGGTCGGAAGCAGGATAGCAAAACGGTTCGCGGCGGCTGCGTGGCGACCAGTGAAGGCGTGTACGGCATCCCTGGGAAGTGGCCGGAACACCGTGTCAGAGTCGAGTGGATGATAGGCGTTGGCCGGTGCCATGTTGGCTGGTCGGCGCTCCCGTGGCGAAAGTCGCTGCTGCACGTACGCGTCCAGTTGGTCCATCCTGTCTCCCGTTCGTCGTGCCGGTAGGGAGAGGCGTTCACCCAACAACGAATCCGGGCGGCCATTCCTCGCGACAACGGTAGTTTCGGCAGAGGATTGACCACTATGGGTGTGCAGCGGTTTGCATCGCTCAGGTGTCGAGGGCGTTGATTGCTGCGGTGATGAGGTGCCGTGCCGCAGAGCCGTAGACCGCCAGGTCGGCGAGTTGGGTGAAGACGTCGGCGTACATCGCGATCTCGCGTGGCTGGGTGATCGTGAGATGGCCGGAAACCAGCTCCACGGAGACCTGCTCGTCGTCGAACATCCAGAACCCTTCGACCGGCCACAGCGTGGACCGGTCCGCCCCGAGCGGGATCACGCCCAGGGACACCGATGGGAGGGCACCGACCGTCAGCAGGTGGCCGAGTTGGCCGGCCATGGTGTCGTCCCCGCCGATGGGATACCGAAGCACGCTCTCCTCCAGGACGATGGCGAAGCGATGATCGCCCTCGTACACGACGTGCTGCTTGTCGACACGGACCTGTACGGCGGCCTCCAGGTCGTCGGGGATGCGCCGCCGCACGATGAGGCCGGAGAGCAGCGCGGTGATGTATTCGCGTGTCTGCACTGGCCCGGGTATCAGCCGGGGAGAGTAGATGCGGAATCCACGGGTCCGTTCCCAGAGCGGCACCACGGCTTGCTGCGCCAACCGGAGGCCGGTGCGTTCCATCCGACGCCACTCCACGAACATGCCTTCGGCGATCCTCAGCGAGGCGGTCAGGTCCGCAGCCTGGTCCACGGCTCGGCAGTGCCGGCACCAGGCGTCGATGTCGTCGGGGGAAGGCGTCTGCTTGGCATGCTCGATCCTGCTCACCTTGGACGAATGCCAGCCGGCTAGCCGGCCGAGGTCACGTCCGGTCAAGCCAGCGTCGGTGCGGATTTCACGCAGGCGGACGCCGAGCGCTTCGAGTGCCTGCTGTGCACTGGACGAGGGCGACGGCACGAGAACGGCGATAGTCGGTCGTCAGATCGGCCGGTAGTCGGCGTGCGGGGTGGCACGTTCCCACACCGACTCGAACGCCGAGCTGGATAGCTTCACCACGTCCGACTCCGTCACCAGCTCGGCATCCATCTTGTCGCCCTCCCCGTTGAAGTGGTGCACCAACAACACCTCGTCATCGAACAGCCAGAAGTCGTTACCGGGCAGCGCCAGGTCAGTCGTCCGTCGTCGGGACAGCCACCGGACGTGCTCGCCCACGACGACGTTCCGGAAGGTCACGTCGTACTCGAACTGGATGTACTCGCTGACCGGCTCGGACACGACCCGTGCCCGCCGGACGTCGACCCCACGGCCTACCGTCTCGGTCACGACCTCCAGCCACGGATGCCACCACGATGCACGGTCGGCCTGGTCGAACCGGTGGCCCGCCTGCCAGTCCCGGAACATCGGATCGTCCAGTTGGTAGCCGTCACGCAACTCCAGATGCACTGCCGACCGGACACATGAGCGCAGCAGATCCTCAAGCCGAGGCGTCGGCACCACCGTTCACCTCCGGGAAAAACTGCATCATCCGCCTCGGAAACTCGATCACCGTCTCGTGGTCGGGCATATCCAGCTGGGCCAACCGCTCAAGGTCCGTCACCTTCCAACTCTGGAAAAGGTACGTGTCCCGCTCCTCATCGTAGTACAGCGTTGGCGAATCACCGTTTGGGCTATCAGGATCTTTGCCGAGAAACTCTAAGGACATTTCCAACTCCCTTAGCCGGTCAGCATCGGCGGTCATTCTGCCAGTCGGTAGACCCTGCAATCAAGATGTTTGCGTTGGTTTGCACTGGCTGCCGAATTCAGCACATTCGGAACAGCCTAAAGCGCCGCCAGTAGCCATTGCCGCGAGGGCGGTACTGGAACATCTTGCCCCAGCATCGACGGGACTCTGTCGCTCCGTCGGATTAGTAAATAAACACGTCAGGCCAGTCGCCCAGGTCCAAGCGGACTCGTGTGGGTATAAATGAATTGCATCCCTCGAAGAGCTCGATCAGCCCGGCCCCGTGTAGGTCATGCTCAAGGGAATTGAGTAGCGGAAGGAGATGTTCCACATCGGCCACAGCATAGCCGATCTGCGCAGCAGTCAGGCTCGAATTCGTCCAGTTGCTGAGCCGCTCGTCCTTACTGATGGAAACATTGAGCCGTTCTTTGAGTAGCGCTCGAAGCGAATGACGTGCGCTATCCGCATGAGGCAGCAGAAGCTTGGAGGCAATCTTAGTGCATGCAATGTTTTGTGGCTGCACGCGCCACCTGAGTTTGGTCACCGCCTCGCGGCGCGACGGGGTGTAGCGCTCTGACCTGGGGTGTTGGGTGCTGGTGGGATGTTTCTGAGGCACTAATTGGTGTCTTACGCTCGGGTTCGTGGCGTGGATTCGGCGGGTGCGGACGGCTTCGGGCGCGACGGCGGTGCAGATCGCCGAGTCCGTTGGCGGGCGTCGGCGGATCGTTGCTCATGTGGGCTCGGCGCGTACCGAGGCTGAGTTGGGGCTGCTGTTGTCGCGGGCCCGCGAGCTTCTCGCCGATCCCGGGCAGGGTGAGTTCGAGCTCGGTATCGAGCCGGTCGCGCCGAGGGCGACGTTGGTCGGCCCGGCCGGTGACGCGGCGCTGTTGGACGCCGACGGTTCACCGGAGCGTGGGCCAGCGGCGGTCGCCGCGCCGCGGGTGGTGTCGACGGCGTCGCGGGTGCTGTACGACGTGCTGGCCTCGGTGTTCACAGCCCTGGGGTTCGACGCGGTGGGTGACAGGGTCTTCCGGGACCTGGTGATCGCGCGGATCGTGGAGCCGACCTCGATCCGAGACACCGGCCGGGTGCTGACCGACCTGGGTTGTAAGCCGGCCAGCGAGAAGACGATGCGCCGCACCCTGACCCGCGCCCACACAGGCGCATACCGCGACCAGATCGCGCAGTTGTGCTTCGCCCACGCCATGAGCAGCGGCGATGTCAGCCTGTGCCTGTACGACGTGACCACGTTGTACTTCGAGGCCGACAAGGAGGACGACCTGCGCAAGGTCGGATACTCCAAGGAACGACGCGTAGACCCGCAGATCGTCGTCGGGCTGCTCGTCGACCGGCACGGGTTCCCGTTGGAGATCGGCTGCTTCGCCGGCAACAAGGCCGAGACGCTGACGTTGCTGCCGGTCATCCGCCAGTTCCAGGCCCGCCACCAGATCACCGGCATGGTCATCGTCGCCGACGCCGGCATGCTCTCGGCGACCAACCTACGCGAACTCGACGAGGCCGGCCTCGGCTTCATCGTCGGCTCCCGCACCACCAAAGCGCCGATCGACCTGGAGTCCCACTACCGCTGGCACGGGGACTACTTCACCGACGGGCAGATCATCGACACGATCACCCCCCGCACCGGCACCAACCGCGACAACGACCCCGCCCTCAAAGCCGAACCGGTGTGGAACCCACGAACCCATACATCCTCGTGGCGGGCGGTGTGGGCCTACTCAGCCACCCGCGCTGTCCGGGACAACAAGACCCTCAACGCCCAAGAGGCAAAGGCACGAGCCGTCATCGCCGGAGAGAAGACGACCCGAACCCCGAGGTTCGTCACCATCAACGGCAACACCCGCACCCTCGACGAAGCGTCACTGGCCAGAGCACGCAAACTCGTCGGGCTCAAGGGCTACGTCACCAACATCGGCCACCACGTGATGAGCCCCAGCAACGTGATCTCCAACTACCACGACCTGTGGCACGTCGAGCAGTCCTTCCGCATGTCCAAAACCGACCTCGCCGCCCGACCCATGTTCCACCACACCAAAGACGCCATCGAGGCACACCTGACCATCGTCTTCACCGCCCTGGCCGTCACCCGCGAAGTCCAGAACCGCACCGGACTCGCGATCCGCAACGTCCTCCGTCAACTACGCCCACTACGATCCGCGACCCTCGCGATCAACAACGCCACCCAGACGTTCCCACCCCAAATCGACCCCGACCAGCAAGCCATCATCAACGCCCTCACGCCGAGCGGACCTCAGGCACTAACGAAATGACCAAACTCAGGTCGTAGTACAGCGTTGGCGAATCACCGTTTGGGCTATCAGGATCTTTGCCGAGAAACTCTAAGGACATTTCCAACTCCCTTAGCCGGTCAGCATCGGCGGTCATTCTGCCAGTCGGTAGACCCTGCAATCAAGATGTTTGCGTTGGTTTGCACTGGCTGCCGAATTCAGCACATTCGGAACAGCCTAAAGCGCCGCCAGTAGCCATTGCCGCGAGGGCGGTACTGGAACATCTTGCCCCAGCATCGACGGGACTCTGTCGCTCCGTCGGATTAGTAAATAAACACGTCAGGCCAGTCGCCCAGGTCCAAGCGGACTCGTGTGGGTATAAATGAATTGCATCCCTCGAAGAGCTCGATCAGCCCGGCCCCGTGTAGGTCATGCTCAAGGGAATTGAGTAGCGGAAGGAGATGTTCCACATCGGCCACAGCATAGCCGATCTGCGCAGCAGTCAGGCTCGAATTCGTCCAGTTGCTGAGCCGCTCGTCCTTACTGATGGAAACATTGAGCCGTTCTTTGAGTAGCGCTCGAAGCGAATGACGTGCGCTATCCGCATGAGGCAGCAGAAGCTTGGAGGCAATCTTAGTGCATGCAATGTTTTGTGGCTGCACGCGCCAGGATGCAGCCATGAAACGGAGATCAAACATGGCATGGTGGAATACTTTCCGCACTCTCGCATCTTGAATTAAAGTGCATAGGTTGACGGGATGCGCGTCGCTTACTTGCATGACAATAGACCTAATGCCTCGCGCGTGGATTTGCACTGTTCCAATACTGTTCCTATTTGGGTCCAGGCCGGTTGTCTCGATGTCGCAGGCAAATTCCCCTGATGAGCGCAGGGTCGCAAAGGTGGCGTTGTCGAGATCGTCTCGAACAACGTCCACTTCCATCGTCATCATTCTAACCTCTCCTGATTTGCGTCACGACGGCAGAGATGTCATCCTCGTCCTGCTGTGTCGCAGGACGACTTGCGGTGCGGATTGAGCGAAGCTCGTCATAGACAAACTGGAACAGAGAGCCTCCGTTCTCGCATTGAATCGTTGGCAGTACCGGCGATCGCCCTTCACTGTGTTGATATAGAGCAACGACAGCCCGGTTGTCGAATCTGTAAAAGGTGAATACGCGGTCACCGGCCCAGAAGAAGACCTGAACGGACGCTCCGCCTTCCTGCTGCAACGCCTCGAATTCTTCCTTGGTCTCCCAGATCTTTTCCTTCAGCTTCTCCGGGGTGGAGCCAAACCTATTCGCCAACGTTGTGATCGTTGCAGGGTCTTCTGGATCGGCGAGGTAGACCCGAATTCGCCCCTTCGCGCTCTTGGCTAGCGTTTGCAGCTGCGAGAGGTAGGTCCGCCGCCACGTTCCACCGTAGGCGACGAAGATATCCAGCTTTTCGACACCCTTGAAGCAATATTTCCACAGCGCTTCGTCGTAGAACTGGTTCGTTATTCGCTTAAGGCCAGCCGATTCAATTTCGTTGGCCGTTCGCGTTGACTCCAGAACCTCTCGCGCGAACGAACGTTTTCCAATCAGTTCCCACAGGATGGAGATGCCGGCCGTCACGATTAGTAGCCCGCCCAGCTGTTCCATCAAGGTCCTCAAACCTGGATGACTCTGCCAGAATCGGGTCTCTTCGCCTCCTAGATATAGGAAGTATGCGCCCAGAACGAAGACAGCAGCTGCCACAAGGACGTATCTGTGGGTAGTCAACGAGCGGTAGGGCGTGTCGCGCTTCTTCGCCACGGGTTCCTCCCGGTTCTTGGCAAGCAGGTTACGCAAGAGGTCTGACAAGTTACCCGTCGAACGATTGACCTTGCGCTATTGCGATGCAGCCTGGCCGATAACTGACAGTCGCTTGACAAATGCCGCCCTGAAGTTTCGGGAGCATTTCCTGCTCGGCAGGCGTGACTGAGCCATACGCATCCCAGGCGGTTCGCCGACGACTTGGCTGCGGTCCCTGTCCATCATGTCGTATGGCTGGACGGTCTATGTCCTAGCCTCATGGCGACGGACTTCTGCGGGCACTGCCCCACCAAGCCGGCATTGGCGCTTACTGGAATTGTTCTGGGCGCGTCCGCGTCACCGGATGCGCAGGTCCGATCGACGGCCCAGGTCGGGCAGACCAGCAGGGCCCCCGCGTTTGCGGGGCCCTGCTGGTCTGGCGTCGTTACCGGCTGCCGGACTTGGGCGCGAGTTCAGGATCGACGCCAGCCCGGCGGAACAACTCCTGCAGGCGCTGCTTGACGTCGACCGTGGCGTCCAAGGACCTCAGTACGGCCGCAGACGCGCGATCCATGAGCTGGTCGAGTTCGTGCTCCCTGTCATGGTCCATGGGTTGCCTCCTTCCGGGTCGACTCGAGGTTCAGCATGCGGAGGACCTTCCGACGGGCGTGCCGCAAGTTCGACCGCACGGTGTCGCGCTGCTGTCCCGTGATCTCAGAAATCTCGGTGTGTCCGTAGCCGTCGTGATGCAGCACGAAGACCACGCGCTGAGCCTCCGGCAGGGCCCACAACATGCTCATGACCTCCGGCCGGTCCTCGTTGGCGTCGAAAGACCCCACCGTGATGTCCTGCGCCAGGTGCCTCGCCGCAGTGACCTCCCGCTCGGTCACCTGCCAACTGCGGTGCAGGATGCGAAGGGCGACGGTGCGGGTGAAGGACTTCGGGGACTTGATGGTCGGCCAACTCGTCAGCGTGACGTGCATCGCCTCCTGGGCGACGTCCTCGGCCTCGTGCCGGGACGCCCCCCAGCGGATCAGCAGTCCGACCAGAGGCTTGTAGTCGCCCTGGTAGTACGCAGCGAACTCTGCCAGCTGATCCTGGCTGAGCCGGATTTCGGTCTGTGACGACACGTCTCATTCCTCCGTTCGCCCTGGAGGATCCAGGGCAATCTGTCCGATGTGTTCATCTGCACACCTCTCTGAGGTCCTTTGCCTCCGGAGCTTCCGGATGCTGTGCGCCAGGTAGCGCACACATCGGTCGTCGTACGAGACGACGGCCAATGTCCAACTACCTGGCCCTTGTTAGTTGAGTACCGGGCAAGGGATCAGCGTGCAACGGCTCAGCAAGAAACTTGATGGCCCCGGGAGCAGGTCAGCGGGCGCGACGGGCCAAGGACGCGAGGACCATCACGACTGCTAACACGGCGGCGACCGCAGTGACGGCCAGCGAGTTCGACACCGCGTACGCGGATGGCACCCCGATCAGCGCCCCATTCATCACCACCAGGAGCTTGCCGGTGTCGTCGCGGCCCTCGGGCCGTCGCTCGGCCAGCTCGCCCCCCGTCTCACCGATGACGAGTTCCGTGGAGCCGTTCACCGTTTCGGGCACCTGACTCTCCAACCTGCCACCCGCTCGGGAGGCTCATGAGTGAAGTGCGTGGAGAGGGGCGCGTCGTGCAATCGCCAGTCATCCGATCCCGCATCGCGGCTTGGCAGTCGTGCTGCTCGTCGAGGATGGCTGGTCTCAACTGTGGTCTCATTCGCTGCCGTACGCGGTCGTCCATGACTGTCCGGCGGACAGCCGAACTACTGGTCATGTGCGCTGTCGAACCGGTGCGGACGCGTGGTCCCAGACCTCGAAAGCGTGTGAGGGTTTACGCCCTCCGCGGGTTCAAATCCCGCCGCCACCGCTCGTGAACAGCGAGAACGCCCGGTAGATCCGTGAGGATCGGCCGGGCGTCTTCCGTTGAGGGTTGGGCGTTACCGTGAGTGATTGATTGCCTTCGCTGGGATCGCATGCGATGGTTTTCCCATGATGCCGGTCGACGCCGCGCCCATCCCCCACCCCTTCCACGTCGACGCCGAGGGTGTCAACCGGACGCCCGGCCCGGACAAGCACCCCTACTACGCGCAGTTCGCCGCCTCCGAGTCCGGCATCGCTCCGGTGGTCCGGCAGGTCGGCGGGGAGTGGCTGCCGGCGCTGCTGATCTGCCGGTACGACGACGTCCGGGAGGTGCTCCGCCGACAGGATCTGTTTTCCCGGGCCGCCGCCGCGCACGCCGACCAGATCGACGTGTCCGGGACGATGCTCGGGATGGACGGCGCGGAGCACGCCGCGATCCGGGGCACGGTGAAGGACACCTTCACCCGGCCCGCCGTGTCGCAGATGCGCGACACGGTACGGGCGGCCGCCGAGGCGCAACTCGGCGTACTGGTCGCCAAGGACGGTCGGGCCGATCTGGTCGGCGACTTCGCCGTACCGTTCGCGCTGAACGTGATCTCCGATCTGCTCGGCCTGCCGGAGCCGGACCGGGCGCAGTTCCACCGCTGGGGCGACATGTTCATGGGCTCGGGCGACCTCAGCCGGGCCGAGGCCGCGCGGTCCGCCGAGGAGATGGGCGGCTATCTGTGGCAGCAGTTGGACGGGCGTCGCGGCTGCCCGGCCGGTGACCTGATGACCCGGATCGCCACGGCGGCGGCGGACCAGCCGGTGGACGTCCAGGTGAAGCTGCCTCTCTCGCTGATCGTCGGCGGATGGGAGACCACCGCCAGTTCCATCTCGACCTTCGTGTACCTGCTGCGCACCCGCCCGTACGCCGGGCACGACCGCGCGTGGGACTACCTGCTGGAGCACCCGGAGCAGGTCGACGGGGCGGTCGCCGAGTTGGAGCGGCTGCACTCGACCTCCAACGGCGACGAGATGCCCCGCCGGGTGATGGCGGACGTGACGCTGCCCAGCGGCGCCCGACTGGCCGAGGGGGACATCGTGATCCCGTCGCACGACGCCGCGAATCGGGATCCACGGGTCTTCACCGACCCGGAGCGGATGGACTTCGGGCGGGATCCGAACCCGCACCTCTCCTTCGGTTACGGCCCGCACTACTGCATCGGCGCGCACCTGGGCGCCCTGGAGGTCCGGGCCGCGCTGGCGCTGCTGCTGCGGGAGCTGCCGGGGCTGCGGCTGGCGGTGGCCTCGGACGAGGTGCGGTGGAAGCAGGGCCACGCCATCCTCGGCCCCTGGGAGCTGCCGATCAGCTGGTGAGGCGGGCAGGCCCGGCACGAACCGGCATCGGCCCGTTTAGATCGACATGTCTGCCCGTCCGGACATAGCTAATGATCCACGCCTCCCTAGAATGTTGGAGCGTCTACGGGGGAGCGGGGTTTTGATGCGGCGGAGAGTTGCCGGGGCTGCGGTGTTGGCGGTGTTCGCGAGCCTGGCGCCCGGTGCGCCAGCCCAGGCGGCGGACGAGTTCCGGACCATCACCCGGGACGGCCTCGTGATGCAGTACCACCGGGTGGCGAAGTCGGTCACGCCGCTGAAGGGGACGGGGCCTACTCGCTCGGACTTCGACGGTGACGGTGTCGACGACATCGCCGCCTCGGCCACCCCCCTCAACCACAGCCAGTTGCCCTACTACCCGACCGGTCTGGTCGTCGTGCGCTACTCGTCCGCGCCGCAGGTCGACTACCTCATGGGTTCGCTGATCGGGGAAGGCCGCTCCAGTTTCGGCATCGCACTGGTCGCCGGTGACTTCAACGGCGACGGCTACGACGACCTGGCGATCGGCGACGCGGACGAGATCGACACCCGCAACAATGCGTACGGTGGCGGGGTCTGGGTCATCCCGGGCAGCCCGACCGGCCTGGTGGTCGACTCGACGAAGCACTTCAACCAGGGTTCTCCGGGCGTACCCGGCGATTCGGAGAACTACGACGGGTTCGGCGCGTCGCTCGCGGCCGGCGACATCAACGGCGACGGTCGTGACGACCTCGCGATCGGTGCGTTCAAGGAGTCGATCGGGACCGTCAAGGAAGCCGGCGCGGTCACCGTCCTCTATGGCGGCAGTGGTGGCCTGACCGGCACCGGTGCCCAGCAGCTGCACCAGAACCAGGCCGCGGTGCCCGGCTCGGCGGAGCGGCGCGACCACTTCGGGATGTCCCTCGCGATCGGGAAGGTCAACAACAACAAGTACGCCGACCTGGTCATCGGCGCTCCCCACGAGAACGACGGGAAGGCCGGGGCCAACGGCACCGGGATGGTCACCCTGATGTGGGGTTCGGCGAGCGGGGTGAAGCTCAGCGGCGCCACCTCGGTCACCGGCGCGGGGGTGTACAAGGCGACCGGGCGCAGCGACACGATCGCCTGGTACCTGGGCATGTCGCTGGCGATCGGTGACGTGAACGGGGACGGGCTGGCCGAGGTGATCGCCGGGGCGCCCAACGCGCAGACCCCGCACCTCGACGGTGGCCTGGTCGCGGTCTTCACGGGCCGCACCGGTGGTCTGTCCGGCAGCGCCGTAAAGATCATCACCCAGCGTACGGCCGGTGTGCCGGGCTCTCCGGAGAACCAGGACCGGTTCGGTGCGACCCTGGCCGCGGGTGACGTGACCGGCGACGGGCGGGCGGACGTGCTGGTCGGCGCGTACACCGAGGCGATCGGCACGAAGGCCGAGGCGGGCATGATCGTGCTGCTCAAGGGCTCGTCGGCCGGGCTGACCGGCAGCGGTGCGCAGGGCTTCGACCAGAACCACTCGGTCGTCCCGGGTGGCGCCGAGCGGGGGGACAAGTTCGGCGCGTCGGCGGCGCTGCTCAACCTCAACGGCACCGGCCCGCTGGACGCGATCGTGTCGTCGCCCGGTGAAGAGGTCGCCGGCGACCCGGTGGGGTACGGCGCCGGGACGCTCTCCCGGTTCCACGGTGCCTCCGGTGGCCTCGTCGCGCAGTCCGGTTCGTGGAGTGGACGCGCCCTGAACACCGACCGCGTCCAGCTCACGAACTACGGCGAACGGATCGCCGGTCCGCAGAGCAGCGGCCCGTGGTGGTGAACCCGGGACGCAAGGCTCCTACCGAAACGAGAAGGCGGCGGTTTCTGGTGCGACGGAGAGTTGCCGGCATGTCCGTGCTGGCGGTTGCGGCCAGCCTGGCGGTGAGCGCCCCCGCGCGGGCGGCGGACGAGTTCCGGAACGTCACCCGGGACGGGTTCGTCCTCCAGCAGTACCGGGTGGCGAAGGCAGTGACCCCGGTGAAGGGGACCGGTGCCACCCGGTCCGACTTCGACGGTGACGGCGTCGACGACATCGCCGCCTCCGCCGATCCCTTCGAGCACCGCTTCCCGCAGTCACCCGCCGGCCTGGTCGTGGTGCGCTACTCGTCGGCACCGCACGTCGACTACTACGCGTCGGCGATCTCGCCGGCCGGCGGCTGTGTGTGCTTCGGTGAGGTTCTCGCCGCCGGGGACTTCAACGGCGACGGCTACGACGACCTGGCGATCAGCGACGCGGAGGAGTACGACCCGAGCGCGAAGGCGCACGCCGGCGGGGTGTGGGTGATCCCCGGCAGCAGCACCGGCCTGCGGGTCGAGTCGGCGAAGCACGTCAACCAGGACACGCCGGGCGTACCGGGTGCCTCGGAGAAGGAGGACCTCTTCGGCTCGGCGCTCGCGGCCGGCGACATCAACGGCGACGGTCGGGACGACCTGGCTATCGGCTCGTACGGCGAGTCGATCGGGACCGTCAAGGAGGCCGGGGCGGTCACCATCCTGTTCGGCGGCACCGGCGGCCTGACCGGTACCGGCGCCCAGCAGCTGCACCAGAACCAGGCCGCGGTGCCCGGCTCCGCCGAGCGCGGTGACCACTTCGGGTGGACCCTCGCGATCGGGAAGGTCAACAACAACAAGTACGCGGACCTGATCATCGGCGCCCCGCAGGAGAACGAGAGCACGTCGTCGACCGGCAGCGGCATGATCACGCTGATGTGGGGCTCGGCGAGCGGGGTGAAGCTCAGCGGGGCCACCTCGGTCACCGGCGCGGCGCTGCGCAAGGCGACCGGGCGCAGCGACAGCTACGTCTGGCAACTGGGCATGGTGCTCGCGGTCGGCGACGTGACCGGGGACGGACTGGGCGAGGTGATCGCCGGTGCGCCGTACGCGCAGAGCCCGAAGGGCAACGAGGGCATGGTCGCGGTCCTCACCGGCCGCACCGGCGGCCTGTCCAGCGGCGCCGCGAAGCTCTTCAGCCAGCGTACGGCCGGGGTTCCGGGGTCACCGGAGGCCGGTGACCTGTTCGGTGCGACGCTCGCGGTCGGTGACGTGACCGGCGACGGTCGGGCCGACGTGTTGGTGGGCGCACCCGGCGAGGCGATCGGTACGAAGGCCGGGGCCGGCACGATCGCCCTGTTGAAGGGTGCCGCCTCCGGGCTGACCGGCACCGGCGCCCAGGGCTTCGACCAGGACCACGCGGTGGTCCCGGGTGGCGCGGAACGGGGTGACCGGTTCGGCGGCTCGGTGGCGATCCTCAACCTCAACGGCACCGGCCCGCTGGACGCCCTCGTGACGTCGCCCGGCGAAGAGGTGGCCGGCGACCAGGCCGGACTCGGATCCGGGTCGGTCGCCCTGTTCCACGGTGGTTCCGGTGGGCTGGTCCCGCAGTCCACCTCGTGGAGTGGCCTGAGCATGCGCACCGACGTCGTCTGGCCCAAGTGGTACGGCCGCCGCCTCGCCACCCCGCAGACCGGCGGCCTCTACTACTGAGCTGGGTCAGCAGGGGCGTGAGCTGGGTCAGCAGGGGGCGTGGCCCTCGACGAAGAGGCGCTGCGCCCAGTCGGCGTACCCGGCGATGACCTTGCGGACCGTCCGGCCGTCGTGCAGGAACAGGTACGCGCGATCGCCGTCGCGGGCGAGCAGCCCGTCGAAGCGGTACGTCCCCTGTGGAGCGCGCAGCTTGCGTACGGTCGGATAGCTGGCCATGACCTCGGCGGTCGGTGTGCCGGCCGCGATGCCCTCCGGCGTGCGGACCGGGTCGCCGGCCCAGAGCAGCACCAGCCGGTCCTCGATGAAGATCGGGCTGATCATGTCGTGCCCGGCCAGCGTCGGGCCGCAGGCGTCGACGTCGGTGCGGAGAATGCCGCGCCGGGTCAGCTCGCTCTCCGAGTCGCCGAAGTCGATGTCGGCCACGCCGTCGAGGTCGACGACGGTGGCCGCCGCGACGGGTTCGGGCATGGCGATGCTGCCCGGTGGCATAGGTCCGCTGCCCGAGATCGAGGCAGCAAGAAGCAGTGCGGCGATGAAGCCGAATTGTCGCAATTTCATGGAATCCCCCAGTCCCCAACGTGACGGGGGCGCAGAGGTTATTGCCGATCCTCGACCAACTCGTCCCAGTAGTCGGCGCTCAGCCCGCGCCGCCCGTGGGCGAGCCATCCATCGGTGCTCCGCTCGACGTGTAGTCCCAGCTCGGCGAAGGGGTCGATCCACTGGCCCGGCTCCGCGCCCAGCTCGACCAGGGCCGCGTTGATCGGCCAGTCGGGTCGCGGCCCGTCGAACGTCGCGTCGAAGCGCGGCCCCCAGGTGAGGGCCCCGCCCATCCAGACCGCCGCCGCCTGGTGCCCGGCCCCACCGGCGAACTCCGCCTCGACGTACGCCAGGGGGCCGCGCTGCGCCCAGCGGGCCAGCACCCCGGTCAGTGCGGGGGAGAGGACCAGCGTGAACGGGTGCTCCGGGTCGGGTTCGTCGATCGCGTAGTCCGGCGGCGTGCCGGTCAACTCCTGCACGAGCTGCGGCGTGACGGGCAGCAGCGCGAAGTCCTGCCGCAGCTCGGCGAGGACGGCATGATCCAGCTCGCGGGTCTCCTCGCGCAGCAGGTCGGCGTCCGCGACGATCGCGCTGAGCTGGTAGCTCACCCGGCGTCCACAGCCTGTGGA
Source organism: Micromonospora sp. WMMD1082 (assembly GCF_029626175.1). Taxonomy (NCBI): domain Bacteria; kingdom Bacillati; phylum Actinomycetota; class Actinomycetes; order Micromonosporales; family Micromonosporaceae; genus Micromonospora; species Micromonospora sp. WMMD1082. Next base: position 2,384,803 of record NZ_JARUBM010000002.1, on the reverse strand, counting down.
TAGAACATGTGTACGACGGTGGTCAGGCGTTGCCGCTGCTGCGGCTGCTCTTGCGCCGCCGGGCGCCGGACAGTTCCCGGATGTCGTTCACTGCCATGACTCCGCCACTTCCCTGATCAGCTCGACCGTGATCAGCTCGACCGACTGCCAGTGCGACAGCGTCTCGCCGCGCACGTTCTCCCATGCGCCAGTATCGCCGCGACGCCGGCCTGTCCGCTAACCCGGTGCCCGGTGCTCGGGCCGTGAGGATCTTGGTACGGAGATGCCCCTCTGGGGGCGCTTTCGTACCAAGATCTCGGAGGAGCGGCGCCTCTGCGGGCGGGGCAGCGCATTGCTGTTCGTCGCTCTATCGTCGTCGCCATGTCAGAGGCTGGAGCCGCCGAGCCGCCGAGCTCCGGTTGGTGGGATCGACGTCGTGATCTGGCGGGTTACGTCCTGACGCCGCTCTGCACGCTGGTGGCAGCGCCGGTGGTGGCCTGCTGTGCGGGGTTGCTGGCGAGCGACGGTGGGCCGTACCCGTCGGTATGCGAGCCGGTCCGCGCCGTCGACGGCTGCGAGGAACGCGTTCTCGGCGTCGCGGCCGGGTACATCCTGTCCTTCGTCGCGCTCTGGCTGGTGCTGTGGTTGCTGCCGTGGTGGCGCGGTCTGCGGGTGGTGCGGATCCTGCTGGCCGTCGTCGCCCTCGCGGTGGCCGTCGCCCTGGCGCTCCGGCTCGTCTGATGCCGCGTGCCTGCGGCTTGTCTGATGCTGCCTGCCTGCGGCGTCGTCGCTGAACCGACCGCGCTGTGACCGTTGATGTCGACCGTGACTGTCGAGACGGACGAGGGCCGGTCCCGTGTGCGGACCGGCCCTGTCGTGTGCTGCCGAGGTGGCGGAGGATACGAGATTCGAACTCGTGAGGGTGTGAACCCAACACGCTTTCCAAGCGTGCGCCCTAGGCCTCTAGGCGAATCCTCCGCCGAACAGGATACAGGTCTGCGCCGGGCCGCTCACCCCACCACCCCCTGAAGATCCACCACGGCTCGGGTAGGCTGGGGGCACCTCCCGTGCGGCGGTATCTCGTGAACCTCCCCAGGGCCGGAAGGCAGCAAGGATAAGCGAGCTCTGCCGGGTGCACGGGAGGCCTTTCTGTCTCCGGAGAGCTCCCCAGTTGCGGCATCTCGGGGTATCCGGGGCGGCTGGATGGCCCGACATGCCGCAACCCGAGTCGATCATCCAGCGCTGGCTCGGCGGGGTGGGTGGTCAGGCGGGGCGAGGCGGCGGACAATGGCGCGGTCGAGAGGAGGCGGGACGCCGTGGCACTGGCGCTCTACCGCAAGTACCGGCCGCGTACCTTCGCCGAGGTTATCGGGCAGGAGCACGTCACCGAGCCGCTGTCGCAGGCGCTGCGCAGCGGGCGACTCAACCACGCGTACCTCTTCTCCGGCCCGCGTGGCTGTGGCAAGACCTCCAGCGCCCGCATCCTGGCCCGCTCGCTCAACTGCGAGCACGGCCCCACCCCGGAGCCCTGCGGCACCTGCGACTCGTGCCGGTCGCTGGCCGGAGACGGCGCGGGCTCGATCGACGTCATCGAGATCGACGCGGCCAGCCACGGCGGCGTGGACGACGCCCGCGAGCTGCGCGAGAAGGCGTTCTTCGCACCGGCCAACAGCCGCTTCAAGATCTACGTCATCGACGAGGCGCACATGGTCTCGTCGGCCGGCTTCAACGCCCTGCTCAAGCTGGTCGAGGAGCCCCCGGAGTACGTCAAGTTCATCTTCGCCACCACCGAACCGGAGAAGGTCCTCGGCACGATCAAGTCGCGGACCCACCACTACCCGTTCCGGCTGATCCCGCCGAAGGTGCTCCGGCCCTATCTGGAGCAGCTCTGCGAGGCCGAGGGGGTGCAGGTCGAGCCGGCGGTGTTCCCGCTCGTGGTGCGCGCCGGTGGCGGTAGCGCCCGGGACAGCCTCTCCGTGCTCGACCAGCTCATCGCCGGCGCCGGCCCCGACGGCGTCACCTACGCCCGGGCCGCCGCGCTGCTCGGCGTCACCGACGCGGCACTGATCGACGAGATGTGCGACGCCCTCGCGGCCGGGGACGGCGCCGCCGCGTACGCCACCGTTGACCGCGTGGCCGAGGCCGGGCACGACCCGCGCCGGTTCGCCGCCGACCTCCTGGAACGCCTGCGCGATCTGATCGTGCTCCAGCAGGTGCCCGATGCCGTCGCCAAGGGCCTCATCGACGGGCCGGACGACCAGATCGAGCGGATGGCGGCTCATGCCCAGCAGCTCGGCCCGGGCACCCTGTCCCGCTGCGCCGACATCGTGCACGACGGCCTGGTGGAGATGCGCGGCACCACCGCGCCCCGACTGCTGCTCGAACTGATCTGCGCCCGGATGCTGCTGCCCGGCGTCGATGACTCCACCGGCGGCCTGCTCCAGCGCCTCGAACGCATGGAGCGCCGGCTCACCCTCGCCGGCACCGACGGGCCGCCGGCCGCCGCCGACTCCGCGCCCGTTCCGACCCCCGCGGCGGTACGCACCCAACCTCCCGCCGCGCCCGCGGCTGCCGCCGCGACCCGGGCCGGGACAGGCGCTGCCGCGCCGGCTGCCGCCAACACCACGACCGCACCGCCCACCCGCGACGCCGCGACGTCGGCGACGACCCGTGACGGCGTGACCGCCCCGGCCACCCGCGACGCCGCGACCTCAGCGGCTACCCGTGACACCGCGAAGTCGACGACGACCCGTGACACCGCGACCTCAGCGGCCACCCGTGACGGCGTGACGTCGGCGACGACCCGTGACGGGGTGACCGCCCCGGCCACCCGTGACGGTGTGACCTCAGTGGCCGGCCGTGCTGGCGCGACCGCACCGGCTGGCCGTGACGGGGGGATGTCGACGGCCGGTCCGGGCGCGGGGGAGGGCGGTGCCACCGGTCCCGCCCAGACGGGCGCCGGAGCGAACGGGGCCGCCGCAGCCAGGCCGGGTGGCGGCTTCTCGGGCCGCTCCGGTGGGAGCGAGGACGGCGCCCCCGGCGGTGCGGCCACGTCCCGGCGGGCCGTACCGCCCGCCGCCGTCATGCCTGATCCGGCGACCCCGGAGCCGCCCCGCCCGGGTGCGGTGACCCCGGGCGCGTTGGACGCGGTCGCGGTGCGCCGGGTCTGGCCGGAGGTGGTCGGCAAGGTCAACCGGACCAACAAGCGGATCGCCGCGCTGATGCGGGACGCGGTCGTACGCGACCTCGACGGTGACACCCTCGTGCTGACCGTGAAGTCGGCCGTGCTGGCCCGGATGGTGTCCGACCACGCCCAGGTGCTCACCGACGCGCTCTACGAGGAGTTGGGCGGGCGCTGGCAGATCCGGTGCGAGGTGGCGGGCGAGCGGGGCGGGATGTCCCCCGGGCATCCCCGCGCCACGCCCGCTCCGGCCGCCGCTGACCCGGTGCAGTCCACCGGCGGGGCCTCCCGGGGTCGTTCCGGTGCCGATCGATCGGGTGGCGCCTCCGCCGCCACGGCAGAGGGCGCCGAGGACGACTGGCCCGAGCCGGCCCGTCCCGGCGGCGTCGCTCCGGCCTCTTCCGCCACCGCGACCGGCGACCCGGATGACGGCTGGCCGGAGGCGGCGCGCCCCGGCGGCGAGTCCTCCGGTGCCTCCCCGGTTCCGGACGCGTCGGCGACCGGTCGGGCCGGTGCGCGAAACACGCCGGCAGGCGGGAACGCCGGCCCGATGGGTGGACCCGCTGCTTCCGCAGCCCCGGGAGGTGGGTCCGCCGGCCTGGCGGGTGGGCCCGGTGCGTCCGGTGCCCCGGCGGGTGGCCCCGCTGCTTCCGCCGGCCTCGCGGGTGGGCCCGCTGCCCCGGCGGGTGGGCCGGCTGCCCCGGCGGATGGGCCTGCTGCTTCCGCCGGCCTGGCGGGTCGACCCGGTGCGTCCGGTGCCCCGGCGGGTGGGCCCGGTGCGTCCGGTGTCCCGGCGGGTCGCGGTGGTGTTCCGGGTGGCTCACCGGCCGCCCAGGGCGGGGCCAGGGCATCCGTCCCGCCCCGGCAGGCCCGGGCGACCAACGGCAACGGCAGCGCCGGTGGCACTGGCGGCACCGGTGGCGCGCCGGTGAGCAGCGCGATCGCGGCGGCGCGGGCGGCGGCGGCCGGGCGGGGTGCGCGTACCGCCCAGGCGAGCCGGCAGACCGCGGACGTCGAGTTCGCCGGTGAGCCGCCGTACGACCCGGACTTTGACGGCCCGGTGCGCGGCGGCGCGGGACGTCGCGGCGGCGAGCCGGCCGCCACCCCGACCTACGAGGGGTTCGACCCGGGTGACGAGCCGCTCGACGAGATCATCGACGAGAAGACCGCCCGCGAGTCCAGCGAGGAACAGGCGGTACGCCTCCTCCGCGAAGCCTTCGGCAGCGCCGAAAAAATCCCCGACTAACCCACCCACCCCCTCCCCCTCCTCCCCACCCCACACACCCAGCGTCGATCATGAAGTTGTTGTCGCCCCGCCCGGCGTGTCGCGACAACAACTTCATGATCAACCCTGCGCAGCAGAGGGGAGTCGGTGGGGGGCGTTAGGGTGGGCGCGGTAGATGGGCGAGGCGAGTCGAGGGAGTCATCGTGCGGCCTGGTGGACAGCCGAACATGCAGCAGATGCTGAAGCAGGCGCAGAAGATGCAGCAGCAGATCGCCACGGCGCAGGCCGAGTTGGCCGAGGCCGAGGTGACCGGCACCGCCGGCGGCGGTCTGGTCACCGCGACGGTCTCGGGTGCCGGCGAGGTCAAGGGCATCAAGATCGACCCGAAGGCGGTCGACCCGGACGACGTGGAGACCCTGGAGGACCTGGTCGTCGCCGCGCTGCACAACGCTGCCGAGGCGGCCCGTGAGCTGACCGAGCAGAAGATGGGCCCGGTCGCGGGCGGGATGGGCGGCCTCGGCCTGCCCGGGTTCTGAGCCCGCAGATGTACGAGGGCGCCATCCAGGATCTGATCGACGAGTTGGGACGGCTGCCGGGCGTGGGCCCGAAGAGCGCCCAGCGGATCGCCTTCCACGTGCTCTCCGCCGACCCGGCCGACGTCGAACGGCTGGCCGGGGCACTGCGGAAGGTCAAGGAACTGGTGCGCTTCTGCACCAGTTGCTACAACGTCGCCGAGTCCGACCAGTGCCGGATCTGCCGCGACCCGCGCCGCACCGACGAGGTGATCTGCGTGGTCGAGGAGCCGAAGGACGTGGTCGCGATCGAGCGGACGGGTGAGTTCCGTGGGCGCTACCACGTGCTCGGCGGGGCGATCAACCCGTTGGAGGGCATCGGCCCGGACAACCTGCGCATCCGGGAGCTGCTGGCCCGCCTCGGCGGGGGTGCGATCCGCGAGCTGATCCTGGCCACCGACCCGAACACCGAGGGCGAGGCGACGGCGACCTACCTCGCGCTGATGGTGAAGCCGATGGGCATCGCCGTGACCCGGCTGGCCAGCGGGCTGCCGGTCGGCGGTGACCTGGAGTACGCCGACGAGATCACCCTGGGCCGAGCATTCGAGGGCCGCCGTGCGGTGTAGCGGCGGCGTGAACGCCACCGTGGACGTCACCGTCAAACCGAGGCGGCCGCGACCGCCGGTGGGTATGACAGTGGCGTGATCGACCGTTCAATCGATGTAACAGAATGGTATCGATTATGCGGGCGATTGGGGCGGTTTGTCCCAGAGCCAGATGACCCGCGTTACGGGGGCCAGGCACTAAGGACACGATCCGGTACCAAGAGCTTCCCGCGCCGTTTCCGGGCGGTCCGAACGGGAGCTAAGGTCACCGCCATCGGTGACCCTGTCACCACGTTGTCCGTACCCCCTAGGACGAGGTGAAGCACCATGCGTGCATCCAGGCCGAAGGTCGCTATCGCGGCCGTGGCGGCCGCGGCCCTCGCGGTAGCAGGCTGTGCCGAGAGCGACCGCGAAGGTTCCGGCGGTAGTAGCAATGACACCCTCGTCTTCGGCGTTGCCGGAGACCCGAAGGTGCTCGACCCCAGCTTCGCCAGCGATGGTGAGTCGCTGCGCGTGGCCCGTCAGGTGTTCGAGACGCTGGTCCGCCCCGAGGAGGGTGGCACCAAGGTCAGCCCCGGCCTCGCCGAGTCCTGGGAGCCGGACGCCGCGGGCACGACGTGGACGTTCAAGCTGCGTTCCGGCGTGAAGTTCCACGACGGCACCGACTTCAACGCCGACGCCGTCTGCGTCAACTTCGACCGCTGGTACAACGCCAAGGGCCTCATGCAGAGCCCGGACGTGACCGCGTACTGGCAGGACATCATGGGTGGCTTCGCCGCCAACGAGGACGAGACGCTCGGCGAGAGCCTCTTCAAGTCCTGCACGGCCACCGACCCCACCACGGTCAGCCTGGCCTTCAGCCGGGTCTCCAGCAAGATCCCGGCCGCCCTGATGCTGCCGTCCTTCTCCATCCACAGCCCGAAGGCGCTGGAGGAGCACGACGCCAGCAACGTCTCGGGTAGCGCGGACGACATCAAGTACCCGGTGTACGCGACCGAGCACCCGACCGGTACCGGTCCGTTCAAGTTCAAGTCCTGGGACGTCCCGAACAAGACGCTGACCCTGGAGCGCAACGAGGACTACTGGGGCGACAAGGCCAAGCTGAAGAGCCTCATCTTCAAGACCATCTCGGACGAGAACGCCCGCAAGCAGGAGCTGCGCTCCGGCGGCATCCAGGGCTACGACCTGGTCGGCCCGGCTGACGTCGAGCCGCTGAAGAACGAGGGCTTCAACGTCCTGACCCGCCCGGCCTTCAACATCCTCTACCTGGCCATCAACCAGAAGGGGAACCCGAAGCTGGCCGACCTGAAGGTCCGGCAGGCGCTCGCCCACGCGGTCAACCGGCAGGCCCTGGTCGACTCGAAGCTGCCCCCGGGCGCCCAGGTCGCGGTGAACTTCTTCCCCGACACCGTCGAGGGCTGGAACGGCGACGTCACCAAGTACGAGTACGACGTCGAGAAGGCGAAGTCGCTGCTGGCCGAGGCCGGCGCGGCGGACCTGACCCTGCGGTTCCACTACCCGACCGAGGTCACCCGGCCCTACATGCCGAACCCGAAGGACCTGTTCGAGCTGGTCTCGGCGGATCTCCAGGCAGCCGGCATCAAGATCGAGGCGATCCCGCTGAAGTGGAGCCCGGACTACCTGAACGCCACCACCTCCGGTAACAAGCACGACCTGCACTTCCTCGGGTGGACCGGCGACTACGGCGACGGCTACAACTTCATCGGTACGTTCTTCGACCGGCAGAAGGACGAGTGGGGCTTCAACAACCCCGCCCTGTTCGAGAAGTTCAAGCAGGCGGACTCCACCGCGGACCAGGCGGCCAAGGTGGCGCTCTACAAGGAGCTGAACGCCGACATCATGAGCTTCCTGCCCGGTGTGCCGATCTCGCACTCGCCGCCGGCCATCGTGTTCGGCAAGGACGTGACCGGGGTCCAGGCGAGCCCGCTCACCGACGAGCGGTTCTCCACCGCCGAGTTCAAGTCCTGATCTGACGCACAGACCGTGGGCGGGCGCTGTACCACAGCGCCCGCCCACGATCCTCAGCACCCTTCGAGGCCGCCGTGTTCCGGTTCATCGTCAGACGCCTGCTGCAGTTGATACCCACGCTGTTCGGGCTCTCCATCCTGCTGTTCATCTGGCTCCGCCGATTGCCCGGCGGCCCCGAGACCGCCATCCTCGGCGAGCGGGGCACACCCGAGATGCGCGCCGCGATCCGCCGCAATCTCGGCCTGGACGAGCCGATCCTGGTCCAGTACGGCCGGTTCGTCCGGCGGATGGCCCGCCTCGACCTGGGCACGTCGATCTCGACCAAGCGTGAGGTCACCACCGAGTTCCTCCAGCGCTTCCCCGGCACCGTCGAGCTGACCGTCACCGCGCTGGTGATCGCGATCGGCATCGGCATCCCGCTGGGCTACCTCGCCGCCCGGCGGCGCGGCCGGTGGCTGGATCACCTGTCGGTCGGCGGCTCGCTGATCGGCATCTGCATCCCGGTCTTCTTCCTGGCGTACATCCTCAAGGCGATCTTCTCGGAGAACCTGGGCCTGTTCCCCTCCAGCGGCCGGCAGGACCCGACGCTCGGCGCCACCCGGATCACCAACTTCTTCGTGCTGGACGGGCTGATGACCCGGGAGTGGGACGCCGCCGCAGACGCGCTCTGGCACCTGATCCTGCCGGGCATGGCGCTGGCCAGCATCCCGCTCGCGATCATCGTCCGGATCACCCGGGCCAGCGTGCTGGAGGTGCTCAACGAGGACTTCGTGCGTACCGCCGAGGCCAAGGGCCTCACCGAGAACGTGGTCCGCCGCCGGCACGTGCTGCGCAACGCGATGCTCCCGGTGGCGACCTCGATCGGTCTGCTCACCGGTGGCCTGCTCTCCGGTGCGGTGCTCACCGAGACCGTCTTCGCGTTCAGCGGGATCGGCGCCTTCCTGGCCGACGCCATCAGCCAGCGCGACTACCCGGTCCTGATGGGCTTCATCATGATCATCGCGGTGGTCTACGTGTTGGTGAACCTGATCGTGGACCTCTCCTACAGCCTGATCGACCCGAGGGTGAGGGTCCGATGACGATCATCAGCGGGAAGAAGCGCGAGAAGATCGACCGGCTCGCCGAACTGGCCGCCCGCGACGAGGAGCGGGGGGTCAGCCTCTGGCAGGACGCGTTCCGCCGACTGCGGCGCAACCCGGCGGCCATCGTCGGCGCGGTCATCCTGACCATCTTCGTGCTGGTCGCGATCATCGGACCGTTCTTCGTGCCGTACAGCCCGAAGGACACCATGGGCATCCGCGAGGGTGTGGTCCGGGTCGGCCAGGGCATGATCCCGGGTCACTCCGCGGAGCACTGGCTTGGCTACGACCACCAGGGCCGGGACGTCTTCAGCCGGATGGTCGTCGGCGCCCGGCAGACCCTGCTGGTCGGCGTGGTGGCCACCCTGATCGGGCTGGCCGTCGGCGCGCTGATCGGCGGCGTCGCCGGTGCCGCCGCCGGACTCGGCGGTCGCTGGGGTCGTTGGGTGGACGCCACCCTGATGCGGTTCATCGACATGCTGCTGGCGCTGCCCAGCCTGCTGCTCGCGGTGAGTATCGCCGCGTTGCTCGGGCCGAGCCTGACCACCGTCATGATCGCGGTTGGCATGGTCTCGGTGCCGGTCTTCGCCCGACTGCTGCGCGGTTCCATGATCGGGCAGTCCAACAGCGACTACGTGCTGGCGGCCACCTCGCTCGGGGTGCGGAAGTCGAAGATCGCCCTGACCCACGTGCTGCCGAACTCCCTCGCCCCGGTGATCGTCCAGGCCACGCTGACCCTGGCCACCGCGATCATCGAAGCCGCCGCGCTGTCCTACCTCGGCCTCGGCAACCCCGACTCGGCCATCCCCGAGTGGGGCGTGATGCTCGCCGACGCGCAGCAGTGGCTGGGCATCCGGCCCGCTCTGGCCATCTATCCGGCGGTCGCCATCATCATCACCGCGCTGGGCTTCACGCTGCTCGGCGAGGCGATGCGTGAGGCCCTCGACCCGAAGCTGCGGAAGTAGGTTTCCTCCATGGCACTACTCGAAGTGGACGACCTCTCCGTCACCTTCGCCCGGCGCGGGCAGCGGACCGTACGCGCCGTCGACGGGGTGTCCTTCTCCGTCGACGCCGGTGAGGTGGTCGGCCTGGTCGGCGAGTCCGGCTGCGGCAAGTCGGTGACCTCGTTGGCGATCATGGGCCTGCTGCCCCGGCAGCCCGGCCTGCGGGTGGGCGGCAAGGCGGTCTTCGACGGGACCGACCTGCTCCAGCTCGACGACCGGTCCCGGCGGGACATCCGGGGCCGGGACATCGCGATGATCTTCCAGGACCCGCTGTCGTCGCTGAACCCGGTCGTCCCGATCGGCCTGCAGGTGACGGAGGTGCTGACCCGGCACCGTGGGATGAAGGGCGAGGCGGCGGCGAAGGAGGCCGCCCAGCTGCTCGACCGGGTCGGCATCCCCGACCCGAAGCGGCGGCTGAAGGAGTACCCGCACCAGCTCTCCGGCGGGATGCGCCAGCGCGCCCTGATCGCCATGGCGGTGGCCTGCCAGCCCCGCCTGCTCATCGCCGACGAGCCGACGACCGCGCTGGACGTCACCATCCAGGCGCAGATCCTGGAGCTGCTGAAGGATCTGGTCCGGGACTCCGACACCGCGCTGCTGATGATCACGCACGACCTGGGCGTGGTCGCCGGCATGTGCGACACGATCAACGTGCTCTACGGCGGCCGGGTGGTGGAGACCGCGCGGCGACGCCCGCTGTTCCGCGAGCCGCGGCACCCGTACACCGTGGGGTTGCTCGGCTCGGTGCCGCGCCTGGACGCCGGGCGCGGCGAGCGGCTGAACCCGATTCCCGGTTCGGTGCGGGACCTGCTGCCCTGGCCGGAAGGCTGCGCCTTCGCCCCGCGCTGCACCCGCCGGGTGGACGCCTGCGTGGGCGAACCACCGGAGCTGGTGATCGCCCACGACGGGCACAGCTACCGTTGCGTCAACCCGGCACCCGTGCCCGGCCTGGCCGCCGCCCCCAGCGAGCCGGCCCTCAGCGAGCCCGCCCCCAGCGAGGAGGAGACGCCGTGACCGGGAATGATCCCCTCGTCGAGGTACGGGACCTGAAGGTGCACTTCCCGATCCGGCGGGGAGTGCTGTTCGACCGCACGATCGGGCACGTCAAGGCGGTCGACGGGGTGGACCTGAGCATCTCGCGCGGCCAGACGTACGGCCTGGTCGGCGAGTCGGGCTGCGGCAAGTCCACGCTCGGGCGGGCGCTGCTCCAGCTCACCCCGCCCACCGCCGGTGAGGTCAGCTTCGACGGGGTCGAGCTGACCACGCTGCCGCCGGGCAGGCTGCGGGCGATGCGCCGGCGGATGCAGATGATCTTCCAGGACCCGATGTCCAGCCTCGACCCGCGGCAGAACGTCGAGTCGATCCTCACCGAGGGCCTCCAGACGCACGGCATCGGCGGCAACCGGGACGGACGCCGGAAGATCATCGCCGAGACGCTGGACAAGGTCGGCCTGCCCCGCTGGGCGCTCTCCCGCTATCCGCACGAGTTCTCGGGCGGGCAGCGGCAGCGCATCGGCATCGCCCGGGCGCTGGTGCTGGGGCCGGAGCTGATCGTCGCCGACGAGCCGGTTTCCGCGCTCGACGTGTCGATCCAGGCGCAGGTGGTGAACCTGCTCGACGAGTTGCAGGACAATCTCGGCCTCACCTACCTGGTGATCGCGCACGACCTGGCGGTGGTCCGGCACATCTCCGACACTGTCGGCGTGATGTACCTGGGCGCGCTGGTCGAGGAGGCGCCGAGCGACCGGCTCTACACCGAGCCGCTGCACCCGTACACCCGGGCGCTGATGTCGGCGGTGCCGGTGCCGGATCCGGACGTGGAGGACCGCCGGGAGCGGATCCTGCTCGCCGGTGACCTGCCCTCGCCGGCCAACCCGCCGTCGGGCTGCCGCTTCCACACCCGCTGCCCGTGGGCGCAGCCGACCCGCTGCGCCGACGAGCGGCCGCAGCTGCGCGAGATCGGCGGCAGCCGGGTCGCCTGCCACTGGGCCGAGCAGATCGCCAGCGGCGAGCTGCGCCCGCACAAGGTCAGCGTGGAGATCGTCCGCCCGGCGGACGAGGGCGAGGAGCCCAGCGTGGTCTCCGCCCCCAGCGAGCCCGGCTCCTTCGTGTAGGGAAGGGCCCCTTCCGCACGCCTCGCGTACAGGAAGGGGCCCCTCGCAACGCCGACAGTCGCTCAGCCCTCGGGGCGGTGCAGCAGGCCGACGGCGATGCTGTGCACCGCGTTCAGCGCGGCGGCGTCGCCCAGCGACGCCCTGCCGCCGGTCACCGCGTACCACTCGTCGGCGTCCTTGTACTGGACATGCAGGCTGACCTGACCGTCGGCGAAGTCGGTGCGCAGGGTCAGCTCGCCGGTGACCACGCCGACCTCGTCGGTCATCACCCCGCCCGGACCGGGCACGATGTCGGTCGTCCGGCTCTGCGGGCCGGTGGCGCCGCCGGCGTCGGCGGTCATCCCGGCGCTGGGCACCTCCACCTCGCCCGCGGCGGTGCCGTCGGCGGTCATCCCGGCCGTGGCCGGGCCGGGTGTCGGACTGCCGGTGGCCGCCGCCGCGTCCTCGCCGCCAGCGTCCGGCGCCTGCTCGGGCGCCGGGGTGCCGCCGGAGCCGGTTACGGCTTGCTCTCCCATGTGCAGCCCTCCAACATGTCGGCCAGCGCGGCCTTCTCGGCACTGGTCACCGTCAGCCGCCAGTGGTGCTTCACCGCCACCCAGTCGCCGGCATACTGGCACCAGTATGACCGGTTTGGCGGTTTCCACTGGGACGGGTCCTGGTCACCCTTTGCCCGGTTGGAGGACGCGGAAACCGCAAAGAGCTGCGGCTGGTCCAGGTCGTTGGCGAAGTCGCCGCGTTTCGAGTCGTCCCAGTCGTCGGCACCGGAGCGCCAGGCGTTGGCCAGCGGGACCATGTGGTCGATGTCCACGCTGGACGGGTCGGTGAAGCTGCGACCGTCGTACACGCTCTCCCAGCGGCCGCCCACCACGTTGCAGCCGGAGTGCCGGATGTCCTTGCCGTCGCGTTCCAGCACCGTGTCGCGGACGTCGCAGTTCTGGCCGGTCTTGCGCCAGTGCGGGAAGCGGCTGCGGCTGTAGCCCCGCATCGGATTGGCCTCGGCGACGGTGAGTTGGGCGAGCATCTGGGTGGCGGTGCCGCCGTCGCTGCTCGGTGGCGCCTCCGGCTCCTCCAGCGGAACGCAACCGGCGGCGCCGAGAGCCAGCGCCGCGGCGAGCGCGAGCGCCCTCAGGGCGCGGGAACCTGATCTGGTACGCACAGACGACACCTCTCCAGCTTGCGGGCTTCCGGCGATCCCGCACAGTACCCGGGCGGGGTTTCGGCGTTTCGTGGTGTCTGACAGATGGCGCACGGCAGATTGGTGTCCATGCCCGAACCCACACCCTCCCTCCGGCTGCGCAGCAGCGCCGGCCGAGGCACCCTGGCCGCCGCGGTGCTCGCCTCCGGCATGGTCTTCCTGGACAGCACCGTGGTCAACGTGGCGCTGCCCCGACTCGGCGCCGACCTCGGCGCCTCCGTAGCCGGCCTACAGTGGACGATCAACGGCTACCTGCTCACGCTCGCGGCGTTCGTCCTGCTCGGTGGGGCGCTGGGCGACCGGTTCGGGCGGCGGCGGATCTTCCTGCTCGGCGTCGTCTGGTTCACCCTTGCCTCCGTACTCTGCGGGCTCGCGCTGCGGACCGACTGGCTGGTGGTCGCGCGGTTTCTCCAGGGCGCCGGCGGCGCCCTGCTCGCCCCGGGCTCGCTGTCGCTGCTGCAGGCCAGCTTCCACCCGGACGACCGGGCAAAGACGATCGGGGCATGGTCGGGGCTGTCCGGGGTCTCCACCGCGCTCGGCCCGTTCATCGGCGGCTGGCTGATCGACGCGCTCTCCTGGCGGTGGATCTTCTTCCTGAACCTTCCGCTGGCGGTGCTCGTCGTGCTGGCCACCCTTCGCTGGGTCCCGGAGAGCCGGGACGAGAACGCCTCCCGGAGCCGGGGAGCACGCCGGTTCGACGTCGCCGGCGCGTTGCTCGGGGCGCTCGCCCTGGCCGGTGTCACGTACGCCCTGGTCGACGGGCCGGGTCGCGGCCTGCGCTCGCCCGTCGTGCTGGCGGCGGCCCTGGTCGCGGTGCTCGCCGCGGTGGTCTTCGTCCTCGTGGAGCGGCGTCGCGGAGAGACCGCGATGTTGCCCACCGGCCTGTTCGGCAGCCGGCTGTTCTCGGTGCTGAACATCTTCACCGTGCTGGTCTACGCGGCCCTCGGCGGGTTCACCTTCTTCATCGCGGTCTTCCTGCAGAACGTGCTCGGCTGGTCGGCGCTGCTCACCGGGCTCGCGCTGTTGCCGATGACGCTGCTGTTGCTGGTCGGCTCGCCCGGCGCCGGGGCGCTGTCGGCGAAGATCGGGCCACGGTTGCCGTTGACCGTCGGCCCGGTGCTGGCCGCCGTCGGTCTGCTGCTGCTGCGCGAGGTCTCCCCGGGTGCGTCTTACTGGAGTCAGGTGCTGCCCGGTGTGGCGGTGTTCGGCGTCGGGCTGACCCTGGTGGTGGCGCCGCTGACCGCCTCCGTGCTGGCCGCCGTCGAGAATCGCTTCGCGGGGGTGGCGAGCGGTGTCAACAACGCCGCCTCCCGGGTCGGCGGCCTGCTGGCGGTGGCCGCACTGCCGTTGCTGGTCGGGCTCTCCGGCACCGGGTACGAACAGCCCGCCGAACTCACCGCCGCCTACCGTGGCGCGCTGCTCTGGTGCGCCGGGCTGTTGCTGACGGGCGCGGTCATGGCCGCCGTACTGGTGCGCCGCCCGGGCCGCCGCCCGCCGCCGGCCCATACCGGCCACTCGTCGCCGGTCTCCACCCCGAGGTAGCCCCGATGGCGGAAGGGCCCCTTGTCGACGCCGTCCGGCCGGGCGGGGCTGTCGACAAGGGGCGCTTCCTTGCACCTCAGCGGCGGGCGCGGTTGACGGCGCTGGTGACTGCCTTGACGGAGGCGGTGACGATGTTGGCGTCCATGCCGACGCCCCAGACCGTCCGCCCCTGCACCTCACACTCGACGTACGCGGCGGCCTGCGCGTCCCCACCGGAGGAGAGCGCGTGCTCGTGGTAGTCGAGCACGCGGACGCTCACGCCGGCCGAGCCGAGCGCGTTGACGTACGCGTCGATGGGGCCGTTGCCGATCGCGGTGATCGACCGGGTCTCCCCGGCGAGGCCGACCCGGGCGGTGATCTCGACCTTGCCGTCGGCGGTGCCGATGGCGTATTCCGACAGGGTCACCGAGGGGTCGTGCTGGTGGTCGAGGAGGTACTGCCCGGCGAAGATCTGCCACATGGTGGCCGGGTCGACCTCGCCACCGTCGTGGTCGGTGACCTGCTGCACCACGCCGGAGAACTCGATCTGGAGCCGGCGGGGCAGGTCGAGCTGGTGTTCGGTCTTCATGATGTACGCGACCCCGCCCTTGCCGGACTGCGAGTTGACCCGGATCACCGCCTCGTAGCTGCGGCCCAGGTCCTTCGGGTCGATCGGCAGGTAGGGCACCGCCCAGGTGAACTCGTCGACCGGTACCCCGGCCGCCGCCGCGTCGGCCTCCAGCGCGGTGAAGCCCTTGTTGATGGCGTCCTGGTGGGAGCCGGAGAAGGCGGTGTAGACGAGGTCGCCGGCGTACGGGTGGCGCTCGTGCACGGGCAACTGGTTGCAGTACTCGACGGCCCGCTTGATCTCGTCGATGTCGGAGAAGTCGATCATCGGATCGATACCCTGGGAGAAGAGGTTCAGCCCCAGGGTCACCAGGTCGACGTTGCCGGTGCGCTCGCCGTTGCCGAACAGGCAGCCCTCGATCCGGTCGGCGCCGGCCAGCAGGCCCAGCTCGGCGGCGGCCACGCCGGTGCCCCGGTCGTTGTGCGGGTGCAGGCTGAGCACCAGGCTGTCGCGGCGGGGCAGGTGCCGGTGCATCCACTCGATCGAGTCGGCGTACACGTTGGGCATGGCCATCTCGACGGTGGCCGGCAGGTTGACGATCAGCTTGCGGTCCGGGGTCGGGTCGACCACGTCGATGACCTTCGCGCAGACCTCCAGCGCGTACTCCAACTCGGTGCCGGTGTACGACTCCGGTGAGTACTCGTAATGGATCTCGGTGTCCGGGGTGTGGATCTCGGCGTACTTCTGGCACAGCCGCGCGCCGGTGGTGGCGATGTCGGTGATGCCGTCGCGGTCCAGCCCGAACACCACCCGGCGCTGCAGGGTGGAGGTCGAGTTGTAGAAGTGCACGATGGCCCGGCGGGCCCCGCGCAGCGAGGAGAAGGTGCGGTCGATCAGGTGTTCCCGGCACTGGGTCAGCACCTGGATCGTGACGTCGTCGGGGATCAGATCCTGCTCGATCAGCTGCCGCACGAAGTCGTAGTCGGTCTGGCTGGCCGACGGGAAGCCGACCTCGATCTCCTTGTAGCCCATCTGCACCAGGAGCTGGAACATCCGGCGCTTGCGCTCGGGCGACATCGGGTCGATCAGTGCCTGGTTGCCGTCGCGCAGGTCGACCGCGCACCAACGCGGCGCGGCCTCGACGTGCCGGGTGGGCCAGGTGCGCTCCGGCAGGTCGATCCGGAACTGCTGCCGGTACGGCTGGTACCGCTGGTACGGCATCCGGCTGGGACGCTGCCGGGCGATGTGATCGGAGTCAGCGGTGGTGCCGGCTGGGTGAGCCATGGCGGAGTTCTCCCGTGGTCATGTGACGTCAGCAATGGAGGTCGGCGGTGATGCCGAGGGAAGGATCCGGAACAGTGCTGGCGGCGCGGTTCGACTCCGCGACGAGGTGCCGGCCGTCAGGCCCCGTCGCGGCGACCAAGGAGAAGGTGCGCCTGCCACATGACAGGGTGACACTACGTGATGGGAGGAGATCCGGAAAGGCTCGTCCGGACTTTGGGACGCAGTTCGCACCCGATGCGTCAGTCGGTGACGTCTGCGCAGCTCAGGACGAGTTCGGCCAGTGGCCGGCGGTGGCGCAGCGCGGTCTCGCCGGCCAGCAGGTCGGCCGGGAGGCTGAACGGATCCCCCAGCTGCCCGATCGCCACCACCACGTACGGTCGCACGTCGCCGGGCAGATCGAGGTCGGCGATCAGGCCGTTGCCGTCGATGTCGGTGACCTGGCGCACGTGCAACCCCAACGCGGTGGCCTGCACGGTCAGGTGGGCCACCGCCTGGCCCAGGTCGTACGCCGCGAACGGGTGGCCGGCGGGCCGGTACGCGGCGAGCAGCAGGAGGCTGGCGCGCCCGGCCCACCGCTGCTCGGCCGGCGGCAGGTTGACCAGGATCCGCTTGAACGTCTCGTCCTCGCGGTGCCCCACCGCGAACCGCCCGGGCTGCCGGTTGTCGACCGAGGGCGCCCACCGGGCGGCCTCCAGCAGCGTCGCCGCCTCGGCCCGGGTCAGCTCCGCGATCGGGTCGAAGGCCCGGGGGCTCCAGCGGAACGCGAGCAGCGGGGTGAGGTCGGTCATGCGTAGAGCGTCCCCTATGGGCGTTTTAGGCCACATGTCAGGGGTGGGGAAATGTGGGCAATAACACCCGTAACGGGACCGGCCGTCAGGGCGTTCCCGCGTCCGCGTCCGCGTCCGCGCCGTTCGGCTCGGCGCCGCCGGAATCGCTGTCGCCCGGCGGGGGCGGATCGGCGGGCGGGGCCTCCATGCCCAGCGGCTCGCCCTCGACCACCGGCCCGGCCAGCTGCACGGTGCCCGGCGCCGGCTCGGGCGGCGCGGCCAGCGTCAGCGTGCCGAACGCCGCCCGTACCGCGGTCGGGGTGCCGTCGGCGTCGAAGCAGTAGACCCCCACGTCGAGCGGTGGGTTGATCGACGCCGCGGTGGTCTCCACCGAGTAGCAGCGGCCGGTGGCGTCGGGCAGCGCCATGGCCGGTGAGACCGACAGCGGGGCCCGTCGGTCGGTGAGCACGTCGAGCCAGTCGGTGAAGGGATGCTGCACCCGGGGATCGAGCCGGCGCGGCAGCGTGTCGTCCCGCTCGCCGAGGCGTACGCAGCTCGGCGGCTCCGGGCGGATCACCGAGGGCAGCCCGCACTGGAAGAGCCCGTCGGGGATGGCCGCGAGCGAGACGTCGGCGGTGCCGCCGAGCGCGCCGCCGGGCACGTCCACCCGCCAGCTGCCGTCGTTCGCGCTGGTGAAGACGATCACGCGGTCGGCCGCGCCGTCCACCCGCAGTGTGTAGCGGGCGACCAGGTGCCGGTCCTGGGCGGCGGCCGCGAGGGCGGCCAGCTCGTCGCGGGCCGCGTCCGGCCCGGCCGCCCGGGGTGCCGAACTCGGGGGTGGCGAGGGCTCGGTGGGCGGGCTGGTGGAGCAGCCGGCGAACAGGACGGGCAGGGCGAGCGCGAGCGGGACGGTCAGGCGGCGGCGCGGATGGTGGACGGGGTGCACCCGGTCATTCTGGGTGTTGGACCGGTCTCCGGGCACCCCCGGAAAGGCTGGCGTTCCCGACGTGTCGCAGGCCACTCCCGCCCGGCGTACGGGCCGGATCGTGGGATCACCTGACCTGGCGGTCAGAGCCGCCCGATACCCTGAGGTCGTCCGACCCGCGCCGCCGGCCCCGGTGCCGGCGGCGTCGGCACGCTCAGGGCAACCGGGAGGGAGTGCACCGTCGTGGCACTCGTGGTGCAGAAGTACGGCGGGTCCTCCGTCGCCAACGCCGAGCGGATCAAGCGGGTGGCCGAGCGCATCGTCGCGGCCCGCAAGGCCGGCGACGACGTGGTCGTGGTGGTCTCGGCGATGGGCGACACCACCGACGAGCTGCTCGACCTGGCCAACCAGGTCAGCCCGTTGCCTCCCGGGCGAGAGCTGGACATGCTGCTCACCGCCGGGGAACGGATCTCCATGGCGCTGCTCGCCATGGCGATCCACAACCTGGGATACGAAGCCCGCTCCTTCACCGGTTCGCAGGCGGGCGTGATCACGACCTCGGTGCACGGCCGGGCGCGGATCATCGACGTCACCCCGGGGCGCCTCAAGGGTGCGCTGGACGAGGGTGCCGTGGTCATCGTCGCCGGCTTCCAGGGCGTCTCGCAGGACACCAAGGACGTCACCACCCTGGGCCGGGGCGGCTCGGACACCACGGCGGTGGCACTGGCCGCGGCGTTGCGCGCGGACGTCTGTGAGATCTACACCGACGTGGACGGCGTCTTCACCGCCGACCCGCGGATCGTGCCGAACGCCCGGCACATCACGCAGATCACCTATGAGGAGATGCTGGAGCTGGCCGCCTGCGGCGCCAAGGTGCTGCACCTGCGTAGCGTGGAGTACGCCCGCCGGGCCGGGCTGCCGATCCATGTCCGTTCGTCATACTCGACCAACACCGGCACCATGGTCACCGGATCGATGGAGGAACTCGCTGTGGAGCAGGCACTGATCACCGGGGTCGCCCACGACCGCAGCGAGGCCAAGATCACTATCGTCGGCGTACCCGACGAGCCCGGCGCCGCCGCACGGATCTTCGACACCGTCGCGGGCGCCGAGATCAACATCGACATGATCGTGCAGAACGTCTCCACCGAGGGCACCGGTCGCACGGACATCTCCTTCACCCTGCCGAAGGCCGACGGCCCCACCGCGATGGCCGCGCTGAGCAAGATCCAGGAGACGGTCAACTTCAAGGGCCTGCTCTACGACGACCACGTCGGCAAGGTCTCCCTGATCGGCGCCGGGATGCGGTCCCACCCCGGCGTGGCCGCCGGCTTCTTCGCCGCGCTGGGACAGGCCGGCGTGAACATCGAGATGATCTCCACCTCCGAGATCCGCGTGTCGGTGGTCTGCCGGGACACCGACCTCGACGCGGCGGTCCGCGCCATCCACGAGGCGTTCGACCTCGGCGGCGACACCGAAGCCGTGGTGTACGCGGGGACGGGGCGGTAACCCGGGTGGCCCGGCTGCCCACCCTGGCCGTGGTCGGGGCGACGGGGGCCGTCGGCACGGTGATGTGCGAGTTGCTCACCGGGCGCCGCAATGTCTGGGGTGAGATCCGGCTGCTGGCCTCCGAGCGGTCGGCCGGGCGCAAGGTCCGGTGCCGGGGGGAGGAGTTGACCGTCCGGGCGCTGACCGAGGAGGCGCTCGACGGCGTCGACGTGGCGATGTTCGACGTGCCGGACGAGGTCTCCCTGCGGTGGGCGCCGATCGCGGTGGGTCGCGGTGCCGTCGTGGTGGACAACTCCGGCGCCTTCCGGATGGACCGCGACGTCCCGCTGGTGGTGCCCGAGATCAACCCCGAGCAGCTGCGCAACCGGCCGCGGGGCATCGTCGCCAACGCCAACTGCACCACCATCGCGATGATCGTCGCGGTCGCCCCGCTGCACCGCGAGTACGGCCTCCGTGAGCTGGTGCTGGCCTCGTACCAGGCGGTCTCGGGGGCGGGTCAGGTCGGCGCGGACATCCTGCACGACCAGTTGACCAAGGCGGCCGGGAATCGGCTGCTCGGCTCGCGTACCGGCGACGTACGACAGGCCGTCGGTGACGATCTCGGCCCCTTTCCCGCCCCGCTGGCGCTCAACGTGGTGCCATGGGCCGGCTCGCTGGCCGACGGCGGGTGGTCGTCCGAGGAGATGAAGATGCGCAACGAGTCGCGCAAGATCCTCGGGATGCCCGACCTCAAGGTCTCCGCCACCTGCGTACGGGTGCCCGTGGTGACCGGCCACTCGGTCGCGGTGCACGCCGTCTTCGCCACCGAGATCGACGCCGAGGGCGCCCGCGGGGTGCTGCGCAACGCCCCCGGGGTGATCGTGGTCGACGATCCGGCGGCCGGGGAGTTCCCGATGCCGATCGACGCGGTCGGCACCGATCCGTCCTGGGTCGGCCGCATCCGTCGCGCCCTCGACGACCCCCGGGCACTCGACTTCTTCGTCACCGGCGACAACCTCCGCAAGGGCGCCGCCCTCAACACCGCACAGATCGCCGAACTCCTGGCCCAAGACCTAACCCACCCCTAAATGGGAGTTAGGCGGCGGAGAGGTGGACGCCGTCGCGGCCCTGGCGTTTGACCGCATAGAGGGCCTGATCGGCGCGGCGCAGGGCCAGCTCGGGCAACTCGCCCGGGCGGGGGAGCGCCACGCCGACGCTGATCGTCCGGCCGACCTGGCGGGCGGCACCGGTGAGCCGTTCGGCGACCCGTACCGCCTCCTCGGGGTGGCTGACCTCGATCACCGCGACGAACTCGTCCCCGCCGATCCGGTACAACTCGTCGCCCTGGCGGAGCGCACCCTCCAGCGCCCGGGCGAGGCCGACCAGCACCCGGTCGCCCGCCTGGTGGCCGTACGTGTCGTTGACGGTCTTGAAACCGTCCACGTCGATCGCCAGCAGGGCGGTGCGCCCGGGGGTGGCGGTGGCGATCCGCTGCCCGAACGGGCCGGTGTGTCGCAGCCCGGTCAGCGGATCGGAGCTGGCCTGCTCGCGTAGCCGATCCAGGGTGCGCAACCGGTCCAGGCAGCTCCACGCCTGCCCGGCCAGCAGCTCCATGAGGTTGACCGTGGTCGGATCCGGTCGCAACAGCCGCTCGTCGGCGACCAGCAGCACCCCGCCGCGATCGGGCGGCCCGAACGGCACCGCCACCAGCGTGCGTACCCCGGACCGGACCAGCGGCTCGTGCTCGTCAGTGGGCGGGTGGCCGGCCTCGCCCAGGGTGTAGCCGGCGCCGTAGCGGTGGGCCCGGTCGATGATGCGCCGCAGCGCCGGCGGAGCCAGCTCAGCCAGCTCGGCGCGCATCCGCGTCTCCAACTCTCCGGGAGCCACCGTCGGGGCACCGAGCCGGGGGCCGCCCCGACCGCCGAGCAGCAGCACGGCCGCGGCGAGGGTCGACACGTCCCGGGCTGCGCCGATCGCGGCGGCCATCAGGTCCCACTCGGTGGTGGCGGCGGTCATCGCGGAGGCGTGCCGGAGCAGCTTCTCGCTGCGGCTCTCCGCCGGCCCGCCGAGCGACACGACGCGGGCGCCGAGGCGGCCCGCGACCCGCTCGGCGATCGCCCGCCACGAGACGAGGTCGGCCGGGCCGGTCCATTGCAGGTCGAGTACGCCGATGGCCCGACCCGCCGGGTC
Source organism: Micromonospora sp. WMMD1082 (assembly GCF_029626175.1). Taxonomy (NCBI): domain Bacteria; kingdom Bacillati; phylum Actinomycetota; class Actinomycetes; order Micromonosporales; family Micromonosporaceae; genus Micromonospora; species Micromonospora sp. WMMD1082. The sequence continues at coordinate 2,363,177 of NZ_JARUBM010000002.1, read as the reverse complement.
CAGGACCGGTACGCACACCTCGGCGGTGACATCGGGGCGTACCGGGATGTGGTCGGCGTCGGCGGTTACGTCCGGGACGACGGCCGGACGCCCACCGGTGTAGACTCGGCCGACGATCCCGGCATCCGGCGCGACGGTGGCGAAGACCTGCCAGGAGCCGGTGGCGGCGACGCAGCGGAGCCGGCCGTGGACGTGCAGCAGCACGGCGATGGTGGCCGGGGTGTGTCGGGCGAGGGCGCCGACCGCCGCCTCGCAGGCCTCGGCGACGGTCGACGCCATGGGCAGGCGGACCGTCACGTCACGGAGGACTTTCTGGTGATCCACTCGTACGTCGTCCCAGGTCGGATCGTTCCCGGTGGCGCCGGGTCGCCGATCAAGCGTACTCACGCGGGGCGGGGAGCGACCTGTCGTCGTACACATGTGCTATCCACAGGGTGTGGACGCGGCCTGTGGGATCATGCGCGCGGCGCCGTGCCGGTAGCGTGGGGGTTTCCGGTCGAGTGGAGGCCCGATGCTCATCGCCCACCTCAGCGATCCGCACCTGACCACCGGCGTGCTCGGCGCCGAACCGGCCGCCGGCCTGCACCGCGCGCTCGGCCGGGTGCTGGCGCTGAACCCGCGGCCCGACTGTGTGGTCATCACCGGTGACCTGGCCGATCACGGTCGCCCCGACGAGTACGCCGTGCTGCGCGAGGTGCTCGGGCGGTTCCCGTTGCCGGTGCACCTGGCCACCGGCAACCACGACGATCGGGAGTCGCTGCTCGACGCCTTCGGCGGCACGCCCTGGCTCGGCGGTGGCTTCTCCGCGCACTACCAGGTCGACCACCCCACGGCGACCGTGGTGGTGCTGGACTCGCTGGTCCCCGGCTCGAACGGCGGGCGGCTCGGCGACGAGCAGCTCGGCTGGCTCGACGGGGTGCTGGCGGCGCGTCCCGAGGTGCCGGCCGTGGTCTGCCTGCACCATCCGCCGGTCGAGGTCGGCATCCCGGCCGCCGACGCGATCCGGCTCGACGACGGTCCGGCGCTCGCCGAGGTGCTGCTCCGGCACCCCCACGTGGTACGCGTCGCCGCCGGCCATCTGCACCGGCCGGTGACCGCGACCTTCGCCGGTGCGGTGCTCTCGGTCGCGCCGAGCACCTGGCGGCAGGTCACGCTGACGATGAGCGGCGAGGAGCAGGTCGGCTGGGTCGCCGAGCCGACCGCGTTGCTGCTGCACGCGGTGACCGGCGCGGGATGTGTCACGCACACCGTCCAGGTCAGCCACACCGCCGGCATGACCTGCGGCTTCTGACCGCCTCCGACGCAGGGGGTGAGCCGCCGCGACGGCGGCCGGCGCCGGATGGTCCGACGTGGCTGCCGAACGCGTGGCCGGGAGACGCCGTTCGGCCGGCCGATCATCGGCGGGCGCCGGGTCGGGGAGCGCGGACCGGTCGGTGGGGTCGGGCCGGCCGGGTGCCCGCGAGACGCCGGCCGGCTCTAATCGGTCGCACGGCATGCGCGGGGTGTTCACCTTGCCGTGACACGTCGTTAGCCTCGCTGCGTCACGCGTCGGCGTGACGGATCCGCGCCGGATTCCCGGCGCCGTCAGTGGGGGTAACACATGACGAGAAGGCTCATCGGGCTCGTGGCCGCGCTCGCCGTGACGGTGGGTGGTTCGCTCGCCGTCGCCGCGCCGGCGCAGGCCGCCACCCCGGCCATCGAGATCACGAAGGTCTACTACGACTCGCCGGGTGTGGACAACCGCTCGAAGGCCAGCCTCAACGCCGAGTACGTGAAGCTGACCAACCGGCGTGCCCGCACCATCAACCTGAAGAACTGGACGCTGCGCGACAAGGCCAACCACGTCTACACGTTCAGCGGGAACGTCAAGCTCGCCAAGGGCAAGAGCATCGTCATCCGGACCGGCAAGGGCAAGAACACCGCCAGCACCCGCTACTGGGGCTCGGGCAACTACATCTGGAACAACACCGGCGACACCGCGTACCTGCGCAACGCCAGCGGCAAGCTGATCGACAAGTGCGCCTGGACGAAGAAGGGCAAGGGCCACACCAACTGCTGAGCCGCCGAGGCCGGCCGGCTCTCGGGTCGGCCGGCCACGCCGGCAGCGATGCGGATCACTATGGTGAGGCGATGAAGACGAGAATGATTGCCCGGGGTGGCCCGATCGAGATAGCGACGCGCAGCGGACGGGCGTCATGCTGAGACGGGCGGTTCCGGCGCTGGCGGTGGTGTTGCTGGTGAGTGCGCCGGTGGCGACCGCCTGGCTGGTCGGCGACCTGACGAACGCGGAGGCCCGGCGGCTGGCCGCCGAGGGCGAGCCGCTGGACTACGCCGTACGGCCGATCGACCTGGGCGCTACCGAGGAGCGCGTGCTCGGCGTGCTGGCCACCGCGCTGGTGGTCGTCTCGCTGGCGCTGCTGGCCCGCGCCACGGCCACCCGCGCGCTGCACCCGCGCTGGTGGACGGTGCTCGCGCCGCTGCTGGCGTCCGCCGTGCTGATCGGTGTCGCCTGGCGGGTGGTGACCGCCGGGGCGATCGGCGCCAACATCGGTGCCGGCCTCGTCCTGCTCGCCGGTGGCCCGGTGCTGTTGGTCCTCCTCGTCGTCGCCGCCGTCCAGGCGGTCCGGCTGCGCCGGTCCGGCAGAGCGGCGGTGTGAGTGATCAAGGGCGAGTACGCCGGGCAACTCGTCGGTGAGATGACGCGCTACCTGAGCAGCCGTCCCGGTTGGACGTCCACGTTGTGGACCAGCAGCACCACCGCCCTCGTCGAGGAACTGCTGCTGGCGGGTGCCCAGGTGAAGCAGAGCGTCCTGTCCGGCTCGTCGTTCGAGGAACTCAAGCCGCAGGTGCTGGAGCAGGTCAAGGCGGATCCGGGCCTGGGCGACCCGAGCCTGCGAGGCTCGCTGCTGAGGAAACTGCCTCGCAACGCCGACGAGTTCGGCCCCAGCTCACACCGCTTTCGTGCCTTCGCCGCGCTCGTGCCGCAGTGGAAGGCGTCCTACCTGGCCAACTGGCGGCGCGAGTTCCAGCGGCCCGGCTACGCGGATGCGGTGGCGCCGGACCCCAGGACCAGGGTCACGCCACCGGAGAGTGCCGGCCTGTTGGCCGCCTTCCTGCTGGACGCCGGCATCAGCGCCGAGTACCTCGTCCGTTGGCTCGACTACCGGGCGAAGCACACCACCGCCGAGATCGACCTCGACGGCTTCCTGGCACAGCTGATCACGCTCTACGACACCGGTCGGGGCTGGGCCGAGATCATGGTGGTGCTGGAGAGAGCGGCCAGTCCCGACTCGCTCGCCACCGACGGCTGGATGAGCGCCGCCGAGGTGCGGGCCTGGTTCGAGGCGAACGGCTTCCGGCCGCCGCCGCGCGTGCACGGCGGCATCCTCTATCGCAGCGAACAGTGGGACATCTACGGCGCGTTGCGCCAGGTGGCCGCGGCCCTGCACCGCATCACGAACCGCGCGAACCTGCGCTCCGGACGGCCACCACAGCTCTACCGCCTCGCCTGGATCAGGGGTGTGCGAGACCCGCGGCGGATCCCGCCCGCCACCGACATGCAGAGCCGGATTCCCGGCTACCACCTGGAGCGCCCCGAGCTGGGCCCGTTCAGCTCGGACAATCGCCTGGAGGTGGCGATCGAGTTCATCCAGTCCGCCTCCCTGGTGGTGGGAGCCGCAGTGGCCGGCATGTTGTGGGCGGCGATCGAGGTCCTGTTCGCCACCCCCGGCGACGCGGGAAAGGTGGAGGCAGCGAGCCGCGCCGCCGACATCGCGACGATCGCCTTCATCCGCTCGGACCTGCAGAACTCCGTCGGCATGCTGCTGTCGCGGTGCAAGGATGACCCGCTCGCCGGTGAGCTGCTGGCGACCGAGGGCAACGCCCGCATCGCCCGGCTTGAGGAGGCGCTGCGGGCGGGGGAACACCAGCAGCTCTCCCACTCCGCCGTACGCCTGCACCTGGCGCACACCGCGCGGCTGCTGGACCCGGCCCACGTCAAGCTGCTCCGGGATCGGCTCAACCGCAGCCTGCGGGCCCTCTACCGGCAACGGAACCTGGTCCTGCACGGCGGTGTGACCGACGGCCCGTTGCTGGAGAGCGTGCTGCGCACCGCGTACCCGGTCGTCACGTCGGTGATCAACCGTTACACCCGCGTGGCGGGTGACGGCTACCTGGACCCGCAGGTCTTCGCCTTCGACTGTTACCTGCGGGTGGAGGAGCATCTGGCTTCGCCGGGCAGCGTCCTGCGCTTCTTCCGCTGACCTCCAGCGAGCGACATCACCCGCGCGGGCAGGGTGTTGGACTGGAACGACGGAGCCGGCTGGCCGGGCGTCCGGACCCGGCCAGGGTGCTCAGCTACAGGCGGTGCCATTGAGGGTGAAGCCGCTCGGTGCGGCGTCGTTGCCGCCATGGCTGGCCTGGAAACCGATGGTGGTGGAGCCTCCCGGTGGTATGGAGGCGTTATGGCTGACGTTCGTCGCGGTCACCTGACCACTGGTCGGTGAGTACGTGGCGTTCCAGCCCGAGGTGATGGTCTGGCCGGACCCGAGGGTGAACCTCAGCGACCAGCCGTTGACGGCGCTCGTGCCGGTGTTGGTGATGGTGATGTTGTCGACCAGGCCGGTGTTCCATGCGTTGATCGAATTGGTCACCCGGCAGGCTCCGATGCCGGTAGGTGGCGGGGTGGTCGGCGGGGTGGTGGTCGGTGGCGGGGTGGTCGGTGGTGTCGTGGTCGGCGGCGGGCTGGTGGCGGAGCCCTCGTCGACGATGACCGTGGAGATGCTCCGGGCAGGAACATTGACAGTCACCTGTCCGCCGCTCACATTCGCCGGCTGTGACTGGGCGCCCAGACTCTGTGCAGTGACGACGTGCTCGGCCCGCGAGATGCCCTGCGGGACCTGCACGACGGCGTTGTCGACCGCACTGTTCGAGCGGTTCAGAATCACCAGCACGATCTTGCCCCTGCCCCGGTAGGCGGTGACCTCCAGGGAAGAGGCCCGCGCGCTCTTCGACAGGGCGACGCGCTTGTCGCCGGGCCGGACGTACTTGGCGTACTGGGAGAATGCGTGGCCGCGCTTGAGGACCGCGCCCTTCGTGGTCCCGTACTGTGAATCGCCGTCACCGATGAAGGAGTAGAAGCGGCGGCCGTACCACCAGATGTACGCGCTCCAACTGGACTCCATCGACCTGTGCACGGTCCGCATGATGTCGTCGAGGGTCTCGTTCCAGACAGCCGCGTTGCTGGGATTGCCCCAGATGTTCGAACCGTTCCCGTCGGCGGCGTGCAGGTTCCACTCGGTCATCCACTGGTTCTTGCCGTACTGCGCCGCGAGCGGGTAGGGGGACAGGTTTCCACTGTTCTCGGCGTCGTAGAGGTGGCCGCCGACGTAGCCGATGTTGTTGCGCGCGGTGGCGTCCTGGAGTGTGGGGTCGGAGTACTGGCGGGCGAACCTCAGGGACTCGGCGACCATGAGCCGGGTGTCCCGGACCTTGGCGCCATGGTCGCGGACGAAGTTGCGCAACTCGGTGCCGGTCCAGTCCATCGAATCGTAGTCAGGGTGCCAATCCGGCTCATTCTGAACCGAGGTCACGTCGATCGTGACGCCCTGGTTCTTCATGTACTGCACGTAACTGTTGAGGTGCTCGGCATAGTCGTCGTAGTAGTCGGTCCTGAGCTTGCCGCCGCCGACCCTGCTGTTGTTCGTCTTGAAGTGGGCGGGAGCCGTCCAGGGCGAGGCAAGAATCTTGACATCGGAGCCGTAGGACTTGGCCGTCTGCAGGCTGCTCGCGTGCAGGCCCCACTCGGTCGATACCGGCGACACCACGGTCCGCACGATCGACAGGCCGAGTTGCCCTTGGCCCAGACCGACGAGTGTCTGAGTTTCGCCGGTCGTCCACGGGCTGCCGGAACCGTCGAAGATCGGGGTTGCCGCCCCGAACCCGTCGATGGTCTGGTACGTCGAGGCGGTGTCGACGGTGATGTCAGGCGTTGCAGCCGACAGCGGCGGGGCGGTCACGGCTCCCGCCACGGTGACCAATGCGGTCGCCGCGGCCACCAACAGAATCTGGGCCTTCTTCACGATCTACTCCACTGGTGCGGTACGGCGATCGAGCATAGGTCTACGTCAATGTTCTCGATAACATAGCTCCGCCGCCACGTGCTCGCAACCCGGCCAGCCACGCTGGATCGGTTGTTACGCCTTGACGAACGACATGTTATCGCTCACTGTCGATGGCGGGGCGACGAGGTCTTCGGCTCACCGGGCGGGCCGCATCATGCCAGACCTCGAACGGCACGGGATGTCACGTGCGTCTATGTTAACGCTATCAAGTGCTCCGCACCGCTAACGCCGAGGCGTGGCCGGTCGGGCACCGAGGTGTGCCGATCTTCGGGTAGCCCGATCGGCTGTTGGTCAGTGAAGGAGGATCATGTTTGTCTCTGGTAGGTCTCCATTGATCTCGCCACCGGCGCGGCGGCGTGGGTGGTGGGTGCGCGTCGGCGCCGCCGGCGTGGCGGCGGTGATGGCCGGTGGTGCCGCCGCGGTGGCGGTGTCGACGCCCGCTGCGGCGGCGACGGTCGACACGAGCGCGTGGTACGTGCTGATCAACCGCAACAGCGGCAAGGCCCTGGACGTGTACAACCTGGCCACGAACGACGGTGCCCGGATCGTGCAGTGGCCGCGGAACAACGGCACCCAGCAGCAGTGGCAGTTCGTGGACTCGGGTGGCGGCTACTACCGGTTGCGGTCGCGGCTGTCCGGCAAGGTGCTGGACGTCTACAACTGGTCGACCGCCAACGGTGCCAGCATCGTGCAGTGGACCGACGGCAACGGGGCCAACCAGCAGTTCCGCCTGGCGGACTCGGCCGGTGGCTACGTCCGACTGATCAACCGGAACAGCAACAAGGTGGTGGAGGTGCAGAACGCCTCGACCGCCGACGCGGGGAACATCGTGCAGTACGACGACTTCAACGGCAGCCACCAGCAGTGGCAACTCGTCCGAGTCGACGGCGGGGCCAGCCCCACCACGCCACCACCCACCACGCCGCCGCCAACCGGCACGTGCAACCTGCCGTCGACGTACCGCTGGACCTCGACGGGATCGCTGGCGAACCCGGCATCGGGATGGGTCTCGCTGAAGGACTTCACCCACGCCCCCTACAACGGCAGGCATCTCGTCTACGCGACGACGCACGACACGGGAACGACGTGGGGTTCGATGAACTTCGGCCTCTTCACGAACTGGTCCGACATGGCCTCCGCCAGCCAGAACAGGATGCCGTTCTCCGCCGTCGCCCCCTCGCTCTTCTACTTCGCCCCGCGCAACGTCTGGGTGCTTGCCTACCAGTGGGGTGGGCCCGCCTTCTCCTACCGGACGTCGACCGATCCCGCCAATGTGAACAGCTGGTCGGCGCACCAGACGCTCTTTACCGGTAGCATCTCCGACTCCGGCACCGGACCCATCGACCAGGCGCTCATCGGCGACGACACGAACATGTATCTCTTCTTCGCCGGGGACAACGGCAGGATCTACCGGGCCAGCATGCCGATCGGCAACTTCCCCGGCAGCTTTGGCGCGAACTACACGATCATCATGACCGACACGACGAACAACCTGTTCGAAGGGGTCCAGGTCTACAAGCTCCAGGGCCAGGACCGATACCTCATGCTCGTCGAGGCGATCGGCTCGCAGGGGCGCTACTTCCGCTCCTTCACCGCCACCAGCCTGGGCGGCTCGTGGACACCGCAGGCGGCAACCGAGAGCAACCCCTTCGCCGGCAAGGCCAACAGCGGCGCCACCTGGACCAACGACATCAGTCACGGGGAGCTGATTCGCAGCAACCCCGACCAGACCATGACCGTCAATGCCTGCAACCTCCAGTTGCTCTACCAGGGACGTTCCCCCAGCTCCGGCGGCGACTACGGTCTCCTGCCGTACCGGCCGGGTCTGCTGACACTGCAGCGATGACGGCGTGACGCGGGCGGGCGCGGCGCACGGCCGGGCCCGCCCGCCGATGAACATCGTGTGTCCCGGCGTTGCGTGAGGGTCAACGCTGTCCCGCGCCTGTCATCAACATGAGCTGTATATTGGCAAAGGTCGATGTAGGCGGGGAGCGCTCCCACATTGCGTCCTCCACTCTGCCCCAAGGAGCTGAAACATGTCGCGACGGCGTTGCAGACCAGCCACCATGCTGGCCGGCCTGCTTGTTCTGACCCTGTTTGCGGTCCTCTCGCCCCCGGTGTCAGCGGCCAGCAGTGCCGCGGCCGGCACATCCCACGCCCGCCCGGTGCCACTCACTGAGCTGATGGTGGTATCCGAACAGGTGGCCTTCGGTCTGCAGCGCCCGATCGCGCTCACCGGGCTGCCGGACGGCCGGATGCTGATCGCCGAGAAGAACGGCACCGTCCGCTCCTACCACCCCGACACCGGCTTGGCGGCCGAGCCGGTGCTCGACCTGACCGCCCGGGTCGACACGTCGGGCAACGAGCGCGGCCTCCTCGGCATCACGCCTGCGCCGAACTTCACGAGAACCGGGATCCTGTACGTGGCCTACACGAGCCTGCCCGACGGCGAACTGACCCTGGCGCGAGTGCCAATCGGCGCACCCGATCGGGTCCAGGTGATCCTCACCCAGGAGCACGCCGAGTACAACAACCACAACGGCGGACAGGTGGCGTTCGGCCGCGACGGCTACCTCTACTGGTCTCTCGGCGACGGTGGCCACGCGAACGACCCGTTCAAGTCCGGTCAGGACCTCGGCACCCTGCTCGGCAAGATCGTGCGGATCGACGTCAACCGCAGTTGCGGGGGGAAGCCCTACTGCGTGCCCTTCAACAACCCGTTCGTCCACGTGCCGGGCGCGCGAGCGGAGATCTGGGTCTACGGGCTGCGTAACCCGTGGCGGTTCTCCGTCGACCCGGTCGACGGCTCGCTGTGGATCGGTGACGTCGGCCAGGGCCTGGTCGAGGAGATCAACCATATCCGTCCCTGGCAGGGCGGGGCGAACCTCGGCTGGTCCTGCAAGGAGGGCACCCCGATCTTCGACCCGGATCAGTGCCGGTCGGACGTGCGGTACACCGACCCGGTCTTCGAGTACGAGCACTACATGACGGAGAGCTGCTCGGTGACCGGCGGCGTGGTGTACCGAGGCACCGCCACCCCGGAGGCGTGGGGGACCTACATCGCGAGCGACTACTGCTCGACCCTCGCCTTCGCCGTACGCCCCAAGCTCACGGGCGGCTACGAGTCCGCCATAATCGGCAACTTCCCCATCCAGCCGACCGCGATCGACACCGACGTGCACGGCGAGCTGTACGCGCTCAGCGACCTCCCGGGATGGCTGAGCCGGGTGCGGTTCGAGCGGGTCCAGCCGGCCGGCAGCTAGGTGGCGAACCGCTGAACCCCGGGGCAGCCGCTCCGGAGGCGTGGTTGGTCAGTCGGTGACCCAGGAAGCAGCAGAGGGCACATCCTCGATCGGATGTGCCCTCTAGCCTGGTCGGGGTAAGCGGGATGCCAGGGAGTTACGTTCGCGCGTACCTATGATCAAGAGCTTGCTGCGCGTGGCGTGCGCGAGCTGGCAGCCGTGACGGATGCCGTGCTGGCCGACGACATCCCGGCCGCGTACGTGGACTTGGTCGACTTGGCCGAGCAGCGTCGGGACGGTTGGCCGAGCGAGCATTGCGAATGGCTGGCCAGTGCTGTCTGGTCGAAGTGCTCCTCGGTGGTGTGCTCCAGCGTCACGAACGCACCGATAGCCGTGACCGGCTACTTGGTAGCCGGTCAGCTGTGCCCGGAGCGGAAGATGATATCGACCGAAGATCATGTACCTACTCGTCGTTGGGGCCATCGACAGGCGGTGCCGCCGGCTCCGGATCACGCCGTAAGCTTCACTACCCCTGCCCTCTACGTCGGCGAGCAGATAGGAAGAACGTCCGTGTCGCGGCTACGAAAAGCCCTACTCTTGGACTCCACACGCAAGTGGATCAGTGTCGGCGCCACGCTGGTGGCGGGCTGCCTGTTCGGGATCGTGGCAGGGATCACTCCTTCCGGTCGCGTCGTGACCCTGCCCTTCATCGCGACGGTCTACCTCGGGGCGTGGTTGGTCTACTGCTTGGTGTACTGCGGGCTCACCTGGAGTTCACTGCGCCGGTTGGATGGCGAAGAGCTGCGGGTCCTGTTGCTTGAGAGCAGCCTCCGCCGGCGACGCAGGCAGTGGACCGAGTGGCTGGTCGCCAGCGGCGGCACGGCCGGCGCGGTCACGTTCTGCGCCTTCGCTATCGCCGCCGTGATCTCGGTTGCCGCTGTGCGCGAGCTGCGTCAGGAGCTGGTGGTGATCGTGCTGGCAGCGCTGGTGGTGGCAAGCTCCTGGTTGCTCATCGTGGTCGTGTATGCGCTGCACTACGCAAGGGAGAACGCCAACCTGGGAGGGATCGAATTTGAAGGCCCTGACGAAGTCCCGAACTTCTCCGATTTTCTGTACCTGGCGGTCCAGGTCGGCACAACATTCTCAGGCTCGGACGTTCGCATAACAAGTCGAGCCATGCGTGCGACGGTAACCGCAAACAGTTGTGTCGCGTTCGTCTTCAACACGGTAACCATCGCCCTCCTCATCTCTCTGCTGATTGCCGTAGTCGTTTGATCACTGCCGATGTCCGATGAGTCGTGGAGGGCGTTGTCGCCAAGGAACACCCGTCCGCGGCCAAGGGCGCGAGAGTTGTCCTCGGCCAGATGGTCGCCCTAGCCGTGCGCCGGGGTGCGCTGACGGCCAACCCCGTGCGCGACACAGGGCGGCCACGCAAACCGCGCCGCAAGGTCGTCGCTCTTGGCGACGAGCACCTTCAGGCCCTCCGCTCGGCGATCCGTGCCTGGCAGCGACCATCCCCGGCAAGCCTGCACCTCGGCACTCCGGAGACCTCGCCGACATCGTCGACCTGATGGTCGCCACCGGCGCCCGCATCGGCGAGATCCTGGCACTGCGGTGGGAACCTGGACCTCGCTGCCGAACACCCGACCCTGACCATCCGCGGCACGATCGTCCACCTCAAGGGCAAGGGATTCTTCCGCGAGGAGTGGACGAAGTCCGACGCCGGTTTCCGCACGGTGGTCCTGCCCCGGTTCGCGGTCGGGATGCTGATAGCCCGCAAACTCAACGCCGCCGACAACCCGCACGATGCGATCTTCGCCTCCCGGCGCGGCATCTTTCCATAGGCAAAAATCAACGCCCTGACCAGCATCGATGCTGGTCAGGGCGTTCCCTCTGGTCGGGGTGGCCGGATTCGAACCGACGACCTCTTCGTCCCGAAGGAATTATCAGCCTTCGATGACCTGGGCGAGTAGTCGGGCTGAGCTGCCGAGACAGTCCACCATCGTCCGTGGGCGTCCGGTGTCGGTCGCCCCGGTCGTCACCCAGTCAGTCACTCGGCTCATCCTCGTCGTTCGCGGCCGGTAGGGCGGTGCCGCACCAGGGGCAGTAGCCGATGGCGATGTACGAGCTGCCGCCGTCGTGGATGATCAGGCCGTAGCGCTCATCGCTCGGGTCCGGGTCGTGGTAGATCAGGTTATCCGGGCAGCCGAATGGGTCAGGGTGCTCGTCACAGTCTGTCTCGACTTGGTCGCGCATCATCTTGCAGCAGAAGGTCACACTGGATTCTCTCGGTGTCTTGTGCCCCCAGTGTGCCCCTAACAAGCCTGTCTAACGATCTTCTGCCAAGTGCCCAACTCCACAGAGCGATTCCGGCGTGTCGGAAACTTGCCAGACCCGCTGCTCACTAGGCTCCGGCAAGCCATGCTCGTCCTCTGTCGACGGAGCCTAGTGAGCAGCGGGTCTCTCGCGGAACAACACAGGCGGGGATAGTGGTTACTCAGCAGCGCGGGCAACAAGCAAGAGTGGTTGCCCCTCGAACGGCGCCGGGCGTCAGCAAGGGCGAGATCAACCGGTGCGGCGATCACCTGCGCGACTGGTGGCTGAGCGACGACGAGCCGAACGATGTGACGCTGATGGCCTGGAACGCGATCCAGGAGTTTCGCTCCAGCTTCCAGTACCCCATGACTAAGGTTGCCGTCGGCGTGCGCCAGTTCGTTCGGCGCGAGTCATCAGAGGTGATCGTTGCCCAACGTCTTAAGCGGATGCCTCAGATCATCAACAAGCTCGTGCGCTTCCCCGACACCAAGCTTGCGCGGATGGAGGACATCGGCGGATGTCGTGCAATCCTCCCCGGCGGGCGGGCTGAGATCCTTGGCGTGATGAAGCGGATCAAGCGAAACTGGGACGTAAAACGCGAAAGGGACTACATCGATTGTCCCAAGCCTACTGGCTACCGGGGTGTACACCTTGTGGTGGAGCGTGACGGACAGCGCATCGAGGTGCAGCTTCGAACGCCGGGTCAGCAGGCATGGGCTGATGCGGTCGAGCGGACTGCTGGTCGCCTGCGATTGCCCCTGAAAGACGGCCAAGGTCACCCAGAGTTGGTCGAGTACTTCCGGCTCGCAGCCGAGGGTATTGCTATGGATGAGGGGTACTTGCAACCTGATGCGGAGTTTGCTACAAGGTTCGCCACTGCCCGGGCCGCCGTGCAACACTACTTCCAAGGGAGGTGACCAGGATGCCCGCCATGATTCACTTCTTGCTTGTCTATGACTACGCGCAGGAGAAGCTCCTTCGGGAAGACGTGTACCTCGACGCCACAGAGGCCGCCGACGCGTACTCCAAGGCAGAGAAGGATCTTCACGGCCGAGAAGATCTTGAGATCGTTCTGGTTGGGTCTGACTCAATCAACACGATCCACCGAACCCACGGGCACTACTTCAAGGAAGGTGCCCAGTCCCGGTACCTAGCTGGCGTCTGATCAAAGACCTACTGAAGCCCCGCGCGCAGGTGCGGGGCTTCAGTGCGCTCTAAGGCCACCTGCCATCCCGTCTGCCGTCGACCCGTCCTCCTGGGGAGCGGGCCGCCGCCCGGCCCGCCACGTCAAGCGGACCTTGACGCAGGTTCGGACGCTGGCGGGTCGGGCGGTGGTCTGCTCGGCTTGCCCGGGTCGATGGCAGGCGGGACGGCCTACCGCAACCATCCACGGACCGCGACCCGCCGACGGAGCCCCGGCCATCCTGGAGCCGGAGCGCCCCCGCCGGAGGCGCAGTAACCGCAACCCGCGACCATCACTAGCTCGCCGGACGCAGCCGGCGTCCGCTTCCCTGCGCCGCGCGGGCTCGTGGCTGCGCGGCCCGGCCGGCTGCCGGCCCACCACAACCCGGTCAACGCTGCTGTCGTGCTACGGCGGCCCACCGGGCTTTCCGCTCTCCGCGCCAGCCGCCGGGCGTGTTGCGTGGCCGGAGTCGGAGCGCCAGCGGAGCGACGGACGCGCGCCCAGGCGGCGGCGCGTGCGGCCCGTCAAGGGCCGCCTTGAAGACGTACAGAAAATTCTCACCACCCGCCGGCAGTCGGCCAGGCTTCGGGCCTGAACTGCGGCTATGCGGGCTTCCTTCGGGTGAGCGCGATGCCGACGAGCACCAGGGCGACGCCAAGGATGACGGCGATGGTGACGGTCTCTTGCAGGACTGCCCATCCGAGGATGACGGCGACGATGGGGAGTAGGTAGGTGACGGTGGAGGCGATGGCGGGTCCGTCGTCCTGGATGATGCGGTAGTTCAGGACGTAGGCCGCTCCGGTGCCGAGGATTCCGAGGACCAGCACGCCGATCAGGGCGTCGGCCCGCCAGGCGACGTGTTCGCGTCCCGTGGCGGTCATGACGCAGGTAAGGATGAGGGTTGCTGCGGTTAGTTGGCTGGCGGAGAGCATGAGCGGGCTTATGCCCCTGTTCGTTAGGTATCGCCCCATGTACAGGTAGCTGATGGCGTAGGAGAGGGCTGCTGCCAGGCAGGCGAGCCCGCCCCAGCTCGCCACCTCTCCAGCCGAATCCCACGGCCCGAACATCACGACCACGCCGAGGAAACCTAGTCCGAATCCGGCGGCTTTTGGCGCGGTGACGTGGCGATCTATACCGACCAGGAAGCCCAGCAACAGCGTCCATAGCGGTGTCGTAGAGTTGATGACTCCGGCGATGTTTGAGCCTATCTGTTGCTCTGCAACTGCAAACAACAGATAGGGGATCGCGTTGGCCACCAGCGCAGCAACGAATATGTGTCCCCATACCGACCGCTGACGTGGTATCCGCTGCCCCTGAAACACGACGATAGGAATCAACACCAAAGCACCTAGTAGCAGCCGGGCAAACGTCAATTGCGTCGGACTAAATCCACGCAGCCCCAACTTGATCCATAGGAAGCTAGACCCCCACAGGAGAGCAAGTACGGCGAGCCGTACCAGCCCAGCGCCTCCCGCCACCGGGCGGTCAGTCTTCAACGGGCATCTCGTAGTCCAGGCCATTGATGTCAGCGCGCATCACAAACCGAGTCACCTCGAACGGTTGTCCTTTGTCGTCCACGCTGGTGTGCAGAACCTCGATCACCGGTACACCAGGGGGCATGACCAGTCCAGCAACTTCCTCCGGTGTCGGCATCCGAGCGGAGACTTCCTCCCTTATGCGGGTAATAGCGTGGCCCAGGTCCTCGAATCGAGCGTAGATGCTGCCCCGGCCTAGCTTCTTCTCCGTTGCCAGCGGTGAGTCTGCGACGACCGCTGTGGGAATGTAGGTCACTCCAACTTGCACCGGCTCATCGTCGGCGAAGTACCAGTTTTCGCGTCGGACCACTTCGGCCTCATGGCCCAGGTTCAGCCGCTCGGCAACCTCAGCCGGAGCGACGGTTCGGGTCACGGAACGGCACTCGGTGTGCGGAACACGTCCCTGGCGTTCAACCTCGATACGGAACGGTGAAAGGCCCGTCTCGTTGCGTGCCGAACGCGAGTAGCGGTTACGCCCCATCCGCATCAACGGCCTGCGCCGCCGCACGAACACGCCCTTGCCGTGACGCGCTACAGCAAGTCCTTCGGCTTGCAAGATGCTCAACGCTTCCCGAGCGGTGTTCCGGGCGGTGGCGTACCGCGACGCCAGGTCCCGCTCCGAAGGTAGTTGATCGCCGTCTACGAGTTCGCCATTGACGATTGCGGCGCGTAGCTCATCGGCTATGCGACGGCTTGGCGGCCGTCGTTCTTCCTGGTCAGTCACCTTGTCTCCCTCCCGCCTCAGTCTACCGCAACTGGCTCAAGCCAGCTATTGACAACGCGGCGTGATGGCTCACATACTGACGGAGCCACTGGCTTAAGCCAGTCAAGGCAACGAAAGAAGCCCCAGCGGGCGGCCACCCGCTGAGGCCGGTGCATCGGTTCCCTCGTCGAAAGGACCAACACGATGCCTGTCCAGCCTACCGTTCATCCTGCTCTGTGCGCCTCGGGCCACACTCCGGCGCTGTCTGATGCTCGCCTGCTGTCTGCGTTGGCGACGCTTCGGGACGCGCTGGCCCCTGGGAAGGCGCTGAACCTGCCCGCAGTCCTCGATGAGGCTGCTCTGCTGGCCTGCCTGTCCGTGCTCACCACGAACCCGACCACTGTCCCCGCACCGGACTCCACGCTGCGACCGCCGCGCTGCAACTTCGCCGGCTACTGCATCATGTGCGGCCACCAGGGCTGCCAAGCCCCGGCGTGTATCGCCGCCTTCGCCCAGACCGCGTGGGCAGTCTGCAACGGGTGCAACGGCTACGGAGCGGACCCGGCGTCCTCGATCCCGTGCGCCTGCTTCGGCGGCCTGACCCAGGTCGACCCCATCGAAAACTGCTACTGGTGCGGCCGATCCGGCTGCCAGTGGTGCCCGGCCAACCGCTGCCCCGACCCACGCAACCCGCAGTGCGACTGCCCCTCCTGCCTCGCCACAGAGGCCGAGGAAACCCCGGCGGTGGCCCGATGACCACCACCCCTGCCACCTACCGGTGGCGTCAACCCCGCCTTGCTCGGGGCTGGGAACCCGTCCAACTCATCGGCCGTATGAAGATCCTCGCCGCCCGCGACGGGATCGAGTTGCCGAAGACCTACGTCCTGATCCGCTACCTCTACCTGTGGGAGCACCACCGGGCCGACCTGCCCACCTATGTGGCGTCCCTGCTCGGCCGGATCTTCGACACGCCGAACCCGTTCGGCACCGGCCCCACCACCCACCTACCCACCAGGGCGGTCCGCACCCGTGGCCGCTGACCTGATCGCCGTTGTCCCGGACCAGCACACCAACGCTGGTCCGGGGCACCGGCCCCACGCTCGCCCCGCCGACGGCTCACCGGGTGGGTTCGTCGGCCGCGATGAGTCCGCCTTTACCCGCGCCACCGGCCCGGACTACTTCGGCTGGCTGGAGCACGTGAAGGCGGCTGCGGGCTGCTCCCACCCCATCCGCCTCGCGGGCGAGGTGGCCACCATCGACCGGGACACCGGCCGTCTCCTCAACTCCGTCACCACCGCCGAGCTGCCGGACGGGGAGATCTACAAACCGTGCGGCAACCGCCGTCACGCCGTGTGCCCCTCGTGCGCGCGTACCTACCAGCGCGATGCCTACCAGCTCGTCCGCGCCGGCCTCGCCGGCGGCAAAGGCATCCCCGCCACCGTTACCGGGCATCCGGCGGTGTTCGCCACGCTCACGGCACCGTCGTTCGGGCCGGTCCACACGCAGCGCACCGACCGCGCTGGTCGGCAGGTCCCGTGCCGGCCTCGCCGCGACGTCGAGCTGTGTCCGCATGGTGTGGATGTGCGTTGCCACCAGCGGCACGCCGATGACGATCCGACTCTCGGTACCCCGCTGTGCCTGGACTGCTACGACCACCCGGCACAGGTGGTGTGGAACCACTGCGCGCCGGAACTGTGGCGCCGGACCACGATCGCGCTCACTCGCCACGTCCGTGCCCGCGTCCGGCAGCTCGGCCTGCCCTGGGTCGAGCAGGTCACCGCCAGCGGGAAGGTTCGTCGGGTGCCGCCGGTCAAGCTGTCGTTCGGCAAGGTCGCGGAGATGCAACGCCGGGGCGTCGTGCACTACCACGCGATCATCCGCCTCGACGGTGTCCACCCGTACGACCCTGCCGCGATCGTCCCACCCCCGGCAGGCTTCGATCATGGCGACCTGGTCGCCGCCGTCACCCACGCCGCCACCACGACCGGCTTCACCACCCGCCCCCATGCTGTCCAGCCCGGCGGCTGGCCTATCTGCTGGGGCGACCCCGGTAAGGGCCTCGATGTGCGGCCGGTCAACGCCGACGGCGACATCACCGACGGGAAGGTGGCCGGCTACCTCGCCAAGTACGCCACCAAGAGCACCGAAACCACCGGGCATGTCTCCCGCCGCCTCAACGGCGACACCATCGACCTGTACGCCAACGAGCACGGCACTCACGCCGAACGGCTCGTAGACGCCTGCTGGACCCTCGGCCAACACCGCGACTGGCAGCAACTCCGACGGTGGGCGCACATGCTCGGCTTCGGCGGCCACTTCCTCACCAAAAGCCGCCGCTACTCCGTCACCTTCCGCATCCTCCGCGACGCCCGCACCATCTGGCGACGCACCGAAACCGGCCACGAATACGCCGACCAGCAGAACGACGACACCACCCTGATCGTCGGCCTCCTCAGCTACGCCGGCTCCGGCTGGCGCACCACCGGAGACGCCCTACTCGCCAACACCGCCGCCGCCCTGGCCCGCGAACGACACGAAGCCGCCCGAGACGCCCTGCTTGCCGCCGCCTGAGCCGGCCACCGATCCACCGTCAAGACAGCCTTGACGGTCAACCTGTCCCCGCACGGAAGGAGCACCGATTGACCGCACCCGCACTCACCGCCCCCACACGGGCGCTCTACCGCATCCCCGAGGTCATGCGACTGCTCAGTCTCTCCCGGTCCGTGATCTACGAACAGATCCGCGCCGGCCGACTCCGCACCGTCCGGCAAGGACGTGCCCGCCTCGTCCCTGCCGCCGCGATCACCGCTTACGTCGACCTACTCGAACAGGAAACCCAGAAGGGAGGTACCCGATGACCACACGCCGTGCCCGAGGGGAAGGCGGCCTGCACTGGGACGAGTCCCGGCAACGCTGGATCGCCACCGTCACCGTCGGATACACCCCGGCCGGCAAGCGCATCGTGCGCAAAGGCAGCGGCAAGACCAAGACCGAAGCCCGCACCAAACTGCGGGAGAAGATCCGCGACTACGAAGACGGGCTCGCCATAGCCGAGCACCACTACACCGTCACCGAAGCCGTCACCGACTGGCTGACCTACGGACTCAACGGCCGATCAGACCGCACCAAGGCCAAGTGCGAGATCCTGTGCCGCACCCACATCATCCCCGCGTTGGGCGCCCGGAAGCTACGCGAGCTTCGCGCCCAGGACGTCGACCGCTGGCTAGCTGACAAGGCCACCACCCTCAGCACCCGCACCCTTCGTGACCTCTACGGGTGCCTCAACCGCTCGATCAACCGAGCCATGGCCCGAGACAAGGTGAAGCGCAACGTCGTCGCGCTCTGCACCGTGCCGCGCGGCCAAGAAGGACGCCCCTCCAAGTCCCTCACCCTGGATCAAGCGAAGGCCGTCCTCAACGCCTCCGAGGAAACCCGCCTGCACGCCTACGTCGTGCTCTCGCTGCTGACCGGCGCGCGGACCGAGGAACTACGCGCCCTGTGCTGGGACCACGTTGACCTTGTCGGACAGCCCGACCTCGATCCGCCGCTACCGCCCGCCCTACACGTCTGGCGTTCCGACCGAGAAGGCGGCGACACCAAGACCCGCAAGTCACGGCGCACCCTCGCATTACCTGCCCGGTGCGTCTCCGCGCTGACCCGCCACCGCCAGCGCCAGAACCAGGAGCGCAAGACTGCCGGCAAGGACTGGCATGCGCTCGACCTGGTCTTCGCTTCCACCGTCGGTACCGCCCTCGACGCGGCTAACGTCCGCCGGGCCTTCCGCCGAGTCGTCACCCTCGCCGGCCTCGACCCGGCCGCCTGGACACCCCGCGAGCTGCGGCACAGCTTCGTGTCCCTGCTCTCCGACAGTGGGGTGAGCCTTGAAGACATCGCAGACCTGTGCGGGCACTCGGGAACGACCGTGACGGAGCTGGTCTACCGCCACCAACTCCGGCCCGTGCTGCTCCAAGGCGCGGCCGTCATGGATCGGATCTTCGCGCCTGTTGCCGAGGCGTAGTCACTCAGTTGGTCACTCAGGACGTAGTAGAGGGCACACCCATTGATGGGATGTGCCCTCTGACCTGGTCGGGGTGGCCGGATTCGAACCGACGACCTCTTCGTCCCGAACGAAGCGCGCTACCAAGCTGCGCCACACCCCGAGGCGTGCCGACAAATAGTAGCCCACCCGCTCCGAGGCTCAAACTCGGTACCCCGGCGCGCGGGCGGTCAGCGGGGGATCAGGGTGAGCAGGCTGGCCTCCGGTAGGCAGGCGAAGCGGACCGGGGCGGTCGGGTGGGTGCCGAGCCCGGCGGAGACGTGCAGCCAGGAGTCCGAGCCCGGCCAGCTGTGCAGGCCCTTCGCCATCGACCGGGGCAGGCCGCAGTTGGTCACCAGCGCCCCCACCCCCGGTACGCAGACCTGGCCGCCGTGGGTGTGGCCGGCGAGCAGCAGCCCGAAGCCGTCGGCGGCCATCTCGTCGAGCAGCGCCGGTTCCGGGGAGTGGGTCAGCGCGATGGCGAGGTCCGCCTCGGGAGGGATCGGGCCGGCGACCGAGGCGTAGTCGTCCCGTTCGACGTGCGGGTCGTCGACGCCGGCCATGTCGATCGTCCGGCCGCCGGCCTTGACCGTGGTCCGCCGGTTGTTCAAGTCGGCCCAGCCGGCCCCGGTGAACACGTCACGCAGCTCCTCGAAGGGCAGCTCGACCCCCTCGGCGTACTCCCGGTCGGGCAGGAAGTAGCTGAACGGGTTCTTCCAGACCGGCCCGGTGTAGTCGTTCGAACCGAAGACGAACGCGCCCGGGTAGTCGAGCAGGGGTTGCAGCGCCCGCAGCACGCCCGGCACCGCCCCCGGGTGCGCCATGTTGTCCCCGGTCACCACGACCAGGTCGGGGTCGAGGGCGGCCAGCGAGGCGACCCAGTGCTGCTTGCGCTCCTGGTGGGGGGTCATGTGCAGGTCCGACACGTGCAGTACGCGCAGCGGCTCGGTGCCGGTCGGCAGCACCGGGACGTCGAAGCGGCGGAGGGTGAACATGTTGCGCTCGACGAGCGACGCGTACGCCAGGGCGGCGGCACCCGTCGCGACGGTTGCGGTCGCGAGCCGGAATAGTGTGCGCTTTCGCATGCCGATCAGGGTAGTTTGACCGTCCATGAGCACGCTGAAGGACCGTCTCACCGCCGACATGCGCGCCGCCCTGAAGGCCCGCGACGAGCTGACCACGTCCACCCTGCGGATGGCCCTGGCCGCCGTCGGCACGGCCGAGGTAGCCGGCAAGGCCAAGCGCGAGCTCAGTGACGACGAGGTGCTGGCGGTGCTGACCAAGGAGGCCAAGAAGCGCCGCGAGGCGGCCACCGCCTTCGCCGAGGCGGGCCGCACCGAGCAGGCCGCCAAGGAGACCGCCGAGGGTGAGGTGCTGGACCGCTACCTGCCGAGGCAGCTCTCCGACGCCGAGCTGACCGAGCTGGTCGCGGGGGCGCTCGTCGCCGGCGGCTTCACCGGCAAGGCCCAGATGGGCCCGGCGATGAAGGCGGCCCAGGCCGCGGTGGCGGGCCAGGCCGAGGGGGGCCGGGTGGCCGCCGAGGTACGCCGCCAGCTCGGCCTCTGAATCCTTCCCCGATCGAGCCGCCCACCGATGCGCGGATGGGCGGGCACCCTTCCTGGGATGCCCGCCCATCCGGCGTGGGAACGGCGATCAGCCGCCGGGTCGGTCGTCCGGCGGCCGGCTGGGACTGCTGGGCGGACTGGACGGACCGGTACTCGGCCGGCCGTTGTTGCCACCGCCGTTGTCGTTGTCGCCACCACCATTGCCGGCGCTGACCATGATCGTCACGATGCCGCCCTTGATGGTGCGGCCGCTGGGGCTGGTGCCGGCGGCGGTGCCGGCGGGGCAGTCGGAGGTCACCCGGCTGCTGGAGACCAGGGGCTGGAAGCCGGCGCCGGAGATGCGCGACTTGGCCCGTTCGATGTCCAGGCATCCGACACCCGGGATGCTGCGCTGGTCACCCAGGGAGATCTTCTGACCGGGCGGATCGAAGTTGATCGCCTTCTTGCCGTCCATGGCGGCCTTCAACGTCTGCCAGACCGGCGGGTTGATGCCGTCGCTCGGCTTGTGCTTCATCTTGACGTTGGTCTGCGGCCAGTCCGGGTCGGCCAGGATGCCGGCCACCGCGTACTGCTTGGTCATCGCGACCAGCGAGGCGGTCCGCTCCGAGTCGGTGGTGCCCGACTTGCCGGCGACCGGCTTGCCCACCTGGTACTTCACCTCGGCGGCGGTGCGGCTGCCGCCGCACTTGCTGGTGGAGGAGTTGTCGCCGACCGGGCAGCGGGCCGCGTCCACGGCCGCCCGGGCCACCTCGGTGCTGATCCGCTTCTCACAGCGCGGGTTGGCCACGTCCAGCTTGTTTCCGTCCAGGTCGCGGATCTGCTGCACCGGGATGGGCTCGCAGTACTTGCCGTCGGCGGCCAGCGTGGCGTACGAGTTGGCCAGTTCCAGTGGCGTGGTGTCCGTGACGCCCAGCGTGAACGAGCCCCACTGGTGGGCGGCCGCCTTGTCGTTGGCCCAGTCGTTCTCCTTGCTGACCCGGAACTGGATGCCCAGCCGCTTGGCCGCGTCGACCACGTTCTCCGCGCCCACCTGCTGCTGGAGCGGGACGAAGTACGTGTTGGTCGACGCGGAGAAGGCGCTCCACATGTCCTTCACGCCGCCCGGCTGCCGGTTCGAGTTCATCGGGCAGTAGAAGTGTGTGCCGGGGCAGGCCGCGTCACTGCTCCTGTCAATGATGTACTCGGACTTGAACTGCTGCGGCGCGTTGATGGTGTAGCTGAGCGGGATGCCCTTCTCCAGCGCGGCCACGATCGTGTAGATCTTGAAGACCGAGCCGGCCTGGTAGCCGGTGAGCCCGTCGCCGCCGGTCAGCAGCGGGTTCACCGTGTTGGGGTAGTTGCCGAGCGTGCCCTTGGCTCGCTTTGCCGGATCGCTGTGCGGCTTGTTCTGCGGGTTCTTCGGGTTGTCGAGCTTGAAGTTCCGGTTGACCGACAGGGCGCGTACCCGGCCGGTGCCGGGCTCGACCACCGCGACCATCACGGCTTCCTTGGAGTTCACCGACTTCGCAGCGCGGACGGCCTTGTCGGCGCCGTCCTGGGCCTGCTTGTCCAGCGTGGTGACGATCGTGTAGCCGCCGCTCTTGAGCCGCCGCTCCCGGTCGTAGGTGGTCGAGCCGAACGTCTCCTGCGACATCCACCAGCGGTAGAAGTAGTCGCAGAAGAAGCCCCAGGCGTTCTTGTTGGTGGCGACGCAGCCGTTCGGCGCGCGCTTGCCCTTGACCACCAGCTTGGTGGCCTTGGCCGCCTCGGCCTCCTCCCTGGTGATCGCGCCGGTCGTGACCATGTGGTCGATCACGTAGTCGCGCCGGGCGACCGCGTGCGGGTAGCCGCTCTTGGTGGTCGGGTCGAACGAGGTCGGCGCCTTGACCAGGCCGGCCAGCATGGCGGCCTCCTCGATCTTCAGCTCCTTCGGCGGCTTGTTGAAGTAGACCTGGCTGGCGGCGTAGACGCCGTACGCGCCGTTGCCGAAGGCGGCGAGGTTGAGGTAGCTCTCCAGGATCTCGTCCTTGGTGAGCTTCTTCTCGATCTGTAGCGCGTAGTTCATCTCGCGCAGCTTGCGGGCGCTGGTGTCCTCGGTCGCGGCGATCACGTCGGCCGGGTGGGTCGCCGAGTAGGCGATGCCCATCCGGACGTACTGCATGGTCAGCGTCGAGGCGCCCTGCCGGTCGTTGTCCGCGGAGCTGTTGTTGACGAAGGCCCGGGCCACGCCGTTGAGGTCGACCCCGTTGTGCTTGTAGAAGTCGTGATCCTCGGCGGCGATGATCGCCTGCTGCATGTGGGGCGAGATGTCGGCAAGCGTCACGTCGCGCCGGTTCTCGTCGTACATGGTGGCCAGCGGTGTCTTGGCGTCCGAGGCGAGCAGGTAGCTGATCTGGGGTGCGCGGGCCATGGTCAGTTCCTTCGGCAGTGCGCCGAAGGTCTCCGCGCTGGCCTTCGCGGCCAGGCCCGACATCGCCACCGCGGGGAAGGCCGCAGCGGCGACCACCACGCCAGCCAACAGCCCACAGATGAGCAGCGATGCGGCGTTGGTCAGGACGTTGTGGTCACGTTTCCGCATCCAGGTCACCTCGACAGGGTACGCGAACAGGTAACGAGGGGCGCTGGGGCGTCTTTTCCCCATTTCCTGCGCGCGCCGTCCTCGTTGTGCTAGACGCGTGGCACCGGTCGTCCGGTTGCGTGGATCCGTGCCGAGTTTCCTCCTCGCGGAGGTGGCCCGCAGCGTTTTCGCGGACTCCGGTGGGGTAAGCGGCGGTCCCTGGCCCGAGAAGCCGGGAGTGTCCGGAATGATGGATTTAGCCGACAACGTTGCGTAATCGGGTGACTACAGAGCATGATGGGGGCGGCGACAGCGCCACATGTCGTCCGCGCCGCCTTGGGGTAAGGCGTGCCGGACGGCCGGGGGGATTGCCGGCTGGCCCAGGAACGGCGTCGGTAGTACTGCAAGGGGGGACGTGTACAGATGGGCATGATCACTGACTGGCCGTCGTTGGCGGCGTGTCAGAACGGAGACCCGGACGCGTTGTTCGTACAGGGCGCCGAACAGAACGTGGCCAAGCGGATCTGCCGGAGCTGCCCAGTCCGGTACGAATGCCTGGCCGACGCGCTGGACAACCGGATCGAGTTCGGTGTGTGGGGTGGCATGACCGAACGGGAACGCCGCGCGCTGCTGCGTCGCCACCCGCAGGTCACCAGCTGGCGGAAGATGTTCGAGGCGGCGATGAAGAAGAACGCCAAGGACAAGGCCGGGAAGGACAAGATCCTGGCCACCGCCGGCAACTGACCGGCACGGTCAGTCGCGGCTCATCGCCGCCGCGATCGTTCGCAGCCCGTCGACGTCGTGCACGTCGGCGGGCTGTGCCGTCACCGAGACGGCCGGCACCTGCGGGAACGCCTCGGTGAACCGCGCGGCCACCTGCCGCTCGCGGACCGCCTGCTCGGCCAGGGCCGCGTGCGCCCGCAGGACCTCGACGGTGCCCTCGTGGCCGCCGGCCGCAGCCAGCTGGTCGGCGGCGGCACGGCTCTCCGGCCCGCCCAGCTCGGGCACCGCCGGCCGGTGCACCCGGTTGAGCACCAGGCCGGCGAGCGGCATCTTCTCCTCGCGCAATCGGCCGGCGAAGTAGGCGGCCTCCCGGACCGCGTCCGGCTCCGGCGCCGCGACCAGCAGAAACGCCGTCTCCCGCGCCTGCAGGATGCGGTACGTCTGCTCCGCGCGCTGCCGGAACCCGCCGAACATCGAGTCGAGCGCGGCCACGAAACCGGACAGGTCAGTCAGCAACTGAGCGCCGATCACCTTCTGCACGACCCGGGAGAACATCCCGAAGGAGGCGGTGACCAGGCTGAACATGCTGCGACCGCCGGTCCGCGCTGGGGCGAGCAGCAGCCGCAGCATCCGCCCGTCGAGGAACCGGGACAGCCGCGCCGGCGCGTCGAGAAAGTCCAGCGCCGAGCGCGACGGCGGGGTGTCCACCACGATCAGGTCCCACTCGCCCCGCGCGTGCAGCTGGCCGAGCTTCTCCATCGCCATGTACTCCTGCGTACCGGCGAAGGTGGAACTCATCGCCTGGTAGAAGGGGTTCGCGAAGATCTCCGTGGCCTTCGCCGGATCGGTGTGCGCGAGCACCACGTCGTCGAAGGTGCGCTTCATGTCGAGCATCATGGCGTGCAACTGGCCACCGCTGTCCTCGACGTCGATCCCCTTGACCTGCCGAGGCGTGTTGTCCAGCTCCGTCAGGCCGAGCGACTGTGCCAGCCGCCGCGCCGGGTCGATGGTGAGCACCACCGTACGCCGGCCGTGCTGCTCGGCCGCGCGCAGCGCGAGCGCGGCGGCCGTGGTCGTCTTGCCCACCCCGCCCGCCCCGCAGCAGACCACGATCCGTACGCCCGGGTCGGCCAGGATCCGGTCGACGTCCAGCTGCGGGGCGGCGTTGTCGGAAGGCACCAATCGAGCGTATCGGGCCGGCCCGCTCCGCGCGTCAGGCCGAGGTCAGGTGTGAGTCAATCGCCGTGCACGAGCGCCGTGGTGAGCACGTCGAGGCCGGCACGGTCCACCCCGTCGGGCAGGAGCGGGAGTTCCACCAGGGGCACGCCGAGTTCCACCAGATCGGCGCGGAGCGAATCCTCCAGCTCCCGGCGGATCGCCAGGTCGCGTGCCTCGTGGTGCAGCCCGGCGACGGTCCGCTGGTCGGCCGGCAGCCCGGCGGCGCGAAGCCCCCGCTCCAGCTCGGCCTCGGTGACCAACCGCCCCGCCGGCAGCGGCGCCCGGGTCGCGTTGACGATCACCCGGCCCACCCCGAATCCCAGCGAGGTCAGCTCGGCGATCGCGTCGACGGTCTCCTGTACCGGCATCTCCTCGAGCAGGGTCACCACGTGCACCGCGGTCATCGGTGAGCGCAGCAGGGCCGAGACCCCCTCGCTCTGGGTCTTGATCGGCCCCACCTTGGCCAGCCGGGCCGTCTCGGCGGTGACGTTCAGGAAACGCCCGATCCGGCCGGTGGGCGGTGCGTCCAGCACCACCGCGTCGTACACCCGTCGCTGGTCGACGGTGCGGGTGGTGGCCTCCTTGAGCTTGCCGGTGAGTAGCACGTCGCGCAGGCCCGGAGCGATGGTGGTGGCGAAGTCGATCGCGCCGAACTTGCGCAGTGCCCGGCCCGCCGCGCCGAGCTTGTAGAACATGTCAAGGTATTCGAGCAGCGCCTCCTCGGCGTCCACGGCGAGGGCGCGGACCTCGCCGCCGCCGGGCGCGTCGGCCAGGTGCCGTTCGGCGTACGGCAGCGGCTCGGTGCCGAAGAGTTGGGCGATGCCCTGCCGGCCCTCCACCTCGACCAGGAGCGTGCGTCGACCGGCGGCGGCCAGGCCCAGGGCCAGGGCGGCGGCCACGCTGGTCTTGCCCGTGCCCCCCTTGCCGGTCACCACGTGCAGGCGGGCGGGCCAATCGGTGCCGGCCTGGTCAGTCGGTCGCTGCGCTGCTCCCACCCGTCGAGCCTATCCATTCGGCGAGTTCAGGCGACCTCGCAGACCCACCAGCCGGTCTTGCGGATCACGGTGAAGCGTAGGTCCTGGTCGGCGATCTTCTCGTCGGCGGTGGTCACGGTCACCGTGGTGGTGACGGTGGCCCGGTCGCCGGTCTCGTTGTCCACCGTCGGGGTGTCCCAGCGGAACCGGGGGTTCTGGTAGGTCGAGACGTACTTCTCGACCTCGGCCACCTTGGCCCTGATCTTGTCCCGGTCGCGGGCGGCGGTGCAGACCAGCTTGGCCGCCTTGGCGGCGTCCCGCTCCTGGTAGACCGCGGTGAGGAAGTCGTCGACCGCCACCGACGGATCCTGCGCCCCCTCGCCGGACTCGGTGTTGCGCAGGGCAAGGAACGCGGCCACGCCGCCGCCGGCGCAGAGCAGCAGCACCACGACCAGCGCGATCGAGGCGACCAGCGCCCCGCGCTTACGGGGCGGACCCGCCGGCGCCTGGTGCGGCGGATAACCGGACGCCGGTGGCGGGGTCGACGCACCATTGCCGGCGGTTGCCGGGGAGGAGGACTGGCCGGGCGGACCGGCTGGTGGGAGGTCGGTGGGGCCGGTCGGGCCGGTGGGTGGCTGGGTCATCGGTCCCCCGGGGTGCGGCGCAGCACCGCAGTGGCGGTGAGCGTGGGATCGGGTGGCCGGGCCGGGCGCCCGTCCAGACCGGAAGGGTAGCGGTCCCCGGTCCGGCTGCGGAGGGCCCGGTGTCTCCCGTACGGGCGTCGCGGTCAGCTTTCCGCTGGTCGGGTGTCGCAAATGTGACCCAATGCAATCGGGCGTGCGCGTCCTGTTGATGGGACCGGTGGGTCGGCCCTACGGTCGCTCCGGCACGCCCGCCCCGGGCCGGGCGCAGGGGCCCGGACCGACGGGCGGCGCCGTGACCAGGTACGACGCCCGGAGGCAGCGCATGCGCGACACGGAGAACACCCGCCGAGCCCAGTTCCCGGCCGGGCCACAACGGGGCGGTCGGACGGCTGGCGGAGACTCCACCGGCCGGCTGCCGGTGAACGAGCGCTCGTACCGCCGCCCCGCGGACCCGGTCACCGGTGTCGAGCCGGCCGGAGGGCGGGAGGAGGAAGGCCCCGGGTACGTCATTCACCTGCCCATCCGGGTGACCGACCTGGCCGCCGCGACCGCCCTGGCCGGTCGGGTGGCGACCTCGCTGAACTTCCTGCTCGAACTGGACGCCGGTGAGACCGAGGTGTCGACCGCCGACGACCAGAACAACCGGCACCGGGTCTTCTGCGACCTGCTGCTGCCCGACCGCACCCGCTGCCCCCAGCCCTACGACCACTCCGGCCCCTGCGGGGAACTGCCGACCCCGCCCGAGCAGCGCCCCGCCCCGGAGCAGCGTCCCGAGTCTGCACAGCGTCCCGAGTCTGAGCAGCGCCCCGCGCCCCGACCGGCCGGCGGACCGTAGGCTGTGCCCCGAAGTGTCCATGCCACCGAGGGAGCCCTCCACCGATGCAGAAGTGGGAATACGCCACGGTCCCGCTGCTGGTCCACGCGACCAAGCAGATCCTCGACAACTGGGGTGAGGACGGCTGGGAACTCGTCTCCGTCGTGCCCGGGCCGAACCCGGAGCAACTCGTCGCCTACCTGAAGCGGCCGAAGGCATGAGTGAGCGGAGCGAGCGAATCGTCAGGCGCAGTGCGGTGGTGCCTCATGACGGCGCGGAGCGCAGCGGAGTGCCGGCATGAGTAACGGGCCGCACGGGAAGCTGGCGGAACTCGGGCTGGAACTGCCGGAGGTGGTGCCGCCGGTGGCGAGCTACGTGCCGGCGGTGCAGTCCGGGCAGCACGTGTACGTCTCGGGGCAGCTGCCGATGGCCGAGGGCAAGCTGCTGGCCACCGGCAAGGTCGGCGCCGGCGTCTCGGCCGACCAGGCCAAACAGCTCGCCCAGCGGTGCGCCCTCAACGCGCTCGCCGCGATCGACTCGCTGGTCGGCCTGGAGAACGTCGTCAAGGTCGTCAAGCTGACCGGCTTCGTCGCGAGCGCACCCGGCTTCACCGGCCAGCCCGGCGTCATCAACGGCGCCTCGGACCTGTTCGGTGCCGTGTTCGGCGAGGCCGGCCGGCACGCCCGCAGCGCGGTCGGCGTCGCCGAACTCCCGCTGGACGCCCCGGTCGAGGTCGAACTCATCGTCGAGGTCTCCTGACCTCGACGCCACCCCACGCGATCTTGCAGTTTCGGTCGGGACGAAAGCCCCTCGGAAGGGCGAATCGGGGACCGAAACTGCAAGATCGCGGGGCCGCCCCGGTGGGGTCGTACGATCGCAGCCATGGGAGGGCATGTGACGGGGGCGGTGACCGCCCTCGCCAGCGAACTGCCGGATTGGGTGACGCTGCTGCGTGCGCCGAACCCGGGTCCGATGACGCTGGACGGCACCAACACCTGGCTGCTGCGGGCGCCCGGTGCGTCGTACGGCGTGCTCGTCGATCCGGGCCCGGCCGACGAGGCGCATCTGGCGGCGATCACCGCGCAGGGGCCGATCGGTCTGGTGCTGATCACCCACGGGCATCCGGATCACACCGAGGCCTCGCCGCGCCTGCACGAGCTGCTCGACGGCGTGCCGGTGCGCGCCGCCGACCCCGCGCACAGCATCGGCGGCCCGCCGCTGGGCAGCGCCCCGGCCGACGGTGGCAGCCGCGAGGGTGACCGCCTCGACGGGTACGGCCTGGACATCCGGCTCGTGCCGACGCCCGGGCACACCGCCGACTCGGTCTGCTTCCTGGTCGGCCACTACGGCCGGCGGTTGGTGCTGACCGGCGACACCATCCTGGGCCGGGGCACCACCGTGGTCGCCCACCCGGACGGCCACCTCGGCGACTACCTCGCCAGCCTGGAACTGCTCTCGGCGTACCGCGGGATCCCGGCGTTGCCGGGACACGGCCCGGCACTGGCCGACTGCGGCGCCGCCGCGGACTTCTACCTCGCCCACCGTCGCGCCCGGCTCGACCAGGTCCGGGTGGCGCTGGACGGTGGCGCGCGGACCGCGGCCGAGGTGGTCGCGACGGTCTACGCGGACGTGGACCGGTCGCTGTGGTGGGCGGCCGAGTGGTCCGTCCGCGCCCAGCTGGAATACCTGGGCCGGGAATCCGACGGCGGTGGCGCGGGGTTGGACCGACCGTGACCTGCCCGGTGTGCGGAACCGTCGCCGTGCCCGGCGCCCGGTTCTGCCACAACTGCGGCGCCGCGCTGCCGGCCGCCGCGACCCTGCCCGCCGCCGAGCGTCGGGTGGTGACCGTGCTCTTCGGCGACCTGTCCGACTTCACGTCCTGGTCGGAGGATCTCGACCCGGAGCGCGTCGGTGCGGTCACCGACCGGGTGCTGGCCGCCCTCGCCGGGGCGGTCAAGACCTTCGGCGGGCACGTCGACAAGCTGACCGGTGACGGGATCATGGCGGTCTTCGGTGCCCCGGTGGCGCACGAGGACGACGCCGAGCGGGCGGTCCGCGCCGCGTTGTCCATGCAGCGGGCGGTCCGCCGGGTGCTCGACGACGAGCGGGGTGGCGGCGCCCCGCTGGGCCTGCGGGTCGGGCTGAACACGGGCGACGTGATCGCCGGCATCCAGGCCGCGATCGAGTACACCGTCATCGGCGACACCGTCAACACCGCCGCCCGGCTGGCCGACGCCGCCGCCGTCGGCGCGGTCTACGCCGGCGGGCGCACGGCCGCGGCGACCCGCCACGTGGCGAGCTGGCGCGCGCTACGCCCGCTGCGGCTCAAGGGCAAGCGCGAGCCGGTCGAGGCGTACGAGCTGCTCGGTCTGCTGGACGCGCCCGGCACCCGCTCCGGCCTCGGCGACGAGGCGCCCTTCGTCGGCCGGGAGACCGAGATCGGCCGGGTCGCCGGTCGGCTGGCCGAGGTGATCGACCGTGGTGAGCCACGGGTGCTGCTGATGACCGCCGAGGCGGGCATCGGCAAGTCCCGGTTCGCCGCCGAGGTGGAACGCCTCGCCGCCGGCTACGACGTGGGCGCCGGGCGGTACGCCGCGCACACCGGGGCGCGGGTGCTCTCGGTGCGCTGCGCCGCGTTCGGTGAGCGTCGCCGGCTGGCACCCCTCGCGGACCTGGTGCGCGCCGCGACGGGCCTGCCCAACGACGCGGCCACGGCGGTCACCCGCGCGGCCGTCGAGGAGCGCCTGCGGCGGCTCGGGCAGCGGCTCAGCCGTGTCCGGACCGAGCCGGCCCCGGTCGCGGTGGACCAGCTGCTGGCCCTGCTCGGATACGCCGAACTGCCCGCCGGTGGCCACGCCGACCAGGGCGAGTGGAGCAGCGCCCAGCCGCCGGCCGACGTCGACGCGGTGCCCAACGCGGTGGCCGATCTGCTCAGCGCGCTCGCCGCGGAGGCGCCGCTCGTGGTCGTGGTGGACGACCTGCACGACGCCACCGGGGAGACCATCCGGGCGCTGGAGGTGGCGCTGTCCCGGCTCACCGGGCCGGTGCTGGTGCTGCTGCTCGGCCGGCCCGAGCTGGTGCGCGCCGCCGGCACCCTGACCCGGGTCGCGGACGCCGAGGTGCAACCGCTGCCGCCACTGCGGGGCGCCGACGCGGCCCGGTTGCTGACCAGCTATCTCGCCGGCGGGCGACTGCCCCAGGCCGACACCGACCGACTGCTCGCCACCGCCCAGGGCAACGCGTTCTACCTGGCCGAACTGGTCACCCTGCTGATGGAGCGCGGCGCGCTCACCGCCGGGGCACGCAACAGCTGGCGGCTGGCGCCCGGCTCGCTGGGTAGCCGGCTGCTCTCCCGTGACCTGGCGGCGGTGCTCGCCGCCCGGATCGACGCCCTGCCCGTCGAGGCCCGCTCGGTGCTGCGGGATGCCGCCGTGGTCGGCGACACGGTGCCCGACGGCGCGCTGGAGGCGTTGCGGGAACAGCGGGCCGGCCGCGACGGTCGTCCGGCCGCGGTCGCCGCGGTCGAACTGGAACGCGCGGTGGAGGAGCTGCTGCAGCGACGGATGCTGCACCGCACCCGCAGCGGGTACGCCTTCGCCACCCCGCTGATGCGGGAGGCCGCGTACTCCGGGATCAGCAAGGCGGAGCTGGCCGAGCGGCACGCCGCGCTGGCCCGCTGGGCGGCCGACGTGGCTGGTCACGGCGGCGGCACGGTCGGCGAGGTGAGCGGCGGCGCCGCGACCGGCCCGGGGGGCACCGTGACCGGTCCGGGGGGCTTCACGGAGGCGAGCCGGGACGACTTCGTGGCCGCGCACGTCGAGCGGGCCACCGCGCTGGCCGACGCGGTCACGCTGCGCCCGGACGCGCCGGCCCGAGCGGTCGCACCGCTGGGCGTCGCCGCGCTCGGCCGGGCCACCCGCCGGGCGCTGGAGGTGGGCGAGCCGGCGCTCGCCGTGGAGTACGCCGAACGCGCCGCCGAACTGGCCCGCGACGGCGTACCGGCGGCCGACCGGGTGGTGCACGCCCGCGCGCTGCTCCAGGTCGGTCGGGCCGCCGACGCGCTGGCCTTCGCCGAGAAGATCTCCGCGAACGCGGGGGATCCGGCGACGCGGGCCAGTGCCCTGCTGCTCGCCGGACAGGCCCATCAGGTGATGGGCGACCTGCGGCGGGCGGAGTCCTGCTGGCGGGAGGCGTCGCAGGTGGCCGGCGACGCCGACCTGCCGACCCTGCGGGCATCGGCGATGCGCCGGCTGGGCATGGCGGACTTCCTGGCCGGCCGGCTGGGGCAGGCGAGCAGCCGGCTGGCCGCCGCGTACCAGGTCAGCCTGGCCGTGCGGGACCGGCGGGGGCAGGCGTGGTCGTTGCAGAACCTGGCCTGGGTGACCACCACCCGGGGCGACTTCGGCGGCACGGACGCGGTGCTCGGCCGGGCCGCCCGACTCTTCGCCGAGTTGAAGGATCCCTACGGGCGGGCCTGGCTGCGCGGCACCACCGCCTTCGCCCGGCTGCTCGCCGGGCGGTTGCGGGAGGCACGGCGGTTGGCCCGGATCTTCCTGCCCTTCGGCGAGCGGGTCGGCGAGGCGTGGGCGGTCGGCACCCTGCGGGCGGTCGACGCGTACGCCAACGCCGAGTTGGGCGAGCTGGCCGACGCCGACCGGGAGGCACGCCGGGCGTACCGGGAGTTCGCCGCCGCCTCCGATGACTGGGGGCAGGGCTTCGCGCTGGTCGTGCGCGGGGTGGTCGCCCGAGGGCTGGGCGAGCCGGAGCACGCCGCTGACCTGCTCACCGACGCGCTCGCGTACGGCCACCGGACCGCACACCCGCTGCTCACCGGGATGGCCGGCACGCTGCGCGGCTTCGTCGCCCTGGACATGGGCGACGTGGCCGCCGCCGAGCGGGACGCCCGGGCGGTGCTCACCACCGTGGAGCCGCACAACCCGCAGGCGCCGGCCCAGGTGGCTCCCCGGGTGCTGCTGGCGACGGCCCGGCTGGCGGCCGGCGACTCCGGCACCGCGGTCGGCCTGCTCGCCCCGGTCGCCACCGCTGCCGCCACCACACCGTCGCTGCTCTTCTCCCGCCGGCAGTCGATGGCGCGCTACGCGTCGGCCCTGCTCGCGCACGGGCAGCGGGAGCAGGCGTTGTACTGGGCGCGCCGGGCGGTGACGGCGCCGGCCGAGGACGTCCGCAGCCAGGTGATCGCGGCGAGCGTGTTGGCCGAGGCGTTGGCCGCCTGCGGTCGGCCGGCGGAGGCGAAGGCCAGCGCCGAGGATGCGGTCCGCCTGGCGTACGCCACCGAGCAGCGCAGTGAACGGGCCGCCGCCGAGGCGCTCCTCACCCGCCTCCGTACCGCCTGATCTTCCCCACCCGCGGGGACGGCGGGCGGGCCGGACCGCCCGGCGGGTGCACGGGCGGGTACGGATCTGGCGGTTTCGGGGATGTGATCGGTCGGGGGTGGCCGCTAGCGTGGCAGGTGCACGCGGCCGCCGGTTCTGGCGGTCGCGCCGTCAAGGAGGAGGGCACAGATGAGGCTGCCGCGTTCGGTCGCGGGGTGGACGATCGCGGTGTTCGGCGTGCTGGCGCTGGTGATGGGCGCCGTCGGCCTGCTCTGGCCGGAGGCGCTGCTGCGGGTGCTCGGCTTCGAGATACCGGAGACCCGCGCGCCCGGCGACTACACGGGCACGTTCGTGACGGCCTCCTCGATGGCCTCGTTCAACATGGGGGTCTACTACCTGCTCGCCACCGCCACCGAGTGGCGCGCGTTCTACCGCTTCACGGTGGTGTTCCGGCTGGTGACGTTCACGGTCTTCACCCTCGCGGTGCTGGGCGACGTCGCACCGGGCCGGTTCTTCGGGGTGGCGGCCTGGGAGGGCCTGGGCGCGCTGGCCACCGCCGCCGGGCTCTGGTGGGACGCCCGCCGCGCCGCGGCGAGCGATGACGGATCGACCGTCGGTGCACCGGTGCCGGGCGACCGGCGCGGCGCCGGAGCAACGGGCGCGGGGGCGGCCGCCGATGCGGTTCACTGAGCCGCCGGTGCAGTTCGGTATTTTCGAGGTTGTGACCGACACCCCGCCCGGCGCCCTGCCGACGCCCATCGTGCCCGGTCTGACTGATTTGCAGGTGTTTGCCCGGGGTGGGTACGCCACCGTCTACCGGGCGACGCAGATCTCCGTGGGCCGCGAGGTCGCGGTCAAGGTGGAGAACCGGACCCTGGCCAGCGATCGAGATCAGGCGCGCTTCCTGCGCGAGGCGCGTGCCGCCGGTCGGATGTCGTCGCATCCGCACGTGGTCGACCTGTTCGATGTCGGGGTCACCATCGACCAGCACCCCTACCTGATCATGGAACTCTGCGACGGCTCGTACGCCGAGCGGATGCGCAACTCGCCGCTGGGTGCGGCCGAGGCCCGCGACCTCGGCATCAAGATCGCGGATGCGATCGCGCACTCGCACGCCGCGGGCGTGCTGCACCGCGACGTGAAGCCGGCCAACATCCTCTACTCGCACTTCAACTCGGCCGTGCTGGCCGACTTCGGGCTGGCCGTGGTCGCCGAGATGCGGGACGCTTCGGTCGCGCTGGAGGTGCTCACCCCGGCGTACGCGCCGCCGGAGATGTTCAGCCACAGCCCGCCGTCGCCGGCCGTCGACGTGTACGCGCTCTGCGCCACGCTCTACGCGGTCATGCACGGGCGACCGCCCCGCTGGCAGAGCGAACGCAATCCGAGCCTGGTCACCGTGCTGGAGATGTTCCAGCAGCCGATCCCCAGCCTGCCCGGCATCCCGGAGGAACTGGTCGACGTCCTGCGCGCCGGCATGGCCAACGATCCCGGCGACCGGCCCTCGGCCGCGGAACTGCTCACCATGCTCACCAATCTGTCGCTGGGCACCACGGGAACGCCGGCCGGTGGGGTGAACTTCCCCCCGGCCCCGCTCGGCGGTGGCCACGTTGCCGGTCCGCCCGTGCCGGCAGTGCCACCCGCCGCGCCCGGCTCCACCGACCGACGCCGTCGGCGACGCTGGTTCCTGGGCGCCGCTGGCGTGGTGGCGCTGGCCGCCTCGGCGGGTGTCGGGGCCCTGGCGGCCGGTGGTGTCCCGTCGCCGCAGCCGAGCGTTCCGGTCCGTCCGGCGGCGACCGGCGTGCTCCGTCCGGGCTGCGCCACCCTGCCCGAGGCACTTCCCGCCGGCGCCCAGTGCGCGACGGAGTTGGAGTGCTTCGGCCCGGTGCAGGTGCGCGGCCAGCGGGCCGAGGCCAGCCGGGTGTCCTGCGACGCCCGGCACACCTGGGAGAGCTATGCCCAGGGGCAACTGCCGGCCGCCCTGACCGGCGCCGACCACGACGAGATCGTCGCGGATCGGGACGTCCGCCGGGTCTGTAACGAAGAGACGTTCCGGTTGGTCAGCGGCCTGCGCCAGACGGCCGGCTGGAATCTCGAGGTGCTGCCGCCGGCCGACCCGAACGACGACCGCACCTACCGCTGCCTCGCCGGGCGAGGTCTGGACGGGCTGGCCTCGCCCACCCTCACCAGCGACTGAGCGTCCCGACGCACATCATCATCATTACCACCGGCCGCTGTCGCCCGCCTTGGTCGTCGTCGTCAACGCCCGCCTCGGTTGCGGCGATCGCGGTCCCGCATCGCTCGGACCGCGTCGCGGTCGCCCAGCGTCTCCAGGGTGTCCGCGTCGATGCCGGGCGGTTCGATCTCCGGGCTCGCGGACGCCTGCCCGGGTCGACCGTCCGCGTCGCGTTGCCGGGCGGCGGTCACGGCCACCCCGGCGACGGTGGCGAGCAGCACGCAGAGCAGGGCCATCGCCACGCCCAGCAGGTCCTGCCGGCGCTCGATGACCAGCGCGACCAGCAGCCAGAACGCCGCGAGGGCCGCGACCACCGCCACGGTCCGTGCGTCGAGTCCGGGGAACCGTCTCACCAGTCCAGAATGTCGGAGATTGCCGTTCTGTCAACAGCAGTCGGCTTCGCGCCGCGGAACAGCTGATAAACAACGGCTTGCCGGGATGAGGCGGCCGTGGCCCCGGTGACCTGGCCGAAGGCGGGTCTCCCGCTCGGGGCCTGGTCGGGAGCGTGTCTCCTGGTCGGCGGCGTGTCTTCCGCCGGCAGGCATTGCCGGGCATCTCTAGAGTGGCGATGGTCGAGCCTCGGCTCGGCGTGTCCCGTTTCCCACCGGAAGGCGTCCACATGCCACGACCGATCCGGAACCTGGCCACCGCAGGGCTCGTAGGCGTACTCCTCGCCACAACGGCGGTCGCACCCGCCACCGCTGCCCCCACCACGATCGGCGGAGGGACCGCGAGCGTCGCGCATCGCACCAGCCTCGCCGAGCGGCTGCGCGTCGACCGGGTGCCGACGCCCACACTGGACTGGTACGAGTGCTACGAGTACGCCGAGTGCGCCACCGTCCGGCTGCCGCTGGACTACGACAACCCCAAGGGTGCGACGACCGAGATCGCGGTGCTGCGGGTCAAGGCCCGGGACCAGCAGCGCAAGATCGGGAGCCTCTTCCTCAACCCGGGTGGTCCGGGCGGCTCGGGCACCAGCATCGCGCTCGCCGCGCCGAACTTCCTCGGTGACGAGCTGCTCGACCGGTTCGACATCGTCGGGGTGGACCCGCGTGGCGTCAACGCCAGCGACCAGGTCAAGTGCTTCACATCGGTGAAGGAGCAGACCCGGGCGTACGAGGGGACCAACCTCGCGTTCCCGTACACGAAGGCCGAGGAGAAGGCGTACGTCGCCGCTTCGATCAGGATGGGCCGGGCCTGCTCGACCACCGGGCGGCCGCTCAGTGGTGCGATGTCGACCGCCGAGGTCGCCCGCGACATGGACGTGCTGCGCCGGGCGGTCGGCGACAAAAAGCTGACCTACCTGGGCTTCAGCTACGGCAGCATCCTCGGGCAGTACTACGCGAACATCTTTCCGGACCGGGTGCGCGCGCTGGTGATCGACGGTGTGCTCGACCCGACGGCGTGGGTCGGCACCGGCGCAGCGGGCAACGTCCTCCAGGAGGGGCGGTTGCGCAGCGCGCAGGGTGCCTACCAGGCGCTGCGTGAGATCCTCAAGCGGTGCAAGGCGGTGGGTGTCGCCGCCTGTCCGCTGGCCGCCGGTGACCCGGTCGCCCTCTTCGAACTGGTGGCGAAGCGGCTGAAGGCCAACCCGCTGGTCGTCGAGGACCCGGACTTCGGCGAGTTCACCATCACCTACGCCGACTTCATCGGCGCGATCCTGAGCGGGCTCTACGGCCCGTACGGCTACTACGACGTCGCCTACATCACCTACGAACTGCTGGTGCTGACCGATCCGGCGGCGGCCGAGGCGACCCGCGAACGGGTCCGCGGCTCGGTGCGACAGCGTGCGGCCGGTGCCCGCGAGCAGGCGCGTGCCTACGACTTCCCGTACGACAACGGCCTGGAGACCTTCCTCGGCGTGGACTGCACCGACGCCAACCACCCCAAGGACGCCGGTTCCTGGCCGGCCCGGGCGGCCCGCGCCGACCGGCGTGACCCGTACTTCGGGCGGATCTGGGCCTGGGCCACCTCGCCGTGTGCCCGCGACACCTGGACGGTGCGCGACGAGGACCGTTACACCGGACCGTTCAACCGGCGTACGCACCACCCGGTCCTGGTGGTCGGCAACTACTGGGACCCGGCGACCAACTACAACGGAGCGGTCGCCTCGGCCCGGCTGCTGCCGAACAGCCGGCTGCTGGCCAGCGACAACTGGGGGCACACCGCGTACGGGACGTCGGCCTGCGCGACCGGCACCATCGACGCGTACCTGCTGCGTCTGACGTTGCCGAAGAAGGGCAAGGTCTGCCACGGCGACGTCCAGCCGTTCGAGGAACTGCCGGAGCCGGAGGCGGCCGTGCGCGCGGACACCTCCAAGAGCGACCTGGCCGCTCGGGGCATGCCGCGTCCCGGCGAGCCCAAGCAGCTACCGCCGGTGGTCGCACCGCTGCCGGCCGTCGGCACCCTCACGGTCCGCTGAGGTCCCGCTCCACGACGCCGGGGTACGGCGGGCGTTCGGGTCGCCCGCTGTGCCCCGCCGTACTCCTCCTCGCTGACGCGCCCGCCTGTACGTGGGTCGGCTCAGACCGGCCAGGACAGGGCCGCGATGCTCCTGCATGTCACGGTGCGCGTCGTTTCTTCGATCGTGTAGGTGCAGACCACGACGGTGCCGTCGTGGATCGATAGAGGCACCTGCCCCCACCACAGGTTGTCGAAGCCTGGTTCGCGGCGCACGCCCTGGTAGGGATCCTCGAAGCGGGAAAGCATCCATGCCGTCACCAGGTTGATGAGGTCCTGGTCGGGGGACTCGCTCTTGATCCAGATGTCGAGATGGTCGGTAAAACCCTTCAGTGACCACAGGGAGGCGTCAGACACCAGTAACAAGCCTCGCGCGGAGGGCTTCGACGCTGTCTTCGTGCGTCCCTCGCTCGTCCACGGCAGCCTCGGCCAGCCATGCCCGCACGTCGGCGGTGTCGAGGACCGCTTCGTCGTCCTGCTGGCGAGGGGCGCCAGTGGTGCGGAAGAACTCCTTGATCCAGTCCTGCCGAATGGTGACGGACTCGCCGGGACGACGGCTGCTGTCGGCGAGTTGCCAGGGAGTCTCGCTGTGCGTGAGGTGCTCCAGATCGGTGCCCGTCAGGTTGCCGTAACGGGAGATCACGTAACCGATGGTGTTCAGCTCCGCCTCACCGAGCTGGCGGCGCGGCGGGGCCGCTTGGCTCCTGCGCTCGTCCCGCCACAGCGCGGATACAACGGGGCCCATGTCCCAGGCGTCGATGCGCTCCGGGAACAGCGGGCGGTCGAAGGCGGCGAGGTGGTGGCCCTGGCAGTAGTAGAGCAGTTTGTGCAGCTTCTTGACCGGAAGTCCGGGTAGCCGGTCGCGAAGCTCGGCGGCGATGTCATGCGCGGACACGGTCATGCCTCCCATGCTAGGTCGGTCGAGAGGTTCCGGTGATGGCGGCACGGTCGGAGGTCGTGGTTGGCGAGTAGGGGCAAAGTAGCGGAAGGGTGCGACACCCGCCTGCTCCGGCACGCCCCATTGCCGCAGCGCTGGCCCAGGTGGACGCCGGCCGGGTAACCCTGACCTTGGATCGGCTCAGTTTCATGGAGTTCCGCCGCGATGAACGCATGTATCAGTGGACACGAGCGGAAGAGGTGACCTTCGGAGGCTGACTGCCGGCCAAGGGGGGTGGCAGGGTTTAAGTCAGGTGGGTTCGAGCCCGGTCAGTACGACTTGTCCTGGCCGAGGACGTGTTGGGCGACGAAGTTGAGGATCATCTCCCGGCTGACCGGGGCGATCCGGCCCGCGCGTACCCCGCCGAGCAGGGTGGCCACCCCGTATTCGGTGGTCATGCCGGCGCCGCCGAGCGCCTGGACGGCGGTGTCCACGGCGAGCGCGGCGGCCTCGCCTGAGGCGTACTTGGCCATGTTGGCGGCGACGCCCGCCTCCAGGTCGCGGCCGGTGTCGTAGAGGGCAGCCGCCTTCTGGATCATCAGCCGGGCCAGTTCGACCTGCACGGCCGCGTGGGCGAGGGGATGTGAGACGCCCTGGTGGGAGCCGATGGTGCGGCCGCCCCACACCGACCGGGTGGAGGTGTACTCGGTGGCTCGCTCGATGGCGTAACGCCCCGTTCCGGCGCCCATGGCGGCGACGGTGATGCGCTCCGGGTTCAGCCCGGAGAAGAGCGCGGGCAGGCCGGCGTCCAGCGACTCGCCGACGAGTGCGTCGGCGGGCAGCCGCACCTCGTCCAGGTAGAGCAGGAACTGGTTCTCCGGGGAGACGATCTCCATGTCCAGCTTGGACCAGGTCAGTCCGGGCGCGCCGGTCGGCACGATGAACAGCGCCGGCTTGAGCTTTCCGCTCGCCGCGTCCTCGGTGCGGGCGACCACCAGCACGTGCCCCGCCTCGTCCACGCCGGAGATGTAGCACTTGCGGCCGGACAGGACCCAGTCGTCGCCATCGCGGCGGGCAATCGTGCCCAGGCGGTGGAAGTTCGAGCCGGCCTCCGGCTCGGTGATCGCGAAGACGATCTTCTGGGAGCCGTCGGCCAGGCCGGGCAGGTGACGTTTGCGCTGCTCCTCGGTGCCGTGCCGGTTGATGACCGTGGCGGCGATGGCGGGGGAGACCACGAGCAGCAGCAGCGGGCAGCCGGCGGCGGCCAGTTCCTCGCAGACGATGGCCAGGTCGGTGATGCCGCCGCCCCCGCCGCCGTACTCGGTGGGGATGTTGACGCCCAGGTAGCCGAGCCGGCCGGCCTCGTGCCACAGCTCGGTGGTGTGCTCGCCGGCCTTGGCCTTCGCCACGAAGTAGCGGTGGCCGTACCGCCTGCCCAGCGACCGGACGGCCGCGCGGAGCTGGTCCTGCTCTGCACTGAGGTCGAAGTTCATGACGGTGCCTCCTCGGCGGGGTTGACCACGGCCAGCACGGCACCCGTGTCGACCTGCCCGCCGGCCGGCACGGGCAGCTCGGTGACCACGCCGTCGGTCGGTGCGAGCACGGGGTGTTCCAGCTTCATCGCCTCCAGGGCCAGCAGCAGGTCACCGGCGGCGACCCGCTGACCGACCTCGACGTGCACCCGGGCCACCACGCCGGGCAGCGGGGCCAGCAGCGAACCGGCGGCCAGCTCCGCGGTGGGCAGCGGGAAGCGTGGCAGCTCCACCAGGCTCGCCGCCCCGTCCGGGCCGTCCACGAAGACCTCCGACCCCGCCCGGTGTACGCGGTACGCCCGCCGGACCCCGTCCACGTCGAGCACGACCCGTTCCGGGCCGGCCTCGATCAGCGCGACAGCCGGCGAGGCGGCACGGGCGGCAGTCGACGAGGTGACGCGGGCGGCAGTCGACGAGGCCGACCACTCGGCGAGAGCGCCCGAGCGGTCGAGTCGGTAGCTGACCTCGATCTCGCCGCCGTCGGCACCGGCGAACCGGGTGACCTGGCCGAAGGCGGGCACGTTGCGCCAGCCCGACGGCAGGCCACGCAGCACCGGGGCGGTTGCTCGGCGGGCGGCGGCCGAGGCGAGCGCGGCGGCCAGCGCGACCAGGGGGACCGCTGCCTCGGGCAGCAGCGGGGCGAAGACCTCGGGGTGCCGGTCGAGGAATCCGGTGTCGACCTGCGCCGCACCGAACTCCGGGCTGCGCAACACCCGGACCA
This sequence comes from Micromonospora sp. WMMD1082, assembly GCF_029626175.1. NCBI lineage: Bacteria > Bacillati > Actinomycetota > Actinomycetes > Micromonosporales > Micromonosporaceae > Micromonospora > Micromonospora sp. WMMD1082. The sequence continues at coordinate 2,322,410 of NZ_JARUBM010000002.1, read as the reverse complement.
GCAGGTCCCGGTTGGTGGTCACGCCGTGCAGTTCGGCGCGGGCCAGCGCGCCGGCCAGCGCGCGGGCCGCCTCGGCCCGGGTGGGTGCCCAGGCGACCAGCTTGGCGAGCATCGAGTCGTAGTGCACGCCCACCACCGAACCGTCGACCACCCCGGAGTCCAGCCGCAGGCCGTGCACGGGCGCGAACTCGGCGGCCGCGCCGGGAACCGTGAACCGGTGCAGGGTGCCGGTGGCCGGGCGGTACCCGTGGGCGGGGTCCTCGGCGCAGAGGCGTACCTCGATCGCGTGGCCCTCGACCGGCGGAGTCGCGGACAGCGGCAGCGGCTGGCCCTCGGCGACCAGCAGTTGCAGCCGGACCAGGTCCAGCCCGGTGACCGCCTCGGTGACCGGGTGTTCCACCTGGAGCCGGGTGTTCATCTCCAGGAAGTGGAAGTCACCCTCCGGGGCGAGCAGGAACTCGACCGTGCCCGCGCCGACGTACCCGACCGCCCGGCCGGCGGCCACCGCCGCCGCGTGCAGCCGCGCACGCAGCTCCGGAGCGAGCACCGCCGGTGCCTCCTCGACGATCTTCTGGTGCCGGCGCTGGATCGAGCAGTCCCGCTCGCCGAGCGCCAGGACCGTGCCGTACCGGTCGCCGACGATCTGCACCTCGACGTGGCGCCCGCGTTCGACGTACCGCTCGACGAAGACCGTGCCGTCGCCGAATGCCGCAGCGGCCTCGCGGCGCGCGCCCGCGACCGCCTCGGCGAGCCCGGCGGTGTCCCGGACGATCCGCATGCCGCGTCCACCGCCCCCGGCCGCCGCCTTCACCAGCACCGGAAAGCCGGTGACCTGATCGGTGTCGGTCCAACTGGGCAGCATCGGCACGCCCGCGTCGGCGAGCAGCGCCTTGGCGGCCAGCTTGTCGCCCATCGCGGCGATCGCCTTGGCGGGCGGGCCGACCCAGGTCAGGCCGGCGCCGGTCACCGCCTCGGCGAAGTCGGCGTTCTCGGCGAGGAAGCCGTAGCCGGGATGGACGGCGTCCGCGCCGGACCGGCGGGCCGCGTCCAGGATCGCCTCGATCCGCAGGTACGTCTCGACGGGCGTGTTCCCGGGCAGGCGGACCGCCTGGTCGGCCTCGGCGACGAACGGCGCGTCGGTGTCCGCGTCGGAGTGCACGGCGACCGTCTCCACGCCGAGCGCCCGGCAGGTGGCGAAGACCCGCCGGGCGATCTCCCCCCGGTTCGCCACCAGAAGTCTCGTGATCATGAGCGATCTCCCCTAGACCCGGAAGACGCCGAAGCCGTCGGCGCCCTGCACCGGTGCGTTGTGGATGGCCGAGAGACAGAGCCCGAGGACGGTACGGGTGTCCCGGGGGTCGATAACCCCGTCGTCGTAGAGCCGGCCGGAGAGGAAGAGTGCGCCGGACTGGGACTCGATCTGCTGCTCGACCATCATCCGCATCGCCGCGTCGGAGTCCTCGTCGAACTCGTGGCCCCGGGCGGCGGCGGCCTGCCGGGCCACGATGGAGAGCACCCCGGCCAGCTGTGCCGGCCCCATCACCGCAGACTTCGCGTTCGGCCAGGTGAACAGGAACCTCGGCTCGTACGCCCGGCCGCACATGCCGTAGTTGCCCGCGCCGTAGGAGGCACCCAGGTTGACCGTCAGATGCGGCACCGTCGAGTTCGACACCGCGTTGATCATCAGTGCGCCGTGCTTGATGATGCCGCGCTGCTCGTACTCGGTGCCGACCATGTAGCCGGTGGTGTTCTGGAGGAAGATCAGCGGGGTGTCGGCGGCGTTCGCGAGCTGGATGAACTGGGTCGCCTTCTGCGCCTCCTCGCTGAACAGCACGCCCCGGGCGTTGGCCAGTACGCCGACCGGGTACCCGTGCAGTTCGCCCCAGCCGGTGACCAGCGCGCCGCCGTAGGCCGGCTTGAACTCGTCGAACTCGCTGCCGTCGAGCACCCGGGCCAGGATCTCGCGCGGGTCGAACGGCACCTTCAGGTCGGCGCTGACGATGCCGAGCAGCTCCTCCGGGTCGTACTTCGGCGGTGGCGGCACCGGGTTGCGCGGCGGCGGTCCCTGCTTGCGCCAGTTCAACCGGCGTACGCACTGCCGGGCCAGCCGGATGCCGTCGCGCTCGTCGGCGGCGAGGAAGTCGGCCAGCCCGCTCCTGGTGGCGTGCATGGCCGCGCCGCCCAGCGACTCGTCGTCGGCGTCCTCGCCGGTGGCCATCTTCACCAGCGGCGGCCCGGCCAGGTAGACCTGCGACCGTTCCCGGATCATGATGGTGAAGTCCGACATCCCGGGCACGTACGCGCCACCGGCGGTGGCGTTGCCGAAGACCACGCTGACCGTGGCGATCTTCTCGGCCGAGAGCCGGGTCAGGTCGCGGAACACCCGGCCGCCCGGAATGAAGATCTCCGCCTGGGTGGGCAGGTCGGCCCCGGCCGACTCGACCAGGTTGACCATCGGCAGCCGGTTCGCCAGCGCGATCTCGCCGGCCCGCCGGGTCTTCGCCAGCGACCACGGGTTCACCGCGCCGCCGCGTACCGTCGGGTCGTTGGCGACGACCAGGCACTCCACGCCCTCGACCACGCCGATCCCGGTCACCACGCTCGCGCCGACGGGGAAATCGGTGCCGTACGCGGCGACCGGCGACAGCTCCAGGAACGGGCTGTCGGCGTCCAGCAGCAGCTCGATCCGTTCCCGGGGGAGCAGCTTGCCGCGCCGGTGGTGCCGGCTCACGTACTTCTCGCCGCCGCCCGCCCGCGCCGCGTCGAGCGCGGCGTCCAGCTCGGCGAGGCGTTCTTGCAGCGCCTCCCGATTGGCCAGGTGGGTCGGCGAGGCGGGGTCGACCGTGCTGCCCAGTGTGGTCATAGGCCCATGCCCTTCGCGACGATCTCGTTCATGATCTCGGTGGTGCCGCCGCCGATGCCGAGGATCCGGGCGTCGCGGTAGTGCCGCTCCACCTCGGCGTCGCGCAGGTAGCCGAAGCCGCCGTGCAGTTGCAGTGCCTGGTCGACGACCCAGTCGCCGGCGGCCACCGCCACGTTCTTCGCCATCGCCACCTCGGTCACCACCGGCTCGCCGGCGGCCACCCGGGCGGCCACCACGTGCACGTACGCCCGGGCGGCCTCGGCGCGGGTGTGCATCTCGGCCAACCGGTGCCGCACCAGCTGCCGGCTGGCCAGCGGCCGGCCGAAGGTGGAGCGGTCCCGGCACCAGCTCACGGTCAGCTCCACGCAGCGCTGCGCGATGGCGTACGCCTGGGTGGCCAGCGAGAGGCGTTCGGCGGCGAATTGCTGCATGATCGCGAGGAAGCCGGTGTCCTCCGCGCCGATCCGGTTCGCCACCGGCACGCGTACGTCGACGAAGGAGAGTTCGGCGGTGTCCGAGCAGTGCCAGCCGAGCTTCTCCAGCCGTCGGCCGACGGTGAACCCGGGCGTGCCCTTGTCGATCACCAGCAGGCTCAGCTCGCCGCCGCCTGGGATGCCGGTGCAGACCGCGGTGGTCACGAAGTCGGCCCGGGAGCCGCTGGTGATGTACGTCTTCGCCCCGTTGACCACGTAGTGATCACCGTCCCGGCGGGCGTGGGTGCGGATGCTCGCCACGTCGGAGCCGCCGTCCGGCTCGGTGATCGCCAACGCGCCGATCATGGAGCCGGCCAGCGTGGGCCGGACGTACCGGTCGATCAGGTCGTGCCCGGTGCCGTCGTTGGCGGCGGTGCCGTGGGCGGCGCCCGCACTGTCGGCGGGCCGCCGGGGGATCGGGCCGCCCAGCCGGCCGCCGGCCGCGGCGACCATGTGCGGCAGCGCGATGCCGTGCGTGAAGAGCGCGGCCACCAGACCCGACGAGCCGCCGGAGCGGATGATCTCCTCGGTGACGACGATCGAGTCGAGCAGGTCGCCGCCGCTGCCGCCGACCGACTCGGGAAAGCCGATGCCGAGCAGGCCGAGCTTCGCGGCGGTGGCGTGCAGCTCGCGGGGCACCTCGCCGGCCCGCTCCCAGTCGGCCAGGTGCGGCAGCACCTCCCGGCTGACGAAGGCCCGGGTCAGCTCGCGAAGCTGCCGCCGCTCCGGCGTGTCCACGATGGTCATGGTCGGCCACCCCCGATCGCCGGCGCGGCGGTGGGCAGCCCGACGGGCAGGTCGGCGGGGAGGTCGACGAGCCGGGCCCGGAGCAGCTCGCCGAGCGCCTTGGCCTGCGGGTCGAACCGGGTGGAGGCGGCCACCCCCGACCCGAGCAACCCCTCGATGACGAAGTTGACCGCCCGCAGGTTCGGCAGCTCGTACCGCGCGACGGTCAGCGGGGCAGTCTCCGGCAACAGTTCCGTCAGCCGCGCCACCGTGAGCCAGCCACGTAGCCAGGACCAGGTCGCGTCCGTACGCGCCCAGACACCGAGGTTCGCGTCGCCGCCCTTGTCACCCGAGCGGGCACCGACCACCTCGCCCAGCGGCGCCCGCCGCGTCGCACCCAGCTCGGGATGAGCGGAAGGGCCTGCTGCCTGTGGTGCAGGGGCTTTCGCCGCAGCGGTCACCGGCGGCGGGGCGATCGGCTGGCGGGTGCCATCCGGCAGCACGGCGACGTGGGCGACCGCATCCTGCGGCACGGTGTCGGCGGTGAAGACGCCGTACGGGACGGCGTCGCCGGGCAGTGTGGTCAGCGTGCAGCCCGGATACGAGGCCAGGGCCAGCTCCACCGCCGCTGCCGAGAACGCCCGCCCGGCCCGCTTCCGGTCACCGTCGCGCAGGTGTACGTGCAGCAGTGCGCTCGCCGTCTCGGTGTCGGCGGCGTCCGGGTGGTCGGTACGGACCAGCGTGAACTCCAGCCCGTCCGGGCCGATCGCCTCCGCCAGTTGCGCCCGGACCAGGGCCGCCTTGGCCGGTATGTCCAGCCCGCAGAGCACGAACGTCATCGAGTTGCGGAAGCCGGCCAGGTTGTTGACGCCGACCTTGAGCGTGTCGGGTGGCGGGGTGCCCCGGACCCCGGCGACGCGTACCCGGTCCGGCCCGTCCTGGTCCAACCGCACCGAGTCCAGCCGGGTCACCACGTCCGGCCCGAGGTACGCCGGCCCACCCACCTCGTACAGCAGCTGCGCGGTGACCGTCTCGACGGTGACGGCGCCGCCGGTGCCGGGATGCTTGGTGAGCACCGCCGAGCCGTCCGGGTGCAGCTCGGCGACCGGGAAGCCCGGCCGGTGCCCGCCGTCGGGCAGCTCCGTGAAGAAGCTGAAGTTGCCGCCGGTGACCTGCGCTCCGCACTCGATCAGGTGCCCGGCGACGGTGGCCCCGGCCAGCGCGTCGAGGTCCGCGCGTCCCCAGCCGAAGCGGGCGATGGCCGGGCCGACGACCAGCGAGGCGTCGGTGACCCGACCGGTCACCACCACGTCCGCCCCGGCGTCGAGGCAGGCGGCGATGCCGAACGCCCCGAGGTACGCGTTGGCGGTGAGCGCGTCCGGCCGAGCCAGGGCGTCGCCCTCGACGTACCCGATCCGGACGGGGAGGCCGAGCCGGTCGGCGAGCGCGCGGATGGCGGTGGCCAACCCGGCCGGGTTGAGCCCGCCGGCGTTGGTGACCAGCGTGACCCCGCGGTCGAGCGCGGTGCCGAGGCAGCCCTCGAGCTGCCGGAGGAATGTCTTGGCGTAGCCGAGGTCGGGATCGCGCATCCGGTCCCGGCCGAGGATGAGCATGGTTAACTCGGCCAGGTAGTCGCCGGTCAGCACGTCCAGCTCACCGCCGTCGAGCATCTCCCGCCAGGCGGAGAACCGGTCGCCGTAGAAGCCGGAGGCGTTACCCACCCGGAGCACCTCGCTCGGATGACCCGGTCGCGGACGCTCGCTACTCATCGTGCCGACACCTCGGTGCCGTCCGCGTGCGGGGGACGGCCGGTGCCGGGCGGGCCGGCGAACGCCTGGGCCACGTCGAGCCACCCGTCGGCGACCGGCCCGGTGGCGACCAGGGCGAGGTCGGCACGGTGCCGGCGCTGGGTCACCAGCAGGCAGAAGTCGACTGCCGGACCGACGACCCGGTCGGCCGCGTCCGCCGGGCCGAAGGTCCAGGTCTCGCCGGTGGGTGCCACCAGCTCCACCCGGACCGGCGTGGTGGGCACCGCCCGGCCGTGGGCGGCGAAGCTGTGCCCGAGGGTACGGAAGCCGAGGAAGGCGATGTGCCGCAGCCGTTCGGTGGCGGGCCGGGTGACGCCGAGCGCCTCGGCCACGTCCTCGCCGTGGGCCCACGTCTCCATGATCCGGGCGGTCGCCATCGAGGCCGACGACATCCGGGTGCCGTACCAGGGCAGCTTCTCCCCGGCCGGCACGGCGGCGAGGGCCGCCGCGAGTGCCGAGCGGCCGTCCCGCCAGCGGTCCAGCAGCGTGGCGGGCGGGGCGAGGAACGACTCCGCGCCGTCATCGACCAGCCGGGCCGGGTCCGGCGCGGAGGTGACCGAGGCGTAGAACGCGTCGGCGTCGGTGGCGGCGAGCCGCGCCACGTGGTCGGTCCACGCCAGGTGGGCGATCTGGTGGGCGATGGTCCAGCCCGCCGCCGGGGTCGGCCGGGCCCACTCCGGCGGCGGCAGCGGGGCGACGAGCGCGTCGAGCTGATCGGACTCGGTGGCCAGATCCGTGAGCAGTGCGGTCAGGTCGACCATGGTGCCTCCGGGCGGGGTGGACCGGTCAGGACGTCAGTGCCGATCGCTCCCGGGCGGGTCGTCGGCGGGGGCGAGCAGGGTGGTGAACTGGTGTTTCCAGGCGTGCAGCAGGGCGGCCCGGCGGGCCGAGTCGTCGCTGAGCAGGTTGGCCACGCCGAGGCCGCGCAGCAGGTCGAGGGTGGCCTGCACCGCCTCGCGTACGCCAGGGCGTCGCTCGTCCACGCCGAGCAGCTCGACGGTCAGCCGGTGCATCTCGCGGCCGACCCGGGTCTCCAGCGGGAGCAGTGCGGCGCGCAGCTCGGCGTCGGTGCGGGCGGCCACCCAGAGTTCGAGGGCGGCGACGAAGAGCGGCCCGGTGAAGGCGGCGGCGAGCAGGTCGACCACCCGGTCGAGCCGGCTCGGGCCGGCCGGCAGGGCCTCGGCCTCGGCACGCAGCTCGGCCGCCCGGCGTTCGGTGAGATGACCGACGGCGGCGGTGACCAGGGCGGTCCTGGTCGGGTAGTGGTGCAGCTGGGCGCCCCGGGAGACGCCGGCCCGGGCCGCCACGACGGTGGTAGTGGTGCCGGACCAGCCGTGCTCGACCAGGCACTCGACGGTCGCCTCCAGCAGCCGGGCCCGGGTGGCGCGGCTGCGTTCCTGTTGAGGGACGCGGGTCGATGCGGTGGGCACGCGCACAGCCTGCCCGTCTCCAAACAAACAGTCAAGACTGACTTTTTATGGCGTGGGCTCGGAACACGTCCTGTCGTGACAAGGGGTCAGCGATCGTCGCGCGGCCCGAAGGCGACCGACGCCTTCCCGGTCGCCGGGTTCCGGTCGAGCGATTCTGTGCCGGGCAGGCCGGGTCGGACCCGTGCGCGGTCGGGTCAGACCCGTGCGCGACGGGCCAGCCGCTCCGGGTCGAGGATGATGATGCTCTTGCCGTCCAGCCGGAGCCAGCCGCGCGAGGCGAAGTCGGCCAGCGCCTTGTTGACCGTCTCCCGGGAGGCGCCGACCAACTGGGCGATCTCCTCCTGGGTCAGGTCGTGCGTCACCCGCAGCACGCCGCCGTCGCGGGTGCCGAAGCGGCCGGCCATCTGGAGCAGGTTCTTGGCGACGCGGCCGGGCACGTCCGTGAAGATCAGATCCGCCAGGGCGTCGTTCGTCCGGCGCAGCCTGCGGGCGAGCACCCGCAGCAGCTGCTCGGCGATCTCCGGCCGGTTGTTCAGCCACGGCCGCAGCGCCTGCTTGCGTAGCCGGGCGAGCCGGCTGTCGGTGACCGCGGTGGCGGTCGCCGTACGCGGACCCGGGTCGAAGAGCGACAGCTCGCCGACCATGTCTGACGGACCCATCACGGCGATCAGGTTCTGTCGGCCGTCCGCTGCCCGGCGGCCCACCTTGATCTTGCCGGACAGCAGGATGTAGAGGCTGTCGCCGGGCTCGCCCTCGTTGAAGACGACCTCGCCCTTGCGGACCTCGATCGTCTCCATCTCCTTGGCGAGCGCCTCGGCAGCCTCCGGGTCGACACCCTGGAAGATCCCGCTGCGGGCCAGTACCTCGTCCATCGCGCACCTCCGGTTGCGCGTGCCGTTTGCTCGGCCGGGTCCGCCGTCCGCTGATCCCTCGCGCGCCGACCAGTCTAGGCGCACGTGAGCAGGAATCAGAGGTCCACCCCTGGAATCTTGATCGTTGGGCGTAACGTGCCCGTCGTGATCGACCTCTAGAATCCCGCGCCTGGTCGGGCCGGTATCGGCGGGTCGAATCCCGGCCGTAGGGTCACGGCGTGCTGAACGAGCCCCTGCTGACCGCCCGGCGCGAGGACGAACGGGACATACCCCTGCTCATATGGCGTTCCGGGCGACCGCTGCGGGCGATCAGTTCCGCCCCTCTCGGCGGTGGGATCGGCGTACGGCGGTGGGTGCTGAACGCGACGGTGCCGATGTCGTACGACCGGGACGATCCCGCCGACCACCTGGCCGCCATGGCCCGGGAGTGCGGCCTCGACGGGCCCGGGGCGGGCCTGCTGACCGGCGTCGACGTCGGCGAGGTGGTGGCGCGGACCGACACCGGCGTGCAGGTCTGGGCCACCGTCGGGCTGGGCACCCCGATCCCCGCCGCGGCGCCACCGGCCGCGGTACCGGCGCAGCCGGTCGGCACGGTCAACATCGTGGCGTACGTCCCGGCCCGGCTCGGCGACGCGGCGCTGGTCAACGCGGTGGCCACGGCCACTGAGGCGAAGACGCAGGCGATCATGGAGCTGGGGCTGCCCAGCACCGGCACCCCGACGGACGCCGTCGCCGTGCTCTGCCCGCCGGACGGACCGGTCTGCGCCTACGGTGGCCCCCGCTCCACCTGGGGAGCACCCCTGGCCAGGGCGGTGCACGCCGCCGTGCGGGCGGTCGGGACCGAGACCGTCCCATGGTCGGATCGGCTCCCAGGCTGAATCTCCCCACCCGATCGGCCGTCGTCGTCGCATTACCCGGACGGTAGGGTCGCTCACGATGTACGCTCGCGCCCCCCTCGCGCCCCGACCGCCCCGACCGCGTCGTCACGCCGTGGCCGCGCTCGGAGGGCTGCTGGCTGCCCTCCTCCTCGCCGGCTGTGCCACCACCGACGAGGGTCCGATCTGGCAGCCCGGCACGGGCGGCGGTGACACGGGCGCGCCGGTCGGGTCGAGCGCCCCCGCCGTCAAGAAGATCTCGCTCTCCGCCACCGGCGACATCGTCATGGCCATGGCGCCGAACCGGCTGCCGCCCAACAACGGCAAGGGCTTCTTCGACTCGGTCAAGAAGGCGCTCGCCGCCGACCTGGTGATGGGCAACCTGGAAGAGCCGTTGACCGTGGACACGGGCACCGGCAAGTGCGGGGCGAACTCCACCCGCTGCTTCCAGTTCCGGGCCCCACCGGAGTACGCCGCACATCTCGCCGACGCCGGGTTCGACCTGCTCAACCAGGCAAACAACCACGGCTACGACTTCGGGCCGAAGGGGTACGAGAACACCCAGAAGGCGCTGGAGGAGCACGGCCTCGCGCACACCGGTGCGCCCGACCAGATCACGGTGGTCGAGGTCAAGGGCGTCAAGGTCGCCGTCGCCGGGTTCTCGTCGTACCGCTGGTCGAACAGCCTGGTCGACATCCCGGCCGCGAAGAAGGTGATCGAGAAGGCCGCCGAGCAGGCCGACATCGTCGTGGTGCAGGTGCACATGGGTGCCGAGGGGTCGGAGATGACGCGGGTGCGGCCGGGCACCGAGATGTTCCTCGGTGAGAACCGGGGCGACCCGATCAAGTTCTCCCGCGCGATGATCGACTCCGGCGCCGACCTGGTCGTCGGCCACGGTCCGCACGTGCTGCGCGGCATGGAGTTCTACAAGGGCCGGCTGATCGCGTACAGCCTGGGCAACTTCGCCGGCGGCGGCAACTCGTTGAGCAACACCGGCCGCCTCGGCTGGGGCGGGGTGCTGAAGGTGTCGCTCGAAGCCGACGGCACCTGGGCCGGCGGCTCGTTCACCTCCACCTACATGGACGGGGTCCGCAAGCCGACGGTCGATCCCGACGATCGCGGCCTCGGGCTGCTCCGGGATCTCACCAAGCTCGACTTCCCGGAATCCGGCGCCCGCTTCACCGACTCCGGAAAGATCAACGCACCCTAGGGGCGATCTGCGGCCCGTCGGCAGAGGGCGTCCGGAAGAGTCGGGCCGGCGACGTAGGCTGGCCGTCGTGACCAGAAGCGCCACCGAGACCGACCTGGGTCGTACGCGTCGGGCGCGGCGGATCGGCCGCGTGCTGACCGAGACGCACCCCGACGCGCACTGCGAACTCGACCACGGCAACGCGCTGGAGCTGGCCGTCGCCACGATCCTCTCGGCCCAGTGCACCGACAAGAAGGTCAACGAGGTCACTCCGAAGCTCTTCGCCCGCTACCCGACGGCCACCGACTACGCCGGGGCGGATCGCGGCGAGATGGAGGAGATGATCCGGCCGACCGGCTTCTACCGCAACAAGACCAACTCGCTGATCCAGCTCGGTCAGGCCCTGGTGGAGCGGTACGACGGCCAGGTCCCCGGCCGGCTGGCCGACCTGGTCACCCTGCCCGGGATCGGTCGCAAGACCGCCAACGTCATCCTCGGTAACGCGTTCGACGTGCCCGGCATCACCGTCGACACCCACTTCCAACGGTTGGCGCACCGCTGGGGGCTGACCACCGAGACCGACCCGGTCAAGATCGAGCATGAGATCGGGGCGATGTTCCCGAAGCGCGACTGGACCATGCTGTCGCACCGGATCATCTTCCACGGCCGCCGGGTCTGCCACGCCCGCAAGCCCGCCTGCGGGGCGTGCACGCTGGCGAAGCTCTGCCCTGCGTACGGCACCGGGCCGACCGAGCCGGCCGCCGCGGCGAAGCTGCTCAAGGGCCCCCGCGCCCGCGACCTCGCGGTCGCCGCCGGCATCGATCCCGAGCTGGTGCCGGTGCAGGCGGTCCGGGCGGAGGCGCCGTGATCCGCCGGCTCGCCCTGCTCTCCCTGCCGCTGGTGCTGCTGGGCACGGCCGCCTGCACCGCCGACACCGAGGCGCCCGGGCCGACCCGCCAGGATGCGGCCGCCGCCCGCCCGTCACCGTTCCAGGACTGCGCCGGCCTCGCCGGCGACCCCGCCGGCCGTGGTGAGGCGCCCGGCCCCGATAAGGCGGACGGTCCCGGCGGGGCGGCGGGCGATCTGCTGCCCGAGCTGACCCTCACCTGCTTCACCGGCGGTGCCCCGATCGCCCTGCGGGACGTGCGCGGGCCGGCGGTGGTCAACATCTGGGCCTCCTGGTGCCCGCCCTGCCGCAAGGAGCTGCCCGCCTTCCAGCGGCTCAGCGAGCGTGCCGAGGGGCAGTTGCGGGTGGTCGGAGTGAACAGCCGGGACAGCCGCGCCGCGGCGCAGTCGATCGGCGAGGATTTCGGCGTACGGTTCCCGATGCTGGTCGACCAGGGCGAGGCGGTGCAGCGAGCGCTGCGCCGCACCGCGATCCCGCTGACCATCTTCGTGGACGCGCAGGGCGGGATCCGGCACATCGACAGCTCGGGCGCGCTGGACGACGCCCGCCTCGCCGCACTCGTCCACCAACACCTCGGCCTCACGGTGCCAACATGAGCAAGCGTGAGCGAGCGGGTGCGCAGCCGCCGGAATGGATGGGGCCGCTGCTGGATCGGCTCGGCACCGCGCGTACCGAGGATTTCACTCAGCTGCGTACGCCGGATCGCGGCGGCCGGGAGAGCGCCGTGCTGGTGCTGCTCGGCGAGGATGTCGCCACCGGCCCGGATGTGCTGGTCCTCCAGCGAGCCGCCACCCTGCGCAACCATGCCGGCCAGCCGGCGTTTCCCGGCGGGGCGGCCGACCCGGAGGATGCCGACGCCGCCGCGACGGCGCTGCGCGAGGCGAACGAGGAGGTCGGTCTCGACCCGGTCAGCGTCACCGTCCTGGCCCAACTGCCGAGGCTGTGGATTCCGGTCAGCGACTTCGTGGTGACGCCGGTGCTCGCCTGGTGGCACGCGCCGCACCCGGTGCATTCCCGGGAGCCGGCCGAGGTGGCCCACGTCGCCCGGCTGCCGATCGCCGAGCTGGTCGACCCGGACAACCGGGTGCGGGTACGCCATCCGAGCGGCTGGGTCGGCCCGGCCTTCTCCGTGCGCGGGATGCTCGTCTGGGGCTTCACCGCCGGGGTGCTCGCCGCGTTGCTGGAGATGGGTGGCTGGAGCCGGCCGTGGTCCCGGCGCCGGGTGATCGATCTTCCGCCGACCGGCGCGTCCCCCGCCCCGTCGGCCGGCACCGACGACGTCGACGAGAGCGCCCTGCGCTGATCGGACCGCTACCTTCCGCAAGCGATCGTCATCGCGCGAGCCCCTGGCCCGTACGCTTGAGCCGTGTCGGCCGTGGATCTCGTACTGCTGTTGCTCATGCTCGTGTTCGCGATCAGCGGATACCGACAGGGGTTCGTCATCGGGGTGCTCTCGTTCTCCGGCTTTTTCCTCGGCGCCCTGATCGGACTGCAGATCGGGCCGATGTTCGCCCAGCAGTTCGTGGACGGCGGCACCCGGGTGCTGATCTCGCTGGTCGCCATCTTCGGCCTCGCCGTGGTGGGCCAGGCGCTGGCCGGCTGGCTCGGCTCCCACCTGCGTCGCACCATCGCCAGTGACGTGGGGCGGCGGGCCGACGATGTCGGTGGCGCCTTCGTCTCGCTCTTCGCGGTGCTCCTGGTCGCCTGGCTGGTGGCCGTGCCGCTCGGCTCCTCCTCGCTGCCGTGGTTGGCCGCCTCCGTCCGCAGCAGCGCGTTGCTCAACGTGGTCGACCGGGTGCTGCCCGACCAGGCTCAGCAGCTCTCCACGGCGCTGCGCGACACCGTCGACACCAACGGGTTCCCGGACGTCTTCGAGGGGCTGCGGCGTACCCAGGCCCGGCAGGTCGAGCCGCCCGACCCGGCGCTCGCCGGCTCCGAGGTGGTGAGCAACGGTCAACGCTCGGTGGTCAAGGTGCTCGGTTCGGCGCCGAGCTGTTCCCGGCGGATAGAGGGCTCCGGCTTCGTGTACGCCGACGACCGGGTGATGACCAACGCGCATGTGGTCGCCGGCACCCGCTCGGTGGCGGTGGAGTTGCGCGGGGACCGGTACGAGGGCGAGGTGGTCGTCTACGACCCGGACCGGGACCTGGCCGTGCTCTACGTGCCCGGGCTGCCCGGCCCGTCGATGCGGTTCGCCGCCGGCAACGCCTCCACCGGCGCGGATGCCGTCGTGCTCGGGTTCCCGCTCGACGGGCCGTACAACGCCCAGTCGGCGCGGGTCCGTGACGTCGACCGGATCACCGGGCCGGACATCTACTCGTCGGGGAACGTGACCCGGGAGATCTACACGATCCGGGCGCTGGTCCGCAGCGGCAACTCCGGCGGGCCGCTGGTCTCCTCCAACGGCCTGGTGCTGGGGGTCATCTTCGCGGCGGCAGCCGACGACCCGAACACCGGCTTCGCGGTCACCGCCGCCGAGGCACGGCCGGTGGCCCTGGCCGGCGCGGAGCGTACCCGGGGCGTCGAGACCGGCGAGTGCACCTGACGGTCACCTGCCAGGTGGCGGGCGCCGGTTCTCGGGTGCAGGCCGGGGCCAGACGGTGAAGACGGCGGTGGTGGCGGCGACCACCGCCGCACCGAGCAGCCATCCGGCGAGCACGTCGCTGGTCCAGTGCACGCCGAGGGCGACCCGGCTGAACCCGGTCACCACGGCGATCAGCAGGGCACCGAGCCAGACCGCCGCGCGGGCCGTGGACCGGGCCCCGGTGCGGGGCAGGAACACCACCAGGAGAACTCCGGCGGCGAGTACCGCGTTCAGCGCGTGCCCCGAGGGAAAGGCCAGGCCGGGCGCCTGCGCCACCGGGTCGGGCAGGTCCGGTCGTGGACGGCCGACGAGCAGCTTGAGCAGCGGCGCGAGCAGGCCGCCGAGCACCATGGTCGTGGTGGCCCAGACGGCGAGCCGCCGGGCGCCACGGCTGGCCAGCCAGATCACCAGTGCCAGTGCCGCCACCCGCAGCGGCATCGGGGCGAAGGCGTCGGTCCAGACGCTCATCGTCCGGACCCAGGCCGGGTGGTCCAGGGCGTACCCGTGCAGGTGCGCGGTGACCGCCACGTCGAGCCGGCGCAGCGGCGGCCAGTCGCTCAGCACCAGCGTGGCGAGCAGTGCGAATGGCACGAGCATCACCACGCCGGAGGCACCCGGGGCGCGCCTCGGCCCCCGCGCTCCGGTCGCTGGCAGGTGGGAACCACGCCCGGAGAGTGGCGCCGCGCCGCGCCGACCGATTCCCACGACGACCGTTCTACCCGCGTCGACGGGTCGGGTACCCGGGTTCGGGCGGATTCGTGCCGCGACGGTCAGCGGGGCGCCTGCCGGAACCGGCGCACCATGAGCGCGGCGCCGGTGAGCAGGGCGAGGAGAATGGCCGACCCGATCCAGAGCCGCTCCGCGCCGGCGTCGTCCTGCGCCCCGGCGGCGCGGGCCCGCCACTGGGTCTCCTGCCGCGCCCCGGTCAGGCCGAGCTGTTCGGCGTCGGGGTCGCCCGTCGTCACCGAGCCGGGTGCCGCGCCGAACCCGGTCACCCCCGGCGGGTCGTTGTCGTCCAGCGGGTTCTGGTGCACCAGCGGCACCTCCGCGGTCAGCGCCGCGACCGGGTCCACCAGGCCGTAACCGAACCGCTCGTCCCGCCCGGTGGGGCCGATGTCCTTGGCGGTGACGAGCAGCCGGTTCACCACGTCGCCGGCGGACATCTGCGGGTAACGGGCCCGCACCAGGGCGGCGGTGGCGGCGACCAGTGGCGCCGCGAAGCTGGTGCCCTGCACCCGCCAGTACCCGCCGGGCGGGCGAGCGCCGACGAGCCCGCTGGCCGGGGCGGTGAGGATGGTGGCCCGGCCGGTGATCGCACCGCTCCACAGGTTGTCGCTGTTGCGTTCCAGGCCGGAGACCGCGATCACGCCCGGTTCCCGGGCCGGATACCACACCTTCGCCTCGGGCGAGGTGGCAAGGTTGCCGGTGCAGGCGATCACCACCACGTCCCTCGCGAAGGCGTAGTCGATCGCCGCGGCCAGCGCCGGGCTGTCGCCGTTGCCGCCGAGCGACAGGTTGATCACCTTGGCGCCGTTGTCGACCGCCCACCGGACGCCCTTGGCCACGATCAGCGCGTCGTCGTAACGGTTCTCCGCGTCGAGGACCCGTACGGGCAGGATCCGGGCGTCCGGCGCCAGCCCCACCACGCCCTGGCGATCGTCGTTGCGCCCGGCGATCAGACCGGCCACCGTCGTGCCGTGCCCGACCGGATCCGGCTCGGCGGCACCGTCCGTGGCGACCAGGTCGAGCCCGGGCAGCACCTGGCCGGCCAGGTCGGGGTGGGAACCGTCCACCCCGGAATCGATCACCGCGACGACCACGCCCCGCCCGGTCGACGTGCGCCACGCGATCTGCGCACCCAACTTGTCGAGCTGCCACTGCTCGTCGCGGACCTGGTCAGCGCGTCCCGCCGGGTCCGGTGCGTAGGCCACCGGCACGCCGAGGGTGGGGACCGTGAGCGGCACGGCCGCGGCGGGAACCACCGCGACGGCGGCGGACAGGACGGTGGCGGCCGTCGCGAGCAGCGCCCGGTGAGCCAACCGTCCGGCCCCTGGCAGGCCGCTGTGCCGCACCCTGGTCACATCCTCAGCCATTCGTCGCGGGACACATGACGATCGGAGATTACCGGTTCCGCCGCGTCTCTAGGGACGTTCCGTGGACTCGGCATCACTGTGGCGGCAGGTGAGCCAGTTGGACCAGGCGTACGCCTTCGCGTCGGGTGAACAACCGGCCGCGCCCGGGCGGCAGCGGCCCGGGCCGGACCGGGCCGACCAGCGCGCCCTCCTCCGGGCTCCCCGACATCACCAGGCCCGAGGTGGACAGTTCGCGTAGCCGCTGCACCACCGGCTCGTACTGGGCGCGGGCCGCGCCACCGGAGCGTCGGACCAGCACCAGGTGCAGCCCGACATCGCGGGCGTGCGGCAGGTGCTCCTCCAGCGCCCGCAGCGGGTTCGCCGGCCCGCTCGCGACCAGGTCGTAGTCGTCGACCAGCACGAACAGTTCCGGACCGGACCACCACGACCGGTCGCGCAACTGCGCCGGGCCGACCTCGGGGCCGGGCGTCCGACCCTGCAGGTAGCCGGCGGCCGACTCGACCAGTTCGGCGGTGTGCGCGGCGGCGGTGCCGTACCCGATCAGGTGTGGCGTGGAGATCGCACCGAGCAGGCTCCGCCGGTAGTCCACCAGGATCACCCGGGCCTGCTCCGGGGTGAACCGGGTGACGATCGTGGCGGCCAGGGCGCGCAGGAACGACGACTTGCCGCACTCCGCGTCGCCGTAGACCACGAAGTGCGGCTCCGTGGTGAAGTCGAGGACCACCGGGTGCAGGTCGGCCTCGGCGATCCCGACCGGGATGCTCAGGCCGGTGGTGGCGTCGAGGTCGAGGTCGGCGTACGGCAGCACGGCCGGGAGCAGCCGCACCCGGGGTGCGACCGGCCCGGCCCAGCCCTCGCTGACCTGCTTCACCAGCCCGGCGGTGTCCGTGCCGGTCGCCTGCGGTAGCGCGGTGAGGAAGTGCAGGCCCTCCGGGGTGACGCCCCGCCCCGGCGCCCGTTCCGGCACGTGGTGCGCGGCGCGCCGGGCGACGAGCGAGTCGGACGGGTCACCGAGCCGCAGCTCGAGCCGGGAACCGAAGAGGTCCCGGATGGCCGGCCGGAAGTCCAGCCAGCGCACCGCCGTGGCCACCACGTGCAGTCCGTAGGAGAGCCCCCGGGTGGCCAGGTCGGTGATCAGCGGCTCCAGGTCGTCGTACTCGCCGCGCAGGGTCGACCACCCGTCGACAACGAGAAACACGTCGCCGAAGGGGTCGGTGCGGGGTTCACCGGTCGTGTCCTGGTGGCGGCGTCGCTGCCGCCAGGCGGCCATCGACTCCACGCCGAGTTCGGCGAAGGTGCGTTCCCGGTCGGCGAGCACGGTCGACATCTCGCCCACGGTGCGCCGTACGCCGGTCGGGTCGGCCCGCCCGGTGACCCCGCCGACGTGCGGCAGGTCGCGCACCGCGGCCAGCCCGCCGCCACCGAAGTCGAGGCAGTAGACCTGCACCTCGGCCGGGGTGTGGGTGAGTGCCAGCGCGCAGATCAGCGTACGGAGTGCGGTGGACTTGCCGCTCTGCGTACCGCCGACCACCGCGACGTGGCCGGCCGCGCCGTCCAGCGTCAGCCAGAGCAGGTCGCGCCGCTGCTCGTACGGTTTGTCGACCACGGCCACCGGCACCTGCAAGGCGCCGTGCAACTCGGGATTGCCGAAGGTCAGCCCTCGGCCGTCGTCGACCGTCAGCGGGCCGCCGAGTTCGTCCATGACCGGGGCGTCGGCCAGCGGCGGCAGCCACACCTGGTGCGCCGGCACCCCCTGCCCGGCCAGCCGGTCGACCAGCAGACCCAGCAGGGTCTCCCGGGGCTTCTCGTCCTGGACGGTCGGCGGGGTGGGCGGCTGCGGCGCGGGGGTGAAGTGGGTGGAGAAGGAGAGCAGGCGGGGACCGGCCGGTCCGGATGCACCGGCCGCCGGGCCGCGCGGCTGCACCGCCCCGGAGACGTACGCGGCCTTGAACCGCAGCAGCGGCTCGGTGCCGTACCGAAGGAAGCCGTGCCCCGGCGAGCGGGGCAGTTCGTGCGCGTCCGGTGCCCCGAGCACCGTGCGGGACTCCAGCGCGGAGAAGGTGCGCAGACCGATCCGGTACGACAGGTGGGTGTCGAGCCCGCGCAGCCGCCCCTCCTCCAGGCGCTGGCTCGCCAGCAGCAGGTGCACGCCGAGCGACCGGCCCAGCCGGCCGATCTGGACGAACAGGTCGATGAAGTCGGGCTTGGCCGACAGCAGTTCGGAGAACTCGTCGCAGATCAGCAGCAGCGACGGCAGCGGGGCCAGCGGACCGCCGGCCGCCCGCGCGCGCTCGTAGTCGCGCAGGCTGGCGTAGTTGCCGGCCCGGCGCAGCAGTTCCTGCCGGCGGACCAGCTCGCCGTTGATTGCGTCGACCATTCGGTCGACCAGCGGCAACGCGTCCGCCAGATTGGTGATCACGGCGGCGGTGTGCGGCAGCCGGTCGAACGAGGCGAACGTGGCCCCGCCCTTGAAGTCCACCAGCACGAAGTTGAGCTGCTCCGAGGAGTGGGTGGTGGCCAGCCCGAGCACCAGCGTACGGAGCAGTTCGGACTTGCCGGAGCCGGTGGCACCGATCAGCAGCCCGTGCGGACCCATGCCGTCCTGCGCCGACTCCTTCAGGTCCAACTCCACGGCGCCACCGTCCACGCCGACGCCGATCGGCACCCGCAGCCGTTCCCGCGCCGATCTCGGCAGCCAACCCTGCTCCGCGGTGAAACCCTCTGGATCGCCGATGCCGAGCAACTCCGGCAGGCCCGGCTCGGCGCCGGGTGACGCGTCGGCACCCCGGGCGGCGGCCAGGCGCAGCGGCGCGAGTCGGCGGGCCACCGCCTCGGCCTCGGTGATCTCCAGCGTGTCGGCCGCGCCGACCTCGGCCGGCCCGTCCGCCGAGTGCGAGTGCAGCCGACCGCCCCGCAGCTCCAGCAGTAACGCGAACCGGTCGAGCAGGCGCGGCGGCGCGGTGTCCAGGTCGATCAGGGTGACCGCGTCGATGCCACCGTCCCCGGCCAGCTCGGTGGCGCCGGTGAGGTCGCCCCCGTCGAGCACGACCACCAGGTGCGGCCCGTCGGTCGCCGGCCCGGCCGGGCTGAACCGGGAGCGGCTGGCCAGCGCCTCGCCGAGCAGCCGCTCCAGCTCCACCGCGGAACTGGTGACCAGCCGCACCGGGCCGAGGGCGTCGTGGCGGGTCGGATGCTGGGCGTGCGGCAGCCACTTGACCCACTCCCAGACGCCGCGTCGCTCCGGGCCGGCGCAGACCGCGACGAGCAGTTCGTCCGGAGCGTGGAAGACCGCGAGCTGGGTGAGCATCGCCCGGGCCAGCGCCTGCGCGGCCGGTGATCCGGTCGGGCCGACCGGTGTGGCCCGGACGAAGATCCGGGCGAAGCTGCGCAGCGACACGGCCACCGGCAGGTCGGGCACCACGGAGTACGCGTCCAGGAAGCGGCGCAGGGCGCCGGCGGTCATCGGCTCCAGCTCCTCCAACGGACGGGTGACCGGCGGGATCAGCGGGGTGGCGAGGGTCTGCGGCCCGACGGCGACCCGGACCACCGCGAAGTCCGGATCGGTGGGGCGTCGCTCCCAGACCCGGTGGCTCTGCACCGTCGACCAGAGCACCGACGGGTCCGGGTGCCGGTAGCAGAGGCCGGCGCGCTGCCGCGCCGCGGTCTGGCGGACCTGGCGGCGCAGGGTCGTGAGGTGCCGCAGGTACTCCCGGCGGGCCGCCATCATCTCGGACTTCTTCGGGGTGCCCGCGGCGCTGCCCCAGGAGGTCATCAGCATCGCCAGCGAGGAGAGGCCGAACATGCCGCCGACCACGTACGCGTAGGCGCCGCCACCCCGGCCGAACATCATCGCCATCGCGACCGTGCCACCGAGCATCGGCAGCACCATCAGCATCTGCTGCCAGCGGGCGCCGGTGCCGGCCGGAATCTCCGGGGGCGCCTGCACCGGCAGGTCACCGACCGGAATCTCGGGCGCGGGGCGCCGCTCCGGACGCCGGATCACGACACTGGACACTCGACCTGCTCTCCTGACAACGCACGGTGACGCGAGCCTGGCTCATGGTAGGTAAAGTCTTTCCGTCCGCACAGCAGCCGCCCCGCTTGGGATGGAGATCGGCCGATGACAGTCGGGCTGGCCCGGGTCACCGTCAACGCACCCCGACGGCGGGTCGACGTTGCGCTGCCGGAGCAGGTTCCCCTCGCCGAGCTGCTGCCCGAGGTGCTGCGCCACGCCGGCGAGGGGCTCGCCGACGACGGCGAACGGCACGGCGGTTGGCGGCTCCGCCGCGCCGACGGCAGCGTGCTGACCGGCGGGCAGGCGCTGCTCGCCCAGGGCGTACGCGACGGCGAGGTGCTGCACCTGGTGCCGGCCCGCGCCGAGTGGCCCGAGCTTGAGTACGACGACGTGGTGGAGGCCATCGCCGACGGTGCTCGCCGGCAGGGCGCGGCGTGGTCACCCCGGGCCACCCGGTGCGCCGCGCTCGCCGGCGCCGGCTTCCCGCTCGCGGTCGGCCTGCTCGCCCTGGTCCTCGGCGGACCGGGCGACCCCGCCGGCTGGCTGGCCGCGACCCTGGTGGCGGTGCTGCTCCTGCTGGCCGGCACCGCGCTCTCCCGGGCCCAGGGCGACGGACCGGCCGGCGCCACCCTCGGCGGCTGCGCGCTGCCGTACGCCGCAGTGGCCGGTGCCCTCGCCGTCGCCTCGGGCGATCCGGTCGGGCTGTTCGGCCCGCTGCGCTGGATCGGTGCGGCGGAGCTGCTCGCCGGTTCGGTGGCGTTGCTGCTGGTGTCGGTGCTCGGGCTGCTCGGGGTGGCCACCCGGCGGCCCGTCTTCGTGGCCGGCGTGGTGGTGGGCGCGGCCGGCGGGCCGGCCGCCCTCGTCGGACTGCTGCTCGGTCCGGCCGGTGCGGCCGCCGTGCTGCTCTGCGTGCTGGCCTTCGCGATCGGAGCGGTCCCGCTGCTGGCCATCCGGCTGGGCCGGGTACCGCTGCCGCCCATCACCCTGCCCACCGGTGCCCCGGACGATCCGGACCGGGCGCGTGACCTGCCGGACCGGGGCCGGGTGTACGCGGCGGTGGCCCGCAGCGGGGAGATGCTGACCGGGATGTTGATCGGGCACGCCGTGCTGGCCGTGGGCGCCGCGTTGGTCGTCGTTGCCACCGGTGGCACCGCCGGTCGGCTGCTCGTCGCGGTGACCTCGGCGGTGCTGCTGTTACGCGCCCGGCTCTTCGTGGCGGTGCGGCACCGGGTGCCGCCGGTGCTCGCCGGGCTGGCCGGGTTCGCGGTCCTCGGCGGGGTGCTCGCCAATGCCACCGGGCAGCCGGGTCGGCTCGCCCTGGTGGCCGGTGGGCTGCTGATCGCCCTGCTGGTGGTGGCCGCCGGCACGACCTACGCCCGCCGGCCGGTCTCCCCGTATGTCGGCCGGCTCGCCGACCTCACCGACACCGCCCTGGTGGTCTCGGTGGTGCCGGTGACCTGCGCCGTGCTCGGCCTCTACGAGCAGGCCCGGGAACTGCTCGGTTAGCTCGATCCCCGGGCCCGGACGGACGTGTGTCAGTGCGTGGGCTCGCCGCGTTCCTCGGCCTCCCTGGCCCGGCGGTACGACGCATGGATCTCGGCCTCGGCCTCGGTGCGCCCCACCCAGGTCGCACCCTCGACCGACTTGCCCGGCTCCAGGTCCTTGTAGACCTCGAAGAAGTGCTGGATCTCCAGCCGGTCGAACTCGCCGAGGTGGTGGATGTCGCGCAGGTGCTCCTGCCGCGGGTCCTCGTACGGCACGCAGAGGACCTTGTCGTCGCCGCCCTTCTCGTCGGTCATCCGGAACATGCCGATGGTGCGGCACCGGATCAGGCAACCCGGGAAGGTCGGCTCGGGCACCAGCACCAGGGCGTCCAGCGGATCGCCGTCCGCACCCAGGGTGCCCTCGATGAAGCCGTAGTCGGCCGGGTACTGCGTGGAGGTGAAGAGCGTGCGGTCCAGCCGGATCCGGCCGGTGACGTGGTCCACCTCGTACTTGTTGCGGTGACCCTTGGGGATCTCAACCGTGACGTCGAAATCCATCTGCACGCTCCCTCGTTGGCCCACGCTGGCTTGACGGAACCGGCGGCCGGGCCGGGTGAATGCTCACCCGCCGACTCCGGCAGCCGCATAGTCTTCGGACCGAAGTAGTGTCACCCAGGCCGGTTCCCGGTCGGGAGGAGGGGGTCGTGGGGAGGGAAGATTCACACTACCGTCCGGGCGGTGCCGCCGAAGGTGGTAACGGCCAACCGTCGGCGAAGCCGGCGGCCGGGCGGGTACCGGTGCCGGACGCGCAGGTACTCCGGGCGCAACCCCCGACACCGCCCATCTCGCCGGCACCCCCGGCTCCCGTGAACCCGGCCCCCGTGAGGCCGGCATCCACCGAGTCCTTCCCGGCGACGCCGACCAGGGGCGCCGCCTCGGGCCGCGCCGTCGTGCCGGGCGCCGCCGCCCCGACTAGCCCGGCGCCCGCTGCTGCGGGCTCCGCCCCGGTTCCGGCGGGCTCCGCCCCGGTTGCAGCCGGGTCGGCCCCCGCTCCGGCGGGTCCGGCCGCCACGCCGTCCCCGCGCCGGCGGTGGCCGCTGGTGCTCGCCGTCGGGCTGGTGCTCGTACTGGTCGCGGTGGGGCTGGTCGTGGTCCGACCCGGGCCGGTGGGCCGGTGGCTGGGCGACGCTCCCACCGCACCGGCGGCCAGCGAGCCGGCGGAGTCCACGCCGGTCGCGGTGCTGGCGGCCGCCGACATCGGCGCGCCGCTGCCCAGCGTCGAAGGGCTCCGAGCCGTGCTCGAACCGCTGGTCGGCGACGCCGCCCTGGGCGGCCGGGTCAACGTGGCGGTGGCCGACGCGCTGACCGGGGAGCCGCTCTTCGACCGTGGCGGCGGCGAGGGGACCGTGCCGGCGTCGGTGACCAAGCTGTTGACCGCCGTGACGGTGTTGACCGCCCGCGGCCCCGGCCACCGGATACCGACCCGGGCGGTGGCCGGCGCGCAGCCGGGTGAGGTGGTGATCGTCGGCGGCGGGGATCCGACGCTGGCGGCCGGCGCCAAGGGCTTCTATCCGGGGGCCGCGAGCCTCGCCGACCTCGCCGACCAGGTGCGTACGGCGCTGGGCGGAGCCACCCCCACCAGGATCGTCGTCGACTCCTCGCGCTACTCCGGCCCGGTGTACGGACCCGGCTGGGACGACGACATCCCCACCGGCGGCTACGGCGGGGCGATCACCGCGCTGATGCTCGACGGTGCGCGCAAGGACCCGAAGGCCGGCCAGGGTTGGGCCGAGCGGGTTCCCCAGCCGGACCTGGCCGCCGGCCGAGCCTTCGCCCAACTGCTCGGTGTGCCGGCCGACGCCGTGCGGAAGGGCACCGCCCCGCCGGCGGCGACCGAGGCGACCGGTGGGCCGGCCGGCGACACCGCGCCCGGGGCCGAACTGGGCGTGGTGCATTCGCCGCCGCTGATCCGCCTGGTCGACATCATGATCAGCGAGAGTGACAACATCGTGGCCGAGGCGCTGGCCCGCCAGGTCGCGCTGGCCCGCGACCAGCCCGCCTCGTTCGCCGGTGCCGCCACGGCGATGGCCGAGGTGGTGTCCGAGCTGGCTCTGCCGGTGAGCGGGCTGTCCCTCGCCGACGGCAGCGGGCTGTCCCGGAAGAATCTGATCAGCCCTGCGCTGCTGACCGAACTCCTGGCGCTCGCGGCCAGCCCGGAGCGGCCCGAACTCGCCGCAATCTTCGGCGGACTGCCCGTCGGGGGCTGGTCCGGCACGCTGCGCGACCGCTACGGCGCCGCACCCGGCACGGCCGCCGGTGCCGGCGTGGTCCGCGCCAAGACCGGCACGTTGACCCGGGTGCATGCCATCGCGGGGGTGGTGACCACGGCCGAGGGGCGGCTGCTCACCTTCGCCGTGCTCACCGACGAGGTGCCGCCGGCCGGGATGGAGCCGGCCCGGGCGGCCCTGGACCGGATCGCCGCCGCCCTGGCCACCTGCGGCTGCCGCTGAACCGCTGGGCGGATCGCGGCGGGTCCGGCCGGCGGGCCGGCGCTGCGTCGCCCGGCCGGGTGGAGTTTGCGGCGCGGGTACGGTGGGTGGCATGGCGCAGTTCGTGGACTGGGATCTGGCCACCGCTACCGCGGGGGCTCTGGGTAAGTCGGGCCCCCGGGTGACGTACGACGAGGCCACCGAGGTGGTCTCCGGGCTGCGCCGGTTGACCGACGAGGCGGCCGGGCACGTCGCCGACTACACCGGGTTGACCTCGCAGGTCGCTCACCCGCCGGTGCGGGTGGTCGACCGGCGCGACTGGGCCGCGACCAACGTCGCCGGACTGCGTGAGGTGATCACCCCGCTGGTCGGCCGGCTCTCGCAGGACAAGCAGCCCGGCGCGTTCACCGAGGCCGTCGGGTCCCGGGTGACGGGAGTGCAGGCGGGCACCGTGCTGGCCTACCTGTCCGGCCGGGTGCTCGGGCAGTACGAGGTCTTCTCCGCCGACCCGGGGCAACTGCTGCTGGTCGCGCCGAACATCGTCGAGGTGGAGCGCAAGCTGGGCGCCGATCCGCGTGACTTCCGGCTCTGGGTCTGCCTACACGAGGTGACCCATCGGACGCAGTTCACCGCGGTGCCGTGGATGCGGGCGTACTTCCTCGGTGAGGTGCAGGCCTTCGTCGACGCCGCGCAGGGTGGCGAGCACCTGCTGGAGCGGCTGCGCCGCGGCGTGAGTACCCTCGCCGACGCGGTCCGCGACCCGCAGAGCCGGGCCAGCGTGCTGGACATCGTCCAGACGCCGGGGCAGCGGGCCGTGCTGGACCGGCTGACCGCGCTGATGACCCTGCTGGAGGGGCACGCCGAGTTCGTGATGGACGGCGTCGGCCCGCAGGTGATCCCGAGCGTCGAACGGATCCGGGCCGGCTTCAACCGGCGCCGCGAGGCCGGGAACCCGGTGGAGAAGGCGATCCGGCGGCTGATCGGCATCGACGTGAAGATGCGGCAGTACGCGGAGGGCCGCAGGTTCGTGCACGCGGTGGTGGACCGGGTGGGCATGGCGGGCTTCAACCGGGTCTTCGAGTCGCCGCTGACCCTGCCCCGGCTGGCCGAGCTGAGCGAGCCGGACGCCTGGGTGGCGCGGGTGCACGGGCCGGTCGGCCCGGTGCCGACCGCCGGCTGAGCGGTGGCCCCGCTCGCCCCGTCGGTCGCCGCGATCCGGGTCGCGGTCCGCCGCGCGCTGGCCGACCTGCCGGCGTACGGTCCGGTGCTGGTCGCCTGCTCCGGTGGGGCCGACTCGCTCGCCCTGGCGGCGGCCACCGCGTTCGTGGCGCCCCGGACGGGACGTACCGCCGGGCTGGTCACCGTCGACCACGGGTTACAGGACGGGTCGGCGCGGCGGGCGGCGGCGGTGGCGCGCTGGGCGGAGGGGGCCGGACTGGCGCCGGTCGAGGTGGTCCGGGTCGAGGTCACCGGCCGGCCGGGCGGCCCGGAGGCGGCCGCCCGCGAGGCCCGCTACCAGGCGCTGACCGAGGTCGCCGGGCGGCACGACGCGGCGGCGCTGCTCACCGGGCACACCCGGGACGACCAGGCGGAGACGGTGCTGCTCGCACTGGCCCGGGGCGCCGGCCCGCGCGGGCTCGCCGGGATGCCGGCGCGTCGGGATCTGGCCGGCATCCCTCTCGTACGACCGCTGTTGGAGATCGGGCGGGACGAGACCCGTGCCGCGTGCGCGGTGCTCGGGCTGACGCCGTGGGAGGACCCGCACAACAGTGACCCCGCGTACGCCCGCTCCCGGATCCGGGCCGACGTGTTGCCGCTCCTGGTCCGGACGCTCGGGCCCGGGGTGCTGGACAACCTCGCCCGTACCGCCACGCTGGTGGCGGCGGACAACGCGGTCCTGGACGAGCTTGCCGGTGCGGCCCTGATCGGGGCGCGGCATCCCGACGGTGGACTGGCCGTCAAGGCGCTGGCCGACCTGGCCCCCGCGCTGCGCGGCCGGGTGCTGCGTGCCTGGGCCCACGAGTTGGGCGCACCGCCGGCCGCCCTGTCGCACCGGCACGTCGCCGCGCTGGACACGCTGGTCACGGCGTGGCGCGGGCAGCGGGTGACGTACCTGCCGGGCGGGCTGCGGGTGCGCCGGCACGCCGACCGGCTGCTGCCGGAGGCGCCGCCGGTGCCGGACGGCAAGATCGACGAATGACCTTCCCCCGGCGACCGCTCTTCGCCCCGCGGGCCGCGGTGGCCACCAGCCAGCCGCTGGCCATGGCCGCGGGTCTGGCCGTGCTGCGGCGGGGCGGCAACGCCGTCGACGCCGCGCTGGCCACCGCCATCACCCTCACCGTCGTGCAGCCGCCGTCGAACGACATTGGTGGCGACCTCTTCGCCATCGTCTGGGACGGCAAGCGGCTGCACGGCCTGAACGCCTCCGGCCGGTCGCCCGCCGGGCTGACCCGCGAACGGGTGCTCGCCGCGACCGGCGGGCGGGGCGCCGGACCCGCCGACGCGCTGGGTGGCACGCAGGCGGCCGGCCCGGCGATGCCGGCCCGGGGCTGGCTGCCGGTGACCGTGCCGGGCGTGCCGGCGGGCTGGCGTGACCTGCACGACCGGTTCGGCTCGCTGCCCTTCGCCGACCTCTTCGCCGACGCCATCGGGTACGCCGAGCACGGGCATCCCGTCTCCACCGCCACGGCGGCGGCCTGGTCCCGGGCGGTCGCCGGGCACGCCGGGCTGAGCGGCCCCGAGTACGCGGGGTTCGGGCGGGTCTTCGCGCCCGGCGGGCGGGCTCCCCGGGCGGGCGAACGGTGGCGGAACCCGGACGCGGCGCGGACCCTGCGGCTGATCGCGCAGAGCCGGGCGGAGGAGTTCTACCGGGGGCGGATCTCCGCCGCCCTGGCCGACCACGCCGCCCGCACCGGCGGCCTGCTCACCGCCGACGACCTGGCGGCACACGCCGGCACCTGGGTCGATCCGGTGTCGGTGCGCTACCGGAACCACGAGGTCTGGGAGCTGCCGCCGAACGGGCAGGGCCTGGCCGCCCTGCTCGCCCTGGGCATCCTCGACGGGTTCACGCCGGCGGCGGGGTCGCGGTGGCTGCACCGGCAGATCGAGGCGGTCAAGCTCGGCTTCGCCGACGCCCACGCCCACGTCGCGGACCCCGACCGGACGCCGGTACCGGTGGCGGAGTTACTCGCGCCCGGGTACCTCGCGCAGCGCCGGGAGGCCGTCACGGACGCCGCCGCCGACCCGGTGGCCGGCACACCGGAGCGCGGCGGGACGGTATACCTCTGCACGGCCGACGAGGGCGGCATGATGGTCAGCCTGATCCAGTCCACCTACCTGGCCTTCGGCTCGCACGTGGTGCCACCCGGGTACGGCTTCGTGCTGCAGAACCGCGGTCTCGGCTTCCGGCTGGACGCGGGCCACCCGAACGTGGTCGGTCCGGCGAAGCGGCCGTACCACACCATCATCCCCGGCTTCCTGACCCGGCAGGGAGCGCCGGTGGGACCGTTCGGGGTGATGGGCGGCCACATGCAGCCCCAGGGCCACGTGCAGCTGATCTCGGCGACCGTGGACGCGGGGCTCGACCCGCAGGCGGCGCTGGACGCGCCGCGCTGGTACTGGCACGCGGGCCGCTCGCTGCTCGTCGAGGAGCAGCTGATCGCGGGACCCGGCGGGGCGGCGATCGTCGCCGACCTGCGCGCCCGGGGTCACCAGGTCCTCGTCGCACCCGAGCCCACCGTCTTCGGGTACGGCCAGGCGATCTGGCGCCGTGCCGGGAGCGGCTACGTCGTCGGCTCCGAGTCCCGGGTCGACGGGGGCGCCGGGGGCTTCTGACGGCCGTCCTGGCCGGTCAGCCGGTGGGGACGCGGTCGCGGAACGTGGTGCGGTACGCGTGCGGGGTGGCGCCGACCCGGCGGGTGAAGTGGTGCCGCAGGGCGGCGGCGTCGCCGAAGCCGGCCCGGTCGGCCACCGCCTCCACCGAGAGGCCGGTGTCCTCCAGCAGCCGGCGGGCCAGCAGGATCCGCTGGTTGGTCAGCCAGTCGTGCGGAGTGGTGCCGGTCTCGGCGCGGAACCGGCGGGCGAACGTACGCGGGGCCATCCCGGCCCGCGCGGCCAGCTCGTCGACGGTGGTCTGCCGGTCCAGGCGTCCCATCAACCACTCCAGCACCGGCTCCAGGGTGGGCGCCTCCGGCGCCTTGGGGATCGGCGCCTCGATGTACTGGGCCTGCCCGCCGTCGCGGTGCGGTGGCACCACCATCCGTCGGGCGAGCCGGGTGGCGGTCGCCGAGCCGTGTTCCTGGCGTACCAAATGCAGGCAGGCGTCGATGCCGGCGGCGGTGCCCGCGCTGGTGAGCAGGCGCCCGTCCTGCACGTAGAGCGAGTTGCAGCGGACCCGGGCGCCGGGGTGCCGACGCTGCAACTCGTCGACGTGCCGCCAGTGGGTGGTGCACTCCCGCCCGTCGAGCAGCCCCGCCTCGCCCAGCAGGTACGCGCCGGCACACACGCTGAACAGGTACGCCCCCCGCTCGGCGGCCCGGCGTAGCGCCTCGTGCACCTGGGCTGGCGCGGTGGTGGCGGGATCGTGCGCCGGGACCGCGACCAGGTCGGCCTCCTCGATCGGGCCCAGGTCGGCGGTCGGCACCAGGTGGAAGCCGGCGGAGGTGCGCACCGGGGCGCCCTGCGGGCCGCACACGTCGAAGCGGTAGCCGGGCAGGCCGTCGGCGGTGCGGTCGGTGCCGAACACCTCGGCGAGCACGCCCAGCTCGAACGGCGCCACCCCGTCCAGGGCGAGAACCGCGACTGAATGGAGCATGTGACGAGGGTAACCGCAGAGGTGGCGGAAAATCGAGGATGGATGGCATTCCTGCCACTGTCCGGCGGGAGGCGGGCTCCGCAGACTGGCAGGTGTCCGGTGCGCACCGGCGGCGACACGTCACCAGCAGACGCCAGAAAGCGAGCGCCGCCATGGGATTCCTGTTCTTCCTGCTCTTCTTCCTGCTCCTCGCCCTCCTGTCCGCCGTCGGGCTGACCGCCGACAGCCGTGACTCCGCGGACTGGAAGCCGTCCGATGGGGGTCGCCGACGGCGATCTCACCCATGCTGAGGTGATTGGCCTCTTTCGTCGAGAAAATCTGGGGTCGGGGTGGCCCGAAAAGGGGCGGCCCCGCCGACGGTGGAGGCAGGGCGTACGGCAGGCTATGGGCATGGCTGACGGCTCCTGGTACGACGCCGACATCGACCACGTGATCATTTCCGAGGCGCAGATCCGCGAGAAGACCGCGGAACTGGCCAAGCAGGTCTCCGCGGACTACGCACATGTCACGGACGGGCTGCTGCTCGTCTGCGTACTCAAGGGGGCGGTCATGTTCATGGCCGACTTCGCCCGCGCGCTCGGCCGGCAGGGCCCCCCCGCCGAGCTGGACTTCATGGCCATCTCGTCGTACGGGCAGGGCACCACCTCCTCCGGCGTGGTGCGCATCCTCAAGGATCTCGATCGGGACATCGCCGGCCGGCACGTCGTCGTCGTGGAGGACATCGTCGACTCCGGGCTGACGCTCTCCTGGCTGCTGCGTTATCTGGAGTCGCGGTCGGCGGCGAGCGTCGAGGTGGTCGCGTTGTTCCGCAAGCCGGACGCGGTCAAGGTGACGGTGCCGGTCAAGTACGTCGGCTTCGACATCCCGACTGAGTTCGTCGTCGGATACGGCCTCGACTTCGGCGAGCGCTACCGCGAGCTGCCGTACGTCGGAGTGCTCAAGCCGGAGGTCTACGCCCGCTCCTGACCACACCGGCGCGCCCGACCGACGTTCAGCCGACTTTCAGCTGATCGGACTACCGTGGATCCCGGTGGTGCGGAGGTCCGCTCCGGGCCACGCCGGCTGACACCCGGTTCGCCGTACGCGTAAGTGCTGGGCTCGCCAGCTCACATCCGTCCCGCACGGTGTACCGTCGAATGACCGTGGCGCGGCAACCCGCGCCCCGGGGTCGAGGCCGGCCCGCACGGCGGCTCCGGCAGCCGCCCCGGCGGCGACACCCACAGTCGGTCAGGACGTCGATCAGGAGGATGCGGGCGTCTCGGCGCTCGACATACAGCATGGAACGTACGCGTTTCTTCCGCCGACCGGTGTTCTGGGTCATCCTGGTCATCCTCGGCGCCGTCGTGCTCAGTCAGTTGTTCACCGGTGGACCCAGCTACCACCGGGTGGACACGTCCGTCGCGCTTGACCAGCTCAACAAGGGCGGCATCGAGGAGGTCGTCTTCCAGGACAAGGAACAGACGATCCAGCTCAACCTCGCCGAGGAGACCGAGTTCGGCGAGACCACCACCAAGCTGATCGAGGCCCAGTTCCCCTACGAGGTCGGCAACGAGGTCTGGAACCAGATCCTCGACGCCAAGGCCAACAACCGGGTCACCGGGCCGGCCGACACCGAGGTGTCGTCCGACAGCATCTGGGTCAGCCTGCTGGTCAACCTGCTTCCCATCGTGCTGCTCGTGCTCCTGCTGCTGTTCTTCATGTCGCAGATGCAGGGCGGCGGCTCCCGGGTGCTCAACTTCGGCAAGTCCAAGGCGAAGATGATCACCAAGGACACGCCGAAGACGACGTTCGCGGACGTCGCCGGGTCCGAGGAGGCCGTCGAGGAACTGCACGAGATCAAGGACTTCCTGCAGAACCCGGCGAAGTACCAGGCGCTCGGTGCCAAGATCCCGAAGGGCGTTCTCCTCTTCGGCCCACCCGGCACCGGTAAGACGCTGCTCGCCCGGGCCGTGGCCGGCGAGGCCGGGGTGCCCTTCTACTCGATCTCCGGTTCCGACTTCGTGGAGATGTTCGTCGGCGTCGGCGCCAGCCGGGTGCGTGACCTGTTCGAGCAGGCCAAGGCGAACGCACCGGCGATCGTCTTCGTCGACGAGATCGACGCGGTCGGCCGGCACCGTGGCGCCGGCATGGGTGGCGGCCACGACGAACGCGAGCAGACCCTCAACCAGCTGCTCGTCGAGATGGACGGCTTCGACGTCAAGGGCGGCGTCATCCTGATCGCCGCCACGAACCGGCCGGACATCCTCGACCCGGCGCTGCTGCGCCCGGGCCGGTTCGACCGGCAGATCCCGGTCGACGCCCCCGACATGGAGGGCCGTAAGGCCATCCTCCGGGTGCACGCCAAGGGCAAGCCGTTCACGCCCGATGTCGATCTCGACTCGGTGGCGAAGCGGACGCCGGGCTTCAGCGGTGCCGACCTGGCCAACGTGATCAACGAGGCGGCACTGCTGACCGCCCGCAAGGACCAGCGGGCGATCTCCAACGACTCGCTCGAGGAATCGATCGACCGCGTGATCGCCGGCCCGCAGCGGCGTACCCGGGTGATGAGCGACCAGGAAAAGAAGATCACCGCGTATCACGAGGGTGGGCACGCGCTGGTCGCCTGGGCGCTGCCGCACGCCGCGCCGGTGCACAAGGTGACGATCCTGTCCCGTGGCCGCTCCCTCGGCCACACCCTGGTGCTGCCCACGGAAGACAAGTACACCCAGACCCGCGCCGAGATGGTCGACACCCTGGCGTACGCGCTGGGTGGCCGGGCGGCCGAGGAGCTGGTCTTCCACGAGCCCACCACCGGCGCCGGCAACGACATCGAGAAGGCCACCCAGCTGGCCCGCGCGATGATCACGCAGTACGGGATGAGCTCCAAGCTCGGCGCGATCAAGTACGGCACCAGCGGCGACGAACCGTTCCTCGGCCGCAACATGGGCCACGAGCGGGACTACTCCGACGTGGTCGCCGCCGAGATCGACGGCGAGATGCGGGCGCTGATCGAACTGGCCCACGACGAGGCCTGGGAGATCCTGGTCGAGTACCGGGACGTCCTGGACAACATCGTGCTCGAGCTGATGGAGAAGGAAACCCTCTCCACCTCGGACATGGCCCGGATCTGCGCCCGGGTGGTCAAGCGGCCGCCGATGGCCCCGTACAACGGCTTCGGCAAGCGGCAGCCCTCCACCGAGCCGCCCGTGCTCACGCCGGCGGAGAAGGAGTCGCTCAAGGTCCAGGCCGAGGCCGACGGCGCGCAGGCGACGGTCGGTGGTGGCAGCTCGAACAACTCGGACGGCCCGCACTGAGCACCGACGACACGGCGGCCAGCTTCCCACCGCGGGAACTGGCCGCCTCCGCCACCGAGCCCGACACCGATGGCCTCGACTACATCGCCGCCCGACTGGTCAACGGCCGGCTCACCGGTCGCCCGGTCGAGGACGCCATGGACCTCGGCCGGATCGAGAAGGCCGTCCGCGAGATCCTGATCGCGGTCGGGGAGGATCCGGAGCGCGACGGCCTCCAGCAGACCCCGGCCCGGGTGGCCCGGGCGTACGCGGAACTCTTCGCCGGCCTGCGCGTCGACCCGGCCACGGTGCTCACCACCACCTTCGAGGCCAACCACGAGGAACTGGTGCTGGTCCGGGACATCGACGTGATGAGCCTCTGCGAACACCACCTCCTGCCGTTCAGGGGGAGTGCCCACATCGGCTACATCCCCGGACCGGACGGGCGGATCACGGGTCTGTCCAAGCTGGCCCGGCTCGTCGAGGTCTTCGCCCGCCGCCCGCAGGTGCAGGAGCGGCTCACCTCCCAGATCGCCGACCTGCTGATGGAACGACTGGACCCGCGCGGCGTGGTCGTCGTCCTCGAATGCGAACACATGTGCATGGCGATGCGGGGGATTCAGAAGGCCGGTGCCAAGACCATCACCTCGGCGGTGCGCGGCACCCTGCAGCGGGACGCCAAGTCGCGGGCCGAGGCGATGGCCCTGATCATCCCCCGCTGACCGGCCGGTTCTCAGGCAGCCAGCATCGTCAGGACGATCCCCGCGGTGGCCACCACCGCGGGGAGCAGACAGACCAGTGCGCCGAACCGGGGCGTACGGTCCACCGCTCCCCCCGGCCGGGTGGGGAAGAACCGGCCCACCGCGAGCCAACCCACGCCGAACGCGACCGCCGGCGCGGGCAGCCCCACCACCAGCGCCCCGGCGGTCACCGCGCCGGTGCCGGCCAGGGCGTACACCACCACCAGGAACAGCGGCACGAGCAGGCCCAGCGGCCCGTACACCAGCAGGTTGCGGGGGCGGGACGGCCAGTGCGCCACCCGGGACAGGCCGCGGGCGGCGAGCGTGTCGTCCCCGCCGTGGGCCCACCGCTGGGCATCCCGCAGTGCCGACAGCACCGCCGCCGGACCACCGGCCATCGACCGGGTCGCCTCGGTCAGCTCCGGCGGCGTCGGCACCAGCGAGATCGGTGGTACGCCCAGCTCACGCAGCCGGGCCTGCTGCGGCGCCAGCCGCGTGCGTACCCCGGCCAACTCCTCCCGGGCGGCCTGGACCGCCCGGGCCTGCTCGCTCGCGGCGGTCGCCGCGCCACGGCGCACCCCGTCGAGCTGGCGCGCGGCAGCCAGGTAGTCGGCCCAGGCGGCCGGCATCGGATCCTGCGGTGTGCCGCCGCCCGTCCGCTGCCGGCCCGGACCGGCGATCGTGGCCGGTGAGTGATCGAGCGTCATTCCGGCTCCCCCTCCTCGCCATCCGGCACGTCGTACGGCACCAGCACCACGCCGCGCTCTCCCGGTCCGTCCCACAGCACCACCCGGTCGGGTCGGGGCCGCCACTCCACCGGCCGGCCGAACACCGGCGTGAGCTGGGCGCCCGGCACTCCCGCCACCGCCACGGCGGTCAGCTTGTCGACCGTCTCGTCCGGCTCCACCAACGCCGCGAACGACGGCACCGTGCGCCACCAGCCGAGCACGTGCTGCCCGGCCGGCGGCCCGTCGCGCAGCAGTGTCCGCAGCCGCGACGGCGGCAGCTGCTCGGGCGGCGCCACGTCCAGCCCGAAGACCACCAGGTAGGTCGGCTCCCCGGCGTCCGCCACGGCGAGCAGCCCGGCCAGGTCCACCGTCTCGGCCGGATGTCGCGCGGCCAGCTCCGCCACGAGAGCGTCGGCCAGCGGCCGCGTCTCGGCGTCCGGTGCGGCAACCACGAACCGCGCCGTACCGGGCGGGTGATGCACCGCCGTGCTGCGGGTAGCCATCGCCAACAGCTGGCAGGCGTCCGGTCGCGGACCGAGGACGGCGAGGTTGCGTCCCGCAGCCGGGCCGAACGGCACCGCCACCGTGCTTCGCGCGACGTCCACCGCCCGCCCGAGCAGCGCCGCCGGGGTCATCGCCCGCCCGGCGAGGGCCGCCCGGTAGCGGGGATCGTTGCCCAGCAACGGGCGCGCGTACCCGGCGAAGACCACCGGCGGGGTGGCACCCTCCGCCTGGGCCGCCCACAGCCGGTGGCGCAACCCGGCCACCGCGTCCGGCTCGTCCTGCGGATCGGGGAACCGGACCATCCGCTCGTGCCCCCGGATGGCTCCCCGAGGGCCGCCGAGACCACCGGCGGTGTTCACCACCGCGCTGCCCACCGGCAGGCCGGCCGCGGAGTCGTTGGTGGGCTCCAGCACCGGCCCGCCGCCGGGCAGCGCGACCCGCACCGGGAACTGACCGAGCAGCGAATCCCGCAACCCACCGTCGGAGCGGGCACTCAGGCACAGGTCACCCTCGCCGGCCAGCACCAGATGGACGCCGTACGCCCGGCCGGTCCTGGTCAGCGCGTCCAATCGGCTGGCCGCCTCGGCGGCCAGCCGATCCCGTTCGGCGAAGAGCACCGGCAGGTTCTCCACCACACAGACGACCCGGGGCAGCGGTCGATGCCGTCGCAGCTCCGCGAAGCGCTGCCCACCGGCGCGGGCGGACGCCTCCGTGCGCCGGCGGACCTCGGCCGTTAGCTGGTCCAACAGATCCAGCACGTACTCCCGGTCGGCGGCCATCGCGGCGGCCCGGACCTGCGGGATCCAGGACCGGTCCCGCTCGGTCTGGAGGAACTCCGCGAAGGACTCGCCGCGGCCGAGATCCACCAGGTACAGCGACAGCTCGTCCGGGCCGTACCGGGCGGCGAGACCGAGCAACGCCGTGGTCAGGAACGTCGACCGGCAGGCCCGGGAACGGCCGCTGACCAGCCAGTGCGGGGTCAGCTCGGTGAAGCCGAGCGGAACCGGCCGGCCACCGGCGTCGCCGACCGTGGTGCTCAGCCCGTCCGTCCCGTCCGCCTGCCAGAGATCGTCCTCCGGCGGCGGTAGCAGGCCGGACAGGGACAAGCGGCTGCCGGCCTCGATCTGGGCGGCGAGCCGGTGGCAGACGATCTCGACCAACTGGGCCGGCGGATCCGGGTCGACGAACACCGGCGAGTTCAACCCGCCGTCGGTGTCGCTGAATGCTGCTCCGGGCGGGTCGCCCAGCAGCGCGTACGCGGTGCGCATCGCCACCGTCGTGGCCCCGGGCAGTGGGCCCCGGCCCGTCGGCGGCCAGCCGGCGACCACGAGGTGCAGGCCGGCGGCCGGCCCCTGCTCGGCGAGCGCCTCGATCCGGGCCAGGTCGCTCGGTCCGGTCCGCTCGGGGAGCGCGGCCACCACGAGCAGCAGCGAACGGTCGTGCCGGCGCGAACCCGACGATCCCGGTGCGACCCACCGCTCCGCCTCGGTCAGCACCGCCCGCAGACCGGCGGCGTCCGTGGCCGGCGGGGACAGCACCCCGGCGTCGCCGAGCGCCGTGAACGGCGCCAGCGCCGCGCCCGTCGCGTCCACCGCGCGTACCAGCAGCGCTCCCGCCGGTGTCGCCGCCAACAACCGCAGCAGTACGGCCCGGAGCAGCCCGGCCACCCGTGGGTCGCGCGCGTCGGTGTCCACCACGAGGTGACCGGTGCCGAGCAACGGGACCAGCGCGGGAAAGCGCGCGTCATCCAGCGGCGCGGCGATGCCGACCCGGACGAAGGGCGGTGGACCCTCCCCGGCGGGGGTGGCCGGCTCGGCGGTGTCCAGCGTGGATCCGGCCCAACCGGGGGCGAGGACGGCGGCCGCGGCACGCAACCGCTCGGCCAGCGCGTACTGGCGGCGCTGGTCCGCGGGGGCGGGCCGGGTCTCGTCGAGGATCGTCGTCGCCGCCGCGACCGTCGCGGCGGCCCGGCGGTGCAACGCGGCGGCGCGGAGTGCCCTTGCCTTCGGACCGCCCACCGTGTCCACCCCCTCCGCCCGAGGTCGGCACCCACTCGCCGGGCAGAGACGACGGTATCCCAGCGCGGGCTCGACCTCCGGGATGCGCGGCGGTGCTGCGCCGGTGTTGTCGTGGATCTCACCTACCGGCCATGTTCCGTCACGATCTGCTGAATTTGGGGCATTGGGTCCACGGCGTCCAGCCGATAGCCTCAGGGGGTGGAATCAGTGCCGCCCCCCGCCGGTTCCCAGGTTTCCCGCGTACCGGCGCAACGGACCCCGCCGGAGGAACTGGCGCCGCCCGCGGTAGCGCCAGCACCCCAGCGGCCCCGACGGCGGCTGCGTACGGTGCTGACGGTGGTTGCCGGGGTTGTCGCGGCGCTCTGCCTGGGCGGCGGGGTGGTCGGCTATCTCGTCTACGACCGCGCCACCGCCCCCGACCGCAGCGCTCCCGACGTGGTGGTGGACAACTACCTGCGTGCCTTCCTGGTGGATCGAAACGACGTCCGGGCGGACCTCTTTACCTGCGGGGGCGGTACCGATCTGGACCAGCTTCGACTGCTCAGGAACGATCTGGCGGACCGCGAGGAACGGTTCGGCACCAGGATGTCGGTCAGTTGGGGAAGTCTTCAGGTGGATCGGGACGGCGACAACGCCCAGGTGCGGGTCGACCTCACCTTTGCGGCTCAGGTGGATGGCATCAGGCAGAGTGACCGGCAGTCGTGGATGTTCACCACGCGGTTGGACGAGGACTGGCGGGTCTGTTCCGCGACGGCCGGCTAGCCTCACTCCACCCAGAGCATGTGGACGGGGACCTCCAGGGTGGTCGGTGACTGACCGCGCCAGGCCCAGCGATACCACTCGACCTCGGGCGTGACCCGTACGCAGATGTCGCCATCGGTGCCCGAGTATGCCTCGGTGACGGCGCGCAGGTCGCGGTGCTCGACGGCGCCGACCATGTGCACGACCCGCCGCCCGGTGACCGAATCCGCCTCGAAGACCGGGGTCGGTGGCCGGTGCGCGGGAGCGTCCAGCGAGACGAGACGCAGGCCGCCCTCCGTCGTCGGCGTGCCCGGCCGGCCCACCGTCTCGACCCAAACCCGCTCGACCGGCACCAGCGGCGCGAACACCTCCACCTGGTCGGACTCGGCGCGGTACCACTCGTGTTCGGGAATGACCGGGACGTAGGTGCGGCTGTTCTGCACCACCCGCTCGTCGGCCCGCAGGTCGGCCCGCCAACCCAGCCCGGGCAGCCCGACCAGCACCCGTTGCCCGCGCAGCTCGACGCGTTCGACAGCGGGGACGACGTCGATCGGTCGGGGTGGCTGCGGCGCCCAGTCGGGCTGATCGGCGAACGGGTCGGGAAGGGGTCCGGTCATGACGGTGGAGGGTTCACCCGGCGCCCTTCAACGGCGCGCCCTTGGACCGCATGAACGGCACCGGGTCGATGGCGCCCCTGCTGCTGCGGTCGCCGTCGACGTGCACCTCGAAGTGCAGGTGCGGCCCGGAGGAGTTACCGCTGCTGCCCACCTCGCCGATCACCTCACCAGCCTGTACGGTGTCGCCCACGGCGACCCGGGGACGGCTCACCAGGTGACAGTAGCGGGTGATGACGCCCTGGGCGTGCAGCACGTCGACGAACCACCCGCAACCACCCTTGCCCGGCCAGCCATCCACATCGCAGCTGAGCCGCCCCCTCCAGTCGGGGTCGCAGCGGGAGACCAACACCCGGCCGGTCGCCGCGACTCTGATCAAGGTGCCCTTCGGTGCGGCGATGTCCACGCCGTTGTGCCCGGGGCGACTGGCGGTCCGGAAGCCGGAGCCGACTCCGCCCGGAATCGGGGCGGTCCAACCGGAGGCGGCGATCTCGCCCGCCGCGGCGGCGTCGCACACCTCTCGCCCCGCGATCAGCACCGTCCGGGCCGCACCGCCGGCCAGCGCGTCGACGATGCGGGAGGCGAGCTCCTCGTGCTTGGCGTACGCGTCCGGAAAGGCACTGATCTGGACCCGTTGGGCGGCCACGGTCAGCGGTAGCTTCTGCCAGTCGGGCACGTCGACGAGCTTCTCGTAGAACTTGCGGGACGCGTACTCGGGGTTCATCCGCTGCGCGACGGTGCCCCAGGAGGCTCGTTGCTGGAAGAGCCCGACCGAGTCGTGGTCGGCCCCGATGCCCTCGTTGGGGATCTCCTGCGACTCCCCGACCGTGCGGTTGGCCAGGTTCAGCAGGCGCGACTCCTGCATCGCGGTCGCCACGGCGATCACCCAGCCCCGCGGCGGCACCTTCATCTCCTGGCCGACCTTGATGATCACGGCGGCGTTGCGCAGCTGGCGCTCCCCGTACTGGGCGATGCGCGGCATCCTGGCGGTGACGTCGACCTCGAAGTCGCCGGTGCACTCCAGACTGGTCGGGGTCAGCTGCTCGGCGCCGTCACCGCCCAGCTCGGTGAGGAAGAAGGCACCGGCGCCGCCGGTACAGCAGAGCAGCGCCAGCGCCGCGGTGAGCGCGGCCGCGAGGGCGCCGACCCGGACCGGTCGGCGACGCGGTCGGCTCTCCTCGCTCACCGCCGCTCCCAGTCCACGGCGTCCACCAACCACCGACCGTCCGGCGCCACCAGTTCGAGCCGGAGCTGCCCGGTGTCGAACGGGACCAGCGCCTCCACGAACGTCTCGCCGCGCGGGCGGAGGGTCACGTCCTCCGTCACCTCGCCGGCCGGTACGCCGGCCGGCCCGGCACCGGCGAGCTTCTCGGTGAGGGCGGGGGTCGAGAGGGGACGCAGAGTCTCGTGCCAGTCCTCCGCCGACTGTCCCGGAAGACCGAGCCAGGCGGCGACGAAGCGTTCGGCGACCCGAGCGGGGGCCGGTTCGCCCGGCTGGGTCACCGGCGACGGTGTGGTGGTCGTCGAGATCGCGCCGTCGTCCCCGGTGGTCGGATGCACGGTGGTGATCGGGTCGGCCGGGCGGTTGCTCAACCCCGCCGTCGGGTCGGCCGGGCCGGCCACCAGCCGGGCCGCGCCGACCACGCCGAGCACCAGCACCGCGATGCCGAGGGCGACGCCCAGCCGGGACCGCAGCAACCGGGTGACCAGGAACTCGACCGCCCGCCGCACGGCACTCACTGGGCCTCGGAGCGGATCCGGGGCGCGGGCTTCTCGGGTGTGCGCTGCGCCGAACCCGGGCGGTAAATCACGAAGGACGGGTTCTCGTCCGGCACGTCCGGCTCGGTCCAGGAGGCGGGCTGCCGGCGACGGGGCCGGGGCGCGACGGGCCGGCCCTCGGGGCGTTTCTCCGGGGCCTGGTCGCCGGCGCCGCCGGCCTCGCGGCCATCCGGCCGCTTCGCGGCGGCGGGTGCGCCGCTGGGGACCGGGTCCGGGCGAGCCTCCGGACGCACCTTCGGCTGCTCCGGTGCCGCCGCCCGGCGCCGTCCCACGCTGGGCTCGGCGGTGCCGCCGGGCTCGGCGACATCGAGCCGGGCGGCCGTGCGCATGTCCCGGAAGAACCGCCGGTGCCAGGAACCCGCCGAGCTGACCGCCTCGCTGCTGTCCTTGCCGCCGAGCTGCGTGATCCGCCGATAGGGGCGCAGCAGCAGCCAGCCCACCACCCCGCAGAGCCAGACCAGCACCACCTGCAGCCAGCCGGGCAGGGTGGGTGTGCTCATGATGAGGTCGACCGCGAAGAGGTAGATGGCGGCACCGGTACCGAAGATCGCGATGTTGAACAGCGCCGCCACCACCGCGTTGCCCAGCCGCCGTAGGCCGGCGCTGGCCGGGCGGAGCAGGCCGATGGTGCCCAGGATCGGCGCCGCGATCACCGCCCAGCGGAAGATCAGGAAGCCCAGCAGCACCAGCAGCGAGGCGGTCAGGTCGAACATCGCGAAGAGCAGGGCGGCGAGCACCGCGATGAATCCGGCGCCCACGCGGTCCATGTCCCGGATGCCCTTCAGGTACTCGTACGCCTCCGGATCCTCCTGCTTGATCTGCTCGGCGACCGTCATCCACTGTTGTTGCTTGGCGTTGAGGGTGGCCTCGCGGGTCTGCGGGTTGGCCCGGATCTTCTCCGCCTCCTCCCAGGAGAGCGACTTGGCGTCGTAGAGCGCCGCGCCGTATTTCTTGGCGGTCTCGCTGTCCGCCGAGCCGAGCACGCCGCGCAGCCAGTTCCGGTAGAGCATCGCCTCGGCCGCGGTGTCGCTGGCCCGGACCGCGGGAGGGCGCTTGTCCGTGCAGGCGTCCGGGTTGGGCATCGCGCACCGGCCGGGCGGGACGTCCCTTGCCGCCGGCCCGACGGCGTCGTGCACGACGCCGAGCGTGGAGACGAGGGCGCCGTCGGCGAGGTTGGCCGACTTGACCGGCCAGGCGGCCAGCGCGGTGACCGCCACCATCACCACCAGCGCCCACCCCGCCGTGGTCATCGCGGTGCTCATGTCGGACTGGCGCGAGCGCCAGAGCAGGTAGAGCCCGACGACGCAGAGCGTGACGATGCCGAAGACGCTGAACACCTTCTGGTAGATCGCCTTGGTGGCCTGGTCCACCAGAGGATCCGCCCAGCCCCACATCGTGCCCGGCTCCCAGGCGCGCTCGCGCAGCGCGTTCGAGGCGCCGATGATCGCGGTCGCCATCATGAACTCGCCGTTGGCGAGGGTGTTGGTGAACTTGTAGTCCGGGTGTAACAGCCCGGTCGCA
The DNA here is from genome assembly GCF_029626175.1 of Micromonospora sp. WMMD1082. Classification (NCBI taxonomy): domain Bacteria; kingdom Bacillati; phylum Actinomycetota; class Actinomycetes; order Micromonosporales; family Micromonosporaceae; genus Micromonospora; species Micromonospora sp. WMMD1082. The sequence continues at coordinate 2,281,872 of NZ_JARUBM010000002.1, read as the reverse complement.
CAGCCGGTTTCGACGTCGTAGGTGCTGTAGCTGTAGCCGGCGTAGCCGTAGTCGCTGTAGTAGCCCTTCGGGCCGGGCAGCTTGGAGGCCTCGGGCCGGGACGCGAACCAGCCGGCCACGCCGGAGTCCGGCGCGGTCGGCGTTGGGGGATTGCGGCACGTCGCCTCTGATTGCGCCACCTGCTGCAGTCTGGTGACGCAGGCGCGGAAGTCTGCCTGCCACTCCTGCGTCGTGCACAGGTCGGCGGCGGCCTGGTACGCGACCGGAGCCGCGTGCGCCGGTGTGGCCGTGAGCCCGGGCCAGCTGATCGTGGCTGCGGCGAGGACGCCGAGCGCCAGGAGGAGCGCCGTGATCCGTGCCCGGGCCCTCGCCATAGTCACGCCTCCATGTCAGGCAGCACGGTCGGCAGCACCCCGGCAGCGGCGGCGATGGCGGCGGGGGTGGTGTCAAGGTAGTCCAGCAGTCCGTCCACGTAGGAAACGTCGACGCGTACCTTCTGCACTCGACCGTCCACGTCGCGCATCACGAACTCCCGGAAGCCGAGCCGGTCGGCGGAGGTCGCGTCGGCGGTCGAGAGCGAGGCGAGGGTGGCTTCGTAGCCGTCGTCGACCGGCACGCGCAGCAGTCGCAGCGCCTCGGAGGCGATCTCCGCATCCTCGGCGATCCGGCCGACGAAGACGGTGGAGACGAGGTTCTGCACGTCGAGGCCGAGGATGTCACGGGGGTTCTGTGAGGCGACCAGCGCGGCGAGGTTCCACTTGCGGGAGTCCCGGGCGAGTCTGACGAGAAACGAGCGGCCGGAGCGCCACCCCTCCATGAAGTGCGCCTCGTCCAGGCCGACCAGCTTGCGCGACGACATCGATCCGCCGTAGCAGCGGCGTACCGCCAGTCGGTGTGCGGTGTGCAGCATCGGCAGGGCGAGTGCCTCTTCGGCCGACCAGTACTCGCGTTCGATCTTGAGGTCGGGCAGTCGTAGACCGGCCATGGTGATCACGGTGAGCGCCGCGTCCGGCCCGAGCAGCCCCTCCGGGGGGCGACCGAAGAAGAGCATCGCGAGCGGCATCTCGGCGGTGTCCAACAGCAGGTTGGCCAGTTCCCGTCCAGCGTCGTCGTCGAGCTGGCCGAGGCAGGTGACCACGTCGTCCAGGGTGGAGTTCTCCTCGGCGGGTACCTGGCGTACGGCGTGCCGGAAGAGGGTGGCGGTGGAGGCCTCGCGGGCGACCTGCGGCGGCACCAGCATCATGCAGATGTCCTGCACCAGCATCCGCCGCTCGGCCCGGGCGTTGGAGACCGCGATCTCGAACTCCCGGTCGCCGGCGGCGCCGGCGCCGAACTCGCTGCGCAACGGGGTCGGGATCAGCGAGTACGGTGCCAGCGTGCCGTGTTCGGAGCCGGTCAGGTTCAACACGCGCGCGTACGGTCGCAGCTCCGGCATCGCGCAGAGCCGGGCCAGTGGGCCGGAGGGGTCCAGCAGGGTCACCTGCACGCCCCGGCGGGCGGCCAGGTAGCCCAGTGCGCCGAGCAGCGTGGACTTGCCGCCGCCCGGCTCGGCCACGAAGACCGCGAGGCCGGAGCGTTCGCGCACCTCCATCGGGAAGTGCAGGTCGAGGAAGACCGGCCGGCGGCAGGTGCCGGCGGTACGCCCGATCAGGTCGCCGCGCCGGTCGCCGACCGTGGAGGCGGCCTGCGGCAGCGCCGCCGCGAGCAGGTTGACCGGCATCCGCCGGACGTATCCGGTGTTGGCGATCGGCTCGCCCGGGATGAACTCGCGGGCCAGCCAGTCCTGGTTCTTCGGATGTTGCAGCGAGACGCGCAGCTCGCGGGAGTAGAGCTGGATCAACCGGCGGGCCCGTTCCAGGCACTCCTCCCGGGTGCGCCCGCCGACGGCGATCCGGTGCCAGCCGTGGGCGCGGGCGGAGTCGACCGGCAGCCCGGTGGTCATCTCGTCGCCGATCACCAGCGCCCGCTTGGCCAGCCGCTCCAACTCCGGTGGGGCGTCGATGCCGTGCTCGGCATAGTCGAGCTGCTGCGACCGGATCATTCGTAGCCGGTGTTCGAGGTTGCGGAAGGAATCGCCGGAGCCCAGGACGTCGACCCGGGTGGAGAGCTCCATCGGCCACGGCAGCCGCTCGTGGAAGTGCAGCCAGGGCTCGTGCCGCTCGGGGATCTCCAGCGGCTCCATCCGGCCCACGGCGAGCACCGCCACGTGCCGCTCCTCGCCGGTCATCCGGTTGACCAGCTTCACCGTCGATCCGTACGGCGTGCGGTAGCGCTCGACCTGCTCGGTGAGGGCGAGCAGATCGCCGCGCTCCCAACGCCCCTCGGTGATGGGTGAGAGCGCGCCGGGCGGTGCCATGCAGAGCGCCACCGACCGGTAGAGCAGCCATTCCAGCTCCTGCGCGGTGACCCGTCGCCCGCGCATGCCGAACGCGCCCAGCACCTCGTCGAACTGTTCGACGGTGCGGCCCAGCTTGCGTCGCTCGCCCTCGGCGACTCCCCGCCCGAAGGTGCGCAGCAGCCGTTCGGTGAGCGAGTCGCCGAGCGAACGGCGGGCGAAGGTGACCCCGAGATAGGTCTGGCCCTCGGCGTGGTTGACCGACAGCAGGTGCCGCTGAGCGGCCACCAGATGCTCGGCCCAGCCGGGCGTGCCGGGGACATCGGGCAGTGGCGCGGCGGTGTTCGCGTCGATGGTGCGGGCCCATTCGTCGGCCGGGAAGGGCCGGGTGGTGCGGCGCAGGTGCAGCCGGAAGCCGGCGAGGCCGGCGTACTGCTCGGAGATGGCCGAGAGCAGGGCCTCACGTTCCGCGTCCGGTCGGAAGGCCCAGCGCACCTCGGGCAGCCAGTACCAGGCGGTGACCGTGTTGGGGGTGAAGGTCAGGTGCCCGGCGATCTCGGTGATGGCGAGTTCGACCGCGGGATCCCGGTCGCCGAACTTGATCTTCGGTGGGCGGACCCGGACCGGCTTGACCGGCCGGTCGCGGTGGTCCACCGAGCGCTGCCGGGGGGCGGGGCGGGTGGCCGGTGCGGCGGCCCGCCGCGACGGCCGCGTCGCGGCGTCGGCGGCATGCGCCCCGTCGCGGGCGGGGCGATCGTCGGCGGCTGGCCGGGCGCTCGGCAGCCGGTCACCGGGTGGCGGAGCCGTCCGGGAGGCGGCCGCTGGCAGGCCCGTGGCCGTCGCGGCGTCGTCGACCATCCGGGCCGATGGCGTGGCCGGTGTGGAGTCCGGCGGTGGCGCGGGCACCGGGGGCGTTGGGGGTGCCGGGCGCGCCGCGGGCACCGGAGGTGGCGCGGGCCGGTGGGGCGCCGGTGCGGCGGCGGGTGCTGGCGCGGGGCTCGCCTGCTGCGGTAGGGCCCGTGCCGGGAGCCCGTTGCCACGCTGGGCGGGACCGGGCCTCGGGTACGCGCCACCGAACAGGTCGAGAAACGGCGAGTCGATGTCGGCGCCGTCGCGGCTGACCGGCGCGGATTCGGCCGCGACCGCCCGGCGCTGCTGCGGGCGGGGAGCCTGGAAGACGCCGACGCTGCCGTGACCCGGAGTGGCGGCGAGCGCCGGGTCCAGGGTGGTGTCGTCGAGTTCCTCGGTTTGTGGGTAGTCGAACGAACGCGCACGGTTACCTTGCGGCGCGGCCGGGCGCCCGGCCGGGGAACCCGGCGTGGAGGAGCGGCTCATGCGATCGCCCTGCCTGTGTCCTCGTTCGGCCCGTACGGCGTGCAGCCGGTCATGCCAGTTCCTCCCGGATCCTGATCCTGCTGCCGACCAGGCGCGGGTCGCGCTGCTCGGCGGCCGGCTCCCGGGTGCGTCGCCAGTCGGTCAGCGCGGTACGGATCACCATGCGCGCTGGACGGTCCGGGTCGACGTACCGGAAGACGAACGAGGTGGTCACGATGGCGATGGCGATCTCCCAGGCGGGGAAGAGTTCGACCTGCAAGGTGAACAGCCAGTGGATGAACATGTAGAGGGGAACGAGCAGGATGAACAGCCCGTACTGGGCGTACGGCAGGTGGACCGGAAGGGTGTAGCCGGGCGGCCCGAGATAGACCAGGCGGGCCCGGTAGATGTCGTCGTCGGTGCGCAGCCGCATGTCGTGCCCGCGCCTATTCGAAGATCAGGTTGATCAGGAAGTCGCCGATGAAGAAGAGGGTGGCGGCTCCGGCGATGAAGGCCAAACCGACGATCGCGATGGCGGAGCTGGTCAGCACCTTGGAAATCTCGCCCCGGCTGGCGCGGCCGATGAAGATGACGCCCAGCACGGCGAGCAGGATCGGAGCGATCTTGCTGGCGAAGAAGGTGACGACGCCCTCGGTGTTGATCCCCTTCGGCTCCTCGGCGGCGATTGGGATCGACGACGCCAGGGTGGAGAGCAGGTGGGCGGCGTTGGCGGACGCCGTTTCCATCAGCTCGATGGCGATCACTGAAACCTCCCCAAGTCGCGGCCGGCGGCGCCGCGGTGGTGCAGTAGGCAAGCCTTGCGGGATCGGTGCTCACGGTGCGCAGCGCCCGAGACCCTGCGTACGTCGCTCGCCACGGAAGGTGGCGATTCTTGGGCGGATTGTCCCGCTTCGGCCCTCCTCTAAGCGTCGCCATACTCGATGCTGGGCAATTCCACAGCGTACGGGCCGCCCCTCTTTGCGACAAGCCGCGAAGATACTGCCCGATCCGACCCGGACGACCGATCGTACACCTGTTCCAATTCCCATGTCACTGAGCTGTTGACGAGGGGTTCGTGCCCAGGCCGGGGCGCCTGGCGGGGTCGGCGGGACCGGTACCGTCCTACTCGTGACCGATCTGGTGCGGGCCGCGGCCCCGGTGGTGATGGGCGTCCTGAACGTCACGCCCGACTCTTTCTCCGACGGCGGACGCTACGCCGACGTCGACGCCGCTGTCGCACACGGCGTCCGGCTGCGCGCGGATGGGGCGGGGTTGGTGGATGTCGGCGGCGAGTCGACGCGACCCGGCGCCGACCGGGTCGACGCGGCGACCGAGGCCGCTCGCGTGGTACCGGTCATCCGGGAACTAGCCGCCGCCGGCGTTCCGGTCAGCATCGACACCACCCGCGCCCGGGTCGCCACTGCCGCCCTCGACGCCGGGGCGAGCGTCGTCAACGACGTCTCCGGCGGGCTCGCCGACCCGGACATGGCCCGGGTGGTCCGCGACGCCGGCTGTCCCTGGGTCCTGATGCACTGGCGTGGCCACTCCCGCCGGATGAGCGAGCTGGCGCGCTACGGCGACGTGGTCGCCGACGTACGTGCCGAACTCGGCCAACGGGTGGACGCGGCGCTCGCCGCCGGAGTGGCCCCGGACCGCATCGTCATCGACCCGGGTCTCGGCTTCGCCAAGACGGCCGCGCACAACTGGCAGCTCAGCGCCCGGCTGCCCGAACTGCTCGACCTTGGCCACCCCCTGCTGTTCGGTGCGAGCCGCAAGTCGTATCTGGGCCAGTTGCTGGCCGGCCCCGACGGCACGCCGCGTCCCACCGACGGGCGGGCGACGGCCACCGTCGCCACCAGCCTGCTCGCGGTCGCCGCCGGTGCCTGGGGGGTTCGGGTGCACGACGTGCGCGCCACCGTCGACGCGCTCGCCGTCTGGCAGGCCACCGGCCGTCCCCGCCTCGCCCCGGTGCCGGCATGAGAGCGTGAGCGAGTGAATCATCGACTCAGTGCCGGCGTGAGCGACCGGATCGAACTGACCGGTCTGCGGGCGCACGGCCGGCACGGTGTGTACGACTTCGAACGCGCCAGTGGGCAGGAGTTCGTCGTCGACGCGGTACTGGAACTCGATCTCGGCCCGGCCGCCCGGTCCGACGACGTGACCGACACCGTGCACTACGGGGAGCTGGCCGAACGCCTGGTCGCGGTGGTCACCGGCGAGCCGGTCAACCTGATCGAAACCCTCGCCGACCGGCTGATCGAGGTCTGCCTAGCCGATCCGCGGGTCTCCGGCGCGACGGTCACGGTGCACAAGCCCGAGGCGCCGGTACCGCACGCCTTCACCGACGTGGCCGTGACGATGCGCCGGACGCGTACCCGATGACGCGTGCCGTGCTCTCCCTCGGCAGCAACCTCGGCGACCGGCTCGGCCACCTGCGTACCGCCCTGGACGCGCTGGGCGACAGCGTCCTGGTGGTCTCCGGCGTCTACGAGACCCCACCGTGGGGCGACACCGCGCAGCCGGCGTACCTGAACGCCGTGCTGCTGGCCGCGGATCCGGCCGCCGGGCCGTCCGACTGGTTGGCGCGGGCCCGGGCGGCGGAGGGACGCGCCGGCCGCGTCCGCGACCCGCGGCGGCGCTTCGGCCCCCGCACGCTCGACGTCGACGTCGTCGCGGTGTGGACCGACGACGGCCGTCCGGTGTTCAGCGACGATCCCGAGCTGATCCTGCCGCATCCCCGGGCACACCTGCGGGCCTTCGTGCTCCGGCCGTGGATCGACATCCAACCCTACGGTCAGCTGCCCGGACACGGTTGGTTGACCGACCTGCTCACCGCCGGCCCGGCTGCCGCCGAGGTGCCGGAACTGAGCCCCCGACCTGATCTGACGTTAGAGTCGACGGCATGAGCGAACCCAGCGGAGTGAGCCCGGCATGAGCGTGTCGCCACCGCCCGACGGGTCGCGGATGGGTCCGACCCGCATCTCGACCCTGGTGGTGGCCGCCCTCGCCGCCGCCGCGGTCGCCTGGCTGCTGATCAGCAGCTTCTACTACGACCGACTGCCGCCGCTGCCGTGGCTACCGGTGGTCACCCTCGCCGGACTCGCCGTGCTGGAGGCGTACGCCGCGATCAACACCCGGGGCCGGATCGAGCGCCGACCGGGCCGTGATCCGGTCAACCCGCTGATGGTTGCCCGGTTCGTCGTGCTGGCCAAGGCGTCCGCGCTGGTCGGCGCGATCTTCACCGGCGCGTACGCGGGGCTGACGGGCTGGCTGTTCGTGCAGTCGACGCGGGCGGCCGCCGACGACCGCCCGGCGGCCGTCGCCGGCCTGCTGGCGTCGGCCGCCCTGGTGGCTGCCGCGCTCTGGCTTGAGCGGTCCTGCCGGGTGCCGGACCAGCCCGACGACGAGCACGAGCCGGACGACTGGGAGAACCACCCGGGCCGGCGATAGGCCGGGACTTCGACACCCGCCCTGGCCGGGGGGTTCCGCCCGGCTCCGGAGCGCGGGTACGGTGCCTGCGACCGCAAGGCAACGCCCCGCCGCCGGCCCGCCCGCGCGTCGGTGGAGTCCGGGCGGCCGCTGGGAGGCAGAAATCATGGGGTACGACGAACCGGGCCGCAGCGGAGAGCCGGAGCCCACCTCGGCCGTTCCCGCGACCGGTGCGGAGGCCGTCCTCGACGACCCCGACACCGAGCCGGGCCGGGACCGTTTCGGCGTCTACATCGTCTGGGAGACGCTGCTGCTGCTCGGTTTCGGTGCACTGGTCTACCTGGTGTGGCAGGAGGATCCGGCAGTGCTGCGGGGCAGCGGCCTGCGCGGCCTCATCGTCGACGTGGTCGGCGTCGGCCTGCTGGCCCTGGCCGCCGGGCTGAGCCTGCGGACGGCCGCGGTCAATCTCGCGATCGGGCCGGTGGCGGTCGCGGCCGGCCTGCACTTCGCCGAACAGAGCGACCGGGGCGTGCTCGTCAGCGTCGGTACGGCCGCCGCGGTGGCCGCGGTCGGTGGACTGCTGCTGGGACTGGTCGTGGTGCTGCTGCACGTGCCGGGCTGGGCGGCCAGCCTCGGTGGCGCGGCCGGCGTCATCATCTATGTCGAGCAGCGGTCGGCGCCCGTGCTGGTGCAGGGGAATTACGATCCGCTCGGCACGGCCGGGCAGATCTTCGTCGGCTTCGCCGCGCTCGCCGTGTTCGGCGGGCTGTTCGGGGCGGTCAGCCCGATCCGCCGGGTGGTCGGTCGGTTCCGGCCGGTCGCCGACCCGGCCCGCCGGCGGGGTGCGTGGGCCGCCGTCGTGACCACCGGTGGGTACGTCTGCTCCACCGTGCTGGCGGTGTTCGCCGGCGTGCTGATCGCCTCGACGGACGGCGCGGTGGCGCCGGCGGTGGGGCTGGACTGGACGGTGCTGGCGGTGGGCGCCGCACTGCTCGCCGGTACCAGCGCGTTCGGGCTGCGGGGTGGCGTGTTCGGCACGCTGCTGACGGCCGGCGCGATCGGGTTGTTCCTCGCGTACGCGCAGGCGCGCGGCTGGACCGTCAGCCGGTGGGCGGTCGGTGCCGCGGTGCTGGCCGTCGGGCTCGTGGTGACCCGCCTGGTCGAGACGTACGGGCGGCCGGTGTCGGCACCTGGGGCGCTGCCCGTGCCACCGGCGCCGCCGATGGACGCCACGACCGGCGGCGGGTGGAGCGTGTCCCGGCCGGAGCCGGTCGGCGACTGGCCGCCCGTCCTGCCGGCCCAACCCATCGTGAGCACCGCCGACCCGTGGGGGTCCCGGCAGTGGGAGAGCGGCCCGCGCAGTTGGGAGTCCGACGACCGGTGACCGGTCGGGCACTTCTCGCCGGTCGGACGGCGCCGCGTGGCGCGGCCGGCCGAGCGTCGGCGCGCCGAGAGTGATCTCGGCGGTTAGGCTCTGCGCATGACCGACACATCATCGATCTCCGGCGGCCGGTCGTTCGAGGAACTGGACGCCCTCTCCACCGAGGAACTGCGTGAGCAGGCGTTCGCGCTGGCCCGGGAGCGCCGTGACGTCGGGTTCTTCTGGTCCGTGCTGCGGCACCTGCCGAACGCCGACGAGGCCGCAGCGCTGGACGGGGCGCCGAACTCGGTAGGGCCGACGATCGACGAGGCGGCCGCCCTCTGGCGGGAGATGACCGGTCACGGCTACGAGGAGTCCGCACCGCTGTTGCGCGCCGCCTTCATCGACTACCTGATGAAGCACTGACCGGCCCTCGTGAAGGTGGTGGCGGTGCCCGGCACCGAGCGGCCAGGTCCGGCGTAACACCATAAATCGCGCCTCGCGTTTGCCCACGTCGATCCGCTGGGAACTAGCGGGCCATGGCTCTCACCAATCGATACAAGTCCGCACCGGGCGCCGGCACCCTTGCCGCGCTCATCCTCGTCCTGGTCTTCGGCAGTCCCTGGTACGTCGACTGGGTCAGGGAGAACACCGACCCGGACAGCGCAGGCGGGTGGTTCCTGAGGCTGCTCGCCTGGCCGGCCTGGCGATTCGACTCCTCCGACTCGATCCAGGAGATCTTCGCCGACGACCTGAAGGCGATTCTCGTGGTCGTCCTGACCCTCGTGTTCCTCTATCTGCTCCCGGGCTCCCAACTCGCCCGTGCGCGCGGCACCCTCAGCCAGTTCTTCGCCGGCTGGGCGGCGTATGTCTTCGCGGGTGCCTTCGCGGCCCTGCTCACCACCCTGATCCGGACCAACCCGTCGCTGGTGGGCGCCTTCCAGGCCGCCGGTGACGGCGCGGAGTACGGCCTCTTCACCGGTTGGATCATCGGAATCGCCACGCTGGGCGGCTACCGGGGACGGCGCTGACGGCGCGGCCGGCCCGGCGACCGGCCGGCCCCAGCCTTCAGCGCGACCGCCCACCCCCTACGTGGCTCCGGCCGGGTCCGCCCGCATGGCGGACCCGGCCGCCCGTACCGGCCGTCCGGCCACGGCCCGACGGCTTCAGCCGGTCGGCTCCGCCAGTGCCAGGATGCGCTCCCGGCTGAGCACCCCGACCGGCCGCCCGTCCTCGGTGACCACGGCGTGGCCACGGGTCGACGTGAGCAGCACGGCCAGCGCGTCGTACGCCGAGCCGCCCAGCGGCACCGCCGGCAGTTCCGCCGCGCCGTCGACCGGCAGCGGATCGAGCACCTCCCGGGTGACCGGGGTGACCGCCAGCCGGCGGATGCCCCGGTCGGCACCGACGAACTCGCGGACGAACGGGGTGGTGGGGGCACCGAGCAGCGCCGCCGGGGTGTCGTACTGCTCCAGCCGGCCACCCTCGGAGAGCACCGCGATCCGGTCGCCGAGCCGGACGGCCTCGTCCAGGTCGTGGGTGACCAGGACGATGGTCTTGCGCACCTCGGCCTGCAACCGCAGGAACTCCTCCTGGAGCCGGGTCCGCACGATCGGGTCGACGGCGGAGAACGGCTCGTCCATCAGCAGCACCACCGGGTCGGCCGCGAGCGCCCGGGCCACCCCGACCCGCTGTCGCTGCCCGCCGGAGAGCTCGTGTGGGTAGCGCCGGCCGAACTGCGCCGGATCGAGACCGACCAGTTCCAGCAGTTCGGCGACCCGGGGTCGGACGCGGCCGGCGGGCCAGCCGAGCAGCCGGGGCACCGTGGCGACGTTGGCGGCCACCGTCTGGTGCGGGAAGAGCCCGACGTTCTGGATGACGTAGCCGATCTGCCGGCGCAGTTTCACCGGGTCGACCCGGGTGACGTCGGAGTCGCCGAGCATGATCCGGCCGGCGGTCGGCTCGATCAGGCGGTTGATCATCCGCAGTACGGTCGACTTGCCGCAGCCCGAGGGGCCGATGAGCACGACCAACTCGCCCGCGTCGACGTGCAGGCTGAGGTCGTGGACCGCCTCGGTGCCGTCCGGGTAACGCTTGCCGATGCCGTCGAGGGTGATCGACGCCGCGCGCTGACCGCCGTCGGCGACCGGGGTAACGTCCACGTATGTCCTTCCGCCTGAGCTACCGGGCCGACCCGGGTAACCCGTGGTTCTCCTGGCAGTACGTGCGGGACAACTCTGACACGGTGCTCGCCGCCCTACGCGACCACACCACGCTGACCCTCCGGGCGGTGCTGATCGCCGCGCTGATCGCCGTACCGCTGGCCGTGTTGGCGTACTGGTTCCGGCCGCTGACCGGCCCGATTCTCGCACTCACCGGGGTGCTCTACACCGTCCCGTCCCTGGCTCTGTTCGCGTTCATCGCGCCCTACCTGGGCATCGGAGTCGCGACCGTGCTCAGCGTGGTGGTGCTGTACGCGCTGCTGGTGATCGTCCGCAACACGGTGGCCGGGCTCAACCAGGTGCCCGCGGAGGTACGCGAGGCGGCCGAGGGCATGGGGTACGGCCGCTGGGGGCGGCTGCTGCGGGTCGAACTGCCGCTGGCCCTGCCCGGCATCCTCACCGGCCTGCGACTGGCCACGGTCTCCACGGTCGCCCTGGTCACCGTCGGTGTGGTGATCGGGCGGGGCGGGCTGGGGCAGATCATCTTCGCCGGCTTCAACAACAACTTCTACAAGGCCCAGATCATGAGCGGGACGCTGCTCTGCATCCTGCTGGCCCTGGTGCTCGACCTGATCCTGGTCGGGGCCGGTCGGCTGCTCACCCCGTGGCTGCGCGGGCGGGCCGGATGAGCGTCGCGGTCCGCGGTCAGCGGGTCCGGACCGCCCGGAGGACGCGATGAATCCCGTCGAGCAGGCGGTGGTCTGGCTCAACGACCCGCTGAACTGGACCAATCCGGGCGGCATCCTGGACCGGATCGGCGAGCACGTGAGCATGTCGGCCGCCGCGGTGCTGTTGGGCTGCCTGGTGGCCTGGCCGCTCGGGCTCTGGCTGGGCCACACCGGCCGCGGCGGCGGCCTGGTCGTCCTCGTCTCCAACCTCACCCTGGCGGTGCCCACGCTGGCCCTGCTGACCATCCTCCCGCTGACCTTCCTCGGCTTCGGCCGGCCGGCCGTGGTGGTCGCCCTGGCGGTGTTCGCGGTGCCGCCGCTGCTGGCCAACGCGTACACCGGGGTGCGGCAGGTCGATCCGCAGACCCGGGAGGCGGCCCGGGGCATGGGCATGACCGGCGCACAGGTGCTCCGCCGGGTCGAGCTGCCGCTGGCGGTGCCCTTTCTCGCGGCCGGGTTCCGGACCGCCGCCGTCCAGGTGGTCGCCACGGCGGCCCTGGCGACCTTCGTCAACGGTGGTGGCCTGGGCGAGATCATCCGGTTCGGGTTCGGCCTGAGCATCGCGGTGGGCGGCGGGCAGATCCTGGCCGGCGGGCTGCTGGTCGCCGGGCTCGCGCTCAGCGTCGAACTGCTCTTCGCACTGGTGGAACGGCTGGTCACCCCCCGCCCGCTGCGCCGGGCCCGGCGCCGGGCGGTGCGGCGGGCGGCGGACGCGGTCACCGGCACCTGAGGCACTGCCGGGGCGGCTGCCGGCGACGGGTGGGTGGTGATCTCGGGTGGCGGCGGTGCGACGGATGGTGTCGTTCCGGTGACGAAGACCTCCCCGGGTTGTCGGGGGGTTGCGTCAGCATGTTGGGTGGAAATCGCGGGCGGCGGAAGGCTGATCGCCCGTCGGACACGCGGCCGGCCCGGACGGGCCGCGCCGGGACACGGAAGGCGGGCTCATGCGCGCAGGTAGAAGACTGTCCATCGCCTTCGTCGGCGCCGTCGTCGCGGCGACGGCGCTGGCCGGGTGCGGCGACGCCGGCTCGTCCGGCACCGAGGCGCCCCAGCAGGGTGCCTCGGGCGAGGGCTGCGCCCCGGTGGCCGGCGAGCAGCTCATCGCGCTCGACGACGACAAGTCCCTCCAGAACGCCGACAACATCATCCCGGCGGTCAACAGCGAGGTGGCCACGCCACAGCTCATCGCGGCGCTCGACAAGGTCTCCGCGGTGCTCGACACCCCCAAGCTGGTGCAGCTCAACAAGGCGGTCGACGTGGACCGTAAGAGCGCGCAGGTGGCCGCTCAGGAGTTCGCCACGGCCAACTCGCTCGCCGACGGCGTCGAGCAGGGGCCGGGCGGACGGATCACGGTGGGGGCCGGCAACTTCACCGAGAGCGAGATCATCGCCGAGCTTTACAAGATCCAGCTGACCGCGGCCGGCTACCAGGTCACCGTCCAGCAGATCGGTAACCGGGAGCTGTACGAGCCGGCGCTGGAGAAGGGCGAGATCCAGGTCGTCCCGGAGTACGCCGCGACCATGGCCGAGTTCCTCAACGGCAAGGCCAACAGCGGCGGCCAGCCGGTTTCCTCGCCGGACGTGGAGGCCACCGTCACCGCGCTGCGCGGCCTCGGCGAGAAGGTGGGCCTCAGCTTCGGCGCCCCGGCGGCGGCGCAGACCCAGAACGCCTTCGCCGTGACCCAGGAGTTCTCCGAGAAGTACGGCGTGCGGACCCTCTCCGAGCTGGCCGAGAAGTGCTCCGGCACGGCGACGGTGCTGGGTGGCCCGCCGGAGTGCCAGGAGCGTCCCTTCTGCAAGCCGGGCCTGGAGCAGACCTACGGGCTGGCGGTGGGCTCGTTCTCCTCGCTGGACGGAGGCGGCCCGCTGACCAAGACCGCGCTGCGTAACGGCACGATCAGCGTCGGCCTGGTCTTCTCCACCGACGCGGCGTACGCCCAGAGCTGAGGCGTCGGCCACGACGCGGCGCGCCCCCGGCCAGCTCGGCCGGGGGCGCGGCCGTTCCCACGTGACGCAACTCTCGGTAGGCTGCGGAGCCATGCCCGCCCCGGTGCCCGCCGACACGCGTAACCCGCAGCTGCTCACCGTTCTCTTCTGGGGCGGTGTGGCCCTGGCTCCGGTCGCGGCGCTGATACTGCTGGTCGCCGACGGCAACGGGCCACTGCGGTTCGCCGCCGTGCTGGCCATCCTGGCCGTGGTGCTGATCGGGCTCTCCATCACACTGCGTACCGAGGGCGGCGGGCGGCCGCACGCCGAGGAACTGCGGGTGGAGATCGACGAGCTGCGGCGGGAGCTGCGCGGTGAGATCGTGGCCGCCGCCCAGCGGGGTAACCAGGCGCTCGACGCCGCCCAGCGGGCCCAGGAGGCGCTGGCCGGGCTGCGCCGGCGAGCGGAGTCCGGTGGCGCCGTCCCGGCCAGGAGCGAGGAGGCGCCCGGCCCGGGTCGGGCCCGCGTGCCGGTGCCGGAGCCGGAGACACCGGCACGCTACGGCGAGCGGTCGGCCGGCCAGGCCGGGGTGTACGGCGCGGCTCAGCCTGGCCCGGCCGGCGGGTACGGGGGGTACGGCGGTGACCGTGCGGCGGCGGGATACGGCGGTGACCGCCCGGCGAGCGGCTCGGCCGGGGTCTACGGCTCGCCCGCCCGCGCGGAGCCGGACAGTGGTCCCGGCGATGCGGCGCCGCGGCCGCTCGGTGTGGTCCGGCACACCGAGACGGTGCACGTCACCACCCGGCACACCGTCGTGGACGGCGGGGGTGGCGAGTCCGGCAGCCGGTACGGCGGTTACCCGGCGCGCTGGTCGGCGCAGCAGCCGGGGGAGCGTGCGCAGGGTGGCTACGGCGCGGACCGCGAGGAACGCTCCTGGGCCGGGTCGGCCCAGGAGGACGAGCGCCCCTGGACGGCGGGCGCGGACCGCGACGACGACCGGCGCTGGTCGGGCGGCTCGGGGCAGCGCGACGGCGGCTCCACCTACCACGACGATCAGCCGGCGAACCGGGACGATCGTGACTGGGGAACGCCGTACGACGAGCGGGGTTACGACGGCGGTGCCCAGCCGTGGGAGGCGCCTGCCGAAGCGGCTCCGGCCGGCCGGACGCACCGGGCGGACGATACCGGGGAGTACTGGGCGCAGCTGCGCGCCGGCGACCGCTGGGCCGAGGTACGCGACGACGACCGAGGGCGTGAGCTGCGGGTCGGCGAGCGCCGCGCCGAGGTGCACGCCGACCCCGGTGGTACCGAGTACCGGATGGAGGACCGCTGGGCCAGCGTGCGCCGCGACGAGCCGCGCCGCGACGAGCCGCGCTGGGGCGGTGACGAGGGGCGGCGGCACGGCTGGGACGAGCCGGAGAGTCCCCCGGCGCTGCCCGCCGGTGGGGTACCGGTGCCGGAGGAGTGGCGCCCGCCCCGCCAACGCCGATACCAGCCCGAACCGGCACGTGGCTACGAGCCGGAGCCGGTTCACGGGTATCAGTCCGAACCGGTGCGTGGGCAGCGCCCGGGCGCCGAGTCGTACGGCCGGCGGCACCACGCCGAGGAGTCCGCCTACGACGGCGGTGCCAACCGCTGGCGCTGACCCGGCCGGCACTCCGGCGCGGCACGCCGCCATCGGGCCGGCCCCGGGACCGCGATCACTTGTCGACGTCGCCGACCACGAAGAACATCGAGCCGAGGATGGCGATCAGGTCCGGTACCAGGCAGCCGGGCAGCAGGGTGGCCAGGGCCTGCACGTTCGCGTACGACGCGGTGCGCAGCTTGAGCCGCCACGGCGTCTTCTCACCGCGGGACACCAGGTAGTAGCCGTTGATGCCGAGCGGATTCTCCGTCCAGGCGTAGGTGTGCCCCTCGGGCGCCTTGAGCACCTTCGGCAGCCGGGTGTTGATCGGCCCGGTGAGCCGGTCGACCCGGTCCAGGCACTGCTCGGCGAGGTCGAGCGAGGCGTACACCTGGTCGAGCAGCACCTCGAAGCGGGCGTGGCAGTCGCCGGTGGTGCGGGTGACCACCGGCACGTCGAGCTGGTCATAGGCCAGGTACGGCTCGTCGCGGCGCAGGTCCAGGTCCAGCCCGGAGGCGCGGGCGACCGGCCCGGAGGCGCCGAACGCGGCGGCGTCGGCGGCGGAGAGCACCCCCACCCCGACCGTACGCGCCAGGAAGATCTCGTTGCGCCGGATCAGGTTGTCCAGGTCGGGCATCCGGCGACGTACCTCGCCGATCGCGGCCCGGGCCCGGCCGGTCCAGCCGGAGGGGACCTCCTCCTTCAGCCCGCCGATCCGGTTGAACATGTAGTGGATCCGGCCACCGGAGACCTCCTCCAGCACCGCCTGGAGCGTCTCCCGCTCCCGGAAGGCGTAGAACATCGGGGTGATCGCGCCGATCTCCAGTGGATACGAGCCGAGGAACATCAGGTGATTGAGCACCCGGTTCAGCTCGGCGAGGGCCATCCGCAGCCAGGTGGCCCGCTCCGGCACCTCCATGCCCATCAGCCGTTCCACGGCGAGCACCACGCCCAGCTCGTTGGCGAACGCCGAGAGCCAGTCGTGCCGGTTGGCCAGCACGATGATCTGCCGGTAGTCGCGTACCTCGAACAGCTTCTCGGCGCCGCGGTGCATGTAGCCGATGATCGGCTCGGCGGCGAGCACCCGTTCGCCGTCGAGGACGAGCCTGAGCCGCAGTACGCCATGCGTGGAGGGGTGCTGCGGCCCGATGTTGAGCACCATGTCCGCGCCGAGCTGCTCCCCGCCGGTGCCCGCCACCAACCCGGCCCCGGTGCCGACGGTCAGCTCGCGCAGGTCGCCCGTGGTCATGCCCGCCATCGTGCCATGAACCGCCGGCACCGGCGGTGGACGCCCGTTACCGGCTCCACCCGCTGGCGTCCTCGGGCGCGGACCGGACGGACCGCAGCCGTCCGGCGGGCACTCCGACCGGCTGCCACAGCCACCAGTGCCCGCCGAGGCCGGCCGGGTCGGTCAGCTCGGCCGCCGCCGATGCCTCGGCCAGCGCCCGCACGTACCCGGCCGGGTCACGACCGGCCCGGCTCAGTGGTGGTCGCCCGCCGTCGACCCCGAGGGCCCGCAGCCCCTCCCGCTGCGATCCGAGGGAGTACGCACACCGGGCGACCCGCTCACCGGCGGAGGCGACCGAGTCCATGGCGACGTGCGCGGTGATGTCACACGAGCCGTCCGGCACCGGCGGCACCTGCCGTCCGCCCCGGTACCCGGTCAGCGACCCGCCGACCGGCCGCTCCGCGCTCAGGTGCCCGTAGTCCACGGCCAACGCCAGCCCCCGGTCGACGTGGCCCACCGCTTCAGCCCACGCCTCGTCTCTCGTCCTCCCGATCTCCGCCCGAACTTCCGGGTTCCATGAGCGGTTTGTGGGGGTTTCCGGGCGGCCCGACCGGCTCCGGGCGGTCAGGCTTGATCCCTCCGCCGGTCGGGCCGCCCGGAAACCCGACCCGGTCGAGCCCGAACCGTCCGTCACGGTCTGCGGTGGGACGTCCGGGCCGTCCTCGGTGGGTAGGGGCCACCAGGTGGCCAGCCAGTCGGCGTCTTCTCGACTGACCGGTCCACCTGTCGTCTCTTCGCCTGAGGCCGGGTCCACGAGCAGGTAGTGCCAGCCCTCCTCGGTGTACGTGGCGAGGTCGAGGGGGATGTTGTCGAGCCACTCGGTGGCCAGGAGCAGGCCGGTGATGCCGGCGGGGATCTCGTTCGTCCAGGTGATCTGGTCGGGGAGGTCGGCGGGACGCGGGGCGAGTTCGACGGCGGTGAACCGTACCCGCCGGGCCAGCTGCACCGGCGCGGCGAGTGACGGATCGACGGACCCCGGCGAGGAGACGCCCAGGTCCGCGTTCTGAACGGCGGCCGTGGTGGTCAGGGTTTCCGGGGAGCCCGCCCGCGCAGGGATCAAGCCTGACCGCCCGGAGCGGGCGGGCTCCCCGGAAACCCCCACCGCAACCCCCACGGACAGCGCGCGAAGCAGTTCCCCCCGCCCGGCCCCCACGTCCACCACGTCGAACGGGTCGGGAAACCCGAGGGCGGCGTCAACGCGTGCGATGAGGCCGAGCAGAGCCGAGGCGAAGATGGGGGAGGCGTGGACGCTGGTGCGGAAGTGCGCGGCCGGCCCGGTTCCGGAGACGAAGAAGCCGCCGGGTCCGTAGAGCGACCGGTGCATCGCGGCCTGCCAGGGCATCGACATCGGGACCTCCCCGGGGCGCCGGTGAACGATTTCACACATCCTTGTTTCAGGTCCGTGTCGGCGACGCATACTTGCCTCGACCGGTACCCATCTCGAGGACTGGATCGTGACATGAGCGCACCGCTGCGCACCCATCCGGCCGCCCCTCGGCGGCCCGCGACCGTGACATCTTCCCAGGTCGCCACCGCTGTGCTGACCGTAGGCGTGATCGGCGCCGGGCGGGTTGGCGCCACCCTGGGCGCCGCGCTGGCGGCCGCCGGGCATCGGGTGATCGCCGCCACCGGGCGCTCCGGGGCCTCCCGGGCCCGCCTGGCGCTGCTGCTGCCCACCGCCGCCCGGCGCCCGGCGACTACGGTCGCCCGGGCCGCCACCGACCTGCTGGTGATCTCCGTGCCGGACGACGCGCTCGCCGGGGTGGTCGCCGGCCTGGCCGCCGACGGCGCGCTGCGCCCCGGCCAGGTGGTCGCGCACACCTCCGGCGCGCACGGCCTGGCGGTGCTGGCCCCGGCCGCCGCGGCCGGTGCCCGCCCGCTGGCGTTGCACCCCGCGATGACCTTCACCGGTACGCCCGACGACCTCGGCCGGCTGCCCGGCATCTCGTACGGGGTGACCGCGGCGGCCGAGCTGCGTCCGCTGGCCGCCCGGCTGGTGGCCGACCTCGGCGGGGTGCCCGAGTGGATCGCCGAGGCCGACCGGCCGCTGTACCACGCGGCGCTGGCGCACGGCGCCAACCACCTGGTGACCCTGGTCAACGAGGCGGCCGACCGGCTGCGCGACGCCGGGGTGGGCCAGCCCGAGAAGGTGCTCGCCCCGCTGCTGCGCGCCGCGCTGGAGAACGCGCTGAGCCTCGGCGACGACGCGCTGACCGGCCCGGTCTCCCGGGGCGACGCGGGCACGGTGCGGCGGCATCTCGACCGGCTCGCCGCCACCGCGCCCGAGTCGGTCGGGCCGTACCTCGCCCTGGCCCGGCGCACCGCCGACCGGGCCGTGGCCGCCGGCCGGCTGCGTCCGGCCGACGCGGCGCCGCTGCTCGGCGTCCTCGGTGGGGAGCAGCAGCCCCGGGTGGCGGCGTGACGGTCGGCGGTACCAAGGTGTCGAGCGAGGTGGATCACATGACGGAACTGGTGCACACCCGCGCCGAACTGGCCCGGGCCCGGGCCGCCCACACCGGCACGGTGGGGGTGGTGATGACGATGGGCGCCCTGCACGAGGGGCACGAGGCGCTGCTGCGGGCAGCCCGCGAGCGTGCCGACCAGGTGATCGTGACGATCTTCGTGAACCCGCTGCAGTTCGGGCCGACCGAGGACTTCGGCCGTTATCCGCGTACGCTCGAAGCCGATCTTGAAGTGTGCCGGCGGGCCGGTGCCGACCTGGTCTTCGCCCCCTCGGCGGCGGACATGTATCCGGACGGCGAGCCGGCGGTACGGGTCAACCCGGGGCCGCTCGGCGAGGACCTGGAGGGGCTGAGCCGGCCCGGGTTCTTCCACGGCGTGCTCACCGTGGTGCTGAAGCTGCTCCAGCTCACCCGCGCCGATCTCACCTTCTTCGGTGAGAAGGACTACCAGCAGCTGACCCTGGTCCGGCGGATGTGCCGCGACCTGGACGTCCCGGTCGAGGTGGTCGGCGTGCCCACCGTCCGGGAGCCGGACGGGCTGGCCCTGTCCAGCCGCAACCGTTACCTCTCCCCGGTCGAGCGCCCGGTGGCGTTGAGCCTGTCGCGGGCGCTGCGTGCCGGAGTCGAGGCCGCCGAGGCCGGCCGCGACGCCGGGGCGGTGCTGACCGCCGCGCACGTCGCCTTCGGCGCCGGCGAGTCCGGTGCGCGGCTCGACTACCTGGTCCTCACCGATCCCGACCTGGAGCCCGGACCTGTCCGTGGCCCGGCCCGGCTGCTCGTCGCCGCCTGGGTGGGCGGTACCCGGCTGATCGACAACGCCGCGGTCCGACTCGACCCGCCCTCCTGACCCGGACACGTACCGCGAAAGGCGTCCCGATGTACCGCACCATGCTCAAGTCCAAGATCCACCGGGCCACGGTGACCCAGGCGGACCTGCACTACGTCGGCTCGGTGACCGTCGACGAGGACCTGCTCGACGCCGCCGACCTGCTCCCCGGCGAGCAGGTGGCGATCGTGGACATCACCAACGGAGCCCGGCTGGAGACGTACGTCATTCCCGGCCGGCGGGGCAGCGGCGTGATCGGCATCAACGGCGCCGCCGCCCGCCTGGTGCACCCGGGCGACCTGGTGATCCTGATCTCGTACGGGCAGATGGACGACGCCGAGGCCCGGACGTACCGCCCCCGGGTGGTGCACGTCGACGCCGACAACAGGGTGATCGACCTCGGCGCCGACCCGTCGATCGCCGCTCCCGGTACCGCCGGCGCCCCCGTCCCCAACCCGCTCTCGGTGTAGGGCGCCCACCAGCGTCGACAGATGCGCCGCGATTCCGGTCTGTCACCGGAAGGTCATTCCTGGTTACGCTGGTGGTGCCGTCGGGGGACGGCCGCTGAGTGGGGGAGGCGGCGCCATGCAGCGTGCGACGAGAACCCTGATCGCGGCGTTTGCCGTGGCGGTGCTGCTGGCGGGCTGCAACGGCGCCGCCGGAGTCGACGGCGACCTGGTCGACGACTGGGCGGCCCTGCCACCACCCGGCCCGTTCACCCCGGCCGCCGGCGTCTGCCACGAGGCGGATTTCGCCGACGTGGTGCCCCTCGGGGCGTACGCGCCGGTCGACTGCGCGGTGCCGCACCGGTTGGAGACCGTGCACGTGGGCGCCTTCCCCGACGGTCGGAGCGAGCCGCCACCGATCGCGTCGACCGAACTGCGTACGGCGTTCGTCGAGTGCGACAACCGGGCCACCGGATACGTCGGCGACAACTGGCGGGCGGGCCGGCTCCGGCTGGCGGTGGCGGTGCCGTCCGGGCCGGGCTGGGCATCCGGGTCACGCTGGTACCGCTGCGACCTGATGGAGGTCACCACCGCCGAGGCGGGGGCCACGGTCGTCACCCGTACCGGCTCGCTGCGGGACGCCCTCCGACCGCCGTCACCGCTGCGCCTGGGCTGCCAGCAGGCGCGTACGGATCGTCGTGGGGTGGTGCAGACCCTGGTGGCGGTGGACTGTGCCAGCCGGCACGACGCCGAGTTCGCCGGGGTGTGGCAGGCGCCCGACCGCCCGTACCCGACGCGGAGCGCCGAGTGGGCACCCTTTTACGGCGGATGCCGTTCGGTCACCGCCCGGTACGCCGGCGTACCCGACGATGCCGCCCTGCCCTTCCGTACCGACGTGGTGGTCCGCCCGCCGGGCGCCGGACGGTGGCGGGTGGGTGACCGGGGCATCCGCTGCTACCTCTGGTTGAGCGACCGGGCGGTGACCGGGTCACTCGAAGGAGCCGGTCCGGCCCGCCTGCCGGTCCGGACGAAGTAGCCGGAACCACTTGTCCCGCCCCCGGCACCCGAGCCGAGAGGCGTTCGGGTTGACTGTGGGCATGGAGCTACCGACCGTCGACCTGCCGGTGCTGCCGAGCCTGCTGGCCGCTCCGGCACCCGGCTGGGTGGAGACCACCGACGTGATCGTGGTCGGCTCCGGGGTGGCCGGGCTGACCGCCGCACTGCACCTGCGCGAGGCGGGCCTGCACGTCACCGTGGTCACCAAGGTCGACATCGACGAGGGGTCGACCCGGTGGGCGCAGGGTGGCATCGCCGCGGTGCTCGACCCGGCGGACACCGCGGCCATGCACGCCGCCGACACCGAGATCGCCGGGGTCGGCCTCTGCGACCCGGCGGCGGTACGCGTCCTGGTGGAGGAGGGGCCGACCCGGCTGCGTGAGCTGATGCGTCTCGGTGCCGAGTTCGACCGCAACGCCGACGGCTCGCTGATGCTCACCCGGGAGGGCGGGCACCGGGCCGATCGCATCGTGCACGCCGGCGGCGATGCGACCGGTGCGGAGGTGCAGCGGGCGTTGCACGAGGCGGTGCGCCGCGACCCGTGGATCCGGCTCGTCGAACATGCGCTGGTGCTGGACCTGCTGCGGGCCCCCGGCGACGGCCCGGGCGGGCTCGGCGCCGCCTGCGGGATCACCCTGCACGTCCTCGGCGAGGGCAGTGAGGACGGCGTCGGTGCCCTGCTGGCCCGTGCCGTCGTGCTGGCCACCGGTGGGATGGGCCAGATCTTCGCGGCGACCACCAATCCCGCGGTCTCCACCGGTGACGGGGTCGCCCTGGCCATGCGGGCCGGGGCGGCGGTCACCGACGTCGAGTTCGTGCAGTTCCACCCGACCGCGCTGATCGTGCCGGAACGCACCCGGGTGTCCGGCGCCGGCCATGCCCAACAGCCGCTGGTCTCCGAGGCGTTGCGGGGCGAGGGCGCGCACCTGGTGGACGCCGACGGCAAGCGTTTCATGCTCGGCCAGCACGAACTGGCCGAACTCGCGCCCCGGGACGTGGTGGCCAAGGGCATCCACCGGGTGCTGCTGGCCACCGGTGACGATCACGTCTACCTCGACGCCCGCCACCTCGGCGGCGAGTTCCTGGCCCGTCGCTTCCCGACCATCGTCGCGTCGTGCCTAGCCATCGGCGTCGACCCGGGAGCCGACCTGATCCCGGTGGCACCGGCCGCGCACTACGCCTCCGGCGGGGTCCGCACCGATCTGCACGGCCGCACCTCCATCCCCGGCCTGTACGCCTGCGGCGAGGTGGCCTGCACCGGCGTGCACGGCGCCAACCGGCTGGCCAGCAACTCCCTGCTGGAGGGGCTGGTCTTCTCCCGGCGGATCGCCGACCACGTCGCGTCCGCGCTGCCGGAGCAGCAGCGCCCGGCGGACACCGGCGCCTGGCGCGGGGAGGGCGGCTGGGTGCTGCCGGCCGCGGCGACGCCGGTGTTGCAGCGGGCGATGACCCGCGGCGCCGGTGTGCTCCGCTCGGCCACGACGCTCGCCACGACCGCGACCGAACTGGTCGAGCTGGGCGCCGGTCGTGGCACGCCACGCACCGCCGACTGGGAGGCGACCAACCTGGTCACGGTGGCCGCCACCCTGGTCGCCGCGGCGTACGCCCGCCGGGAGACCCGGGGCTGCCACTGGCGGGAGGACTACGGATCGGCCGACGAGCGGTGGCAGGGCCACCTGGTCGGTGCCATCGGCGCGCAGGGCCGGTTGACCACCCGGTGGGAGGAGACGCGATGACGGGGGACACGGAGCGACTGCTGCGCGGGGCCGGGCTGGACCCGGACCACGTGCGCCGGATCATCGAGAACGCCTTCGTCGAGGATCTCGGCCCGGACGGGCTCGACGTCACCAGCGTCGCCACCGTCCCGGCGGCGCAGACCGACACCGCCGATCTGGTGGCCCGGGCCGACGGGGTGGTGGCCGGGCTGGCCGTCGCCGCCGCCGTGTTCGAGCTGGCCGGCGAGGTGACCGGCATCGGTCGTACCGCCGAGGTGTCGTTGGTCGCCCGCGACGGCGAGCGGGTGGCCCGGGGCGACGTGCTGGCGACGGTGACCGGCCCCACCCGGGTGCTGCTCACCGCCGAGCGGACCGCCCTCAACCTGCTCTGCCGGATGTCCGGGGTAGCGACACACACCCGGGCCTGGGCGGACGCGCTGGCCGGCAGCAAGGCGATGGTTCTCGACACCCGCAAGACCACGCCGGGCCTGCGCGCCCTGGAGAAGTACGCGGTCCGCGCGGGCGGCGGCACGAACAAGCGGATGGGTCTGCACGACGTCGCCATGGTCAAGGACAACCACAAGTTCGCCGCGGGCGGCATCGCCGCCGCCTATCGGCGGGTCCGGTCCGCGTTCCCGGACGTGCCCGTGCAGGTGGAGGTGGACACGCTCGCCGAGGCGGTGGAGGCGGTCGAGGCCGGGGCGGACTTCCTCCTGCTGGACAACATGCCGCCGGCGGTGCTCGCCGCGGTGGTGGCGGCCGTCGGCGACCGGGCCGAGCTGGAGGCGACCGGCGGGCTGACCCTGGCCGATGCCGCGGCGGTGGGAGCGACCGGCGTCGACTTCCTCTCCGTCGGCGCGCTCACCCACTCCTCACCCATCCTGGACATCGCCCTGGACCTGCGTACGGAGTGAACCCGTCTAGGCTTCGTGCGTGCTGCTCTGCATCGACATCGGGAACACCAACACCGTGCTGGCGACCTTCGACGGCGACAAGCTGGTGCACTCCTGGCGGATCAAGACGGACGCCCGGTCGACCGCCGACGAGCTGGGCCTGATGTTCCGGGGTTTGCTCGCCGGGGACGCCGTCGAGATCACCGGGGTGGCGGCCTGCTCGACCGTGCCGGCCGCCCTGCGCTCGTTGCGGACCATGCTGACCCGCTACTACGGGGAACTGCCGAGCGTCATCGTGGAGCCCGGGGTGCGTACCGGCGTCCAGCTGGCCATCGACAACCCGAAGGAGGTCGGCGCCGACCGGGTGGTCAACACGCTGGCGGCCTACACCCTCTACGGCGGGCCGTCGATCGTGGTCGACTTCGGCACCACCACCAACTTCGACGTGATCAGTGCGCGGGGTGAGTTCCTCGGCGGTGCGTTCGCGCCGGGCATCGAGATCTCCTTCGACGCGCTCGCCGCCCGCGCCGCCCAGCTGCGCAAGGTCGAGGCGACCCGGCCCCGCTCGGTGATCGGCAAGAACACCGTCGAGTGCCTCCAGGCGGGGCTGTACTTCGGCTTCGCCGGGCAGGTGGACCGGATCGTCGAGCGGATGACCGCCGAACTGGGCGACCTGAAGGCGGTCATCGCGACCGGCGGCCTGGCCTCACTGGTGCTCACCGAGTGCCAGACGATCACGCACCACGAGCCGATGATCACCCTGATCGGCCTACGCATGGTCTACGAACGGAACGTCTAGCCTCTGGACTGACCAACGTGTGGTGGGCGCCCGGCGGCGCCGAACGAGAGGGCCGCAGTGGGTCGGTCATGGCCGGCAGGCTATCCAGTAACGGCCGGCGAGGCGCTTGAGTACGCTCGGGGCCTGACCCCGCCCGAATTCTCCCGCCGAGGAAGCGTGCCGTGACCCAGCAGAGCCCCGTGCCAGTCGACCCCGCCGACGACCTTCCCGAGCAGATGAAGGTCCGCCGGGAGAAGCGGGACCGGATGCTCGCCGACGGTGTCGAGCCGTACCCGGTCAGCTTCCCGAGGACCAGCACCCTGGGCCAGGTGCGCCAGCGCTACGCGGACCTGCCCACCGACACCGCCACCGGCGACCGCGTCTCGGTCACCGGTCGGGTGATCTTCGTACGGAACACCGGCAAGCTCTGCTTCGCGACGCTGCGCGACGGCGACGGCACCGAACTGCAGGCCATGCTGTCGCTGGACCGGGTCGGCGCGGACCGGCTGGAGGACTGGAAGCGCCTGGTCGACCTCGGCGACCACGTCGGGGTGACCGGTGAGGTGATCACCAGTCGCCGGGGTGAGCTGTCGGTGCTGGCCGAGCAGTGGGCGGTCACCGCCAAGGCGCTGCGACCGCTGCCGGTGGCGCACCGGCCGCTCAGCGAGGAGTCCCGGGTCCGGCAGCGCTACGTCGACCTCGTGGTCCGTCCGCAGGCGCGCCAGATGGTGCGTACCCGGGCCGCGGCGGTACGCAGCCTGCGCGATTCGTTGCACGGCGAGGGCTTCATCGAGGTGGAAACCCCGATGTTGCAGTTGCTGCACGGTGGCGCGGCGGCCCGACCTTTCGTGACCCACAGCAATGCACTCGACACCGATCTGTATCTGCGAATCGCGCCGGAACTGTTTCTGAAGCGCGCCGTGGTCGGCGGCGTCGAGCGGGTCTTCGAGATCAACCGCAACTTCCGTAATGAGGGCATCGACTCTTCGCACTCGCCGGAGTTCGCGATGCTGGAGGCGTACCAGGCGTACGGCGACTACAACACGATGGCCGAGTTGACCCGCAATCTCGTCCAGCAGGCGGCGATCGCGGTCAGCGGGTCGACGGTGGTCACCCATGCCGACGGCCGGGAGTTCGACCTCGGTGGTGAGTGGCGTTCCGTCACCCTGTTCGGTGTGCTTTCCGAGGCGCTCGGCGAGGAGGTCACGGTCCGCACCGAGCGGACCCGCCTGGTCGAGTACGCGGACAAGGTCGGCCTGGCCGTCGCCCCCGGATGGGGGCCGGGCAAGCTGGCCGAGGAACTGTTCGAGGAGTTGGTCGTGCCCGGCCTTGAGGCGCCCACCTTCGTCCGGGACTACCCGGAGGAGACCAGCCCGCTCACCCGGGCGCACCGCGACGAGCCGGGTCTGGCCGAGAAGTGGGACCTCTACGTGCTCGGGTTCGAACTGGGCACCGCGTACTCGGAGCTGGTCGACCCGGTGGTGCAGCGGGAACGCCTGGTGGCGCAGGCGCAACTGGCCGCCCGGGGTGACGACGAGGCGATGCGACTGGACGAGGACTTTCTGCGCGCGATGGAGTACGGAATGCCACCGGCCGGTGGCATGGGAATGGGAATCGACCGGCTCCTGATGGCGCTGACAGGCCTGGGAATTCGGGAAACCATCCTCTTCCCGTTGGTCCGCCCCGAGTAGCCGTACGAAAATCTACCGGGTCGTTACCGCATCCTATTGACGCGGCAAGCGTCCCACGGGTTATTCTGCTCTCGCAGTTGGCAGGATCAACCCCTGCTCGAAAGGAATGTGGGACGTGGCCAAGCAGATCATTCACAAGCTGGTCGATGACCTGGACGGCGGGGACGCGGACGAGACCGTCAAGTTCGCGCTCGACGGCGTTCAGTACGAGATCGACCTCTCAGGTTCGAACGCAGAGAAATTGCGTGACGTATTCGCTCCGTACATCGCCCACGGCACCAAGGTGGGGCGCGGCGGCGTGGTCGTCGGTGGGCGCGCCGCCCGCGGTCGGGGTGGCGCCACGGCTGACCGCGAGCAGAACAAGGCCATCCGGGCCTGGGCGCGCAAGGCCGGCAAGGACATCTCGGACCGGGGCCGGATCCCCCAGGAGATCGTCGACGAGTACCACTCGAAGGCCGGTCACTGAGACCTGGCCCGCACGGTCGTCCACGGCGACCAGGCCCGCACGGTCGTCCACGACGCCGGCCCGGAGACTCCTCCGGGCCGGCGTCGGCGTAGGTGGGACTAACCGCGGCGGGGTCGGCGTTGTCCACAGGCGGTGGATGTCCTGTCCACAACCTGTGGATGGTGCCGGAGTGGCGCCGTCCCGCGCCGGGAACGCCCCCGTGCGGCGTTCCCGGCGGTCTCCGGCTGCCGGCCGAATTTCGCTCTGCGCGTAGAGCGACCACGCCCGGAACACCCGTTGAGCGTGGATGGTTGTGCAAAACGACGCGTACCGGGCCTACGACGCAGACACACGAGGTCAGCCGAGTCGGCTCGCGGCGATAGAGTAATGAGGCGCGGACGCCCGTCCCGGGCGCTCGCGTATCCGGCCCCGCCGAGAGTCTTGACCACCAAGATCGAGTGCGCACGGCACGTGAGGAGCACGAGGGCATGTTCGAGCGGTTCACCGACCGAGCGCGACGGGTTGTCGTCCTGGCCCAGGAAGAGGCCCGGATGCTCAACCACAACTACATCGGTACGGAACACATCCTGTTGGGCCTGATCCACGAGGGTGAGGGCGTCGCCGCGAAGGCTCTGGAGAGCCTGGGGATCTCCCTTGAGGGCGTCCGCCAGCAGGTGGAGGAGATCATCGGCCAGGGTCAGCAGGCGCCGAGCGGGCACATCCCGTTCACGCCGCGGGCCAAGAAGGTGCTGGAGCTGTCGCTGCGTGAGGCGCTGCAACTCGGGCACAACTACATCGGCACGGAGCACATCCTGCTCGGGCTGATCCGTGAGGGTGAGGGCGTCGCCGCCCAGGTGCTGGTCAAGCTCGGCGCCGACCTGAACCGGGTCCGTCAGCAGGTGATCCAGCTGCTCTCCGGCTACCAGGGCAAGGAGCCGGCCGCGGCGGGCACCGCGCCGGGTGAGGCCGCGCCGTCGACCAGCCTGGTGCTGGACCAGTTCGGCCGGAACCTGACCCAGGCGGCCCGGGAGGGCAAGCTCGACCCGGTGATCGGGCGCGAGAAGGAGATCGAGCGGGTGATGCAGGTGCTCTCCCGCCGGACGAAGAACAACCCGGTCCTGATCGGTGAGCCCGGCGTCGGTAAGACCGCCGTGGTGGAGGGGCTGTCCCAGAAGATCATCAAGGGCGAGGTGCCCGAGACGCTGAAGGACAAGCAGCTCTACACGCTCGACCTGGGCGCGCTGGTCGCCGGTTCCCGTTACCGGGGTGACTTCGAGGAGCGCCTGAAGAAGGTGCTCAAGGAGATCCGCACCCGGGGCGACATCATTCTGTTCATCGACGAGATCCACACCCTGGTCGGCGCCGGTGCCGCCGAGGGCGCGATCGACGCGGCGAGCATCCTGAAGCCGATGCTGGCCCGTGGCGAGCTGCAGACCATCGGCGCGACCACGCTGGACGAGTACCGCAAGCACCTGGAGAAGGACGCCGCGCTGGAGCGGCGGTTCCAGCCGATCCAGGTGGGTGAGCCGTCGCTGGCGCACACCATCGAGATCCTCAAGGGGCTGCGGGACCGGTACGAGGCGCACCACCGTGTCTCGATCACGGACGCGGCTCTGGTGGCCGCGGCGACGCTGGCCGACCGGTACATCTCCGACCGGTTCCTGCCGGACAAGGCGATCGACCTGATCGACGAGGCGGGTGCCCGGATGCGGATCCGCCGGATGACCGCACCGCCAGACCTGCGTGACTTCGACGAGCGCATCGCCCAGGTGCGGCGGGACAAGGAGTCCGCCATCGACGCGCAGGACTTCGAGCGTGCCGCGCAGCTGCGTGACAAGGAGAAGCAGCTGCTGGGTCAGAAGGCGCAGCGGGAGAAGGAGTGGAAGGCCGGTGACCTGGACGTCGTCAGCGAGGTCGACGACGAGCAGATCGCCGAGGTGCTGGGCAACTGGACGGGCATCCCGGTCTACAAGCTGACCGAGGAGGAGACCTCGCGCCTGCTGCGCATGGAGGACGAGCTGCACAAGCGCGTCATCGGCCAGGAGGACGCGGTCAGGGCGGTCTCGAAGGCCATCCGGCGTACCCGGGCCGGCCTGAAGGACCCGAAGCGCCCGTCCGGCTCGTTCATCTTCGCCGGCCCGTCCGGTGTGGGTAAGACCGAGCTGTCCAAGGCGCTGGCGGAGTTCCTGTTCGGCAGCGAGGACGCCCTCATCCAGCTGGACATGTCCGAGTTCCACGACCGGTACACGGTGTCCCGCCTCGTCGGTGCCCCTCCCGGCTACGTCGGCTACGACGAGGGTGGGCAGCTGACCGAGAAGGTGCGGCGTCGGCCGTTCAGCGTGGTCCTCTTCGACGAGATCGAGAAGGCCCACCCGGACGTGTTCAACACGCTGCTGCAGATCCTGGAGGACGGTCGGCTCACCGACGGTCAGGGCCGGATCGTGGACTTCAAGAACACGGTCATCATCCTGACCACCAACCTGGGCACCCGGGATGTGGCCAAGGCGGTGTCGCTGGGCTTCCAGGCGTCGGAGGACTCCGACTCCAACTACGACCGGATGAAGCAGAAGGTCAACGACGAGCTCAAGCAGCACTTCCGGCCCGAGTTCCTGAACCGGATCGACGACACCATCGTCTTCCACCAGCTGCGTGAGCTGGAGATCCTGTCGATCGTCGACATCATGATCCAGCGGATCGAGACCCAGCTGCGCAACAAGGACATGGGCCTGGAGCTGACCGACAACGCCAAGAAGTACCTGGCGAAGAAGGGCTTCGACCCGGTGCTCGGTGCCCGTCCACTGCGTCGCACGATCCAGCGCGACATCGAGGACAACCTCTCCGAGCGGATCCTGTTCAACGAGCTGACCCCCGGTCAGATCGTGGTCGTGGACTGCGAGGGCGACCCGGACGACATCGACAAGTCCAAGCTCGTCTTCCGGGGCTCCGACCGGCCGGCCCAGGTGCCGGACGCGGTCCCGGCCGACCTCGGCGGCAGCACGGCGGCCGCGGGAGCGGACGAGTAGGTCAGGCCGAAGTAACGGCGGCCCGGTGGCGACCTGCCACCGGGCCGCCGTCGTCTCTGGCGGACACCCTGCGGGGTGCCCGCGCTGACAGGTCGGCGGCCTGCACCCGTCTCGCCCTGATATCGCGGCGACATCGCGGACGCGAGGATTGTCCGGATCATGCCCCGCATGCCGCTCGGCGTTGTCGAAGGCCGGTCCACTTGCCGCGCGCTGCGCTCACGGCGGGTGAGGTGTGACCGCCGCCACGGTTTGCCGGGGCATGGGCCGGCCCCGGGGGTCGTTGTACCGGGGGTAACCGCAACGGCCCTGCTCACGGGCGTCCCGGAATGCCAGGCCCGCCGAGGCCGTTGCACACCCGGCAGGCGATCCGGCTCGACAGACACCGGGCGCTTCTGCTTCTTCCTCCCGACGCGGTATCCACACCTCCTCTCCAGGTGTCGTGTCGATTCCCCCGAGACGGAAGGCAATGATCATGACTACGCTGATTCGTAAGGCTGCCCTGACCGCTGCCGGTGCCGTCTGCGCCGGTGGAATGATCGCC
The DNA here is from genome assembly GCF_029626175.1 of Micromonospora sp. WMMD1082. NCBI lineage: Bacteria > Bacillati > Actinomycetota > Actinomycetes > Micromonosporales > Micromonosporaceae > Micromonospora > Micromonospora sp. WMMD1082. The sequence continues at coordinate 2,251,831 of NZ_JARUBM010000002.1, read as the reverse complement.
GCCCCGGTGGGCGCGATCGCCGCCACGGCGGGCAGCACCAACCCGTTGGCCGCCGTGGCCGAGCGGGGGCACGGCAAGGGCGAGCGGCAGCTGAACGTGCGGTACGAGGCCCAGCCGAACTTCTACTACTGTGGCCCCGCCGCCGTGCGTAACGCCCTGAGCACCATGGACAAGGACATCTCCCAGGACGACCTGGCCCGCGAGATGGGCACCACCGAGCGGGGCACCGACTCGGCGCACCTGATCACCAAGGCCCTGAACCAGAAGGCGGGCAAGGAGGTCTACCGCACGGTGGAGATCCCCGGCCGGGCCGCTGACGACGCCGAGAGTGACCGGCTGCGCGACGACATCGTCCGCGCCATCGACGATGGCCGGGCCATGGTGGCCAACATCATCGGTACCGCCACGGACATCGACGGGGTGAGCCACTCGTTCGAGGGCGGCCACTACATCTCGGTGACGGGCTACCGGGACAACGGTGACCAGGTGAAGATCGCCGACTCGGCCAACCCCGCCCAGGCCGAGTACTGGATCAGCACGGACGCGCTGGCCGACTGGATCGCCAGCCGCGGGTACTCCGCCTGACACCCACCACCGCACCTCGACTGAGGGCCGGCCCCGATCCGGGGCCGGCCCTCAGCGTGCCACCGGTGCCGGCGGGCCGTCCCCCGCCAGGCGGAAGGATGCCTCACCAACCGGCTCGACCAGCCCGTCGGTGACCAGACCGGCGAGCGCCCGGGCACGTTGCACATCGTCCGCCCACACCTGGTCGAGGCGCTGGTGCGGCACCGGGCCGGCCGCCTCCCGGAGCACCGCGAGCAGCAGGCCGCGCACCTGCCGGTCGGTGCCCGCGTAGCGCTGCGGACGGCGGCTCGGGCCGACCGGGGCGGGGCGTCCCGAGGCCCGCCAGGCGCAGATCGACTCGACCGGGCACGCCTCGCAGCGGGGCGACCGCGCGGTGCAGACGATCGCGCCCAACTCCATGATGGCGGCGCTGGCCAGGGCGGCGGCGGCCGGCTGGGCGGGCAGCAGTTCCTCGGTGGCGACCAGGTCGGCGGGTCGGGTCGCCGGTCCGGCGTCCGGTTCCCCGGCCACCGCCCGGCAGACCACCCGACGGACGTTGGTGTCGACCACCGGGTGCCGCTGGCCGTAGGCGAAGGCGGCCACCGCCCGAGCCGTGTACGTCCCGACGCCGGGCAGGGCGAGCAACTGCTCCAGCCGCTCCGGCACCTCACCGCCGTGGCGCTCCACGATGGCCACCGCGCAGTCGCGCAGCCGTACCGCCCGGCGGGGGTAGCCGAGCCGCCCCCACATGCGGATCGCCTCGGCCGGGCTCTCCCGGGCCAGGGCGTCCGGCGTCGGCCAGCGCTCCAACCACGCCTGCCAGGCGGGCAGCACCCGGACCACCGGGGTCTGCTGGAGCATGACCTCGCTGACCAGGATCGCCCACGGGCTCGCGTCGGCGCCGCGCCACGGCAGGTCCCGGGCGTTCTGTTCGTACCACCGGCTTACCCGGCCGGCGAAGGTGGATTCCGTCATCGCGTCGCTGATGATGTCACGCACCCGGATCCCGTCGGGTGGACGGTCCGGGCGGGCCGCCGCCAGCGGTGCGGGTGGATCGGGCAGAATGCCCGGATGAACGAGCTCGCGATCACCGTCATCGGCCGGGATCGGCCCGGCATCGTGGCCGACGTCGCCGAGGTGCTGGCCCGGCTCGGCGCCAACCTCACCGACAGCACGATGACCCGGCTGCGGGGGCACTTCGCGATGACCCTGATCTGCGTCGGCCCGGCCGCCGCCGAGGTCGAGACCGCGCTGGCCCCGCTCGCCGCCGACGGACAGCTGCTGGCCACCGTACGCACGGTCACGCCCGACGGTGAGACGGCACCGGCCGGCGCGCCGTACGTCATGGCGGTGCACGGCGCGGACCGGATGGGCATCGTGGCCGCGATGACCCGGGTGCTGGCCGACGCCGGTGGCAACGTCACCGATCTGAGCACCCGGCTGGCGGGGTCGCTCTACGTGGTAGTCGCCGAGGTCGAGTTGCCCACGGGCGCGGCCGACGCCGTCGCCGGTCGGCTGGCCGAGACCGCCGCCGGTCTCGGTGTCGAGGTCACCCTCCGACCCGCTGATCCGGACCTGCTGTGAGCGGCGAACCGGGTCGGTCGGACCTGAAACCGCAGGTTGAGGCGTACGCGGGCCTCGGCGACTGGGTGCCCGAGGCGCTGGGCGCCGGCCGGGTGATTCCGGTGGTCTCCGCCCCGGAGCCGGTGCTCAGCCGGCCGGGAGCCGAGGTCGACCCGACCGCCGGGGAGACGGTCCGCCTGGCCGCCGACCTGATCGCCACCATGCGGGTGTCACCCGGCTGTGTCGGCCTGGCCGCCCCGCAGGTCGGGGTGGGCGCCCAGGTCTTCGCGGTGGACGTGACGGGCCACCCGAAGGCGGTCACCGTGCACGGCGCGTTCGTCCTCTGCAACGCCCGGGTGGTCGAGGCGACCCGGTGGAAGGCGGGCCGGGAGGGGTGCATGTCGGTGCCGGACCTGACCGGTGACGTCAAGCGCGCGAGCCGGCTGGTGGTCGAGGGGGCGCTGCCCGGCAGCGGCGAGACCGTACGCCTGGTGACGGACGGTTTCGAGGCGCGTGCCCTGCAACACGAGATCGACCACTGTGCCGGCCTGCTTTTCCTGGACCGGGTGGCCGGCGCCCACGCGATCTACCAGCGCAAGGTCTACCTCTGATCCGGCCATCTCGTCACCGTCGGTGACCGAGGGTGCCGTAGTCGGGTCGTACCGTCGTGAATGGAGGGTCGGAACGGATGGGACGTCTGAGCCACGGCGCGTCGTTACCGTCCGTCGCTCGCGCCGCCGCTACGGTGGGGGCATCATGCGTCTGACGGTCGGCCCCCTGCCTCCCGCCGTGTACTGGCGGCGTCGCGCCGTCGTGCTCGGCGCGGTCCTGCTCTTCCTGGTTGTCCTGCTCTACTCGTGCAGCAACGGGCCGAACGGTGGCAACAACGCCACCGGCGACGGCCAGCCCGACCCGGGGGTGGCGACCGGCACACCGGAGCCCACCGGCTCGGTGCTGACGCCGCAGACCGGCTCGCCCCCGTCCGGCGACGCCGGCGCCGACCCGTCCACCCCGGCGGACGACCCGGAGAGCGAGCCGGAGACCGAGCCGAGTCTCAGCAACGACCCGCCGGTGGCCGACCCGGTGTCGGACGAGGGCACCTGCGCGGACAGGGAACTCTCGGTCACCGCCCTGGCGCTGCCGGCGCAGGTCGCCCCCGGCGCGGCCGTCGATCTGCACCTGAAGATCCGCAACCGGTCCGAGCGCACGTGCAGCCGGGATGTCGGGGCGACCGCGCAGGAGATCTACATCAAGTCCGGCGCCGAGGTGGTCTGGTCGTCGGATACCTGCGGCACCGCCTCCGGGTCGGACGTGCAGTCCTTCACTCCCGGATTCGAACGCTCCTACCAGGTCGGCTGGAACGGCAAGGACAGCAGCCGGTGCGCCAACGGGCTGGCGAACGGCCCCACGGTGCAGGCCGGCACGTACGAGGTCTTCGCCCGGGTGGGCACCAAGCTGAGTCAGCCGGCGAAGCTCGTCCTCAGGTAGGTGGGCGCCGAGGCCACGGCACCGGTCAGACGTAGCGTTCCAGGATGGATGCCTCGGCCAGCCGGGACAGACCCTCGCGCACGCCCCGGGCCCGGGCGTCGCCGACGCCCTCGACCGCCTGGAGATCCTCCACCGTCGCGCCCAGCAACCGTTGGAGACTGCCGAAGTGCAGCACCAGCCGGTCCACCACGGCCACCGGAAGCCGGGGCACCTTGGCCAGCAGCCGGAACCCGCGCGGGCTGACCGCCGCGTCCAGCGCGTCCGAGGCGGCCGGATAGCCGATCGCCTTGGCGACCGAGACCAGGTCGATCAGCTCGGTCGCGCTGAGCAGATCCAGCTCGACCAGCGCCTCGTCGAGGGTGCGGGACTTGCGGCCGGTGGGCAGGTAGTCCCGGATGACCAGGGTGCGGTCGGCGTCGACACCGGCCATCAGTTCGTCCAACTGGAGGGCGAGCAGGCGACCGTCGGTGCCCAGCTCGACCACGTAGCCGGCGATCTCGTCGGCGATCCGGCGGACCATCTCCAGCCGCTGCACCACGGCCACCGCGTCACGTACGGTGACCAGATCCTCGATCTCCAGGGCGGAGAGGGTGCCGGAGACCTCGTCCAGCCGGAGCTTGTACCGCTCCAGGGTGGCCAGCGCCTGGTTCGCCCGGGAGAGGATCGCCGCCGAGTCGTCCAGCACGTGCCGCTGGCCGTTGACGTAGAGGCTGATGATCCGCATGGACTGGCTGACCGAGATCACGGGGTATCCGGTCTGCCGGGCGACCCGCTCCGCGGTGCGGTGCCGGGTGCCCGATTCCTCGGTCGGGATGGTCGGGTCGGGCATCAGGTGCACAGCCGCCCGGACGATCCGGGTGCCGTCGCTGGAGAGCACGACCGCACCGTCCATCTTGCACAGCTCGCGGACCCGGGTCGCGGAGAACTCGACATCCAGCGGGAAACCGCCGGTGCACAGGCCCTCGACCACCTTGTCGTAGCCGAGGACGATCAAGGCACCCGTCCGGCCGCGCAGGATGCGCTCGAGACCGTCGCGCAGCGCGGTGCCCGGTGCCATCAGCGCCAGATTGGCGCGCAGCGGATCACCGGCGCTGCCGCCCCCGGTCACGCTCACGCTGATCGGGCGGGCGGGCGAGCCCACGGCGCCGGTGCGGGCGTGGGGTGTCGCGCCGGCAGGCTTGGCGGTATCGCGGTCGATCGGCACGGGCACAGTCTACGGACTGCCCTGCGGTGGGTGCTCTCGTGGTTACTGTGATGTGTCACGATTCCGCCCGACCTGCCCGCGTCGCCCGGGGCAGGGGCTCACTCCGCCGACGCCCGGGCCGCCGCCTGCAACGCCGAACGGACGTCGGTGACCTCGATCACCCGCATCTGCTCGGGACCGGCACCGGTGCTCGCGGGCCCGCAGCCAGGGGGCACCAGGGCCAGCCGGAAGCCGAGCCGGGCCGCCTCGGCCAGCCGACGCGGCACCGCTCCCACCCGGCGCACCTCGCCGGTCAGACCGACCTCGCCGATCGCCACCAGGTGCGGTGCGATCGCCAGGTTGAGCCCGCCGGAGGCGACCGCGAGAGCGACCGCGAGGTCGGCCGCCGGCTCCACCACGCGGATGCCGCCGACGGTGGCCGCGAAGACCTCCCGGTCGTGCAGGGTGAGACGTTCGGTACGGCGTTGGAGCACCGCCAGCACCATCGCCAGCCGAGCCGAGTCCAGCCCGGAGACCGTACGCCGGGGCGAGCCGGCCACCGTGGCGCCGATCAGCGCCTGCACCTCGGTGACCAGCGCCCGGCGCCCCTCCATCGCCACCGTCACACAGGTGCCCGGCACCGGCTCGGAGTAACGGGTCAGGAACAGCCCGGACGGGTCGGCGAGGCTGCTGATGCCCCCCTCGTGCATCTCGAAGCAGCCGACCTCGTCGGCGGCGCCGAAGCGGTTCTTGACGCCACGCACCAGCCGCAGCGACGAGTGCTTGTCGCCCTCGAAGTGCAGCACCACGTCGACCAGGTGCTCCAGCACCCGAGGGCCGGCGACCTGGCCGTCCTTGGTGACGTGGCCGACCAGCACGGTGGCGACGCCGCGCTCCTTGGCCACGGCGACGAGGGCGGCGGTGACCGCCCGGACCTGGGTCACCCCGCCGGGCACCCCCTCGGTGCCGGTGGTGGAGATGGTCTGCACCGAGTCGAGGACGAGCAGGCCGGGCTTGACGGCGTCGAGATGTCCGAGCACCGCCGCGAGGTCGCTCTCGGCGGCCAGGTAGAGCTGGTCGTGCAGGGTGCCCATGCGCTCGGCGCGCAACCGCACCTGGCTGACCGACTCCTCGCCGCTGACCACCAGTGACGGGCTGCCGGCCCCGGTGGCCCACTGCTGGGCCACGTCGAGCAGCAGGGTCGACTTGCCGACCCCCGGCTCCCCGGCGAGCAGCACCACCGCTCCGGGAACCAGACCGCCACCGAGGACCCGGTCGAGTTCGCTGACGCCGGTCGGCCGGGCCCGGGCCGGCGCGGCGCTGATGGTGGCGATGGGCCGGGCCGGCTCGGCGGGCATCCGGGAACTGACCACCCGCCCGGAGACGGTCGGGCCGCTGATCGTGCACTCGACCACGGAACCCCACTCGCCGCACTCCGGGCAGCGCCCGACCCACTTCGGTGGCTGGTGGCCGCAGGCGTCGCACTCGTAGGCGGGACGGGGCTCGCGGGCGGCGGCCCGGCCCCGCCCGCCGCCGGATGCCCGGGACGGCGTAGATCGGGAGATGCTCACCCGAGGGACGCTAACCCCCGGGTATGACGGCGGCGCCGCCGGCATGGGTTCACCACGCCGACGGCGCCGCCGGACAGTCCTGGAACTGGATCGGTCAGTGGCCGCCTTCGCCCTCGTACTCGGTGTGCCGCTCGATGATCGGAGACGGCTGCGGCGCCGGGGTCAGCGGCACGGCGATCGGGGCGGCGCTGGTGACCGTGTCGCCGCCCCCGAAGTCGAAGGTCAGCGTGATGTTCTGGCCGGCGAGCACGGCCTCGTTCAGCCCGAGGAGCTGGAGCACCTGCTCACCCTCGGTGTTCAGCTGCACGTAGCTCTGCGGCGGGATCACGACCCGGGCCGGGCCCGCCGTGGGCGACTCGGTCGGGCTGGGCGACGGCGACTCGTCCGGCGACGGCGAGTCGTCCGGGGAGGGGGACGCCTCCGGGGACTCCTCCGGCGACGGGGAGGCGGTCGGCGAGGGCGATCCGGTGGGTGACGGGCTGGTGGCGGCGGCGACCGTGGTGAGCACCACCTCGCGGGCGTCGGGCGAGGTGACGGTCACGGTGACCGGATCCGGCGAGTCGTTGTAGAAGACCAGGTTGAGCACGGCGTCGTCGCCGGCCCGGTAGCCTTCGACACCGGGGTACGCGATCAGCGCACTGCGTACGCCGTACTTCCCGTTGCCGCCCTGGAGGTTGGCGCCCTGGATCGACGGCACCTTGTTGGCCGTCTCGGAGATCTGGCCGGCGCCGCACCCGGACAGCAGCAGCCCGGCTGCCGCCGCGATCCCGGGCAGCAGCATGGCAGCCCGCCGGGAACCCCTGATCGAGCGCGTCACGTCGGTCCTCCTCGTCACGATCACACCCGGCTACGCCGCCGGACCCGCTGGCCATGCCCGCGCAGACCGCGCTCCAGGGTAGTTGGAGCTGATCGTGACCCGCACGCCGACCCGGTACGGCCACCTGCCGGGGTGAGGCTCACACCAGCCGGCCGCTCGTGACCAGCAGCACGACGTCGATCAGGGCCACCAGCATCACCGCCCGGAAGGCGGCCACCGGGCGGTCACCGGCCCGGCCGGTGGGCCGCCCCGCGTACCAGGCCAGCAGGAAGATCACGACGGCGGCCGCGACCGCCGCGAGTCCGGTTCCCGACGGCGGCCCGGGCGGCCCCAGCACCAGCGTGACGGTCGCCGCGGTCAGCAGCCCGACGGCGGCGGCCCGGCTGCCCGCCGGGCCCAGCCGGTGCGGTAGCCCGTGGACCCCGGTGTGCGCGTCGTCGGCGAAGTCGGGCAGCACGTTGGCGAAGTGCGCGCCCGCGCCGATCAGCGCCCCGGCGGCCACCAGCCACACCGGCGGCGGCGGGGCGCCGGGCAGCGCCAGCACCACGAAGGCGGGCAGCGCACCGAAGGAGATCGCGTACGGCAGCACCGAGACCGGGGTCGACTTCAGCGGCCAGTTGTACAGCAGGGCCGAGGCCAGGGCGACGGTGGCCCAGAGCGCCGCCACCGGGTTGGTGGTCAGGGCCAGTGTCACGGTGGCGCCGGCGGCCAGGGTCGCGGCCACGGCGACGGTGCGCCGACCGACCGTCCCCGACGCCACCGGCTTGTCGGTACGCCCGACCGCGGCGTCGCGGTCGGCGTCGAGCAGATCGTTGGTCCACCCGACCGTGAACTGGCTGGCCGCCACGGTGAGCGCCACCGCGACCACCCCGCCAGGTGGATGCCCGACACCGACCGCGAGCAGACCGGCCACTGTGGTGACCGCCGCGGTCGGCTCCGGATGGCTCGCTCTGACCAGCCCTAACACCGTCGACGACATAACGGAAGTCTGGTCGTTACCGGGGAGTCGTGCCACGCTCGTTGCCATGCGTGCTGCCGGCACCGGCCTGCCCCGCAACGATCCGCGCCAGTACGACGACCTGGCCGGCGAATGGTGGCGGCCGGATGGCGCGTTCGCCATGCTGCATTGGCTCGCGCGGGCGCGGGCCGCGCTGGTGCCGCCGGCGGCCCGGCCCGGTGCGCTCCTGGTCGACCTGGGCTGTGGCGCGGGGCTGCTCGCACCGCACCTGGTCGGCAAGGGCTACCGGCACGTGGGGGTGGACCTCACCCGCTCGGCGCTGGCCCAGGCGGTCGCGCACGGCGTGCTCGTGGTCAACGGCGACGCCACCGCGGTGCCGCTCGCCGACGGCTGCGCCGACGTGGTCGCCGCCGGTGAGCTGTTGGAACATGTCCCGGACTGGCGCGCGGCGGTGGCCGAGGCGTGCCGCCTGCTCCGTCCCGGCGGCCTGCTGGTGCTGGACACCCTCAACGACACGGCGCTGTGCCGGCTGATCGCCGTCCACATCGCCGAGCGACTGCCCACCGTGCCGCGCGGCATCCACGATCCGCGTCTGTTCGTGGACGACCGCGAGCTGGTGGCCGAGTGCGGCCGTCACGGCGTCGACCTGCGTGTCCGGGGCATCCGGCCCGGCGTACCCGGGCTGCTGCGCTGGCTGGCCCGCCAGGTCGGTGGCGCCGGGACGCCGGACGTCCGGCCGCCGCGCATCGTGCCGACCGGGTCGACGGCCGTGCTCTACCAGGGCCGCGGGGTACGCGGCGGATAGCTGATACCGGTGGGGGTATGAACGCGTGAAGAGGGGGAGTGCCGTCATGAGCGAGCGTGAGCGAGCGAATCATCGGCTCTGTGCGGTGGTGCCTCATGGCGGCACGCAGCGAAGCGGAGTGCCGTCATGAGCGAGCGTGGTGCAGGCGGCGCACAGGCGGTGGAGGCCGCCGGGCGGTTGGCGCCCCGGCTGGCGGCCCGGGCGGCCCAGCACGACCGGGACGGTTCGTTCCCGGTCGACGACTTCGCCGACCTGCGCGAGGCGGGGTTGTTCGGGCTGATGGTCCCCGCAGAGCTGGGCGGCGCCGGCGCGACGTTCGCCGGGTACGCGGCCGTCGCCACCGAGCTGGCCCGGGGCAACGGCGCCACCGCGCTGGTGTTCAACATGCACGCCTCGGTCACCGGGGCGCTCGGCGCGGTGACCGAGGACCTGGCCGAGGCGCTCGGCGTACCGGCGGAGGCGCTGGCGGCCCGCGACCGGTTGTTGCGGGCGGCGGCCGACGGGGCGTGGTATGCCGTCGCGATGAGTGAGCGTGGCGCGGGCGCCCGGCTGTCCCAGCTGAGCACGAGCTACGAGCCGGTCGAGGAAGGCTGGCGGATCAAGGGCAGCAAGACCTTCTGCTCGGGTGCGGGTCACGCCGACGGATATCTGGTGGCCGCCCGCAGTGCCGCCGACCCCTCGCTGGTCTCGCAGTTCCTCGTCCCGGCCGGTGACGGCCTCACCGTCGAACCCACCTGGGACGCCCTCGGCATGCGGGCCACCGCCTCGCATGACCTGCACCTCGACGTCACAGTGCCGGCCGACCGGCTGCTCGGCGGGGTGGAGGGACTGGCCCTGGTGGTCGCCCAGCTCATGCCGCACTGGCTGGTGGCCAGTTACGCCGCCGTCTACGTGGGGGTGGCCCGGGCGGCGATCGACGCGGCGGCGGAGCACCTGAACGCCCGGAAGCTCGCCGGGCTGCCGGCCGTGCGCGCCCGGCTCGGTCGGGCCGATGCCGCGGTGGCGGCGGCCGAGCTGGTGGTCGCCGAGGCGGCCCGGCGGGTGGACGAGGCACCGGGCGACGCGGAGACCAACCGGTGGGTGTGGCGGGCCAAGCTGCTGGCCGGCACCACCGCGGCGGACGTGGCGGCGTCCATGCTGGAGGCGGCGGGCACCTCCGCCACCCGACGGGGCCACCCGCTGGAGCGCCTCTACCGGGACGCCCGCTGCGGGTCCCTGCACCCGGCGACCTCCGACGTCTGCGCCGACTGGCTCGGCATCGCCGCTCTCGGCGGCGACCCGGACCGTGATGGATCGGCCCCTCGTTGGTGAGCGTGAGGAGTGAGCTTGCGAGCCCCGCAGTCGCGAACGACGGCGAGGACTGGTGAGCGTGAGGAGTGAGCTTGCGAGCCCCGCAGTCGCGAACGACGGCGGGAACTGGTGAGCGTGGGCAGCACGAGCGAGAGGAAGGTGAGACCGTGTCCGTACCGGTGATCGCGGGCTTGGGCACGGCTCATCCGCCGTCGGCGAACCAGCAGGAGCTGTGGGACAGGTTCTTCTCCCGGCACTATGCCGGCGCCACCCGCGCGCTGGCCGAGCGCATCTTCGCGAATTCCGGCGTGACCCGGCGGCAGGCGGCGGTCAACCCGTTGATCGAGGACGTGTCGGACTGGCCGACCGAGCGGCGGATGCGCCGCTACCAGGTCGAGGCGCTGCCGCTGGGCAAGGAGGCGGTCGGCCGGGCGTTGACCGCGGCCGGGCTGGACGCCGGTGACGTCGGGCTGTTCGTCGTCTGTTCGTGCACCGGTTACGCCACGCCGGGGCTGGACATCATGCTCGCCCGGGATCTGGGCATGGCCCCGGCGGCCCAACGGATGTTCGTCGGCCACATGGGCTGCTACGCGGCCCTGCCGGGGCTGGGCGCGGCCGGTGACTTCGTGACCGCGCGGGGCCGACCGGCGCTGCTGCTCTGCGCCGAGCTGACCAGCCTGCACCTGCAGCCGTCGTCGGCCCGGGTGGACACCCAGCAGATTATCTCCCACGCGCTCTTCTCCGACGCGGCGGTCGCCGCGGTGGTGGTGCCCGGCGGCCGGGGGTACGCCGTGCGTGAGGTCGCCTCGGTGACGGACACGTCCACCGCCGACCACATGACCTGGGAGGTGACCGACACCGGCTTCCGGATGGGACTGTCGCCGAAGGTGCCGCAGGTGCTGTCAGCCCACGTCCGAGGGCTGGTCGACGAGTTGCTGGCCCGGCACGGCACCCGCGTCTCGGAGGTGGACGGCTGGGCCGTCCATCCGGGTGGCCCGCGCATCCTCAACGTGGTCGACCGGGAACTGGGCCTGGCGTCCTCGGCACTGGCCGCCTCGCGGGGGACGCTGGCGGAGCACGGGAACTGTTCCTCCCCGACGGTGCTGCTGATCCTCGACCGCCTGTTCCGGTCGGCACCCGCCCCCCGCCGGGTGGTGATGCTGGCCTTCGGCCCCGGCCTGACCCTCTACGCCGCGTTACTCGAACGTCACGCCTGACTCTCTCTGCGGGCTACCCTTCTAGGTATGGACGTCGATGCCGCGCACCGGCAGCGCGGGGCGCTGCTGGCGGCCGTCGGGGCGGTGGCGCTGGCCCTCGGCGGCTGGTGGTGGCAGACGGAGGCGCCGACGCCCGCTCCGCCCGGTGTCCTGGGCGGCGTCGAGGTCGTCCGGGACGGATCCTCGTCGGCCAGCTACTGGACTCGGACGGGCGCGGTGATCGGCACGAGCGGCGCGACCGTGGGATCGGCCGCCGCAGGTGCCGGCCGTCCGGGCAGGTGGCGGGTGGGCGGCGGCGACCCGGTCTGGACCGAGCGGGCGAGGCTCGGCTCGGGCGACGCGGTCGTCCGGTACAACCGGATCGCGAACGGCGAGCGGCACCTGCTGCGCTTCAGCTGTACCGGCCCCGGCGAGCTGCTGGTCGGCGTCCGTGGTGCCCGGGCGGCGGCCCCGATGACCGTCGGCTGCGACGGTGCGGTGGCGATGATGGAGATCACCGGCACCGGTGCTCCGGTGTGGGTGTCCTTCTCGCTGGCCGGGTCGCAGCCGGTCCAGGTCGAGGCCCGGCTGATCGCCCCGCGCTGAGCAACGCCGTAACCGCACCGCCAACCTGCCATCCGCCCGTGGGCTCCGCGCCGCCCGGTGGGATCAGTTGACCAGCCGAGCCAGCTCGGCCTGGTGATCGGCGAACGAGCCGACCTCCGGTACGACCAGGGTGATCCGGCCGGTGCGATCGGCGAGCAGCGCGGTCACCGCGTGCGGGCGGGCCGTCAGGTGCAGGAAGGCACGTAGACCGCCGGCCGGGTCGGCGAGCGTCCGCACCTGCGTGCCGGCCGGTGCGGCCTCGGGCCGCGAGCCGGCCACCATGACCACGGTCACCCCGGCCGGCGCCACCGCCGCTGCCTCGATGATCCGCTCGGGGCAGGCGCATCCGTCCACCAGGACCACCACGGCCGGCAGCAGCCCCCGCAGGGGCACGGGCGACTGACCGGTGTCGACCAGATCCAGGGCGGGCAGCGCGCGGCCGACCAGCTGCACCGGTGCCGGATCGGGAGCGCTGGTGGCCGGCGCGGTGGAGCGGCCGGCGCGGGTCCAGGTGACCGCGGCCAGGCCGGCCATGGTGGTCAGCACCGCGATCATCAGCACGAGTACGGGGACCATGGGCGGACGCCATCGACGGTGCTGGCCGGTTGCCCACCGCAACTCGCGGCGGACCTGTTCGGCCTCGTCGGCCAGGGCCGAGATGTCGTCCGGAACGACCACCCGACCCCACTCCGGAGGCAGATCCGGCAGCCCTGGACCGTCGGCGTCAGCCTTGCCCATTACGACCCCCTGACACCTCACGGGTGCGCGGACGCGGCACCCCTCCAGCGTCCCGCACCGGGCCGGGTCCCGCTACCGCTGCCCGCGCCCGGCCACGGGGGGATACCATGGGATGAGTGCGTAGCCCCTGATCTCGGCGCTTGCGCCCGAAACTTTGGCACGTGCGTCCCGACTCGGGCGCCTGCGCCTCAGAATTCGGCGCCTGCGCTCCGGATCTTGACGTTCATCGCGGCCGTGTCCAGGGGTCATCCCTGAGTTACGGAGCGTGTTCGAATCATCGGCCGGACGGCCTGTCAAGCCGAAGAAATACCTCTCACAGGGCCCCTGAGCTGCGCCAACGGTCAGGACAGCGGTGAGACATCGGTGCCTGAGCGTGTTACCCTAGACACAGCGAAAGGGGTTTCGAACCTATGGTTTTCAGTGTCGGCGAGACCGTTGTTTACCCCCACCACGGGGCCGCACTCATCGAGGCAATCGAGACTCGGGTCATCAAGGGCGAGCCCAAGCAGTACCTCGTCCTGAGGGTCGCGCAGGGTGACCTGACGGTCCGGGTGCCAGCCGAGAACGCCGAGATCGTGGGTGTGCGCGAGGTGGTCGGCGAAGAGGGCCTCGGCAAGGTCTTCGACGTTCTCCGGGCTCCGCACACCGAGGAGCCGACCAACTGGTCGCGGCGTTACAAGGCGAATCTGGAGAAGCTGGCCTCCGGCAATCCGCTGAAGGTGGCCGAGGTCGTCCGCGACCTGTGGCGCCGCGAGCGGGAGCGGGGGCTGTCCGCGGGCGAGAAGCGCATGCTCGCCAAGGCCCGCGACATTCTCGTCGGCGAGGTCGCGCTGGCCGAGAAGAGCACCAAGGACGAAGCGGAGACGCTGCTCGACAAGGTGCTGACCGAGGCCTAGTCCGCACAGCATCGTCGTACCCGATTCGTAGCGAAGAAACCGTCGAGGACCGCGACGTGACCGCGCAGCTCAATCCGCGCGGTGACGTCGCGGTCCTCGTGCCTGCGGCCGGTGCCGGTGTACGCCTGGGGCCCGGTCGCCCGAAGGCACTGCGGCTACTCGCCGGGGAACCGCTGTTGGTGCACGCGGTCCGCCGGCTGGCCATGGCCGGGTCGGTACACAGCATCGTGGTGGCCGCGCCGGCCGCGGAGGTCGCCGCGGTGCGCGAACTCCTCGCCCTGGTCGCCCCGGTGACGGTGGTGCCCGGCGGTGCGGAGCGGCAGGCCTCGGTGGCTGCGGCGCTCGCCGCCGTGCCGGCCGGCCCCGAGATCGTCCTGGTGCACGACGCGGCCCGCGCGCTGACCCCGCCCGCGCTGGTGGAGTCGGTGGCCGCCGCAGTCCGGGCCGGTCACGACGCGGTGATTCCCGTCCTCCCGGTCGTCGACACGATCAAGGAGGTCGACGCGGGTGAGCGGGTGCTCGGCACCGTCGACCGGGCCGCCCTGCGCGCCGTGCAGACCCCGCAGGGCTTTCGCCGTGCGGTGCTGACCGCGGCCCACGCGGCTGCTGCGGATGCCCTCACCGACGATGCCGGGCTGGTGGAGAAGCAGGGCGTGCCGGTGTATTGCGTGCCCGGTTCGGAACACGCCCTGAAGATCACCCGTCCCTTCGACCTGGCCCTCGCCGAGCACCTGCTGGCCGCCGAGCGGTAGCGCGTACGCTCGGATCATGATCGTTCCTCGGGTGGCCATCGGGACCGACGTGCACGCCTTCGCGGCCGGCCGGCCGTGCTGGGTGGCCGGCCTGCACTGGCCGGAGCAGGACGGCCTCGCCGGGCACTCCGACGCGGACGTGGCCGCCCACGCGGCCTGCAACGCTCTGCTCTCCGCCGCCGGCCTGGGCGATCTCGGTGCCAACTTCGGGGTGGGCCAGCCCGAGTGGGCCGGGGCGAGCGGTGTCGCGCTGCTCGCCGAGACGGCCCGGCGGGTCGGTGCCGCCGGCTTCGCCATCGGCAACGTGTCGGTGCAGGTGGTGGGGGTCCGGCCGAAGATCGGCCCGCGCCGGGAGGAGGCCCAGCGGGTGCTGTCGGAGGCGATCGGCGCGCCGGTCACCGTTTCCGCCGCCACCACCGACGGCCTGGGCTTCACCGGACGCGGTGAGGGGCTCGCCGGGATCGCGGTCGCCCTGGTGTACGAGCGGCCGAGCGCCTAGGCTCGCCGCGATGTCCGCCGACGTCCCCACCGACCCGCCCGCCGCCGACGGGTACCTCGAGCGTGCCACGCTCCTCGCCGAGCTGGGCCGCTACGACGAGGCCGTCGCGGAACTGGGCTTCGCACGCGCCATCGATCCGGCCGCCGCCGAGGTGTTGATCATGCTGGCCCGGGTGCAGCTGGCGGCCGGGCGACCGACCGACGCGCTGGCCGCGGCCGAGGACGCCGTGGCCGCCGCGCCGGGACAGGTCGCCCCGCTCGTCGCCCGTGGTCTGGCGCTGGGCGACCTCGAACGGTACGCGGAGGCCGCCCGTACGGCCGACGAGATCCTGGCGCTGGGGCCGGAGGACGCGTACGCCCAGCGCAGTGCGGCGGCGATCCTGGCCGGCTCCCGCAACGGCCAGCCCGCGTTGAACGCCGCCTGGCATGCGGTGGAGCTGGCTCCCGAGGAGTCGGAGGCGCACCTGGTGCTGGGCCTGGTCGCGGCGAACATGCGGATGTACGACCTGGCCGAGCGGGCGTATCGCGAGGCGCTGCGGCTGGATCCGCGGCTGGCGGAGGCGGGCGACGACGTCGGAGTGCTGCGGCTGGAGCAGCGGCGCTGGAGTGCGGCGCTGGAGCGCCTGGCCGACGCCGCGGCGCCGAACCTGCCCCCGGCCGGCCCGGGTCGGCCCAGCCGGTCCGGCGACAATCCGGACCGATCGGACGGACTCCAGGGTGATCCCCACCGGCCGGACGAGGTCGGGGAGAAACCGGACCGTCCGGCCGGTTCCGAGCCCGGCTGGCCCGAGGGCGGGCGGACGGAGCCCGGCTGGCCGCGCGGTGAGCGGACCGAGCCCGGCGGGCTGGGCGGGAGCCAGCGGGGTGGAGACGGCGAGCGCGGGTACGGACCCGCTGGGCCGGCCGAGCGTGAGCCGGGTGAGCATGGCTCCGGTCGACGTCCGGACGGCAGTGAGTCGTCGGCGTTCGGCGGGACCGGTCCGTTCGGCAGCGGCCAGGTCGGGTCAGGGCCGACCGACGTGGGGCCGGTCGCCGGGCGCCGGACGGTGCCGGCCGGGCTTCGGCAGCTGGTGCTCTGGGGAGCCGGTTGGTCGCTGGTCGCCGCCCTTCTGGTCGCCTGCTCGGCCGCGACCGGCCCCGGGTTCTCCCGGCTGGTGGCGGTGCTGGCGGCGGCCGGCGGCGGCATCGTGCTGTGGCGGCACGCCGCGCGGCTGCCCGGCCTGACCCGGACCGTCCTGCCCGTCCTGCGCCGGACGGACCGCCCGCTCGCCCTGGCCGTCTACGCGGCGCTCGCCGCGCCCGCGTTGATCCTGCTCTACGCCCTGCTCGGCAGCCCCTGGCCACTGGTCCTGGCCATCGGCATCGCCACCGTCGCCCAGTTGACGATCGTCTCCCGTCCGGTGGCCTGACGTCGTCAGGCCGGGCGGCGGGACCAGGTCCAGGGGTAGGCGTCGTCCTCGCACTCGGTTGCCGCGCCGCAGAGGTCCAGGGGCCGGAAGGTGTCGACCATGACCGCCAGCTCGTCGAAGAAGTCCACCCCGATGGAGCGTTCCGCCGCGCCGGGCTGCGGGCCGTGCGTGAAGCCGGACGGGTGCAGTGAGATGGAGCCCTGCTCGATGCCGGAGCCGCGCCGCGCCTCGTAGTTGCCGCCGGTGTAGAAGAGCATCTCGTCGGAGTCGACGTTGTGGTGGTGGTAGGGCACCGGGATGGCGTCCGGGTGGTAGTCGACCTTGCGCGGCACGAACGAACAGATCACGAAGTTCGGACCCTGGAAGGTCTGGTGCACCGGCGGCGGCTGGTGGATGCGGCCGGTGATCGGCTCGAAGTCGTGGATGGAGAACGCCCAGGGGTACAGGTGCCCGTCCCAGCCGACCACGTCGAACGGGTGGTGGGCGTACACGTGGCGGGTCCAACCGCGACGGTGCCGGACCAGCACCTCGACGTCGGAGCCGTCGACCAGCAGCGGGGCCTCCGGCCCCCGGAGGTCGCGCTCGCAGTACGGCGAGTGCTCCAGGAACTGGCCGCGTACGGAGAGGTAGCGCTTGGGCGGGCCGATGTGCCCGGACGCCTCGATGGCCAGCAGCCGGGTCGGTGCGTCGCCGGTGGGCACCAGGCGGTGCACCGTCGAGGTAGGGATGATCACGTAGTCGCCGGCGACCGCGTCCAGCACGCCGAAGGTCGACTCGACCCGCAGCGCCCCGGCCTCGACGTACAGGCAGTGGTCGCCGGTGGCGTCGCGGAACAGCGGGGAGGGCCGGTCGGCCAGGACGTACGCGATCCGTACGTCGTCGTTGGCGAGCAGGTAACGCCGACCGAGGACGGGGTCGTCGCCGGCTCCGTCGAGCTTGTGGGTGCGCAGGTGCCGGGGCTTGAGCGGCAGGTTGGGCGCCCGGGTCACGGTGGGCGGGGTGAACTCCTCGGCGGCGACGATCGCGGTCGGCGCGTACCGGTGGTAGAGCAGGGACGAGTCGGAGGAGAAGCCCTCCTGACCCATCAGCTCCTCGGTGTAGAGGCTGCCATCGGGTTGCCGGAACTGGGTGTGGCGCTTGCGTGGCAGCTCGCCGACGCTGTGGTAGTACGGCATGTCGCCTCCCGGTCAGCCGCTGATCGTCCGATAATCGGACGCTGTTGTCCGCTTCTGCAAGCGTCCCGTACATTCTTGTCTCGTGTCAACGCAGCTGCCCGCACTCGTCGCCGGCCTGGTCGACGATGCCGCCGTGTTCCCGCCGGGCAGTGCGTCGCTGCCCGACGCCGTGGCCGCCCACCGGCGGCACCGCGCCGCGTGGTACGCCGAGCTGGTCGGCCCGCTGCTGCTGCCGGTGTCCCGGCTGGCGGAGCTTGCCCTCCTGCTCGGTGCGGACGAGCGGATCGCGGTGGGTGCGATCGGCGACGTCCCGCTCGGTCAACTCGGCAAGGCGTGCGTGGAGGCGGATCCGCGTATCGAGATCCGCCAGGTCGAGGCGGCCGTGGCCCGGCGCGGCGAGGACCCGCTGCCCGGCACCGCCGAGCTGGTCGAGCTGGGCCGCACCGCCGGATCGACCGTCTACGCCGAGATCCCGTTGACCTTCGGGCTGATGTCGGCGCTGGACGCGCTGGCCGCCGCCCGCGCCTCGGGGGTGCCCGTCGCCGCCAAGTTCCGCACCGGTGGGCTGGCCGCCGAACTCTTCCCCAGCCCGGCCGAACTGGCCGCGGTGATCGGGGCCTGCCGGGACCGCCAGGTGCCCTTCAAGCTCACCGCCGGGTTGCACCACGCGGTGCGCCACGTTGACCCGGAGACCGGCTTCACCCACCACGGGTTCGGCAACGTGCTCGCCGCGACGCTGGCCGCCGCCGACGGTGCCGCCGTGGACGCCGTCGCCGAGCTGCTCACCGTGCGCGACGAGCGACCGCTGGTGCAGGCGACCGAGGGCCGACACGACGTGGCCCGCCCGCTGTGGATCGGGTTCGGCTCGTGCAGCATCGTGGAACCACTGACCGATCTGATCCGGCTGGGGCTGGTGAACGGGGGCTACCGGGCATGACCTGGGTGACGGGCGCGGACGGTTCCGGGTACGGGGTGCACCACCTGCCGTACGGGGTGTTCCGCGCGGGCGACGGCGAGCCGCGCATCGGCGTACGCGTCGGTGATCTCGTGCTGGACCTGGCCGGGGCGGAGGCGGCTGAGCTGGTGCTGGCCGGCGGGGCGCTGTGTCGGCCGACGCTGAACGCGTTCCTGGCGCTGGGCCGCCCGCAGTGGCTCGCCGTGCGGCAGCGGATCACCGAACTGCTCACCGACGCCGCGCACCGGGCGGCGGTGGAGCCGCTGCTGGTGCCGGTGGACGAGGTGCGGATGGAGCTGCCCTTCGAGGTGGCCGACTACGTGGACTTCTACTCGTCCGAGCACCACGCCGCCAACGTGGGCCAGATCTTCCGCCCCGGCCAGCCGCCGCTGCTGCCGAACTGGAAGCACCTGCCCATCGGTTACCACGGTCGGGCCGGCACGGTGGTGGTCTCCGGCACGCCGGTGGTACGCCCGCACGGCCAGCGGCCCGGCGCCGAGGGGCCGGTCTTCGGCCCCTCGGCGCGCCTGGACATCGAGGCCGAGGTCGGATTCGTGGTCGGCGTGCCGAGCCCGCTCGGGCGTCGGGTGGCCGCCGCCGACTTCGCCGATCACGTCTTCGGCGTGGTGCTGGTCAACGACTGGTCGGCGCGGGACATCCAGGCCTGGGAGTACCAGCCCCTCGGGCCGTTCCTGGGCAAGTCGTTCGCCACCTCGGTCGCCGCGTGGGTGACCCCGCTGGAGGCGCTGCGGCACGCCCTCGTGCCGGCGCCGGTGCAGGACCCGCCGGTGGCCGACTACCTGCGTGACGAGCCGCACCTGGGACTGGACCTGCGGCTGACGGTGAGCTGGAACGGCGAGCCGGTCAGCGAGCCGCCCTTCGCCGGCATGTACTGGACGCCGGCGCAGCAACTGGCGCACCTGACCGTCAACGGCGCCTCGCTGCGCACCGGCGACCTCTACGCCTCCGGCACCATCTCGGGCCCCCGGCGCGACCAGGTCGGCTCCTTCCTGGAACTCAGCTGGGGCGGCACCGAGCCGGTCGCCGTGGGCGGGGTGGAACGCACCTTCCTCGCCGACGGCGACACGGTGACGATCACCGCCACCGCCGCCGGACCCGATGGCAGCACCATCGCGTTGGGCGAGGTGACGGGGACCGTCCTGCCGTCGTACTGACCTGAACCCGACAGCCCTGTCCTTGATCGCACCCGCTGTGCGATCAAGGACCCACCGCGTTCGTTGATCGCCTCGGAATTCCGTCGCCACGTCGCGCCGGGCCGGCCGGTGCCCCCCGCCTCGGTCGGCCCGGTGCGGGGCGGCGGCACGTCGAAAGCTGAGGGAGATGACGACGATGCACGATCTCGTGGGCGCGGTCTGGCGGACCAGCAGCCGCTCCAACGACCAGGGCCTCTGCGTGGAGGTGGCCGACAATCTGGCCCGTGTCCACGGCGTGGTGGGCGTACGCGACTCGAAGGACCAGGGCGGGCCGGTGCTGGAGATCAGCCCGCCGGGCTGGACCGCCTTCGTCGACGCGATCCGGGCGGGACACTTCGCGAACTGACGCCCGCAGGGGTCTCCGGCGGAGGATTCTCCGTCCGGGGGCCCCGAGCCGGGTAACGCCGCGTACCGTCGGTGCCACGGGAGGTGGCATGTCGACGGTGGCGGTCAACGGGTTGGTCGAGGCGCCTGCGGCCGACCTGTGGCGGGTGCTCACCGAACACCCCCGGCGCACGCCCGGTGGCGGTCCGGTCGAGATGCTCACCACGGGGGCGTTCGGGCCGGGCACGTCGTGGCGCGAGATCCGGGTCCGGCCGGACGGCGGCACGGTGGTCGAGGAGTTCGTCGTGCTGGTGGCCGAGCCGCCCCGGCGGCTGGTGCTCGGCTCGCCCGGTGACCGGGTCGACTACCGGATCACCTGGACGCTGCGTGACGTGCGCCGACGCCGACGCAGGTACACCGAGGTCCGGGTCACGGTGCAGGCGCAGCCCGCCGCGACCTCCGGACGTGCCGTCGCGCTGCTGCTCGGTGGCCTGGCCGTGCGGGCCGCGGAGAAGGCGTTGCGGCAGGACATCGCCGCGCTGGCCGCCGCCGCCGGCCGGCGGACCGAGGCGGCCTGACTCCGGGCCCGGTACCGGCCGCTGGGTAGGGTGCCGTGCGGAGGTGCGGCATGGGGCGGGTGACGGGTCAGCGGCGAATCGTGGCGGCGGTGACAGCGGTGGGTGTCGCCGCGGCGGTCGCGGTCGTCGCGTACCGCGTCCTGGCGCCGGCCGAGGTCAGCACCACCGCGCGGGGCGGCTACCCGGCGCTCGGCGCGCCGGAGGCCGGGGTGATTGGCCGCCTGCCGGTCGCCCCGTTGATCGTCGACGGCCGGCTCCGGGTGTACGCGGCATCGCGCCAGGTCTACGCCGACCAGCCGGTCGACGGCCGCCACCGTGGCACCCCGCACTGGTCCTACCGGCGGTGGCCGGCGACCCTGGACGCGGTGGTGGCGAGCGGGACGACGGTGGTGAGCCGGTGGTCCGACGGGCGTCTGGTGGCGCTCGACGCGCGGACCGGGCGGGTCGCCTGGCGAGCCGACGGACCGGAGCCGGAGCGGGAGCGCGCAACGCGGCGCACCGGCACGGCCACCGTCTGGCAGCCGAGCGGGCTCTCGGTGAGCAGGACGGTCGACGGCCGCGAGGCGGTGGTCACCTCCGGTGCCGGTGAGGTCCGGGCGGTCGACCTGGCCGACGGCGGGCAGCTGTGGCGGTCCCCGGTGGGCGCCGGCTGCCGCGAGCCGGTCGGCACGAGTACGGCTGGCCAGCTGCTCACGGTGGACCGCTGCGACGGGCCGGCGGTGGTGGAGTTCCGTGATGCGGCGACCGGTGCGGTGGGCCGCCAATGGCGACCACCGGGTGCCGGTGACGAGTTGACGGCGACGCCGATCGGCTGTGGGCCGGGCGGTGCCGGCTGCGCCGCGCTGCGGACCGCCGGGTCGGGGGACGTGGTCGCCCGGGCCTGGCTGCTCGGCTCCGGTGATCCGACCCCGGTGCGGCCCCTGGACGGCCCGGGTGCCGAGCTGGTCGACCAGACGGTGGTCAGCATGGTCGACGGGGTGCTCCTCGGCCGTGCCGTCTCCGGCGGCGTGCCACGCTGGCGGGCCGACGTCGGTCCCGGCCGGGTGATCGCCGTCCAGCCCGGCCGGGTCCACGTCCTGACGCAGGAGAACGAACTCGTCACGTTCGACCCGGCCACCGGCGCGCAGCTGTCCCGGTTCGTCCTCGACGTCGGGTCCGACGGCACCGGGTGGGCACCGGGCGCCGCGTACGCGGCCGACGGGTACGTGGTGGTGGAACGGCTGCGCCAACCGGTCGACCCCGACGGGGACGACCAGCGGTACTACTTCACCTCGGAACCGCTGATCGTCGCCGCGACGTGACCCGTCGGCCCAAACGCCGTCAGCCCAAACGCACGTCAGCCCAGCCCCGTCAGCCCAGCGCCGCCTCGGCCGCGGCCAGGAAGGCGTCGTTCTCGTCCGGCGTGCCGATGGTGACCCGAACCCCGTCCCCGGGGAACGGGCGGACGATCACGCCGCGCGACTCGCACGCCCGGCCGAACTCCACCGCCCGGTCGGCCAGCGGCAGCCAGACGAAGTTCGCCTGGCTCGCCGGCACGCCCGGGACGAGCTTGCTCAATGCCTCGCTGACCCGCTCGCGTTCGGCCACCACCAGCGCGCACCGCCGGCGCACCTCGTCCGCCTGGGCCAGCGCGGCCAGTGCCCCCGACTGGGCGGCCGCGTTGCTGGAGAACGGCGTGACGACCTTGCGTACCGCCGCTGCCACCGTGGGCTGCGCGATCAGGAAGCCGATCCGCAGGCCGGCGAGGCCCCACGCCTTGGACAGGGTGCGCAGCACCGCCACGTTCGGCCGGTCGGCGTAGCTCAGCCCGTCCGGCACCTCGGGATCGGTGACGAACTCCCGGTACGCCTCGTCGATCACCACCAGCACGTCGTCCGGCACGGCGTCGAGGAAGCGGTCCAACTCGGCCCGGCGTACGGCGGTGCCGGTCGGGTTGTTCGGGTTGCAGACCAGGACCATGCGCGTGCGGTCGGTCACCGCCGCCGCCATCGCCGTCAGGTCGTGCCCGTGCCCGGCGTCGTTGGGCACCTGCACGCTGGTCGCGCCGCTGGTCGCCGCGATGATGGGGTACGCCTCGAACGAGCGCCACGGGTAGACCAGCTCGTCCCCGGGCAGGCAGGTGGCCCGCACCAGGTGCTCGGCCAGCGCCACCGAGCCGCAGCCGGTCGCCACCCGGTCGGGGTCCACCCCGTACCGTTCGCCGATCGCCTGGCGGAGCGCGACGACGCCCATGTCCGGGTAGCGGTGCACCCCGGCGGCGGCCTCGGCGACGGCCTCCACGACGCCCGGCAGCGGGCCGTACGGCACCTCGTTGCTGGCCAGCTTGATGGCCTCGGGCAGGCCCAGTTCCCGGGCCAGGTCGGCCGGGCTGCGGCCGGGTACGTAGTTGGGCAGCGCGTCCAGGTCGGCGCGGGTCAGCCGCACTGACGGCTGGTCTCGTCGATCGGTCATGAGGTCTCTCCCGGGGGGTTGGCGCGGTCGTCGGGGGTGCGGGGAAGCTGGACCACCACGGTCTGCGCCCGCTTGTCGTGCAGCGCCTGCCGCAGCGGGTGGTCGAAGAGCGGGGAAAGCGCGTCGATGAGCTGGAGCAGCAGGCCGAGGCCGCAGCAGTACCAGAGCAGGGTGGGCAGGCCGAGGGTGTTCCACCGGCGCAGCGCCCGGCCGAAGCCCAGCGGTGCGTCCGCCTCGACCGGCACCGCCTTGACGCGCAGCACCCGCTTGCCGAAGGTCTGGCCGCTGGCGGCCATGGACGGCACCTCGTACGCCAGCCAGAGCGAGGTGGCGATCAGCAGGATCACCACGATCAGCGCGCCGGCCTGGTCGCCGGCGGCGGGCAGCGGATCGGTGGTGCGGTCCTGGGCCTGCACCCGGCGCCAGAACTCGTTCAGGGGCGGGGTGAGCTCCTGGACGTAGCGCCAGACGAACCAGCCGTTCACCAGCGCGTTGAGCGCGAAGACGACGACGAGGTCGATCAGCCGGGCGCTCAGCCGGGCACCGAACGAGGCCAGCGGCAGCCCGTGCGGCCGGGGCTCCGGCGGGCGCCCGGGCCAGGTCGGGTACGGCCAGCCCGGGGGCGGACCCTGCGCTGCGCCGGCCGGCCAGCCGGCTGGCGGACCCTGCTGCCAGGCGGCCTGCGGGGTGCCGCCGGTGGGGAGGTCGGTGGCGGGTGGCGCGGCGGCGGACGACGTGGCGGACCCGGCGGCCGGGGACGTGGGCGCGGCCTCAGGCGCCGGCTCGGGTTCGGGTGGCGGCGGTCCCTCGGGCGGTGTGGCGTCGACCGGGATGGGCGCGCCGATCCACCCTTCGCCGTCCCAGTACCTGCGGGTCTGCGGGTCGGCGGGATCGACGTACCAACCGGGTGCCACGCTCACGACGCGGCCTCGCTGCGCTCATTCACCTCGACACCTTAACGACGGCTGACGCTCGTCCGCGGCTGCCCGCCCTGCCCCCGCGTCGACGGGATGGGCCCGGCGGCGCAGCCGAGCGGGCGGCGCAACGCCGCCGGCCGTGGCACGGAGTCCCGCCGGCCGGCGGCGTCGGAGCTGCGGAGGGCGGGGTCACGCCCGACAGTGTTACAGGTTGCCGCGCCGCTCCTGCTCCCGCTCGATCGCCTCGAAGAGGGCCTTGAAGTTGCCCTTGCCGAACCCGAGCGAGCCGTGCCGTTCGATCAGCTCGAAGAAGACGGTCGGGCGGTCCTGCACCGGCTTGGTGAAGATCTGCAGCAGGTAGCCGTCCTCGTCCCGGTCGACCAGGATCTTGCGGGCCTTCAGCTCCTCGATGGGCACGCGTACCTGGCCGATGCGGGCGCGCAGTTCCGGGTCGTCGTAGTACGAGTCCGGGGTGTCCAGGAAGTCGACGCCGGCGGCCCGCATCGCGTCCACGCTGGCCAGGATGTCGTTGGTGGCCACCGCGATGTGCTGGGCGCCCGGCCCCTGGTAGAACTCCAGGTACTCGTCGATCTGCGACTTCTTCTTGGCGATGGCCGGCTCGTTCAGCGGGAACTTCACCTTGCGGGTGCCGTTCGCGACGACCTTGCTCATCAGGGCCGAGTAGTCGGTGGCGATGTCGTCGCCGATGAACTCCGCCATGTTGGTGAAGCCCATGACCCGGCGGTAGAACTCGACCCACTCGTCCATCCGGCCCAGCTCCACGTTGCCGACGATGTGGTCGACCGCCTGGAAGAAGCGCTTCGGCTGGACCCCGGCGTCGATCATCGGCTGCCGATCCACGATCGGGCCGCGGGTAGCGAAGCCGGGCAGGAACGGCCCCTGGTAGCGGGACCGGTCCACCAGGGTGTGCCGGGTGTCGCCGTAGGTGGCGATGGCGGCCAGGCGTACGGTGCCGTGCTCGTCGGTGACGTCGTGCGGCTCGACCAGACCGGTCGCGCCCTGCGCGGTGGCGTACGCGTACGCGGCGTCGACGTCCGGCACCTCCAGGGCGATGTCGGCGACCCCGTCGCTGTGCCGGGTGACGTGCTCGGCGCCGGCGGCGTCGGGCCGGACCGCGCCGGTGAGCACGAACCGCGCCGAACCGCTGGTCAGCACGTACTCGGCGTGGTCCCGGTAGCCCTGCTCCGGGCCCCGGTACGCGACGCAGGTCATGCCGAACGCGGTGGAGTAGTAGTGGGCGGCCTGCTTGGCGTTGCCCACCAGGAAACGCACGTGGTCGAGGCCCCGGACCGGGAACGGGTCACCGCTGGTGTCGTGGTCGACGGCGCCGACGAGGGCGTCGACGTCGACCTCCTCGGTCGGCTGGGGTCGGTCGATCGCCTGGGTCATGGTGCCCTCCCTCGCGTACCGGCCGGGCCTCGTGGGCCGACCGGATCGTGTGCTGCTGTGGCGAGCATCGCGGTGGCGGGCGCACTGGGCAAGGCTCTCCGCGTACGCTGGTCAGGTTGCACAAACGGTATGGTGTTCACGCATGAACACTGGTCAGATTGTCCAGCTCGACGAGCTGGATGCGAGACTCATCGAGCTGCTCGCGGAGGAACCCCGGATCGGGGTGCTGGAGTGTTCGCGTCGGCTCCAGGTGGCCCGGGGCACCGTCCAGGCGCGGCTCGACAAGCTGGTCGGCCGGGGCGTGATCGCCGGCTTCGGGCCGGATCTCGGCCCCGCCGCGCTCGGCTTCACGGTGACCAGCTTCGTCACCCTGGAGATCAGCCAGCGGCTCGGGCACGATCCGGTCACCCGCCACCTGGCGGCGATCCCCGAGGTGCTGGAGGCGCACACCATCACCGGCTCGGGTGATCTGCTCTGCCGGATCGTGGCCCGCTCGAACACCGATCTCCAGCGGGTGATCGACCAGATCGTGGCGTACGAGGGGATCACCCGCGCCTCCACGATCATCGCGCTCGCCGAACAGATTCCGTACCGCGTGCTCCCGCTGCTCCGCTCCGCCGTGACCGAAAGAAAGGCCTCCGGTTGACACCAAGGCGTCAACCCTCGGCGAGGGTGTCGCCGAGGGGTGTGCGCCGGTAGCGGACGGCCCGGCCGGATCGGACGCGGGTGACCAGACCCGCCTCGCGCAGCACGGTCAGGTGGTCGCCGACACCGCCCAGGCTCAGCCCGAGTTGGGCGACGAGCTGGCTGGTGGTGGCGGGCAGGGCGAGGGCGCGCAGCACCGCCGCCCGGGAGCGCCCGACCAGCCGGTCCAGCGCGTCGTCCGGGCGGGCGGGATCGGGCGGGCCGAGCAACTCGGCCACCCCGGAGGCCCGGTAGACGATCGCGTACGGCCAGGGCTGCTCGACGTACGTGATCAGCGTGCCGAAGACGGTGGGGACGAAGAGCAGCCCTCGGCCGGCCAGCGAGTGGGTCGCCGGGTCGCGGTCGGTGACCTCGATGGCGCCGACGTCGCCGCCCGGAACCCAGCGCAGCCGCGGGTCCAGGCCCGCTACCGCGGCACCCCAGCCGTAGGCGAGCAGCCGGCCGGCCCGGTGCAGCAGATCCCGTTCCAGCACCGCTCGCAGCCGGGGCCAGTCCGGTTCGACCAGCGTCGTCCAGGCTGCCTCGATCGCCTCCGCGATCAGGTCGACCACGTTCGCCGACCGGAAGATCCGGCGGGCGTACGCCGGTGGCGTGACCCGGGGCCCGGTGAGGTTGCGGGCCAGTTCGGCGCGGGCCTGGGCGAGCGGGGTGGCGCGTACCACGGCCAGTTCGCCCGCGAAGTCCCGGGCCGTGCCGTCCGGCGGCGGCTGGATGAAGTCGGCGTTGTAGCCGCCCCGGCGCAGCAGTGCCATCAGCGCGCCGATCGCCGGCAACTCCCGGCGCAGCCGCTCGTACGCCGGCCGGGTCCGGGCCACCCAGGGTGCGAGCCCGGGTACGGCGTGCTGGCCCGCGCAGAGTCGCAGCGCCCACACCGCCTCGCCCAGCGGCGAGATCGCGTACCTGCTGGCCGCCACGTCGGCCGGGGTGACCTCGATCCGCATCGCCCAACCTTTCGCCCTGGAGCGAAAGGATAGAGCGAATGCAGGTCTGGCCACCAGGCTGGCCGGCGTGAACAGCACCAGCATGCCCGCGTCGCCGGTGCTGGCCGATCGGCCAGCCACCTTCCGGGACGTCTTCGCCGTCGCCGAGTTCCGGGTCCTCTTCGCCAGCTTCGGGATCTTCATGATCGGCGAGACGGTGAAGATGCTCGCCCTGTCCGTGCTGGTCTACGAGCGCACCGGTTCCGGCCTGCTGGCCGCGCTGGCGTACGTCACCGGCTTCCTGCCCCATGCCCTGGGCGGGGTGTTCCTGCTGGCACTGGCCGACCGGTGGCCGCCCCGCGCGCTGATCGTCGGCTACGACCTGGTGCGGCTCGCCATGGTGGCGGTGCTCGCCACCGGCGTGCTGTCCCCGACGGCGATGCTCGGCCTGGTCGCCGTCGTGGCCCTCTTCGGTCCGGTCAGCAGCGCCTCGCGCACCGCCCTGCTGCCGGAGGTGCTGCACGGCGACGCGTACGTCCTGGGGCGCTCGCTGCTCACCGTCGCCGCCGGGGGAACCCAGGTGGCCGGGTTCGCCCTCGGTGGCCTCCTGCTCGGGCTGGTAGGCCCGTACGGCGCGCTCTGGCTGACCGCGACCACCTGCGGCCTCGCCGCGCTGATGGTGCGCCTCGGCCTCACCCGCCGCCCCGCCCGCTCGCAGAAACCGATCCCCGCTGGGCAGCCGGGTGCCGGTGCGGCACGGGCGGGGCGGGCCCGGCCGGGAGCGGTCCGGGAGACCCTGCGGGTCAACCGTGCCCTGCTCGCCGACCGGCGGATCCGGGGACTGCTGCTCGCCCAGTGGCTGCCCGGCTCGCTGCTGGTCGGTGCCGAGGGCGTGGCCGTGCCGTACGCGGCCGAACTGGGGCCGGGCGCCAGCGCGGGCGTGCTGCTGATGGCCGGCGCGGGGGGCATGCTCGTCGGCGACCTGCTGGTGGGGCGATTCGTGGCACCGGGCCGCCGGGAACGCCTGACCCCGTGGCTGGCGCTGCTGCTCGGCGTACCCATGCTGGCGTTCCTGGCCCGGCCGGCGCTGCTGCCTGCCGCGGCCCTGTTCGCGGTGGCCACCGCGGGTTTCGCCTACCAGCTCGGGTTGGCCCGGCGGTTCCTCGACGCGGTTCCCGAGGCGCGTCGGGGACAGGCGTTCGGGCTGGTCAGTACCGGCATGATGGCGGGGCAGGGGCTGGCCGCGGCCGGCGCCGGCGCGTTGAGCGAGGTGCTCGCGCCGGGGGTCGTGATGGCGGTCGCCGGCGCCGCGTCGGTCGTGGCGACGCTGGCCCTCTGGCCGATCCTGACCCCCCGCCGGAGGGGTTGATGACAGGCCCTTCCTTGCGCGACACGCGGCGCGGTGCGGGCGGGGAAGGGCGCGGGTGGCTACCGTGTCCCGGTGGCGAAGGGGAGCGGCCTCGGCGTACGTGGCTGGTTGCTGCTCGGCCTGACCACCGTGGTGGTGCTCGCCGCGACCGGAGTCTGGAACCCGTTCCCCACCATGTGGGACTGGGTCAACCGGCGCCAGTCGATGTCCCAGCCGGACCTGGTCTGGCAGCAGCGCATCGGCGGCACCCCGCGCAGCGTCACGATCGCCGGGGAGACCGTGGTGGTCGAGCAGCGCACCCGGGTCGAGGCCCGCAGCCTGGCCGCCGGCACCCAGCTCTGGGAGCGCAAGGCGGACTGGAGTGCGGTGGCCGGCGTCGGGCAGGAGGCCGTGGTCGTCGTGGGTCGGCTGCTCGTCAAGGGTTACGAGGTGCTCGACCCGGTCACCGGTGTGACCCGCCGCCGGGACGGCGACGCAGTCGCCGTCTGGACGTATCGCAACCTGCTGCTCGACGCGCGCTGCGTGGACGCCACCGACTGCACCCTGAGCGCCTGGGATCCGCGCGGTACCGCCCCGCTGTGGACCGCCTTCCTGCCCGGGGTCAGCAGCGGCCTGCTCGCCGACAACCCGAACCTGCTGGACACCCGCCGGCTCACCACCGCCCGGATCGACGGTGAGGTGGCCGGCCCGGAGGCGGTGACGCCGCTGCTCGGCTTCCCGGTCGACGGGCGGGTGCACGTGGTGGACACCGCGACCGGCCGGGTGCTCCAGAACGTCGAACCCGGCCGGGACGAGCGGCTCGCCGTGATCGGTGGTCGCCTGCTGCGCATCACGGCCCGCTCGCAGGACGGCAACTGCTACTTCGCGATCTCCGGCCGGGACTCGATCACCGGCCAGGAGGCGTGGCAGCAGTCGGGGATCAACCTGCGGACCGCCGACAGCGCCGGCTGCGTACAGCGGGAAGACCCGTACGGCGCCCGCAACGTGCTGGTCGGCGTCGCGCCCGACGGCCGGGAGGCCGTCATCGACGGGTACGACGGGCGGCTGCTGCTGGTTACCGCGAACGGGGAACGGGTGCTGGCCGTCGACGACCGGTACGCCGTGGTCCGGGCCGCCGACGGTGGCACGGTCTCGGCCCGCGAACTCGGCTCCGGCCGGGTCCGCTGGAACCGGCCGGCCGGGCAGAAGACGGGCGCCGCGCTCACCCCATACGCGGTGATCGTCACCGACGAGAAGCCCAACCGGCTGGCCGCGCTCGACCCGCGTACCGGACGGGAGCTGGCCGCGCTGCGGACCTCGGCGAACGCGCTCGCGGTCGGCCCCGCCGGGATGGTGATCGGGGAGGGGCGGGAGATCGGGTACGTCCGCTTCGGCGGGGCGGCCGGCGAACCACCGCGTGACGGCAACGGCCCGGTACCTGGGTCCACCGGCACCGGTGGCATCCCACAGCCGCAGGACAGCTGCGGCCCGAAGAACGAGCTGTGCGCCGCTCCCGACCTCGGCAAGTGACCGCCCACGGGGGCGGATGGGGGTGCGGGGCGGGCACCCCACCCGGCGGGTGGGACTGATCGACCCTTCTGCCCTAGGCTTTGCCGTCATGAGCGAGCGCCAGCGAGCGAATCATCAACGCAGTGCGGCGGTGCCTCATGGCGGCACGCAGCGAAGCGGAGTGCCGTCATGAGCGAGCGCGGCGAGCGAATCATCAGGCTCAGCGCATTGGTGCCTCATGGCGGCACGCAGCGAAGCGGAGTGCCGTCATGAGCGGCGCCGACTTCTCGTACGCCCCCCTGCTGCCGACCGGTCCCGACCAGACCGAGTATCGCCTGGTCACCGATGAGGGCGTCGACGTGGTCCACGGCCCGGGTGGTCGCCGTTTCCTCACCGTGGAGCCGGCCGCCCTGACCGCCCTGACCGCCGAGGCGATGCACGACATCGCGCACTTCCTGCGCCCCGCCCACCTGGCCCAGCTGCGGTCGATCATCGACGATCCGGCGGCCTCGCCGAACGACCGGTTCGTCGCGCTGGACCTGCTGCGCAACGCCAACATCGCCGCCGGTGGGGTGCTGCCGATGTGCCAGGACACCGGCACCGCGATCGTGATGGGCAAGCGTGGCCGGCACGTCCTCACCGACGGCGGCGACGCCGAGGCGATCTCGCGCGGAGTGTGGCAGGCGTACACCCGGCTGAACCTGCGCTACTCGCAGCTCGCGCCGCTGACGATGTGGGAGGAGCGCAACACGGGCAGCAACCTGCCCGCCCAGGTCGAGCTGTACGCGGAGGATCCGGACGGCCACCCGGACGCGTACAAGTTCCTCTTCATGGCCAAGGGGGGCGGCTCGGCCAACAAGTCGTACCTCTACCAGGAGACCAAGGCGCTGCTGAACCCGACGCGGATGATGCAGTTCCTGGAGGAGAAGCTGCGGCTGATCGGCACCTCGGCCTGCCCGCCGTACCACCTGGCCGTCGTGATCGGCGGCACCAGCGCCGAGTACGCCCTCAAGACCGCCAAGTACGCCAGCGCGAAGTATCTTGACGCGCTGCCCACCTCCGGTTCGATGACCGCGCACGGCTTCCGCGACCTGGAGCTTGAGGCCGAGGTGCTGGAGCTGACCCGCAACTTCGGCATCGGCGCGCAGTTCGGCGGGCGCTACTTCTGCCATGACGTACGGGTGGTGCGGCTGCCCCGACACGGCGCCTCCTGCCCGGTGGCGATCGCCGTCTCCTGCTCGGCGGACCGGCAGGCCGTCGCCAAGATCACCCCGTCGGGTGTGTGGCTGGAGCGCCTCGAAACCGACCCGGCCCGCTTCCTGCCCGAGGTCACCGAGGCGCACCTGGACGCGACCGAGGTGGTACGCGTCGACCTCAACCGGCCGATGGCCGAGATCCGCGCCGAGCTGTCGAAGTATCCGGTGAAGACCCGGCTGTCGCTCAGCGGTCCGCTGGTGGTGGCCCGGGACATCGCCCACGCCAAGATCGCGGAGCGGCTGGACGCGGGCGAGCCGATGCCGCAGTACCTGCGCGACCACGCCGTCTACTACGCCGGCCCGGCAAAGACCCCGGAGGGCTACGCCTCGGGCTCGTTCGGCCCGACGACCGCCGGCCGGATGGACGCCTACGTGGCGACGTTCCAGGCCGCCGGTGGGTCACTGGTGATGCTCGCCAAGGGCAACCGGTCGGCGCAGGTGACCCGCTCCTGCGAGCAGCACGGCGGTTTCTACCTGGGCTCGATCGGCGGCCCGGCGGCCCGGCTGGCCCAGGACTGCATCAAGCACGTGGAGGTCCTGGAATACCCGGAGCTGGGCATGGAGGCGGTCTGGAAGATCGAGGTGGAGGACTTCCCGGCCTTCATCGTCGTCGACGACAAGGGCGACGACTTCTTCGCCGAGGTGACCAAGCCCGTCCTCACCATCGGCCACCGCTGAGCGTTTGGAGTTTCTGGAGTTTTAGGAGTTTCTGAAGTTCGACGCCTTCTC
Organism: Micromonospora sp. WMMD1082; assembly: GCF_029626175.1. NCBI lineage: Bacteria > Bacillati > Actinomycetota > Actinomycetes > Micromonosporales > Micromonosporaceae > Micromonospora > Micromonospora sp. WMMD1082. The sequence continues at coordinate 2,220,006 of NZ_JARUBM010000002.1, read as the reverse complement.
GCTTGAGTGGTATGCTCTCCGTCGAGCGAGAGGAAAGTTGATGCCGTCCATCGACGATATTGATGATGACACCGACCAGTACCTCGCCTTCGCGGCAGAGGTTGCCGGGCTGACCAAAGGCCAGGTCGTCGCAAGGCTCGTGGTGGACGCGCGGAGGCGCGCGGGGGCGGGCAGGGAGGAACTCCGCCCCCGCGAGATTGAAGAGCCGCACGCCGTTCGGGTCTATGCCGACTACGCAGGACACCGCACCTATGCGTCCTTCGTGCCGGGTCCCGGGCGGATCGAGATCACCTCTGGGCCGCTCGCCGGGCAGATCCTCAGGACGCCGAGCCAGGCTGCTCGGAGGATCGTGGAGCACTACAAGCCTGGCGTGTCGTCGTCGAGAAATGGCTGGGCCTTCTTCGTCGTCGAGGAAAGCGGCTTACCCCTCCAAAGCCTGCGGCATCGCTGAGGCCCGGCATGCGTGTGCACACCTTCGTTGACGAGACCAAGGAGCGCGGCCTGATTATGGCCGCCGCGACGCTCGGCCCCGACTCCCTGTCCAGAGCGCGCCAGGCGATAGCCAGGCTGACGCTGCCGAACCAGCGCAGCATCCACTTTTGCAAAGAGCGCAACGACAGGCGCAGGTTGATAATCGCTGCTCTGCGCGTCTTGGATCCGATCATCGTGCTCTATGACGCGACCGGTCATCGTGATCTCCGGATCGGTCGGGAACTGTGCCTGCGGGCTCTGGTTGCAGACGCGGCAAAGATCGAGACCGAGCGACTTGTGTTGGAGCTCGACGACTCCCGTCGTGCCGCTGATGCTGCCGTGCTCAACCGGGAGATTCGGCTCGCGGGCATGATCGGGCAGATCCGTTATGACCATCTTCGTGCTTACGACGACCATCTGCTGGTGCTGCCCGACGCGATCGCATGGTCATGGGCCAGAGGCGGTGAGTGGCGCGCGATGGTGCGGCCCATGATCAGGGAAGTGCGCAATGTGTGAGAGGCCGGAGACGCGAAACCCGGCCCACCCACCGTCCGGAAGGCTGCCGGGTCCACTTCCAGGAGCTATTGCTCCTGACGATTGAAGCATAACCCCTCTCGCGGACAGCTTCAACGGAACAGCAGGCAGCTCACAGTGCAGAGCAGGAACGCCAGGCGGGCGGGCCGGGCTGGTGGGGTGGGATCCTACTGCGGCGATCATCTGCACGTCGCCGCCGGGCGCGGCAGGATGGTACGCGTGACGACTCCAGAGGCGACGGGCTACCGGATCGAACGCGACTCGATGGGCGAGGTGGAGGTGCCCGCCGAGGCGCTGTGGCGGGCGCAGACTCAGCGGGCGGTGCAGAACTTCCCGATCTCGGGCCGGGGGATCGAGCCGGCGCAGATCCGGGCACTGGCCCAGATCAAGGGCGCGGCGGCCGAGGTCAACGGTGACCTGGGCGTGATCGACGCGAACGTGGCCGCGGCGATCGCAGCCGCCGCCGCGCACGTGGCCGACGGCGGGTACGATGACCAGTTCCCGGTGGATGTGTTCCAGACCGGCTCCGGCACGTCGTCCAACATGAACACCAACGAGGTGATCGCCACGCTGGCCGGCCGGGAGCTGGGCCGGGACGTGCACCCGAACGACGACGTCAACGCCTCGCAGTCCAGCAACGACGTCTTCCCGTCCTCGATCCACCTCGCCGCCACCGAGGCCGTCGCGCGGGATCTGCTCCCGGCGCTGGCCCACCTGGCCGGTGCGCTGGAGGCCAAGGCCGAGGAGTTCGACACCGTCGTCAAGGCCGGGCGTACGCACCTGATGGATGCCACCCCGGTGACCCTCGGGCAGGAGTTCGGCGGGTACGCCGCCCAGGTCCGGTACGGCATCGAACGGCTGGCGGGGGCGCTGCCCCGACTGGCCGAGCTGCCGTTGGGCGGGACGGCGGTCGGCACCGGCATCAACACTCCGCTCGGTTTCGCCGCCCGGGTGATCGAGAAGCTGCGCGACTCGACCGGGCTGCCGCTGACCGAGGCGCGCAACCACTTCGAGGCGCAGGGCGCCCGGGACGCGCTGGTGGAGACCTCGGGGCAGCTGCGTACCGTGGCGGTCGGCCTCTACAAGATCGCGAATGACATCCGGTGGATGGGCTCGGGCCCCCGGGCCGGCCTGCGCGAGCTGCGCATACCTGATCTCCAACCGGGATCGTCGATCATGCCGGGCAAGGTCAACCCGGTGGTCTGCGAGGCCGTGCGGCAGGTCTGCGCGCAGGTGGTCGGCAACGACGCGACCGTGGCCTTCGCCGGTTCGCAGGGGGACTTCGAGCTGAACGTGATGCTGCCGGTGATGGGCCGCAACATCCTGGAGTCGATCCGGCTGGTCGCCGCGTCGAGCCGCCTGCTCGCCGACCGCTGCGTGGTCGGCCTGGTCGCGGACGCCGAGGTCTGCCTGTCGTACGCCGAGGGCTCGCCGTCGATCGTCACCCCGCTCAACCGCCACCTCGGCTACGACGAGGCCGCCTCGATCGCCAAGGAGGCGCTGGAGAAGCAGACCTCCATCAAGGAGGTGGTGATCTCCCGGGGCCATCTCGACTCCGGCAAGCTCACCGAGACCCAACTGGAGGAGGCGCTCGACCTGCTCCGGATGACCCACCCCTGAGCGGTCGATCGCCGGGGGCTGATCGACACGACATGCGGCATGTCGGGGCATCCGACCCCTCGGATAACCCCGACATGCCGCATCCAGTGTCGATCAAGGCCCGCCCATCGGCCGACGCCGAGGCACCCAGGCGAGGAAGCGGGCGAAGAGCGCCGTCGGTTCCGGACCGTCGTCCGGATGGAGCCGGTACAGGTCGGCGGTGGCCTCGTGCAGTACCGCGCAGAGATAGATACTCAGCGCGATCCGGTCGTCGGCGTACTCGGCGACGAGGGTGAGTCGCGCGGTGGCGCAGGGCCAGGGCGCGGCGCAGACCCGGCAGAGCCAGAGCGGGCGCAGCGGCAGATGCGGTCGGGCCGGCGCGGCCGGACCGGTCACCACCGGCCGCCATTGGCCCGCCAGGACTGCGCGACGGTGAGCCGCCCGACCCTGCCGAACTGCGGGTTCGCCATGGTCGCCGAGGCCCAGCGCGGCCGGTTCGGTGGCGGCGCGGGTGCGACCGGTGTGGTCGGCTCGGTCGGCACGGCCGCGTACCGATCCGGGCAGGTGCGCCAGCGCAGGCCACAGGAGCAGTACCGGCGCAGACCGCGCCAGACCCGGCGGTGCCGGGGTGCGAGGGGTACCGGGCGCTGGTTGCGGGCCAGCCGAGGGGTACGGGGGAACCAGGTCAGCCAGGCGGATCGGGACATGGCGCAGCCTTTCCTTCGAGCCGAATCGTGTGCGTCATCGCCCCGGCAGTGGGACCGCCCGGCCGGGGGAGCGGGCGGTCCCACCTGGACGCCGCGCTCGGGGGATGAGCGGCGAACGTCGCACTTCACAGTCTGCTGATGACACCGCTACGGTCGGAAGGGTTCGTCCACGCTGTCCGAGGTCCACTGCGGCGAAGCCGGGTTGCCGGTGGCGTGGCGCTGGAGTCGATCAACCGGTTCCTGGAGGGCGGCTGGAGATGGCGGGTGGGCAGACGACCGCGGCGGCGTTCCTGGTCGCGGAGCTACGCCGGGCGCGGATTCGGCGGGGCTGGAGTCAGGAGGAACTGGCCAGGGCGGTCAACTACTCACCGTCGATGGTCAGCGCGGTGGAACTCGGCCAGCAGCCGCCCACGCCGAAGTACCTGGAACTGTTCGACGGCGCCCTCGACACCGGCGGCCTCTACACCCGCATGCTCACCAACCTGGTACCCCTCGACCGTGCTCAGTCGTGGCGACGAGGGGCGAAGGCGCTTGTCGAGCAGGCGGCGAAACTGCGGTGGTATGAGCCGCTGTATGTGCCAGGTCTCCTGCAGACGCAGGACTATGCGCGAGCTGTCTTCGAGTCCGGTGGCCTGCTGGACCACACCGAAGTGGAGTGCCGCCTGGCGGAGCGGATCGATAATCAAGCGATCTTGTCCGGCGACCCGTCACCGTACCTGATGGCGATTATTGACGAGGCCGCGATTCGCCGATGTGTCGGAGGTCGGAAGGTAATCGCTGACCAGGTGTCACACCTCGTGCGCGTCGCCACCGAACATCCACGTGTCCGGCTACACGTGGTTCCTCAGACGGCGGCGGAATACCCCGGCCTGGGCGGTCCGTTCCTACTCGCCACCTCAAGGGAGGGCAACGATGTGGCCTTCCTGGCTAGCCACATCGGCGGGCAGGAACTGGACCGGCCAGCCGATCTCGATCTTCTGCGGCAGGTGTGGGAGGTTAGCCTCGGCGAGGCATACACGCCCACCCAGTCGATCGAGCTAATGAGGGAAGTGGCCGAGTCATGGAGCTGAGCGGCGCCCGGTGGCGTAAGAGCAGCCGGAGCGCACAGTCCAACGACTGTGTCGAGGTGGCGACGAATCTTCCTGGGGTGGTCGGGGTGCGGGACAGTAAGGATCCGACGGGGCCGGTGCTGACCTTCGAGCCGTACGCCTGGCGGGTTTTCGTGGCTGCCCAGCCGCGCTGACGTGATCAGCGCGGGGGTCCTGGCCCGGCTGGAGGGGGAGCGGGTCGGCTGGCTCTGCACGCTGCGGCCGGACGGCTCACCGCACCTGACACCGGTCTGGTTGCTCTATCTCGGCGGGGAGTGGTGACTGACTAGCCGGCCGCGCCCGCTAACCCGCCGAACCAACGTCGGCGGTGCGTTGCCCGAGGCTTGTGGGTGCACTTGTAGTTGCCATAACGACAACAGATGCACCCAAAGCCAATCGCCGCCTTCCCGCGAGGTGGTCGGCGCCAGGTCACGCGGGGAACGTCGCGTTCGGCGTCGGGTTCACGAGCGGGCGGCGGCCTTGCGGGCGCGGTAGGCGCTGACCGCGGCCCGGTTGCCGCAGCCGGCGTCGCAGAACCGGCGGGAACGGTTCTTCGAGAGGTCGACCAGCACGTTGTCGCAGTCGGGGTACTCGCAGATGCGCAGCCGCCGCAACTCGCCGCCGCGCACCACGTCCGCGATCGCCATCGCCGCCTCGACCGCGATCCGGGTGGCCAGCGGGGCGTCCCGGGGGACGGCGTGCAGATGGTACGGCTCGGTGTCGTGCGTGATGAGCTGGGGCAACGCGCGGTGCTCGCGGAGCAGCCCGTTGACGATCGAGACGATCTCGTCGATGTGGGCGTACCAGAGCCGGCGCAGCCGGGGACGCAATGCGCGTACCGCCCGAAGTTCGGCTTCGGTGTGTTCGTGGCGTCCGCTGTAGGCGTGGGTGGTGTAGAAGGCGTCCAGGGCGGCGACGTCGGCCAGTTCCTCGCCGTCCCGGCCGTCGGTGTTGACCAGCGCGGCGGCGGCGGTCAACGAGCATTCAGTGTCATGGGCGAACAGCAACTTGACTCCTGTCACGACCCCGGCTTAGCGTCATCGGCGTAACCTATTTTGCCCATGGTGGGCGGCCGTGCCAAGGAGAGTCCATGCGCCAACCGTCCGTCGCCGGTCCCGGTCTCGCCCTGGCGCTGCTCTCCGCGGTCACCTTCGCCACCTCGGGCACCTTCGCCCGCTCGCTGATCAATGACGGCTGGTCGGCCGAGGCGGTCGTCATCGTCCGGGTCGGCATCGCCGCCCTGGTGCTGGCGGCGCCTGCGGTGATCGTGCTGCGGGGCCGGTGGCCGGTGCTGCGCCGCAACCTCGCGTCGATCGGCATCTTCGGGTTGCTCGGGGTCGCGGTCGCCCAGGCGTGCTTCTTCAACGCCGTGCGCTACCTGCCGGTCGGCGTCGCGCTGCTGCTGGAGTACCTCGGCGTCATCCTCGTCGTCGGATGGACCTGGCTGATGCAGGGACAGCGTCCCCGGCGGCTGACCGTGGCCGGCTCGGTGACGGCTCTCGCCGGCCTGGTGTTCGTGCTCGACCTGGCCGGGGCCGGTCGGCTCGACCCGGTCGGCGTGCTCTGGGGGTTGGGCGCGGCGGTCGGGCTGGCCGGCTACTTCGTGCTGGCTGGCCGGGCCGACCCCGCGCTGCCGTCGGTGGTCATGGCCAGTGGCGGAATGGCCGCCGGTGCCGGCGCGCTGCTGCTGCTCGGCCTGGTCGGCGCGCTGCCGCTGCGGGCCACCTTCGACACCGTGGAGTTCGCCGGGCGACACACCAGTTGGCTGGTACCGATCGCCGGCCTCGCGCTGGTCGCGGCGGTGGTCGCGTACCTGGCCGGCATCGCTGCGGCGCGTGCCCTGGGCGCCCGACTGGCCTCCTTCGTCGGGCTGAGCGAGGTGCTGTTCGCGGTGCTGATCGCCTGGCTGGTGCTGGGTGAGCTACCGACGGTCGTGCAGCTGCTCGGCGGGCTGCTGATCGTCGCGGGCGTGGCGCTGGTCCGCCTCGACGAGCTGCGGATCCCCGCCGAACCGGCGCAACCCGAGGCGACGGAACCGGAGGCGACGGAACCCGCCCTCACGTGACACGCTGGGCGGCATGCTGACCACGGTGGTCTTCGATGCCGACGAGACCCTGATCGACCTCCGTCCGGCCGTCACCGGTGGGCTGACGGCCGTACTGGAGGAGATGCGGCGGCGGACTCCGGCGGCGGCCGGCGTCTGCCTGGCGGACCTGGAGTCGGACTGGGACGCGGTCTTCGGTGACCTGGCCGCGGCGCCGGTGGCCGAGATCCGGCGGGCCGCGCTGGCCCGCTCGCTGGGTCGGGCCGGTCTCGGCGCCCATCTGGACGAGTTGGCAGCGCTCTTCTTCGCCCGGCGGTTCGCGCTCACCCGGCCGTTCGCCGACGCGCTGCCCGCGCTGGCCGTCCTGCGTCAACGGTGGACGCTGGGCTTCGCCACCAACGGCAACAGCCGCGCCGAACGCTGCGGCCTCGCCAATGAGTTCGCCTTCGAGGTGTACGCGCACCACAACGGCCTTCCCAAGAAGCCGGCCCCGGAGTTCTACGCCGCGGTGTGCGAGGCGGCCGGTGTGCCGCCCGGGCAGGTGGTGCACGTCGGCGACAACCCGGCGTACGACGTTGTCGGGGCGCAGCGGGCCGGTCTGCGGGCCGTCTGGCTCGACCGGCGCGGCGAGCGGTTGCCGGCCGGTGTGGTGCCGGACGCCACCGTCTCCACGTTGGCCGAGTTGCCCGCCGCGCTGGCCGAGCTGGCCGGCGACGGTGACCCGTCGTCGCCGATCCGGCCCCGCGCCGGCCAAACACCACCCGCGGTCGTCTGACCACGCGGCCGTTGACGGTGCCCGTCGTGGCCGTCTCGTGCTCATCCGCGCCACCCCCGCTTGGCCAGGACGGACTTGATCTCGCGGACGATCCCCGGGAAGTCTCCGTACAGGCGGCGACTGGTCACGTGCAGGACCAGCCAGCCCGCCCCGACAAGTCGGTTGAGCCGCCGCCGGTCCCGGTGCAACTGCTCGCGATCCGAGTGCCAGTGCCCGTCGTACTCCACCGCGACCTTGAAGTCCGGCCAGGCGAGGTCGGGATGCAGGACCGGACCGCCGGGCGCCCGTACCGGGTGCTGCACGACCGGGCGGGGCAACCCGGCCAGCACCAGCCGGATCCGTAGATGCGACTCGGACGGTGACTGGGCCGCCGGTTCCGCGAGGTCAAACAACCAACGTGCCCGGCGTACGCCGGGGCGGGCGTCGTTCGCGGCGGCGATCTCGGCGAGCGCCGCCCGCGTGGTGAGACCTCGGCCGAGCAGGGTGTCGACGATGCCGATCGCGCGGATCGGCTCCAGCCAGGCGGCGCTCTCCCAGGCGGCCCGGGTCGGGTCGGTGCGTGGCAGCGTGCCCGGGCGGGCGAGCCCGGCCAACTCCGCCCCGGCGATCGTGTGCACCTGCAGGCTCCGTTGGCTGCGCAGCCCGGACTGCGCCGGCACCAGAACGTGGACGGCGTCGGCAAAGCCGGCGGCATGCTCGATCCCGTGCAGGTACGCCGCCGACGGGCCGGCGATGACCGCCCCGGCCGGCAACTGGAGCGCCACGGCACGGCAGGCCAACTCGTGGTCACGATCGAGCCGGGCATCGGCGTAGATGTCCCGCCGCAGTCGAACCCAGGCGGAGTTACGCAGCTGGTTGCCAGTGAGCAGGCCACCACGGACGGCGTCCGAGCCGCGGAAGACCTGCCAGGCCAGGGCGTCCGGTCGGTGTGCTTGAGCAGGCATGACCGAAGCCTGCTCGCCGTGCGGCCGTGCCGGCAGCCCCTGTGGATAACCTCGGACCTCCCCGTAGCCGTCGCCTGTGGATAGTGCCCACACCCACCGCTTCATGTGCTATGTGGCGCACCTCGATCCCGCTGGGCCGGGCCGGTCACGACGTGCGCCGAGCGCCGGTCGGAGGCGGGCCAGGGGTGGGGGATCAGGCGAGGGCGGCGGCGATGGCGGTGGCGGCGGCCAGCACCTGCGCGCCGACTGCCTCGGCGTCGAGTGGCGCCAGCGCGACCACCCCGACGCTCGCCTCCAGGCCGGGCACCCCGAGCACCGGCGCGGCCACTCCGTACGCGCCGGGTTGCAGCTCACCGGCGGTGCTCACCGGGCCGGCGGCGCCCGACCGGCCGGCGAGGATGGCCCGCCCGGCCGCTCCGCGCTCCAGCGGGTGCCGGGCCCCGGTCCGGTACGCCACGTGGAACGACGTCCAGCTCGGCTCGACCACCGCCAGCGCGACCCCCTCGCCGCCCTCGACCACGGTCAGGTGGGCGGTGGCCCCGGCCTGCTCGGCGAGCCGCCGCAGCGCGGGCAGCGCTCCCTCGGCGAGCAGCGGCTGGGCGCGCCGGGCCAGGTGCAGCACGCCCGCGCCGAGGCGCAGCCGGCCAGCGGCGTCGCGGCGTAGCATTCCGTGCGCGGTCAGGGGGCCGACCAGCCGGTAGACGGCGGCCCGACCGATGCCCAGCCGGTTCGCCGCCTCGGTGACGGTCAGCCCGCCCGGGGCGTCCGCGACCAGGTGCAGCAGTCGCAGCCCCCGGTCCAGGGTCTGCGACGCCTCGCCACCGGCCACGGCGGGTGGCGGATCGATGCCGGGCGTCGCTGAGGTGCTCACGATCAGCAGCGTACGACCCGGCTCCGGGGGACCGGGAAAACGACGGACCGTTACCCTTGTACGGTGACGCTACGCCTGTATGACACCGCCACCCGATCGGTGCGGGACTTCGTCCCGCGGGAAGCCGGCAAGGTGGGGGTCTACCTGTGTGGTCTCACCCTCCAGGCACCGCCACACATCGGCCATCTTCGCTCCGGCGTCAACTACGACGTGCTGCGCCGCTGGCTGCTGGCGGCCGGTTTCCAGGTCACCTTCATCCGCAACGTGACCGACATCGACGACAAGATCCTGGTCAAGGCGCAGGAGCAAAGGCGCCCATTCTGGTCGATCGCGTACGCCAACGAGCTGAAGCTCGCCGAGGCGTACCGGGCGTTGAACGTGTTGCCGCCCAGCTACGAGCCCCGGGCCACCGGGCACATCCCCGAGATGCACGAACTGATCGCGCAGTTGATCGACCGGGGGCACGCCTACCCGGCCACCGACGGCACTGGCGACGTGTACTTCGACGTGTGCTCGTGGCCGTCGTACGGTGCGTTGTCGAACCAGTCGCCGGACGACATGCAGTCCGCCGGTGACGCACCGGATCGCGGCAAGCGCGACCCACGGGACTTCGCCCTCTGGAAGGGCGCCAAACCGGACGAGCCGGCGGACGCCTACTGGCCGTCGCCGTGGGGGCGGGGGCGGCCCGGCTGGCACATCGAGTGCTCGGCGATGTGCTGGCGATACCTGGGCCCGGAGTTCGACATCCACGGCGGCGGGCTCGACCTGACCTTCCCGCACCACGAGAACGAGCTGGCCCAGTCCCAGGCCGCCGGCCTGCCCTTCGCCCGGTACTGGGTGCACCACGGCCTGCTCGGCATCGGCGGGGCGAAGATGGGCAAGTCGCTGGGCAACGCCCTCGACCTGGACTACGTCGCCGCGCTCGGGGTGCGCCCGGTGGAGCTGCGCTACTACTACGTCGCCGCGCACTACCGCTCCCGGATCGACTACTCCGAGGAGGCGCTGCGCGAGGCGGCCGTCGCGTACCGGCGGATCGAGGGTTTCGTGCAGCGGGCCGTCGAGCGGGTGGGTGCCGGCGGCCTCGGCGAGCTGCCCGCCGCGTTCGCCGCGGCGATGGACGACGACCTGAACACCTCGGCCGCCCTGGCCGCCCTGCACGAGGTGCTGCGCGACGGCAACAACGCGCTGGCCGGCGGGGACGATGTGACCGTCCGCACGACGCTGGCCGATGTCCGCGGGATGCTGGATATCCTCGGGGTCGACCCCCTCGATCCGGCGTGGACCGGTGGGGCCCGGGCGAGCGACCTCCGTGGTGTGGTGGACTCCCTGGTCGCCCTGGCCCTCGAACAGCGCGCGCAGGCCCGGGTCCGGAAGGACTGGGCGGCCGCCGACGCGCTGCGGGATCAACTCAAGCGGGCCGGAGTGGTTGTCGAGGACACCCCCCAGGGCCCGCGGTGGACTATTGGAGAGCATGACTGATGGCCGGCAATTCGCAGCGCCGTGGCCGGCGGGTGGCGTCGAAGACGAGCGCACCCAAGGGCTCCGGCGGCAAGAACAAGGACTCCCTCGCCGGCCGAGGGCGCACCCTGCCCGCCGACGAGCGGCCATGGCACAAGGCGTACTCCGGCACGGAGAAGTTGCCCCAGCGCACCGCCTGGAAGCAGGAGAAGGAGCGCCGGGCGGCGGCTGAGGAGGGGCGGGCGCCGAAGATCGGCAAGCCCGGCAGCAAGGACACCACCTGGGGCAAGGGCGGCGGCCGGGGCGCGGCCACCGCCCAGCCGGCCCGGGGCAGCAGGCAGCCCGCCGGGCGTGGTGGCCCCCGGGTCGCGCCGGGGCGCAAGTCCAACCCCGCGAAGGACGCGCCGGAGCTGCTGGTCGGCCGCAACCCGGTGCTGGAGGCGCTGCGTGCCCAGGTGCCGGCCACCGCGCTCTACACCGCGCAGGGCATCGACGTCGACGACCGGGTGAAGGAGATCATCCGTACCGCCGCCGACCGGGGCATCGCGATCCTGGAGGTCAGCCGCGCCGAGCTGGACCGGATGACCGGGGGAGTGCTGCACCAGGGGGTCGGCCTCCAGGTGCCGCCGTTCGCGTACGAGCCGTTCGAGGATCTGGTCGCGGCCGCGCTGGAGCAGCCGGCACCGCTGCTGGTGGCGCTGGACGGGGTCACCGATCCGCGCAACCTCGGCGCGGTGATCCGTTCGGCCGCCGCGTTCGGCGCGCAGGGTGTCTTCGTACCGGAGCGGCGGGCGGCCGGGATCACCGCGACCGCCTGGCGGACCAGTGCCGGCGCGGCGGCCCGGGTTCCGGTGGCCCAGGTCACCAACCTGACCCGGTCGTTGAAGGCCTGCCGGGACGCCGGCTTCGTGGTGGTCGGCCTGGACGCCGACGGCGAGACGGGTCTCTACGACCTGGAGGCCGCGGTCGGTCCGCTGGTCGTGGTGGTCGGCTCGGAGGGGCGCGGGCTGTCCCGGCTGGTCGGGCAGACCTGCGACCTCACCGTCAGCATTCCGATGATCTCCGAGGTGGAGTCGCTGAACGCGAGCGTCGCCGCCGCGGTCACCCTGGCCGAGGTGGCGCGCCGCCGGGCCGTCGAGGACTGAGAGCCCTCAGGAGAGTACGCGGAAGGGGCGGCCCGCCACCGGCGGGCCGCCCCTTCGTGGTCGCTACGTCAGATGCGCTGCCCGGTGGCGGCGTGGAAGACGTGGCTCTGGCCGGTACGCGGCTTCACGAAGATCGTGTCACCCATGTTCGGCATGGTCCGCCGGTCGGTACGCACCACGAACCGCTCGGAGGCGCCGTCCAGCGCGGCGTGCCCGTAGACGTTGGCGTCGGAGCCGAGGTCCTCGACCAGCTCGACCACGACCGGCATGCCGCCCTCGGTCGGGCTGACGATGTCGCAGTCCTCCGGGCGGAAGCCGACGGTCACCTTGCCGTTGCCGCCCTCGGCGTTGGCGGCCTCGGTCTGCTCCCGGCTCAGCGGCACGAACATCTCGGCGAACGCCGCGCCCTGCTCGGCGAGCTGGACGGTCTTGATGTTCATGGCGGGGGAGCCGATGAAGCCGGCAACGAAGACGTTGGCCGGGGTGTCGTAGAGCGCCCGCGGGGTGTCGACCTGCTGGAGCACGCCGTCGAGCATGACCGCCACCCGGTGACCCATGGTCATGGCCTCGACCTGGTCGTGGGTGACGTAGACGGTGGTGATGCCGAGGTTGGCCTGCAGCGAGGCGATCTGGGTACGGGTCTGGACCCGGAGCTTGGCGTCGAGGTTCGACAGCGGCTCGTCCATCAGGAAGACCTGCGGCTCCCGGACGATGGCCCGACCCATCGCGACCCGCTGGCGCTGACCACCGGAGAGCGCCTTGGGCTTGCGGTTGAGGTACTCCTCCAGCTGGAGCAGCGCCGCCGCCTCCTTGACCCGCCGGTCGATCTCCGACTTCGAGGTCTTGCGCAGCTTGAGCGCGAACGCCATGTTCTCGTACACCGACATGTGCGGGTAGAGGGCGTAGTTCTGGAAGACCATCGCGATGTCGCGGGCCTTCGGCGGCAGGTGCGTGACGTCCCGATCGTCGATGTAGATCGCGCCGTCGTCGACGTCCTCCAGGCCGGCGAGCATGCGCAGGCTGGTGGACTTACCGCAACCGGAGGGACCGACGAGGACGAGGAACTCGCCGTCGCCGATCTGAAGGTCGAGCTGGTTGACCGCGGGGCGTTCGGTGCCCGGGTAGATCCGGGACGCCTTCGCGTAGGTGACCGTAGCCATGAGGGGACGCTTCCTTTCACCGGCAGGAACGTGCCGGACGATCCGAGTGAAGGAGCGACCGGCACGGATGCCCGTACCGGCGCCACGACCGGCGCGGGGCGAGCCCGTGTCGTTCGTGTCACTGCACGGTAAACGGCTTTCGCCGTGATGCCAAGGTTCGCCGGTCTTTGATCGGTTCCGCAGCATTCGCATTCCGGTCACTCGGGCATGGTCGGACACGAATCGACGCCCACGCGTCGGGATGTTGACGTTTCCCATGCTCGGGAGGCCTGCCGAGCAGGAAAACCGGACGCCGGTCGCTATGCTGGCGACGACACAGCGCCCCTGTAGCTCAGCTGGCCAGAGCACCCGCCTTGTAAGCGGGATGTCGCCGGTTCGATCCCGGCCGGGGGCTCCATTCGCATCACACCCGGCGCACCGGGTCGACATCTTCGCGTGGCCGGGTGTTCAGGCGGGCCCGTTAGGCTCCGCCTCCACCCGTCACCACGACCAGGGACGCCCGCCACCGTGCACCACGCCAACCACTACTACGGGCACTCCCACGTGCTGGCCCGCTACTGCGGGCTCGACGACCGGGATCCACCGCGCATCCACGGCTACCTCCAGCACGGCTGGAACATCGGCGACGGCATGGCACCCGACCACGAGTTCGTGCCGGGGGTACCGCTGCTCCTCTGGTCCGAGCGGACCCGGCGGCGGGCCTGGTCGCTCGGGCACCGGCAGACGTACGTGGTCGGCTCCCCGTGGGCGTACCTGCTGGCCCTGGAGCCGGCGGGCCCGCAGCGGCGGGAGGGCACCATCTGGTACCCGTTCCACGGCTGGGAGGGTCAGCGGGTGGTCGGCGACCACGGCCGGCTGATGGACGAGATCCGGGCCGTGGAGTCGGGACCGGTGACGGTCTGCCTCTACTGGCAGGAGTACCGGTCGACGCGGGTACGGCGGCACTACGAACGGGCCGGCTTCCGGGTCGTCTGCCACGGCTACCGGGGTGGCCGGTGGAGCGACCTCGACCCGGGGTTCCTGCATCGGCAGCTGGCCGAGCTGCGCGGTCACCGGCGGGTCGCCTCGAACCGGCTCTGCAGCGCGGTCTTCTACGGCATCCTGGCCGGCTGCGAACCGGCCGTGTACGGAGATCCGATGCAGCTGGCCGGGGAGGCCCCGATCTGGGGTGGTCAGCCGCGGATCCGTCGGGAGTGGGCGCACCTGCACGGCCCGCGGGTCGACCCGGCCGTGGCCCGCGACGCCGCCGTGTCCGAGCTGGGCGCCGACCGGCTGCTCCCACCGGCCGAGTTGCGCCGGTTGTTCCGCTGGCCCGAGCCGGCCGTCGGCTCGTTCCGCCGGTCCGAGCCGCTCGTCAGCGCTGACCGGCACGGCACGGAGGTGGGCAGGTGAGGGACGCGGTGCCGGTGCAACTGCTCGGTGGGGAGATGCTGGCCTGGTCGGATCTTGACGGCGCGCACGGCCCAGGACCGGTACGTGGGCCGGGACTGGCGGCGCTGCTGTCCGCCGCGTCCGGCCGCATCCTGGTGGTGGGGCCGCACGATCCCGAACTGCTCGACGCGCTGCCCCCGGCAGACCTGACCGTGCTGGTCCGGGGACTGCCGGATGCCGAGGCGCTGGCCGCGCGGTACGCCGACCGGCCGGGGGTACGGGTGTGCTGCGGCGGCCCGGAGAAGCTCGCCACCACCCCGCCGTACGACACCGTGGTCGCCCTGGACGGGCTGGCCCGGCTCAGTTCGGTCGAGGGCACGCAGCTGTCCTGGGGTGCGGCGTTCGATCTGCTCGTCTCGGTGTTGCGGCCGGGCGGGCGGCTGCTGCTCGGCGTCGAGAACCACCTCGGGCTGCACCGGCTGTCCGCGTTGCCACCACCGATCGCCGATGGCGACTGGGCGGCGCTCGGCGAGTACGACGACACCCGCCCGGCCGGCCCGGCCCGCCTGCGGGACCGGCTCGCGGCGGCCGGGCTGCGGATCGACGGCACCTGGGCGGCCTTCCCGTCGCCCCTCGCGCCCGCCGCCCTGCTCGGCACGGAGCTGCTGGCCGACCCGGACCTGACCGGCTTCCTCCAGGCCACGCTGTCGGCCGCCGAGGCGGCCGCCGCCCAATCGTCCACGGCACCCGCCCCGCCGACCCTGACCGATCCGACTCGCTTGGCTGACCCGGCTGACCCGGCTGATCCGACCGGCCCGGCTGATCCGGCTTGCCTGGCCGATCCGGCTCGCCTGGCGGGGGCGGCGATCCGGAACGGGGCCGGCCTGGAGCTGGCTCCCGGCTGGGTCCTGCTGGCCGCACTCCCGCCGATGTCTCCCGCCGAGAGCGGCGACCACACCGCCCAGGGCGCCGGCACCGCCGCGGGAGTGCTCGTCGAGGGCGGCCGGATCCGGGAGGTTCGCCGTGACCCGGTTGAGGGCTGGCGGTTCGCCGACGGCGGGGCGGTTCCGTCGGGGCGTACCGTCGAGGATCTGGTGGTGGCCGCGTCGCTGGGGCGGGACCTGCCCGCGGTGCGCGCGCTGCTCACCGCCTGGCAGTCCGGCGCGGCGGCGGGCGTCCCGGCGGATCAGGTGGTCCTCACCCGGGCCGGCGCCTGGCCCGGTTCCGCCGACGCGACGGAGCCGGCGGTGGCGCTGCGGCGGCTGGCGTCCCGGCTGGTCGATGCCGGGCTGGCCCACCTCTGGCCGGCCGGTGAGCTGGCCGCCACCCTGGCCACGATGGCCGGTCAGCAGCCGGCGGGGTTTGCCGACGACGTCGGCGGCGCCGGTGCCGGGGGGTGGCGGGAGCTGCTGGTGGACCGGGACCGGCTGGCCCGCGAGCTGGCCGAGGCGCGCGCACTGCACCGGTGGTACGAGCGGACGCTGACCGAACGCGACGCCGAGCTGAAGCGCCTGCGCCAGATCGTCTCGCTGCTACGCGGCACCCCCACCGCCCGCGCCGCCCGCCTCCTGCTCGCCGGCGCCCGCACCGCTCGCACCGCCCTTCACCGCCTCCGCCCCCCTGACTAACCCACCCGCCCCCACCACCCCTGCCCATGTCGATCATGCAGTTGTGGCACCTCACGAACAGCATCAAAGGGCGCCTATCGGACGCCATAGCTGCATGATCGGTGTGTGCTGGGTCAGCGGGAGGTGCACAGGGCGGTGTAGAGGGATTCCAGGTGGCGGGTTTGGTGGCGGAGGTCGAAGTCGGTTTCGGCGCGCTGGCGGCCGGCCCGGCCGAGGCGGTCGCGCAGCGGGGCGTCGGTGAGCAGGCGGCGCAGGTTGGCGGCCAGCGCCGCGCGGTCCCCCTCCGCGCCGAGCAGGCCGTTCGCCTCGTGGGTGACCGCCTCGGGGATGCCGCTGTGGTACGTCGAGACGACCGGCACGCCGAGGCTGAACGCCTCCAGGATCGTGGTGGGCAGCCCTTCGGTGTCGCCGTCCGGCGCCGTCCGCGAGGGCGCCGCGAGGATCCGCGCCTCGGCGATGTGTCCCATCACCTCGGCCGGTGGCAGCGCGCCGGGGAAGGTGGCGTCCAGGCCGAGCCGTGCGGCGCGGGCGCGTACCCGCTCGCGTAGCGGCCCGGTGCCGACGAGCAGGACCCGTGGGCGCAGATCCGGCAGCGTCCCGAGCGCCTCGACGAGATCCTCGACCCCCTTCTTCTCGACGAAGCGGCCGACGAAGACGACATCCCAGCGCTTCGGCCCGACCGCCGGCTCCGGCGGCACCGGCACCCCGGTGTGGTGTACGCGGACCTTCGCCGGATCCGCCCCCAGCTCCACCGCCCGGTCCCGGATCGCCCCGGAGACGGCCAGGATCAGCGCGGCCCGGTCGAACATGGTGCGCAGGTTCCGCCGGTGCCGGGCGCCGCGCGGCCCGGGTGCCGCCGCCTGCTGAGTGACATCGAGGCCATGCAGGGTGACGACCAGCGGGATGCCGAGTTGCGTCGCGGTGCGGCTGACCAGCCAGCCGTCCCCGCCGAAATGGGCGTGCACCACCTCGGGGCGCAGCCGGGCCAGCAGGCGGCGCAGCCGGGGGGTGCCGCCGGTCAGCCGTAGTCGCAGCCACTCGCGGCGGCCACGGGGCGTGTCCGGGCACACCACGACGTCACTGTCCCGGGACAGCGACGAGGGAACCCGGATGGCGCCGAGGTAGACCGGACGCCAGGTGGAGAGGGCGTCGCCCTGGTTGCGGATGAACGTCTCCGATCCGGGCAGCAGGCAGCTACGCCAGATCACGGCGACCCTATCGCCGGACATCGGCCCCGATCTCCGCCGCCCCGGCCCGCCCCTCGGCGACGCCCTCGCCGGTCCCGGCCCGACCACGACCACGACCGAGGATCCGGTCCCGTACGCGGTGACGCAGGTGCGCAGGGAGCACCCAGATCTGCAGGAACGTCAGGTAGTCGACGGCACCGGGCCGGCCGTGCCGGCGCGCCTCGGTGAGCAGCAGGCGGAAGACCCGGAAGCTGCGGGTCGGCGCGGCCATCGAGCTGATGATGCTCATCGTGATCGCCGCGTACGCCCGGGGGGTGATCAGTGGCCGGATGCCGCGCAGCCACTCCAGCTGCGCCTCCCACGGCGAGCTGAGGCTGATCCGTGGCCGGTCCTCGTCCTGGTGCCACAGCACGAGCGGCTCGGCCGCGATGAGCAGCTCGACGTCGGGCTGGCTGGTCGCGCGTACGGTCCAGTCGAGTTCCTGCTGCCGACGCAGGCCGACGGTGAACGGCACCCGGCGCAGCAACTCGGTCGGCGCCATGATGGTCGAGGTCTGGATGAAACCGTCGCCGTGGAAGAGCCCGCGCCGCAGGGTGAGGTACTCGCAGACCGGCTCGCCCGGCTCCGGCAGCCGGCGGGGCATCACGAACTCCGCCCGGGGCGTCTTGTTGATCAGCCGGCTGGCGATGATCGGGCTGTCCACCGAGGCGTGGCCGGCCAGTTCCAGCTGGACGGCCAGCTTGGTCGGCAGCCACTCGTCGTCGTCATCGAGCAGGGCGGTCCACGTGGCAGCCGCCTCGCGTACGCCCACGTTGCGGGCGTTGGGCGCGCCACCCTGGTCGGCCAGCTCCACCACCCGTAGCCGGGGGTCGCCGATCTCGGCGAGGGCCTTGCCGGTCGCCTCGTCCGGGCCGTCGACCACGACGATGACCTCGATGTCGGTCACGGTCTGCGCGAGGGCGCTGCGGACCGCACGGGTCACCAACTCCGGCCGGGCGAAGGTGGGAACGACCACGCTGACCTCGGGTGTGGATGGCATGACCACCTGCTCACTGCTGCCGGTTACGACGTGCGCGCAGGGTGACGCTAGGGGTCGTGGGCGGCCCGCCGGTGAATGCCGGGCGGCGAGCAGGCGTACAGCGGCGGTCGTCGGGTGGGGCGGGCCGGGCCGGCGCCGGGCTGGGCTAGCCTCTGGATCATGTCGGATCTGCCGAAGGTCGAGTTCGCCTTTCCCGGGCCCCTGCGGGACCAGATCGTCGCCGCGATCCTCTCCGGGGCGAAGACCTCGACCACGGGTCTGCTGCACGAGCACGAGCACGAGCGCGAGGGTGAGCCGCTGCCGGTGGTCGGAGACCGGTCGGTCGTGGTGGACTCCGACGACCGGCCGGCGGCGGTGATCGAGCTGACCGAGGTGCGGGTGGTCCGGCTCGGTGACGTCGACCTGGCCCATGCCCGGGACGAGGGCGAGGGGTTCGAGACGGTCGCCGGCTGGCGCGCCGGGCACGAGGAGTTCTGGCACGGCCCGGAGTACCGGGCCTACCTGGACGAGCCCGACTTCACCGTGGACGACGACACGCTCGCCGTCCTCCAGCGCTTCCGCGTGGTGCGGGACGGCTGAACCGGCACGGCCCGGCGTGGCGAGCGCGACGCATGCACCGCGCTCGCGCGGTCGGCGCTGTGCTCGCGCGGTCAGTGCCGGGCGAGCAGGCCACGGGGCCGGACCGAGTGGACCGGCTCGGCCGTAGCGCCCTCGGCCCGCAGGATGTGGTTCGCCGCGAGGATCCCGGTGGCCGCCGCACGCTCCATCAACGCGCTGGGGAAGTCGGTGCGGATACCGTCGCCGGCCAGGTACAACCCGTCGGCGTCGGTGCGTACCCCCGGTCGCCCGGCATGGCTGCCCGGCGCGAAGGCCGGCGCCTTCGCCTCCACCCGGGCCCGCAGCTCCCGCACCCGCAGCCGGTCCGCCTCCGGCCAGAGCACGCCCAGCTCGGCGCGCATCCGTCCGGCCAGCTCCGTGGCCGGCACGTCCGGTTCGCAGGCGTACGCGTGCAGCTCGATCACAGATCCGCCGGTGCGCTCGGCCCAGCGGCGGGACTCGTGCTCCAGCCGGTGGTACAGCGTCACCGAGTCCAGCGTGGACTGCCGGGACACCCCGCTGAAGATCGCCCGCCCGGGGTCGACGTCACCGTCGCACCAGTAGCGGGCGACCGCGTACGGCGGGCCGGGGCGACCGTACGCGGGCATCGCCGCCACCAGCGCCGGGGCCTGCTCGGCCAGCGACGGGGAGCCCGCGACCAGCGCGGCGAGGGCCGGCGGGTCGACGGCGAGCACGACGTGCCCGGCCCGGAAGGTCCGCTCGGGAGTCCGCACCCGCCAGCCGTCGGGGTCGCGGTGCAGCGATGCCACCGGAGCACCGGTGTGGATCCGGCCGCCGTGCCGCTCGACGTGCCGGGCCAGGGGCGCCCAGATCGCCGTGGCGTAGTCCTCGTCGGGGCAGTCGAAGGCCAGCCCTTCCGGGTTGCCGAGCAGGTAGAAGTGGAACTGGGCGATCATCTCGGCGGCCGACATCTCCGCCTCGTGGTTGAAGAACGAATGGGAGAAGACCTCGAAGAGCATCGCCCGGGCCCGGTCCGGCAGCCGCAACGAGGTGAGCAGCTCGTCGGCGGTGGTGTCGTCGAACTCGGCGTAGGTGCGCACCGGGTCGTACGCCAGCAGCGGCAGCGCGGCGTCCCGGTCCATCCCGCGCAGGTCGCGTAGCCGCAGGCTGGGGCTGCGGGCCAGCAGCGTGAGCAGGTTCGCCGGCGGCGCGGGCGGCAGCCGCCCGAACTCCTCGGTCGGCCACCGCGCGCTCAGCACCGGGTAGCCCGGTACGGCCCGCAGGAAGCGCAGCGCCGGGTCGATCCGGCGCAGGACGTTCCGCCAGTTGTAGTACTGCCGGAAGAAGGCGTGGAAGCCGTGCTCGTTGACCTGGCGGCTGCCGTCGGCGAGAGTCTCCGGCCAGGCGGCGAGCCGGCCGCCCAGGGTCGGCGCGGCCTCCAGCACCGTCACCTCGACGCCGCGCTCCGCGAGCACCACCGCCGCGGACATGCCGGCGATGCCGCCGCCGACGACCACCGCGGCGACCGGGTGCGGCACCCGGGGGGCGCCACCGCCGCGCGGGTCCACCTCGTGCCGGCGTACGCCGAGGAGCCGACCAACCACCTGCGACAGCGCCACCCGCACCTCCCGGACCTCCGCTCAGTCTGCCCGAGTTGCGCGGCAGGTCCCGTCCGTTCGTCACAGGCAGCGCCACGTCACAGGCAGCGCCTCGTCACAGGCAGCGCCTCGTCACAGGCAGCGGCGAGGGCGGTCGGAGGCGGGCCAGACGTACTCCAGGTCGTCGGGGACGTCGTCGCCGAAGATGGGGCGGTAGTGCGCCGGATCCTTGCGCAGCAGCGACGAGCGGTGGCTCAGGTGCAGATCCGTCCGGCCGAGCCACGGTGGCAGTTCCCCGGCGGTGGCGAGTTCCCGCTGGGTGCGGACCCGCTCGGTGCCGCAGGCCGCGGCGAGGTCGGCGGCGAGGGTCGCCGCACAGGTGTCGGCCCGGCCGGCCGCGCACCACACCGCGCAGACGTCCAGCCCGTACCGGGTCAGGGCCTCCTCGTACCCGGCCCACATCCGCACCGCCGGGTGGTTGCGCCAGCCGTACGTGGGCCAGGTGAGCCCGCGTAGCACCTGGATGGCCTCCACCCGCTGCTTGCCCAGCCGGCGTTGGTCCAGTGCCCCGGCGCTGGCCAGGAAGTCCGGGTACGGCAGGAAGGTCTGCATGCCGCTGCCCTACCCGCCATCGGTCGGGACATGCCGGGGCGGCGCCGCGGCCAGGATCATGACGGGCTGCGCGGGTGGCGACCAGCTGACTAGCATGCGGGTCATGGCGGAGCCGTTGCTCGATCGGGCCCGGCGGGCCAGCCGCCGGTTGCGGGTCAACGGGGAAACCCGGGCGCACTACGTGATCTGCGGGCAGGATCCGCTCGCCTACTGGGTGGTGCGGACGATGCTGGTCGGCCAGCCGCAGGCCGGCCGGGTGCGGATCACCCTGATCGTGCCCGACCGCCAGCGCTCTCCCGGGCCGGACGGTCGTGACCTGCCCAGCGTCGAGGTGATCCGGGCCGAACGGCTGGACGAGGCCGCCTTCCACCGGGCCGGGCTGGCCGGCGCCGCCGGGCTGGCCCTGCTGCATCAGGACGACGTGGGCAACATGCACGCCGCGCTCTGCGCGCAGGAGGTCGAGCCCCGGCTGCGCCTGGTGGTGCGGATGTTCAACACCGGCCTGGCCAACGGCGTACGGCAGATCTTCCCCGACTCGGCGGTGCTGTCGGACGCCTCGATGGCCGCCCCGGCCTTCGTGGCCGCCGCGCTCGGTGAGGTCGCGCCGACGCACTTCCGGCACGGCGGGCGCACCCTCTACGTGGCCCGGCGGGAGGACGTACGCCCGAGTGAGATCGTCTGCGGGGTGGCCGACACCAGCGACTCGCAGCAGGATCTGGTGCTCCCCGCCAACGACCGGGACGCCGACGTGGTGCTCGCCGAGGCCGTGGGCCGGCCGGCCGGCACCGAGCTGGCCGCGCGCCGGCTGGTCCGCGCCCGGCGACGCCGCCGCCCGGTGGCGATGGTGCTGCGCGCGATCCGCAGCTTCGCCACCCGCAAGATCGGGCTCGCGGTGATGGTGCTGCTCGCCATGGTGGGGGCGCTGGGCGCCCTGTACGCCGCCACCGCGGACATCGGCTGGGCCGACGCGCTCTACCTGACGCTGGTCACCACCCTCACCGGGCAGGACCCGGACACCGCCAAGTCGGCCGCCGAGCAGGTCATGCAGGTGGCGCTCAACCTCGCCGGGCTGGCGTTGATCCCGCTGATCACGGCGGTGGTCGTCGACGGTGTGGTCCGGGCCCGGCTGGCCCTGCACACCGGGCGGATCCTGCCCGAGCGCTCCGGGCACGTGGTGGTGGTCGGGCTGGGCAACATCGGCACCCGGGTGATGGCCCAGCTCAACGACTTCGGCGTCGAGGTGGTGGCGATCGACAAGAATGCGGACGCGCGCGGCGCGGGGCTGGCCCGGCGGCTCGGCGTACCGCTGGTGGTGGGTGATGCGGCGCAGGAGGAGACGCTGCGGGCCGCCTCGGTCGCGACCTGTCAGGCGCTGGTGGTGGTCTCCACCGACGACGGGGCCAACCTGCGGGCGGCGCTGAACGCCCGTACCCTCGACGACCAGCTCCGGGTGGTGCTGCGGCTCTTCGACGGCGACTTCGCCGAGCGCGTGCAGCGGGCCTTCGGCATCGGCACCTCGCGCAGCGTCTCCTACCTGGCGGCACCGTCGTTCGCCGCCGCGCTGCTGGACCGGGCGGTGATCGCCACCATCCCGGTGGGCCGGCACGCGCTGCTGGTCACCGAGGTCCCGGTGGCCGCCGGCTCGGCCCTGGAGGGTCGTACGCTCGCCAGCGTCGGACGGCCCGGCAGCGTGCGCCTGCTCGCCCACGCCCGGGCCGGGCAACACCTCGACTGGTCGCCGGACCGGCGGATGGTGATCGTCGCGGGTGACCGGCTGACCGTGGTGGCCCGGCGCGCCGGCCTGAACGCCCTGCTCCGCGAAGCCGCCCCGGCCGAGCCGACGCCGCCGCCCCCGGTCGGCGCGCCGACGCCCCGCGAGGCGGAGAAGTAGCTCCCCGGCGACACCCGGACCGGATGTGTGCCAGATCACACTTAGATGTACGTGGACGCAGTTCACATAACTTTCTGTAGTCCAGCCATGCCCGGCACCTCGGCATATTCGACAAAGTCGATGCGTTCACGTGGCGCTGTTCCGCCATTCCGGCCACGGGACAACCGGGACGAGGGGTGCGCCCTACCGTCTCTGCCACTGCGTTGCTTTCTTCACGGGGGTGTCGGTGGTGGGCGTTCGGTGGCGGCGTGGGTTGTCCGCTGGGGTGGCGGCTCTGTTGGCTGTCGGCGTGGTCGGCGTTCCGGCGCCGGGGCGGGTAGTCGCCGGAGCCCCACAGTGCGCCGACGTGGCCGACTCGGAGGTCGAGGCGAAGGCGTTGGCGACCTCCTGCGATCAACCGGTGGTCGTGGACGCGTCGCGGACGGAGTTCGCCGAGGTGACCGCGTTGCCGGATGGGCGGCTGCAGTTCGCATCGGCGGTGGTGCCGCAGCGTACGCGCAAGGCCGGTCGGTGGGCCGACATCGACTTGGACCTGGCTCGGGGTGGCGACGGGCTGTGGCGGCCGGGGGCCTCCGTCGCGGATGTGGCGTTCTCCGGTGGTGGGGACGGCCCGATGGTGGCGCTGACGCGGGGCGGGCGGACAGTCACGCTGTCGTGGCCGCGCACGCTGCCGGCGCCGGCGGTGTCCGGGGACTCGTTGACGTACCCGAACGTACTCGCCGATGTGGATCTGGTGGTGCGGGCGACGCGGACGGGCTTCACGCACGTTCTGGTGGTCAAGACGCGGGCGGCGGCGACGCATCCCGACGTGCGCGCGCCACGGTTCCGCATCGGTGGTGACGCCAAGGTCGTGCCGGGCCCGGATGGCGGCCTGCGGGCGATGGCAGGTACGGCTGTCGTCGCCTCGGCCGAGCCGGCGGTGATGTGGGATTCCCGGGTGGGGACGACCGCCGGCGTCACGGCGCAGGGGTTGTCGGCCGAGAGCCCGCCGTCGACGTCGACGGCAGCCGGGGACGCGGCGCGGGTGGGAAACGTGGGCGTCGAGGTGTCCGGCGGTGACCTGGTGTTGCGTCCGGATGTGACGCTGCTGGACGACCCGGATGTGGTGTTCCCGCTGTTCGTGGACCCGGCATGGTCGGTGCTCAAGAGCAAGTGGGCGTACGGGACGAACAACGGGTCGTCGAACTCGGACACCAGTCGCGCGCGGGTGGGATTGAACCCGGACACCGGCGCCCTGTACCGGTCGTACTTCGAGTTCTCGACGACGGCCAACGGCGTGTCGCTCAAGGGCAAGCACATCGAGTCGGCGTACGTGCAGATGAAGTTGGACCACTCGTGGTCGTGCGGGCCGACGGTGACGGCGATGTATCTGACCGCGGCGATCAACGCGACGCCGAAGGCGACCTGGTCGACGATGACGATGAGATCATTCCTGAATTCGGCGACCGGGAACGCGAACGAGTCCGGTGGGTGCTCGTCGATCCAGCCTGACATGATCATGAACTTCCGGGGGTCGAACACCACCAACCAGGTACAGGCCGCGGCGACCGGGAACTGGAACTCGATCAGCGTGGCGTTCACCGCGCGGGCGGCCGACGGGTCGGGCGAATCGACGCAGGATCGATGGAAGAAGTTCTTCCCCAACGACGCGAAGCTGATCGTCGACTACGACACCAAGCCCGGCGCTCCACACACCCTGCAGGTCGCTGGTGTGGCCTGCGGTTCCGGGGTGCTGACGATCGGCACGCTGACTCCGACGTTCTCCGCGGTCTTCCCGGACGGCGACAGCAGCGACTCGCTGACCGGCACCTTCGAATGGATCGAGGTGCCGGCCGGGGGTATGGGTACGGTGACCAACACCTCCCCGGCCCGTAAGAGTCCGCCGCCGGCGAGGACCGGAATCACCCCGAACAGCCGGGCGACGAGTTCCGCGGTGACGATCGCGAAGGGGCCTACCTACGCGTTCCGGGCCAAGGGCACCGACAAGGCTCCGTACTCGATCACCGGCCCTTGGTCGTCGTGGTGTCAGTTCGCCCCGGACACCACCGTTCCGCCAGTGCCCACGATCACCCCGGGTACGGCGGGTGGCCCGGGTAGGACCATGACCTTCACGTTCAGCACCACCACCACGGACGTGACCAAGTTCCGCTATGGCTGGTCCAACCCGCCGACGACCGAGATCACCGCCAGCGGCACCAATCCGAAGACGGCCACGGTGACCGTCACCGTGCCCAGCTTCGGCCAGAACACCTTTTGGGTCCGTGGCATCGACGCCACCGGCAACCTGGGCAACATCGGCTCCGCCACCGTCACCACGCCTCGCTCGTCACCGGCCGTCGCCAAGTGGGGCCTGGAGCAGTACCCCGGTGTCGATCAGACCGCAGCGCTCGCCGACCAGCAGCCCACGCTCGGCGACAGCGACGGTGCCGGCCCCCTGGTGGCCGACACGCCCTTGACCGCCAACGGCATCACGTGGTCCAACGATGTGCGGCTCATCGGCGGCCGGACTGCGGCGCTCAACGGAGCGGGTTATCTGACCACGTCCGGACCGGTGGTGGACACCAGCAAGAGTTTCTCGGTCGCAGCATGGGCACGCCTCGACGATGCGAACTCGGATCAGGTGGTGGTGTCCCTGCTGGGATCGGTGCGTGCTCGCTTCATGCTCTACTACTCGGCCGCTGACGGCGGTTGGCGTGTCTTCATGTACGACACGGATACGCAGGCGGCGTCGGGCGACGGAAAGACCGGCAGCGCGCCGGTCGTCGGACGATGGACGCATCTCGCGGGTGTGTACGACGCCACGCACAAGAGTCTCAGCCTGTACGTGGATGGCACGCTCGCCGGCACCGTGAGCCAACTCGGAAGTTGGACGGCCACCGGGCCCTTGAACGTGGGCCGCGCCGTGCACGGCGGCGGCGCCGTTGCCCCGCTTCGCGGGCAGGTCGCCGACGTGCAGGTGTTCGACCGGGTGCTCGTGCCGCACGACTTCACCGGCAAGCTGGCGCAGGACCCGACGTCCAGCGGGTTCCATGAGCCGGGCATCCTGACGCCGGTGCAGGTGGGCAACTGGAACTTCGAGTTCGCAGTTCCCTGCTACCTGGCTGACCTGCGGGACACCTGCCAGGCGCGCGACACGGTGACGGCCTGGGATCGGTGGCTGGCACTGACGCGGGGTTCCGCCGTCGGCACCGGCTATTCCACCGATGGCTCCGGGCTGTGGCTTGACTACGAGTACTTCCCGGAGGAGGGCTACACCGAGGGCACTGCGGAGTATGGGCGGAGTGCGGTGAAGACGGGGACCACGCCGCCGGACGCCGACGGTCTGGAGTTCACCCAGTGGCAGGACAAGCCGGTCCTGCGTACCGATCAGTCGTTCACGATGTCGGCCTGGGTGATGCTCGACCGGCTGGACGGTATGCGGACGGCGGTGTCCCAGCGGGGGGTGCATGAGAGCGCAGGCTGGCTCAAGTTCAACGCCACCCTGGGCAAGTGGCAGTTCGTTGTCAGCGACGAAGATGTCATCACCACCTCCACCGCCAGCGTCACCTCGACGTCGACGGCCGAGGAGGGCGTGTGGACCCACCTTGCTGGCGTGTACGACGCCGGGCGGAACCAGCTTCGTCTCTACGTCAACGGTGAGCTCGAAGGGGTCACGCAGAACATCCCGTTCACCCCGATGGCGTCGACCGGTCCGCTGCTGGTGGGCCGAACGCTGTGGCGAGACCAATTGATGGACCAGTGGACCGGGGGCATCGACGACGTCGCCGTTTTCCAGGGTGCGCTGACGGACACGGCGGTGTCCATGCTGTACGACTCGTAGCTCCGGCCGGACCGAGCGGTCCAACCTCCAGATGTACGCGCTGATGAGACATACCCACACCCTCTGCTCGATGCGGCTGTCCTTACCGGGGAGAAAGCACGATGTCTGCACGCTCTGTTCACGACTCGCGACAGTCACGACGGAACAATCGTCGAGCGGGCCGCCTGCGCCGGTGGATCGCCGGGCTGACGGTCGTTCCGGTGGCGGCGTCGCTGCTGGTAGGTGTGCCGGCTGAGGCCGTTGCGCCGAGGGCGGAGCCGGTACGGCCGCCGGTGGAGAAGCTCGACTCGCATGGTGGCCCGGTGTCGGGGCGGGCGTGGGCGCAGCAGCTGGTGCAGGACGCACCGGTTCCGAAGCCGGTGTGGCCGGCGGCGAGCACCGCTCGGGTGACACTTCATTCGTCGAGCGCGACTGGTCGGGGCACCCGGGCGGGTGCGCTGCCGGTATGGGTGGCTCGCGGTGGTGGTACGGGCGGTGTGCCGGCCACCAGCGTGGATGTGCAGGTGGTGGACCGGGAGTCACTGCCGGCCAACTGGCGTGACGGTCTGGTGCTCAAGGTGACGACGCCGGCCGGGGCTGCGGCCGGCACGGCGAAGGTGTCGGTGGACTACAACTCGTTCCGGCACGCGGTGGGTGGGTCATGGGCATCCCGGCTGCGGCTGTGGCAGGTTCCGGCCTGTGCGTTGTCGACACCCGACGCACCAGGTTGCCGGTCGGTGCCGCTCCCCACGACGAACGACCTCGGCGCGGGAGTGGCGACCGCGGAGGTGACCGCCACCCCCACCCCGGGGGCACCGAGGGAGCTGGCGCGGCTGTCGGGGGAGATGACGAACCAGGCGAGTGGCTCCTTCCTCGCGCTGGCGGCGGCGGGGTCGGGCGCGGACGGCGACTTCACCGCCACCAGCCTGGCACCGTCGTCGACCTGGTCGGCGGGCGGTTCCTCCGGGGACTTCTCGTGGAGCTATCCGCTGCGTACGCCGCCGGCAGCCGGCCCGGAGCCGTCGGTGGGCTTGGCGTACTCGTCGGCCTCCGTCGATGGTCGTTCGGAGGTGACGAACAACCAGCCGTCGTGGATCGGCGAGGGCTTCGACTTCTCGCCGGGGTTCATCGAGCGGCGATATGTGCCCTGTGCGGAGGACAGGAAGAAGGCCGGCGCGAACAACACCAAGGACACCGGCGACCTGTGCTGGCGGTCGGACAACGCGACGATGAGCCTGAACGGCAGCGGCACCGAGCTGGTGTTCGAGACCGGCAAGGGCTGGCACGCCCGCTCAGAGGACGGCTCGAAGATCGAGAAGTTGACCGGTGCGACGGGAAACGGTGACGACAACGGTGAGCACTGGAAGGTGACCACCGCCGACGGTACGCAGTACTTCTTCGGCCTGCACTCGCTGCCGGGGCACACGTCGAAGACCAATTCGACGCTGGCGGTGCCGGTGTTCGGCAACCACTCGGGTGAGCCGTGCCACGCCGCAGCGTTCGCCAACTCCGACTGCCAGCAGGCGTGGCGGTGGAATCTGGACTACGTCGTTGACGTGCGCGGCAACACGATGTCGCTGTGGTACGGCAAGGACACCAACAAGTACGCCCGAAACGACACCGACTCCGACGACGTGTCCTACGACCGGGACGGCTATCTGACCCGAATCGACTACGGCACCTACGACCGCGCGTCGGCCACACACGGCGTGACCGAGCGCAGCGTCACCCCGTACGCGCAGGTGCTGTTCGAGACGGACATGCGGTGCTTCTCGAACTGTGGCACCGAGTCGAATCCGGTCAAGGCGTCGTGGAAGGACACCCCCTGGGACCAGGAGTGCAGCGCGACATCGTGTCCGCAGCAGTACTCACCAACGTTCTGGACGACGAAGCGGCTGAAGAAGATCACCACGAGGGTGTGGGACACCACGAAGACCACCCCGGCGTGGCAGGACGTGGAGTCGTGGACCCTGTCGCACACGTTCGCCGCGACGGCGGACTCCACGCACACCGGGCTGTGGCTGAACAGGATCGATCACGCGGGGCATGTAGGCGGCACCGTCAGCCTGCCGCCGGTGACGTTCGAGGCGGTGTCGTTGCCGAACCGGGTGTTGACCGCGCACGGCACGACTCACAACTGGCTACGGATTTCCAGCATCGTGACGGAGACCGGTGCCCGGATCAAGGTGGACTACGCGCAGCCGGAGTGCACCGAGGCGATGGTGACGGGGTTGAACCCGCACACGAACACCAGGCGGTGCTACCCCGTGCGGGTGCCGGACCCGGCCGACTCGACCGGTGAGCGGCTGATCACCGAGTGGTGGCACAAGCACCGGGTCGAGCATGTGGTCGAGGACGACGTGCAACTGGCCAACGGGCACCAGGCGCCGTCACGGCACACGTGGTACGAGTACGTGGGAGCGCCGGCGTGGCACTACGCCGACGACGACGGTCTGACCAGGCCGGAACGCAAGACATGGTCACAGTGGCGTGGCTACGCGCAGGTCAAGACCCGTGTCGGTGACGATTCGGCGACCCAGACGCTCGCGGTGACGACCTTCATGCGGGGCATGCACGGCGACAAGGCCAGCCCGAGCGGGGGCACCCGCAGCGTGACGGTTCCGGCCTCGCTCGGCACGGAGACGGTCTACGACGAGGATCAGTTCGCGGGGCAGGTGCGGGAGCAGGTCCTCTACAACGGGGTAGAGACCAAGCCGGTGACGAAGACGGTGAACGTGCCGTGGCGGTCCAACCCGACCGCGAGCCGGACGATCAACGGTGACACCGTTGAGGCCAGGTTCGTCGACACCCAGACGAGCTACACCGCGACCGCCCTCGGCATCGATGGCAGCCGGGGCTGGCGCACCTCGCGGGGCACCAAGAGCCTGGATCACACGTACGGCACGGTGAACTGGTCACAGGACGACGGCGACATAGCTGTCACCGGTGACGAGAAGTGCATCACCTACCGCTACAACCGCAACACCGGCAAGAATCTCACCACCACGGTGAAGCAGACCACCACCACCGCGCTGGCCTGCGGCACGAACCCGTCCACCGTCGACGACCTGATCTCCGACGCGCGGAGCTACTACGACGGCGCCAGCAGCGTCGACACCGCGCCGACATTCGGGCTGGTGACGAAGACCGAGCAGCTCAAGGACTGGGCGGCCGGCACCGGCACGGTCTGGCAGGTGGTGTCGCAGGGCAGCTACGACTCCAGCGGCCGGCCGGTGAGCGCGACCGACATCAAGGGCAACATCACCACGACCGCGTACACGCCGGCCGTGGGGGGCCCGGTCACCAAGGTGACCACGACGGGCCCGGCGCCGTTCAACTGGACCTCGTCCGTGGACACCAACCCCTACTGGGGCTCCACCGTCAAGGCCACCGATCCGAACAACAGGGTGATCTCGGACATCGAGTACGACGCGCTCGGGCGGGTCAGCAAGGTGTGGGGACTGGGCTGGACCAAGAGCGCCAACCCGACCACCCCATCCGCGCAGTACACGTACACCTTCGCGTCGGGCCGCAACGCCTATCCGTTCGTCAGGGCGCAGACGTTGAACCCCGACGGAAACTACGTCACCTCGTACGAGATCCTCGACGGGTTGCTGCGCTCCCGACAGACCCAGAGCCCGGCGGTGGACGGGACCGGGAACCGCGTGGTCGCCGACACGCTCTACGACAGCCTCGGCCGCGCCGCAATCTCCTACGGAGCACACGCTGAACCGGGGGCACCCTCCGGCACTCTGTGGTGGGAGCCGGAATGGTCCCTCCCCGCCGTGTCAAAGACCGTATTCGACCGGGCGTCGCGCCCCACGAACACCATCTTCCTGGCCGGGGACGGAGAGACGAACCTGGTCGAGAAGTGGCGCACGGTCATCGCCCATGAGGGCGACCTCACCAAGGTGACACCGCCCCAGGGCGGAACCCCGACCACGACGGTGACCGACGTCGAGGGCCGTGTCGTCAAGCTGCGCCAGCACACCACCACGGCGGGCGTCGGCGGGGCCTACCAGGAGACCGAGTACGTCTACAACCGCAAGGGTCAGCAGGTCAGGACCGTCGACCCGGCGGGAAACCGGTGGGTCAACGAGTACGACGCCCAGGGCCGCCTGTGGCGTGCGACCGATCCCGACAAGGGCGTGACGACCAGTACCTTCAACGACGCCAACGAGCTGGTCAAGACCACCGACGCCCGCGGTGAGGTGCTCTGGTACGTCTATGACGCGTTGGGCCGGAAGAAGGAGCTGCGGGACGACTCCGCCACCGGGGCGCTGCGCGCCGAATGGAGGTACGACACCCTCTACACCGGGCAGAGCGGCTTCAGGGGCCAACTCACCCAGGCGGTCCGCTACGAACCGGCCGGCAGCAGCAACGCCTACCGCTGGCAGGTGGTCAGCTTCGACGACCGTTACCAGCCCAAGGGCGTCAACTACGTCATCCCCGGCAACGAGACCGGCCTGAGCGGCACCTACAACTACGCCTACGGCTACTCGGCGGCGACCGGCACCCCGACCTCCATTTCCTACCCGGCCGGTGGTGGGCTGGTCACCGAGCAGGTCACCACCGACTACGACGCCACCACCGGAATGCCCGTGCGGCTGGACACCAGCCTCACTGGCTTCGCCGGCACGATGGCCACCGCCACCTACACCGCCTACGGCGAACGCAGCGGCTCCATCTACAAGATGCCCGGTGGCGTCTGGACCCAGGACACCGTCTACCGCGACGAAGCCACCCGCCGCATCGACCGCACCACCGTGCAGCGTGAAACCATCGCCGGCACCGTCTCCGACCGCAACTACACCTACGACCACAGCGGCAACATCACCTCGATCGAGGAGAGGCCGCAGATCGGCCAGGCCGACACCCAGTGCTTCCGGCAGGACCTGCTGGGCCGGCTCACCAGCGCCTGGACCCCGAAGGCCGGAGTGACCTGTCAGAGCGCCCCGACCGTCGCTGACCTCGGTGGCCCGGCACCCTACTGGCACGACTGGACCTTCAACACCACCGGCTCCCGGCTGACCGAGACCAGCCACACCGCCAGCGGCGACACCACCCGCACCTACACGGTGCCGACCGGCGGCCAGGGCGTCGTACGCCCACACGCCGTCACCGCGATGACCACCCAGGCGCCCGGTCAGAGCGATGTCGTCAGCAACTACGGCTACGACGCGGCCGGGAACACCACCTGCCGGCCGACCGGCACCGCCGCGAACAACTGCGGCACCGGCACCAACAGTCAGAGCCTGGGCTGGGACGCGGAGGGCAAGCTCGCCACGGTCGCGGCCGGTGGCCAGACCATCGAAACCAACGTCTACGACGCCGACGGTGTCAGGATCATCCGCCGGGACAGCGGTGGGACCACTCTCTACCTCCCGGGGCAGGAGATCCGTCGCGAGGGCAGTGTCAACACCGGTACCCGCTACTACAGTTTCGCCGGCACCGTCTGCGCGTCCCGCAAGGGTGGTTCGGCGACCACCGACCTGACCTGGCTCTTCGACGACCATCAGGGCACGCAACAGATCGCCGTGAACGCGGGCACCCAGGCTGTCTCCATCCGCCGTCAGACCCCGTACGGGGCGCCGCGCGGTGCGAACCCGGTCTGGGCGAACAACAAGGGCTTCGTCGGTGGGGACATCGACCCCACTGGGCTGATCAACGTCGGTGCCCGGCAGTACGACCAGACGCTGGGCCGGTTCATCTCCGTGGACCCGGTCCTCGTCGCCGACGACCCGGCCCAGTACAACGCCTACCAGTACGGCGGAAACAACCCGATCGACAACGCTGACCCCACCGGTCTGTACTTCACGGAGAACAGCGAGGACACCGGTGACCGCGCCCACGTCATCACCACTCCCTCCGGCAAGACCGAAACCAAGATCGTCAAGAAGTACGTCCCGCCCGCCTGTAAGTCCAGCTGCCAGCAACAACGCGAGACGTTCCGGAAGGCGAGCAACGAGCGGGCAGACGTAGAACGCAAGCAGCGGGAGTGTCAGGCCAGCTTCTGGTGTCGCAATGCGGGTGCGGTGGGTGCGGTGGGTGCGGTCGCTGGTGTGGCGGCTGGCGTGATCGTGGGCGGAGCGTGCACGGCGGCGAGTATTGGTGTGGGTGCCGTCGGGTGCGCGGCGATCGGCGGGTTCGTCGGCGGAGCTGTCGCGTCGTTGGTCACCAACGGCCTCGACGCCGACGACGAGAGCGGCTGGCAACTCGCCGGCGAAGCCTTGGTCGGCGGAGCCATCGGCGGTGTGCTGGGCGCAGGCGGCGCAATTCTCCTGCCCGCCCTCGGATCCGGAGCCCTCGCATTAGCGGGAGGTGCCGGGCTGCGGGCGGCCCTTCGATCGTCGGCAGCTCAGGCGGCAGCCCCGCTCAAGCAACTGGCCAGCGCAACCACCAAACCGACCGGTGGCTACACGAGTGTGCTCTCCCGCGAGAATGCCAAGCACATCATCGCTGGAGACTCGCCCACCTCTGGGGGGCACGCGTGGCCAGGGAACCCGGGAAAGAGCACGTTTCCGTGGCATTGGTCGGACTCCAAGATTTTGCACTCGGTGTCTGATATATTGACCGATCCGGCGACCGTGTGGAAAAATCAGACAGGGCCGTCCGGATCCATCTTAACGAACGCCGGGGATCCGGCCAAGTGGGTCACTGAATCGGTGAGATTCGGTAAGAATATCCGCGTAATCTATCAACCTGCCAGCGGCAACGTGCCGACGGCATTCCCGCCTAGGTGAGGCCGGCATGCATTATAATGAAATACGGCGTGAGGCGGATTTGATAGTGCAGGAGCTTCAGCGAGTCTTGGCGGGCTTTGTTCGCACTTCCGATGTCGCACCCGTGGACCCGGAAGATTTTCGGGAAATGGTCTGGGCGGGTGAGTCGAGGTTGGGCACCGAGACCCTATGTGAGCAGTTGGTGGAGAACGGAGTTCTCTTGCCCGTGTCTCTTGCGCAACGTTTGCGGAGATTTGGCGAATCCGTTGGTGTTGCGAAAAGCTACATCGACCGCATCGGTGTCACTCCTGGCGAATGATTGCCTCCGGCCGGGCGGGCTGTCATGGCCCGTCCGGCCGGAGTTCTAATAGGCGTGTGTGCCTGGCCAGTTGTAAGTGGATAACTTGCAGGTCCGTGTTCCGCTTAAGTGAGGCGATATGAGGATCATGGTCGAGGGCGCTGCGAGATGAACAACTCGATAAGGCAGTCTCGGCCGTATCGCGGGTTATCGACGAACTTGGCCGCGAGTCCTTGACGGTGACTAGCTTAAACGAAATCACTATTGCTTTGGGCCAACATCCGGCCGTGATCATCGTCCCCGACCCTTAACCGTTGTTGTCAGGACAAAGCGTAGCTGGTGGCTGGCAGCCCGCTTCGTGTATTCACCTGCACGCCGCTGCGTCTGCCGCACTGCCGGGTTCTGCCGCAACCACTGCCATGTCATGTATGTTCGCCTCCCTTAGGTGGCGCTAGGCAAGGAATGTGACCAATATGAGTGATGCCAACATTTTGATCAGTCGCCGAGCGAACCTCTGGCGCGGAGTCGAGTCGGTCGGTGGCCGACTGACCCTGACCGACCAGTACCTCTCCTTCCGGGCGCACGCCCTCAACGTGCAGACCGCACCCCTCAACATCCCACTCCAGGACATCGTCGCTACCCGCAAATACCGGAACCTGGGGCTCGTGCCCAACGGATTAGCAGTGGCGACGAAATCGGGAGTCGAGTACCGTTTTGCAGTGGGAAAGCGAGCCCATTTTATCGACAAAATTGCGGAACTGACCCCGCGATAGTCGCCAGGTCGGAAATCCACTACTGCCGGAGCAAAGTCTTGGATGCCCTGGGCAGGAGATCCGTCGCGAGGGCAACATCAACACCCGAACCCTTACTGCATATACATACATGGCGATGGAAAGCGGAGCTGTCTCCAGCAGTAGTGCGGCTGGCGACCTAGGCGGAGCAATTCTGCTCACATTGACGGGGATTTCCAGGTGCTATCCGGCAAGTCGATCCGGGGGCCAGGGTGGCGGCAGCCCGCTTCTTCAGGGGCAGGGCACGCTTTCGGCTTCGGTGAGAGTTTGGTTGTCTGCATTCAGTCCTCGGATCAGAGATTTACCCGTACGACATCTGATGGACATTGACCTCGGGGTTTGAGGCCCTTGTCGAGGGCTGTATCCTGCGGCGGCGCACGGAATTCTTGCCCGGTGCGGCCCACTGGCAGTTTCTGGAAGAGGACTTCAGGTGGAATCTGTGGATGCGTACATGGATGTCGTCCGGCAGCGGATGGCCGCCGACGGGTGTGCGGTGACTGATGAGAGCATCGGCTCGATGCCGGTGGTGGTGGGGTACCGGTCGCGGATGCGGGCGCTGACGAGGATTCATATCTTTGCCGTCGCGGCGAAGATGGATCAGGTCGACGAGGAGAGCCTCCGAACGTACGTCGACAGCGTGGTGAACCTGGGTCTGGGTCGCAAGGGTCAGTGGCGCGGTATGCAGTCGGGTGTCATCGTGCTGCCCATCCTGGTGACCGAGTCGGTGGACTCCGCGGCCGCTGCACTGACCCAGAAGGCGTACCGCCTCAATGTGAACGGTTTCGCGGCGATGGCCCAACCCGCCGTCGTGGACGTGCAGGCCGGCCAGGTGTGGACCTTCCGGGGAACCAGGTTGTGGGGTTACGCCTTCAACTCACTCATCAAGCAGCTGTACACGGCCTACCTGCCGGAGCCGGTGGCCAGGTGAGTTGATGGCGGGCGGCTCGCTTGGTCGGCAACGGCGGGGCTGCACGGATGGCGTGCATACGTAGCGGACCATGCCCGTCACGGCGAGCGACTGCACCGGCAGCTCACGCTTCGGCTCCCGGCCATGGGGCAGGGTCCTGCGGAGGTCGACGAGAGGCTCAGCAGGATCACCCGGCGTTCGGCGCGGTGCGGCGTCCAGTGGACGAGCGTACGGTGGCCAGCGCGCCGGGCACGTCGTTGCGGCGGGCCGTCGCCAGCGTGCTGGGGGCCGCCAGGGAGCAGTACGCCGCTCAACGCGACCGTAGCGTCGGCCCGGACTACCCGGGCAGCGCGACGGCGTCCATCACCTCGGCCAGCGGCACCGCCCGGATGTCCACGGGTGCCGCTGATTGCCCGGCGCGCTCGGGGACTCCCTGCTCTCCAGCGCACGGACACCTGGTTCCGGTGCGATCGGGGTGGCCCGGGTCGGGTTCATGCCCTGCTCCATGCCCTCCTGGAGCGGCGCCCGTCCCTGCTTCCCGGCAGCCCATACCCTCTCCGGTTGGTATCCGCTCATGCCGAGATAGCGGGGGTCGTGGAGAGGTGGCGAAGTTCGTGGAGGACGATCTGGCTCGCTGTGGTGAGAGTTGAGCGGCTGCGAACGGCCGCGTAGACGTGGCGGGTCAGCGGTCGGTGTAGCGGGCGGGTGGCGACGTGGTAGCGACGGTCCACGGCCAGCTCGGGCAGGAGCGACACGGACAGGCCGGCTTCGATATGCGCCAGGAGCAGCTCGTAGCTGGCGAAGCGGCCAGCCACGACCGGCTCGAAGCCGGCCTGTCGGCAGGTGCTCGTCACCAGGTTGGACAGGTATGTGCCGGGCATGTCGATGGACCAGGCCGCCTGGGCGAAGTCGGCCAGGTCCGCCGGTGCGTCGGACGCAGCCTGCGACCGCGGCAGCACGAGCACGATGGCGTCGGTGAGCAGGGGAATGGTGTGCACGTCAGGATGCAGTGGCATGGACCCGTCGATGAAGTCCGCAGCCACGATGATGTCGTAGTCGCCGCGGTGCAGGGCCGGATGGCTGGCCTGCGGGTCCAGTTCGGCGACCTCAAGCCCGATCCTGGGATGCGCCTCCCGGAGCCGCGCGGCGAGCGGAATGACGACGGTCCGGATGGCGCTGGAGAAAGCCGCGAGGCGTACCGGCCCTGTCGGTTGTCCGGAGAGGCCCCGGAGGTCCGCCTCAGCAGCCTTGACCTGGTCAAGGATGATGCGGGCGTGCCGGGCGAGCGTACGCCCGGCAGGTGTGAGCTGTACGCGTCGGCCGGTACGCCGCAGAAGTTCGGTCTGGGTCTCCGCCTCCAGGACCGCCAGCTGTGCTGACACTGCCGACGGACTCATGTGCAGGGTCGCGGCGACGGCCCGCATGGTGCCGAGGCCGTCCAGCAGGCTGAGCATCTCCAGGCGTGCTGTGTTGAGCCGCATCGGAAACTCCCTGTGCGCGAAGTCCGCACAGCATAGTCAAGAAG
Organism: Micromonospora sp. WMMD1082; assembly: GCF_029626175.1. NCBI lineage: Bacteria > Bacillati > Actinomycetota > Actinomycetes > Micromonosporales > Micromonosporaceae > Micromonospora > Micromonospora sp. WMMD1082. Next base: position 2,183,284 of record NZ_JARUBM010000002.1, on the reverse strand, counting down.
ATTAGCTTTTCGTGCATAACGAACGCTCCTATCGTGAGGCCCATGACGCTGACTACCGAGCGGAGTGCCGCCGAACAGTTCTGGTCCGACGCTGCCCGCCATCTGGTGCGTTACGGCGGCTCGTTCACGCCCGAGATCATCGAACGCGCGGCCGGTAGCTTCGTGTACACCGCTGACGGCCGGCGGATCCTGGACTTCACCTCGGGCCAGATGAGCGCCATTCTCGGGCACTGCCATCCCGCGATCGTCGAAACGGTGCAGCGGGAAATCGCGAGGCTGGACCATCTGTTCAGCGGCATGCTGTCCCGCCCGGTCGTCGACCTCGCGCGCCGGCTCGCCGAGTCCCTCCCCGCGCCGTTGCAGAAGGCGCTGCTGCTGACGACCGGCGCCGAGTCGAACGAGGCGGCCATCCGGATGGCCAAGCTCGTCACGGGCAAACACGAGATCGTCGCCTTCGCCAAGTCGTGGCATGGCATGACGCACGCCGCGGCCGCCGCAACGTACAGTGCCGGCCGCCGGGGATACGGGCCCACGCCGGGGAACTTCGCGATTCCCACGCCCAACCCGTACCGCCCCGACTTCACCACCCCTGACGGCGAGTTGGACTGGCAGCGCCAGCTCGACTACGGTTTCGCCCTCGTCGATGCCCAGTCATCGGGAAGTCTCGCGGCGTGCATCGTCGAGCCGATCCTCAGCTCTGGCGGCATCATCGAGCCACCGCCGGGCTACTTCGTCGCACTGGCACGCAAGTGCCGTGAGCGCGGCATGCTGCTGATCGTTGACGAGGCGCAGACCGGTCTGTGCCGCACCGGCACGTGGTACGCCTTCCAACGTGACGGCATAGTGCCCGACATCCTCACGCTGTCCAAGACGCTGGGCGCCGGCCTACCGCTCGCCGCGATGATGACGACAGAAGAGATCGAACAACGGGCACACGAGCTGGGTTACCTCTTCTACACCACACACGTATCCGACCCCCTCGTCGCCGCCGTCGGCAACACCGTGCTCGACGTCCTCCAACAGGAGCAGATGGACGTACGGGCCCGAGAACTTGGCGAGTTCCTGCGCGCCGGCCTGCTCGACATCAGAGACCGACACGACGTGGTGGGCGACGTACGCGGGCGCGGCCTGATGCAGGGGGTCGAACTCGTCCTCGACCGGGAGACGCGAGAGGGCTCGGACGTCCTCGGCGCCCACGTCACCCGCCGCTGCCTCGAACTCGGCCTCCATATGAATGTCGTGCAACTGCCCGGCATGGGAAGCACCTTCCGGATCGCACCACCCCTCACCACGACGCGGGAGGAACTGGCCCTCGGCCTGGAAATCCTGGACCAGGCGATCGGCGAAGCGGCGCCAGCCTGACCGGCACCCCACCGCCGACCGATGCCCGCGTACGAGATCAGGAGGTCCGGCGGAACGTGGCGTCGGCGCGGCCCGTGTCGTTGCTGATCGGGTCGATCCGCAGCACGTAGTTGCTGTGCCTGACGTACCGGTCGGGGAAGTTGTAGGACTGGAATGACGACCACGACGAGTTCGCCAGTCCGGCTACCTGACGGAAGGTGGCGTCCTCCCGGAACGCGGTCGAGCCGTTGTTCGGTTCCAGTCGCAGGACGTAGTTGTTGTGCCGCAGGTAGTACCCGGGGAAGTTCTCCGACTCGAACGACACGTACCCGGAGCCGTTGTTGGCCAGGCCGGAAACCACCCGGAACCGCCCGTCCAGCGCCGGGTTGACGTTCGGGTCGATCCGGACGGCGTAGTTCTGGTGCCGCACGTAGCGGTCCTGGAAGTTGAATGACTGCAGTCGTTGGACGGGCACTGCGCCCGCGTTGTTCAGCTCGCCGGACGGGCCGGCCAGCACGGTCGAGGTGGAGACGGGGACGCCGAGGTGGGGGGTGCCGTCCGGGTTCCAGGAGATTCGCTGCGCCCGGCTGGTGCGGGTGGTGCCACAGCCCTGGGAGGACGAGGAGTTGGCGTGGTAGACGATCCAGTCCTCCGTGCCGTCGGGCGACGTGAAGAAGGAGTGGTGGGCGGGACCGTACACCCCGTTGGCGTCGTTGCGCTGGAAGAGCGGGTTGGCGAGCTTGGTCCACGAGCTGCGGCTCAGCGGGTTGGCGCCGGTCAGCTCAAGCGCCCCGACCTTGTAGTCGGGTGTGCCGCAGTAGCTGGCCGAGTAGGTGAGGAAGGTGCGGCCGCCGCGTTGCAGCACGTAGGGGCCCTCGTTGACGGGGTTGCCCTGGCGCTCCCAGGAGAGGGTGGGCTCGGAGATGAGCGTCCCCAACGCCGCGGGTGTCCATGGGTTGGTCAGGCGGGTGATGTACAGGCTCTGTAGGCCGCCGTTGTCGAATCCGGAGTTGTTGTTGAACGCGGAGAACACGAAGTAGTTCACTCCGCTGACCGTCATGACGCTGCCGTCGATTGACCAGCCGTTGTTCGGCATCAGGTTGAGCTGACCGCGATAGGTGTAGGGGCCCATCGGATCGGTTCCCGCGCTTTCCAGCACATGCTGGCGCTGCCCGCTGCAGCACGCGCTCGGCCCGGCCGAGTAGTACAGGTACCAGCGCTGCCCGTTCGGTCCGTTGAGCAGGTGCATACTGGGCGCCCACATGTTCGATGTCGCGTTCGGCTGCGACATGGTGAACACGCGGGTCTCCGGCGCGGTCCGCAGGCCGCCAAGAGTCGACGCCCTGCGGATGAAGATGTTCCCGGTCCAGGTGGTTGCCGTGTAGTAGTAGTTGCCGTTGTGGTAACCGAGCCACGGGTCGGCGCTGTTGGGCGTACCGACGATGGGGTTCTGGAACGACGCTCCCGGAGCGGCGCTGCTCGGGGTGGAAACGGCCAACGCGCCGACGCTGGCAGCGACAACGGTGACCAACACGGTGGCCAAGAATCGTACACGTAAGCGCATGATGCGGATTCCTTTCGACGGTCGATGACGGGGTCGGTATGGACGAAGGACAACATGTGATCGCTCACACCGATTCGCCCGCAGCCAGGAGTTCGGCGGGAAAGGGTTCACGAGCGTGCGTGATGGCGGTGCATTGGGGTTAAACCGCAGGAGTTGCCGGCGGTCTATGTTACGTCCGAGTGTTAGCGATAACACGATTGCTGTCAAGAGTTCACCTACGGCACTACAGTGCCCGTCGAGTGGCTCTCTGCAACCAGGATGTTCGCTTGTGAACGTTCACGACCAATTGACTCGTGTCTCTTGCATTCAGGTGTGGAACCAGCTACACGCGTGGACTCGAACGGTCAGCTGCGGGTGGGGCGGACGGCGTACCAGGCGGCGCCGAGGGCGAGCACGCCGAAGCCGGCGAGCACGTTGGCCAGCGGCAGGTTGACCGCGAGCAGTACGCAGCCGGCCAGCCCGGCCACCGCGAGCACCCGCACCGGCAGCTTCCGCTCCGGTTCCCGGCCGAGGGTCAGCGCCGCCGCGTTGGTGATCGCGTAGTAGACCAGCACCGTGCAGGCGGAGAAGCCGATGGCGCCCCGCACGTCACCGAGCACGACCACCAGGATCACCACGGCGGCCACCGCCAGTTCGGCCCGGTGCGGCACCCGGTGCACGGGGTGCACGGCGGCCAGCGCGGCGGGCAGGTCACGGCGGCGGGCCATCGCCAGGGTGGTGCGGCCGACCCCGGCGACCAGGGAGAGCAGCACCCCGGTCACCGCGACGGCCGCCCCGGCGCGGACCACCCACTCCAGGCCGGGCAGTCCGGCCGCGCCCACCACGTCGGCCAGCGGGGCGGCCGACGTGGCAAGCCGAGCCGGCCCGAGCACCCCGAGCGTGATCACGGCCAGCACCAGGTAGATCGCCAGCACCAGGCCGAGCGCCAGCGGCACCGCCCGGGGGATGGTCCGTTCCGGCTCGCGTACCTCCTCGCCCAGGGTGGCGATCCGCGCGTACCCGGCGAAGGCGAAGAAGAGCAGCCCGGCGGCGGTGAGCACGCCCCGGGCGGAGCCGCCGGGCTGGTCGATCCGGCCGACGGAGACGCCGGTCGCGCCGGCCACCGCGACCAGGGCCAGCACCGCCAGCACGACCAGCACCAGGACCCGGGTGGCGGTCGCGGTCTTCGTCACGCCACGCAGGTTCACCCCGGTCACCGCGATGACGGCGGCCACGGCGACGAGCCGGGCCTGCCCCGGCCAGAGGTACGCCCCGATGGTCAGCGCCATCGCCGCGCAACTCGCCGTCTTGCCGACCACGAAGCCCCAGCCGGCGAGGAAGCCGGCGAACGGGTTGAGCCGCTCCCGGCCGTAGACGTACGTGCCGCCGGACTCGGGGTAGCGGGCCGCCAGCCGGGCCGAACTGGTCGCGTTGCAGAACGCGATGAACCCGGCCAGGGCCAGCGCGATCAGCAGGCCGGTGCCGCCGGCCGCCGCCGCAGCGGGAGCGAAGACCACGAAGACGCCCGCGCCGAGCATCGACCCCAGGCCGATGACGACCGCGTCCGGTACGCTCAACCGGCGCGCGAGTTGATCCACGGCCGGCAGGCTAGCGGTGCCGGGTGAACGGAGCGTCCCACTGCCGTAGCCGGCCGGGTAGCGGCAGGTCGTCCCAGGGCACCCGGTGCAGCAGCCGGTCCAGCAGCAGCCCGAGCAGCAACCCGGCCACCGAGTCGGTCAGCCAGTGCCACCCCAGGTACGTGGTGGTGCACAGCACCACGGCCGGTGGCACGATCCGCACCACGAGCACCAGCCGGCGGGGCATGATGCGGCCGAGGCTGGCCAGCAGCGGGGCGAGCAGCAGCGCGAGCACGCCGTACCAGACGATCGCGTTGGCGACGTGCCCGGACGGGTAGGACTGGGCGAACCGCACCGGCAGGTCGTCCTGGAAGAGCGGAAGCGTCTGCGCCGGCGGTAGGAACGGCTCCTTGACGCTGGCAGTGGGCGCGGGCCGGGCCGTCCAGACCTTCAGCGGGCCGATGGTCAGGAAGGTGAGTGCGAAGGCCGCCACCGGGACGAACAGGGGGCGCACGGAGCGCAGCCGGACCGCGAGCAGCACCGCCAGCCCGGCCGCGATCAGCGTCAGCGGGGTGCCCTGGCCGAGGTAGTTGAGGACGACCGCGACCCACCGGGCGGCGGTGGGCCGGTGCGCGTCGGCCCAGTCCGCCACCGCCCGGTCGATCCCGAAGAACCAGTGGGCGGCGAGCGCGGCGGTCAGCCCGGCGAGGGCGGCAAGCAGCAGGACGTCGCACCACCAGCCGGCCGGGCGTACCGGCGCCAGGCGCGTCCCCCGGCGTACCGGCGTCGTCTCCCGCACCCCGCCACGCTACCGGGCCGTGCGGTGGCCGGGCTGTGCGGTGGCCGGGCCGTGCGCGGCGACTGTGTGCCCAGCCACGTGGGGAAGCGTTCCGGCGGGGAAGGCGTCAAACTTGACGCCGTGCGGATCACCTCGGCCCTCGTCGACCCGGCGTTGCTCGACCTTCCCTGGTCGACGCCGCTGGAGCAGTGGCCGGCCGAGCACCTGGTCGCGCTGCCGCAGGGCATCTCCCGGCACGTGGTCCGCTTCGTACAGTTGGGCGGCCACGTCTACGCGGTCAAGGAGACCGGGGAGCGGGTCGCCGAGCGGGAGTACGACCTGCTGCGCGCCCTGGAACGGATCGACTTCCCGTCGGTGAAGGCGGTGGCGATCGTCGCCGACCGGGAGACCGACGACGGTGCGCCGCTGGATCCCGTACTGATCACCCGTCACCTGCAGTTCTCCCTGCCGTACCGGGCGCTGTTCTCGCACACGCTGCGGCCGGAGACGATGGGCCGGCTGCTCGACGCGCTCGCCGCGCTGCTGGTCCGGATGCATCTCACCGGCTTCTTCTGGGGCGACTGCTCGCTGTCGAACACGCTCTTCCGGCGGGACGCCGGCGCCTTCGCCGCGTACCTGGTCGACGCGGAGACCGGTGCGCTGCGCAGCCGGCTCTCCAACGGCCAGCGCGGCGAGGACCTGGAGATAGCCCGGGTCAACATCTTCGGCGAGGCGCTGGATCTCCAGGCCGCCGGCCTGCTGCACGACTCGATCGACCCGGAGGTGGTCTGCGAGGAGGTGGTGCAGCGCTACGAGCGGCTCTGGCACGAGATCACCTACGAGCAGCAGGTCGAGCGGGAGGCCCGGCACGACATCGAGGGGCGCATCCGCCGGCTCAACGAGATGGGCTTCGACGTGGCCGAGGTGGCCATGTCGACCATCGAGAACGGCCGTTACCTCATCCGCCCGAAGGTGGTCGACGCCGGCTACCACCATCGGCGGCTGCTCCGCCTCACCGGCCTCGACGCCGAGGAGAACCAGGCCCGCAAGCTGCTGAACGACCTCGACGCGTACCGGGCGGAGAGCGATCTGACCGATGAGCAGCAGGCCGCGCACCGCTGGCTGACCGAGGTGTTCGAGCCGGTGGTCCGGGCGGTGCCCGCCCACCTGCGCCGCAAGCTGGAGCCGCAGGAGCTGTTCGCGCAGATCATCGAGCACAAGTGGCTGCTCTCCGAGCAGGCCGGTCGGGACGTCGGCATGCGCCACGCCGTGCAGTCGTTCCTCTCCGACGTGCTGGTGCACCGCCCCGACGAGCAGGCCGTCCTCGGCGTGGAGATTCCCTCGCCGCGCTGACCGGACGACTCACTCCACCCAGGCGCCGCCCCGCATCACCTGGACGATCCGCAGGTCGTCGTCGAGCACGACCAGGTCGGCGCGGAGCCCGACCTGCAGGGCGCCGACCTGGTCGCCGAGGCCGACGGCCAGGGCCGGGGTGGTGGACGCCATCCGGACCGCGTCGGGGACCGGCACGCCGGCGGCCACCGCGCTGCGCAGCGCCGCGTCCATGGTGAGCGTGCTGCCGGCGATCGCCCCGTCGCGGGAGAGCCGGGCCACCCCGTCGGCCACGGTCACGTCCTGACCGCCCAGCTCGTACTCGCCGTCGGGCATGCCGGCGGCGGCCATGGAGTCGGTGACCAACGCGCAGCGCTCCGGGCCGGCGGTGGCGGTGGCGAAGGTGAGCGTGCCCTCGTGCAGGTGCACGCCGTCGGCGACCAGCTCGCAGATGACGTTCGGCGTGGAGAGCAGCGCCACCACCGGGCCGGGCTCCCGGTGGTGCACCGGACGCATCCCGTTGAACAGGTGGGTGCCGACGCTCGCGCCCGCCGACACGGCGGCGCGGGTCTGCTCGTACGTCCCGTCGGTGTGACCGACCGCGGCGACCACCCCGTGCCGGGTGAGCAGCTCGACAGCCTCCAGCGCGCCCGGGCGCTCCGGGGCGAGGGTGACCATCCGCACCGTCCCGTCACCGAGCTTGATCAGCTCGGTCAGCTCGTCGGTGGACGGATCCCGGAGGAACTCCGGGTTCTGCGCACCACAGCGGGCGGCCGACAGGTACGGCCCCTCGAAGTGGATGCCGGCCAGCACGCCGTCGCGGACCAGCGGCGCGAAGGCGGTGGTGGCCGAGCGCATCAGCTCGAACGGCGCGCTGACCAGGCTGGCGAGCAGGCTGGTAGTGCCGTGACCCAGGTGGAACGCGGCGGCGGCACGCGCCTGGCCGGCGTCGCCGGTGGTGAAGGTGTGCCCACCTCCGCCGTGCGTGTGGATGTCCACGAAGCCGGGCACGATCCAGTGACCGTCGCGCACCGACGGGTACTCGGCGACCGCGGTGATCCGGTCACCCCTGACCTCGACGCAGCCCTGCCGGATCACCCCGCTGGGGGTTACCACCTTGCCGTTCACCCGTATGGTCACCGCGTCTCCAGTTGGTCGAGGGCGAGCAGGGCGGCACCGAGGCAGCCCGCCTCGTCGCCGAGGGCGGCCGGGACCAGTCGTGGCTCCCGGTGAAAGGTCAGCCGGTCCCGCAGCGCGGCGCGCAGCGGGTCGAACAGCCCGGCGCCGGCCTGGGCGAGACCGCCGCCGAGGACGACGGTCTCCACGTCGAAGAGGGCCTGACCGGTGGCGAGGCCGTCGGCCAGCGCCTCGACGGCGTCCCGCCAGACCCGGGTCGCCAGTCGCTCGCCGGCCGCCGCCCGGGCGGCCACCTCGGCGGCGGTCACCATCGTCGGGCTCACGCCGATCCCGGCGCCGGACGTACCGTCCGATCCGGTGTCGGTGGCGGCGAGTTCGGCGTAGCGGCGGGCCACCGCCGAGGCGGAGGCGATCGCCTCCAGGCAGCCCCGGCCCCCGCAGCCGCAGGCCGGCCCACCCGGCCGGACCAGGATGTGGCCGAGTTCCCCGGCGGCGCCGTGTGCGCCGGTGGCGGCCGACCCCGCGACCACGTGCGCGGCGGCGATGCCGGTGCCGATGGCGACGAAGAGCACGTGCCCGGCGTCGCCGCCGGCGCCGATCCGCGCCTCGGCGAGGCCGCCGGCGCGCACGTCGTGCCCGAGCGCCGTTGGCAGACCGAGCCGCCGGGATGCCAGCTCGCGCAGCGGTACGTCCCGGAAGCCGACGTTGGCCGACCAGACCGCGACGCCGCGCGCCTCGTCCACCACCCCCGGCACCACGATGCCGAGCGCGGTCGGAGTGAGCCCGTCCCCGCGCGCCTTGCCGGCCAGCCCTTCGGTCACCGTCAGGATCGTCTCGACCACCGCGTCGGGACCGCGCCCGGCGTCGGTGGGATGCCGTTCGGCGTGCCGCACGACACCGTCCGCGCCCACCAGCGCGCACTTCATCCCGGTGCCACCCACGTCCAGCGCGAGGGCAACCTCCCGGCCACTCACCCCCACCGCGTCACCTGACGCCCCGACGCGAGCGGTTCGTGGCGCGGGAGCGCCCCCGCTGCGGACAGTTTCGTACCACGATCTCGTGGCGAGGAGTTCACGTGAGCACCACGGAACGGCTCAGGTGCCGGGGCGCGTCGGGGTCGAGCCCGCGACTGGTGGCGAGGGCGACGGCGAAGCGCTGGGCCAGGATCAGATCGGCCATCGGGTCGACCGGGGTACGCCCGGCGGCCCACCGGCTCAGCACCGTGCGGCAGCCGTGGGTGCGGCTGTGCGCGAAGGCCGCGCCGGTGGCGGCGACATCCTCGGGCAGCCCGTCGGGCAGCTCGCCGAAGGCCCAGACCAGCCGGCCGGGGGCGGCCACCGAGATGGGGCCGTGCCGGTAGTCCATGGCGGGGTACGCCTCGGCCCAGAAGGTGGCCGCCTCGCGGCACTTCAGCGCGGCCTCCTGGGCCAGCCCGATGGTCCAGCCGCGACCGAGGAAGGTGACCTGCTCGATCAGGCCCGGGTCGATCGGCAGCGGGGCGCGGACGGCGACCTCCGCGTCGGCGACCAGGGCCGTCATGTTGTCGCCGAGGTGGGCGCGGAGCAACGCCAGCGAGGTGGTCGCGAAACGGGTCTGCACGACCGAGCGCTCGTCGGCGAACGGCATGGTGACGGCGGCGTCCGCGGTCGCCACCGCCGGGGAGTCGGGGTCGCCGACCAGGACCGTGGTCGGCGTCCGCCCGCGTAGCGCGGTGAGCAGGTCCAGCACCTCGGTGGTGGTGCCGGAGCGGGTGATCGCCAGCAGCCGGTCGTAGCGGCGGCCGGCGGGGAACTCGCTGGCCTGGAACGCGTCCGTCTCGCCCTGGCCGGCGGCCTCGCGGCGGCCCGCGTACGCCATGGCCATGAACCACGATGTGCCGCAGCCGACGACGGCGACCCGCTCGCCGGGGCGTGGGAGGTGGTCGACCACCGTGGGGGCCAGCTCGGCCGCCTGGCGCCAGCAGTCCGGCTGGCTAGCGATCTCCGCGTGGACGTACGCCATGAGAACTCCTCGCAGGGCGGACCGTTGCGCATTACGGCTCGTTAATCCCGTCTTTCGCGCGTCATTCTGCGTGAAACCTGATGGTAATCGCAACCGCAGCGACGATCGAGCAGCCCGAGCTTTTGCCTCATCGTAGTTTCGAGCACTAGTGTGCACGCAACCAAGCACCGATCGTGCAGGGACGGGAGGCTCCGGGGTGGACCGCTACGCGAGATGGAACGCCCTGCTCGAGATGCTGACCGACTCGGGTCGGGTCACCGTCGAGGAGGCCGCCGGGCGGCTGGACGTCTCCCAGGCCACCATCCGCCGGGACTTCGACCAGCTCGCCCAGCAGCAGATGATCACGCGTACGCGGGGTGGGGCGGTCGCCAACGGGGTCTCGTACGACCTGCCGCTGCGCTACAAGACGGCCAAGCACTCGGCCGAGAAGCAGCGCATCGGCGCCGCCGCGGCGGCACTCGTCTCGCCGGGCACCGTGGTCGGTCTCAACGGCGGCACCACCAGCACCGAGGTGGCCCGGGCGCTGGCCGTCCGGCCGGATCTGAACACCAACGCCGAGGGCGCTCAGCTGACCGTGGTCACCAACGCGTTGAACATCGCCAACGAGTTGCTGGTCCGCTCCCGGATGAAGGTCGTGGTGGCCGGTGGGGTGGTGCGGCCGAAGTCCTTCGAACTGGTCGGCCCGCTGGGCGGGGCGCTGCTGCGCGAGGTCACCCTGGACGTGGCGCTGCTCGGCGTCGACGCGATCGATCCGCAGCTCGGCGCCGCCGCCCATCACGAGGGCGAGGCGGCGATGAACAACCTGATGGTGGCCCGGGCCAAGCGAGTGGTGATCATCGCTGACTCGTCCAAGCTGGGCGGTCACGCGTTCGCCCGGATCTGCCCGGTCGACCGGGTCGAGACGCTGGTCACCGACTCCGGCGCGGCGCCCGACGTGGTCGAGGCCTTCCACGCCGCCGGCGTGCACGTCGTCTGCGCCTAGAGCCCCGAAAGGTCCCCGTTCGACAGTTCGTCGGCGTGGCGATGCATACCGGGTATTGCCTTCGTCTGCATACCGCGTATGGTGTCCGTCGTCACCCACATCAACGGGGGAGGTGCAGCTTGCCAGCTGTCCTGGAAATCGAAGGTCTACGAAAGACGTACCGAAGTCGACGCCGAGGCACCCGCAACGCCCTGGACGGCTTCGACATGCGGGTCGAGGTGGGGCAGGTGCACGGCTTCCTCGGCCCCAACGGCTCGGGCAAGACCACCACACTGCGTACGCTGCTCGGCCTGATCCGGCCGGACGGCGGCCGGATGGCGATCCTCGGGCACGAGGTGCCCGCGACGCTGGACCAGGTCGCCTGGCAGGTCGGCGCGATCGTGGAGAGCCCGCAGTTCTTCCCGCACTTCAGCGCGCGGGACACACTGTCGTTGCTGGCCAGCGCCGTCGACCTGCCGGCGCGGCGGGTCGACGAGGTGCTGGAACTGGTCGGTTTGCGTGACCGGGCCGACGAGCGGGTCAAGACGTACTCGCTCGGCATGAAGCAGCGACTCGCCGTTGCCTCCGCCCTGCTGAAGAACCCGCGGCTGCTGATCCTGGACGAGCCGGCCAACGGCCTCGACCCGGGCGGCATCAGGGAGATGCGCACGCTGATGCGCAACCTCGCCGAGTCCGGTATGACGGTGGTGCTCTCCAGCCACATCCTCGGCGAGATCCAACTGATCTGCGACTCGGTCACCATCATCTCGCTGGGCCGGCGGGTCGCCTTCGGCCCGGTCGAGGAGGTGCTGCGGCAGCACTCGTCCGGCGCGGTCCGGGTGCGGCTGGAGGCCGTCGCCGACCTGCCGGTCGCCGCCACCGCGCTGACCAGCGCCGGGGTACGCGTCACCACGAACCCGGATCACCTGTTGCTCGCCGGAGTCGACAAGCCGGCCACGGTCACCCGGCTCCTCGCCGAGCACGGCCTCTACGTGAGCGAACTCGCGCCGATCGCGGTCGACCTGGAGAGCGTCTTCCTCGAACTGACCGCCACCGCGCCGGTACCCGGCCAGCACCGGCAGGTCGACCAGTCCGTACGAGTCGACGGGGCGGAGCCGTCCGCGCCCGCCGGGGGAGGTTGGGGCGCGTGAGTCTCTTCCGTACCGAACTGCGCCGGTTGGCCAAGCGGCGCTTCGCCCGCTGGATGACCGCCGGTGGCCTGCTGGTGTTGGTCCTGGTGGTGGTGGGCCTGTTCCTGACCAACCAGAAGATCGGCCCTGAACAGCACGCGGAAGCGCGGCGAGCCGCCGACGCACAGCACCAGGAGCAGGTCCGCTTTTCCGAGCAGGAGCGCGCGAACTGCGAGCGGGCCAAGGCGGCGGGCGAGAACGTCGACTACTACCCGGCCGACTGCGCCGAGATCATCCCGCCGCCCCGGGAGTCGTACGAGGAGCGCTGGTTCCTCCCTTCGACCTTCAACTTCCGGGAGAGCTTCGGCGAGATGCTGATCCCGCTCGCCGGGATCCTCGGGCTGATCGGCTTCGTGGTGGGCGCGTCGTTCGTCGGCGCCGAGTGGAACACCGGCGGGATGATGAACCTGCTGCTGTGGCGCCCGAGACGGTTGACCGTCCTGCTGACCAAGCTGGGCGCACTGCTCACCGGACTGCTCGGGTTGGCCCTGCCGGCCACGGCTGCCTGGTTCGGCAGCCTGTGGCTGGTCGCCAACTGGCGCGGCACCACCGAGGGAATGACCGCCGGCGCCTGGCAGTCGTTCCTCATCACCGGGCTGCGCGGCATCGTACTGGCACTGGTCGCGGCAACGGTGGGCTTCGCGCTGGCCTCGCTCGGCCGGCACACGGCGATGGCGCTCGGCGGGGCGATCGCGGTCCTGGTGGTCGGCCAGATCGGGCTCGGCATCCTGCTGTCCATGGCGCAGGTCCGCTTCGCCGAGGCGTGGCTGCTGCCCACCTACGCCTACGCCTGGATGGCCAAGTCGGTCACCCTTCAGGACTGGCAGGCGTGCCAGGCCACCTACACCGGTGAGTGCAAGCCGGCCACCCTGGACATCACCTGGCAGCACTCGTCGGTGCTGTTCACCGTCGGGATCGTGCTCTTCCTCGGCGCGGCACTCTGGGCGATGCGCCGGCGGGACATCACCTGAGCCGGTCGTGGGCGCGGCCGGGTGTGGCCGCGCCCACGACGCGCCGGAGTGCGCTGCCTGGTGGCCGTGGCTAGGCTGGGAGACTCGGTTGGCGTCGCCCGTGCCGGCCGCCCCTCGTGAGGAGCCCCATGCAGCCCGCCGACGCCAGCCCGGCAGCGCAGACCGGCCCGGACGCGGTCACGGTGCCGCCGCCGAGGTCCGCGCCCGAGCTGGAGTCGGCCCCGGATGAGGTCACACCCGAGACAGCCCCCGCCCCCGCCGCGCCCCCCACCACCGCCGACCCCGGCGCTGCCGGGTCCAGGTCCGGGGGTGTCGAGGTCGAGTCCGGCAGTGCCGGGGCAGTTGGCGGCGCCGGGTCCGTGGTCAGCGCTGCCGGGGCAGCGGTCAGTGGGGAACCGGCGGCGGGCGGTCTCGGTGAGCGCGAGCGGGAGATCCTCGCCTTCGAGCGGCAGTGGTGGCGGCACGCCGGCGCCAAGGAGCAGGCCATCCGGGACCGTTTCGGGCTCTCCGCCACCCGCTACTACCAGCTGTTGAACGCGCTGCTGGACGATCCGGCCGCGCTCGCCGCCGACCCGGTGCTCGTCGGCCGGCTGATCCGGCTACGCGCCTCCCGCGCCCGCAACCGCCGCCGCTAACCAGCGCGCCCCAGGAACCCCACCCTCACCCTCCCACCGCGGCGATCTTGCAGTTGTGGTCACCTGAATGCCGGTATTGAGATGTTATGCCGCGACCACAACTGCAAGATCGCCGGGGCTGGGGCTGGGGCCGGGGCCGGGGCCGGGGCCGGGGCCGGGGTGGGGGTGGGGGTGGGGGCATGGTGGGCGGGGGGACGGGTAGCCTCCGGGCGGGGGTGGCGGCGATGGGTGGAGGCGGGGCACGACCGGGGCGGATGGGGCAGCCGGGGCAGCTGGCCGGCGGGGCCGGGCCGCCCGAGGCGGCGCCCGGCGAGCGTCGCCGGGGCGCGGTGGTGGGGACGCCACCCACTCTGCGGGTACGCTCCGCGTCCGCCCCGCCGCCGGGCCGGGCGGTCAACGAGGATCTGGTGTTCCACTTCGGCCCGCTGGTCGGGGTGCTGGACGGCGCCACCGTGCCGGAGGGCTTCGACACCGGCTGCGTACACGGGCCGCAGTGGTATGTCCGGCATCTCGCTGCCCGGCTGGGCCTGGCGGAGGCCGCCCGCCCGGCCGCGACGCTGGTGAGCAACCTGGCCGCGGCGATCCTCGCGGTCCGCGCCGACCACGGCGGGCAGTGCGACCTCGATCATCCCGGCACCCCGTCGAGCACCGTGTGCCTGCTGCGCGACGGCGGCGACCAGGTCGACTATCTCGTGCTCTGCGACAGCCCGTTGGTGCTGGACACCGGCGGTCGGGTCGACGTGGTCGCCGATGACCGGCTGGCGGCCTCGGCGGCGAGCCTGCGCGACACCGCCGCCGCCCTGCCCGAGTCGACCGACTGGACCACCCGGTTCCGGCACGCCGTCACCGTGCAGCGGGAGCGGATGAACCGTACGCACGGCTACTGGGTCGCCGCCGCCGACCCCGACGCGGCCTACCAGGCGGTGGTCGGGACGCTGCCGCTGCGGGGGCCGGACGCGCTGCGGCGGGCGGTGCTGCTCACCGACGGCGCGTCCGCCGCCGTGGAGGAGTTCGCGCTGTTCGACTGGGCCGGCCTGCTCGACGTGGTGGCCGCCGAGGGGCCGGGCGCGCTGATCGAGCGGGTACGGGACGCCGAGCGGGACCATCCCGACCGGCTGCGTCGGCACAAGCCGGCCGACGACGCGTCGGCCGTGTACTGCGAGTTCACCCGGCTGGGCGACAACCCAGCGTGAGGTGTGACGGGATTTCGGCCCGACCGGCCGGTCCCGCCCGCCAGAGGGTCCGGTCGCCGCCAACCGGGTGGACTTGCGGCGCCGGGCGCGGGAGACTGCGGCACGTGACGGGTGCGGTCCGGTTGGAGCCGGTGGCCGAGCAGAACCTCGAACCGTTGCTCTCCGTAGCGGTCGCCGAGGCGGAGCCGGCCGACGTGATGCCGCCCGTGGCGGCACCGACCGGGTGGTCGCACGCCCGGCGGGAGGCGTTCCGGGAGTTCCATCGGGCCAACTTCGGCGGGCTCGACGGGCACACCCGCACCGCGATGTACGCGATCGTGGCCGGCGGCGAGGTGGTCGGGATGATCCGGATGGGCCGGCGCGACGAGCCGGACGCCGTCGAGGTCGGCATGTGGCTCGGCCGTTCGGCCCGGGGGCAGGGCATCGGCCCGGCGGCGCTGCGCGAGCTGTTGCACCTGGCGGCGGCGGCCGGCATGCGGACCGTGGTGGCGGACACCACCCGGGAGAACCGGGGCGCCCTGTCGGTGCTGGAGAAGTGTGGCGCGAAACTGCGCGAGGACGGCGACCGGGTGTACGCCGAGATCTCGCTGGAGGGATAGCCGGCGGTCAGCCGCGCTGTTCGGCGTACGCGGCGAGCCAGGCGACCTGGGCCGGGTCGAGTGAGGGGCGTACCCGGGACCGGGCCGCCGTGACGTGCTCGGCGGTGACCGTGGTGGCGGTCAGCGACTCGCGCATCGCGGCCAGCGCCGCCTCCCGGATCAGGGCCGCGCAGTCGGCCGCCGAGAAGCCGTCCAACTCCTCGCCCAGCCCGGCGAGGTCGACGTCCTCGGCGAGCGGCACGGTGCGCGCGGCGGCCCGCAGGATCTCCGTCCGGGCCTCGGCATCCGGTGGCGGCACGTAGACCAGCCGCTCCAGCCGTCCGGGGCGCAGCAGCGCCGGGTCGATCAGGTCGGGGCGGTTCGTCGCGCCGACCACCACGACGTTGCGCAGCGCCTCCACCCCGTCCAGCTCGGTCAGCAGCGCAGCGACCACCCGGTCGGTGGTGCCGCCGTCGGTGGCCTGGCCGCGTACCGGAGCCAGGGCGTCCACCTCGTCGAGGAAGACCAGCGTCGGCGCGGCCTCGCGGGCACGGCGGAACAGTTCGCGTACCGCGCGCTCGCTCTCGCCGACCCACTTCGACAGCAGCTCCGCGCCCTTGACCGACAGCACGTTGGCCCGGCCGGTGCCGGCCAGCGCGGTGACCAGGTAGGTCTTGCCGCAGCCCGGTGGGCCGTAGAGCAGCACCCCGCGCGGCGGTTGCACGCCGAGCCGGGCGAACGTGTCCGGGTAGGTCAGCGGCCACAGCACCGACTCGGTGAGCGCCTGCTTGACCTCGACCAGGTCGCCGACGTCGTCGAGGGTCACCCGGGCCAGTTCGAGGGTGGCGGCGGCCATGGTGGTCGGCCGGACCACCTCCAGGGCGGCGGTGAAGTCCGCCATCAGCACCGTCGGCGTCTGCGCCGACTTCTGTCGCCGGGCCGCGCGCACCCCGGCCTCGCGGACCAGGGCGGCCAGATCGGCGGCGACGAACCCGGGGGTACGCGCGGCGACCTCGTCGAGCCGTACGTCGTCGGCGAGCGGTACCGGGCGGGTCAGCACGGTCAGCTGCTCCCGGCGCAGCGCGGCGTCCGGCAGCGGCACGTCGATTCGCAGCGAGAGCAGGTCCGGGGCGCGGAGCGCCGGGTCGAGGGCCTCCGGCCGGCTGGTCGTGCAGACCACCGCCGTCCCGGCCCGGACGACCTGTGCCACGCACTGCCGGAACACGGTGGCCACCGGCCCCGGTGCGTCCGCCGGGGCGAGCGCCTCCACGTCGGTGACCAGCAGCACGGCCGGCCCGCCGGCCAGCACCTCGGCCGTCACCGACCGCAGCGTGGCGGCGGCGGAGGAGTTGCTCAACGCCGCGATCTCCGGCGCCCAGAGGCGGTGCACCCGGGCCCCGACCTGGGCGGCCACCGCCCGGACCAGCGCCGACTTACCCGAGCCGGCCGGGCCGCTGACCACTGCCCCGAGCGCCACGGTGGTGCCCAGCCGGCGGAGCACCTCCCGGTGGTGGAAGCCGAGGTCGAGCAGCTCGGTCAGCTCCTCGGCCTGGGCGCGCAGGCCGGGCAGCTCGTCCACCGACGGCACGTCCCGCGCGTCCACCTCGCCGGCCCGGATGTCGGTCGGTCCGACGTCGGTGCGGGCGGCGTCCCCGCCCCGCACGGCGGTCCAGGCGCGGCTGCCGCCGCCCGCGCCCGCCGCCGGGGAACGATCGGTTGCGCCGCTCGCCGGCAGGGTTCCGGTGTCACCGGCCAGCGGCCGGGCACCCGATCCGGTGCCGGCGTCGCCGTGGGTGGCCGGGCCGTGTTCCCAGCCGACGAGGGTGTCCATGGTGACCAGTGCGCCCGGGTCGGGCTCGGCGGCGACGACCCGCAGCAGGGTGCTGGTCCACGCGTAGCCGACCCGGGTGGAGAGGCTGCGCCGGGCGGCGTCGACCAGGGTGCGGGTCGAGGCGTCCGGCAGCACGTCCTGGGGCAGCAGCGAGACATCGTCGCCGGTGGTGACCACCTTGCCGAGCAGCGCCAGCCGCAGCATCTCCGGGGAGACCACCGCGACGATCTCCGGCGGCCCGGCGAGCAGCACCCGCTGCGCGGCGGTGACCGGGGCGGGGCTGAGCCGCACCTGCCCGCCGTCGCGTACGCCGAGGTTGCCCAGCATGAGATCGTCGGCGTGCAGCAGGGCGGCGCTGGCCGTCTGCTCGGCCGGCGCGACGATGCCGGCGGTCACCCGGCGGCCGGCCAGCCGGACCGGATCACCCGGCCGCAGCGCGAGCGCGGTGAGCGCCTCCGGGTGCACCCGGACGATGCCCCGCCGGGCGTCCAGTGCGGCCGGCCGCAGGCTCGCGATCAGGGTCAGCTCGGGTTCGCCCACCGCCCGACCCTAAACGGCCCGGTCATCTCCCGTCCGGTCGGCCCGGCGGCTCCTCCCCGGTGAGCAGCGACGGGTCGCGGCGGATCAGCTCGGCCAGCCGGGCCGCCGGGTCCTCGCTCGGCCCCTCCTGAAGAGCGGACCAGCCGGGGACGGTCTTCACCGACATCGGCCAGGCCGGTGGTCGCGCGGCGGGCTGCCCGCTGACCGTGACCTGCTGGTCGACCCATTCGACCCGCAGGTCGTACGCCTGCCCGCCGTGCTCGACCTGCGCGGTGACGGACGCCCCCGGGTGTGCCGCGACGACCGCGCGCAGCGCCTCGGCGGCATCCTCCACCGGGTGCCGGGGTGGTGCCTCGTGGGCCGGTTCGCGGGCGCTGGCCCACCCGGGCCCCGCGTTGCGGCTGTCGACCCGGCTCACCCGCGAGCCGGGCGCGTGGTCTGGGTACGCCTCCGGCTCCGGACCGAGCTGGTCGTCGGCCGGCCCGGTCGGGTCCGTGGCCCGTCGGCGCAGCGCCTCTTCGCGCCGGCGCATCCGGGCCAGGGTCTCGTCCAGTCCGCCTCTCATCCGCCTCACCCCCTCCACGAGGGGCCGCGAGCCGTTCGGCTCAGGCCCGTTTCTCCCGGGTCGCCCGGTCCAACGCCCGGTCCAGGACGACCAGTAGAGCGTCCCGCACCGAGAGTCGGTCCCGGGCGTCGAACTGCACCAGAGGTACATGTTCGCCGATCGCCAGGGCCCACCTGATCGCACCGAGGTCGTGCGCCAGTCGTCCGTCGAAGGCGTTCACCCCGACCACGAAGGGCAGCCCGGCCCGTTCGAAGAAGTCGATCGCCGGGTAGCAGTCGTCCAGCCGGGCGCTGTCGACCACCACCAGCGCGCCGAGCGCACCCCGGGCCAGGTCGTCCCACATGAAGCCGAACCGGGTCTGGCCGGGCGTACCGAACAGGTAGAGCTTCAGGCTGCGATCGATGGTGACACAGCCGAAGTCCATCGCCACCGTGGTGGTGGTCTTCCCGGAGCGTTGTCCCGGATCGTCGACGCCGATCCCGGCGGTGGTCATCTCCGCCTCGGTGGTCAGCGGAGCGATCTCCGAGATCGAGCCCACGGTGGTCGTCTTGCCGACCCCGAAGCCGCCGGCCACCAGGATCTTGACCGGGATCGGCGGCGTCGCGCGCGGTGCACCGGTCGGGGCGGGCGTCGCGGCCGGCGGCCGGTAGGGCGGCGGTGCCGTCGGGGCCGCCGGGGGAGGGGCCGGTGGGGTGGCCCGTCCGATCGACGGCGGGTGCGGTGCGGGGCCGCCATAGCGGGCCGCGGCGCTGTTGGCGGAGAGCGCGCCCGGTGGGGCGACCGGCCAGTCAGGAGATTGCACGGAGTCCATCAATCACTCGCAGGATGACGTCGGGGTCGAGGGCGTCGTCGGCGTCGGTGACGTGTACGTCCAGATGGCCGGCGGCGCGCAGGTCGCCCACCAGCACCCGGGTGACGCCGAAGTGCAACCGGGCCTTGGCGGAGATCTCGGCTACCGAGATCGGTTCACCGCAGAGCGCCACGATCGCCTGGAGTTCCGGGGTCAGCCGGGTGGCCGTGACGCTCCACGGTTCGGTGGTCGGCCGGGCGGTCACCTGGGTCTCCAGGCCGATCGTAGGGTCGGCACCGGCCACCCGGCCGGCGGTGAGCACGAAGGGGCGCGGTCCGGTCGGTCCGGCCGCCTCGGGCTCCGATCCGACCGCCGCCGGTGCGCCCGCCGGGCCGGCGGAGCCGGCCGGGGAGGACTCACGCAGGTAGGGCCGGATGCGGACCACCGGCTCCTGCTCCGCACCGGCGGCGTCGGGATTCATTGCTGTACGGAGTTCTTGAGTTCGGCGATCAGACGCGGGGTGAGCGCACCACCGGCCCGACCGGCGAAGAGGGTCATCTCGTAGGCGACGGTGCCCAGGTTCGCCGACCGGTCGGCGACCACGCCGAGCACCGAGCCGCTGCTGATCGCGCTGATCAGCAGGTAGCCCTCGGCCATGTCCACCACCACCCGGTTCAACCCGCCCAGTGCGTACCAACTGGCGGCGCCGCCGGCCAGGCTGGTCATGCCGGAGACGACCGCGGCGAGGCGTTCCGCGTTGGACCTGTCCTTGATCGCGGACATCGCCATCAGCAGGCCGTCCGACGACACGGCGATCGCCTCCAACACGCCCGCTGTCCCCGAGGTGAAGGAGTCCAGGAGCCAGTTGAAGGTGCGGGCCTCGGGGCTGAGGTCGCCGGCCTGATGGCTCTGGTGGTCGAGGTTCTCGTGTACGTGCGGGCTGGTCACCGTGGCGTTCCCTCTTCGTCGCTGCGGTCGTTACGGACATCGTGCAGAGCCCGGGCGACGCCGGTCTCGAACGCGTTGATGCGATCGCGGACCTCGGCCGGATCGCCCGGGTCCTGGGCGAGCGGTTGCTGCGGTAGCTGGGCGATCAGGTTGGCACCCGGAACCCGCCGGGACAGCTGCGCCAGCCCGGCAGGGACCGGCGGCTCCACCGGCTGCGGCAGGGCGCCCGCCTGGCTCTGCTCGGCCCGGCGTACCCCCGACTCGAACTCCTCCACCGCGGCGCGGGCGGCAATCGGATCGGCGCCGGTGGCGTCCACCGGCCCCACCTTCGGTGCTGTTGCCGGCAGGCTGGCGCCGGGCACCCGCTGCCGGATCCCCGGCATCGGGGCGGGTGGGCCCGCCGAGGTCGGCGGGATCGGCGGCGCCGCCACGGTCGTCGCGTCGACCCCGGTCGCGACGGCCGGCTCCGCGCCGGTCGCGGGCGCGGCGTCCGGGCTGGTGGCGAAGGCGTCCCAGGACTCGGACAACTCCATGCTCTCGGTGGCCCGGGTCAGCAGCTTCGGGTCGAACCCGGGCCGGGCCGCCGGATCCGTCGCCGGCCGGGCCGGGCCGACCACCGCCAGCGCCTCCTCGGGCGAGGTCGCCTCCCCGGGCGAGGCCGCCTCCCCGGACTGCGGCCGGGTCGGCAGCGCGGCCATCGGGACGACGGCCCGGCCGACCGGGGCGAGCGGAAGGCCGGCCTGTTCGGGGGCCCCGATGATCAGCGACACGCGGGGTAGCTGCACGGTGGCGGTGACGCCGCCGCCGGGGGTCGCGGAGAGGCCGACCGCCCAGCCGTGCCGGCGGGCCAACCGGCCCACCACGAACAGCCCCAACACCTCGGTCGGGGCGAGGTCCAGCCGCTCCCGGCGGGTGAGCCGGGCGTTCTCGTCGGCCAGCCGCGCCTCGGTCATGCCGATCCCGTGGTCGATCACCGTCAGGCGTACGCCGGTCTCGATGAGTTCGCCGCTGACCAGCACCCGGGTGTGGGGTGGGGAGAAGACGGTGGCGTTCTCCATCAGCTCGGCGAGCGCCAGCACCAGATCGCCGATGATGGCCGGCGCCGCCGCGACCTCGGTCGGCACCTGGACGTCCACCCGCGTGTAGTCCTCGATCTCACCGAGGGCCAGGCGGACCACGTCGGCCAGCGGAACCGGCGCGACGTGTGCGACGTCGCCCGTGGCGCCGGAGAGCACCACGAGGTTGCCCGCGTTGCGCCGCAGCCGGCTGGAGATGTGGTCGAGCCGGTACAGGTTCTCCAACCGTCCCGGCTCGGTCTCCTGCTGCTCCAGCCGGTCGATCAGGGCGATCTGCCGACCGACCAGGTTCTGGGTACGCCGGCCGACGTGGCCGAACATCTGGGCGACGTTGCGGCGGCTCGCCGCCTGCCGCTCCACCAGCCGGGCGGCCGTGCTCTGCACCCGTTCGAACGCCCGGGCCAGGTCGCCGATCTCGTCCCGGGCGCGCACGTTGATTGGATCGAGGCGGACCGGTTGCGCGTTGTCCGTCTCGTCGTCGGCGACCCGGACCAGTTCGGACTCGGCGACCCGGGCGACCCGGTCGGCGGAGCGGGTGAGCCGGGTCAGCGGCCCGGTCACCGTACGACCGATGGCCAGGGCGAGCAGCACGACGACGATCAGGGTCAGCGTGACCAGGCCCGCCACCCAGTACGCACCGGCGAGCGCCGCCTGGCGCTGTGCGCGTACCTCGGCGGTCACGTCGGCGACCAGCTTCTTCTCCACGAACTGACCCAGCGTGATCAGCGAGGAGATGGTCGGGAAGAGGGCCTCGACGGGGGTATCGGCCACCGCGCCCACCGGGTCCAGGGCGCTCTGCTGGAGGAACTCCGGGCTGGTGCGGGCGTCGATCGCGGTCTGCTCGATGCCCACCAGCGCCTGCTGCTCGGGGGTGAGCAGACCGAGCATCTGGTTGCTCTCCGACTGGAGGGTGGCCATGTTGGCCACGAACGCGGTGGCGAGCTGCGGATCCGGTGCCACGGCGACCAGCACGATCATGGCGCCACCGTTGCTGAGCCCCTCGCTCTTGCGCAGGATGCCGTCCAGCGCCAGCACCTGCCGGCCGGCCGGGGAACGGGTGTCCACGTCGTACGGCAGCCGCAACGAGTCGATCAGGGCGAGGTGGATCGGCCCGTACGCGCCGATGACCTGTTCGGGGGCGGCCCGTCCGGCCAGCACCGCCGTCCGGACGTCGGCCAGTTGCTTGATGCCGTCGAGGGCACCGCGCACCTCGGTCGGCAGGTCGCCGCCGAACTCGACGCGCAGGTCGACGATCCGGTCGTCCACCTCTGCGATCTCCTGCACCAGCTGGCTGCGCTCGACCTGCCCCAGCAGGAGCCCGATGGCGAGCATGCGTTCGCGCTGGAGGTGTTGGAGCAGGGTGCCGACGCGGCTGGCGACCTGGACGGTGCTCTCGATGTCGCCGGCCCGCTGGGCCACGCCGACCCGTTCCCAGACGACCGGGAGCGTCAGCCCCAGCACGCCGAGCAGCGGAATGATCACCAGCAGGGTGAGCTTGCCCCGGATCCGGAGCCTACCGAGCAGCATCGAAGGGCCTCCACCGGTCCGGCTCGTGGACCTGGCCCACCGGCAGGAGCGTTGGTGGCTGCTCGCCGGCCGGGCCCAGCCCCATGGGCTCCCACCGGGCACCGGCGGCCGGGGTCGGGGTCGGTTCGACGCTTGCGCTGCCGGGTGATCCGGGCCTGGCGGAGGTGTCCCGTGGGCGGGACACCCAGCCGTGCACCGCGAGGGCGATCAGCAGCAGGCCGGCGAGGCCGCCCGCGCCGAAGACCAGCAGGCGGTCGCGGTTCAACCGGTCGAGCCGATCCACCAGCAGCCGGTCGATCTCGTCGAGGAGGACAGGCTGGAGCTGCTTCGCGGCCTGCTGCGCCTCGTTCCGGGCGGCGACGAGCCGGGTCGCGTCGATCGTGCCCGCGCGGTCGATCGGCTGAGAGAACAGGGCCATTGCCTCGACCGCGCGCTGGTAGGCGTCGAACGGGGTGAGCACGCTCGCGCCCAGGTCCGCGCTCTCCGACCTGTCCACCACGGCCCGAAGGTTGTTGGCGAGGTCAGTGGCGGGTTGCAGGGCGGCGCCGCGGAGGGTGGCCAGCTGACTGAGGGAGCGGATCTGGTCGGTGGCGGGCCGCCGGCCGATCAGCACGACCAGGTCGGCGAGCCGGCCCGCGGCCACCATCGCCTCCGGCATCTCCTCGCCGACGCCGTCCTGGAGGAAGTACAGGTCGGCACCGGAGTCCCGGATCAGGCCGGAGGTCTCCCGGACCTTGCCGTGCAGGGCCAGTAGCAGGTCGGTGACCTCGCCGTACACGGTGAAGGCGGCCTCGGGGTCGGTGAGTGAGCGTTCGGGCAGCGCCTCCAGTTTCGCGCGGAGCCCGGCCCACCGTTCGCTGGTGCTCAACTCGCCACCGATCCGGGCGTCGACCGTCGCGGCCTGCTCCACCGCCTGGTCGAGGGTGCCCCGGGGCAACGGTCGGCCGTTCACGGCGGCGGTCTGCGCGTCGACCAGCGCCTCGGTGACGGGGCCGAGGGCGCGAAGGTACTCGACGCCGAGCCGTTCCCGCTCGGCGATGTCGTGGTCGGCGTCGATGAGCCGGTGGGCCTGTATGACGAGGAACGCCACCGGCAGCAGCAGCGCGATGGCGAGTAGCAGCGGCAACAGCCGGCCCGGTGCCCGGGGCCGGCGACGGACCCGCGGAGCGGGAACGGTCATGGTTGTCTCCTCCGGCGGTGGCGCAGGTTCTCGGACGGCGCCGACGAGCCGGTCCCGTGCGCCGGACCGGAAAACTAATCGACGCGGGATGGCCTGTATCCGGTCTGCGAGGGTCAGCTTTTCGTCACTTCGAGCGATGTCACTTACGGCGATCGATCCGATCACGGTGCGTGCCGCTGGCCCGGGGGATAGGCGTGCTTGGGTACGGATTCCGATGAAAAGCAGGAATTACCATGATGCGAAGCCGTCCCAAGGTTTGCCACTGGACGTTGGGCGGATGACCTTCTCCGGATGACGATCGGCCCACCAGGACGGACGTACGGCGGATCTCAGCTACCACTCAGGTTTCGGGCCGTACCGTGTGCCGCATGAGATCGCCGTTCCCGGCCGCACGGATCCGACGTGCCCTGCCCACCGGCCGCCGGGCGTTCGCCGCCGCGGTGGCCGTCGCCCTGCTGGCGGCGGCCGTGGTCTGGGCGGTCTGGCCGGACCGGCCGGGCTTCCGCACCGAGTCCGCGATGCTCACCGTCCGGTCTGGACCGGGCGGTGACGAGCCGGTCGATCTGGACACCACCCTGTACCTCCCGCGTGACACCGCCGCCGGCCGGAAGGTGCCGGCGGTGCTGCTCGCCCATGGCTTCGGCGGCACCAAGAACTCGGTCCGCACCGATGCCGAGGAACTGGCCGACCGGGGATACGCCGTGCTGACCTGGACCGCTCGGGGCTTCGGCCGCAGCGGCGGCCAGATCCACCTGGACAGCCCCGACCACGAGGTACGCGACGCCCAGCGGCTGCTCGACTGGCTGGCCGAGCGCCCGGAGATCCGCACCGACGCCGCCGGTGATCCCCGGGTGGGGGTGGTCGGCGGCTCCTACGGCGGTGCCCTGGCGCTCCTGCTCGCCGCCCAGGACCAACGGGTGGACGCGATCGTCCCCATGATCACTTGGAACGACCTGTCCCGCGCCTTCCTACCGGAGAGCGCCGGAGGCGAGCCGACCGAGGGAGTGTTCAAGTCGGGCTGGGCCGGCATCTTCTTCGGCGGGGGAGGCAGCGTCGGCTCCGGCCCGGCCGGAATCTCCGGCAGCACGGACGAGGCATTCGAGGGCGCGCCCGCCCCCGGCCCGCCCAGCCCGGCACCGGGGCAGGGGCCGGGAACCGCACCGGGCGCGCCGACCGGCGGCGCGGGCGCCGATCCCGCCTGCGGCCGGTTCGCCGCCGAGGTCTGCCTGGCCTACCTGCGCATCGCCGCCACCGGCCGGGCCGACCAGGCCGCCGTGGATCTGCTGCGCCGCTCCAGCCCGGCCGGAGTGCTGGACCGGATCACGGCACCCACCCTGCTGGTGCAGGGCGCGGCGGACACCCTCTTCCCGCTCGGCGAGGCCGACGCCAACGCCCGGGGCATCGCCGCGGGTGGCACCCCCGTGCGGGTCGCCTGGTTCACCGGCGGGCACGACGGCGGCGCGGGGCCGCGTACCGACTCCGACCGGGTGAAGTTCCTGACCGCGCAGTGGCTCGACCACTACGTCGCGGGCACCGGGGACGCGCCCGGCGGCACCTTCACCTTCTCCCGGATCGCCGGCTTCGACGCGATGGACCGCGGGCTGGTGGCCACCGGCTACCGCACGGCGGACTATCCCGGCCTGGGCGGGCAGTCCCGGCACGAGGTGAGGCTGGAAGGGCCGGCGCAGCGGGTGGCGAACCCGCCGGCCGGGACCCCCGCCGCCATCTCGTCGGTGCCGTTCGCCGGCTCGTTGAGTTCGCTGCTCAGCGGCGTGGCCGGGGACATCCCCGGGCAGCACGCCCGGTTCGAGTCCGAGCCGCTGGCCGAGGCCGTCGACATCGTCGGGTCGCCGACGGTCCAGATCCGCGCCGCCTCGGCCGCCGGCGAGGCGGTCCTCTTCGCCAAGCTCTACGTCGTCGACCCGGAGGGCGCCGCGACCCTCCCCAGCGGACTGATCGCCCCGATCCGGCTGACCGACCTGCCGGCGACGATCGACGCCGCCCAGCCGGTCACCGTCACCCTGCCGGCGATCGTGCACCGGGTGGAGGCGGGGCACCGGCTCCAGTTGGTCGTCGCCACCTCGGACCAGGCGTACACCACCCCGATCGCGCCGAACGTGCACACGGTGGCGGTCGGTGATGCGCCGGTGAGCCTGCCGACGGTCGACGGCGACCCCATCCCGACCGAGGCGGTGCTCTGGCGCTGGGCGCTGGCCGGGCTGCTCGCCGCGATCGTGGTCGGGCTCGTCGTGCTCGTCGCCGTCCTACGCCTGCGGCACCGCCGCCAGGACACCTCCGTGCATCCGGCGTACGCGGACACCCCGTTGGCCGTGCGGCAGCTGCGCAAGGAGTACGCCGACGGCTTCGTGGCGGTCTCCGAGGTCGACTTCGAGGTGCACCCCGGCCAGGTGGTCGGCCTGCTCGGGCCCAACGGTGCCGGCAAGACCACCACGCTGCGGGTGCTGATGGGGCTGACCCAGCCGACGGCCGGGGAGATCTACGTCTTCGGGCACCGCCTGGTGCCGGGCTCACCGGTGCTGTCGCGGATCGGCTCGCTGGTCGAGGGCCCCGGATTCCTGCCGCACCTGTCCGGCCTGGAGAACCTGCGGGCGTACTGGCGGGCGACGGGCCGGCCGGAGGCCGACGCCCACTTCGACGAGGCGCTGGAGATCGCCGGGCTGGGCTCGTCGGTGCACCGGCGGGTCCGCAAGTACAGCCACGGCATGAAACAGCGGCTCGCCATCGCCCAGGCGATGCTCGGCCTGCCGGAGCTGCTGGTGCTCGACGAGCCGACCGACGGGCTGGACCCGCCGCAGATCGCCGAGATGCGCCGTGTCCTCCAGCGCTACGCCACCGACGGCCGGGCGGTGCTGGTCTCCAGCCACCTGCTCGCCGAGGTGGAGCAGACCTGCACCCACGCCGTGGTGGTGAACAAGGGCCGGATCGTGGCCGCCGGGCCGGTCGAGGAGATCGTCGGCGACTCACCCAGCGTGCTGTTCGAGGTGAGCGACCCGACGGCGGCCCGGGGCGTGCTGGACGGCCTCGACGGCGTACGGGTGCTCGACGACGCCGACGGGCAGCTCGTGGTCGACACCGACGGCACCGCCCGCAGCGAGGTGGTGGCCGAGTTGGTGCGGGCCGGGATCGGAGTGGATCGGGTGGTGCCCCGGCGCCGCCTGGAGGACGCCTTCCTCGCCCTGGTGGGCGAGAACTCTCGGGGAAGCGGGGACCGGTGATGGCGGGATCGACTGTCGAACCGACGCGGGACGCGGCCGGCGTGGCAGCCTCGGGGGCCGCCGCCGGCTACCGGCCCGCGCGGACGCTGCCGTTCGGCGCGGAGTTCCGGCGGCAGGCGTCACGACGGCGTACCCAGCTGGCGCTCGGCTTCATGGTGCTGCTGCCGCTGATCATCCTGATCGCCTTCCAGTTCGACTCCGGCGACGACGACAACGGGCGGGGCGAGTTCGGCAGCCTCGTGTCGTTCGCCACCTCCGGCGGGCTGAACTTCACCCTCTTCACCATCTTCGTCTCGGCCTCGTTCCTGCTGGTCGTGGTGGTGGCGCTCTTCTGCGGCGACACGGTGGCCAGCGAGGCGAGCTGGGGCAGCCTGCGCTACCTGCTGGCGATCCCGGTGCCCCGGGCCCGGCTGCTCACGGTGAAACTGCTGGTGGCGCTCGCGTACTCGGGACTGGCCCTGGTGTTGCTCGCCGGCACGGCCCTGGCCATCGGCACCCTCCGCTACGGGTGGTCGCCGCTGCGCAGCACGGTCGCCGCGCAGCTGGAGCCGGGCGAGGGGCTGCTGCGCCTGCTCGCGGTGCTCGGCTACCTGGCGGTCGTCCTGCTGGTGGTCGCCGGGCTGGCGTTCCTGCTCTCGGTGATCACGGACGCCGCCCTCGGCGCGGTGGGCGGTGCGGTGCTGCTGTGGATCCTCTCCAGCATCCTGGACCAGATCACCGCCCTCGGCGCGATCCGGTCGTTCCTGCCGACCCACTACAGCACCGCCTGGCTGGGGCTGCTCTCCACGCCGGTGCAGACCGACGACATCGTCCGGGGCGCGGTCTCCGCGATCTGCTACGCGACCGGATTCTGGGGGCTGGCCTTCTGGCGCTTCACCCGCAAGGACATCACCAGCTGAGAGCATCGCCCCCGGTCAGAGCAGGGGGACCGGTGTGGTGGGCGGCGGGGTCGGCGCTGCGGGGGTCGGCGTGGGCGTGCTCGGCTCGCGCTTCTGCCAGGCGCTGACCCCGAGCCGGTCGGTGTTGCCCAGGTCGATCCCGCCCTCCATGGCCACCTCCTGTACGGGTTGGCCCGGCAGCGGGGCGACCGCCAGGTGCTCGGCGTTGGTCGCCACGACGGTCGGGTCGGTGACCAGGTTGCGCCAGAGCAGGGCGGCGCCGGCCGCCTCGCCGGGAGCCAGGAGCAGCGGCCGGGGCGGATCGTCGAAGCCGGAGGTGATGCCCTTCGCCCCGTGGATCACCCGGACCCCGATGACGTTCCCGCCGGCGTCCCGCAGCTGCGGCGCCGGATACCCGTTCAGCCGGTAGGGCCGGTCGCCGCAGTTGACCAGTTCCAGACCCATCGCCCGCAGCCCCATGGCGGCGCTGACGCCGGGGGAGCTGATCCGTACGCCGGAATCGGGGCAGGCGGACGTCGGACCGTTGCCGGCGGACGGGCCGTCATCGCCCGGCGGTCTGGCGGCGGGTGTGCCGGGCGGGGCGCTCGCCACGTCGCCAACCGGCGCGCAGCCGCCGAGCAGGGCGAGTGTCGCGGCGAGCAGGACCGGTGCCGCGGCAGACCGTCGGCCACCAGTGGTGCGGCTGCGGGCCGTTGTCGCTGGCATCGGGTCATCGTCGCACCGCCGGGGCCCGGCGACCGCCCCGGGCCTGTTCCCGGCTCGCGGCCGCCGTGAGCCGCCGCTTGGACTCCGCGCCGCCCGCCATCCCAACCCATTCCGAATACCGATACCTACCGTCAACCCCTGGTGAGATCACGTCACTGCGCCGATTTGTTCGATCGGCGGCGCCGGGGCCGGCCGAATCGACCGACGCCCGTGACACGGTTGTGAGGGCTTCAGCGGGCGGGCGCCGTCCACCGAATGGTCTAAGCCGACGTGCCGCCGAGGGTCGGGTATTCGCGCACAGAATGGTGACGCGGTCGCCCCGGCCGTGACGTCGACTGGCCGGTGAACACCCATCCGGAGCCGCTTCGCCGCGTGCTGACTCGCCACCATCCTGACCATGTAGATCTGGAATAGCTCTATTAGCCGAGAATGGAAGCGATCCAGATTTGTGGGCGTTCGCCGATCGCGACTATTCGGACACTGTCGGAGGCATCGGGCGCATTTGTCGCCCCAATGGCGGGTGTAAGTCGGCGGCCTGGCTGAACCTGGCCCGTCCTCGGAAGTTCCAGTCGGTACGATGGGATGGGAGCGTTCCCACGAAGAGAGAAACCATCGACAAACATCGATGCGTTTCCGCATTCTGATGCCACCACCCCACTTACAGGAGGTATCGGAATGCTCACTGACCGGTTAGGCGGGCCGGCCCTGTCCCTGTTCCGCATGGTGATCGGGCTGTTGTTCCTCATCCACGGCATGTCGTCGCTGTTCGGCGTCTTCGGCGGCAACCGCGGCACCGGCGAGGCCGTGCCACTCGGCCAGTGGCCGGGCTGGTACGCCGCGGCGATCCAGCTGGTGTGCGGCGCCCTGGTGCTCGTCGGTCTCTTCACCCGGCCGGCCGCGCTGCTGGCATCGGGCTCGATGGCCTACGCGTACTTCGTGGTCCACCAGCCCGAGGCGCTGCTGCCGCTGCTCAACCGCGGCGAGCTGTCCGTGCTGTTCTGCTGGTCGTTTCTCCTGGTCGCGGTCCTCGGCCCGGGGACCTGGGCGCTGGACACCCTGCTGCGGCGGCGCGGCGAGGAGGCGGTGCCACTCGACGCGCCCGCACCCCGGTCGGTGCCGGCCTGACGGCAGCGCCCCTGGACGTAGCGATCCGAGGGACTCGATGCCACACAGACAGCGTCGTCTGTGTGGCATCGCCGCGTGGCGGAGTCGCGCGTGACACCTGAGGAATCGCTCACAGGCTGAGATCGACGGGAGACGGGCGCGGCCGGATTGCCTAGACTCGGCGACACAACTGCATACCTCATCCAGAGGGGCTGAGGGATACGGCCCGACGACGCCCCGGCAACCACCCCGCACGCTCATCGTTGAGCGTCCGGCGGGGCAGGTGCCAATTCCGTCCCCGCCGCAGGGTGCGATGCGGGGAAAGATGAGAGGACCCTCGACATGACGTCGACGCTCGCCCCGTCCGGCATCGACACCACCACCAGCCCCGCCCGCGCCCTGGTCTGTCGCGCCTGTTCGGCCCGCTACCCGCTCGCCGCGCAGCATGCCTGTTACGAGTGTTTCGGTCCGCTGGAGGTCGACTACGACCCGGCCGCGCTCGCCCGGGTCACCCGCGAGCAGATCGAGGCCGGCCCGGACAACCTCTGGCGGTACGCGGCCCTGCTGCCCGCCGGCCAGGACCCGGCGAGCCGGGTCACCCTGGATCCCGGCCGCACCCCGTTGGTGACCGCCGGCCGGCTCGCCGCCGAGTTGGGCATCACCGGTCCGCTGTGGGTCAAGGACGACAGCGCCAACCCCACCCACTCGTTCAAGGACCGGGTGGTGTCGGTGGCGCTGACCGCGGCCCGGGCGCTGGGCTTCTCCCGATTCGCCTGCGCCTCCACCGGAAACCTGGCCAACTCGGTCGCCGCGCACGCGGCCCGGGTGGGTGTGCCGTCGGTGGTCTTCATCCCGAGCGACCTGGAGCAGGGCAAGGTCGTCACCACCGCCGTCTACGGCGGCGATCTGGTCGCCATCGACGGCTCGTACGACGACGTGAACCGGCTCTGCGGTGAGCTGGTGGAGACCGACGAGTTCGAGGACACGGCGTTCGTCAACGTCAACGTCCGGCCGTACTACGCGGAGGGCTCGAAGACGCTCGGCTACGAGGTCGCCGAGCAGCTCGGCTGGCGGATTCCCGCCCAGGTGGTCATCCCGATGGCCTCCGGCGAGCTGCTCACCAAGATTGACAAGGCGTTCAGCGAGCTGGTCGAGGTCGGCCTGGTCGAGGCGCCGGCCGCCGGCTGGAAGGTCTTCGGTGCGCAGTCGGCCGGCTGCAACCCGATCGCCACCGCCCTGCACGCCGGCAGCGACACCATCAACCCGGTCAAGCCGACCGGCATCGCGAAGTCGCTCAACATCGGCGACCCGGCGGCCGGCCTGTACGCCCTGGAAGCGGTGCGTCGCACCGGCGGCTGGATGGAGTACGCCGACGACGACGAGATCCGCGCCGGGGTGCGGCTGCTGGCGCGTACGACCGGGGTCTTCGCGGAGACGGCCGGCGGGGTGACCGTGGCGGTGCTGCGCAAGCTGGTCGAGTCCGGCAAGCTCGACCCGACCGCCGAGACGGTGGTCTTCAACACCGGCGAGGGGCTCAAGACGCTCGACGCGGTCGCCGGCGAGGTGGGGCCCACCCACCGGATCAAGCCGTCGCTGCGGGCCGCCCGGGACGCCGGCCTGCTGAGCTGACCGCGACGGCGGGCAGAGTGAGCGGCTTTTCGCGGGGAGTGAGCAAAACACGCCGCCAGGGACTTGACGGCCGGAACCGGACGGCGCAAGATGCTCCGTGCGGGAGGGCGTTTCGCCGTAGACTTTGAGTCTTTACGACCCAGCGCCGGAGGCGTTGTGCGATCGTCCCTCCCGACCAACGTCCGAGCGGGCCAGCGGAAAATCGCTGGCCCGCTCGTCTGTCTCTCCCGCACGCTGCCGTCATGAGCATCACCATCACCATCACCCCGTTCGGGGCGGCCGACCAGCCGGCCATCGAGCAGGCGTACCAGGTCGGCGCGGACTACGTGGCCGCCGACCTGCCCGACCAGCCGCCGTTCTGCCGGCAGCGGTTCATGGCGATCTTCCACCAGCCGATGCCGGGCGCCGAGTCGGTCGCCCTGCTGGCCCGGATCGACGGAGCACCCGCCGGCTACCTACTGCTCGACCTGCCGCAGCTGGACAACACCGAGAACGCCTCCGCCGAGCTGATCGTGCATCCGGCGTACCGCCGCCGGGGTGTGGGCCGGGCGCTGTTCGCACACGGGCTGGGCGTGCTGCGCGGGCAGGGCCGCAAGCGGGTGAGCGCGATGAGCGCGGCGCACCTGCCCGGCGAACCCGACCGCCCGTCGCCGGCCACCGCCTTCGCCGCCACCGTCGGCGCGGTCGACGCCCTGGTCGACGTGCGGCGGCGACTGCACACCGCCGACCTCGACCAGACGGAGCTGGACGCGCTGCTGGCCGGGGCGCGGGATCGGGCGGTCGGGTACGAGGTGGTGTTCTGGCGCGGGAGCACGCCGGAGGAGTTCGTCGCCGACGTGGCGTACCTCGACGGGCGGCTGCTGGCCGACGCGCCAATGGGCGACCTGGCCTGGGAGCCGGAGCAGGTCGACGCGGAGCGGGTGCGCGGCACCGAACGGGCGCTGGAGGCGCGCGGCAAGCGGCGCTACCACGTCGGGGTACGCCACGAGGCGTCCGGCCGGCTGGTCGCCTGGACGCTGCTGGACGTCGGTGCGGCCGCGGACTGGCACGCCTTCCAGCAGATCACCATCGTCGACCCCGAGCATCGGGGGCACCGGCTCGGCCTGCTTGCCAAGATCGAGAACCTGCGCCATCTGCTCGCCCACGAGCCCGCCATCAGGGTGATCGACACCTTCAACGCCGACAGCAACGATCACATGATCGCCATCAACGAGCAGCTCGGCTTCCGGGTGATCGACCGCTGGAGCAACTGGCAGCTGACCATCTGAGTTGTGACACGCCCCTACTGATCGGGGTGCCCTCTGTTGCATGATGGCGGGCATGACGGAGACCCCGCACCCCCTCTTCGACAGGCACGTCGAGACCCTCAACCGCGCGCTGACCGCGATCACGGAGCGGGGATACTGGTCCGCCTACCCGGAATCACCCAGCCCCAGGGTGTACGGCGAGACCGCCGCCGCCGACGGCAAGGCCGCCTTCGAGGCGTACCTGGGCGGTGACTTCCCGCTCGACCAGCCAGGCGGCGGCGACCGGGTGGCCACCGAGACGAGCCCGTTCGGTGTCGCGCTGGACGTCCGCTACCCGCACGCCGGCGCCGACCAGTTGGTCGCCGCCGCGTCCGCCGCCCTGCCCGCCTGGCGCGACGCCGGACCGCAGGCCCGGGTCGGCGTCTGCCTGGAGATCCTCGACCGGCTGCACAAGCATGTCTTCGAGCTGGCCAACGCGGTGCAGTTCACCAGCGGTCAGGCGTTCGTGATGGCCTTCCAGGCCGGGGGCGCGCACGCGCTCGACCGCGCCCTGGAGGCGCTCGCCTACGCGTACGCCGAGATGACCCGGCACCCGGGCACCGCCGGCTGGGAGAAGGCCGCCGGCAAGGGCGACCCGCTGCGGATGACCAAGACGTTCCACGTGGTGCCCCGAGGGGTTGCCCTGGTCATCGGCTGCAACACGTTCCCGACCTGGAACTCGTACCCCGGGCTGTTCGCCTCGCTCGTCACCGGCAACCCGGTGGTGGTCAAGCCGCACCCGCGCGCCGTGCTCCCGCTGGCCGTCACCGTGCGCTACGCCCGCGAGGTGCTCGCCGAGGCCGGCTTCGACCCGAACCTGGTGCTGCTCGCCCCCGAGGCCCCCGGCGAGCAGCTGGCCTCGACCCTCGCCCTGCACCCGGCTGTGCGGATCGTCGACTTCACCGGCTCCACCGAGTACGGCGACTGGCTGGAGGCCAACGCCCGGCAGGCGGCCGTCTACACCGAGAAGGCCGGCCTCAACACGGTGCTGGTCGACTCCACCGACGACTTCGCCGGGATGTGCCGCAACCTGGGCTTCACGCTGACCCTCTACAGCGGCCAGATGTGCACCACCTCGCAGAACATCCTCATCCCCCGCGACGGTATCGACACCGACCAGGGGCACAAGAGCTTCGACGAGGTGGCCGCCGGCATCGCCGGGGCGGTCGGCAAGCTCACCGCCGACCCGGCCCGGGGCGTCGAGTTGACCGGCGCGATCGTCAACGACGGCGTGCTGGAGCGGCTGGACGAGGTCACCAAGGTCGGCCAGCCGGTGCTGGAGTCGCGTACCGTCGAGCACCCGTCGTTCCCGGACGCCGTCGTGCGTACGCCGACGATCGTCAAGCTGGACGCCGGCGACACCGCGACCTACTCGCGGGAGTGGTTCGGGCCGATCTCCTTCGCCATCGCCACCGACTCCACCGCGCACAGCCTGGAGATCCTGCGCTCGACGGTCGCGGAGAAGGGCGCGCTGACGGCGGCGGTCTACTCCACCGACGAGGCGGTGCTGGACGCCACCGAGGCCGCCGCGATCGAGGTCGGGGTGCACCTGTCCGGCAACCTCACCGGCGGCGTCTTCGTGAACCAGTCGGCGGCCTTCTCCGACTTCCACGGCAGCGGGGCGAACGCGGCGGCCAACGCGGCGTTGACCGATGGCGCGTATGTCGCCAACCGGTTCCGGATTGTGCAGAGTCGGCGGCACGTCTGAGGGGTTGGGTTCCGGGGTTCTGTGGTTGCGGTGGGGGGTTCCGGGGCAGCCCGACCCGCTCCGGGCGGTCAGGCTTGATCCCTGCGCGGGTCGGGCTGCCCCGGAACCCTGACGGGGTCGCCGTGCCGTCCGTGAGTTCGGCGCCGCCTAAGGGGTTCTGATCTTCCTGGTGCTGCCTTGGGGTGGGTTATCGGTCGACGGGGTGTTGGCGGCGTGGGCGCGGTCGGGCGTGGCCGCCTTGCTCAGGCTGGGCGGCGCATGTGGAGTTCTTGGAGGGCGGGGATGGTGGGGTGGGGGGCGCGGACGCCGGTGTCGACGAAGCCCAGGCGCTGGTAGGCCCGGTAGGCGCGATCGTTGCCCACCACCACTTCGAGCATCAGTTCGTCCCGCCCGCAGGCGCGTGACCAGGCGGCGACCCCGGCAACCAGATCCGCGAGCAGGCCGGTGCCGCGCCAGGCGGGGGTGATGTAGACCGCGTAGAGCACGGTCACCTTCGGCTCGGTCGGGTGCACGGTCCCGCCGGCGTGCCCGACCAGGCGGCCGCCCGGGTCCGCCACGAACTGCGCCGTGTCGGCGCCGGCCGAGACCAGGGCGATCCGGGCCGCGTACTCGGCGTGCGGGCGGGCCGCCGCCTCGGCGATCGTCTCCAGGAACGCCAGCGGTGCGTCGGCGAGCATCTCCAGCCGCAGCGCGCGCATCCGGGCGGCGTCGGCCGGCTCGACCCTGCGGATGGCGGCCTGCCGCACGCCGGTCCCGCCGGTGGCACTCGTCATGACCGCATGCCTATCACAATGACGTACGACGATGCCGGTAACCGTAATACGCCCGATTTGTGGTCGTGCGCCGCCGTCACACCTCGTGTACCGTGCGATTTCGGTCACCCGTTTCAGTGGTCGTCGCCGATCGCCGAATCCGGTGGTTTCCGGGCCGTCGGCGCGCCCTCGGTCCGAGTAGTGGAACGCCGCGCAGAGTGAGGACAACACCGTGGCACAGGGCACCGTGAAGTGGTTCAACGCCGAAAAGGGCTACGGCTTCATCGCCGTCGACGGCGGGCAGGACGTCTTCGTCCACTTCTCCGCGATCGAGATGGACGGCTACAAGGCGCTGGACGACGGCCAGCGAGTGGAGTTCGAGATCGCCCAGGGCCAGAAGGGCCCGCAGGCCGAGCGGGTACGCGTCATCGCCTGAGCGCGGAGCACCCACCACCCCCACCGCGATCGTTGTCGGGTGGCCTGATCATGGCCGGAGGGGGGCTGCGGCGCGGGCGCCGCACAGGGGAGGATCGTGGGCTGATCCAGCCGTTGCTGAGGAGAGCCCATGTCCGACCAGCCGCCCCACGCCGGCATGCCGCCGTATCCCGGCCAGCAGGGCCCGCCCGGCCCGGGCTATCCGGCCCAGCCGGGCTATCCGGGTTATCCGGCGCAGCCGGGTTATCCCGTCTACGGCTGGTACCAGCCGGCCGGGTACGGTCTCGACCCCGCCGATCCGTTGGTTACTCCGCCGGGGGCGGGGCTGGGTGGCTGGTTCGCGCGCTGCGTCGGTGCGGCCCGCCGGGGTTGGCGGCTGCTGCTGCCGATCCTCGTGCTCACGCAGGTGCTGCCGGCGGCGGTGCTGTCGGTGCTGTCGCTGGCCGTGGACCCGTCGGCGCGCTGGGATGCCGCGATGGCCAGCGATTCGGCCGCCCTGCCGGCGACCTTCTGGGTCGACCTCTCCGCGTGGCTGGTCGTGCTGGTCGGGGGGAGCCTGATCTTCGGGCTGGTGCAGTGTGTCGGCTGGGCCGCCGGCACCTGGGTGGTCGCCCGGCAGGCGGCCGGTGAGCCGGTCGATCTCGGCTCGGCCCTGCGCTACGGCCTACGCCGGGCGTTGGGCCTCTGGGGCTGGACGTTGATCTCCACCTTGATCATCACCGTCGGGTTCTGCCTCTGCTTCCTGCCCGGCGTGTACGCGGCGTTCGCGCTCGCCATGGTCGGCCCGGTGTACCTGTTCGAGCGGCGAGACCCGATCGGCCGCTCGCACCGGATGCTGCGCGACCGGCTGGGACTGCTGCTCGGCCGGGTGGCGCTGGTCATCGGGGTCGTGATCGGTGGGTCACTGGTGGCAGGGCTGGCGGAGTCGGTGGCGATCCTGCCGTTCGGCACCACACCGCTGGACTCGCCCGGCTCGACGGTGGGTGTGGTCCTGACGATCGCGGTGGTGGCGGTGCTGGCGCTGCCGGCGTACCTCGCCCAACTGGTCGGACTGGTCGTCACGTACGCCGAGCAGCGTGCCCACGAGGGCCCGGTGAACGGCGCGCAACTGGCCGCCGAACTCGGCTGAGCCCGGCCATCGTGCTTGCACTCGGCAGGGCAGAGTGCTAAACAAGTCATTGGCACTCGCATGGCGTGAGTGCCAGCTGGTCGGGACGGTGGGGCTGCGGCCACACCCGTGGCATAACCACGGGCGGGGCACGTGGCCGGTCGTCGCGGGCTATCCGGCCCGGCCGAGGAGACGTCGCCGTCGCCAGGTGGCGACGTCCCAAGGTGCGTACACCAGACGGCCCATCCGGGGCACACACTCGGGTGGCCCGTGAGTGTCCAGGAGGACAACGCCGTATGGCCAAGATGATCGCGTTCGACGAAGAGGCGCGCCGCGGCCTCGAGCGGGGCATGAACCAGCTCGCCGATGCCGTAAAGGTGACCCTCGGCCCCAAGGGCCGCAACGTCGTGCTCGAGAAGAAGTGGGGTGCCCCCACCATCACCAACGATGGTGTGAGCATCGCCAAGGAGATCGAGCTCGAGGACCCCTACGAAAAGATCGGCGCCGAGCTGGTCAAGGAGGTCGCCAAGAAGACCGACGACGTCGCCGGTGACGGCACGACGACGGCGACCGTCCTGGCCCAGGCTCTCGTTCGCGAGGGTCTGCGCAACGTGGCTGCCGGTGCCAACCCGATGGCCCTGAAGCGGGGCATCGAGGCTGCGGTCGCGAACGTCTCGGAGGAGCTGCTGAAGCTCGCCAAGGACGTCGAGACCAAGGAGCAGATCGCCTCCACCGCGTCCATCTCCGCTGGTGACACCAGCGTCGGTGAGATCATCGCCGAGGCGATGGACAAGGTCGGCAAGGAAGGCGTCATCACCGTCGAGGAGAGCAACACCTTCGGGCTGGAGCTGGAGCTCACCGAGGGTATGCGCTTCGACAAGGGCTACATCTCGGCCTACTTCATGACCGACCCGGAGCGTATGGAGGCCGTCTTCGACGACCCGTACATCCTGATCGCGAACAGCAAGATCTCGTCGGTCAAGGACCTGCTCCCGATCCTGGAGAAGGTCATGCAGGGCGGCAAGCCGCTGCTGATCATCGCCGAGGACCTGGAGGGCGAGGCCCTGGCCACCCTGGTGGTCAACAAGGTCCGTGGCACCTTCAAGTCGGTCGCCGTCAAGGCGCCGGGCTTCGGT
The DNA here is from genome assembly GCF_029626175.1 of Micromonospora sp. WMMD1082. Taxonomy (NCBI): domain Bacteria; kingdom Bacillati; phylum Actinomycetota; class Actinomycetes; order Micromonosporales; family Micromonosporaceae; genus Micromonospora; species Micromonospora sp. WMMD1082. The sequence continues at coordinate 2,145,592 of NZ_JARUBM010000002.1, read as the reverse complement.
GACCGCCGCAAGGCCATGCTGACCGACATCGCCATCCTCACCGGTGGTCAGGTCATCAGCGAGGAGGTCGGCCTCAAGCTGGACGCCGCCGGCCTCGACATGCTGGGCCGCGCCCGCAAGGTCGTGGTGACCAAGGACGAGACCACCATCGTCGACGGTGCCGGCGACGCCGAGCAGATCCAGGGCCGGGTCAACCAGATCCGGGCCGAGATCGACAAGAGCGACTCCGACTACGACCGGGAGAAGCTGCAGGAGCGCCTGGCCAAGCTGGCCGGCGGTGTTGCGGTGATCAAGGTCGGCGCGGCCACCGAGGTCGAGCTGAAGGAGCGCAAGCACCGTATCGAGGACGCGGTCCGGAACGCCAAGGCCGCCGTCGAGGAGGGCATCGTCCCGGGTGGTGGCGTCGCGCTGGTGCAGGCCGGCAAGACCGCCTTCGACAAGCTCGACCTGGCCGGTGACGAGGCGACCGGCGCGCAGATCGTCAAGATCGCGCTGGACGCCCCGCTGCGGCAGATCGCCGTCAACGCCGGCCTCGAGGGTGGCGTCGTGGTCGAGCGGGTCCGCAACCTGGACGCCGGTCACGGCCTCAACGCCGCGAGCGGTGAGTACGTCGACCTGCTGGCCGCGGGCATCATCGACCCGGCCAAGGTGACCCGTTCGGCGCTGCAGAACGCCGCGTCGATCGCCGCGCTGTTCCTCACCACCGAGGCCGTCGTGGCAGACAAGCCGGAGAAGACCCCGGCCGCCCCGGCTGGCCCGGGTGGCGGGGACATGGACTTCTGAGTCCAGCTCCAACGCCGAGAGGGGGCGGGCCGCGTCAGCGGTCCGCCCCCTCTCCGTTACGTCGGCAGGGGTCGCTGGTTTCGTCGCTTCTGCGCCCGGTCGAACGGCGGGCGGTGCGGAACCGGCTCGTCCACCAGGATGAGCGGCTCCTCGGGCGGTTCGGCCGCGCCGCTCATCTCCGCCAACTGCTCGGCGTCGCCGTAGTCGAGCCGGTCGATCGGCAGTTGGCCCGGGAGTTCGTGGACCGGGGCCCAGGTGACCGGCGGGGCGTCCTGGGTCTGATCGTCGTCCGTGGTCATCGCTGCCTCCTCTACCGGAAACGGTAAGCGGCGTCGATGAGCCGGGCGGGCGAATGGCATTATCGGGATCTATTTACCATTTGCCGTTTATGCGGGCGTCGAGCGTTCTGCGGTACAGAAAGAAGACCTGTTCGATCCGGGCGCCCGCGCTGCCCGAATAGAAGGGGACCGGCCCGACCCAGCCGATCTGGGCGGCGGTGACGCCCGCCGCCCGCTGGTCGCTCAGGCAGCGCCGCAGGAGCACACCGCCGATGCCGGAACCCTGGGCGGCGGGTGCGGTGCCCATCGGCCCGAACCAGCTCGGCCGCGACGACCCGTACGCGGCGAAACCGAGCAGTTCGCCGTCGCGTTCGGCCAGGTGGCAGCCCGCGCCCGGGCGGCCGAGCGAGCCGGCCAACTCGGCATCCCAGGAGCCGCCGAACGTCGCGCGGGCGAACGCGGTGAGCGCCGGCAGGTCGGCCGGCTCCGCCCGGCGTACGGTCACACCCTGCCCCGCCAGCCGGGACTCGGCGGTCTCCGTCGACCGCAGCGCCGGTGATCCGTCGTACGACAGGTCGGCGGTCATGTTCCAGGCCGTGCCGTCCGGCCGGTAGCCGAGGGCGAGCGCGAGGCAGATCGCCGGGGTGTAGCGCACGTCGATGCCGGGCCAGGCGTAGTAGGGCGGGTTGCCGGCGAGCAGCACCTCGGTCGCGCCGAGCTGAGCGAATGCCCGTTCGGCGTGCCCGAGCAGGGCCCGGCCGATGCCGCGGCGTCGCAGCATGGGCGCGACGGCCAGCAGGTCCACGTGCCCGACCCGCCCGTCACCGGCGGAGAGCGAGCCGATCAGTACGCCGACCAACTCCTGCTCCCGGTACGCGCCGAGGACCCGTACGATCCGGTCGGCGGCGGCCCGTGGCCAGAGCGTCTCCACGAGCGGCCCGGCCTCGGCCGCGTCCTCCGGCAGGTCGAGCGCCCGGTGGCAGAGTTCCACCACGTCAGGCAGCCGCTCGACGGTCAACTCGGCAATGCTGATCCCGGCGTCCATGGCTGCGTACCCTAGATCACATCGGATCCCGTCGTCAGTCCACGGGCTCGCCGTTCCCGGCGGCGGTCAGGGCGGTCCGGTGATGCCGCCCCGGTGGCTGAACGGATCGTCGATCGCGGACCTGGTCACCACGTGGATGACTCCACAGCACAGAGCCACCACGAGGGCCGGCACGCCCAACAGGATCAGCAGAGCCATGCCCCGCCACCGCGCGGCCGACGGCGGCGGGAGGGGAGCCGCCGCCCCTGGCGAATGACCGTGCATGAGGCCGGAAGGTAGCAGTTGACGGTCGGTCGGGTTACCTTGGGGCACCTCCTGCTGACGATAGGTGAGATCAACTGAGGGCCGCTGACACGGCCGCGTACGCGTCGACAAGCCCGGCACCGACGACGTTCGCCGCACCGCCGCAGTCGTCGGCCTGATCCCGGGACCGCTGGCTGGCCTCCACCGGGCTGGCCGTCTCGCGCAGGATCCGCCGGGTCCGATCCAGGTCGCCGACGAGGTCCGGGTTGGCCGACCACATCAACGCCACCACGCCCGCCACCTGCGGAGTGGCCATCGAGGTGCCGTCGAGCGCCGCGTATCCGCCGCCGGGCATGGCGGAGAGGACGTCCGCCCCGGGTGCCATCAGATCGGGCTTGGTCAACCCGCCGACCGGTCCCCGGGACGAGAAGGCGGTGGCCCGGCGCCGGTCGTCCACCGCGCCGACGGTCAGCACGTCCGCGTACGGTGCGGGTGGGTCCTGCACCGAGCCGCAGAAGGGGCCGGTGTTGCCGGCCGCCGCGACGACGAGGATCCCGGCGGCCGCCAACGCCTCCGTGGCCGGCCGCAGCGTCCCCGGGTCGCAGCCCTCGATCGGCGGGCAGCCCCACGAGTTGGTCAGGATCTCCGGCGCCCGGGCCGGCCGCCCCTGGGTGAACGGGTCACCGCCGGGCGGGAAGGGCGCCAACATGAACTGGAGGCAGTCGAGATAGGCCGCCGGGTTACCGAGGTTGCGGTCGAGGTTGACGCAGCCGACCCACTGCGCCCCGGGAGCCACGCCGATGCCATCCCGCCCGATCGCGCTGCCCGCCGTGTGGGTGCCGTGCCCGCTGCGGTCGGTCGGCGTCCGGGTGCCGTTCCACGGGTCGAACCACGAATCGTCGCCGCCCCGGAAGCCCGGGGCCAGGGTGGGGTGCCGCCCGTCCACCCCGGAGTCGGAGCTGCCCACGGTGATCCCGGTTCCGGTGACCCCGAGGTCGGACCAGACCCGATCCGCACCGATCATGGTGATGTTCCACGGCGGGCCGGTCGGAGCCGGCGCGGTGCCACCGGTGCCGCCGGCGGGCTCCGGCAACGGGCGCAGCCGCTGGCTCACCAGCACCCGGGCCACCTCGGACCGGTTGGACAACCAGGCCCGTACCGCCGGACCGCCGTCCACCTCGATCGCGTTGACCAGGTAGTAGGCGGTGTGGTCCAGCCGCAGTCGGCGCAGCTCCCGCCGCAGGTCGGCCTGGGTCCGCTCGGCGGTGACGACCAGCCGCTGGTAGACCTCGGTGGCGCGGGCGTCCCGGCCCGCCTTCCCGGGCCCGGCGGTCAGGCCGGTCAGGTCCGCCTGTTCCCGCAGCACCACGAAGAGCCGCTCCCCGTGCAGGCCCGGCTGGCCGGCGGCGGCGCCGACCAGCCCCACCGTGACCAGCAGGGTCAGGGCGGTCGCCCCGGCCACCGCCCGGCGGGGCGGGCGCGCCGAGGGCCGGGCCAGCAGCAGACCGTACGCGACCGCCAGCACCGCCCCGACGGCGAGCCCGGCGCCGGCGGCGACCGCCACCCAGAACGGCACATCCCGGGAGCCGACCAGCAGCAGACTGACCTCCTCCGGGTCGGTGAACGCCAGCGGACCGAACACGGCGAGCCCGACCAGCCAGGCGGTCGGCGACCCGCCGGCCGCCCCGAGCACACGGTGGCCCAGCGCGGGTGCCACAGCCGTACGGTCGGTCGGGGTGGGGTCGGTCAACGCGGGCGCCGCGGCGGTGCGGTGGGTCAGCGCGTGTAGTGCGGCCAGCGCGAAGCCGGCCGGCGGCAGCGTCACCAGCAGCGGCAGTTGGGCACCGGAGTGCCCGACGCCGGCACCCACCAGCAGCAGCACCACCCCGGCGACGAGGCCGCCCACCAGCACCAGCCGGGCCGGTCGGGGTGGCTCACCGTCGGCGAAGTGGCCCCAGAACCGGGCACCCAACAGCGCGGCGGCCAGCGTGCCGACGGCCGCCGCGGCAAGTCCGGCGAGCACGGTCTCCAGCAGTCCGCCGAGCGCGCCCAGCCAGACCCACGGCAGCAGCAGCGCGAGCCCCGCCGCCACGGCGAGCAGCGTCACCACCGACGGACGCGCAACGGACCGCCGGCCAGCCCCGGGCCCTTTCCACCCGGCCCCTTCCGGTCCGGCCCCTTCCCGCCCGGGCCCCGGTTCCGGCGCTTCCGGCCCGGCGTCGCGCTGCTGACCGGCGCCGAGCACGCGGTCCCGGAGCCGGAGCGCGAGCAGTGCCAGCAGCCCGGCCAGGACGGCCAGCGCGGCGAGGTACGCCTCGTGGTGCACGGGCGGGATCGTGCGCAGCAGCCCGAGTGCGCCCAGCGCGAGCGCGCCGGCCAGCCACGCCCGGCCGGCGACGCGGACCGCCGCCGAGCGGGGAACCATGGCCAGCGGCAGGGCGGCGGCGGTCACCAGCAGCAGCGTGAACACGCAGAGCACCGCCCAGAGCGGGGCGAACCGGTCCAGTCCGCCGATCAGCAGCACCTGGTCGACTACCCAGCCGGTCGCCTGCGACAACACGGTGACCGCGACCGCCCAGCAGCCCACCAGCACCGCTGCGACTATCGCCCAAGGGCTGCCAACACTGCCGGATGTGGAGTAGTCCGCCCGCATCCGCACACAGTACGACGCAGGTCGCTGTGCGGTCGGGTGCCGCCGAGCTGTCGGAGCCCCGCCGCTGGCTCGACTGAGCTGTCCGCAGCCGGGCGGAAACACAACGACCTCCACACCACGACGCGTCAACTTGCAATTTAGGCACCACCTAAATTGCAAGTAGTCGGTGTATCGTGGGCGGATGTCGTCATTCAGCCCTGGGTCGGACCTGATCGAGGCGCGCGAGCAACTGCACGTCCTGGTGGACGCCGTGCTTGCCAAGCTCCGCGCAGGAGTGCTGCCGACGCGCGCCGAGCGGGAAAAGGTCGATTGCAAGGAGGAGGCCGGCCGGCGGGGACGAGGGGGCAGTCTGCTCGTCGGCGAGCCGCACAACCAGGAGGCTGCCCGCCAGCTGGCCAACGAGGTCACCTGCATGGCGAATACGCCCGGCGGAGGGGCCCTCCTCGTAGGCGTGGAGGACCGCACCGGCCAGCTGCTTGGCGCCGGGCTGGACGCTGAGTGGCTGCGGCACCGAGTCTATGAGCACGTGGAAGTCGCTCCTGCTGTAGAGGAGAGGCGGGTCGAGGGAGTTCGACTGCTTGTGCTCTACGTGGCTGAGGCCCGGGAGCCGGTGGAGGATCTGAACGGGCGTATCCGGTGGCGGACCGGGGGCCACTGCGTGGGGGTCGATCGTGCCGAGTGGTGGCTGCACCGCCAGCTGAGTGCCGGACATGACCCGATGGCCCAGGTGACTCAGCGCACCGAGGCCGACGTGTCCCCGGGGGCGATCGCGGTCGCCCGCCGGTACCTGGCGGCAGCCGACTCGGAGGCCGTGGCAGAGATCGGCCTTACTGCTGGTGATCTGTTGAGATCTCTCGGTGTCCTTCGACCCGACGGTCGGCTCACTGCCGCCGGTGCCTTGACCTTCTGCCCAGCTGACCGAACCCACATCGCGCTGTCTGTCTGGGATGTCGAAGGGGGTGAGCTGTTGAGCGGCCCACGGCAACTGGCGGGTTTCAGTCTGTTGGAGCAGGTCGCTGTGGTGGACGAGCGGTTGGACACGCTGAACCAGGCTGTCCGGGTTGATGGCCGTGCAGGGTTCGCGCAGAACTCTGTCCGCCAGCTGCCGCCTGGCGCGGTCCGTGAGGCGGTCCTGAACGGGGTCGTTCACCGGGACTGGATGCAGTCGGAGCCCGTGACGGTCACCTGGATAGAGGAAGATTCGGCTATCCAGGTCGTCAGTCCAGGCGGTTTCGTCGGGGGCATCACCTCCGATACCGCCCTGACTCAGCGCTACGCGAGGTATCCAGCGCTTGCTGATCTCTTCCGCGCACTGCGCCTGGTGGAAAAACAGGGGTTGGGCGTTGATCGGATGTATCGCGACATGGTGGTACTCGGACACCGGCCGCCCCTGTTGCAGGAAGAGGCCGGCCCTCGGGTCCGCGTACGGCTTGTTGGCGGTCGCCCTGTCGTACCGGTGATGAACCTGATGGGTTCGATCCGACCAGAGATCCGCCAGCGGGACGTGAAGGTGGCCCTGATCGTTCACACCCTTCTGCATGAGCCGTTCACGACAGCAGTTGAACTGACCCGGGTCCTGCAACGAGGGGAAGTCGAGACGGCGGAGGCCCTGGAAACGGCGGCGGACTGCGTCGTCGGCGAGGCAGCCTTGATCACCCGCTACAAGGATGTGTGGGTGCTGACTGACGAAGCGGTGTCATTGCTGGAGAAGAGCGCGGGCACCGAGGTGCTTCGGCGGCGTGGAGTGCTGCCGTACCTTCGGCCGGACCTGGCGGGAGCGGAGTATGTGGCGCGGCGTTGGTTGGTGAGCCATGAGCGGTACTCGTCGGGCGACCATTCGGCCCTCACCGGCCTCACCTACGCTGGGGCGCGTGGCCAGTTGGAGCGGTTGGAACGGGCCGGGCTGCTGATTCGCGGAGAGGGTAGCGGGCGGAGCGCCCACTTCATCGCTGGCCCCGCTCTCGCTGGGCAGATCCACGGCCCGGACAGTGCTGGGAAGGGTGCCCAGGAGAGGCTGGACAGGGAACTGCCGGGCGGTTGACCCTGGTGGCCGGGGCGGCACATGTCGGCGGGAACGCCGGGAGGGCTAACGTGGACGGGTGCGCGATCCACACGTCCTGCGGTCCGTTGCCGGGCAACTCTCGCCCGCCCGCCGCGCCGCCGACCTGCGTCGGCTGCGCTCCGAGCGGTTCGACGTGCTGGTCATCGGTGGTGGTGTGACCGGCGCCGGAGCCGCCGTCGACGCCGCCTCCCGTGGCCTCAAAGTGGCCCTGGTGGAGGCGCGCGACTTCGCGGCCGGCACCTCCAGCCGGTCCAGCAAGTTGATCCACGGCGGGCTGCGCTACCTGGAGCAGTTGGAGTTCCACCTGGTGCACGAGGCGCTCACCGAGCGGGGGCTGCTGGCCACCCGACTGGCGCCGCACCTGGTGCGCCCGGTGCCGTTCCTGGTGCCGCTCCCCGCCGGTCAGGGCGTACGCGACCTGCCCGCCCGGCTGTTCCGCCGCGCCTACTACGGCGCCGGGGTGGCCGCGTACGACGCCTTCGCCGGCCTCTTCGGCGGCGGCCGGGGGATGCCGCTGCACCGCCACCTGAGCCGGGAGGGCGCCCGCCGGGTCTTTCCGAGCCTGCGTTCCGACGGGCTGGCCGGTGCGATCCGCTACCACGACGGGCAGGTCGACGACGCCCGCCTGGTGGTCACCCTGGCCCGCACCGCCGCCAGCCTGGGTGCGACCGTGGTGAGCAGCGCTCGGGCCGTCGGGTTGATCCGGCAGGCCCGCGAGGTCACCGGGGTCCGGGTCCGTGATCTGGAGGCGCCCGCCGGCTCCCCGGAGGCGGAGTTCGAGGTACGCGCCCGCACGGTGATCGCCGCCACCGGGGTCTGGACCGACGACATGTCCCGGATGCTCAACGACGTCGGGCTGCGGCCCGGTATCCGGGTCCGGGCCTCCAAGGGCGTGCACCTGGTGGTGCCCCGCTCGGCGATCACCGGCGAGACCGGACTGATCCTGCGGACGGCCACCAGTGTCCTGTTCGTCATTCCCTGGGGCGGGCACTGGATCATCGGCACCACGGACACGGACTGGCGGCTGGACCGCTCGCACCCGGCGGCCTCCGCCAGCGACATCGACTACCTGCTCCGGCAGGTCAACACCGTGCTGGCCCGGCCGCTGACCACCGCCGACATCGAGGGCGTCTACGCCGGGCTGCGCCCGCTGCTGGCCGGCGAGGCGGACTCCACCTCCAAGCTCTCCCGGGAGCACGCCGTCATCGAGCCGATGCTCGGGCTGCTGCTGGTCGCCGGCGGCAAGTACACGACGTACCGGGTGATGGCCGCCGACGTGGTCGCTCGGGCGGTGCGCCGCCTCGGCGGCCAGCGCCGGTCGCGTACGGCCGACCTGCCGTTGCTCGGCGCGGACGGGTACGCCTCCATGTGGCGGGACCGGGCCGACCTGGCCCGCCGGCACGGGGTCCAGGTGGGTGTGGTGGAGCACCTGCTGGAGCGCTACGGCAGCCTGACCCTCGACCTGCTCGCCCTGATCGACGCCGATCCGCTGCTGGCGTCCCCGCTGGCCGGCGCGCCGGAGTACCTCGCCGCGGAGGTGACGTATGCGGCCCGGGCCGAGGGGGCGTTGCACCTGGAGGACGTGTTGACCCGGCGGACCCGGATCTCGTTCGAGACGACCCACCGGGGGCTGGAGTCGGCCGAGCACACCGCCGAGCTGATGGGCGCGGTGCTGGGTTGGGATGCCGCCCGGCGAACGCGCGAGGTGGCGCACTACCGGGCCCGGGTGGAGGCCGAACGGCAGTCCCAGCTGATGCCGGACGACGCCACCGCCGACGCCGCGCGGCTGGGCGCACCGGACGTGCGGGGCTACCCCGCGGATCGGGGCGCCGACGACGGCGCGGCCGGCCTGGCCCGCTGACGGATCCACTCTGGAGATCGCCGATCGTGGATATCCATCCGGCCGGTTACGTTCGCTACCTACGGTGGGGTAAGTTGCGCGCGTGATGGCGCTTTCCCGGTCACGGCTGGCCTCCCTCTCCGTCGCCACCCTGCTGGCGGCCGCCCTCAGTGGCTGTGCTCCGTTCGGCGACCGGGGTGAACCGCCGGCGGACGCGAGCACCCCGGCCGATGGACGGTCCGGCGGCGGAGCGGCCACGACCACCGGAAACGGTCGGGTCAGCCTGCTGCAGAACGACGGTCCCGACGGCCCGCTGCGGACCCTCAACGTGGAGCCGGACGGCCGCTGGGAGTGCATCGACTGCGCTGGTGACGGGGTGACCTCGACCGGCGCGCTGAGCGGGGAACAGCGCGAACGCCTCCAGCAGCTCCTTGCCGAGCCAGGTCTGGCCAAGGAGACCGACGAGGTACGCGGCTACCGGGTCAGCTGCGTCGGCGCCCTCACCTCCAGCCTGCTGACCGCGGCCGGCCTGATCACCTCGCAGGACTGCCCCGGGGAGGAACGACCGCCGGTGGCCGAGGAGATCCTGCTGCTGCTCACCCAGAACACGCCCGCGGAGATGATCGGCTGAGGCCGCTTCGGGGGTCAGAGCACCTTGCCGGGGTTGAGCAGGCCGGTCGGGTCGAGCGCCGCCTTGATCGCCTGGTGCACCCGTACGCCCACCGGACCGATCTCCCGGGCCAGCCAGTCCCGCTTGAGCAGGCCGACGCCGTGCTCGCCGGTGCACGTGCCGCCGAGTCCCAGCCCCAGCCGCATGATCTCGTCGAAGGCCCGCCGGCCGCGCTCCAGGCTGGCCGGGTCGGCGCGGTCGACCACGATGTTGGGGTGCATGTTGCCGTCACCGGCGTGACCGACCACGCCGATCGGCACCTCGCACTCGGCCGCGATCCGGGCCACCCCGTCGAGCAGGGCGGCGAGTTCGCCCCGGGGCACGGCCAGGTCGTCGATGATCAGGCCGCCGTTGCCGTCCGGGTACGCGTCCGCGGCGTACTTCTCCATGGCCGGATGGGCCAGCCGCCGGGCCTGCAACAACGCGGCGGCCTCCACGGCGTCGGTGGCCGCGTACACCTCCTCGGCGCCGGCCGCCTCGCAGACGGCGGCCAGCCCGGCCAGATCCTCCGCCGCCCGGGGGCCGGTGTCGGCGGCGGCCAGCAGCAGCGCCTCGGCATCGGTGCGCAACCCCATCGGCCGGTACGCCTCGATCGCCAGCAGGTGCGTGCGGTCGAGCAGCTCCAGCAGGCTGGGGGAGAGCCCCTGGGCGGAGATCCGGGCCACTGCCTCGCCCGCCGCCGCGGTGGAGCCGAAGACGGCGACCAGGGTCAGCGACTGTGCCGGGGCGGGTCGCAGCGCCACGGTCACCTCGGTGATCACGCCGAGGGTGCCCTCGGAGCCGACGAAGAGCCGGGTGAGGTCGTACCCGGCCACGCCCTTGGCGGTGCGTCGCCCGGTGCGCAGCACCTCGCCGGAGGCGAGCACCACTTCGAGGCCGAGCACGTACTCGGTGGTGACGCCGTACTTGACGCAGCACATGCCACCCGCGTTGGTGGCGACGTTGCCGCCGATGGTGGACGACTCCCACGAGCCCGGGTCCGGCGGATACCACAGGCCCTGCTCGCCCAGCGTGGCGTTGAGCGTGGCGTTGACCACCCCCGGCTGGACCACGGCGATCCGGCTGATCGGATCGATCTCCAGGATCGTGTCCATCGCCGTGGTGCTGATCACCACCGCGCCGTCGACGGCGTTCGCCGCGCCGGCCAATCCGGTACGCGCACCCTGCGGCACCACCGGTACGCCGTGTCGTCCGGCCGCCCGGACCACCGCGACCACCTCCTCGGTGCTGCGCGGTCGGGTCACCACCAGTGGCGTTCCCGCGGCGCACAGGTCGGCCTCGTCCCGCCGGTGCCCGTGCAGCAGATCCGGATCGGTGAGGACCGCCGCCGGTCCGAGGGCGGTGCGCAGGTCGTCGAGGAGCGGGGAGGCAGCCATGCGGCCGAGGCTACGACCGCCAGCCGGTGATCATCAACCTGAGGGCCGCCACCCGGTACGGTGGCTGCCGTGATCTACGTGGACCGGCCGGCCTGGCCGGCGCGGGGTCGGCTCTGGTCGCACCTGATCAGCGACGTCTCCCTCGCCGAGCTGCACGCCTTCGCCGAGACGCTGGGTGTCCCTCGGCGCGGCTTCGACCGGGACCACTACGACATCCCTGCGGAACGCTTCGCGATGGCCGTCTGGCTCGGCGCGCGGGTCGCCCTCAGTCGCGACCTGGTCCGCCTCCTCCGCGCGTCGGGTCTGCGCCGCCCCAAACACCTCTCCACCCCGCCCCCACCCTCCACCGTTCTCCGCGATCTTGCAGTTTCGGTCCCTGATGTGCGGCATATGCCCGACATGTCGAGGCAGGAAGTGCAAGATCGTGGGGCAGGGATCAGGTCAGGGGTGGAGGGTGGTTAGTTCGCGGGTGAGGTTTGCGCGGGCGAGGGCTTCCCAGGCGGCGGCGAGGGCGGGGACGCGGTACAGGGCGGGGAGGGCGAGCAGCGTGGAGAGCACCCGGGCGCGGCCGGCCCGGTAGTCCGGCTCCGGCACGTGGGCGTACTCCCGGCGGATCGCGCGGGCGTACCGGTCGTACTCGGGCTCGGGCGCGGCCAGGACGGCCAGGTCGGCGTCGCAGAGCAGCGCACCGGCGGAGTCCGCCGGGTCCGCCGCGTGCCCGGCGGTGAGCAGGACCAGCCGGCGCACCTCGGCCACCTCGGCGCCGGGCAGCCCTGCCCGGGTGAGCAGGGCGTCGGCGAGCGCCGCGCTGTCGCGTTCGTTGCGGTCGCCCGGCGCGCGGGGGTCGTACACCGCGTCGTGGCACCACGCGGCGAGTCGGACCAGGTCGGGTCGCGATGCGGTGGAGGCGTACCGATCGACGACGTCGAGAACGGCGGTCAGGTGCGCCACCGTGTGGTAGTGCCGGTGCGGCTCCCGCCACCGCCGGAGCAGCTCGTCGCCGGCGGTGTCCACGGCAACGGCGTCGGTCGCCCCGGCCGCCCGGGCGGCCGTCCGCCACCGTTCGCTCAGTCCGGTCACCACCCGAGTCTGCCCCACCGCGCGTCACGTCCCCGGCGAAGGGGTATGCCGCTTCGGTGAGGAATGTCCGGGCGCGCGGCGGGTAGTCGCGGGCCATGGCGGTGGCCCGGAAAGCCCTCGCTCGGCTGCTGCGGCGGGACGGCATGCCCGAGCGCCTGTCCGACGTGGACACGGCCCGGATCGCCGAGACCGTGGCGCAGCTGCATCACCGTGGCCGCGCCACCCTGCACGACCGCCTGCACCGGGTGCGGATGTCGCTCGGCCTGGCCGCGCAGGCCGGCCTCGCCGCCGGGCTGTCCTGGCTGGCGTCGCACGAGTTGCTGGGCAACGCGCAGCCGGTCTTCGCCCCGATCTCCGCCGTCGGCACCCTCGCCGTCTCGGTGGGGCAACGGTTCCGCCGGACCGTTGAGCTGATCATCGGGGTGGGGGTCGGGGTGGCCGTGGGTGACCTGCTGATCTACTTCCTCGGCACCGGGGCGTGGCAGCTCGGACTGGTCGTCACCGCGGCCATCGTGCTGACCGTCTTCGCCGGGGGCAGCGTCGCCATCGTCATCCAGGCCGCGGCCACGGCGGTGCTGATCGTCACGCTCAGCCCGTCGGTGGAGCACCTGGAGCTACCCCGGTTCATCGACGCGCTCATCGGCGGCAGCATCGCGCTGCTGGTCACCGCGATCCTGCTGCCGCTCAACCCCCTCCGAGTGCTCAACCGGGCGGCCCGGCCGGCCCTGGACCTGCTCTCCGCGCAGCTCGACATCACCGCCAACGGCCTGCGGGAACGTGATCGGGAGAAGATCCAGGAAGCGCTGGACCGGCTGCGGAACAACAAGCAGGAGCTGACCACCTTCATCGAGGCGATCGAGGGCGCCAAGGAGACCGCGCTGCTCTCCCCGGCGCGCTGGCACCGGCGCAGCGAACTCACCCACTACGCGGAGGCGGCCGACCCGATCGACCGGGCGATGCGCAACAGCGGCACGCTGATCCGGCGTTCCGTCACCCTGGTCGAGGACTCCGAGCCGGTCCCGGATCCGCTGCCGGACGCGGTCGGCCATCTCGCCGAGGCGGTACGTCTGTTGAAGAAGGAGTTTGCCCAGGGCGAGGAGCCCGAGCAGGCCCGGGAGCGGTCGCTGCGCGCCGTCAGCGAGGCCGGCCGGGCGTACGCCGAGGGGGTCGGATTCTCCGGCAGCGTGGTGGTCGCCCAGGTGCGCACCACCGCCAGCGACCTGCTGGTGGCCTCGGGGATCAGCCAGGAGGAGGCGAACCGGCTGGTGCGGCAGGCCTTCGGCGAACTGGACCGACCGGGTGCACCGGCCGGGCCGGAGCCGGCCGTCAAGCCGCCGACCGCGCCGCCGGTGGGCTGAGTCGACCGGTGCGCCGTGGCCGCCGGTGTGTCGGGGTCGCCGGTGCGGCCATGCGTCCGCCGGTGCGGCCATGCGTCCGGACCGGTGGGCCGTGGGTGACTACGCTGACCGCATGGCCGACACCCCGTCCGGCGGATCCCTGCCGCCGTCGCCGTCCGTGCCCGCTGCACCAGGCGCGGGTTCCGGCGTGCCCGGAATGCCACGCCGCCGGCTCAGCTGGCGGCGGGCCCTGGTACTGACCGGGGTGATCATGCTGATCGCGGCCTGCGCGATCTTCATGCTCTTCACGCTCGGCACCAGCCTCGGCCCGGAGGCGTTGCTGGTCGGTGCCGCCGCCGCGGTCCTGCCGGTGCCGGTCCTGGTGGCCTGCTTCCTCTGGCTCGACCGCTACGAACCCGAGCCGCTGAAGTACCTGATCTTCTGCTTCGCCTGGGGCGCCTTCGTCTCCACCTCGGCGTCACTGCTGGTCAACGACACAGCAGCCACCTGGTTGGAGCAGCGCGACCTGCCGATCGGGATCACCGCGGTGCTGGTCGCGCCGTTCATCGAGGAATTGACCAAGGCACTCGGGCCGATCCTGCTGCTGATCTTCCGTCGGCGGGAATGGTCGGGCATCACCGACGGCCTGGTCTACTGCGGGCTCTCCGCGATCGGCTTCGCGATGGTGGAGAACATCCTTTACCTGGGCGGATACGGGTACGCCTCGGGCGTCGAGGAGTACGGTCCGGCCACCGGAGCGCAACAGGTCATCGCCATCTTCATCGTGCGGATCCTGCTTTTCGGGTTCGCCCATCCGCTGTTCACCGCGATGACCGGTATCGGCCTCGGCATCTCGGCGCGCTCGGCGGATCGGCGGGTCCGGTTCTTCGCCCCGGTCGCCGGTCTGCTCCTGGCGATGATGCTGCACGGGGCGTGGAACCTGCTGCCGACACTGACCCAGGCCACCGGCGAGGTGCTGATCTCGCTCTTCGGCTTCGTCGGCGTGATGGTGCCGATCTTCTTCGGCATGGTCGGCCTGGCCGTGTGGCTGCGGGCCTGGGAGGGGCGGCTCACCGAGCGGATCCTGCCGGACTACGTCCGGGCCGGCTGGCTCACGCCGCCGGAGGTGGCGGCGCTCAGCAGCCTCGGCCGCCGGCACGCGGCCCGGGTCTGGGCCCGGCGGGTGGCCGGGGACGCCGGCCTACGGGCGATGCGCGGTTACCAGTTCGCGGCCACCCGGTTGGCGCTGCTGCGCGACGGCGCAACGCGGGGCCTGGATCGCCGCCCCGTCGACCGGGAACGGACGGCGCGGGAGGAACAGGAACTGCTGGACTCGATCGCCGCCTACCGGTCGTTCTTCGTGGGCCGGGATCCGCAGTCCCCGGTCGGCGTCTGGGACGGCCACCGCTATCACCTGCGCTTCCCGGACGGTTCGCAGCGGTGGGTGGCGGCACCCGAGGAGCCGGTGGTCCCGATTCCGGTGGTGCTCGCCCCGCCGCCGCCACCGCCGCCCCCCGGCTACGGCCCGCCCGGATGGTACGGTCCCCGCCCTGCCGCGCCCTGGCCGCCCGGTCACCGCTGATCGGCCGGCCCGGGCAGGGCTGTCGGTCGGCCCGGGCGAGGTTCAGGTCATCAGGCTGGTGAGGAAGTCACCGAGCCCCTGGGCCATCACCATCAGGGCCGCCCCGATCGCCTTGAACATCTGCGCCGCCCCCTCCGGCCGGAACGCCATGAAGTAGATCAGGAACGCGAGGCTTCCCCAGGCCAGCACCTTCTTCACGAATACCGGCATCGTCCCTCCCCAGGCCGGTGGTGCGGCTGGCTTCCCGCCGGGGAGCGGGGCAAACGACGCGCGTGCCGGAACCGGCGCGGCCGGGCTCAGAAACGATCTCTGCGCAGAGGTAGAGATTCGCTCAGAGGTAGAGACCGGTCGCGTTCTCCTCGACGCGCTCGGCGGCCACCGCGTGCACGTCGCGCTCGCGCAGCAGCACGTAGCCGCGGCCGTGCAACTCGACCTCGGAGCGGTCGTCGGGGTCGAAGAGCACCCGGTCGCCCGAGACGATGGCGCGCACGTTCGGGCCGACGCCCACCGCGGTGGCCCACGCCAGGCGTTTGCCCACGGCCGCGGTTGCCGGGATCACGATGCCGGCGCTGGAGCGCCGCTCGCCGTCGCTGCCCTCCGTCCGCACCAGCACCCGGTCGTGCAGCAGCCGGATGGGCAGGCCGGAGTCGAGATTCGGGTCGGCTGTCACGCCGCAGACGCTACCGTGTCGTTCCCGACCCGCCGCCGGTGGTCACCGGGGTTAGCGCGCCGGCCGGCGCGGGCAATGTGTGGCGGATCCGTCCCACCGACAGTGGTCGGGCGTATCCTGTCCGACCTGACGCCGTGCGCAGGTCGACTCTGCCGGGAGGTGCGCTTGAGCCGCTTCGAGCGGATACGCGGGCGGCTGCGTCGCGCGTACGAGTCAGGGCGGGAATCTGTCCGCGCCGGCCGCAACACCCCCGCCGATGTCCCCGCACCGGCCCGGGTGGCCTCGCCGTCGAGCCCCGGGCCCGCAGCGCCGGAGGGCGCGACCGTGGTCGGTGACGAGGAGCCGCCCGCCGCCGCGCACAACTCCACCTCCAGCCGCGACGACGCCGACGTGCCGCACGCGCTGCGGATCGCCGCCGCCTGGTCCTGGCGACTGATCGTCATCGGCATCGTCTTCTGGGCGCTGCTGAAACTCGTCGGCACGATCAGCATCGTGATCATTCCGCTGGCGGTGGCGTTGCTGCTGTCGGCGCTGCTGGCACCCGCGGTGGGGTGGCTGCTGCGGGCGCGGCTGCCGAGATCGCTGGCGACCGCCGTGGTGCTGGTCGCCGGGCTGGCCGCGGTGATCGGCACGCTGACCCTGGTGGTCAACGAGTTCATCAAGGGCGTCCCGGAACTGACCGCGAGGTCGACGCAGGGCCTGGAGCAGATCCAGGAGTGGCTCAAGACCGGGCCGCTGCACCTGTCGGACAACGACCTCAGCCGGTATCTCGACGAGATCCAGCAGTGGGTGAACAACAACACCGAGCAGTTCACCAGCGGCGCCCTCTCCACCGCGGCGACCCTGGCCGAGGTGTTGACCGGTGCGGTGCTGGTGCTCTTCGCGACCTTCTTCTTCCTGCGCGACGGCAACATAATCTGGCGCTTCCTGGTCCGGCTGCTGCCGGTCGCCGCGCGCTGGCGGGTCGACGACGCCGGCCGGGCCTCCTGGGCGACCCTGGTCGCCTACGTGCGGGCGACGGTGCTGGTCGCCTTCATCGACGCCGTCGGTATCGGCATCTTCCTGGTCATCTTCGACGTCCCGTTCGCCTTCCCGCTGGCCGCCCTGGTCTTCCTGGGGGCGTTCATCCCGATCGTCGGCGCGACGCTCTCCGGCGGCGTGGCGGTGCTGGTCGCGCTGGTCGACAGCGGGCCGGTGACCGCGTTGATCATCCTTGGTGCGGTGATCGGGGTGCAGCAGGTGGAGGGGCACGTCCTCCAGCCGCTGATCATGGGCAGGGCGGTGGCCATCCACCCGCTCGCGGTGATCATCGGTCTGGCGGCCGGCGTGGTGCTCGCCGGGATCACCGGTGCGCTGGTCGCGGTGCCGGTGATCGCGATCCTCAACACCGCGGTACGCCGCCTCGCCGCCCGCCGCGTCCCCGACACCCCACCCGACGCGGTCGTCGTCGCCTCCCGCGCGCCCTGACCCGCCGCGCCTGCGCGCGTCGATGACGCCGGCTCGCGTCGGCCCGGCCGCGTTGGGCCGGCTCAGGTCGTGGCGAGCCGGGTGAGGGCGCCCCGGACCACCTCCGGGCGGGTCGTGTACCAGAACGGGGGCAACGAGCGGCGCAGGAACGGGCCGTAGCCCCGCGCCGTCTCCAGCCGGGAGTCGAGCACCGCCACCACGCCCCGGTCCCCGGTGGCCCGGATCAGCCGGCCCACGCCCTGCGCCAGGCGTACCGCCGCGATCGGGACACTGACCGCGGCGAAGCCGGAGCCGCCCTGGGCGTCCACCGCCGCCGCCCGGGCCGCGGCGAGCGGTTCGTCGGGCCGAGGGAAGGGCAGCCGGTCGATCACCACCAACTGGCACGAGTCGCCCGGCACGTCCACCCCCTGCCACAGCGACATCACGCCGAACAGGCAGCTCGACCGCTCCTCCCGGAATCGCCGGACCAGCAGCGGCAGCGCCTCCTCGCCCTGGAGCAGCACCGGCAGGTCGGTCCGGGCGCGTACCAGCTCCGCCGCCTGCTGCGCGGCCCGCCGGGAGGAGAAGAGCCCGAGCGTACGACCACCGAGCGCGGTGACCAGGCTGAGCAGTTCCTCCCCGGCGGGGTCGGGTAGCCCGGAGACCCCGGGGCGGGGCAGGTGCGCGGCCACGTAGAGGATTCCCTGCCGGGGGTAGTCGAACGGGGAGCCGACGTCGAGCGAGCGCCACCCCGGGCCGGAGTCGACGTGCCCAGCGGGATCGGCTGCTCGGATCGGGTCGGCCCGCGCCGCCGGGTCGCCCGCGCCGGCCGGCCGCCGGGTCGCGTCGGCGAGGGCGGCGGCGGCCGGCGACGGCGGGGCGGGCGGGGGCGCGTCGAGGCCCAACGCGCGGGCGACCGTGTCGAACCGGCCGCCCAGCGCGAGCGTGGCGGACGTGGCCACCACGGTCCGCTCGTCGTAGAGGTGGGTGGCGAGGGTGCCGGCGACCGAGAGCGGTGCCACCACCAGCGCCCGCCGCACGGTGGCGTCGTTGCGCTCCACCCACGCCACGTCGTGCTCCGCCTCCTCCAGCAGCCGCTGGGCGGTGTTGGACATCTCGTCGAGGATGGCCTTGGCCTGCTGCTTGCGTACCGGGTCGGGGTCGTCGGCCTTGATGTCGCCGATGGTGTCCAGGGCCGCGCGGGTCGCGGCGTCCAGCAGCGTGCAGGCCTCCCGCAGCGGGCCCGGCAGGCCGCTGGTTATCCGCCCCGCCGGCGCCTCGGCCAGCCCGACCGCGAGGGCGTCGCCGGCCGCGGTCAGCGCCTCGGCCGTCTCCGGACGCAGCAGCGGGCGGGCCCGCCGGGCGGACCGGTCGATCAGCTCCGGGGTCAGCTCGGCCTGCGCCGCCGAGGAGACCCGGTCCGCCAACTCGTGGGCCTCGTCGACGACGAGCAGCCGGTGCGGCGGGACGATGTGTCGTCCGGCGAGCATGTCGACGGCGAGCAGGCTGTGGTTGGTGACCACGATGTCGGCCTCGCGTGCCCGCACCCGGGACGCCTCCGCGAAGCACTCGGGGCCGTACGGGCAGCGGGTCGCGCCGACGCACTCCCGGGCGGGCATGGAAACCAGGCGCCACGCCTGGTCGTCGACGCCCGGATCCAGCTCGTCGCGGTCACCGGTGTCGGTGTCCAGGGCCCAGTCCCGCAGGCGCTGGATCTGCTTGCCGAGCCGGCCGGCCTCACCGAGCCAGCGCGCGCCGCCCCCGGGCCGCTCGGCGGGAGCGTCGAAGAGGGTGTCCTCCGGTTCGTCCTGCGCGGAGTTCTCCAGCCGGGCCAGGCAGAGGTAGTGGTGCCGGCCCTTGAGCACGGCGAAGGTCGGGCGCCGCCCGAGCAGCGGCTCGACGGCGTCGGCCAGCCGGGGCAGGTCGTGCTCGACCAGTTGGGACTGCAACGCCAGGGTGGCGGTGGAGACCACCACCGGACCGTCGACGGTCAACGCGGGAGCCAGGTAGGCCAGGGACTTGCCGGTGCCGGTGCCGGCCTGCACCAGGAGGTGCTCGCCGGAGGCCACGCACTCCTCGATCGCCTCGGCCATCTCCTGCTGGCCCGGCCGGGCCGTGCCGCCGGGCACCGCGCCGACCGCGGCGGTCAGCAGCTCGGTTCCACCCGGCCGATCACCGCGGCGGCGTGCCTTGTCACGGGTGGTGCCGGAGCCGGTGGCGGTGCGGGGCGGAGTCACCGTGGCACGGTACCCGCCGGGGCGGACGCGGTTCGTACCGAACGGCCGTGTTGCCGCGTCACGGAACGGAATACCTCCTCGCCGTCCGGTAACTTCCCGACGGCGAGGCCTGGGCGAAATCGGCTAGGGTGCGACTCATGCCGAGCGACGTGGTCCGTGTGATCTACCGCAAGTACGACGGCAGCGCCCACCGCGACTACCCGGCCCGCCGGCTGGCCGAGGACGACCTCGGTGTCTGGCTCGGCGTGCCCGCCGGCACCAGCTCGGTCTACCACGGTCGCCCCTCCGTCGAGCAGATCCCCTTCGTGCTGCTCGTGCCGCATCACGCCTGGTGGACCGGCATGTTCAACCCGCCGCCGCGGACCAGTGAGGTCTACTGCGACATCGCCAGCCCGGCCCGGTGGGAGGGGGAGGACACCGTGCACCTGGTCGACCTCGACCTGGACGTGGTCCGCCGCCGTGAGACCGGGGTGGTCGAGCTGCGCGACGAGGACGAGTTCGCCGAGCACCGGGTCCGCTTCGGCTACCCCGACGAACTGGTGGTGGCGGCCGAGGCGGCGGCGCGGTGGCTGTTCGGCGCGCTCGGCGACGGCACCGAGCCCTTCGCCACCTCGTACCGCAAGTGGTTGGCCCTGGTCGTCTGAGGGACTGTCGCGCGGACCGGCGGCCGGCGGGTGATGATGCTCCGATGGTGGACGACGGTGGACTCGACGTGGTGGCGCCGGCCGGCGGCGCGGTGCGTGACCTGCTCCGGGCGACCCCCGGCGGGCCGGTGGACCTCGGGAAGACCGAGCCTCGCTCGACCCCCGGGCTGCCCGACGTCGAGGTGACCGGGCTGGACCGCAAGGCGTGGGCCCGCCGGCAGGTCGCGCTGGTGGGCCGAGGGTTGGCCCGCCAGCAGGAGATGCTGTTCGCCGGCGCGAAGGCCGATCCCGGTGCCGGGCGGCGGGTGCTGCTGGTGCTCCAGGCGATGGACTGCGGCGGCAAGGACGGCACGATCAAGCGGGTGGTGGGCGCGATGAACCCGCTCGGCGTACACATCCGGGCATTCGGTCCGCCGACCGCCGAGGAGTTGCGGCATCACTTCCTGTGGCGGATCCGCCGGGCGCTGCCCCCAGCGGGCTACCTGGGTGTCTTCAACCGTTCGCACTACGAGGACGTGCTGGTGCCCCGGGTGCAGGAGCGGGCGCCGGAGGACGTCTGGCGGCCGAGGTACGCCGAGATCGACGAGTTCGAGCGGGAGCTGACCGACTCCGGGGTGGTCGTGGTCAAGGTCTTCCTGCACATCTCCCACACCGAGCAGGCCCGGCGGTTGCTGGCCCGCCTGGACGACCCGACGAAGCACTGGAAGTACCACCCCTCCGACGTCGACGCCCGAGCCCGCTGGGACGACTACCAGGCCGCGTACGCCGATCTGCTCGGCCGGTGTGGCACGGACGCCGCGCCGTGGCACGTGGTGCCGGCGGACCGCAAGTGGTATCGGGACTGGGCGGTGGCCCACCTGCTGCGGGAGACGTTCGACACTCTTGATCTGGGGTATCCGCCAGCCGACTTCGACGTCGATGGGGAACGGGAGCGGCTGTTGGGGACCGCGGGGCTGTTGAAGGTGAACGGCAGTTGAACGAGCGGTGAATGACACCTGGCCGGGGGTGGGCCGCCGCATCGCCGATCTGACGATTCCCTAGCATTCCCTCAGCAGGGCGCCGGAGCGGCGGCTGCCACCCCTTCCACCCGACACGACGAGGTCCGTGCTGTGAGGTTTTCCTTCCGCCCCAACGAGGGCGCCTTCTACGAGCTCTTCACCAAGGCCGCGCAGAACCTGGTCCGGGGCACCGAACTGCTCAACGAGCTTTCCCTGCCCGATGTCGAGGTGCAGTCGGTGAGTGATCGACTCACCGAGGTGGAGCACGACAGCGATCAGATCACCCACGAGCTGTTCAAGAAGATCAACTCGACGTTCATCACCCCGTTCGACCGCGAGGACATCTACCGTCTCGGCTCTCTGCTGGACGACGTGATGGACCACCTGGAGGCGGTGGGCAACCTGCTCTACCTCTACGGGCTGACCAAGTTGCCGTCGCTGCCGCGGGAGATGCACGAGCTGGTGCACGTCCTCGACCAGCAGGCGAAGCTGACCGCCGACGCGATGCCCCGGCTGAAGTCGATGAAGGATCTCGAGGACTACTGGATCGAGATCAACCGGCTGGAGAACGACGGCGACCAGGCGTACCGGATGCTGCTGGTCCGCCTCTTCTCGGGTGAGTACGACGCGTTGACCGTGCTGAAGATGAAGGAGGTGGCCGACGAGTTGGAGGCCGCCTGCGACGCCTTCGAGCACGTCGCCAACACCGTCGAGACCATCGCGGTCAAGGAGTCCTGAGCCTGTGAGTCCCGAGCTCATCGCCGTGCTGGCGGTGATCGGGGTAGCCCTGGTGTTCGACTACACCAACGGCTTCCACGATGCCGCCAACGCGATCGCGACCAGCATCTCCACCCGGGCGCTCACACCCCGGGTGGCCCTGGCCATGGCGGCGGTCGGCAACTTCATCGGCGCCCACTTCGGCGCCGAGGTCGCCAAGACGGTCGGTAGCGGCCTCGTCGAGCTGCCGACGGGCGTGTCCAGCCTCGGCATCGTCTTCGCCGGCGTGATCGGCGCGATCACCTGGAACATCATCACCTGGTACTTCGGGCTGCCCTCGTCGTCCTCGCACGCCCTGATCGGTGGCCTGGTCGGTTCGACCGTCGCCGCCTCCGGCACGGTGCTCTGGTCGGGCATCGGCGAGAGCGTGATCGTGCCGATGATCCTGTCGCCGATGGTCGGTTTCCTCCTCGGCTACATCGTGATGATCGCCGTGCAGTGGATCTTCCGGAAGGGGCACCCGGGCAAGCTGAACCGGGGCTTCCGCTGGGCGCAGACCGCCTCGGCGGCGGCCATGTCGGTCGGCCACGGCATGCAGGACGCGGCCAAGACCATCGGCATCGTGGTGCTCGCCCTCTTCGTCGGCGGATACCAGGACGACGCGACCTACATCCCGGAGTGGGCGTTCTGGACCTCGGCGGCCGTGCTGGCGGCCGGCACGTACGCCGGTGGCTGGCGGATCATCCGGACCCTCGGCCGGAAGATCATCGACCTGCGCCCGCCGGAGGGCTTCGCGGCCGAGACCGTGGCCAGCGGCGTGCTGTACTTCAACGCGCTGGTCCTCGGCGCCCCGATCTCGACCACCCACACGATCACCTCGGCGATCATGGGTGTCGGCGCCACCAAGCGGCTCTCCGCCGTGCGCTGGGGCGTGGCCGGCAACATCGTCGGGGCGTGGATCCTGACCTTCCCGGCCGCCGGCTCGATCGGCGCCCTGATGTACTTCGTGGTCCGCCCCATCTTCAGCTGAGGTGTTAGGAGGGGCCCCGGTCAACGCCTGGCGTTGGGTAGGGGCCCTTCCTAACACTCGGGGCGGGGCCCGGCGACCGTCAGATGTAGGAGACGCCGATCTGGGCGCGGATGTCGTCGAGCAGGGCCATGATCTCCAGGGTGGCGGCGTGCGGGACCAGCGGGCTCTCGGTCAGCCCCTCGGCCAGGCAGCGCTGCACCTCGATGGCCTCGTGCTGGTAGCCCGAGCCGACCAGCTCCCCGGCGATCGCCTCGGGCTCCGCGCCGGACCGGTGCAGGACGAACCCGCCGGGCCGGAAGAACGGCTCGGGCAGGTCGATCCGCCCGGTGGTGCCGGTGATCGAGGCGGTGATCCCGGTCACCCCCACCATGCCGCAGCTGAGCGTGGCAACGGCCCCCGAGTCGTACCCGAAGACCAGTCCGGTGTTCTCGTCCACCCCCTCCGGGCTCAGCTTCGCCCACGACCGCACGTGCTGCGGCACGCCCAGCAGCAGGTGGGCCAGGCTGACCGGGTAGACACCGAGATCCAGCAGCGCGCCGCCGCCCAGCGCCCGGGCCCGCATCCGGTGCTCGGGTGGGAACGGCCCGGCGACGCCGAAGTCGGCCCGGACGCTGGTCACCGTGCCGATCGCGCCATCGGCGATCAACTCGCAGATCCGGAGCACGAGCGGGTTGCACCGCATCCACATCGCCTCCATGAGGAAGACCCCGGCGGCGCGGGCGGTGTCGACCACGTCGGTGCTGGTGGCCAGGTCGAGGGTGAACGGCTTCTCCAGCAGCACCGGCCTACCGGCGGCGAGACAGGTCAGCGCCGCCTCGTGGTGAGCGGCGTGCGGGGTGGCGACGTAGATCACGTCCACCTCGGCGTCCGCGGCCAGCTCCGCCCAGGAGGCGTACGCCCTCGGTACGCCGTGCCGCTCCGCGAAGCGCTTCGCGCTCTCCGCGGTCCGTGAGCCGACCGCGACCAGTTCGGCCCCCGGCACCAGCCGGAGGTCCTCGGCGAAGCGGGCGGCGATGTGGCCGGTGGCCAGGATGCCCCAACGAGTCATGGCGTGACGCTACCGAAGATCGGCTCCGGGGCTGTACTGGCATCCACGTAGGCTCGGGCGCATGACGACCGACCGTGGCTTCCCGGCGCCGACCGCGCTGGTGGCGCACGCCCGCCGCTTCCGGGCCTCCGGCGGCACGCCGGCGGTGCCCCGGGTGGCCGCCACCGTGCTGCTGCTCCGCCCGGCCGGTGTGGGCTTCGAGGTCTACCTGATCCGTCGGGTCGCGACGATGGCCTTCGGCGGCATGTACGCCTTCCCCGGTGGCGGGGTCGACCCCTCGGACTCCACCACCCACCTGGACTGGGCCGGTCCGGAACCGGCGGACTGGGGCGTACGCCTCGGACTGGCCCCGGCCGCGGCGCAGGCGGTCGTCTGCGCGGCGGCCCGTGAGGTCTTCGAGGAGGCCGGGGTGCTGCTCGCCGGCCCGGACGCGAGCCGGGTCGTCGGCGATGTCAGCGATGACGGCTGGGAGGCTGCCCGGGGCGACCTGGAGCAGCGGCGCATCGGCTTCGCCGACCTGCTCGCCGGGCGAGGGCTCACCCTCCGGTCGGACCTGCTGCTGCCGTGGAGCCGGTGGGTGACACCGGAGTTCGAGCCGCGCCGGTTCGACACGTACTTCTTCGTGGCGCTGCTGCCCGGCGGCCAGCGGACCCGCGACGTCTCCGGCGAGGCCGACCACACGCTCTGGGTCCGGCCCGCCGACGCGGGTGAGCGCGCCGCGGCCGGTGAGCTGACCATGCTTCCGCCGACCCTGGTCACCCTCGGCGAGGTGGCCGCCTGCGCCGATCTCGCGGCGGTGGCGCGGGCGGCGGCCAGCCGGGACGCGGCCACCCCGATCACCCCGCACCTCGACCTGTCCGACGAGGACGAGCCCCGGTTCTACCTGACCGGCCCGCCGATGTCCTGACTGTCGCGTCAGCCGAGGTGGTAGTTGACGTGGGCCGACCAGCGGGCGAAGCCGAGCCGCTCGTAGAGCGCCACCGCGCCGGTGTTGGACTCGTCGACGTAGAGCATCACCCGGTCCAGCCCGCGCCGCTCCCGCAGGTACGCCAGGCCCGCCGTGGTCAGTGCCCGCCCGAGCCCGCCACCGTGCGCCGACGGCTCCACCCCGAGCACGTACACCTCGCCGATGGGGGCCGAGCCGGGCCGTTCGTGCACCTTGGTCCAGTGGTACCCGAGCAGCCGGTCGGTCGCCGACTCGACGGCGAGCAGGAAGCCGGCCGGGTCGAACCACGGCTCGGCGAGGCGTAACCGTAGGTCCTCGATGCTCCACCGCCCCTGCTCCGGATGCTCGGCGAAGGCCCGCGCGTTCAGCGTCAACCACGCCTCGTCGTCGGCGCCGGGGCGGAACGCGCGCAGCGTCACCCCGTCGGGCAGCCGCGGTTCGGCCAGCGGTGCGGTGAGCGGTCGACGCAACTGCCAGAGCAGGCGTGCGCGGTGGAAGCCGAGGTCCACCGCGAGCGCCGCGGCCGAGGGGTGGTCGCCGTGCGCCCAGGCGCGCAGCGGCCCGGTGGCGCTCGCCAACACTCCCCGGGCCAGCGCCCGGCCGATGCCCCGCCGCCGGTACGCCGGATGCACCACCAGTTCCACCCCGACGCCGCTGACGGGGTCGGTGGTGTCGAGGTGGGCGTACCCGGTGAGCGTGCCGTCGTCGGAGCGGGCGATCAGGTGGGTCGCCGCCGCGTGCGCGTCGCGCAGCCGGAGCAGGACGTGTTCGTCCAGCGGGTCCGCGCCGTCGGTGTCGCCCGCCGTTGCGGCGAGCGCCAGCACCTCGGCGATCTCCGTCGGTCCGAGCCGGTCGGCGCGGCTGACCTGGTTGCTGCTCGCCTCAGTGCTGCTCACGTCCTCACCGTAGCCGGATGGCACGGATGCCACCTGCCGGGCCGGGCGGCCCGGCCCCTCACGTCCCCCGGATCGGCAGCGCCTGGATGTCGAACCGGGCGGTCAACTCGGGCAGGATCCGGTACAACGCGTTCACGGTGCCCTGCCGGTCGCCGCCCGCGTCGTGCAGCAGGACGATCGAACCGGGTTGCACCCCGTTGATCACGGATGTGGCGATGCGGGTCGCGCCGGGCGCGCGCCAGTCGGAGGGATCCAGCGTCCAGTGCAGCGGAGCCATGCCGAGGTCGCGGGAGACGGAGATGACCGAGTAGGTCCAGGCGCCGCCGGGTTGCCGGTACCAGGCGATGGGTGCGTCCGGGACCGCCGCGCGGATCGCCTCGCTGGTCCGCAGCAGATCGGCCCGGATCCACTCGGGTGACCGGGCGCCCAGGGCGACGTCGTGGTCCCAACTGTGGTTGCAGAGCGTGTGACCCTCGGCGACGATCTGCTCGACGAGCCACGGGTACGCCTGGGCGTTCTTGCCGACCACGCAGAACGTGGCCGTGACGTGGTATTCGCGCAGGATCGCGAGAACCTGGGGGGTGTAGTCGGGGTTCGGACCGTCGTCGAAGGTGAGCGCGACGCCGGCACCGCCGGTGCGCACCCGGGTGCCCAGCGGGCCGATGTTCGCCTCCGACGCCTCGCCGTCGGTGCCCTCGGGCCCGTTCGGCCGAGGGCCGGGAGCGCCGTCGGGCTCGCCGGGCGCGCGGGTGGCACCGACGTCAGGTTCGGCGTCGGTGGGTGCGGACTGGTCGGCGTACTCGGCGCCGGTCGCGGTGACCCCGGAGTCGGTGCGCGGTGCGTCGGGCACCAGGCTCCGTCCGAGCAGGTACGTCGAGCCGAGTACCGCCGACACCACGAGCGTGATGATTCCGAGCGCGCGTCCCGCCCCCGCCTGATTGCCACCCACCGCTGCCCCTCCCGCTGGCCAACTCGGCAGTCACCATAAGACTGTCAAGTCGCCCAAAAGGGGCATATGGGTAAATTAGCCCTCGATGGTGAGGGCCCGGACCGGCAGCGGGGCGTGCTCGGCAGCCTCGGACAGCGTCCGCGACGGGGGCACGACGAACTTGTACCCCACCTGGCGGACGGTGCCGATCATCGACTCGTACTCCGAGCCGAGCTTGGCCCGCAGCCGTCGTACGTGCACGTCGACCGTCCGGGTGCCACCGAAGTAGTCGTAGCCCCACACCTCGCGCAGCAGCTGGTCGCGGGTGAAGACCCGACCCGGGTGCTGGGCGAGGAACTTGAGCAGCTCGAACTCCTTGTAGGTGAGGTCGAGCGGGCGGCCCTTGAGCTTGGCGGCGTAGGTGTCCGGGTCGATCATCAACTCGCCGGCCCGGATGGAGCCGCCGGCGCCGGCCGTCGCGTTGCTCAGCCGGCCGACCGCGAGCCGCAGCCGGGCCTCCACCTCGGCCGGACCGGCGGAGGCGAGGATGACGTCGTCGACCCCCCAGTCGGCGTTCAGCGCGATCAGCCCGGCCTCGGTGACCACCGCCACCAGCGGTACGCCGAGCCCGGTGGCGTGCAGCATCCGGCAGGTGGCCCGGGCCTCGCTCAGCTCGGAGCGGGCGTCGACCAGCACGGCGTCCGGGCTCGGGCCGGCAACCAGGGTGCGGACGTCGCGCGGTGCGGTGCGGACCGAGTGCGGCAGCAGGTCCAGTGCGGGTAGCACTGCGGATGGTTCGCCTGCTCGCGCGGTCACCAACAGCAGGATCTCCACGATCACCTCCGTCCCGGCGGCCCGTTGCGGCCGCACGCGACCAGCGGCACTCCGGGCGGGGTGTGGCGCTGGGAACTTCCGTGGGTCCCGGCGTCGCTGACGGGCGGGTTTCGCCGTTGAGCGTAACCGATTGCCCGCTTGGCGCCCCGACGAGGTTTCCTGTTTGCCCTATCTGCCCCTGATCGCGGCCCAGGTTTTAACGTCGCGGAAACGGTGGCAACCGCGATCTGCCGTTGGTCTGGCACGATCGGTGGGTGTTTCCCTCCAACTCGCCCGAGACCGGCCGCGACCCGTGGACCGAGGGCCCGCCCCCGGCGGGCGGCCCGGCGCCGCGTACCGGCCCGGCCGTCGAGACCGACGAGCGGCGTTCCGGTGGTCCGCGACGCCTGCGCCGCGGTGGTGCGGCCCGCCGTGCCGACGACGAGGTGGACGCGGACGACGAGGAGGAGGCGCCACCGGTCGAGGTGCGTCGGCAGCTCTCGCTCGCCATCGGCGGCTTTGCCGCGCTGCTCGGCATCGGCCTCGTCGTCGCCGCACAGACCTCCGGGCCGGGGCACCGGCTGCCCTTCACCGTCGTGGTGCTGACCGTACAACTGCTGTTCGTGCTCGCCTGGACGATGGTCACCCGGCCGCCCGCGCTGGGAGTGGTGGTCGGGGTCGGCGGGGTGACCGCGCTGGCGGCCGACACCGTGGCCGTACGCTCGGCCGAGGCCCGCCTGGGGCCCCTCTTCTACGTCGCGATCGGCGGGGTGCTCGCCGCAGTGCTCGGTCAGCTGGTCCGGCGGGTCGACCGGCTCCGGGTGACCGACTCGCTGCGGACGACCGCCACCATCGTGTTCGGGGTGGCCGCCATCGCCACGCTCATCGTGCTCAACCGGATTCCCGCCGGCACCCAGGCGATCGCCGTCTGCCTCACCGCGGCCGGGGTGGCACTCACCGTCGCCCGGGTGGCCGACGCCATCGCCGCCTGGCCGAGGCTGGCGCCCCAGGTGCCCCGGGGAGCGGCGGGCGTGGTCGGCGGCGCGATGGCGGGCACCCTGGTCAGCGCGCTCCTCGGTGGTTACCTGGTCACCCCGTTCACCCCCACCAGGGCCGCGATCATCGGCCTGGTCGCGGCGGTCGTCGCCGTCCTGGCCGATCTTGCCGTGAGCTATGCCGAGGCGGGCCGGCTGATGGCGGGCGAGCTGCCCACGGTCTGGGCGGCGCGGCACGTGCAGGGGCCGCTCGGCGGCTTCGCGTTGGCGGCGCCGGCCGCGTACCTGATGTGCCGGCTGGTGCTCTGACCGGCCGATCCGGCGGTGCGAGATTGAGAAGTACGGCGCGCGGGTACCAGCGGTTCGCCGCGGGCGGCATCGAGCTACGACGAAGCATCAAGGTACGACGAGGATCAGGAGGCGGCGTGGCGCAGGAGCAGGAGCAGACGTACGAACGGCGCCCGCGGCGACGCGGACGCAAGGTGCTGATCGGGTTCGTCGTCCTGCTGCTCGTCCTCGTCGGACTCCTCGCCATCGCCGACCGGGTCGCGGCCAGCGTGGCCGAGCGCCGCATCGCCGACGAGGTGCGCCAGCAGGTGGCCGAGCAGGGCGCGCAGTCCTCGCCGCCGGAGGTCGAGATCGGCGGGTTCCCGTTCCTCACCCAGGTGGTCGACGGCCGGTACGAGCGCATCTCGATCCGGCTGCGGGAGGTGCAGGGCTCGGTGCAGGGTGAGGCGGTCACGCTGCCCAGCCTGGACGTGGACGCCCGCAACGTGCGGGCCTCGTTGGACACCCTGCGTACCGGCCAGGGCGAGGTCGTGGCCGACACGGTCAACGGCACCGGCACCATCAGCTACCAGAGCCTGGCCGCGCTGCTCGATCGGGAGGGGCTGACCCTCGGCGAGCGGGACGGGCAACTCGCCGTCACCGCCCCGGTGGACATCCTCGGCCAGCGGTTGACGGTCACCGGCACCGCCAACATCGTCGTGGGCGACCAGGGGCAGATCGCGCTGCAGTTCGAGGACCTGAACGCCGACGGGCTGCCCAACGTGCCGCTGGCCCGCACCCTGGTGAACAACTTCGCCCGCAGCATCTCGATCGACGTACCCCTGCCGGAACTGCCGTTCCAGCTCACCGTCCGCGAGGTCCGGCCGCAGCCGCAGGGGCTGACGGTGACCGCCGATGCACGGGACGTACCGATCAGCTCGGCCGGCTGACCGCCGAGCCGCGTCCCGGATGCTGGTCGGCCCGATGGAGATATCTGGGATCGCTGGTAGGCTCCCTGCTCATGGGGACGCTCCTCACCAAACGGCGCGCGGTCGACCTGTGCCGCGTGGCCACCTGCCTGTGTCGCCCCGTCATCTGACGGCGGGGCTGTCTCGGGCCGCCTAGCGGCCATCGGCACTCGGGGTATGCGTACCCAATCCCGGTGCACCCCACCGGACGCCCGGCAGCGGCGCCGTCGCACAAACCCGTGATCCGTTCCTAGCTATGGGTCCCGCGCGTGGTGCGACACAGCTACATCCATCGACATCGCGCGCTGGCTCACCATCCATCCTCACCAGGGAGTGATCTGATGAGTCGCGACACCGCACTCGTCTCGGCCGACTGGGCCGAGAAGAACCTCGACGCCCCGGGCGTCGTTTTCGTCGAGGTCGACGAGGACACCTCGGCGTACGACGCCGGCCACATCGCCGGCGCCATCAAGCTCGACTGGAAGAACGACCTGCAGGACCCGGTCCGGCGGGACTTCGTCAACAAGACCCAGTTCGAGGCGCTGCTCTCCGAGCGGGGCATCAGCAACGACGACACCGTCATCCTCTACGGCGGCAACAACAACTGGTTCGCCGCGTACGCGTACTGGTACTTCAAGCTCTACGGCCACGGCGACGTCAAGCTGCTCGACGGTGGTCGCAAGAAGTGGGAGCTGGACGCCCGCCCGCTGGTCACCGACAGCGTGACCCGCCCGGCCACCCAGTACGTCGCGAGCGAGCCGGACAACAGCATCCGTGCCTTCCGGGACGAGGTGGTCGCCGCGATCGGCAGCAAGAACCTGGTCGATGTGCGCAGCCCCGACGAGTACGCTGGCCGCCTGCTCGCCCCCGCCCACCTGCCGCAGGAGCAGGCGCAGCGCGGCGGGCACATCCCGACCGCGATCAGCGTGCCGTGGTCGAAGGCGGCCAACGAGGACGGCACCTTCAAGTCCGACGACGACCTGCGCGAGATCTACGGCGAGGCCGGGCTGGACGACGGCAAGGAGACCATCGCGTACTGCCGGATCGGCGAGCGCTCGTCGCACACCTGGTTCGTGCTCCAGGAGCTGCTCGGCCACACCAGCGTGAAGAACTACGACGGATCCTGGACCGAGTACGGCTCGCTGGTCGGCGTGCCCGTGACGCTCGGCGATGAGCCGGGGGAGGCCTGAGATGACCGCACCCACCGCCGCCGGTTGCGCGGCCCCGGACCAGGCCGCGCCGCTGCCCGCCAGCATCGACCTGGAGAAGGAGACCGTCATCACCGGTGTCGTCCGCGCCGCGGAGGGCGAGGCGGTGCCGGGCGCGTACGTCCGTCTGCTCGACTCGACCGGTGAGTTCACCGCCGAGGTGGTGACGTCACCGGCCGGGCAGTTCCGCTTCTTCGCCGCGCCGGGCACCTGGACCCTGCGGGCGCTCTCCCGGCACGGCAACGGCGACATCGCGGTGACCGTCGGCCGGGGCATCACCGAGGTGGCCGTGACGGTCACCGACTGACCCACGCTCTGATCGGCCTCGTGGCCCGGCTCTCACACCCGAGGGCCCGGGCCACGATCCGTCTCCGGGTCGGACGGTGCGGAAACGGGCGGTGGCCGCCGGTCCAGCTCGGACCGGCGGCCACCGTGGTGCGGGCGGGATCAGATGCCGGTTGCCCGGGTGCAGGTGGAGGCCGGGTCCAGGGCCACGTCGAGCGTGCCGACGATGCCCGCCTCGACCTGGTGGCGCTGCACCTGCGGCACCCAGCCGTCCTTGGCTACGATCACCTCGTAGCGGCCTCTCGGCAGCCACCAGGCGTAGCGACCGTTGGCGTCGGCCGTCAGCGTGGTGCCGGTGCCGGCCGATATCAGGTTCACCCGGACGGTCGCCGGTATGCCGACCGTCACGCCGCCGCAGGTGGTGCCGGTGACGGTGCCCTGGATCTTGCCCCAGTTGGCGGGCGGGGACACGTTCATCTCCACCGATACCGGAGCGATCGGATAGGGGGTGTCCGAGGCGAAGGCGAGTTCGCCCGCGTACCGGCCCGGTTGGGCGACCCCCGCGTCGGCCGTGGCGGTGAGCGTGACCGTCACCGTCCGCGACGCGCCCGGGGCGAGGGTGAAGGTGGTCGGGGAACCCTCCAGCCAGGGCAGGTCCGCCTCGGCCGCGCAGAGTTCCAGACCACCGAGCCGCTCGCTGTCCGCGCTGCCCACGAAGGAACTGGGCGAGCCACCGATCTTGTACGCGCCGCAGGCGGCGCCGCCCCGGTACCGGCCGAACCGGACGTTGGGCAGGTCACGCCACTCAAGGGCGACCGGGTCGAACCCGACGGTACGGTTGGTGACCGTCGTCGATCCGGCGGTCACGCCCCCGGCCAGCACGAGCAGCCCACCGGCCGCCGCGTACTGCGAGCCCCACAGGTCCAGCGGCAGCGCCGGCAGTGGACTCCAGCTGTCGGCCGCCGGGTCGTAGCGGTACGCATCGGTGTATTCGGTGCTGCCCACGCCGCCGGCGCAGTAGACCGCCGCACCGATCCCGCCGCAGGCCAGCCACGACACCGGGTGCGGGTAGGCGGCCCCGGTGCTGAATGCGCCCGTTGCCGGGTCGAACACCACGAGCCGGTCGGTGTCGGTGCAGGAGGTGTCGGCGCAGCCGCCCACCAGGTAGACCTTCCCGCCGAGCACGGCTGTGCCGGCCGCCGCGGCCGGTGCCGGGTTGGTCGCTCCGGGCAGGGTGCTCCAGGTGCCGACGGCCGGGTCGAAGACGTCGACCGTGTTGTTGGTGCCGCTGCTTCCCCAGCCGCCGATCACGTAGAGCTTGCCGCCGATCGCCGCCGCGGCCGGCTTGGCACGCACCGTCGGCAGGTCGGGCAGGGCCGTCCAGGCGTCGGTGTCCGGGTCGTACACCCATGCCCGACGCTCGGTGCCGGTGTTGCCGCCACCGCCGACCGAGTAGATCTTCCCGTCCAGCCAGGCGGCGGCGTTGTCGTAGATCGCGGCCGGCAGCCGGGCGATCTCGCTCCATGCCTCGTCGGCGGCGGGCGTGAACGGTGCCCCGCCTGCCGCCCCGCCGTACGCGGTGCCGGTGTGCTCCTTGCTGATCCCCTTCATCTTCTGCTCGTGCAGCGGTGCGCCGCCCTGCTTGAGGAGGTCGAACTGGCCGGAGCGCTCCAGCAGGTCCACGGTGGCCGGCGCGGTGCCGGTGTTGCGTACCGTCACGCGGGTGGTGCGGGTGCTGCCGTACGGCTGGTGCGACTCGATCGTCGTCGGGCTGACGGTCAGCCGGCCGGCGCCGAGGGCGAAGTTGGCCCGCTTGACCCGGTCGGCGGTCACCGCGACGTTCTTCGTGACCGGCTGGTAGGGCGCCCGGCTGGCGGTGAACGGGTGGGTGCCGATGAGCCCGGAGAAGAGCCAGTAGAAGCCGTCCGGCTCGGCCGGGTCCTCCGGGGTGGCCGCCGACACCGCCCGGTCCTCGGGCCGGTCGTCGCTGACCACCGTCACCCCGTTGAGCGGGGCGCCGGTGTTGCGGTCGGTGGTGGTGCCGACCACCAGTCCGCCGGGCAGCGGCGAGCACTCGCGGTTGACCACCTCCACGTCGTCCACCTGCCACCACCAGGCGAAGGTGCCCTTGAAGCGGAAGCGGACCAGCGCGGACGCGGCCTCCGCCGCCGGGGTCAGCGGCACCTCCTCGACCCGGGGGCCGCGCCGGCTGGACGTCTGGTGCCAGACGTTCGTCCAGGTGGCGCCGGCGTCGGTGGAGACGTCGATGTCGGCGGTGTCGGTGACCCCGACCGCCCGCCAGTCGCTGCGGAAGCGCAGCACCGGCGCGGTCACGCCGGTCAGGTCCACCGGCGGGGCGGTCAGGTCGGTGTCCTGCGTGTTGCCGGAGCCGAGGGCGTCGCTGTCGATGATGGCGAACCCGCCGGTGCCGCCGGTGAGGTTGCCCCGGGAGCGGGGGTCGTTGAAGACCCAGCCGCCGGAGTCGGTGCGGTTGGTCACCGTCCAGCCCGCCGGCGCGCTCGTTCCGTCGAAGCTCTCGGTCAGCAACGGCGTGCCGAGCCGGCCGCTGTAGCCGGGGGCACCGCAGGCCTGGTCGACGGGTACGGCCACGTTGACCGTGATGGCATCGCCGCCCACCGGCACGTCCCGGGTGACGGTGCGGTAGCCCGGATACCGGGCGGTGACGGTCAGCCGGTACGAGGTGCCGCCGGCCACGGTGAAGGAGTACCGGCCGGTGACCGGGTCGGTGAAGACCGGGTCACCGGGCCGGCCCGCCACCTCGATCTTGGCGTACAACGGCCAGCCGTGGCCGGAGCCGTCGGTGACCTTCCCGCTCACCGTGACCGTCGACGTGGCCACCAGGGCGAAGTCCCGGGTGACGGCACCACCTTCGGGCACCGTGACGGTCGCCGACTGGCCGGTGTAGCCGTAGGCGCTCGCCGTCAGGGTGGTCTCGCCGGCCGGTACGCTCAGCGAGTACCGCCCGTCGGCGCCGGTGGTGGTGCTGCGCGTCCCGTCGGTGACGGTCGCACCGGCCACCGGGTCGTCGTCACCGGAGTCGGTGACCACGCCGGTGACCCGGCCCACCGGGCCCCGGGGAGCGTCCCGCACCGCCGCGTACGCGTCGAGCCGGCCCTCGCCGAAGACGTTGTTGTCGGCCGGGGTGCCGCCGCAGGTGGTGGCGTCGACGTCGCGGGCCGTGCGGTCCAGCAACTCCTCGGTGGCGGCCACGTCCCCGCGCAGGCCCGGCGCCGCCGCCCACACCAGCGCCACGGTGCCGGCCACGTGCGGGGCGGCCATCGAGGTGCCGCTGAACGAGGCGTACCCACCGTTGCGGACACTGGAGCGGACGCTGCTGCCGGGCGCGGCGATGTTCGGCTTCAGCCGGTCGGTGCCGGAGCCGCGGCCGGAGAAGCTGGCGATGTTGTTGTTCACGTCGTACGCGCCGACCGCGTACGCGTTGGCGTAGTCGCCCGGCGAGCCGGCGCTGCCGCAGGCCGGGCCGTCGTTGCCGGCCGAGAAGACCGGGAACATGCCGGCGGCCCGCCACGCGGTGACGGTCTGCTGGTACCAGGGGTCGCCACCGTCGCCGCCCCAGGAGTTGTTGACGATGTCGGGTCGCAGCTCCGGCCGGGGGTTCTGACCGTTGGCGTCGGTGGGGGCGAGCACCCACTGGCCGGCGGCGAGCAGGGAGGCGTCGGAGCAGGTGTTCGACTCGCAGCCCTTGGCGGCGATCCACTTCGCCCCCGGTGCGACGCCGATCTGGTTGCCGGCGCCGTCGTCGCCGACCATCGTGCCCATGGTGTGGGTGCCGTGGTCGTTGTTGTCGCAGGGGGCGGTGCCGGTGCAGACACCGGCCGGGTCGAACCAGTTGTACGCGTGGTCGAAGCCCTCACCGAGGTTGCCCCGGTAGGAGGCGACCAGGGCCGGGTGGTCGTACCGCACGCCGCTGTCGATGTTGGCCACCACGACGCCCTCGCCGCGGTCGCCGAACTCGTCCCACACCTGGGGTGCGCCGATGTTGCTGAGTCCCCATTCGACGGCGGCGGTGCGGGCCCGCGCGGTGTCGGTCTCGGTGGGCCGGATCAGGGGGTAGCTGCGGCTCGGCGCGATCCGGGCCACCTCGGGCCGGCTGGCGATCTCGTCGAGCAGCGCCCGGTCGCCCTCGACCCGCACCGCGTTGGCGATCCAGTACGCGGTGTGTGGCACCTTCCGCTCGTCGAGCAGCGTGCGCAGGGCCTGCTGGGTGCGCTCGGCGGTGCCGGTGAGCAGGCGGTGCACCTCCTGGGTCCGGGCGCCGGGGTCGCGCAGCTTGCTGGCCTGCGCCAGCGGCGCGGTCTCGGTCAGGTAGACCAGGAACGGCGCGGTCGACGTGGTGCCGAGCCGGTCGAGCAGCACCGGGTCGACGGCGGCCCGGTGCGATGCCCGCTGTTGGGCCGGCGCGGCGAGCGCGGGTTGACCGGTGACGAGTAGGACGCCGGCGGTCAGCACCGCCACCGCCCGCCATCGTGCCGACCGGGTGGATGGTCGTGTGAACAATGTTCCTCCCCCACGTCGTCGGTCCCGATCCGTTCGGGGCCCGCAGTCCGCGCGCCGGCACGCGGCGTCGCGGAGCGGTCGGGGCGATGTGGGTGGCCGGTGGTGGTGCCTCCGCCCGCTGAGAGTCATGCTCTTGCCCCGGCAGTCGGTGATCAATGAGCGCCGTCGGTCAGTACTCGGTCAGTGACGAGGCGCGATCCTGACCGTTAGGCTGAGGCCGGGCGTCATCGGTGACTGTCACTGGCGATGGATGGAACGTCGCAGGTCAGTGTGCGCTCGGGGAGGCATCGTGTCCGGTGGAGAGATCCCGATCCTGGTCTGCGTCAGCTCCGATGCCCGGGTCCGGCAGCGGGTGGTGCAGCGGCTCGACGGTGTCGGGCCGGTGGTGATCTGCACCGACCTCGCCCAGCTGCGGGCGATGTTCCCGGCCCCGCCGGCAGAGGCCGGTGTCCCGGACGGTGGTGCCGACGAGGAGCGGTCGGAGCGCCCGGCCGGCCGACCGGCCGGTTGGCGGGATCTGGTGGTGGACCGGGCCGAGCACCTGGTCACCTGGCGGGGCACGCCGCTGGGGTTGACGCGTACCGAGCGGGAGCTGCTCGCCCGGTTGGCCAGTCCGCCGATCACGCTGTGGAGCTACGAGCGGCTGTTCGCCTCCGTCTGGGGCGGTGCCTACCTCGGCGACACGGCGATCCTGCACTCGGCGGTCAAGCGGCTACGCCGCAAGCTGCGGGCACTGGCCGACGGCCCGCAGGTGCAGACCGTACGCGGCGTCGGCTACCGCCTGACCGCGCCACCGGAGGCGGACGACGGGCGCCCCGGCGGGGGCGTCGCACCAGTCGTGACACCATGACCGGGTGAGCAGCGCGGTCCACACCGGGTACCCCCCGCCCACAGATCCCCGACCACCGGTCTCCGGCTCCCGGTGGCCGCGCTGGTTGATCGCGGCGACGGTGGTCTGGGCGGTGCTGCTCGCCGGCCTCACCTGGGTCTCGTCGCGGCAGGACCCGCCGACCGTCCGCGAGCAACGCACCCTGACGCAGGCCGGGCCGGTGGTGGACGGCGCGGTCGGCGAACTGGTCGCGGCGGCCGGTGGCGGCGTGCCGGCGCTGGCCCCGCCCGAGGTCGACCGGGGCTGCCGGATCAGCCCGCTCGCCCACGGGGCGACCCTGCGGCGCGCGGTCGAGCTGGCCGCGCCGGTGGGCGAGGAACGCGCCCTGCTGGAGCAGATCTCCGACCGGCTGCCCGCACGGTGGCGGGCCGGCGTGCGGCTCACCCCCGACGGTCCACGGCTGCGCGCCGACGCGGGCGAGTTCGTCATCGTGATCGGACGGCCGGTCGCGGACGGCCGGCTCCGGTTCACCGTCGACACCGGGTGCCGCCCGCTCGGCGACGGCTATGCCGGTGCCGGTGCCGGCGCCGTTGCCGCCGGTCCGGAGGCCGACCGGCTGGCCGAGGCGTTGCGCGCCCTGGGCAGCCCCGCCGGTGAGCCCGAGGCGCTGGTGACCGCACCCTGCCCCGGCGGTGGCGTGGCCCGGACCATCCGGTCCGCCACCGGCCAGGTGGGCACGTCGCCGCCGGCCGCGCTCGCGCCGCTGGCGGGCGCGCAGGTGGTGGAGACCCCCGAGGTGTACGCCTACTGGCGCGACGGCGTGGCGGTGCTGGCCGATCTCCAACCGGACCGGATCGTGCTCTCCGTGACCACCGGCTGCCCCGGCTGAGCTGCCCGCGTCGCTCCTGCCCGCGCTCGTTCCTGCCCGCGCGTCGCGCCTGCCGGTGCTAGCCCTCGTCGCGGCTGCGACCCAGCGCGTCCACCCGGCCCCACCTGCCGGGGATGTCCACCAGTTCCACCCGACCCATCCCGGACGGCACGTACGGGTCGATGATCAGGTGCTCGCCCTTCGGTTCGAGGCCGAGCATCACCCGGAGCAGCAACATCGGCGTCCCCGCCGACCAGGCCTGCGGGCTGCACGCGGTCGGGTACTGCACCGGGTACTCGGTGAGGTCGCGCTCGTAGCCGGCGAAGGCCTCCGGCAGCCGGCCGTCGAAGTAGCGGGAGGCCCCCAGGATCGAGTTGCAGATCTGCCCCGCCTCGTCCCGGAAGCCGTACTTCCACAGCCCCCAGGCGATGATCGAGTTGTCGAACGGCCAGACCGTGCCGACGTGGTAGCCGATCGGGTTGTAACGCCCCTGGTCGTCGGCGAGCGTACGGACGCCCCAGCCGGAGAAGAGCCGGGGGCCGAGCAGGTGGTCGGCGACCCGCCGGGCCCGGGACTCGTCGACGATGCCGCTCCAGAGCAGGTGCCCGATGTTGGAGGTGAGGGCGTCCACCGGGCTGCCGTCGGAGTCCAGGGCGAGCGCGTAGTACTCCTTGTCCGGCAGCCAGAAGTCCCGGTTGAACCGCTCCTTCAGCTCGGCGGCCTCCCGTTCCAGCCGGTCGGCGTACTGCGGGTCGTTCCAGCACAGCCGGGCCAGTCGGGCGCCGCGCAGCTTGGCGTCGTAGGCGTACCCCTGCAACTCGCAGGTGGCCCGGGGAAAGCTCGGCAGCCGGCCGTCGGAGTAGCAGATCGCGTCCCACGAGTCCTTCCAGCACTGGTTCTCCAGGCCGACCTTCGGGTTGCGGGTCTGGTACCAGACGTACCCGGTGCCGAGCAGGTCACCGTAGGTGTCGATCCAGGTCAACGCGGCCCGTGCGGGGGCCTCCAGCCGCTTGACCAGCTCGACGTCGCCGGTCCACCGCTCGTACTCGTCGAGCAGGATCACGAACAGGGCGGTCGAGTCGGCCGCGCCGTAGTAGGGCGAGTGGGGCTGCTCCTCGAAGCCGGCGGTCTCGCCGTAGCGCAGCTCGTGCAGGATCTTGCCCGGCTCCTCGTCGCGGAAGTCGTCCAACCGGTGACCCTGCAGCCCGGCCAGCATCGTCAACGTCGGCGGGATCAGTTCCGGCACGAACGGCAGCACCTGGAGCGAGGTGATGATGCTGTCCCGACCGAACAGCGTCATGAACCAGGGCAGCCCGGCGGCCATCAGGCGTACGCCGAGGGCGATCGACTCGTACCGCAGCGCGGCCAGGTCGGCGAGGCTGCGCCGGTACGCCCCGGCCAGCGGTTGGCAGTCGCAGGTCAGCTTCGGCGCCTGGGCGACGAACTCGGCGTGTTCCGCCTCGATGGCCGCCGGGCTCCGGCTGCCCGCGAACGGCAGCAGGGAGCGGATGTCCTGGCCACGGGCACCGTAGATCACGGTGGTGACCGTCAGCCGGGTGGTCCACTCGCCGTGCGGCCCGATCCGGACCGGAAAGGTCATCCCGCGCCGGTCGACCTGGGCGGCTGAGCTGCTGTGGATCGTCGTCTCGCGGTGGAAGGCGTCCCGACGGTAGGCCAGCCGCAGCGTGTCCTCGCCGGGCGCCGCGGTGTTGTGGCCCTGCTTCCCGCGGGTGTCCTTGATCTCGAAGATGTCCGCGAAGTCCGCGGCCATCTCCATCCGGACGGTGAACGCCATCTCCTGCCCGGAGTGGTTGAGCACGGTCAGCTCCTCCGACAGGTTGCCGCCGATGGTCCGACTCCTGATCACCGAGACCTTCACGTCCAGGAAGTGGTTGGGCTCGCCAGGAACCAGGAAGTAGCGCGTCCAGTGGGACTCGGCGTCGTCCATGGAGAGCGTGTGCAGCCGTTCGCCGTCGATCAGCAGCAGCCAGGTGGAGAGGAACCGGGTGTCGAAGCAGAAGAGGCCGGTGGGGAAGTCCAGCGACGGCTCGATATCCCCACGGCGGTCGCTGACCAGGAAGGTGTTGCCGTCCAGGATGCTGACCAGTTCTTTCACCGCGTCCACCTGGCGTGCTCGCGGGCGACCTCGCGCGGATCCCGGGTGCCGGGCGGGGGCGGGAAGAAGCGCCGGAAGACCAGGAACAGCATCACGTTTCCGAGGAAGGTGCTCTCGTTGCGGAAGACCGCGGCGACCGCCTGCGCCCGCCCGGTGACCAGCCGGTCGAACAGGTTCACGCCGCAGTACCAGATCCCGTCGCCCTGCTCCACGCCCTGGTCGACCTCGGCCACACCCGGCCGCATCCGGACCAGCCAGTGCTCGGTTCGCTGGCCGTCGGACAGGTCGATCCGCAGCGTTCCCGCAACCGGGACGCGCAGCACCTCTGGGGCGCGAGCCGGCAAGGTCGCGAAGAACTGCTGGGTCGCCTCGGTCACACCCGAATCGTAGGCATTGGCCCGACTTGCCGGGCCGGTTCCGCCGCTCTGCCGGGCCCCGGTTCCGCCGCTCTTCCGGGCATCACCGAAGGACTCAGTAGACGAGCGCCTGCGCGCCCTCGGCCATCGTCTCCTCGACGAAGACCGCCGCCCCGGCGATCCGTACGCCGGGGATCACGTCGCCGGAGTCGATGTCCCGCCGCGCGGCGCACTGGGTGCAGGCGGTCACCGTGCCGGTGCTGAGGATCACGTGCAGCAATTCGGCCAGCGGGGCCGAGTGCGGCAGCACGAAATCCTGTGCCCGGCCGGGCAGGGCGAACCAGGTCGACTCGCCGGTCAGCCAGAGCGAGACGTCCACCCCGGCGGCGGCCGCGGTGGCCGCCACGGTGAACGCCTGGGCGCATCGTTCCGGCGCGTCGGCACCGGCGGTGGCCTTGACGACGAGAGTGCGGGCCATGCCGCCCAGCATAGGATGGTCCGGATGGTCACCGAGATCGGGTTCGTCAGCCTGCTGGTCGCCGGTCTGGGCGCGCTCGCCGGTGGCCTGGTCTACCTGGCCGTCCGCATCCTGAGAGGCAAGTGGTGAGCAGAGCGAGGGTGGCATGGTGAGTGACGACAACCCGCTGGCACCGCCGCCGTGGCTGAACGCGCCGCCGGTCGAGGCGTACCCCTTCGAGGAGAGTCACGACCTGCGGGTCGGGCCGAAGCTGCACCCCGCGCTGGACGGTCTGCTGCCGTACGTCGGCGTGTGGCGGGGCCGGGGTCGGGGCGGGTTTCCCACCATCGACGACTTCGACTTCGCCCAGGAGATCCGGATCAGCCACGACGGGCGGCCGTTCCTGCACTACGAGTCGCGGGCGTGGCTCCTCGACGAGCAGAGCCGCCCGGTGCGTCCGGCGGGCCGGGAGGTCGGCTGGTGGCGGCCGGTGATGGACGGTGACCGGGTCACCGACGAGCTGGAGGCGCTGCTCACCGTCTTCACCGGGGTGATGGAGCTGCACATCGGCC
The DNA here is from genome assembly GCF_029626175.1 of Micromonospora sp. WMMD1082. NCBI lineage: Bacteria > Bacillati > Actinomycetota > Actinomycetes > Micromonosporales > Micromonosporaceae > Micromonospora > Micromonospora sp. WMMD1082. The sequence goes on along the minus strand of NZ_JARUBM010000002.1, from coordinate 2,104,810 downwards.
GGCGCAAGGGCACCCAGATCGAGTTCGTGACCGACGCGGTGGTGCGTACCGCCACCGCCAAGGAGGTCACCGCCGGCCACCGCCTCTTCGGCATCGTCGAGGGCGCCCTGCTCTACGCGCAGGACATGGCCGCCGTCGGCCAGCCACTCTCCCCGCACCTCTCCGCCCGCCTCGTGCGGGTCGCCGGCTGAGCGTCTGTCCCGTCCCCCGACCGGCTCGGCGCCGGCCCGGTAGCCGGTTGCCGGCCCGGCGGTCGGTTCAGGGCAGCGGAAAGCCGAGCAGTTCCTGCAGCGCGCGGGTCCGCGGGCTGCGGGGCAGCGGCTCGCCGTCGAGGGTGTGCACCGCCACCAGACCGCGTACGGACGAGGTGAGCCAGACGCCGTCGGCGGCGCGTAGCCCGGCCGGGGTGACCATGTGTTCGGCGGCGTCGCAGCCGATCTCGCTGGCGTGGGCGAGCAGCCACCCGACGGTGGTGCCGGGCAGGATGCCGGTGCGCCGGGCCGGCACCGTGCACAGCGTCTCCCCGGCCAGCCAGACGACGTTGGCGGTCGGTCCCTCCAGCGCGTACCCGTCGGAGGAGATCCAGAGCACGTCGTCGACGCCGGCCCGGGCCGCCCAGCGCCGGGCCGCGCTGCTCGCCCCGTAGGACGTGGACTTGATCCCCACGGGGAGCCAGTCCAGCTCCGGCCGGGCCTCGGCGGGCACGCCCAGGGATAGGGTGGCCACGCTCACGCCGCCCTCCCGCGCCTGCCGGGCCGCCGCGGCGACCTCCGACAGGGTGGCGTAGACGGTGGGTGCGCCGCCGCTCTCCGGCCCCCGGGTGCAGACCAGTCGCAGCGCGCCCTCCACCTCGGCCGGCCAGCCGGCGGCGACCTCGTCCAGCAGCTCGACCAGCGCCGCGTCCGCCGGCAGCGTCAGGTCCACCGCCGCCGCGCCGGCCCGCAGCCGGGCCAGGTGCTCCTGGCGCAGCCAGGGCCGTCCGTCGCGCAGGTGCATGGTCTCGAACAGGCCGTCGCCGCGCAGCACGCCGAGGTCGTCGCCGCGCAGCACCGGCTCACCGGCCGGCAGCCGTCCCCGGCCCAGCACGCCGATCCGCGACGCCACCATGGGGGCCGAGCATAGTGGGGTGCCGATCGCGCCGGGAGACACGGCGGAAGTCCGAACTATGATCGGGGGGTGTCCGAATCCTCCCTGGCGGAGCTGCTCCGCGCCCGTGGCCTGCGGTTGACGGCGCAGCGACAGCTGATCCTTCAGGCGGTGCTGGATCTGGGGCACGCCACCCCGGAGCAGGTGCACACCGCGGTACGCGAGGTCGCGGCCGGGGTCAACATCACCACCATCTACCGCACGCTGGAGCTGCTGGAGCGGCTCGGCCTGGTCACCCACACCCACCTCTCGCACGGGTCGCCGACCTATCACGCCGCCGGTGAGGACCAGCACGTACACCTGGTCTGCCGGGAGTGCGGCGCGATCGACGAGATGGATCCGGAGCTCCTGCGCCCGCTGTCCGACCAGTTGGCGGCCGAGCGGGGCTTCCGGGTGGACATCGGCCACGTCTCCTTCTTCGGCGTGTGTGAACGTTGCGGGAACGGGGTGCAGGAATGATCGACATCGCGGGTGCGGTGGCCGTGGAGCGCATCGACGAGGCCAGCCGGGACCAGCCGACCACCGTCCACGCCGCGGCGGGGGTGCGCGGTGTGGCCGCACACTACGGCGACCCGATGCGCGAGCAGCGCCAGTTGGACACCGAGGTCGGTCTGGTGGACCGCTCGCACCGGGGTGTCGTCGCGGTGCCGGGTGCGGAGCGGATCTCCTGGCTGCACACCCTCACCACCCAGCACCTGGCCGACCTGGGCCCGTGGCAGGGCACCGAGCTGCTGGTGCTCTCGCCGCACGGCCACGTCGAACAGCACGCCATGGTCGCCGAGGACGGCGACACCACCTGGCTGGACACCGACCCGGACGCGACCGAGGGCCTGCTGACCTACCTGGAGAAGATGCGGTTCTTCAGCCAGGTCGACCCCCGCGACGTCACCGCCGAGCACGCGCTGCTGTCGCTGGTCGGGCCGGGGGCGGTCGAGGCGGTGGCCGTGCTCGACGTGCCGGCCCTCGCCCCGCCGGACGTGGTGGAGCTGCCCGGCCCGAAGTTCCGCTCGGGCGAGCTGCCGTCCCGTCCGACCGCGCGCTACGACGTGCGGCCGCTGCCGGTGGGCGGCTGGGCCCGGCGCGGGCCGCTGGGGGTGGACCTGCTGGTGCCCCGGGCCGCGATGGACCAGGTGGTCACGCAGCTGCGCGGCAACGGGGTGCCCGCGGTCGGGCTCTGGGCGTACGAGGCGATCCGGGTGGCCGCCCGGCGGGCCCGGGTCGGTGTCGACACCGACCACCGGACGATCCCCGCCGAGGTGAACCTGATCGCCCCGGCGGTGCACCTGGACAAGGGCTGCTACCGGGGGCAGGAGACAGTCGCCCGGGTGCACAACATGGGTCGCCCGCCCCGCCGGCTGGTCCTGTTGCATCTCGACGGGGTGACCACCGACCAGCTGCCGGCGGCCGGCATCCCGGTCAGCCTGGACGGCCGGACGGTCGGCTTCGTCGGTACCGCCGTGCAGCACTACGAACTGGGTCAGATCGCGCTCGCGGTCGTCAAGCGTTCGCTGCCCGACGACGCCCCGCTCCGCGTCGGCGACAGCGCCGCCGCCATCGACCCCTCCTGAGGAAGGCCGGCATGACGACAGGGACGTTGATCACGGTTGCCCCCACCGGCGCGGAGTCGGCCAAGGTGGAGGTGCCGGCGCTGCCGGTGACCCTCGACGAGCTGGTGCTCACGGCCAAGGAGTGCGAGGCGCTGGGCGCTTCCGTGATCCACGTGCACATCCGGGACGACGAGGGGCGACCGACCCTCGACCCCGGGCGGCTCCGCGCCACCGTGGCGGCGCTGCGGGAGAGCACCGATCTGATCGTGCAGCTCTCCACCGGCGGCGCGGTCACCGACCCGGAGGCACACCGGCTCGCCGTGCTGGACGCGGGGCCGGACATGGCCTCCTGCACGATGGGTACGGTCAACTTCGGTGCCGACGTCTTCCTCAACCGCTGGGAGTTCGTCGTCGACCTGCACATCCGGATGCAGGCGCGGGGCATCGTGCCGGAGTACGAGATCTTCGACCTCGGTCACCTGAGCGCACTCCAGCGTCTGCTGGGACAGTACGGCCTGCCGCACGGCGGCCACGTCCACGTCGACTTCGTGATGGGCGTGCCCGGAGGCATGCCCGGCACCACGGCGACGCTCGTCGCGGCCCAACAGATGCTGCGGGATCTGCCGGAGGGCACCACCTTCGCGGCGACCGGCATCGGACGCACCACGATTCCGGTGCTGCTCGCCGCGCTCTCGGCCGGCGGTCACCTGCGCGTCGGCATGGAGGACACGGTGACGTACGCCAAGGGTCGCCCGGTGGAGTCGAACATGCAGCTGGTCGCGCGGGCGGTCGGCTTCGCCCAGCTCGCCCAGCGCCCGCCGCTGAGCACCGCCGAGGCCCGCGAGTTGCTCGGGCTGTAAGGCGCGAGTCGCCGCGCATTCTTTACACCCGCAGGTGGACTCCCTGCTCACCCCGGCGTGAGTGCGACCGGCTGCCTCGGTACCGTCCACGTCGTGGGAAAGACGTACGAGGGCGGCGTACCGCTCGCTGAGGTGGTCCGGTCCGGCTTCGTGGAGGGCGTGCACCGTGGTTCGGTGGTGGTGCTCGACACCACCGGTGCGGTGCTGGCCGCCACGGGTGACGTGACCTCTCCGATCTTCCCCCGCTCGTCGAACAAGCCGATGCAGGCGGTCGGGATGCTCCGCGCGGGGCTGCCGCTGACCGACCCCGCCGACCTGGCCCTCGTCGCGGCCAGCCACGCGGGGGAGGAGTTCCATCTGGCCCGGGTCGCCGCGCTGCTCGCCGGTGCCGGGCTCGACGAGGACGCCCTGCACTGCCCGCCGGAGCTGCCGGTCGGCGAGCAGGCACGGGCGGCGGTGCTGCGGGCCGGCGGTGGCCCGAACCGGATCCAGATGAACTGCTCCGGCAAGCACGCCGGCATGCTGCTGACCTGCCAGTCCGCCGGTTGGCCGCTGGACGGCTACTGGCGTGCCGACCACCCGCTCCAGCGGTCGCTGCGCGACACGGTGGAGGAGTTCACCGGCGAGGAAGCGGTGGCCGTCGGTGTGGACGGCTGCGGCGCCCCGGTGCTGTCCGCGTCGTTGACCGGACTTGCCGCGGCGTTCCTGCGGTTGGTCGCCGCCGAAGGTGACACCAGGGCGGGGATGGTGGCCGACGCGATGCGCGCCCACCCCGAGGTGGTCGGCGGTACGCAGGCGGACGACACCCGACTGATGCGTGGCGTACCCGGGCTGCTGGCGAAGATCGGTGCCGAGGGTGTCATCGCCGCGGCGCTGCCGGGCGTGGGCGCGGTGGCCCTGAAGATCGACGACGGCGCCGGCCGCGCTCGGATGCCGGTCCTGGTCTCGGCGCTGCGCCGGCTCGGCGTCGACGCACCGGTGCTTGCGGAATTCGCCGAGGTGCCGATCTTCGGCGGCGGCCTCCCCGTCGGCGCCACCCGCCCCCTCTGGTAACCACCCACCCCACCCCGGATCTCGTCGATCTTGCACTTTCCGCCCCCGCAAAGCGCGCCAAAAGGCGCATATGGGCGACCGAAAGTGCAAGATCGACGGGGTGGTCGGGGTGTTGGGGTGTTGGGGTGGTTTAGGGGAGGAAGGTTAGGAGGGGGGTGTTGATCTGGGTGGGGCGTTCGAGGGGGAGTAGGTGGGCGGCGTTCGGTACGTCGGGTAGGCGCACCGCCTGCGGAGCCTCGGCCGCGATGCGATCGGCCAGGTGGCGGATGTCGGGCACGTCCGCCGCCCCGGCCGCGACCAGTACGGGCATGGTCAGCTCGGCCAGTCGCCCGATGGCCGGCGGGTCGAGTTCGGCCACGTCCACGGCGCTGAGTGCCAACTCGGCGGCGAGCGCGCGTTCGTCCATCTCGGTGGCGAAGGCGACCAGCTCCGGGTCGACGTCGGTGGGCTCGCGTTCCGGGCCGACCACCCAGAACCGCACCTCACCCGCGGCCGTCGCGGCGAAGTCCTCCGGGTCGACGTCGCCGACCAGGTTCTCCCACAGCTCGTTGGTCTGCTCCGACCATTCGTGACCGGACACCGCGGTGCCGAGCAGGGCGAGCGCGCGCACCCGATCGGGGTGGGCGAGCGCGGTGTCGATCGCCACCGCTCCGCCGAAGGAGCAGCCGACCAGGGCGGCGTGGGCCAGGCCGAGCGCGTCGAGCAGGCCGGCCACGTCGTCGTGGTGGGCGAAGGCGGTGGGCGGCAGCTCGGAGTCGCCGTAGCCGCGCAGGTCGACGGCGATCACCCGGTGCCGGGCGGCGAGCGGGGCGATCTGTTCGCGCCACATGCGGCGGTCGGCGATGCCGGCGTGCAGCAGGACGACCGGGGATCCGCTGCCGGCCTCGTCGTACGCCAGCAGGGCGCCATTTACTTCGATCTTGGTCACCGCTGGACCGTACGGCCCGGGATGAGTGGCACGCAACCGGGCCGGTGAGACCTTGCTAACTCCGGCAAGCGATTTGCTTGCAGTTGCTAGCAGAGCGAACTAGCGTGGAGTCATGGCCAGTCCCAAGGACCTTCCCGACGTCGGCGGGTTCATTCGTGACCTGCGGCGGAACGCGAAGATTTCGCTCCGGCAGCTGGCCGAGCAGGCCGGGGTCAGCAATCCCTATCTCAGCCAGATCGAGCGCGGCCTGCGCCGGCCGAGCGCCGAGGTGCTCCAGCAGCTTGCCAGCGCGCTGCGGGTCTCCACTCCCGCGATGTATCTGCGGGCCGGGCTGCTCGACGACAAGGAGGGCCAGGGCGTGCTGGCCGCCATCGCGGTCGACGCAGACCTGACGATGGCCCAGAAACAGTCCCTTACCCAGATCTACGAGACGTTCCGCCGCGAGAACACCCGGTTGGCCGAGGCGACGGCAGCGGCGGGCGGCGCCGCGAGCGAGGACGCCGGCGGTGAGAACCTCGCCACCGGTACGCCCGACGTGAACGACGTCACCGCGCCCGACGTGGCCAATCTGGCCGCGACTGGACCCACCACCGCAGCGGGCACCCCGACCGAGGCCGTCCTCGAGTCGGTCGCCGTGACCGAGGCGGGTGCGGCCCCCGCGCCGACCCGCGCCCCTGCCCGGAAGGCCGCCCGCAAGGTGGTCCGCAAGACCGCGACCGCGGTCGAAGAGGAGAAGCAGTCATGACCCAGCCGAAGACCAATCGCATCCCCGCCCCGATCTACGCCGCTGCCGGCGCCGGGGAACTCGCCCTCCAGCAGCTGCGCAAGCTGCCCGCCGTGGTCGGTGAGCTGCGCGACCGGGTCGTCGCCGATGGCGGCAAGGTCGTCAACGATCTCGGCGGCAAGGCCGTCGTCACCGGGTTCGAGCTGCGCCAGAGGGCCAGCGACACGCTGCGCAACGCCAACCAGACCGCCGAGTCGCTGCGGCAGAAGGCCGCCCCGGCGGCCGACCTGAACCGGCTGCGCGAGCGCGCCGACCTGGCGAAGCTGCGCGAGGCCGCCGATCTCGACAAGCTGCGCGAGGCGGCGGATCTCCACAAGCTCCGCGAGGCCGCCGACCTCAACCGGCTCCGTGAGGCGGCGGACCTGGACCGGCTGCGCGAAGTGGCGACCCGTAACGCCGCGGTGGTCGTCGCCGGTGCCCACGCCGCGCAGGAGCGGGCGCTGGCCGCGTACGGCGCGCTGGTCGCGCGCGGTGAGCGGGTCGTCGGCACCGGCGTGCTGGAGGCCGCCGACACGGTGAACGCCGACATCGAGGCGACCGAGGCCACGGTGGAGCCCGCCGTCGAGCCGGCTGAGCCCGCCGTGACCCCCGAGCCGACCACCGCCGCCAAGGCGGTCACGGCGCCGAGCCCGGCCGAGGTGGCCGAGATCGCGGAGGCCAAGCCGGCCGCCGCGAAGAAGACCACCCGGGCGAAGTCGACCACCCGCCAGCCCGCCGCCAAGCGGACCGGCACCCCGTCGGCGAAGCTGCCCCGGGGCACCAAGCGGAGCCAGTGAGTCAACTGCCGGCGACCCCCGTGACCGTCCTGCCGCCACGGATCCGGGGTCGCCGGCATAAGCTTGCCGGCATGGCCAACGCCGCGCCGATCTTCGTCTTCGACGTCCGCTTCGTGATCGAGCTGATCCTGTTCGTCTTCGCGCTGATCGTGCAGGGGCTGGCCCTCGTGCACGCCATCACGCAGCGCTCCGACGCCTTCCCCGCCATCGGCACCCTGCCGAAGGGGGGCTGGATCGCGATCCTCGCGGTCACTCTCCTGCTGACCCTGCTCACCCGCACCACGATCAGCATCTTCGGGCTGATCGGTGTCGCCGCGGCGCTGATCTATCTGCTGGACGTCCGGGTCGGGCTGCGCGACCTGGGCGACAACAGAGGGTCGTGGTGAGGGCCTTCCGCTGGCCACCCCCGCCGGACGGCGGACCACGGACCTGGGGCCCGGGCCCGGGTGCGCCGCGCACCGGCCGGCCGCCATTGCCCGAGCCGGAGACCGAACTGATCGCCACCCCGCACGGCGTACGCCTGGAGCGGCTGATCACCGGCGTAGGCGATCCGGTCACCGTCTTCGCGCACGGGTTGGCCAACGGCATCGCCACCACCCGGCCCTTCGGCAGCGGTGTCACCGGGCGAAGGGTCTTCTTCCAGTTCCGTGGCCACGGCCGCTCCGACGCGCCCGAGGGACCGTGGAGCTACCTGGATCTCGCCCGTGACCTGCGCGCGATCGCCGATCTCAGTGGTGCGACGCGCGCCTTCGGGGCCAGCCTCGGCGCGGGTGCGCTGTGCCGCCTGCTCGTCGAGAGCCCGCAGCGTTTCGAGCGGCTCGTCTTCTTCCTGCCCGCCGCACTCGACCGGCCGCGGGGGCCGGTCGCCCAGGCACGGCTGACCGAGCTGCTGTCGGCGGTGGAGAGCGGGGACGCCTCGGCGGTGGCCGAGGCCGTCTCGGCCGAGCTGCCGCCCGCCGTACGCAACACCCCGGCCGGGTGGGCCTACCTGCGGCAGCGGCTGGACCATCTGCTGCGCGACGGGCTCGCCGCCGGACTGGCCGACCTGCCGGGGCAGGCGCCGCTGCCCGACGCCGGGGCGCTCGCGAGGGTGACCGCACCGGCGCTGGTCATCGCCGCCGAGGGCGACGACCTGCACCCGGTGGAGGTGGCCGAGCAACTCGCCGCCGCGCTGCCCGGGGCGACCCTGCACCGGTACGCGCGCCCCGGTGTGCTGTGGACGGAACGCGCCGACCTGCGCGGGCGGGTCTCCGACTTCCTCAACGGGTAGCCTGCGCTGTCATGGGCGTCACACACCACGGCCGTACGCACCGGCTCGACCTGGCCGACCCGACCCTGCGCGAGTGGGAGTGCACGGTCCTGCACGCCGACCCCGAGCAGGGCATCGTGCTGGACCGCTCGGCGTTCTACCCGGGCGGTGGCGGCCAGCCGCCGGATCACGGCGTACTGCTGTGGCAGGGGGTGCAGAGCCGGATCGTCGGCACCCGCAAGGGCGACGACCTGTGGCTGATTCCCGCCGAGGGTGACCCGCTGCCGCCGGCCGGCACCACGGTCAGCGGCGCGGTCGAGGACGAGCGGCGCAGCCGTCTGATGCGTACCCACTCGGGGTTGCACGTGCTCTGTGGTGGTGTTCCGCGACTTCGGTGCGTTGGTCACCGGCGGCAACATGGAGCCCGGCGAGGCCAGGATGGACTTCAACCTGCCCGAGGTGCCGGCCGACTTCAAGACCCGCATCGAGGAGCTGGTCAACGCCGAGGTCTCCGCCGACCGGGCGGTCGCCACCCGGGTGCTGCCCCGCGAGGAGGCCCTGGCCCTGCCGGACATCATCCGCACCCAGTCGAACCTGATCCCGCCCGAGGAGGCGGAGGTCCGCATCGTCGACATCGTCGGGCTGGACGTGCAGGCCGACGGTGGGACGCACGTCGCCTCGACGGCACAGATCGGCAAGGTGCGGGTGGTCAAGGTGGAGAGCAAGGGCCGGGCCAACCGCCGGGTCCGCATCCGCCTCGCCGACTGAACGTGCCCTGCGCGCCCGCCGTCGAGTCCAAACCCTCCGCGCTGCCTGGGGAAACCTCACGCTGTCGGGAAACCTGACCTCGGCTGTCAGGTATTGCTGGCAGCGTGGGATCCATGACGACACCGTTGACTGGAAGGGTGGCGCTGGTCGCCGGGGCGACCCGGGGCGCCGGCCGGCAGATCGCCGTCCAACTCGGCGCCGCGGGCGCCACCGTCTACGCCACCGGCCGCAGCAGCCGCGCCGGCCGCTCCGAGCTGGACCGGCCGGAGACCATCGAGGAGACCGCCGAGCTGGTGACAGCGGCCGGCGGCACCGGGATCGCCGTCCGGGTCGACCACCTGGTGCCGGAGGAGGTACGCGCGCTCGTCGCCCGGATCGACGCCGAGCAGGGCCGGCTCGACGTGCTGGTCAACGACGTGTGGGGCGCCGATCCGCTGATCACCTGGGAGAAGCCGGTCTGGGAGCAGCCGCTGGAGGCCGGCTTCCGCACCCTGCGGCTGGCCGTCGACACCCACGTCATCACCAGCCACTTCGCGATGCCGCTGCTGATCCGCCGTCCCGGTGGCCTGGTCGTGGAGATCGGCGACGGCACGAAGGCGTACAACGACGAGAACTACCGGCTCTCGGTCTTCTACGACCTGGCCAAGACCTCGGTCAACCGGCTCGCCGTCAGTTGGGCGCACGAACTCGGGCCGCACGGCGGCACGGCCGTCGCGCTCACCCCGGGCTGGCTGCGTTCCGAGGCGATGCTGGAGCACTTCGGCGTCACCGAGGAGAACTGGCGCGACGGCGCGGCCACGGACCCGCACTTCCTGATCTCGGAAACCCCGGCGTTCGTCGGGCGGGCGGTCGCCGCGCTCGCCGCCGACGAGGATCGGCACCGCTGGACCGGCCGGTCCGTCTCCGCGGGCGAACTGGCCAGGGTATACGGCTTCACCGACGTCGACGGCAGCCAGCCGGATGCGTACCGCTACATCACCGAGGTCGTCAACGCCGGCAGGCCCGCCGACGTGACCGGCTACCGGTGACCCGCGCGGCCGTGGATGGGCCGGCCGGACCAGGCCGGCCGAGCCCAGCGACGCGTGGCCGGTGGCGGCCACACATCGCTGCGCGCGACGAGTCCAGAATCAGGCGGTGAAGGTCAGGTAGTTGATCCGGGCGGCTCCGGTGACGGTGATGTACACGTTGCGCGCCCCGGTCGGCTTCGGGTAGCAGGAGTTGGACTTCAGGTGCCAGGTCCCGTTGCCGTCGGGATACACGGTGCAGGCCGGCGAGGCGGTGGTGCTGCCGAGGCGGACCTGGATGTTGGCGCCGGGCACCGAGGTGGCCACCCGGAACTGCACCCTGGCCGCCCCGCCGGACCCGAACTCGACGTTGTTGAGCACGATGTAGCTGCCAGAACCGGAGAAGTCGACGGCCGTCCCGCCGTCGACCGACACGATGCTGACGCCGGAACCGGTGTCGTACGACTCGGCCTCGACCTGGCCGTAGGCGTCGCGGTTGCCGGTGCCGGATCCCGAGGCGGTGGCGGTGGCCTCGGCGGACCAGGCCGAGTCGCCGGCCCCGTTGCGGGCGCGTACCCGGTAGCTGTACTGGGTGCCGGCGGTCACCGAGGTGTCGGTGTAGCTGGTGCTGTTCGCTCCGGGCGTGGCGAGTTGGCTCCACGCGCCGGCTCCGGCGCGTCGTTCGATCACGAACCCGGTCTCGTTACCGGAGTTGTCCCGCCAGGTCAGCGCGATCTGCCCGCCGGACGCGGTGGCGGTCAGCCCACTGGGGGCGCTGGGCACCTGGGGGTCGGGCCCGCCACCGCTGGGCTGGTAGATGCGGAAGTTGCCGCTGGCGTGCAGCAGTGCCATGAAGTTCAGCAGACCGTCGTAGTAGCGGTACTGGCCGGTGGAGGGTTGCAGGTTCCACAGCGCCTCGACGAACTTCCACGCCCGCACGTTGGTCGCGGACAGCGACGCGGCGCCGTTCGATGCGATGAGCCCGGGTGAGCGGTCCGTGGACAGCGGACTGCCGGCCAACGAGTACTGGTTGACGTAGGCGTTGACGCCCTGCGACTCGAAGAAGCTCTGCATCCGGTCGGTGCGGGTCCTCGCGTTGGTATCGGCGGCCCACCAGGCGTAGTCGACAGCCCAGTTGACCGAGGTCCGCCAGGCGTCGAAGCGGAAGTCCCCGTGGTTGCCGGTGTTGTTCGGCGTACCGTTGAACTCGGCGTAGTCCGGGTTCAGGCCCGTGGTGGGGTGGGTGGACTGGGTGAAGAAGAGCCGGCTGCGGGCGGCGGCGTCGCGCCAGAACTGTCGGTCGGCGGCCTGGTTGCCGTTCCAGCCGGACGCCCAGCGGGCCCACAGTTCGTAGAAGGCCGGCAGGTGGTACGACGGGTCGGAGAACGTCGCGGCATTGGCGTACGGCACGAAGACGATCATCTTCTCGGTGCGGTTGAACATGTTCGTGACGCTGTCGACGACACCGCCGTTGATGTCCTCCTTGTGCAGCATGTCGTTGAGGATGGCGTTGGCCTCGGCGGTGTAGTGGTAGATGCCGGACCCGTTGCCCCACCGGTGGCCGGCGAAGAACAGTGCCGTGGCGAAGTACTCCTCACCGTCCGAGGCGGGGTTGTTGTCCCGGCACGACCCGCTGTAGTTGGCCTGCCAGCAGAAGTAGCCGGCGCGGGCCCCGGACTTGTGCTGCATGTAGGTCTTGGCCCAGTTCCACAGGGCGTCGAACTCGGCCCTCTTGTTCATCTGGACGGCGATCATCATGCCGTAGCTCATGCCCTCGGAGCGCACGTCGTCGTTGCCCGTGTCCTTGATGTACGCGAGCGCGCCGTTGCTGTTTGACCCGGCCGGGTAGTACAACCGCCTGGTGTCGTCGGTGCCGGTGAAGAAGTGGTTCCAGTAGGTGTTGAGCTTGGCGGAGACGGCGGAGGGGGTGAGCGACGAGTCCCACTCCGTGAAGAGGTTGCGGTACACCCCGCTGGCGAAGGCGCCGGTGGACGGGGGATTCGGCGCGGGCGGCGGTGCCGGGGTAGCTCCCACGTAGTACAGCTCGAAGTAATCGACGTACGTGTCGTTCTGGCCGTTGTCGGTCTCCAGCCTGAGTCGGATCTCCTGGGATCCGCCCGTGGCGAGGTCGAACACCGCCGACTGGGACGTGAACGACGTGCCGCTGAAGGCGAGGGCGGCAACCTTCGCGCCGCCCACCAGCACGCTGATCCCGGCCGTGTTGTTGGCGCTGGACGCGCCGCGAACCGTGATGCTGAACCGGCCCGCCTGGCCGAACACGTAGGACGTGTACGTGCTGTCGTTGTTGCAGTAGTAGACGGCCCGGGTGGCCTCCAGGCTGGTGCAGCCGCCGCCGTTCGTCATGGCCTCGGCCTGCACGGTGGTCAGGAGCGTGGCCGCCTGGGCGGGCCGGGCGTCCAACGGGATGGCCGCGGCAAGGGCCACGACGAGCACGGCGACAAGGCCGGAACGGACGAGTGACGAGCGTGCGGCTCGACCTGGGTGCGGGACCACCGGGACCTCCCTGGGGCAGGGGTGCTTCGGACGACGCGGGGCAGGCTGCGCGGAGGAGTGGTCCGCGGCGGCGTCCGACATCACTTGGGACCCTTGTGGAGGGATTATTGGGCGGCCCAACGAGTCACGTCAATAAATTCTCGGAAATGTTTCCGAAACATCGGGGCCGGCGTCGTCGGCGGAATACCGCGCGGCGGCCCGTGCCGTCGCCTCGGCCAGCCGCGCCCGCAGCTCGGGCGGGTCGAGCACCTCCACCTCCGGCCCCAGCCCGAGCAGCTGGGTGTACGCCACCTCGACGGACTCGACGGGCAGCCGGGTCGTCACCCAGCCCTGCCCGTCGGGTCCACCCGCGGCGGCGACCGCCTCCGCGTACCCGAACGGGATCTCGGCGAGGTGCCGGAGCCGGCGCAGGCCGGCGGGGCTCAGCCGCAGCGTCACCTCGGCCCGCAGCATGCCCCGCAGGAACGATTCGGCCTGTGCCCGCCAGTACCCGGCCAGGTCGAAGTCCGGCTCCCGGTCGAAGGTCTCCTCGTGTGCCTCGACCGCGTCGACCCGGTCCACCCGGTAGGTGCGCAGGTCGTCGCCGACCCGGCCGACGAGATACCAGGTCCCGCTCTTGAGGATCAGGCCGTAGGGCAGGACCCGCCGGGTGACCTCCCGATCCCCGCGCCGGTAGCGGATCGTCACCACCTGGTCCCGCCAGATCGCGCCGGCCAGCTCGGCCAGCCACGTCGGCGGGGCGGACCGGGCGTACCAGCCCGGCACGTCGAGGTGGAAGCGTTGCCCGGTCCGGGCCGGCGCGTCCCGCAGGCTCGGCGGCAGCGCCGCGAGGACCTTCAGCTCGGCCGCCGCGACCGCGTCGGCCAGCCCCATGTCACCGGCCGGGCCGGGCAGGCCGGCGAGGAAGAGCGCCTCCGCCTCGTCCCGCGTCATCCCGGTCAGCCGGGTCCGGTACCCGCCGAGCAACCGGTAGCCGCCGGCCCGCCCCCGGTCGGCGTAGACCGGCACACCGGCGGCGGAGAGCGCCAGCACGTCCCGGTAGATCGTCCGCTCGGAGACCTCCAGCTCCCGGGCCAGCTCCGCCGCCGTCAGCGCCTCCCGGGCCTGCAACAGCAGCAGCAACGAGATCAGCCGCGACGCGCGCACCGTTCACCGCCCGCCGGGGGTGAGCAGGCCCCGGTCGTACGCGGCGGCCACCGCGGCGGCCCGGTCGTTCACGCCCAGCTTGGCGTACACGTGCAGCAGGTGGGTCTTGACCGTGGCCTCGCTGATGAACAGCCGGGCGGCGGCCTCGCGGTTCGACGAGCCGCGCGCCACCAGGGTGAGCACCTCCAGCTCGCGCTGGCTGAGCGGCTCCTCCGCCGGCTGCCGGGGTGCCCGCAGGCGCCCCATCAGCCGGCCGGCCACGCTGGGCGAGAGCACCGACTCGCCCCGGGCGGCGGCCCGCACCGCCCGGACCAGCTCGTCGCGGGGCGCGTCCTTGAGCAGGTAACCGGTGGCGCCGGCCTCGATTGCCGGCAGCACGTCCGCATCCGTGTCGTACGTGGTCAGCACCAGCACCCGGCAGGTGCCGCCGGAGCGGGTCAGCCGGCCGGTCGCGGTCACCCCGTCCATCCCCGGCATCCGCAGGTCCATCAGCACCACGTCCGGGCGCAGCGCCTCGGCCAGGGCCAGCGCCTCGGCCCCGTCCGCCGCCTCGCCGACCACCTCGAAGCCGGGGTCGCCGGTGAACATGCCGCGCAGACCGTCCCGGACCACCGGGTGGTCGTCGACGATCAGCAGCCGTACCGAGTCGGTCAACCGGCACCTCCGGGCAGCGCCGGCACCGACGCCGAGATGGCGGTGCCCTCGCCCGGTTCGGACTCGACGGCGAGCTGACCGCCGACCCGGGCCACCCGCTGCCGCATGACGGTCAGACCGTAGCCGCCGTCCGGCTCCCGCACCACCGGCCCGTGGCGGTCGCCTGCGTCGGCGTGGCTGCCGTTGGCGTGGTTCCCGCCGGCGGGCTCTCCGAGAACGCGGTCCCCGTTGGTGGCGTCGAAACCGGAACCGTCGTCGCGGACGTCCAGGGTGACCACGTCCGACATGTACGACAGGGTCAGCCCGACCCGGGTCGCCGCGGCGTGCCGGGCCACGTTGGCCAGCGCCTCCTGGGCGGCGCGCAGCAGGGTCACCTCGATCTCCGGGTGCAGCGGGCGCGGCGTGCCGGTGGTGCTGACGCTGGCCGCCACCCCGTGCAGCGCCGACCAGCGCCCGCCCAGCTCGGCGAGGGCGTCGGGCAGCCGGGCGGTCTCCAGCGACTCGGGGCGGACGGCGCGCACCGACCGGCGGGCCTCGGTGAGGCTCTCCCGCGCCAGGCCCAGCGCGTTGTCCACGTGCCGGCGCCAGTCGGCCGAGCGGTCCCGGGACTGCTCGGCCGCCTCCAGTTGGGTGATGATCCCGGTCAACCCCTGGGCCAGGGTGTCGTGGATCTCGCGGGCCATCCGCTGCCGCTCGTCCAGCACGCCGGCCTCCCGGGCCTGGGTGATGAGCTGCGCGTGCAGCCCGTCGTTCTCCTGGATCGTCTCGGCGAGCTGGCGGTTGGTGGCGGCGAGTTCCGCCACCAACCGCTTGCGCTTGGCGTCCTCCCGTTCGCTGACGAGGTTGAACCAGCTCACCGCGCCGGCCAGGAACAGGTTGATCAGCACCAACACCAGCCAGAGCGACCAGTGTGACCACGAGGACGGCACACCGCCGCCCTGTGCGGTGGCGACCAGGACGGCGGTGGCGGCCATGCCGACGAACCGCCATCGCCCGTACAGCACGAGGAAGGCGTGGAGGAATCCAACCCAGGCGAAGAAGCCATACCACGGGCTCGCAGCCACCAGGACGGCGGCGAAGGTGAGCAGCCCCACGTAGTAGATCGCCATCGACCTGCGCCGCCCCTGCCACTGCGGGTGCATGACGACGAACCAGGCGATCCAGCAGGCGGTCACCGCGGCGATGACCAGGGTGGGCAGCATGGGCAGACCCCTGGGTGCCGGCGCGAAGGTGGCCAGCAGCGATCCCACGAGCAGCCCGCCGAAGGGCAGCACCCGGTGGAAACGCGCCTCCCGCGCCCGCCAGTTGGCCAGCCGGTCGTCGTCGGTGGGCAGCGTGTCCTCGCGGCTTGCCGTCGAGTCGCGTCCGCCGCTGGTCATCCCGTCCCCGCTCGCCATCCTCTTCACTCCCAGCGGAACAGTTTCGCCGCTCCGGCGCCGGCCGCCACGGCGGTCACCGCCATTATCCCCAGGTGCAGCGGGTGCGGTGCGGTGCCGGTCCAGGCGTCGAGCAGCGCCTGCACACCCGGCGGCGTGTAGGCGCCGACGTTGGCCAGGAAGTCGGGCAACAGGAACCTCGGGAGGTACACCCCGCCGAAGAACATGATCACCATGAACACCGGTACGGCCAGCGCCTGGGCCGCCTTGGCAGTCGGGGCGACCGCCGCGACCAGCAGGCCGAGCGCGAGCAGCGCCGCCGTACCGAGGACGAGGGCCGCCGCGAACCCGAGCGGATGCTGCGGCAGCGGGGAGCCGAACGCCAGCCGGGCGACCACGGCGAGGAGCACGGCGCCGGCCAGGATCCCGACCAGGGCGAGGACGAGCTGAGCGGTCAACAGCGCCAGGGGACTGGCCGGCGTGGTGGCCAGCCGACGGAGGATGCCGCGTTCCCGGTAGGTGGCCAGCACGGTGGGCAGGGCGTTGATCCCGACCATCGCCAGCGAGATCACCAGCAGCGAGGGGGTGAAGTAGGTGACGAAGGACTGCCCGCCGAAGGTCGGGTCGGGCTCGCGGAGCGCGGGAATGAGCCCGAGCACCACCAGGATCAGCGTGGGCAGGCCGATGGTGAGCAGCAGTGTCGGGATGTCCCGCAGGTAGAGCTTCGCCTCAGTCTTGAGGATCTGGCCGAAGGCGTGCATCGTGTTTCCCCCTCAGTCGGTGAGCCGGTGCCCGGTCAGCTCGACGAACGCGTCGTCCAGCGTGGCCTGCTCCAGCCGCAGGTCGGCGGCGATGATCTGGTTGCGGGCGAGCACCGAGGTGACCGCGTGCAGCACGTCGCCGGTGCCGGTCACCACCACCTGCGCGCCGCTGCGGGTCACCGCGCTCACCTGCGGCAGGTCGGCGAGGAGCCGGTCGTCCATCGGTGCGGACGGCCGGAACCGGATCCGCTGCTCCGGCGCCACGGCCGTGACCAGCCCGGCCGGGCTGTCCAGGGCCACCACCCGGCCCCGGTCGATCACGGCCAGCCGGTCGCAGAGCCGCTCGGCCTCCTCCATGAAGTGGGTGACCAGCACGATCGTCACCCCGCTGTCCCGTACCCGCTCGATCAACCCCCAGGTGTCCCGCCGGGCCTGCGGGTCCAGTCCGGTGGTCAGCTCGTCCAGGATGGCGATCTTCGGGCTGCCGATCAGGGCCAGCGCGATGGAGAGCCGCTGCTTCTGGCCGCCGGAGAGCTTGTCGTACGGGGTGTTCCGCTTCTCGCCGAGCCCCAGCTCGTCGATCAGCCGGGCCGGGTCGGCCGGGTCGCGGTAGAACGATGCGTAGAGATCCAGCGCCTCCGCGACCCGGAGCCGGTCGGGCAGCTGGCTCTCCTGGAGCTGCACTCCCACCAGCTGGCGCAGTCGGGCGGCGTCCCGGCGAGGGTCGAGCCCGAGGACCGACACCTCGCCCCCGTCGGGGACGCGGAGCCCCGCGATGCACTCCACCGTGGTGGTCTTGCCGGCGCCGTTCGGGCCGAGCACACCGAAGATCTCTCCGGTCTCGACGGCGAACGACACGTCGTCCACCGCCACCGTCTCGCCGTACCGCTTGTGCAGGTTGGTCACCTCGATGACCGGCATGGCGTCGCCTTTCGCCGTTGCGTCTCGTGTACCTGTCCAGGGTCGCGAGGGCACGCCTCCGGCGAATCGACCAGCCGTAGGTGATCTTCGCCGTCGCCGGTTGACCCGGCGGATCCGTCAACCGGTTGATGCGGCCTACGCTTTCGGCGTGAACGCTTCCGGGATCCCCGGCACCGCCACCAGCGCGGCCCGCCGGTTCGCCGCCGGCGCCGCCCTCCTGCTGCGCGGCATCGGTCTGTACGTCCGCAGTCCCGGTCTGATGCTGCTCGGCGTGGTACCAGCGCTGATCTCCGGGGCGATCTTCCTTACCGCGTACGCCATCCTGGTCTTCTTCGTCGGCGACCTGGCCGTCGCGGCGACGCCCTTCGCCGACGACTGGCCGGCGGCGGCGCGCAGCGCGGTCCGGGTGATCGCCGCGCTGGCGTTCCTCGGGCTCGGCGGCCTGCTCACGGTGCTCACCTTCACGGCGGTCACCCTGGTCATCGGCGACCCGTTCTACGAGAAGATCTCCGAGCGGGTGGAGCGGCGGTACGGCGGCACGCCGGACGCGGTCGAGGTCCCGTTCTGGCCGTCGCTGCGCCGCAGCGCCGCCGACTCGGTCCGCCTGGTGGCCCTGGCGGCGCTGGTCGGCATCCCGCTCTTCGCGGCCGGCTTCATTCCGCTGATCGGGCAGACCGTGGTGCCGGTGGTCGGCGCGGCGGTGGGCGGCTGGCTGCTTGCCGTGGAACTGGTCGGCGCACCCTTCTACCGGCGCGGCAAGCGGCTGCGGGAACGCCGGGCCGCGTTGACGGCGGACCGCCCCACCGCGCTCGGCTTCGGGGTGGCGGTCTTCGTCTGCTTCCTGATCCCGCTCGGCGCCGTCCTGCTGATGCCGGCGGCGGTGGCCGGCGCCACGTTGCTGGCCCGCCGCTCACTCGGCCAACCCATCACGGAGGACTGACGGTCGGCCTCAGCTCGCGTACGCAGGACCACTGGCTGGCCACCTGCCGGTACCCGAGCCGGGTGTTGATCGCCAGCATCGGTGCGTTCGCCTCGTCGTTCCCGGTGTACGCCACGGTGATGCCGCGCGCTGCCGCCCGGTGCAGCGCGGCGAGCTTCACCAACCGGGCCAGCCCTCGCCCTCGGTGCTCCGGCACGGTGCCGGTGTAGTCCGTCCACATCCGCTCGCCGTCCCGCTTCACCAGGCTGATCGCGGCCAGTACGCCGCCGACCTCGGCGCCCATGCTGGCCTCCCGGTCCAGGCCGACGTTGTCCCAGGTGCCGGCGCACCAGTGGTCGTAGCCGATCGCACCGGAGGCCACGACGCCCGGCTCGTCGGCGCTGGCCAGCACGTCCACCCGGTGCACCTGGCGCGGATCGGCCTCGGCCAGCGAAAGCAGCCGGACGCCGTCGGGAGTCTCCGGCAGCGGCGGCAGCGCGTGCAGGTCCAGGGCCGAGAAGCGCTCCTGACGACTCGGCGCGAAGCCGTGCCGGCGGGCGAAGGGCAGCGCCTCCGGCAGCGCGCGTCCGTGCAGCCGGTCCAGGTCGAGCGGGGCAAGGTGCTCCAGCGCCCTGGCCAGCAGCGCGGCCCCGATGCCGCGCCGCCGTTGGTCGGGATGGACGTGCAGCAGCGAGACCTCGCCGACCGCCTCGGTCGTGTGCTCGTTGCGGGACGCCGAGACCCAGCCGATTATCTTCCCGTCGACCTCGGCGACGAAGCCGGCCCAGTGCAGACCCGGCGTCGGCGTGGCGATCATCTGCCGGGTGGATGCGACCCCGCGTACCAGAAAGGGCAGCACGAGCGTACGCAGCGCCACCACCGCTTGCGCGTCGTCGGGCTCTGCGGGACGGATGGACGCGGATGGACGCCTGGCCGGATTCGACATGCGCCGCAGGCTAGTCCGCACGGGCCCGTTGCCGCGCCGCCTTTTCCCGCGCGACGCCGTACCGACCCTCGACCATGCTTTGGGTGCGTTTCTTGTCACTGGGGCAACAAGAAACGCACCCAAAGGCAACAGCCGGCCCGGTCGGGGAGAGGAGGTCAGGCTGACCAGCCGGCAGCCGTCAGCGCGGCGCGGAGTTGGGCGGCCACCTCGTCGGGGCGATGGCGGATGTCGAAGGCGGTGAACCGGAGGATGCGGTCGCCGTCGATCCAGACGCGGTTCTGCCGGCGCAGGTCGGCCGCCCAGTGCCGGACATCCATGTGGTGCCCGCCGTCGACCTCCACGTGCAGCGACCACTGCGGCCAGTACGCGTCCAGATAGCGCACCCGCCCGTCGGTGTCCCGCCGCCGCTGCTGCGCCTGCGGTGCCGGCAGCCCGTACCGCCGGCAGAGCCGGACCAGGTCGATCTCGGAGAGCGCCTCCGCGCCGCCGGCGATGTCCCGCAACGTCTCCCGAATCACCGCCCGCCGCCGCGCCCGAGACAGCCGCTCCAGCACCGCGCCGATCTCCGCCGGGGTCGTCCGCCGCTGCTGGCAGCCGGCCGCGAGGATCTGCTGCGCCTGCTCGTCGGTACGCGCCCACTGCGCCGCGTCCACCAGGGACCGTGCCATCGAGGTGCGGTCGGGTCGGCCCCGCTGCCGGTCCTCGGCCGGCAGATGCCGGACCCGGCGTACCCGAACCGCCGGCAGGCCGAGCGGCAACCGGCGCAGCAGGTCTGCCTGCCGGCGGCGGTGCGGGACCAGCACATCGACGGTCTCGTACCGCCAGTTGCCCCGCAGCCCTCCGGCGTTCGCCGCCGCCAGCCCGGCGAGCGCCGCGCCCGGCCCGGCGGCGAGCACCGCCACCCACCAGGCTTGCTCCGGCCGGTACGGCCCGCCGGGCGGCCCGGCCCGCAGGACACCCCGGCACACCCGCCCCCACCGCTCGGTCGCCAGCAGGTGACGCACCCTCGCCGGCGTCAGCTCAGCCGTCGCCTGCGCCCAGCTGAGCACCCCGGACTGCTCGAACAGCAGCCACTCCAACCGGTCCGCGTCGTCCCTCGGCATCCGCACCGATCGATTGCACCGCAGTTGTGGGTGCATCTGTTGTCGCCAGGGTGACAAGAAACGCACCCAAAGCAAGGGGCTCAACGAGGCGCCCTCAGGCGGAGTCGCGGATGATCAGCTCGGTGGGGAGGATGAGGGCCGGCTCGACCTGCTCGCCGGCGGCGAGACGGAGCAGCAGTCGGGTGCCCTGCCGGCCGAGTTCCACGATCGGTTGGCGGACGGTGGTCAGCGGCGGGTCGGTGTACGCGGCGGTCTCGATGTCGTCGAAACCGATTACTGCCACGTCTTCCGGCACCCGCCGTCCCGCCTCCCGCAGCGTACGCAGGGCGGCGTGTGCCATCAGGTCCGACGCGGCGAAGACGGCGTCCAGGTCGGGGTGGGCGGCGAGCAGCTGGCGCATCGCCGCCGCACCGGACTCGCGGGTGAAGTCGCCGACCGCCACCATCTCGGGCAGCCCGGCGGCGGCCACCGTGTCCCGGTAGCCGGCCAGCCGCTCGATGCCGGCGACCATGTCCTGCGGCCCGGCGATGGTGGCGATCCGGCGTCGCCCGCCGTCGATCAGGTGTCGCACCGCCAGGGTGACGCCGCCGACCTGGTCGACGTCGATGTACGGCACGTGCGCCCCGTCGAGGGGCCGGCCGCTGCACACCACCGGGATGCCGAGCGCGGCCAGCCGGGCGGGCAGCGGGTCGGCACCGTGCAGCGAGGCGAAGAGCACCCCGTCGACGTGCCGGCCGGTGGTGTACCGCTCGACCCGTTCGTGCCCGGCCGGCGAACCGGCCAGCATCAGCACCAGCTGCTTGTCGGCGGCCTCCAACTCCTGCGCCGCACCCCGGATGATCCCGGGAAAGACCTGGTCGTCGGAGAAGACCCGGGTGGCCTCCTCCGGCATCACCAGGGCGATCGAGTCGGTCCGCTGGGTGACGAGGGTGCGTGCGGCCAGGTTCGGCACGTACCCCAACTCGGCGACCGCCTGGCGGACCGCCTCCTGGATCGGCTCGGCGACCGTGGTCGAGCCGTTGACCACCCGGGAGACGGTGGCCCGGGACACACCGGCCCGTCGTGCCACCGCCTCCAGAGTGGGCCGTTGCGCCCCCGTCATAGGAGTTACCACCACCTCGTCACAGCCCGTTCCGGGAGATCACCTCCTGGTACCACCGGGCGCTGGATTTCGGTGTACGCCGTTGGGTGAGGTAGTCGACGTGCACGATGCCGAATCGCTTGCCGTACCCCTCGGCCCACTCGAAGTTGTCCAGCAATGACCATACGAGATAGCCGCGCAGGTCGACGCCCCGGGCGATCGCCTCGTGCGCGGCGCGCAGGTGGCCGTCGAGGTAGGCGATCCGGTCGGTGTCCTGCATCGGGCTGGTCACGTCCGCGGCGGCCTTGTCCGGGAAGGCGGCGCCGTTCTCGGTGATCAGCAGCGGCACCGCGGGATAGTCGGTGGCGATGCGCTCCAGCAGCCGGGTCAGCCCCGCCGGCTCGATCATCCAACCCATGTCGGTCAGCGGCCCGACCGGCGCCAGGAACTCCACCGCGCCCTCGGTGCCCGGGTACGCGCTGCCACCGGCGCCGTCCGGCCGCCCGGCCACGTACGTCGGCGCATAGAAGTTGATCCCGAGCAGGTCGATCGGCGCGGCGATGATCTTCTCGTCGCCGTCCTGTACGAACGCCGGATCGACGATCCGGGCCACGTGTTCGCGGACGTCCTCCGGGTAGCCGCCGACCAGCAGCGGGTCGAGGAAGATCCGGTTGTGTAGCCCGTCGACCAGGCGTACCGCGGCGGCGTCGGCCGCGCTGTTCGGGTCGGCGGGGCGTACGTCGGCTGGGTTCACCGTGACACCGACGCGGCCGGCGCCGCCCGCGCGCAGCGCCTGCACGGCCAGGCCGTGCGCGAGCAGCAGATGGTGTACGGCGGTGAAGGCCGCGCCCGGGTCCTGCACCCCGGGTGCGTGCACCCCGTTGCCGTAACCGAGGTAGGCCGAGCACCACGGTTCGTTGAGCGTCGTCCAGGTGCCGATCCGGTCGCCGAGGCGGGCGTACACGGCGGAGGCGTAGGTGGCGAAGTGCTCCGCGGTCTCCCGGCTGGTCCAGCCACCGCGATCCTGCAACGTCTGCGGCAGGTCCCAGTGGTAAAGGGTGATGATCGGGTCGATGCCCCGACCCAGCAGCGCGTCGGTCAGCCGGTCGTAGAAGTCCAGGCCGCGCGGGTTCACCGGCCCGCTGCCGTCCGGCTGGATCCGGGGCCAGGACACCGAGAAGCGGTACGCCTGCAACCCCAGCTCGGCCATCAGCGCGACGTCGTCGGCGTACCGGTGGTAGTGGTCGCAGGCGACGTCGCCGGTGTGCCCGGCGTGCACCCTGCCGGGGGTACGGCTGAAGGTGTCCCAGATCGATTCGCCGCGCCCGTCGTCGCGGGCCGCCCCCTCGATCTGGTACGCCGCGG
Source organism: Micromonospora sp. WMMD1082 (assembly GCF_029626175.1). Classification (NCBI taxonomy): domain Bacteria; kingdom Bacillati; phylum Actinomycetota; class Actinomycetes; order Micromonosporales; family Micromonosporaceae; genus Micromonospora; species Micromonospora sp. WMMD1082. Next base: position 2,081,909 of record NZ_JARUBM010000002.1, on the reverse strand, counting down.
TGGCCGCACCCCAGAGAAAGTTGTCGGGAAATCGGAGCTCAGTCACGCCTTGACCGCACCTTCCATGATCCCGCCGATGATCTGGCGGCCGAACAGGACGAAAACCAGCAGCAGTGGCAGCGTGGCGATGGCCGTTCCGGTGAAGACCTGGGACATGTCCTGGTAGTAGCCGTCGGACAGGGCCCGCAGCGACAGCTGCACGGTGGGATTCGCCGGATCGTTGAGCACAGCGTACGGCCAGAGGAAGTCGTTCCAGGTGGTCATGAAGGTGAGCAGCCCCAGCACGGCGGCGGCCGGCCGCAGCGCGGGCACCACCACGTTCCAGTAGATCCGGGCGGTGCCGCAGCCGTCCACCCGGGCCGCCTCGATCAGCTCGTTGCTGACCGCCTGGCCGGCGTACTGCCGCATCATGAACACCCCGAACCCGGTGACCAGCGCGGGCAGGATGACCGCGGGCAGCCGGTCGCTGAGGTTCAGCTTGGTCATCAGGATGTACAACGGGATGATGCCGAGCTGGGTGGGCACCATCATCGTCGCGATGATGACCATCAGGAGTACGTTGCGGCCCCGGAAGCGCAGCTTCGCGAACGCGAATCCGGCCAGGGTGGAGAAGAACACCACCGAGACGGTGACCACGGTCGACACGATCGCCGAGTTGATCAGGCCGGTCAGGAAGTACGCGTCGGTGTTGGCGAACAGCCGGGAGATGTTGGCGCCGAGGTTGCCGCCGGGGGTCACCGGCGGCGGCAACTGCCCCATCGCGTCGCTGGAGCGGCTGGCCACCACGAACATCCAGTAGATCGGGAAGAGCGACATGACCACGGCGGCGATCAGCGCGCCGTACGTCAGGGGGCTGGCCCGCCACAGCTTGCTCATCGCGCCACCTCGCTTCGCTCGGCGCCGCGACGAGGAACCAGGGCGCCGAGCCGGATGACTCGCTCGCTGCGCTCGCTCATCGGGAGCCTCCCTTCCGCCGGCCGACGTCCGGCTTGGCACCGGCGCCGAGCCGGCGGATGATCAGTACGTTGATCGCCGCCACGATGGCGATCAGGGCGAAGAGCAGCCAGGCGACCGCCGAGCCGTAGCCGAAGTTGTAGTAGGGCGCGAAGGCGTTCTCGAACATGTACATGGTCATCGTCTGTGACTCGCGCAGCGGTCCGCCCCGGATCGGGTTGGTGCCGGAGTGGAACAGCCGGGGCTCGGTGAAGAGTTGAAGCCCGCCGATGGTGGAGATGATGGTGCAGAAGATGATCGTCGGCTTGAGCAGCGGCACGGTGATGGTCCAGAACTGCCGGGCCCGGTTCGCGCCGTCGATCGCGGCGGCCTCGTAGAGGTCGCGGGGGATGGCCTGCATGGCGGCCAGGAAGATCAGCGCGTTGTAGCCGGTCCACCGCCAGTCGACCATGGCCGAGATGGCCACCCAGGAGGCGAACCGGTCGGTCTTCCACCCGATCGGGTCGACGCCGACCAGGTCGAGCATCCAGTTGACCATGCCGAACTCGCGGCCGAACAGCACCCCGAACACGATCGCCACGGCGGCGGTCGAGGTGACGTTGGGGACCAGCACGGCCATCCGCCAGCCGGTCCGGAACCGCAGGTGCCGGTTGAGCATGTTGGCCAGCCAGAGCGCCAGGAGCAGCTGCGGCACGGTGCTGATGACGAAGATGCCGAGGGTGTTGACCACCGAGTGCCAGAAGTCGCCGTCGACCAGGAGCCGGGTGTAGTTCTCGGCGCCGACGAAGGTCGGGTTGCTGCCGAGCAGGTCCCAGTCGTGCAGCGAAACCCAGAAGGTGTACGCCAGCGGCCACGCCCCGAAGATCGCGAAGATCACGAAGAACGGGGCGATGTAGAGGTAGGGCGAGTACTTCGCGTCGATCCGGCTCAGCCGGCCGGCCCGGGACGGGCGGGTGCCACGCGGTGCCGGTGTGGCCGGCGGTCGCGCGTCGAGCTGCAACGCCATGAGCCGTTGACTCCTTTCCACGCCCCCGATCCCGCGCCGATCCAGGGTGGGTCGCCGCGACGCGCCGTGCGTACGCGGTGGACCCTGGACCGGCGGCGGGTGGGGACCGTCGGGCCGCGGTTACTTGGCGGCGGCCTTCTTGGCGTTGGTGATCGCGTCCTGCCAGCCCTGATCGGGGTTGCGCTGGCCCAGCTCGACGGTGCGGACGGCGTTCTCCACCTCGGTGCGCACGGCCTGGTTCTTCGGGCCCATGTAGACCGGCTTCAGGGTCTTCGCGCCCTCACCGAAGATCTTGCCGACCGGCGCGTCCGAGAAGTACGCGTTGGTGGCCTCGGTGATGGCGGGGTCGTCCAGTGCCTGCGGCGAGGAGGGCAGCGGGCCCTTGGCCTTGAAGGCGCCGATGTGGCCCTCGGCGCTGGTCAGGAACTTGGCCAGCTTGACGGCCTCCTCCTGGTTCTTGCTCTGCTGCGGCACGGCGAGGTGCGAGCCGCCCCAGTTTCCACCGTTGCCCGGCACCCGGGCGATGTCCCACTTGCCCGCGGCCTCCGGCCCGGCGTTGCCCTCGATCACACCGGTCATCCAGGCCGGGCAGGCGATGGTGGCGAACTTGGCCTGCTTGAAGGCGGAGACCCACTCCTCGGACCAGGAGCCGTACTTGCCGGAGAGGCCGGCGTTGATGATGTTCATCGTGATGTCCCAGGCCTGCTTCACCGCCGGGTTGCTGTCGACCACCAGGTTCTCGCTGGTGTCGTAGTAGTGGTAGCCCTGCGCGTTGCCGGCGGTCTGGAGCACGATGGTGTTGAAGGTGTTGGTCGCCGCGTCCAGGAACGAGGCACCGGTGTTGGCCGCCTTGAACTTGTTGCCGGTGGCGATGTAGCCCTCCCAGGTCGGCCAGAGCTTGGAGACCTCCTCCCGGTCGGTCGGCAGGCCCGCCTTCTCGAAGAGGTCGGTGCGGTAGCAGATGGCCATGCCGCCTACGTCGGTGCCGAGCCCGATCAGCTTCTGGCCGTCGGCGGTGAGCCCCTGCTCCCACTTCCACTCCAGGAAGTTGCCCTTGAGCACGGCGGCGCCGTGGTCGAGCAGGTTGACGAAGTTGTCCGGGTTAGCCTTGTACTCGACCATCAGGCCCTCTTCGATGGCCACGACGTCGCCCGCGCCCCGGCCGGCGGCGAGCCACTGGGTGAGCCTCGGCGAGTACTCGTCGAGGTTGCCGCCGGTGCCCCGTTCGACGATCTTCACGTTGGGGTTGGCGTCCATGTACTCCTGGTAGAGCTGCTCGTAGCCGAACTGTCCGAAGACGTCGACGGTGAGCGTTATCTTGCCGTCCCCGGCGGCCTCGTCGCCGCCGCAGCCGCTGGTGAGGAGCAGCGCGCCGGTGGCGGCCAGGGCGACCGCCGCGAGGCGGTGGCGCGGGAAAGTGCCCATTGTCTGGTGACCCCTCTCAGGTCGGGGTGGTGGTGGGATGGAGTCTGAGAGCGCTCTCACGTAGCCTGCGTCCCGCCCCGGACCGCTGTCAAGAGAGCGCTCTCACGAGACAGTCACAGAACAGCCACAACCCCGCCCACCCCGGCGCCCCCACGCCCGGCACCCAATCCGTCGATCATGAAGTTAGCGGGGACTTTGATCTCTAAAACACCCGCTAACCTCATGATCAACGAGGTTGCAGGGGGTTAGCCGGTGCGGGCTCCGTCGAGGAGGGCGCGGTCGCCGGCGACGGTCAGGGTGTCGAAGCTGACCCGGCCCCAGAGGGCCAGCAGCAGGTCGCTGGCGGTGCCGCTGACGTGCACCCGGGGGTGGTGGTCGTCGTGATCGAGGATGGTGCCGGTGTCGAGCAGGGCAACCCCCTCGCCGCGCAGTCGCAGGAACCACTCCTGGGCCGCGTCGGTGGCGCTGAGCCGGACCACCCCGCGCCACGGGCCGGCCGACTTCCGCCGGCCCGCCGGCAGCCAGGTGTCCAGCACCTCGCTCACCCCGTCGGCCGCGAGCTTCGCCTCGATCGGCTCACCGGCGGCGATGGCGAGCTGGGCGTCCCAGCGGTGCACCGCCGTCTCGTGGGCCATCCGGCGCGGCCAGAAGGCCGCCTTCTTCGGCTGTGGCGCCCAGTTCCACGCCGGCGCCTCCGGATCCAGGGTGTCGAAGAGCGCCATCAGCTCGTCGTACGCCTGCTGCCACTGCTGCACGGCCGTGACCCCCGGCACGGGCTCGGCCGGCCGTGAGCGGCTCTGCTGCGGTGCCGCGATCCCGCCCGAGCCGGCGACGTCACCCACCCACTGGTAGATGCCGGCGAGGTGCCGGGTCAGGTCGGTCACCGTCCAGCCGGGGCAGGAGAGTACGGGCGTCTCGGGTGGCGCCTCGGCCACCGCAGCGGCGAACGCCGGACCCTCCGCGCGGAGTGCACCGATCCAGAAGTCCTTGGTGCCGTGCAATCTGCTCATCGCCATCCTCCCGGGGGTGACCGGGCCACCAGTGAGTGCCGCGGCTATCCCTCAGCCTAGGGTGAAAGGCGTGTCTGACGTCTACGCCCAGCCGACAGCCGCCGCTCAACCCGCCAACCCGGGCGATCTGGCGCAATACACCACATTGCGAATGGGCGGGCCGGCCGGCCGGGTCGTCACCGCCACCAGCGCCGACGAGATCGTCGCCCGGGTACGCGAGGCGGGATCCGAGATCCTTCTGCTCGCCGGCGGCAGCAACGTGGTCATCGGAGACGTCGGCTTCCCGGGCACCGCGCTCCTCATCCGCTCCCACGGCCTGCGGGTGCTCACCGAGGACGAGCAGACGGTGACGGTGCGGGTCGAGGCCGGCGAGGCGTGGGACGACCTCGTCGCCGCCACGGTGGAGAATCGCTGGTCCGGGCTGGAGTGCCTCTCCGGCATCCCCGGCTCGACCGGGGCCACCCCGATCCAGAACGTCGGAGCGTACGGACAGGAGGTTGCCGAGACCATCGTCGCGGTGCAGGTCTACGACCGGGTCGCCGGAACGGTGGGGCGGGTGGCCGCCGGGGACTGCGGGTTCGCCTACCGGTCCAGCATCTTCAAGTACAGCGAGCGTTGGGTGGTGCTCTCGGTGGACTTCCGGCTGACCCGCTCGCCGCTGTCCGGCCCGGTGCGGTACGCGGAACTGGCCCGGGCGCTCGATGTCGCCGTCGGTGACCGGGTGCCGCTGGCCCAGGCCCGGGCCACCGTGCTGGGGCTGCGCGCGGGCAAGGGCATGGTGCTCGACGCGGCGGACCCGGACACCCGCTCGGTCGGCTCCTTCTTCACCAACCCGGTGCTCGACAGCGCGGCGTACGAGCTGCTGCGGCAGCGGGCCGCCGACATCGGTGAGCCACCGGCGTGGCCGGGTGCCGGGAACGTGGTCAAGGTCAGCGCTGCCTGGCTGATCGATAAGGCCGGCTTCGGCAGGGGATATCCCGGTCCCGAGGGCACGGCCATCTCCACCAAGCACACCCTCGCCCTCACCAACCCCACCGGCACCGCCACCACGCAAGCTTTGCTCACACTCGCCCGCGACATCCGCGACGGCGTCCAGTCCCGCTTCGCCGTGACCCTCCACCCCGAACCCGTCCTCATCAACTGCACCCTCTAACCCCCACTCCCACTCCCACTCCCTCTCCCACCCCAAGGTCTCTCCGGGTGATCATGAAGTTGTTGCCATGACACGCCGATGCGAGTGGCAACAACTTCATGATCACCGGGGAGGTTCGGGGGTGGGCCAGGGGAGGGTTAGTTCGCCTTGGCGCCAGCGGCGGGGGCGGTCCAGGAGGGGCCAGCCCTGGGCGTGGACGGTCTGCACGGTGTGCAGCCAGCGTTGGCGGGGGCCGAAGGGTGCGTAGCCGGCGGCGGACCGCCAGGCGTCGTCCAGGGCCTGGATCAGGTCGTGGATCCACTCTCCGGGGACGTTGCGGTGGATCAGCGCCTTGGGCAGCCGCTCGGCCAGCTCGGCCGGGCTCCGCAGGGTCGCCAGCCGGGCGGCCAGGGTCAACGATCGCGGGCCGTTCGCGTCGAGCAGCACCCACCCGGCGAGGCGGCCCAACTCGTCGCAGGTGCCCTCCACCAGCAGCCCGCCCGGGGCCAGCCCGGCGCAGAGTGTGGCCCAGGCATCGGCCACCTCGCTCTCGTCGTACTGACGCAGCACATTGAACGCGCGGACCAGGGCGGGACGCAGGCCGGCCAGCTCGAAGCCGCCTCGGGCGAAGGTGAGCCCGGGCGGCTCGGCGGCGGGCTGGGCATCGGTGACGCGTACCGGATCGATCTCCAGCCCGACCACCCGGACGTCGGCGCGGACCCCGGCGGCGAGCCGGGCGCGCAGCTCCACCGCGGTCACCGGAGTCGCGCCGTAGCCGAGGTCGACCACCAGCGGATCCGGGGCCGCCCGCAGCGCGTCACCGCAGGTCTTCACGATCCAGTTGTCCACCCGGCGTAGCCGGTTGGGGCCGGTGGTGCCCCTGGTGACCACGCCGAGCGGCCGGGACGCCCGCGCCGCCATCAGCCCGCCCGATGCACCTTGTGCTGGGCGGCCTGAGCCAGCGGGCGGACCACGAGGCGGTCCACGTTGACGTGCTGCGGCCGGGTGGCGCACCAGGCGATGCAGTCGGCGACGTCCTCGGCCAGCAGCGGCTCGGCGACTCCGGCGTAGACGGCCTCCGCCCGATCGGCGTTCCCGCCGAAGCGGACCAGCGAGAACTCGTCGGTCTTCACCATGCCCGGATCGATCTCGATCACCCGGACCGGGCGTCCGCACAGCTCCAGCCGCAACGTGCCGGCGATCGCGGTCTGCGCGTGCTTCGCCGCGGCGTAGCCGCCCCCGCCCTCGTACACCGTGAAGCCGGCGGTCGACGAGACGATGACGACGGTGCCGGCTCCGGAGGTCTCCAGCGCCGGCAGCAGCGTCTGGGTGACCCGCAGCGTGCCGAGGACGTTGACGTCGTACATCCACTGCCAGTCGCCGACCGCGCCGGACTCCACCGGATCCAGCCCACGTGCCCCGCCCGCGTTGTTGACCAGCAGGGTCACCGGCCCGCCGGCCTGTTGCGCGGCCCGCGCCAGGCCGGCCACCGACTCGTCGGAGGTGACGTCGCAGGCCACGGCGGTGGCGGCGCCACCGGCGGCGGTGATCTCGGCGACCAGCCCGGCCAGCCGGTCGGTACGCCGCGCGGCGGCCAGCACGTGGAATCCCTCGTCGGCGAGCCGCCGCGCGGTGGCGGCGCCTATCCCGCTGGATGCTCCGGTGACGATGGCGACACGACTCATCCGGCCATTCTCGCCCCCCGCCGGTGGCCGTCGGGGACTGCCGCCGCCATGAGGTGGGTCACGCCCAGGGGTCTGGCCGAGGTATTTCCCGCTGCCGATCGGGAAGATGACATCTGGCGTGAATTGTTGACGCAGGAGCGCCGGTCGTGCGGACGGCATCAACCGTGTCAAAGGGAGCGGAAGTGGCGGAGAAGCACACCGGTGTCGGTCGTCAGCGGGGTTCCCTGCCGTGGCCGCGGCCCCGGCGGATCGCGACCCTCTCGGTGCACACGTCACCACTGCACCAGCCGGGCACCGGCGACGCGGGTGGCATGAACGTCTACATCCTGGAGGTCTCCCGGCGGCTGGCCGAGGCGAACGTCGAGGTCGAGATCTTCACCCGGGCGACCTCGGGCGACCTGCCACCGGTGGTGGAGGTCGCGCCCGGAGTGCACGTCCGGCACGTGATGGCGGGCCCGCTGGAGGGCCTGACCAAGGAGGAACTACCCGGACAGCTCTGCGCGTTCACCGCCGGCGTGCTGCGCGCCGAGGCGGCCCGCCCGCCGGGGCACTACGACCTCATCAGCTCCCACTACTGGCTCTCCGGCCAGGTCGGCTGGCTGGCCAAGGACCGCTGGGGGGTGCCGCTGGTGCACACCGCGCACACCCTGGCCAAGGTCAAGAACGCGCAGCTCGCCGCCGGGGACCGGCCAGAGCCCAAGGCCCGGGTGATCGGCGAGGAGCAGGTGGTCGCGGAGGCGGACCGGCTGGTCGCGAACACCCGGGTCGAGGCGCGGGATCTGATCGGCCGGTACGATGCCGACCCGGCCCGGGTCGCCGTGGTGGAGCCCGGCGTCGACCTGGACCGGTTCCGCCCGGCACCCGGCGGTGGGGTCGCCGCCGCCCGCGCACGGCTGGGTCTGCCGACCCGCGGTCACCTGGTGGCCTTCGTCGGGCGGATCCAGCCGCTGAAGGCTCCGGACGTGCTGGTCCGTGCGATCGCCGCCCTGGGTGAGCGGGATCCCGAGCTGGCCCGCGAGGTCGCGGTGGTGATCTGCGGCGGCCCGAGCGGCAGCGGGCTCGACCGGCCCACCGCCCTGATCGAGCTGGCCGCCTCGCTCGGCGTCACCGACCGGGTGCACTTCCTGTCGCCCCGGACCGGCGCGGACCTGCCCCTGCTGTACCAGGCCGCCGACCTGGTCGCGGTGCCGTCGTACAACGAGTCCTTCGGCCTGGTCGCACTGGAGGCCCAGGCCTGCGGTACGCCCGTGGTGGCCGCCGCCGTGGGCGGCCTGGTCACCGCGGTACGGGACCAGGTCAGCGGTGTGCTGGTACGCGGTCACGACCCCGTCGACTGGGCGCGTACGCTCGCCCGCCTGCTCCCCGACCGGGCCCGCCGGGCGGAGTTGTCCGTCGGTGCCGCCCGGCACGCCCGCAACTTCTCCTGGCACCGCACGGCCACCGGCCTGCTCACCGTCTACGGCGAGGCGATCGCGGCCCATCGGGCCCGCCTCGCCGCCGAGCTGGCCGGCTCCGGTAGCTGGTGACGGGGATCGCTGGTGACGGGTAGCGCGGCCGTAGAGTTGAGCCGATGAGTGAGCTTGGGGCCCTGATCGAGTCGTACTGCGCGGAGCGGGAACTCGTCTGCGAGCCCACCGGCCCCGGGTCGTACGCGGTGACCCTGCCCGGGACGCACAAGCTCAAGACGATCTGCAACCTGATCGTCGGTGAGCACGCCCTGCGGATCGAGGCGTTCGTGATGCGCCAGCCGGACGAGCGCCGCGAGGAGCTCTGGGCCTGGCTGCTGCAGCGCAACGCGAAGATGTACGCGGTGTCCTTCTCCGTCGACGCGGTCGGCGACGTCTACCTCACCGGTCGGGTCAACCCCGCCGGTGTCGACGCCGACGAACTGGATCGGCTGCTGGGCGCGGTGCTGACCTACGCCGACGAGTCCTTCGACACGATGTTGGAGATCGGCTTCGGCGGCTCGATCCGGCGTGAGTGGGAGTGGCGGATCAAGCGGGGCGAGTCGACGGCCAACCTGGCAGCCTTCGCGCACCTCTTCGAGCCCTCGGACGATGCGGGGGCGGCTCCGCCGGCCGCCGGAGGTTCGGACCGCTCCTGACGGGTAAGCCGCACCGCGCGGTGCGGCGTTGGGACCCGCCGCGCCGAGACGTCGAGTGTCGAGGAGCGTGAGCGTCCATGGCTCAGCGAAACAGCTCGGGTCGCGGCGGGACCGCGACCAGGACCAAGCGGCAGAGCGGTAACCAGACCCCGAACACTCCGGGCACCTCCGAGTCGGAGATCTCCCGAATGCGGGTGGACGAACTACGGGGGCAGTTGCGGCGGTACGGGGTCTCCGGCATCTCCGCGCTGCGGAAGCCGGAACTGGTGAAGACGCTGGTGAAGACGATCCGGTCCGGCGGCGCCGGGCGCCGGAGCAGCGGACCGGCCGGCCGCGCCGGCGCCACCAAGGCGTCGGGGGCGAGGCAGGCGGCGTCCGGCCGGACCGCCTCCCGTACCGCTCCGGGCCGGGCGAAGGCGGCACCGGCCAGCCGTACCGCAGCGGCGCGTACGTCGGCCGGTGCGGCAAGCAAGTCGACCGCCGCGCGCAAGGCGCCGGCGAGCAGCACCCGCAAGGCGACCAGCGCGGTGCGCAAGTCCACGGCGGGCACAGCGCGGAAGTCGACCACCAGCGTGGCCCGCAAGTCGACGGCCGGCCCAGCGCGCAAGTCCACGACCAGCGCGGCGCGCAAGTCGACGGCCGCCACGGCCCGCAAGGCCACCGCGCGTAAGTCGACGGCCGGGGCGGCGCGTAAGAGCACCGCCGGGGCGAGGAAGGCGACGGCACCGGCCCGAGGCGGCGGGCCGCGGACCGGGCGGTCGACCTCGCGGTCGGTCCGATCGTCGCAGGTGATCTCCTCACTCCAGGACCGACCGGAGCGTCCCGGCCGCAGCCTGGTCACCACCAACCACGATGTCATCCGGCGGTGGGCCCGGGAGCGGGGTGCCAAGCCGGCGACGATCGGCGGCACCGAGCGGGAGGGCCGGGCCGGTGTGCTGACGTTCAACATTCCGGGTTACCGGGAGAGCAGCCGGATACGGGAGATCACCTGGGAAGCGTGGTTCCACACCTTCGATCTGCGCCGGTTGAACCTGATCTACCAGGAGCAGATGCGCGACGGCCGGCAGAGCAACTTCTTCCGGACGGAATCCCCCGATCGGGAGGACGGGTGAGAGGTTTGTGGGAATACCCCGTGGGTACCCGCAGTTGGCCATGAGCGAGGGCCCGAAGCGCCGTCCGCGGACCGGCCACGGTCACTGTGACGGGCGAGACAGCCGACCAGGTTGAATCGGAACGTCGGGCCGAACTAGCTTTACTGCACCGCGCCACGCTCGGAACCGTTCGGGGGAGCGGCGGATCGATCAGATCCGTGCAACTGGGCGAGGCGTCGGAGGACGGGTGGACCGACACCGTTGGGGGACGGTGGCCCACCTGTTTGACCGGCGGCGCGAGCGGGCGTCGCTTACGGGGGTGAGTGCCGCCCGCCGCCGCCGGTCGTACGACGCAAATGCCCGGTACGAAGCCCGTACCGGGCATTTCGCGTGCTCATGAGCGGATGGCCGCCCCCTCGACCGGCGACGTCTCGACCGGTGGCGCCGCGACCGGTGGCGCCTGGCGGCGCAGGGCGGCCACGCGCCGTTCCCTCGGCGGCCCGGCGAGCAGGTGACCGCCGGCGGCCAGCAGTCCCAGCCCGCCGACGAGTAGCCAGTGCCCGTCGCCCCACTGCTGCAGGCTGAACCCGCCGAGCGTCGGCGCCACGAACGACGCCGCCGGGAAGGCCAGGTAGAACACCGACTGGTAACGGGCTCGCAGGGCGGGTGGCGCCAGGTCCGCGTTGATCTGCGCGTTCGGCGGCGCGGCCAGCATCGAGCCGACCGTCCAGACCACGCAGGCGCCCAGGTAGAACGCGAGGTTGTCGGCGGCGGCGAGCACACCGAAGCCGGCGGCGAGCAGCGCCGTCGAGACGGCCAGCACGTGTGCCTTGCGGTGCCGGTCGATGAGCCGGGGTACGAACAGCTGCCCCAGCACGATCAGCACGCCGCCCAGCGCCACCACCATGCCGTACGCCGAGGGCCCCAGGCCGTCCGCGCGCATCGCCAGCGGCATGATCGTCGAAGCCTGCATGGTCAGTACGGCCAGGATGAAGGTCAGCCCGACGAAGGCCAGGAAGTGCCGGTCGGTCAGCGCGGTGTGCAGGCCCGGTCGGCGCGATCGGCGGTTGCCGGCGGCCGGCGCGGCCGGACCACCGGGTGCCGGACCATGCGCCGGAGTGGGCGCGGGGCCACGTGCCGGACGGCGTGTCGCCCGGCCGAGGGGCAGGGTCTCGGGGACCTTCCAGGCGATCAGTACGGCGGTGGCGAGCGTGGCGGCGGCGTCCACCAGGAACAGCGCGACGTAGCTCGCCTCGGCCAGCAGGCCGGCCAGCAGCGAGGCCACCGCCATGCCGAGGTTGAACGCCCAGAACTGGAGGTTGAACGCGCGCGACCGGCGCTGCTCCGGCACCACGTCGACGATCGCCGCGACGAAGGCGGGGCTCGGCATCGAGTGGGTGACGCCGACCAGCAGGGCGAGCGCGGCGATCACGCCGAGGTGCTGGCTGAACGCCAGCGCGACCATCAGGGCGGCGGTGACCAGGTGCGCCGCCACCAGTGTCGACCGTCGCCCCCACCGGTCGGCCAGGACGCCACCGAACAGCACCCCGGCCGCCCCACCCGCGCCGTAGGCGCCGACCACCACGCCGGCCAGCGATTCGCTGGCGCCGCGGGCGGCGGTCAGATAGAGCGACAGGAAGAGCATCGCGAACGCCCCGGCCCGATTGATCAACAGGCCGGCCCAGAGGTACCAGAAGGTCGCCGGCAACCCGCCGGCGGTGTCGGCGAACCAGCGGCGCAGCGCGCCGGCCGCTGGGCGGTCGTGCCGGTCGGTGACCCGCACCCCGACCTCCTCAATCTGTTCGGACACCTAACAGATCTTGCCCCGAGGGTGGAAGCGGGCGACGCCGGGGGGCCGGGGTCACCGGCGGGTGGTCGCCACCGGCTCGGCCGCCTGGGGTGCGGCCGGCTGCGGCGCGGTCGACTGGACCGTCAGCACCGGCGCGGCACCGGCGGTACGCAGCGCGAGAGCGCGTCGCTCCCGGGCCGGTCCGGAGAGCAGGTGGCCCACGGCCATCACCGCGCCGATGACCGCGCAGCCGAGCCAGAGCGTGGCGTTGCCGGCCTGCTCGCGCACCAGGCCGCCGAGGATCGGCGCGGCGGCACCGGCCAACTGCCAGGAGAGCGAGAAGACGCCCTGGTAGCGACCGCGCAACTCGGCGGGGGAGAGCTCGGCGATGAGGGTGGCGTTGGACGGCGAGTTGAGCATCTCGCCGATCGTCCAGATCAGCACCGTGAGCCCGTAGAACCAGGCGACGTTGGCGAACGCGGTCAACCCGAAGCCGGCCCCCATCACCACCGCGGACAGGGCGAGCACGTGCGACCGGTTGCGGCCCCGGATCAGCCGAGGGATGAAGAGCTGGCCGGCGACGATCAGCACGCCGTTGAGCGCGATCACCGATCCGTACGTGGCGGGGCTCAGCCCCGAGTCGGCCATCGCGATCGGCAGCATCGAGATGTGCTGGAGGAAGACCAGCGCGCCGAGGAGGTTCAGCGTGACGAACCCGAGGTACACCCGGTCGGTCAGGATGGTGCGCAGCGCCCCGGCCGGTGCGGCACCACGGGGCATGCCGACGGTGACGGTCCGGGTTTCCTTCACCTTTACGAAGATGATCAGTGCGGTGACCAACGTGGTGGATGCGTTGACCACGAAGAGCAGCAGGTAGCCGGCCTGCGCGGCGAAGCCGGCGAGCACGGCGGCCAAGGCGAAGCCGAGGTTGATCGCCCAGTAGTTGAGCGAGAAGGCGCGCAGCCGGTCCCGCTCCGGCACTACGTCGATCATCATGGCGCCGAAGGCCGGGCGGGCCGCCTCGGCGAAGAGCCCGAGCAGCAGCGCGCCCGCCGCGACCGTCCACAGGTCTCGGGCGAAGCCCAGGGCGAGCATGATGGTCGCCGCGCCGAGGTGGGCGGTGAGCAGGGTCGGTCGCCGCCCCCAGCGATCGGCCAGCGTACCGCCGGCGGTGGTGCCGACCGCGCCGCCCACTCCCCACAGACCGATCACCAGGCCGGCCTGGGTGGCGGAGAAGCCGCGTTCCTGGGTCAGGTAGATGGCGAGGAAGACGAGGACGAACGAGCCGAGCCGGTTGATCAGCGTGCCGGTCCAGAGGTACCAGAAGGTCCGCGGTAAACCACCTGTGGTGTCCCGGAACCAGCCCCGCATCGCGCGCACGTCGGCGCCCCCCGTTTCAGTAATGACTGCTGATCAAGCTGATCCTTACAACCTAGTGGGGTGCCGGAATCAAGGTCACCCCGATTTCCACGTGGTGGTCGTCACGACCCTTCCCGCGCGTCCCCTCGCGGCTTGCGGCAGGATGATCCGCATGACAGCTAGCGAGGGGCCCACCGTCGGGACGCTGGTCCTGCTGCGGCACGGCGAGAGCGACTGGAACGCCAAGAACCTCTTCACCGGCTGGGTCGACGTCGACCTGACCGCGAAGGGGGAGAGCGAGGCGCGCCGCGGCGGCGAGCTGCTGCGCGAGCACGACCTGCTGCCGGACGTGGTGCACACCAGCGTGATGCGCCGCGCCATCCGCACCGCCGAGCTGGCGCTCAACGCCGCCGACCGGCACTGGATCGCGGTACGCCGGTCGTGGCGGCTCAACGAGCGTCACTACGGTGCCCTGCAGGGCAAGAACAAGAAGCAGACCCTGGACGAGTACGGCGAGGAGCAGTTCATGCTCTGGCGCCGCTCGTACGACACCCCACCCCCGCCGATCGCGGACGACGACGAGTGGTCGCAGGTCGGCGACCCGAGGTACGCGCTGCTGCCGACCGAGCTGATGCCGCGTACGGAGTGCCTCAAGGACGTCGTCGAGCGGATGCTGCCGTACTGGTACGACTCGATCGTGCCGGACATCCTGGCCGGCCGGACGGTGCTGGTGGCCGCGCACGGCAACTCGCTGCGGGCGCTGGTCAAGCACCTGGACCAGATCAGTGACGAGGCGATCGCGAAGCTCAACATCCCCACCGGGATCCCGCTGCGCTACGACCTGGACCCGCTGCTGCGTCCGCAGACGCTGGGCGGCACCTACCTCGACCCGGCGGCGGCCAAGGAGGCCGCAGCCGCGGTGGCCAATCAGGGCCGCTGACCGGCCCAGCGCGGAAGGGTCCCCCGCCAGCAGGGGACCCTTCCTTCACCTCAGGCGGCGGTGACTGGTCAGGCGGAGGCGACCGGTTCGCCGGTGATCAGGTAGACGACGTGCTCGGCGCTGTTGACGGCGTGGTCGGCGAAGCGCTCGTAGAAGCGGCCGAGCAGGGTCGCGTCGATGGCGGTCTCCACGCCGTACGGCCAGTCGGCGCCGAGCAGCACCCCGAACAGGCCCTTGTGCAGCTCGTCCATCGCGTCGTCGTCGCGGTCCAGTTCGGCAGCGAGATCGGCGTCGGGGTTGGCCAGCACCGAGGCGATCTTCTCGGCCATCCGGTCGGCGATGCTCGCCATGTCCGTGAAGACCGGCCGCAGCTCCGCCGGCACGGCCGGGGAAGGGTGCCGGCGCAGCGCCGTCTTGGCGACGTGGTCGGCCAGATCGCCCATCCGTTCCAGGTCGGCGGCGACGTGCAGTGCGGTGATCATGGCGCGCAGGTCGGAGGCGACGGGTGCCTGGCGGGCCAGCAGGTCGCAGACCCGCTCCTCCACCTGCCGGTAGAGTCCGTCGATCTCGGCGTCCCGCTCGATCACGGACTCGGCGGCGCTGCGGTCGGCGGTGAGCAGTGCCCGGGTCGCCTGCCGCAGCGCCGCCCGCACTCCCTCGGCCATCTCGACCAGCAGCTGGCTGACGGCCTCAAGTTCGGCCCGGAACTCGTCGCGCATTCTCACGTCCTGTCCGTCGGCGCCGGCGACCGCCGGCGGGGCTTTGCGCTGGTTACGCCGCTCAAGCTAGGGCTCACGGGAGGACCGGAGGTGAACGCCGGTGAACTGCGCCGGACACCAGGGTGAACTTTCCCAGAAGCGAGAGTGCTTCGTCCCGTTCTGGGCGGTAGCCCGGTTAACAATGACCCTACGATCGCCGGGTGACGTGGGCGGTGACGGTGGGTGTGGCTGCGGCCCTGGTGGCCGGGGTGGTCGCTGGACTCTGGCTGTCCCGTGTCATGCCGGCGGCGCGCCGGCCGGCCGGCTCCACGGAAAGCGGGTGGGCCGGCTTCCGGTTCGGTAAGGGGAGGCACGCGATCGTCGACGAAGTGCAGGTCGGGCTCGGCCGCCGCGCGATCGACTCGTTGCGTGCGGGGGTCGTGGTGCTCGACTCCGAGGATGTGCCCGTGCTGGTCAACCCGGCGGCCCGGGCGATGGGGCTGCTGCGCACCGGTGGCCGGCCGGGTTCGATCATCGCGCACCCGCTGATCCGTACCCTGGCGGGCCAGGTGCGGCGCACCGGAGTGCGGCGCGAGATCGAGCTTGACCTGCCCCGGGGCCGCGACAACGCGGGGGAGAACCCGCTCGGCGTGCACCTGCGGGCGATGGGGCTGGGTGGCGGCTACATCGCGGTGGAAGCGGCCGACGTGACCGAGTCGCACCGGCTGGCCCGGGTCCGCCGTGACTTCGTGGCCAACGTCAGCCACGAGCTGAAGACCCCGATCGGCGCGCTGCAACTGCTCGCCGAGGCGCTGCTCGACGCCACCGAGCCTGCCGACGAGGGGGGACCGGATCTCTCCGAGGACCTGGTCGCCGCCCGCCGGTTCGCCGAGCGGATCCAGCACGAGTCGACCCGGTTGGGGCGGTTGGTGCAGGAACTGCTGGAGCTGACCCGACTCCAGGGCGCCGAACCGCAGCCGGCCCCCGAGCCGGTCGCCGTGGACTGGGTGATCTCCGAGGTGGTGGACCGCACCCGGACCGCCGCCACCGCCCGCCGGATCGACGTCACGGTCGAGGCCGAGCGAGGGCTGACCGTGTACGGCAGCGACACCCAGCTGGCCACCGCCGTGGCCAACCTGGTGGAGAACGCCATCAACTACTCCGGCGAGGAGACGACGGTACGCATCACCGCCCGGGCCGGCGGCGAGCAGGTGGAGATCGCGGTCACCGATCAGGGCATCGGCATCGCTCCCACCGACGTCGACCGCATCTTCGAGCGCTTCTACCGGGCCGACCAGGCCCGTTCGCGGGCGACCGGCGGCACCGGCCTCGGGCTGGCGATCGTCAAGCACATCGCGAGCAACCATGGCGGCCGGGTGGATGTGGCGAGCACTCTTGGTGGTGGGTCGACGTTCACCCTCCGGCTGCCCGCCCGCCCGCCGGACGACCTTCTGGCGACACTGCCGCCTGCTGGGATCGAGGCCGGTCCGGCCGAGCTCCGGCAGGTCTGACCGCATATGGATCAGACCGGGCTCCGCCCGGTCCGACCCGGATGGAAAGGAAAACGCCGTTGAGCCGTGTTCTGGTGGTCGAGGACGAGGAGTCGTTCTCCGACGCCCTGTCGTACATGCTCCGCAAGGAGGGGTTCGAGGTGTCCGTGGCCGCCACGGGTACGTCGGCCCTCACCGAGTTCGACCGGACCGGCGCCGACATCGTCCTGCTCGACCTGATGCTGCCCGAGATGTCCGGTACCGAGGTGTGCCGGCAGCTGCGCCAGCGCTCGCACGTGCCGATCATCATGGTCACCGCCCGGGACAGCGAGATCGACAAGGTGGTCGGCCTGGAGATCGGCGCCGACGACTACGTGACCAAGCCGTACTCCCCGCGGGAACTGGTCGCCCGGATCCGGGCGGTGCTGCGCCGGCAGAGCCCGGAGGCGCCCGAGTCGGGCGCGCCGACGCTGGCCGCCGGCCCGGTCCGGATGGACATCGAGCGGCACGTGGTGACCGTCGACGGTGGCGCGGTGCAGCTGCCGCTCAAGGAGTTCGAGCTGCTCGAACTGCTGCTGCGCAACGCCGGCCGGGTGCTCACCCGGGGCCAGTTGATCGACCGGGTCTGGGGTGCCGACTACGTGGGCGACACCAAGACCCTGGACGTGCACGTCAAGCGACTGCGCTCGAAGATCGAGCCGGAGCCGTCCACCCCGCGCCACATCGTCACGGTGCGCGGTCTCGGCTACAAGTTCGAGCCCTGATCCCGGCACGGCCGGTGTCTCAGAAGAGCTTTCGCAGCGCCGCCGAAATCTGGTCGACCTCGGTCAGCCCGCTTTCCGCTACCGCGATGACCAGGTCATACGCGGCGTCCTGGTCGATACCGTCGAGCTGGGCGACGGTGACGGCGCGGTTCTGGAGCAGGAATGCGACGGTCGCGATCCAGCCGATGCGTTTGTTGCCGTCCAGGAACGGATGGTTGTTGACCAGCGAGTGCAGCAACGCGGCCGCCTTGGCCCATAGATCCGGGTAGGCATCCTCGCCGAACAGGCTGGTCCGGGGCCGGGCGACGGCCGATTCGATTAGCCCTGCGTCACGGACCCCGACACCGATCTTGCGGGCGATCTGAACGATGTCGGTGAGCGTTGGGTAGTAGCTGTCCGCCATCACTCGGCCAGACGGGCGAGCAGCGTGGCGTGGCGCTGGATGACCTCGTCGGCAAGTTCGCCGAACTGTCGCGCGTTACGTCGCGCCAGGTAGTCGTCGATCGCGGTCACCACCACGGCGTGCATAGACCGTTCCTCCTCGTCCGCCACGAGGCGGAGTCGGCGTTCACGTTCGTCGTCGAGTCGGAGCGTCATGGCCATGAGTCGATGGTAGCAACACTGATATCAAGATCAGGATTTGATCAGCGCGGGTCGGCGGGGTGGGGGGCGACCATGCCGCGCCGGAGCCGCTCCGCGCACAGCTCGGCAAGCCTGGCGTACGCGGGCTCGCCGATGAGCGCGGTCAGCTCCGGGCCGTACGACAGGTACATCGGTTCGGTGCCGACGTGCGCGTCGGTCGAGGAGGTGCACCACCAGTCGAGGTCGTGCCCGCCGGCGCCCCAGCCGCGCCGGTCGAACTCGGCCAGCGTGGAGACCAGCACCTTCGTGTTGTCCGGCCGCTTGACCCACTCCTGGTCGCGGCGGATCGGCAGCTGCCAGCACACGTCGGGCTTGTACTCCAGCGGATGTGCCCCGTCGCGCAGCGCCTGGGCGTGCAGCGCGCAGCCGCCCCCGCCCGCGAAGTCCGCGTCGTTGAGGAAGACGCAGGGCCCGTCCTGACCCTGGGTGGCGGTGCGCCGCGCCGGGTTCTTTCCGTCGACGGTGTCGTTCTCCGTCCAGTTCTTGAAGCCGCGCCGGAAGTGCTGCCAGGTCGCCGGGGTCAGCCGCTTAACCGCGTTGCGGACCCGCTTCTCGTCGTCGGAGTCGGTGAAGAACGCGCCGTGCGAGCAGCAGCCGTCGGCGGCCCGGCCGGCGATGATGCCGTGGCAGCCCTGGCCGAAGATGCAGGTCCACCGGGACAGCAGCCAGGTGAGGTCGGCCCGGACCAGGTGCCGCTCGTCCGCCGGGTCGACGAACTCGATCCACTCCCGGGGGAAGTCCAGCGGCACCTCACGGCTGCGCGGGTCGGCCGGGTCGTCCACCAGCACGCGGAGTTCGATCTGCCCTGTCACCCGGCCCAGCGTACGCGCGGTATGGCGGCCAGGTCGGCGAGTGCCGCGAACCGGGTTGCCGGACATGAGTGCGCAACGTGAGGGGAGACCTGCGGTCACCGGGTGAGCCCGACGATGGTTGCCAGCCGGGCCACGCTGGCGGTTGCCGGGCCGCTGCGGGCGAGGTCGGCGACGAGGGTACGGACGGTGGGCCGACAGCGTATCTCGGCGGGCGCGATGACGTCGGCGTCGACGAGTGCCCGTGCGGCTGCGGTGTAGTCGCCGGCGTGCAGGTACGTGCGGGCGGCGTCGACGAGGTGGGCGGCCCGGTGTTCGGGGGGTAACCGGCGCCAGCCGTCGCGGCGAATGGCATCCTCGTGGCGGTACACCGCTTCGGCGATGTCGCCGAGATGCAGGGCGGCGAGGAAGCGGGCCAACTGCACGGTGGTGGGCCCGAACGAGGTGTGGTGCGGGTCGCTGTCGTCGGTACGCCGATCGGCCAGCTCGGCGGCGTGGTCGATCAGGTCCCCGGCGTTGCGGCGGTCGTCGCAGCCGGCGGCGGCAAGTCCGGCCTGGAGCAGCAGGGTTCCCCGTACCGTGTGGTGCGCCGGGGTGGTGGTGGCGACGACGGCGGCGGTGAGCGCGAGGTCGTCGCGGCCGAGAGCACGCAGGGCCTGGGCGACGGCGATGGTGGCGGTGCCGGTTCCGGTGGGATTTCCGTCGGCGGTGGTCACGGCCCGGTCGGCGGCGAGCCAGGCGAGGTCGGCTTCGCCGAGCTTGGTCAGTATCGAAGCGGTGATCCGGTAGGCGGGCAGCAGCAGGGCCGGTGTGCCACGGGCGGTGCCGAGCAGGGCGGGCAGGGCACGCAGGAGTTGGGTGTAGTGGGCACGCTGGTAGGCCAGCCAGGCATGGGCGATGTGCTGGCGTGCCTGATCCGGCGGCATGGCCTGGCAGGGCTGGTGGTGGTAGCGGGCGAGGGCGGCGCGGACCGCGTCGATTCCGTCCGCACGGGGTGTCCCCGGCAGCGGCTGGCGGGGGCCGAGTAGGGCCGCCGGGTCGAGGCGGAGGACGGTGGCGATGTCCTGGATCACGGAGTAGCGATCGAGGGTGCGTACGCCGCGTTCGATCTTGTCGACCCAGCTCTTCGACTTGCCGAGCCGGTCGGCGAAGACCTGCTGACTCATGCCTCGGTGGGCCCGCAGCTCCGCCACCCGCCGCCCGATCGGCACCGCGTTGTGGTCGCGCCGCTCCCGGCCGGTCATGGCTGCTGCCCCGCAGCTGGCCGCATAGCCTCGGTGGACTCTCCGCAGCGCGGACACCACCGCGACTTGACCCGGAACGCGAACAGCCCGACCAGAAAGCCCGGCACCAGACCACCGAACAACGCGACCGGCACGAGATCGAGAACCACGGGCGCTCACCTCCTGTGTCGTAGGGTCTACGTACAGTGAATGGGCTCGCTGTGTGGTCCGATAGCTCGACGGGCCATCGGGCATGTTGAACGTGTTGAACGCCGGATCCCGCACGGAAGGCCAGCAGATGGCGCGTGCACCGAGGCAACGCAACGAGAAGTTGCTGACGGTCATCAAGGAATGTCAGTGGTCCTACGATGCCTGCGCCGTAGCCGTCCGGGCGGTCGCTCAGGAGAACGGCGAAACCTCCGCTTCCTTCGACCGATCCCATGTGGGGCACTGGATCGCCGGAGTGACGCCCAGCAGCAGAAACTCCCGATTCCTGGCCGAAGCGATCTCCCGCAGGCTCGGCCGCGTGGTGAATCCCATTGATCTCGGACTTCGCGGAACCGATAGTCTGGAGCCTGACCTCATCGGCCTGGATTGGTGGGAGCAAGCCCCGGCTACCGATCTCATCACAGTCGGGAGGGCCGACTTGGAGCGACGAGAGTTCGGGCTCGCCGCGCTGTACTCGTTGGCGGCGCTCGCGGTCCCGCTCGATTCGTGGCAGGAGATCGCGGAGCGAGGCCGGCGTGCCCAGGGCGGAGTTGTGCCGGTGGGCCGAAGCGAGATCGACGCCGTGCGCGACATGCTGACTGTGTTCAGCAGAGCCGATGAGCGGCTCGGCGGCGGTTACGCCCGCCTCGCGGTTGTCCAATATCTCACCTCCGACGTGGCGGGCTACCTCCAGGGACGCTTTTCCTCAGCGGAAGACCGCAAGGCCATGTTCAGCGTTGCAGCCGAGACGACGTATCTCGCCGGCTGGAAAGCCTTCGACTCATCTCTGCATGGACTGGCCCAGCGCTATTACGTGCAGGCGCTGCGTCTGGCGAACGAGGCAGACGACCGGCCGCTCGCCGGATTCACCCTGCGAGCGATGGCGCACCAGGCGGTTGATCTCGGCCACGGACAGGAAGCCCTACAACTCGCTGATGCCGCCCTGGCATGGTCGAGAGGAAGAGCTACCCCGGCTGCAACCGCGCTCTTCACCATCCTCACCGCGCGGGGGCATGCCGCGACAGGCGACAAGGCCCGTACGTCAGCGGCGATACGAGCAGCCGAAACGCACCTCGCGAAGGCGCTGCCCGACGACGAGCCAGCCTGGATCCGGACCAGCGGATTCACCGAAACATCCCTGGCGAGTCAAGCTGGCCAGGCCCTCCGCGACCTGGGTGACCTCCCGGCAGCCGAAACCCAACTCCGCCGGTCCATCGCCACCCGCAACCCGGAGGCGTACCGACGCATCCATACCCTGACGCTGGCCAACCTCGCCGACGTCCAATGCGGCCAGGGGCGACTTCGCGAGGCAACCGAGCACTGGAACCACGCCATGGACACCATGTCAGGCGTCACGTCCGGCCGAGCATCCTCGGCCGTGAAGAACATCAGAACCCGCCTCAGCAGCTTCGGCCCCCGCCTTCCGTCCTTCGCCAAGCAGCTCGACCAACGGGCGACGGCATTCCTACGCCACGATCATCCGCCCACCTACACGTGACCCTCCGCCGGGAGCCCGCTGTCCAGACCCTCACCGGGCAAGTCACCTCCGCCAGGTGCGTCGGCCATCCGGGCGGAACATCGGCGATCGGCCGGCGGCCCGTCCAGCGCGGACGCTGTTCCCAACGGATGAAATGCGGCTACGGGACTTGGACAGTTCCCGTTCCGAGGGCAAGGTCCCGTCGGATCACGCTCCCAAGATCCGCACAGTTTCAGGGATGTTGCTGCCTCAACTCCGACCGAGGCAGCAGTATCAGGGAAGTTGTGCGGATCATGAACATGGGCCGAGGTCTGGATCGGGTGTCGCCGCTGGACCCGGAGCACGGTCGCATGACGTGGCACTGGCTAGGGTGCTCCCATGCGACTGGGGGTCCTCGACGTCGGTTCCAACACGGTGCATCTGCTGGTGGTCGACGCTCACCGGGGGGCGCATCCGTGGCCGGCCCACTCGGAGAAGAGCGTGCTGCGGCTGGCCGAGCAGATCGGGCCGGACGGCGCGCTCCGCGAGGTCGGCGCGGACGCCCTGGTCACGGCGGTCGGCGCGGCCCGCACCTCGGCCACCGGCTTGGCGGTCGACGAGCTGATCGCCTTCGCCACCTCCGCGGTACGCGACGCCGCCAACGCCCCCGAGGTGCTGGCCCGGGTGCGGGACTCCACCGGCGTACGCCTGGAGGTGCTCTCCGGCGCCGACGAGGCGCGGATGACCTTCCTCGCGGTCCGGCGGTGGTTCGGTTGGTCCGCGGGGCGGCTGCTGGTGCTGGACATCGGTGGCGGCTCGCTGGAGATCGCGGCCGGCATCGACGAGGATCCGGACGCTGCGGTGTCGCTGCCCCTGGGTGCCGGTCGGCTGACCCGCGACCGGCTCGGCGTCGATCCGGAGAGTACGCTACCGCCCGCGCCGGAGACGGTGGAGGAGCTGCGGCAGTACGTCGAGTCCGTGCTCGACCCGGTGGTGGAGCTGATGACCGAGGTCGGCTGGGAGCGCCCGGTGGCCACCTCCAAGACGTTCCGTACGCTGGCCCGCCTCGCCGGTGCGGCGCCCAGCGGCGCCGGACTCTGGACGCGGCGCCGGCTCACCCGGTCCGGGCTGCGACAGGTGCTCGGTTTCATCCGGCACATCCCCCCGGCGCAGCTGGTCGAGCTGGAGGGGGTGAGCGCCGGCCGCGCCCACCAACTGCTGGCCGGTGCGGTGGTCGCCGAGGCGGTCATGCGCCGGCTCGGGGTGGACTCCCTGGACGTCTGCCCGTGGGCACTGCGGGAGGGCGTGATCCTCAACCGGATGGACCGACTGGCGCCGGTGTGATCCCGATCGTCCTCGTCGCCCGGTTTGCGGCTTCTCGTCGTGATGGCTCGATCGATGCCGGCTACCCTCGGTGGTGTGACTTCCCGCGTCCCGGTGCTCCTGTCCAGTTCCTCGGTCTTTCCTGAACGGACCGCGGCGGCGTTTCAGCTGGCCGCGGCGCACGGCTACGACGGGCTCGAGGTGATGGTGTGGACCGATGCCGTCAGCCAGGACGCCGGCGCGCTGCGCGGGCTGTCCGATCACTACGGCGTGCCGGTGCTCTCCGTGCACGCACCCTGCCTGCTCGTGACGCAGCGGGTGTGGAGCCCCGACCCGTGGGAGCGGCTGCGCCGGGCGGCGGCGCTGGCCGAGACGCTGGAGGCGCCGACCGTGGTGGTGCATCCGCCGTTCACCTGGCAGCGGGATTACGCCCGCAACTTCGCCGAAGGGCTCGACCGGGTGGCCGGTGAGTTCGGCGGGCTGCGGTTCGCGGTGGAGAACATGTACCCGGTGCGGATGGCCGGTCGCCAGTTCGTCCCGTATGTGCCCGGTTGGGATCCGACCGAGGCCGGCTACTCCTCCTACACGCTCGATCTGTCGCACTGCGCCGCGTCGCACACCGACGCCCTGGAGATGGCCGACCGGATGGGCGGCGGCCTGGCGCACGTGCACCTCGGCGACGGCACCGGGGAGGGGCGCGACGAGCATCTGGTGCCGGGGCGCGGCACCCAGCCCTGCGCCGAGCTGCTGCGCTCGCTGGCCGGCCGGGGGTTCACCGGTTCGGTGGCGGTGGAGGTGACCACCCGGGGCGCGAAGAGCCGGCAGGTCCGCGAGGCCGACCTGCGCGAGGCGTTGGCCTTCGCCCGCCAGCACCTCAACACCCCGTCCCCGGTCGACGCCTGACAGCACCCCCGGGCCGGTGGCGGCGGTCAGGAAACCGGCGTCAGCGGGTCGGTCTGCGCCGGCACGGCGGCCCGCTTGCGGGCCCGGTGGGCGGCCACATGTGAGCGGGTGGCGCAGCGCTCCGAGCAGAACCGCCGGCAGCAGTTGGACGAGGTGTCCAGGTAGACGTTGCCGCAGCGGTTGTCGGCACAGACACCGAACCGGGCGCTGCCGTACTCGCAGAGCCAGACCGACAGGCCCCAGACCGCACCGGCGAGGTACTCCGAGCTGACCGAGGCGCCTCGACTGGTGACGTGCATGTGCCAGTCACTGGAGTCGTGCCCCGAGATGCGTGGCTGCACCGGGAACGCCTCCAGCAGCGAGTTCAGCTCCGCCACCGCCTGGGCGTCCCGCCCGGAGGTGCCGTACTCGAAGACGTCACGCAGCCGCTTCTGTGCGCGCCGGAAGGTCGCCAGGTCCCGTTCCGCGACCTCGTCGCGCATCCACTCGTGGTCCTCGGAGAAGATGGCACGCAGGTCGTCGAGGTCGTCCAGGCGGGCGTTGACGAGGTCAACTCCGGTCCGGGCGTACGCGTCGAAGTTCACGCCTCCAAAGGTAGACGACTTATCCTGGACGCGGCGCGTCGATGTAGTGCGGGAGGAACCGCGCGTAGCCGTCGGTGATCAGCCCGGCGCTCTCCCGGAGCCCGGCGCCCGCCGACTCGCCGTCGACGATCCAGCTGCCCAGCACCATCCGGCTCCCGGCGAACTCGGGCAGCGCCCGGAACTCCTGGTAGCAGAAGCCCTCGTCGCCGTAGTCGCCCGGACTGGTGATCTCCTCACCGGCGGTGACGATCCGCACCGCGGCCCCCTCGCGGCCGAGCAGCGGCTTGGCGACGTACTCCGGCATGCCGCGAGGTGCGTCCAGGTATGCGGGCAGCAGCAGCTCATGCCCCGGATACAGTTCCCAGAGCACGGCCAGCAGCGCCTTGTTGGACAGCAGCAGCTTCCAGGCGGGCTCGATCCAGGTGGTCGGCGTGCCCGGCTCCAGCGCCAGCGGCCCGTACGGCTCGGTGAGCATCCACTCCCACGGGTAGAGCTTGAAGCAGGTGGTGACCGGCCGATCGGCGGTGTCGACGAAGCGCCGGCCGTCCCAGCCCAGCTCCTGGATCGGCAGCAGCTCGACGTCCAGCCCGGCCTGGCGGGCGGTCTCGGCCAGGTAGCCGGCGGTCATGTGGTCCTCGCCGGTCTCCTCCTCGCGGGACCAGACCACGTGCACCCGCCGGTCGTGCAGGCCGGCACCGATCTTCGCCCAGGTGGCGACCAGCCGCTCGTGCAGGCTGTTCCACTGGTCGAGTTCCCGTCGGGTGTGCTCCAGCCAGTACCACTGGATGACGCTCGCCTCGACCAACGCGGTCGGGGTGTCCGCGTTGTATTCCAGCAGCTTCGGCGGCCAGCTGCCGTCGTACCAGAGATCGAAGCGGCCGTAGAGGGTGGGCGGCGTCTCCCGCAGCGACCGGGCGACGGCCTCGGCGGCGAAGGCGGGGATGCCGAACTCGGCGTACCGGTTGCGCGCCACCACGTGCTCGGCGGCGGCCAGCGACATCCGGTGCAGCTCCTCGGTGGCCTCCTCCAGCCGCAGCACCTCGTCCAGCTCGAAGGCGTACGCCGCGGTCTCGTCCCAGTACGACATCACCCCGCCGTCGGGCAGCTCGGTGTCGACGTAGACCAGGCCCTGCTCGCGGACGGTGGCGTCCCAGTCGGGGCGCGGGTCGACCCGTTCGCGGCGCATGGTCAGCCGCCGCAGGCGGCGAGGTGGGTGCCGAAGCCGCCGCGCTCGGGCACGGCCGCGCCGACCGGCTGCGGGGCGCCCCGGCCGGCCGGTTCGGCGACCGACGCCGGGATCCGCATGGCCAGGGCCACCGTGTCGCCGCCGCCCGTCGGACCGAGGGCGCAGTCGTCATCGTCGTCGTCGGAGGTCATGTTGCAGCCGGAGAGGGCGAGTGCCAGCGCGGTGAGCGCGCCGAGCTGCACGGAGGCCGACCGCAGCCGGCGGCGGGGGCGATGGTTCACGCCCCCGTTGTAGTCGATCGTCGCCATCCGCGCCGCCCCGGGCTGGGCAGCACGTGGGGTCCGGACGGGCGTTACGCTCGGCTCATGCTCCGTACGGTCATTCTCGCCGCCTCCCGGTCATCCCGGGTCGAGCGGCTCGTCGCGACGGCCCCGTTCTCCCGGGACGTCGTGCGCCGGTTCGTCGCCGGCGCCAGGACCGCCGACGCGTTGCGCGCGACCCGCGAACTCGTCGACGACGGTCTCGCGGTCACCCTCGACAACCTCGGTGAGGACACCGTCACCGACGAGCAGGCCAGCGCCACCCGGGACGAGTATCTCGCGCTGCTGCGGATGCTCGCCGAGGCGGGGCTGACGCCCGCCGCCGAGGTGAGCGTGAAGCTCTCCGCGCTCGGCCAGGCATTCGACGAGCAGCTCGCGTACGACAACGCGCGGGCGATCTGTGCCGCCGCCGAGTCGGCCGGGACCACGGTCACGCTGGACATGGAGGACCACACCACCACCGACTCGACCCTGGACATCCTCGCCAAGCTCCGCAAGGATTTTCCGTCCACCGGCGCGGTGCTGCAGGCGTATCTGCGGCGTACCGAGTCGGACTGCCGCGAGCTGGCCCCGGCCGGGTCGCGGGTGCGGCTGTGTAAGGGTGCGTACCGGGAGCCGGAGTCGGTGGCCTACCAGTCGGCCCGCGAGGTGGACAAGGCCTACGTCCGCTGCCTCAATATCCTGATGTCCGGCGACGGCTATCCGATGCTGGCCACCCATGACCCGCGCCTGATCGCCATCGGCGAGGACCGGGCCCGCTGGTTCGACCGGAGCCCCGACGGCTTCGAGTTCCAGATGCTCTACGGCATCCGGCCGGAGGAGCAGGCCCGTCTGGTCGGGGAGGGCTACCGGGTGCGCACCTACGTCCCCTACGGCGACGACTGGTACGGCTATCTGATGCGCCGCCTCGCCGAGCGCCCCGCCAACCTGGCCTTCTTCGCCCGGGCGCTCACCTCCCGGAAGTAGCTTCCCCCGCGCGTATCCGGGCCGTCGACCTCTCGCGTCGACGGCCCGCGGCGTTCCCTTGACGAATCTGGCTAAGAGTATTAGCTTTATGGCTATGATGCTTAGCTTTGTGGAACGGGACGGCGGCCGGATCGCGTACGAGGTGCACGGGCGGGGGCCGCTGATCGTCCTCTCGCACGGCATGGGGGAGAACCGGCACTCCTACCGGCATCTGATTCCGCTACTGGTCGGGGCGGGCTACCGGGTGGCCTCGGTCGACGTGCGCGGGCACGGCGACTCCAGCGCCGGCTGGCCGTCGTACGCACCGGCGGAGGTGGGTGGCGACCTGCTCGCGGTGGTCCGCCACCTCGACGGCGGCCCGGCCGTCCTGGTCGGCAACTCCTCCAGTGGCGCGGCCGTGGTCTTCGCCGCCGCCGAGGCACCGGAACTGGTCGCCGGCATCGTGCTGGTCGGCGCGTTCGTCGGGCAGCCGAGGCTCAGCCTCTTCCTGCGCCTGGCCCAGCACGTGGTGCTGCGCAGCCCACGGCTGTTCGGGATGTTCCACCGCACGCTCTTCCCCGTGCACCGGCCGAGCGACGACGCGGCGTACCGCAAGGAGATGGTGGCCGCGCTGCGCCGCCCCGGCCGGATGGCGCCGGTGCGCGGCGTGATCCACCCGGTCGAGCCGCACTGGACCGCCCGCGCCCCGCAGGTGCGGCAACCGGTGCTGGTGCTGATGGGCACGAAGGATCCCGACTTCCCCGACCCGGGCGCTGAAGCCCGGGCCGCCCGGCGGCTCTTCGAGGTCGCCGAGGCGCGGATGATCACCGACGCCGGCCACTATCCGCACGCCGACCGCCCGGCGGCGATGTCGGCCGAACTGGTCGACTTCATGGCGGTGACCGGGCGTGCCTAGGGCCGGGCTCAACCCGGACGTCGTCGTGCGCGAGGCGGCCCGGCTCGCCGACGAGGTCGGGTACCACCGGCTCACCCTCGCCGCGCTGGCCAACCGGCTCGGCGTCGCGCTGCCCAGCCTCTACAAGCACGTCAAGGGCGCCGACGCGCTCGGGCAGAAGCTCGCCGCGCTGGCCACCGCCGAGATCGCCAACGAGATGACCACGGCCGCCGCCGGCCGGAGCGGCGACGAGGCACTGCGGGCCGTCGCCGCCGCCTACCGCGCGTACGCCCGGCGGCATCCCGGCCGCTATCCGGCCACCCAGCGGGTGCCGGACCCGGCCGACCCGGCGCACCTGGCCGCCGGGGAGCGTGCGGTCGGCGTCGTCTACGCCATCCTGCGGGGGTACGGCATCGGCGGCGACGCCGCGGTGGACGCGGTCCGGATGTTCCGCGCCGCCGTGCACGGGTTTGTCTCGCTGGAGGCGGCCGGTGACTTCGGCCTGCCCCGCGAGGTCGACCGCTCCTTCGACCGGATGATCTCCGCCCTGAGCGTCGCGTTCCGCTCGTGGCCCACGCCGGAGGAGGAGATCGGCCCGGACTGACTCCCGGACCGGGGCGTGCTCCGATGTGGACTTTCGCTGATGCCGGTACGGGCCGTACCCTTCGCCGGTGACCAACGGGGGCCCCGCAGCCGACGACCAGCCAGCACCGACCGAACCCGTAGCCGACGACCATCCGGCAGCGACCGAGCCCCTAGCCGACGACCAGCCGGCACCGATCGAGCCGGCACCGATCTGGCCCGCACTGGCCGGGGAAGCCGGGACGGCCGGGGAAGCCGGGACGGCCGGGGAAGCCGGGACGGCCGGGGAAGCCGGGACGGCCGGGGAAGCCGGGACGGCGGCGGTGACCACCGATCCGGTACCCGCCCGGCGCCGGCGCTGGCCGCTCTGGGCCGCGCTGGTCGCGGTCGTGCTGGTGCTGACCGCGGGCGTCCCCGCGGTGCTGCTGACCGGGGCGCTGCGGAACGCGGACGGGGGCAAGCCCGCCACGGCCGCCTCGCCGACGGAGAACCCGACCACCCTCGCCGCTCGGCAGGTGGCCGAACGGATCACCGCGCAGCTCGACAAACAGGCCACCGCGCTGCTCGACGGGGACCGGTCCGGATTCGTCGCGGTCGCGGCACCGGCCGTGCGCACCGAGCTGCGCCGCCGGTTCGACGCGCTCAGGGCGCTACGCGTGACCCACTGGCAGGGACGCCCGAGCGGCCTGCCCACCTCGGCCGGTCGGGCGGGGGAGTGGCGGTTGCCGGTCGAGTTCCAGTTCTGCTTCGTCGTACCGGACTGTCAACCCAGCCCGATGATCGTCGAGACCCGGTGGCGGGACGGTGCGGAGCCCCGGCTGCTCGCGTTGGCGAAGTCGAAGTCCTCGCCGTATGTGAACGGCCGCTTCAACGGGCAGCCCGGCGTCCTGCCCTGGGAGGTCAGCGACCTGGCCGTCAAGGTGGGCAAGCGCGTCGTCGTGGCCAGCACCCCGGCGCACCGCGACCGGCTGCCGGCCCTGTTGAAGCGGGCCGAGGCGGCGGCGAAGGTGGCCGATGCGTACGTCGTGGCCGGTGCGCCACCCGACCGGTACCGCATCTTCTACGCCGGGCCGAAGGAGTGGGCGCGCTGGTACGGCGGCGACCAACCGGAGTGGGGCGCCGGGTACGCGGTCAACGTCGGCGGCGGTCATCACGAGGTCGTGCTGGCGCCCGAGACGCTCGGCTACGGTCCCGCGCTGGACGAGTTGCTCCGGCACGAGCTGGCCCACGCCGCCTCGCTGCCCGACAACAGCTACTGGGACGACTCGGCCTGGTGGCTGATCGAGGGCTTGGCCGAGCACGCGGGCGCCGACGGCCAGTCGGTCACCCGGTACGAGGGGCTGGTGCCCACCCGTCGGCTGGTGAAGGGCGACTGGAACGGCAAGCTGGACAATCTCATGCCCGCCGATGACGCGTCGGACGACCAGGTGACGGCCAGATACGGGATCGCCTACCTCGCCTTCCGGCACCTGGTCGACCGCTTCGGCGAGGAACGGGCGTACGCCTTCTTCAAGGCGGTGGTGCACGACCTGCGGTTGCCGGCACAGACCTCCGAGGAGATCTTCGGCGAGAGCTGGGCCAAGCTGCGGAAGGAGTGCGTCGCGTCCATCCGCGCGGCAGTGCGCTGACCGGGCGGCGCGTCGCCGCCGGTCGACGCGGGCTCGTAGCATGTGTCGCGTGCGCCGCACCCACTCGCCGCGGCTGCCCGCAGTCACGCGGCCCCGCCTGCTCACCGCCCTGCTCGCCGTCGCCGTCCTGATCCTCACCAGTGCCGCCTCCTGTGGCGGCGACGAGCCGTCGATCGCACTCGCCTCGGCGGCGCGGGCACCGGTGGCCGAGGAGATCGATGCCCCGGCCACGGTGACCGCCCGAGCCGCGGCCACCCTCACCGCTCCCGCCGACGGCACGCTGGGTCGTCTCCGCGTCGAGCCGGGCCAGCGGGTCACGCGCGGCCAGGTGCTCGCCGTGATCAACTCGCCGTCGGCGCGGGAGCGGCTCCGCCAGGCGCGCGCCGCCCTGGCCGCCGCCAAGCGGGCCGGTGGCGGCGGGGGCGGCAATCTCGCCGGTTCCCTGCGGGGCACCGACCGGGCGGCCGGCGAGGCGCACGCCGCCGCCCGCGCCGCGGCGGCGAAGATCAGCGATCCGGAGCTGCGAAAGGCGCTGCTCACCCAGGTCGAGGCCGCGCAGCGGCAGTACGATGCCGCCGCGCGCACCGCCGACCGGGCGGTACGCGAGGTGCAGCGCGGCGTACGCAACCTGAACTCCGCCGTCGACGCGCTCGCCACCGCGCAACGGCTCCAGGCGCAGCAGGCGTACGACCTGGCCAAGGCGACGGTGGACGCGCTGACCCTGCGCGCCCCGATCGCCGGGGTCGTGCAGCCGGGCGGGGTCAGCGCCGGCGGCTCGACCGGCGCGCTCGGCGGGCTGCTGGAGTCGGGTGGACTGCCGGCCGGGATCGGCCCGGAGGCGCTCGGCGCGCCGGCGGGACCGCCGCCGGGCGTGGACACCGCCGTCCCGGTGGGCGGCCGGGTCACCGCCGGCACTCCCGTGCTGACCGTGGTGGACACCCGCGAGTTGGGCCTGCTGGCCGAGGTCGACGAGACCGACGTACTGCTCGTCCGGGCCGGGCTCACCGGCACGGTCGAGTTGGACGCGGTCACCGGCGCCACGTACGAGGCCACCGTCCGCTCGATCGACGTGCTGCCCAGCACCTCGGCCCGGGGCGGGGTGAGCTACCGGGTCCGGCTCACCCTCGGTGCCGGTCGGTTCGGCGAGGCCGAGCCCGCGCCGACGCCGCGCCCGGGGATGAACGCGGTGCTGCGGCTGCGGGTCCGGGAGGAGGCGGACGCGGTGACCGTGCCCGCGTCGGCGGTCTTCTCCGTAGACGGGCGGGACACGGTCTGGCTGGTCCGGGACGGCCGGGCCGACCGGGCGGCGGTCACCGTCGGCGTGCAGGGTCAGGATCTGGTGCAGATCGTCGACGGGGTGCAGGCCGGCGACCGGATCGTGGTGCGCGGCACCGATCAGGTCCGCGAGGGCCAGGAGGTCGGGTGAGCCGCGAGCCGGCCATCGAGGCGGTCGACGTGTCCCGGACGTACCAGCTCGACGGGGTGTCCGTGCCCGCCCTGCGGGGCGTGTCGCTGACCGTCGAGGCCGGCGATCACGTGGCGCTGATCGGTCCATCCGGCTCGGGCAAGTCCACGCTCATGCACCTGCTCGGCGGCCTGGACCGGCCGACCGGTGGCCGGCTGGTGATCGGCGGCCGGGACGTGGGCACGCTCTCCGCACCCGAGTTGGCCCGGCTGCGCAACGAGACCATCGGCTTCGTCTTCCAGGCGTTCCACCTGCTGGCGCGCACCACGGCCGTGGACAACGTGGCGTTGCCGCTGGTCTACCGGGGAGTGGGCGCCCGCCAGCGGCGCGAGCGCGCCGCCGCGATGCTCGGGCGGGTCGGTCTGGGGCACCGGCTGCACCACCGGCCCAACCAGCTCTCCGGTGGCGAGCAGCAGCGGGTGGCGATCGCCCGTGCCCTGGTCACCGACCCGACCGTGCTGCTGGCCGACGAGCCGACCGGCAACCTGGACAGCACCACCGGCGCGGCCGTGCTGGAACTGCTGGAACGGCTCAACGCCGAGTCCGGGGTGGCGCTGGTGATGGTCACCCACGACGCGGAGGTGGCGGCCCGGGCGCGGCGACGAATCGCGATGCGCGATGGCGTGGTCGTCGCCGACAGCGCGGTCACCCCGGCCGGCGGCTCGGCGGATCGGGCCGGCAACGGGGCGGACCTGGCCGCTGGCGGGGGCGGCTCGTGAGGTTGGCCGAGGCGTGGCGGGTGGCGTGGGACGCGCTGCGGGCCAACCGGTTGCGCAGCGCGCTGACCATGCTCGGGGTGGTCATCGGGGTGGCCTCCGTGGTGCTGCTGGTGGCCATCGGCACCGGCACCAAGCAGAAGGTCGAGCAGCAGGTGGAGGGCCTGGGCTCGAACCTGCTGCTGGTGGTGCCGGGGCGACTCGACGTGGGCTCCGCGCCGGCGGTCTCCCCGCTGACCCTGCAGGACGTCGACGCCGTCGGCCGGGTGGTCGGCGACCCGAACCGGGTGGCGGTGACGGTCGCCTCCGGCGCGACCGTACGGGCCGGCACCCGGGAGGACTTCACCACCGTCCAGGGGGTGCTGGAGAGCACCCCCACCGTCTTCGCCCGGGAACTGGCCCGGGGCCGGTACCTGACCCGCTCCGACGTGGACACCGGCCGCCGGGTCGCGGTGCTCGGCGACGCGGTCGCCCGCTCCCTCTTCCCCGACCGCGAGGCGGTCGGCCAGCAGATCAACGTGGCCGGGGTCCGCTTCCGGGTGATCGGCGTCTTCGTGCCGCTGGGGCAGAGCCTCGGCGTCGACCGGGACGACGAGGTGCACATCCCGGTGACGGCGGCCCAGCGGCTCTACGGCACCCAGCGGGTCGACGCGATCGCGGTGAAGGCGCCGGACCGGGAGCGGATCGACGAGCTGGGCGAGCGGATCGTGGCGGAGCTGAACGGCCGTCACCCGGGTACCGAGTTCAGTGCCGTCACCCAGGAACAGATCCTCGGCGTGCTGGGCGACATCCTCGGCATCCTGACCGGCGTACTGGCCGCGATCGCGGGCATCTCGCTGCTCGTCGGCGGCGTCGGCGTCTCCAACATCATGCTCGTCTCGGTACGCGAGCGGACCCGGGAGATCGGGCTGCGCAAGGCGGTCGGTGCCCGCCCCCGCGACATCGGGGTGCAGTTCCTGCTGGAGGCGGTGCTGCTGACCTCGGTCGGCGGGCTGACCGGGATGGCCCTCGGCGTGGGCGGCGCGCTGCTGGTGGCCGCCCTCTCGCCCATCCCGGCGGCGGTGACCTGGTGGTCGCTGGCACTGGCGTTCGGCGTGTCCGCGGCGGTCGGGATCGTCTTCGGGGTGGTGCCCGCCCAGCGGGCCGGCCGGCTCGACCCGGTGGTCGCCCTGCGCGCCGAGTGAACCCCGCGATACCGGCGGCCGAGGTTGATCGTCGCCAAAATTCCGCGTACGGCACCCGACCAGGGGTTTTTCCCCATCGGGCCCGAGTCGAACCATGATCAGTTGCAGGAAGGGATCGCGCCGGTCACAGCCGTCCCGCTACCGTACTGGTAACACGCGCGTCGCCGGCCGCGCGGGAGGACCCGTGTGGCGGCACGCGCCGGGCATGGGATGGGTCGGGTGAGCCATGGCCGGGTCGCAGTCCGACGGTCGGCTGTCGGAGGTCAAGTTCCTGACCGTCGCCGAGGTGGCGACGGTCATGCGGGTGTCGAAGATGACCGTCTACCGCCTGGTGCACAGCGGTGAGCTGACCGCCGTGCGGGTGGGCAGGTCGTTCCGGGTGCCCGAACACGCGGTGCACGAGTATCTCCGCGGCGCCTTCCAGGAGACCGCCTGACCCGCGTGCGGTCCGGGTCGCCACAGACCCGGTGAACGGGCATCGACCGGGGGCCCGTTGGTCCTGCTGACGCATCCCCGCTACGCTGGACTCCGATCGTGACCGCTGGTGCGCTCTGCCGCCCATCCCGCCGGTCCGGTCCCTGTCCGTAAGCGGTCGCCGACGCCACGGGTTCGTGGTGTCCTCCCGGTCGCGCCGCACGTTGCATCGAAAGGCTTTCGTATGGGCTCGGTGGTCAAGAAGCGCCGCAAGCGCATGGCTAAGAAGAAGCACCGCAAGCTGCTGCGCAAGACCCGCGTCCAGCGTCGCCGTCTCGGCAAGTGACGGATGCCGGGCCTCGGGTCCGGCGTCCGTCACTCGCCAACTGTCGACCCTCGGAGGCTCAGGTGATCAGGCCGTGGCTACCCGGGCTCGGTCCCACCTGCCGGGGCAGGTGCCAGACATGACCCCCGGTGGCTCGCCGAGCCCTCCGGGGGTCGTCGTCGTGACCGGGGTCAGTCGCTACCTCGGTGCGCATGTCGCCGCACGGCTCGCCGCCGACCCGCGGATCGACCGGGTCATCGGCATTGACCTGCCGGAGCCGGGAGCGGAGATCGGCGGCCTGCTCGACCAGGTCGAACGGATCCACGTCGATGCCGGGTCGGTCGGTGGTCTGCTCGCCGATCTCGACGTGGACACGGTGGTGCACCTGGCTCTCGTCAGCGCCCCCGATCCGCAGCACGGCGGTCGGGCGGCGATGAAGGAGCAGAACGTCATCGGCACCATGCAACTGCTCGCCGCCTGCCAGCGGGCGCCACGGCTCCGCAAGATCGTGGTCCGCTCCTCCACCGCGGCGTACGGTGCCTCGTTCCGCGATCCGGCGGTCTTCACCGAGGAGACCGAGCCGCGCGAGGTGCCGCGCGGCGGTTTCGGCCGCGACATCCTCGACATCGAGGGGTACGTCCGGGGCTTCCGTCGCCGGCGCAGCGACGTCACCGCCACCGTGCTGCGATTCGCGCCGTTCATCGGTTCGACGGCGGACACCACGCTGACCCGGTACTTCTCCCAGCCGGTGGTGCCCACCATCTTCGGCCGGGACGCCCGGTTGCAGTTCCTGCACTTCGACGACGCGTTGGAGGTGCTGCACCGGTCGGTCGTCGAGGATCATCCGGGCACCTTCAACGTCGCCGGGCCCGGGGTGCTCGCGCTGTCCCAGGCGATCCGCCGGGCGGGCCGGGTCGCCGTGCCCGTGCTGGAACCGGGCCTCTCCGGCGCCGTCGCGCTCGCCCGGACCATGGGCTTCGGCCGCTACGGCCTGGACCAGGTCGATCTCTTCGTGCACGGCCGGGTGGTGGACATCTCCCGGCTGGAGCGGGAGTACGCCTTCACCCCCCGGTCCACCGCGGCCGCCTTCGACGACTTCATCCGCGCCCACCAGGGTCGTGCCGTGGTCACCCGGGAACAGTTGGCCGCCGCCGAGCGGTTGGTGCTCGACCACATCCGGCAGGTCCGCACCGCCGTGCGGGAGCGGTCGTGACCGGGCCGGAGGAGCGGCATGACGAGGCCCGCCTCGACGACCGGTACGCCGTACCCCCGGCCGTCGCGCACGACGCGGACCCGGCGCGGCGCAACGGGCACCACCCGACCGGGCCGTCCGCGCCCGCCGTGGCGGAGCAGCCGGGCGACGTCTGGGACCGTCGGGTCGCCGGCGGCCTCGCCTTCCTGCGCCGGCGACTGGCCGGCGACTACGAGGTGGACGAGTTCGGCTTCGACCCGGAGCTGACCGAGGGGGTCTTCCACCCGCTGCTACGCCGGCTCTACCGGGACTGGTTCCGTACGGAGGTCACCGGCCTGGAGAACGTGTCGGCCGACGGGGCGGGGCTGATCGTCGGCAACCACTCGGGCACCGTGGCGCTGGACGCGCTGATCCTCTCCACCGCGCTGCATCACGAGCACCCGGCCCACCGCTACCTGCGGCTGCTCGGCGCCGACCTGGTCTTCCGGATGCCGGTGGTCTCCGAGATCGCCCGCAAGACCGGTGGCACGGTGGCCTGCAACCCGGACGCCGAGCGGCTGTTGCGCGGCGGCGAGCTGGTGGGCGTCTTCCCGGAGGGCTTCAAGGGCATCGGCAAGCTGTACGCCGACCGTTACAAGCTGCAACGCTTCGGCCGGGGCGGCTTCGTCTCGGCGGCCCTGCGCACGGGCACGCCGATCATTCCGGTCGCCATCGTCGGCGGCGAGGAGACCTACCCGATGCTCGCCGACATCAAGCCGCTGGCCCGGCTGCTCAAGCTTCCGTACTTCCCCGTGACGCCGACCTTTCCCTGGCTCGGGCCGCTGGGCATGGTGCCGCTGCCGAGCAAGTGGCTGATCGAGTTCTGCCCGCCGATCCCGACCGCGCACCTGACCGACTCCGCGGACGATCCACTGGTCGTATTCAACCTCGCGGACCAGGTCAGGGAGACCATCCAGCAGACCCTGCACCAGTTGCTGGAACGGCGCCCGGACCCGTTCGGCCCGTAGGCCGCGCGCGGGGCGCTGCCGCCTGGCCCGTTGGCGGGCCTCAGCCGCTGAGGCGGCGCCGCTGCAACGCCACGCCGGCGGTGACCGCGCCGGCCACCAGCCCGGCGGCGGCGGCCGACGGGACCGCGATCTTGACGGCCCGGCGGCCGGTACGGAAGTCGCGCACCTCCCAACCGTGCTGGCGGGCCTGGCGTAGCAGCGTGGTGTCCGGGTTGACCGCCACCGCGCGACCGACTATGGACAGCATTGGCAGGTCGTTGGCGGAGTCGCTGTAGGCGGTGCAGCGGTGCAGGTCCAGGCCCTCGACGGCGGCGAGTTGCGTGACCGCCTCGGCCTTGGCCGGCCCGTGCATCAGGTCGCCGACCAGCCGGCCCGTGTAGGCGCCGTCGACCACCTCGGCGACCGTGCCGATCGCGCCCGTCAAGCCGAGCCGGGCGGCGATCACCCGACCGATCTCCACCGGGGCCGCGCTCACCAGCCAGACCCGCTCGCCGTCGTCGAGGTGACCCTGCGCCAGCCGGCGGCTGCCGGCCCAGATCCGGGGCGCCATGAGCTCGTCGAAGATCTCCTCGGTGAGCCGTTCCACGTCCGCCACGCGCCAGCCCTCGACGAAGGCGAGGGCAGCCTCCTTGGCGTGCGACAAGTCTGCGGCGTGTTCCCGGGCGAGCAGCCGGAAACGCAGCTGCCGCCAGGCGAACCGGGCCAGGTCGGCGGTGGTGAAGTATCTTCGCGCGGCGAGTCCACGGGCGAACCAGTAGATCGAGGCGCCCTGCATCATCGTGTTGTCCACGTCGAAGAAGGCCGCTGCACGCGGATCCGGTGCGGCCGGGGGAGCCGGCTCGGCCTGCGCCCAACCGGCGGTGTGCCCGTGCACGTCGGTGCTGACGGTCACCTTGTGACTACGCGTCATCCGCCCCCCTCATGTCACCGACCACGGTAACCGGCCGCCGGATCACCACCGGTGGACCGTCAGGAACAGGCGGCGGGGATCGGGCCAAGCGCGTCGCTGGTGACGGTGAGGTGTTGGCCGCAGGCGATGGCGGCGCGCATCGCGTCGGCGCGCTTGGCGACGGACTCCAGCAGGGTCAGCGACTCGGTGGTGCGGACCCGATCGGTCCGGGAGCCGCTGTCCAGCAGCGCGTTCAGGGAACGTCGCTGTTCGGTGAGGAAGGCATCGACCGCGACCAGCGCCGCGGCATCCGAGCGCTGCGC
This sequence comes from Micromonospora sp. WMMD1082, assembly GCF_029626175.1. Classification (NCBI taxonomy): domain Bacteria; kingdom Bacillati; phylum Actinomycetota; class Actinomycetes; order Micromonosporales; family Micromonosporaceae; genus Micromonospora; species Micromonospora sp. WMMD1082. Next base: position 2,044,244 of record NZ_JARUBM010000002.1, on the reverse strand, counting down.
GGCCGCACCGGTGAGCAGGCGTACGCCCTGCCGGGTGTCCGCGTCCATGTCGTCCAGCACGCCGCTGTATCCCGTCCGGCCGCCCCGCAACGAGGACGCCTCGGCCAGCCGGGTGCGGGCGAAGTCGAGGAAGAGCTGGCCCCGGCTGATGTCGGAGCCGGTGAGCGCGAGTTGGGCCCGTTCGGTGCCGCGCTTCATCCCGTACAGCGCGTCACCGGGTACCGCATTCTCGCTGGCCGCCGAGATGCCGGAGACGGCCACGGCGCCGGCCGCGATGCCGACCAGGATCGCGCCGCGGGCGCGGGCCCGGCGGGCAGTGACCGCGGGCAGCAGCGACCCGCGACCGGAACCCGCCTTCTCCGCCGGCCGACCGGCGGTGGCCGCGCCGACGCCCTCGCGAGCGGCGGTGGCGAGCAACATCGCCCGCAGACCCGTACGGAACTCCGGGTTCACCTCGGCGATGGGCGGGTTGGTGCCGAGGCGCCGGCCGAGCGTGACGAGCGGCGCGAGCTGGTCGTCGTCGCGGGATCGCACGTGATGACGTCGGCCGCCGTTGGCTTCGTCGAGAAGCTGCGCGAAGCGCTCGGCGCGCCGACGGGAGAAGAGGGCGTTGTCCACCGTGGCACCTCCTCTCGCTGGTCACGGCCGGTCGGCCGCGTTCACCACCAGCGACCGATGACCTCCTGACACCACGGCGGGTAACCGTCGTCGGCACCGTCGCAGGTCATCCGGAGGACCCCGGGGGTTTCCGGCCTGTCACCGGTCGCACCCGGAGAAACGCGCCGTGCCGGGGGCGGGTTACGGCCCGGCGGATGCCGAAATTACGCAAAGTGATCGCTTCCGGATCGAAGGGGCCCACGCGGTGGCCGTTGGGGCGGCCACCCGTGCCGGTGCCGGAGGACTACGGCTGGAAGCCGTCCGGGAGCAGCCGTGCCAGGGCCCGGACCGCCCGGTACTGCAGTGCCTTGATCGCACCCTCGTTCTTGCCCATCGCCCGGGCGGTCTCCGCCACCGAGAAGCCCTGGAGGAAGCGGAGCACGATGCACTCCTGCTGTTCGGGATTGAGGCGCTTCACGGCCGTCAACAGGGCGACGTTGGTGATGTGTTCCACCACGGCGGCCTCCGGGCTGCCCTCCGGGCCCCGGTCCTCGCGGTCGGCGTCGAGCACGTCGCCGGTGGTCACCTCCAGCCGGTACCGGCCGGACTTGAAGTGGTCGGCGACCAGGTTGCGCGCGATGGTCACCAGCCAGGCGCCGAGGTCGCGGCCCTGCCAGGTGAAGCTGCCGATCCGCTTGAGGGCGCGCAGGAAGGTGTCGGAGGTGAGGTCCTCGGCGAGTTGCCGGTTGCCGACCCGAAAGTAGACGAAGCGGAAAACGGTGTCGACGTAGCGGTCGTAGATCAGCCCGAATGCCTCGGCCTCACCGGCCTGGGCGCGTTCGACCAGCGCCCAGACCTCGGTCGCCGGATCGGACGGATCGGGGCGGCTCGGGAACCCGGTCGAGGTGTTGGCGGGGGTGGTCACCGCCGGAAGCACCGCGGTCTCCGTCGTCGACGCCTCGGCGATCGGTGCGTCCCCGCTGCGGCGGGCCTGGGCGGGCATCGTCGGCCGGCTCGGGGAGGCGACCCGACCGCCCGCGGGTTTCGCGTTGCCGCCCGGTACGGATGGTCGATGTGGTGGCTCGTTCTGGTGGGGCCGGCTGCCCACCCTCCGCGCGGCGCTCTCGCCCCGGACGGTGAGGTTGCCCGTCGCGTCCTGCGCGCCGTGGGCGCCGCCGCGTTCGTTGACCGGCGTGCGGGCGGCGGGACCGGTCATGCCGATCGGGCGTTCCACGAAACCGAAGGCGGTCATCGCGCCGCCCCCGTTCCGTTGGTCGCCGCCGGGCGGGCGGCAACCGGCTGACCGGTCGGGTCGCCGCCGGGCAGGGCGGATCCGGGGTGTGCCGGCGGGCGGCAGATCCCCTTGAGGTGCTGGTCCAATGCGCTCAACGGCACGGGGGCCTCCTCGGGCTGAGGGGTGTCGACTCACGGCAAATGGGGTGAGCCGACCCGAGTGATGATAGGGCCAACGTCACCCGCGCGTGGCAAGTCCGTTACACAGGGCCGAAGTATTTCCCGACGTGTCGCACACCTGCCGGACCGGTTGTCCGTCGGGCATGGTTGACAAGCGGCCGCCTGGTTGTTCCGCAGTGGAGCAGCTGTTCGGCCTGGTAGGAGGCCCGATGGGCGGGGTGCGGGCCGGGCCGGGGGCGGCTGGCGCGGCGGTCGGCTCCGACATCCGTGGTGACGTCTCGTCGCGTCCATTCGGTACCGTCGGTGACGCCGCCTGAGTGCCGTGCACGGGACTTGCGGATGCCCGACCGATGTGCGCCTGACCGACCAGCCGGCACCGGCCGGCACGACGGAGGAGACCGATGCGTGAGCCCCGCCTGACCCTGATCACCCGACCCGGTTGCCATCTGTGTGAGGACGCCAAGGCGGCGCTCGACCGGGTGGTCGCGGTCACCGGCGACCGGTGGACCGAGCGGGACGTCAGCGGCGACCTGGAACTGGAACGCGAGTACGGCGACCGGCTGCCGGTGGTGCTGCTGGACGGTAGGGAGCACGGCTACTGGCGGGTCGAGGAGGAGCGGCTGCTACGGGATCTGACCACCCCGCAGCTCTAGGCCGCCTAGCTCGCCAGCTCTGGGGTGCCACGCTCGCCGTGGTGCTGGATAGGGTGCGGTGATGACTCCTGCGCGCCCCCATCTGGTGTGGGACTGGAACGGCACCCTGCTCAATGACCTCCACCTCGTGGTGGCCTGCACCAATGCCGTGTTCGCCAGCGAGGGCGGCCCGACGGTGACCGCGGACGAGCACCGGGTCCGGTTCCGCCGGCCGATCGCCGACTACTACGCGGACGTCCTCGGCCGGGCGGTGGACGACGAGGCGTTCGGCCGGCTGGACAAGATCTTCCATGACGCGTACCGCGTGGGTCTGACCACCTGTGAGCTGGCGCACGACGCCGTCGAGGCGATGGCGGCCTGGACGGGCAGCCAGTCCCTGCTGTCGATGTGGTTCCACGACGAGCTGGTGCCGGCCGTCGGGACGTACGGCCTGGCCGGGCGGTTCGCCCGGGTGGACGGGCTGCGGGCGCAGGTCGGCGGCGACCGCAAGGCGGAATCGCTGGCCCGGCACATCGGCGAGTTGGGTGTCGACGGGCGCGACGTGGTGCTGATCGGCGACTCGCTCGACGACGCCGAGGCCGCGCTCTCGGTCGGCGGTCGCGCCGTCCTCTACTCCGGCGGCTTCACCGACCGGGCCCGCCTCGATGCCTCCGGCCACCCCGTCGCCGACACCCTCACCCACGCCATCCACCTGGCCCAAACCCCACCCCCACTTTCCGCTGATCATGAAGTTGTTGCGCTCCGGGTCGGCGTGTCGGGTCAATAACTTCATGATCAACCCTGCTGATCGGGCGCGTGTGATTGGTCGGAGAAGTCGGGGTTGGGGAATGATTGGGCGGGGGTGGCTGGGCGAGCCGGTCGATCTTGCGGGACGGAGGGGCTGGTGGGGGCGCGGGGGGTGTCGACAAGATCGCGATTTGTGCACGTCTTCACAAGCGCCTACTCTGTAATTCCGACGCGCCCCGCTAGCACAGCCAGCAATCTCGGTTGCCAGCGGGAGTCCCGAAACGGCCGACCGGTGGAGTCGGTCGAGGATCGCACTGCACGGAGTCTCATGAGTCAGCACCGTCACCCTGGCGCGCCCGGTCGCGCCGGTGCCGTACCGGCGCTCCCGGATCTGCCCGAGGCGACGGTGGCACGGCTCCCCGAGTACCTCCGTGCCCTGCACAATCTCGCCGAAACCGGTCACGAGACGGTTTCCAGTGAAGGGTTGGCCAACGCCGCCGGGGTGAACTCCGCCAAGCTCCGCAAGGATCTGTCCCACCTCGGTTCGTACGGCACTCGTGGCGTCGGCTACGACGTGGCGCTGTTGATCGACCAGATCGAGTACGTCCTCGGCCTCACCCACCGTCGGGCTGTCGCGCTGGTCGGCGTCGGTAATCTCGGTCACGCCCTGGCCGGCTACGACGGCTTCGCCACCCGCGGCTTCCGGATCGCCGCCCTGTTCGACGCCGACCAGGCCCGGGTCGGCGAGGAGATCAACGGCCTGGTCGTACGACACATCGACGAGTTGCCCCGGGTGGCGGCCGAGGAGTCCATCGCCATCGGCGTCATCGCCACCCCGGCAGCGGCCGCCCAGCGGGTGGCGGACCAACTGGTCGACGTTGGTGTGACGAGCATCCTGAACTTCGCGCCGTGCGTACTCTCGGTTCCCGAAGGGGTCGACGTACGCAAGGTCGATCTCGCCATCGAGCTGCAGATCCTGTCGTTCCACGAGCACCGCAAGGCATCCCTCACCGCGCTGCCCAGCGCCGGCGGATCCGCCCTCACCGCGTTGCCCGGCGGTCTCGCGGTCACCGAGAGTCAGGAGGCGATCGGCACGTGAAGCTCCTCGTCGTGGGCGCGTCCTACCGCACCGCACCGGTCGCCACCCTCGAACGCCTCGCGGTGTCGCCCAGCGGCCTCGACCGCACCCTGGACCGCCTGCTCGCACAGCCGTACGTGAGCGAGGCCGTGCTGGTCTCCACCTGCAACCGGGTGGAGGTCTACGCCGCGGTGTCCGGCTTCCACGGCGGACTCGGCGACATCTGCGCCGTCCTCGCCGAGCAGGCGGGCAGCCAGCCGGCCGCGTTGGCCAACCACCTCTACGTGCACTTCGACTCCGCGGCGGTGGATCACGTCTTCCGGGTGGCCGCCGGTCTGGACTCGATGGTGATCGGCGAGGCGCAGATCCTCGGTCAGCTCCGGGACGCCTATCACTGGGCCAGCGGAGCGGAGACCGCGGGGCGGCTGCTGCACGAGCTGATGCAGCAGGCACTGCGGGTGGGCAAGCGGGCCCATTCCGAGACCGGCATCGACCGGGCCGGCCAGAGTGTGGTCAGCGCCGCGCTGGGGCTGGCCGCCAACCACTTCGGGGAGGACCTCACGGGCCGTCCCGCACTGGTCGTCGGCGCCGGAGCGATGGGTTCGCTGGGGGTGGCGACGCTGTCCCGGCTCGGCGCCGGGCCGCTGTCGGTCACCAACCGGAGCACCGACCGGGCCGTGCGGTTGGCCGAGTCGTACGGCGCCGCTGCGCGACCGATGGCCGAGCTGACCGATGCGCTCTCCACGGTGGACATCGTAGTGGCCGCCACCGCGTCCACCGAGCCGGTCCTCACCCGTGACGTGGTCGCCGCCGCGGTGGCCGATCGCGGCGCCGAGCGTGGTCCCCTGGTCCTGCTCGACCTGGCCGTACCGCGCGATGTCGGCCCCGGCGTCGCCGGACTGCCCGGCGTCGAGGTGATCGACATCGACCGGATGGCGGCGCTGCTCGCCGACGGCCCGGTCGCCGCGGATGCGGCCGCCGTCGAGCGGATCGTGGCCGGCGAGGTCGAGTCCTTCCTCACCTGGCTGCGCGGCGCCGACGTGGCCCCGACCGTCGCCGCGCTGCGCGGCCGGGCCGACGACGTGGTCACCACCGAGCTGCGCCGGCTCGCCCAGCGCCGCCCGGACCTCACCGACGACCAGCGCGCCGAGGTGGCCCGCACCGTGCACCGGGTGGTCCAACGGCTGCTGCACCAGCCGACCGTCCGGGTCCGCCAGCTGGCCGCGGAACCCGGTGGCGACCAGTACGCTGCCCTGCTGCGCGAGCTGTTCGACCTCCAGGTCCCGCAGACCTCGCCGGTGGACACCGTGCCCGACATCACCCCACCCGCCGGAGGTGAGCGATGAGCAGTGCGCCGTTGCGCCTTGGTACCCGTGGCAGCACGCTGGCGATGGCCCAGTCCGGGCAGGTCGCCGAGGCCCTGACCGCGCGTACCGGCCGTCCGGTGGAGTTGGTCGAGGTGGTCACCGCCGGCGACCGGTCCAGCGCGCCGGTGCACCGGCTCGGTGTCGGCGTGTTCGTCTCCGCCCTGCGCGACGCGCTGGTCGCCGGGACGATCGACGTCGCGGTCCACTCGTACAAGGACCTGCCGACCGCCACCGCGGCGGGGCTGCACATCGCCGCGGTGCCGCCGCGGCAGGATCCGCGCGACGCGCTCGTCGCCCGGGACGGCAGGACGTTGGCCGAGCTCGCGCCCGGCGCGAAGATCGGCACCGGCGCGCTGCGCCGGATCGCCCAGCTGCACGCGCTGGGCCTGCAACTGTCGGTCACCCCGATCCGGGGCAACATCGACACCCGGCTGGGCCGGGTGCTCGGCCCGGAGGCCGACCTGGACGCCGTCGTCCTGGCCCGGGCGGGCCTGGCCCGCATCGGCCGGACCGACGCGATCACCGAGACGCTCGACCCGATGCTGATGCTGCCCGCTCCCGCCCAGGGCGCGCTGGCGGTGGAGTGCCGGATCGACGACCCGGATCTGATCGAACTGCTCACCACGCTCGACCACGCACCGTCGCGCGCCGCGGTCACCGCGGAGCGGGCGATGCTGGCCACCCTGGAGGCCGGATGCTCCGCACCGGTCGCCGCCTACGCCGTCGTCGCCGAAGGCGAGCCCACCGGCTCAGGCGCCGAGGGCGATGTTGTCCAGGAGATCTACCTGCGCGGGGCGGTGATCAGCCCGGACGGCACCCGCGATATCCGGCTGTCCCGCACCGGAACGCCCGCCGACGCGGCGGAGATCGGCAAGGCACTCGCCGCCGAGCTCCTCGAACTCGGCGCCGACTCGATCCTCGGCCCGCAAGGTCACGACGGCCCGGGGACCCAGCAATTTGGGAGCACAGAATGACCCGCACCCGTAAGCCCGTAGGCCGTATCGCGTTCGTCGGGGCTGGACCCGGCGACCCGGGCCTGCTGACCCGCCGGGCGCACGACGCTCTGGTCGACGCCGACCAGGTGGTGTACGACCGGGGGGTCCCGGAGTCGCTGCTCGACGTCGTGCGGGCCCAGTCCAGGTCCGACGCCCAGTTCACCCCGGCGGAGGGTGCGCCGGGCGACGTGGCGAAGGTGCTGATCTCGGCGGCCCGCTCCGGGCAGAACGCGGTGCACCTGGTGGCCGGCGATCCGTTCGGCCACGACTCGGTGGTCAAGGAGGTGCAGGCGGTCGCGCGTACCGCCGCGCACTTCGAGGTGGTGCCCGGCGTGGGGCAGGCGGAGGGGGTGGCCGCCTACGCGGGCGTGCCGCTGCCGGGTGTCCGGACCGCTGCCGACGTCGAGGATGTCAGCACCCTGGACTTCGACGCGCTGGCCGCGGCCGTGCAGCGCGGCTCGCTGGCGCTGGCGGTCGACGCCGGTGACCTCGCCGCGATCCGCGACGGGCTGCTCTCCGCCGGGGTGGACGGCACCACCGACGTCGGGGTGACCGGGGACGGCACCGGGGAGACGCAGTACACGACCACGTCGACCGTGGACTCCTTCGTCGCGGCGGCACTCGGCTTCACCGGCCGGGTCGTGCTGACCGTCGGCGACGGCGTGGGTCAGCGGGACAAGCTCAGCTGGTGGGAGAACCGCCCGCTGTACGGCTGGAAGGTGCTCGTGCCCCGCACCAAGGAGCAGGCCGGCGCGATGAGCGCCCGGCTGCGCGCGTACGGCGCGATCCCGTGCGAGGTGCCGACCATCGCGGTGGAGCCGCCGCGCACCCCGGCCCAGATGGAGCGGGCGGTCAAGGGTCTGGTCGACGGCCGGTACGCCTGGGTGATCTTCACCTCGGTCAACGCGGTGCGGGCGGTCTGGGAGAAGTTCGCCGAGCACGGGCTGGACGCCCGGCACTTCGGCGGCGTGAAGATCGCCTGTATCGGCGACGCCACCGCCGACGCGGTCCGCGCCTTCGGCATCCAGCCGGAACTGATCCCCACCGGGGAGCAGACCTCCGAGGGCCTGCTGGCCGAGTTCTCGCCGCACGACGAGGTGCTCGACCCGGTCGGCCGGGTGCTGCTGCCGCGCGCCGACATCGCCACCGAGACGCTCGCCGCCGGCCTCACCGAGCGCGGCTGGGAGGTCGACGACGTGACCGCGTACCGGACGGTCCGGGCCGCCCCGCCGCCCGCCGAGATCCGGGACGCGATCAAGTCGGGCGGGTTCGACGCGGTGCTCTTCACGTCCAGCTCGACGGTGCGCAATCTCGTCGGTATCGCGGGCAAGCCGCACCCGCGTACCGTTGTCGCTGTCATCGGGCCCAAGACGGCGGAGACCGCGACGGAGTTCGGCCTGCGGGTCGACGTGCAGCCGCCGCACGCCTCGGTGCCCGATCTGGTGGAGGCGCTCGCCGGCTACGCCGTCGAGCTGCGGGAGAAGCTCGCCGCGATGCCGGCGAAGCAGCGCCGCGGTTCGAAGGTGCAGGGGCCGACCGCGCTGAGGTTCCGGTAGTCGCTGAGATCGTTCCGGTAGTCGTCCAGGGAGGGCCCGATGCCGTACCCCGAGATCCGGCCCCGCCGGCTGCGCCGCACCGCGGCACTGCGGCGGCTGGTATCCGAGACCCGCGTCGACCCGGCCGAGCTGGTCGTGCCGATGTTCGTCAAGGAGGGGCTGACCGAGCCGCGAGCGATCGCCTCGATGCCCGGCGTACTGCAGCACTCGCGCGACTCGCTGCGCAAGGCGGCGGTGGAGGCGGTGCAGGCCGGCGTGGGCGGGATCATGCTGTTCGGGGTGCCGGCGGCGCGCGACGAGCGCGGCTCCGGCGGGATCGACCCGAACGGCATCCTCAACGTCGCGATCCGCGACGTGGTCTCCGAGGTGGGCGACGCCACCGTCGTGATGAGCGACCTCTGCCTGGACGAGTTCACCTCGCACGGGCACTGCGGGCTGCTCACCGCGGCCGGTGAGGTCGACAACGACGCCACCCTCGCCGCGTACGCCGAGATGGCGGTCGCCCAGGCCGCCGCCGGGGTCGCGGTGGTCGGTCCGTCCGGGATGATGGACGGCCAGGTGGGGGTGGTACGCCGGGCGCTCGACGCGGCCGGTCACACCGACGTGGCCGTGCTGGCGTACGCCGTCAAGTACGCTTCGGCGTTCTTCGGCCCCTTCCGCGACGCGGTGGAGTCGGCGCTGGAGGGGGACCGGCGCACCTACCAGCAGGACCCGGCGAACCTGCGCGAGTCGCTGCGCGAGGTCGAGTTGGACGTCGCCGAGGGCGCCGACATGGTGATGGTCAAGCCCGGCCTGCCGTACCTCGACGTGGTCGCGGCGGTCCGCGCCGCGGTGGACGTCCCGGTCGCCGCCTACCAGGTCTCCGGCGAGTACGCGATGGTCGAGGCGGCCGCCGCGAACGGCTGGATCGACCGGGAGCGGGTGATCCTGGAGACGCTCACCGCGATCCGCCGCGCCGGCGCGCAGATCATCCTCACCTACTGGGCCGTCGAGGCGGCCCAGCTGCTCCGCCAGCGCTACTGACGCTGCTCGGCGCTCGGCGCTCGGCGCTCGGCGCTGGCGCTGGGCGCGCCGCCGTGCTGGCGCTGCTGGCGCGAGGTGGTGTCCCCGGCGGACACCCCGCCGATGATGGCCCGGCAACAACCTGACCACGGCTGTCACCCTAAGTACTTACCGGCCCCACCCACCCACGTCCCCCGCGCATCCTTTGCTCTGCTTCAACCCACGCACAGGTGACCGATAGTGTTCGCGCCGCTGGGATGCGCCGAAACGTCGCCGTTGCTCCGTCGCTGGTCATGGCCGGTTGCGTGGATTGAAGCAGAGCAAAGGGCGTGCGAGGTGTTGGCGGGGGCGGGGGCGGAAGTGCGGCTGGCGTCACGCAGGGTGATCGTCGCTCGCTGTGGCGGGCGAGTCGGGTGAGTTGGCCGGCGGGCGGGATATCCACAGGGTTGTCCACAGGGGTTGCCGTGCGGGTTCTGCCAGCGGCAAGGTCGGTGCATGTATCCCGTCTTCGAGCCGCCCGGCTTCGGCCCCACGGTCGGTCCCTTTCCCATCGCCGGTCTGGTGCGGCGTGCCCGGCGGATCATCGGGCTCAGCCAGAAGCGGATGGCCCGGTTCGCGAGAGTGGCCCCGTCGACGGTCGCGCGGGTCGAGGCGGGCAGCCTGACGCCGAGCCTTGCGGTGCTGGAGCGCCTGCTCGGCGCCGCCGGGCTCTACCTCGTGGTCGTCGACCAGGACGGGCGTGTCGTCCTGCCGATGGAGGTCTGGGACGACACCCGGGATGGCGCGAACCGTCGCTACCCGGCACACCTGAACACCATCCTCGACCCGGAGCCGGGCGAGTGGTGGGCGGACATCTACGGTCTGGCCCGGCCGCCGGAGACGTACCATCGCTGCCGCGTCGACCGGGAGGCGCGGCGGCGTCGTAGCCAGTGGGAGGTGCGGGTCGCCAAGTACCGCAACGTCCCGCCACCTCCGGATCCCCGGGCCTGGGAGCCGTATTGACGCTCGCGCACCAGCGGAACAGCGCGGCGGGTCAGCGCGGCGCGTCGAGGCGGTGAACCAGGTCGGCGACGTCGACGCTGTATTCGCACCAGTCCCGGTCGGTGCGGTAGCCCAGCTCGGCGTTGACCTTGAGCATGGCCTCGTTGGCCTGGGCGTTCCAGGTCTGCACCTCGGTCAGCTGCGGCTCGGCCGAGCGCAGCTCCAGCAGCATCCGGGCCTTGATCGCCCGGTCGATCCCGTAGCCGCGGTGGTCCTGGACGACGATGGTGTCGTACTGGTCGGCCCGGGTCGGGTGCTGGGCCGGCACGACCACCTCGGTGAGGCCGGCCACCTCGCCGGTCTGCTCGTGCAGGGCGAGCACGATGTACGGCTTCATGCCCCGCCGGTGCAGGCAGTCGAGGCTGTCGCGCAGGCGCTGCGGATCGTAGGAGCTGGGCCGTAGCTCGCCGTCCTCGACGTCCCGGATCTCGGCCTTGGCCCGCGCGTACGCCTCGATCAAGTCGTCCGGGGGACCGCCCGGGTGGAACTGGACGCCGTAGCCCGCGCCCACCCCGGTGGACATCTGCGCCAACTCGGCCCAGTCGACGCCGGAGAGGTCGAGCACGCTACGGGTCTCGACGTACTCGCGGCTGAAGCCGAGCGACTCGTAGAAGGCGACGGCGGGCGTGTCGCCCACCACCTCGACCCCGATCGACTCGAAGCCCTCCTGGTAGACGCGGCGGGCGGCGCGCAGGACGAGATCGCGGCCGAGCCCGCTGCGCCGGACGGCCGGGTGGACCAGCACCTCCAGCACCCCGATGTTGCCCAGCAGCAGCACGTGCACCTGGCCGAGGATCGCACCGGGAGTGCCGTCGGCGGCCGGCTCCTCCTGGGCGATCCAGGAGATCCGTCGTTCGCCCGGCATCACCTCGGCGAGGTATTCCCGCAGGGAACTCTCCCGCCATGGCGGATCCTGCGGAAGATCGGCCGCCAGGACCGCGTTCAGCGTGTCCAGCATCGACGCGATCTCGGCGGACGACGCGGTCCTGGGGTCCCACTCGCGCACCATCACCCGTCTAGCTTGCCGTCAACCGCAGCCGGGGGGAAGTGTCCAGTTCTCCAATGTATGCGGGCGATCACATCACGTACGACTGGCCTGTCCGTACCGGTTGGCGGCGTCGAAGACCTCCTGGGCGTACCTGCGGACGTCGTTGTACGACAGGATCGCGTTCCACCAGTCGCCCGGAATGGTGAGATTACGGCCACCCTTGCAGAGGTACATGCCCGCGGCCAGCGCCGCGTCGTGGATGTTGTGCGGGTCCTTGCGGCCGTCGTTGTCCGCGTCGGCGCCGATCTCCTGCCAGGTGGTCGGGATGAACTGCATGGGCCCGATCGCGCGATCGTAGGTGGTGTCGCCGTCCAGCTCGCCCCGGTCGGTGTCGGCGATCCGCATCCGGCCGCCCTGACCGTCCAGCGGCAGGCCGATGATCTCCGGGATCGCCCGGCCGTCCGCGCCGAGCTGGGCGTTGTTGGCCTGGCCGTGGCGGGACTCGACCAGGCCGATCGCGGCCAGCGTGGTCCAGCTCAGGCTGCAGCTGCGGTTGGTTTCGGCGAGCACCAACTCGGCGTAGCCGTACGCCTGCATGGCGATCGGATCGATGCCGACCTTGGCGCCGACCTCGCTCGCCCAGCCGGCCAGGGCATCGGACGGACGGCCGCCGACCGGCGGCGCATTGCCCGGCAGGCCCGGCGGCGTCGCACCCGGCGGAAGCGTCGCGGTGGGCGGCGGCACCTCGCCGGAGGGCTGCGGGTCGACCGGCCCGGTGGGCGTCTCGGCGGTGGCGTCCGTCGCCACCGGGCGCGATGCCCCGAGGGTCGCCGGCACCAGCAGCGCACCGGCCGTGGCGGTCGCCGCGACCAGGACGAGCAGGAACACCCCGGGCAGGGTCAGCCGTCCGCTGGGCCGCCGGGACCAGTCGCGGGTCGCCCGGGCCGCGGCGCGTGGCCCCGGCAGGCGTACGGCGTGCGCGAAGCGCACCCGGCGACGCCGGGCTGCCGGTGCGTCGGTGTCCGCTGTGGACCCGACGGGCCCGGTCTCTGCTGCCGGCTTGCCTGACCCCGACAGGGGCCGGCGGGGCCGGGGCAGCCCGATAGCCGGCCCATCCGGGTCGACGCCGGAGCCGGCGCGCGGCGTGGCCGGTCGGAGGGGTCGAAGGGTCGTACGCTCTTCGCCGTCTGCCACCCGTCGAGTATCACCCATGTCCGTGCGGACGTCAGGTCCGGTCGTACCCTGGTGCGATGCTGCCGGGTGCGGTGGTTCCGGTGCTGCACCGGCCTTGCCCGTAAGCACGGTCCGATGGCACCTTGGGGTCGGAGTCCCGGCCGGCCGTTCTCACGATGCGTGATGATCTGGTTTCGGGAAGCATGGAGCCGAGGCCAGGGGGGAGGTTCCACGCATGCCGTCACGGATCCACCTCCCGACCGGCTGGGTCACGTTCGTCTTCACCGACATCGAGGGCTCCACCCGGCTCGCGCAACTGCTCGGTCCCGGCTACCGGCCGGTGCTGGCCGAGCACCGCCGCCTGCTGCGCCGGACGATCGCGGCGACCGAGGGAGCGGAGCTGCTGACCGAGGGCGACTCGTTCTTCCTCGCCTTCGGCGACGCCAGCGCGGCACTGACCGCCTGCCTGACCGCGCAGCGTGCCCTCGGCGAGCACGACTGGCCGGCCCCGGAGGCCGCGCCCCGGGTGCGGATGGGCCTGCACACCGGCTGGGCGGAGCCGCGCGACGGCGAGTACGCCAGCCCCGAGGTGCACCGGGCGGCCCGGGTGGCCGCCGCCGCACACGGCGGGCAGGTGCTCTGTTCCGCCGCCACGGCCCGGCACGCCGATCCGCTGCCGGCCGGAGCCGCCCTGCTCGACCTCGGGCTGCACCGGTTGCGCGGCTTCGACGACCGGGAACGGCTCTTCCAGCTCGTCGCCCCGGGGCTGGAGCGGCAGTTCCCGCGACCGCGTACCGCCGACGCGGTGGCGCACAACCTGCCGACCCAGGTCACCTCGTTCGTCGGCCGGCAGACCGAGCGCGCCGAGCTGAGACAGCTCGTGGCCCGGCATCGGCTGGTCACGGTGCTCGGCGCCGGGGGCGGTGGCAAGACGCGGCTGGCCGTGGAACTCGCCACCGATCTGGTCGAGGAGCATCCGGACGGCGTCTGGTTCGTCGACATTGCCGCGGTCACCGACCCCGGCCTGGTGGCCTTCGCGATCGCCGCGGTGCTCGGGCTGCGGCCGGAGCCGGGCCGACCGATGGTGGACACGCTGGTGGAGTACGCTGCCGCCCGCCGGATGCTGATCGTGCTCGACACCTGCGACGCCCAGCCGGCGTCCTGCGCCGAGGCGGTCTCCCGGCTGCTCGCCGGTGGCGGTGGGGTCCGCGTGCTGGCGACCACCCGGGAACCGCTGGGCCTGCCCGGCGAGGTGGTGTGGCGGATCCCGCCGTTGTCGGTCGACCCGCCACCCGACGGCACCGAGAGTGACGCGGTGGCCCTGCTGCTGGACCGCACGACGGCGGCCCGGGGCGGGCGGCAGCCCGACCCCGCCGAGTCGGCCGACCTGCGGCGGGTGGTGCGGCGGCTGGACGGCCTGCCGCTCGCCATCGAGCTGGCCGCGGCCCGGCTGCGGGTGCTCTCGGTCGGGCAGCTCGCCGAGCGTCTCGACGACATGCTCGGCACGCTCGACGCCGGCCGGGACGACCCGCAGCCGCCACCGGCCGACCGGGCACACACCGGCCACCAGCGTGACACCGGCAACGAGCAAGGCGACGCAGACCTGGCGGCGGCCGCCGGTGCCGACCCGCCGATCCCCTCGGCGCGGGCGGTGGTGCGCTCGGCGACCGCGCGGCACCTGACCATGCAGGCGACGGTGACCTGGTCGTACCGGACGCTCGGCCCGCGCGCCGCGCGGTTGCTGCGCTGGCTGGCGGTCTTCGCCGGCCCGGTGGACCTACCGACGGTGGAGTGGCTGCTCGACGACGATCCGCTCGACCCGCTGTCGGTGCTGGTGGACAAGTCCATGGTGCTGGCGGAGCCGCACGCCACCGGCTGCACGTACCGGATGCTCGACCCGATCCGGGCGTACGCAGCCCGCCGGCTCGTGGAGGCCGGCGAGGAGCAGGTCGCCCGCAACCGGCACGTGGCCTGGTCGGCGCATGCCCTCCAGCGGGCACACCTCGGCCCGGACGGGCAGCCGGTGACCCTCTCGCTGTACGCGCTGGATCCGCTCGCCGGGGAGCTGCGTGCCGCCCTGCGGTGGTGCGCCACGGGTGGCAGTGCCCGCGCCGGCCTGCAGCTGGCCGCCGGCCTGGACCAGTGGTGGCGGGAGCGTGGGCTGGCGCGGGAGGGGCGGCTCTGGCTGTTCCGGTTGTACGGCCGGCTCGCCGAGACCGGTGAGTCCGTTCCGGAGGGCGAGTTGGCGGCGGCGTACCACATGCACTCGCTGCACGCCGGGGGCGACGGCGAGTTCGCCGAGGAGCTGCGCTACTCGCAGCGGGCCGAGGCGGCGGCGCGCCAGGCCGGAGACGCCGGCCTGCTGGCCCGGGTGCTCGCCGGCCGCGCCGCGCCGCTGGTCGACATGGGACAGTTCGCCGAGGCGGAGCGGGTCTGCCAGGAGGTCATCGACTGGGCACACGAGCAGGGGGTCGACGCCGAGGCGCTGTTCGCCGTGTTCCGTCTGGCCGAGCTGCTGTGGCGGCGGGGCGCGCTGGACGAGGCGGCGGAGTTGCTCGGCGCGGCCCGGCCGGTGGAGGCGTCCCGCCCGGCCGATCGTGGGCGGCGCTCGGTGGACATGCTGCTCGGCATGGTCGCGCTGGCCCGGGGTGATCTGGTGGCGGCACACGAGCACCTGCTGGTGGCGTTGCGGTCGCGGATGAACCATGGCTTCCACGGGCGGGCCTGCGACACGCTGAACGCGATCGCGGTGCGCTGTGCCGCCGGGGAGCAGCCGCTGACCGCGGCCCGGCTCTTCGGAGCGGCGCAGGCGACCAGGGCGGGCCTGCGATCGACCCCCGGGATCTACGACGGGTACTGGACGCAGCGGCAGGCGGAGCTGCGGCTGATGCTGGGCGACGCCACCTTCGACGAGGCGTACGGCGAGGGTGCCGAGCTGGGCCTGGACGAGGCCGTCGCGCTGGCGCTCGGCGTCGAGCATCCCGATCTGGCCGGCGACTCCGCGCGGTTCGCGGCGCGGGCGGGCCGCTCGGCACCTCGCCAGCCCACCACCGTCGACCGCCACACCGAACACGCCTGACAGCACCGAACGCCCGGCCGGTGGTGCCGGCCGGGCGTCCGTGGGGAGTGGTGGTCAGGCGCGGGCGCGGTTCTCGGCGTCGACCTTCATCTTGGCGGCACGGTCGATGTCGGACTGCTGGACGGCGGCGACCGATCCGAAGATGGAGACCGCCTGGTAGTAGGTCCAGGCCAGGCTGAGGCAGGCCGGCCGGACGACGGAGTTGTACGTGGCGCAGACGCGCTTCAGGTCCTCGTAGAAGGCGCTGTCCAGGCGGGACTTGTTGGCGCTGAACTGGCCGACCGCCTTGTAGTTGCGGTAGCCGAAGTCGTGCCGGGCACAGGAGAGGGAGAAGGTGAACCCGAGTGGGTTGTCCGGGCTGGACGAGCAGAAGTCGGTGGACCAGTCGAAGTTGTATTCGGCCCAGGGGCCCCGGTTCTGCCGGGCCGAGTTCCAGGAGTTGTAGCTGCTGGCGCTGGTCTGGGTCCAGCTGGACAGCACGGACAGCTTCTGTGCGGGGGTTACCGCGGCCGCGGCGGGGGAGGCCACGGCAAGGGCGGTGAACAGCGCGAGTACGGTCGAGATGAGGGTGGTGGCGAGACGTCTGGGCACGGGTCATACCTCCGCAGGGGTGGGCGGTGGGGCCAATAGTTACCGGCGAGTCACCGGAGTTCGATCAGTCTCGATCAAGGGCACGGCCGGTGGGTGTTACCCGCGAGAAATATTGGTGACCTGTGCCGAAACAGACGAATGCCCTGGACACCGGGGTGTCCAGGGCATTCGCTGACGGCCGGACGATGATCGTCAGTGGACGAATCGTGGCGGGCCGGCCACGCTTTCGTTCCCGAGGCGGTCGAGCGCGGTCACGAAGTAGGTGTACCGACTACCCGCCGTCGCCGTCGTGTCCACCCACGACTGGTTGGCCCCCGAGGTCGCCCGCACCGTGCCGACCAGGTGGGCGGCGTCGGCGAGGGCGCAGCCGGGGAGCACCCGGATGCCGTCGACCCGGTGGATCGCGTACGACGTCGCGGTGCCCAGTGGCCCGACGCCGTCGGCCAGCTGTCGCCAGCGCAGCCGTACCCCCTCGGCGTGCCGCTCGGCGGCGGTGACCACCGGCGGCAGCAGCCACTTCGCGGGCAGGTGTGGCATGGTCGGCACCAGGGCCGGCCGCGAGTAGTGCTCGGCGGCGTAGATGTCGGTCGCACCGAGCCGGTTCGCCCGGACCTGCACCGCGGAGAAGTGGACGTTGCCCAGCACCTCCGGGTGCGACCGGTGCAGCGTCAGGTGGTCGGAGAGTTCGCGCGGGTTCATCCAGTACGACCCGTACGCCGGGTCACCGCTCTTGTAGTCGGCCTGGCCGATGTAGAGCTGCACCCGGGTGTCCCGCACCTGTTCGGCCCACCACGGCACCAGCCGGGCGTAGTCGGCGGCCGGGTACTGGCCGATGTACCAGTAGAGCTGCGGCACCACGTAGTCGATCCACTCTTCCTTGATCCACTTCCGGGTGTCGGCAAAGATGATGTCGTACGACTGGCTGCCCGTGGTGTCGGAGCCGAGCGGGTCGACGGAGGCGTTGCGCCAGATGCCGAACGGGCTCACGCCGAACTTCACCCACGGCTTGACCGCCTTGATCCGCACGCCCATCTCCTGGACCAGCAGGTTGATGTTGTCCCGCCGCCAGTCGTCCCGATCGGTGAAGCCACGGTGGTACGCGGCGAAGGTGGCGTCGTCGGGCACCTGGTGGGTGCCGCTGGGGTACGGGTAGAAGTAGTCGTCGAAGTGGACCGCGTCGATGTCGTACCGCCGCACGGCGTCGAGCATCGCGGTCTGGACGAACTCGCGCACCTCGGGGACGCCGGGGTCGTAGTAGAGCCGACTGCCGGCGACGTCGGCCGGCGGGTAGGCGAAGGTCCAGTCCGGGTTCTCCCGCGCCGGGTGACCGGGGGCCAGCTGATCGAGGTCGGCGCCGGCGCCGCCCGGAGCCGGCATCGAGACACGGTACGGGTTGAACCAGGCGTGGAACTCCAGGTTGCGCCGGTGCGCCTCGTCGACGAGGAAGGCGAGCGGATCCCAGCCCGGATCCGCGCCCCGGACCCCGGTCAGGTATTCCGACCAGGGCTCGTGGGGCGACGGCCAGAACGCGTCGGCGGTCGGGCGGACCTGCACGACCACCGCGTTGTGGTGCAGCCGCTCGGCGAGGTCGAGCAACTCGCGATACTCGGCCTGCTGGGCGGCGATCCGGTCCGGCGCGGTCTGCGAGCCCTTGCTGGGCCAGTCGATGTTGGTGACGGAGGCGATCCACATCGCCCGGAACTGCCGCTTCGGGGTGGCCGGGTCGGTGACGCAGGCGCCAGCGGCGCCCGCCGCGCCGGGGATGGCGCTGACGGATGTGGCGCTGGCAGGGGTGGCGTTGGCGTTGGCGGGGATGGCGGCGACGAGCGCGCCGAGCAGCGCGGCGGTGAGTCCGGCGGCGCTGAGTCGAGATGCCTTCATGCGGTGTGTCCCTTCGTCGGGGCTACCGGGGGCAGGGAGGGTCACGACAGAAAGTTGACGGCAAGATTCGCCGTCGACCATCTATCGCTGGTAGGAAATTTTCACACCGGCCGGCGGAACGCAAGACCTCCGCCCGCCGCGAACTCGGCCGGCGGGCCCGGCGACGGTCGGTGGCGCCGGCCTAGTCGAAGAAGCGGGCCAGGTGGGAGGCGGAGGGGCCGTCGTCGTCCGGTCCCAACGGGGTGAGGTCGGCGAAGATCGAGGCGCCGTCGGAGCCGGCGTGCAGGGGGTACCAGCGCGGCGTGCCCGGCGGTCGCATCACGCAGACGCCCTTGACGGTCTGCACGTCCAGCAGCCGGACGTGGGTCGGGTCGGCCACCGCGTTCACGTGCCCCCACCAGGGGCTCATCACGTGCAGGACGCCACCCGGGCGGAGCACCCGGTGGCACTCGTCGAGCAGCGGCAGGAAGTCGATCAGATGCTCCAGGATGTGCACCGCGAACAGCACGTCGACCGAGTCGTCGGCCAGCGGGAGGGAGCCGGAGAGATCGGCGACCGCATCCACGCCCGGCGCCGGGAAGATGTCGAGCCCGAGGTTGCCCGGCCACTGCTTGGTGCCGCCGCAGCCGAGATCCACGACCACCGGGTCGCGTCCACCGACCCGCACCCGGCACCAGACGCCGAAGACCCCGGCCAGCCGGCCCACCCGCTCGCGTACCAGCCGCAGCTGCGCCGGCTCGTCGACCTCGCCGGTCAGGTGCGCGACGCCCCGGTCGAAGCGGACCTTGACTCCCAGCCCCCGCAGTCGCTCGTCGTGGGCGGCCTGGTCCGCCCACGCCTCGGCGAGGAACCCGTCAACCGCCCGCAGCCGCTCGGCGGAGGGCGGAGTGTGTGCCAACGCGACCATGCCGGTCACCTCCGGCCGGCCCGTTACCCGGAACGTTGCCCGTTATGCGTCGCTTGTCCCTGAAATCCGTGCCGGCGATCCCGAGGGTCAGCGCGGGATCGGCCGCCGGGGGCGCACGGCGCGCATCCGCTGCCGGGGCGGGGCGGTCGTCCTGAGCCGTTTCAGGTGATAGCGATGCAGCTCGTTGTTCCCCGGCAGGGACGGGTCCTCGCTCATCGCGACCAGTTCCCAGCCCTGGTCGCCGGCCCGGTTGAGATGGGCCAGCGCGGTGTCGCCGTACGGCGTGAGGTCGATCATGGAACCATCGGGGCCGTACCAGGAGAAGACCACCTCGTAGCCGAGGTCGTTGGTGGCCGGCTGACGGCGCCGCACCAACAGTGCGTACTCCCACCTGAGCATGGAGTCATTCTCGCCCCACCGGCCGGATTCCGCCGGATTCAGGATTCGGCGATCCGCCCCGCCGCCACCCGCAGCCGGCGATCGAGGCGTACCGAGTCCAGCATCCGCCGGTCGTGGGTGACCAGCAGCAGCGTGCCGGAATAGCTCGCCAGCGCGGACTCCAGCTGCTCGATGGCCGGCAGGTCGAGGTGGTTGGTCGGCTCGTCCAGCACCAGCAGGTTGACCCCGCGCGCCTGCAACAGCGCCAGCGCGGCCCGGGTCCGCTCGCCGGGCGAGAGCGTCGCCGCCGGGCGCAGCACGTGCTGCGCGCGCAGGCCGAACTTGGCCAGCAGCGTGCGGGCGTCCGCCGGGGACAGGTCCGGCACGGCAGCCCTGAAGGCGTCCAGCAGGGGCGCCTCGCCGAGGAAGAGCCCTCGGGCCTGGTCCACCTCGCCGACCACCACGCCGGGACCGAGCGTGGCCTGGCCGGCGTCCAGCGGCAGCCGGCCGAGCAGAGCGGCCAGCAGGGTCGACTTGCCGGAGCCGTTCGCCCCGGTCACCGCCACCCGGTCGGCCCAGTCGATCTGCAGGTTCACCGGGCCGAGGGTGAAGTCGCCACGGCGTACCACGGCATCGCGGAGGGTGGCCACGACGGCGCCGGCGCGGGGCGCGGCGGCGATCTCCATCCGCAGCTCCCACTCCTTGCGCGGCTCCTCCACCACCTCCAACCGCTCGATCAGCCGCTCGGTCTGCCGCGCCTTCGCCGCCTGCTTCTCGGTCGCCTCCGACCGGAACTTCCGGCCGATCTTGTCGCTGTCGGTGGCTTTGCGCCGGGCGTTGCGGACACCCTTCTCCATCCACGCCCGCTGGGTGCGTGCCCGCGCCTGCAGCGAGGCCCTGGTGTCGGCGTACTCCTCGTAGTCGGCGCGCGCCTGGCGGCGGGCCACCTCCCGCTCCTCCAGGTACGCGGCGTAGCCGCCACCGAAGTGGTTGACCTGCTGCTGATGCAGGTCGAGTTCCAGCACCCGGGTCACCGTCCGGGCCAGGAACTCCCGATCGTGGCTGACCAGCACCGTGCCGGCCCGCAACCCGGTGACGAAACGTTCCAGCCGGTCCAGCCCGGCGAGATCCAGGTCGTTGGTCGGCTCGTCGAGCAGGAAGACGTCGTACCGGCTGAGCAGCAGCGACGCCAGTCCGGCGCGGGCCGCCTGGCCCCCGGAGAGGCTGCTCATCTCCTGGTCGAGGTCGACGGCGAGCCCCAGTTCGGCGGCCACCTCCTCGGCCCGCTCGTCCAGGTCGGCCCCGCCCAGGCCGAGCCAGCTCTCCAGCGCGGCGGCGTAGGCGTCGTCCGCCCCGGGCCGGCCGGCGGTCAGGGCTCCGGTCGCCGCGTCGAGGGTGGCCTGCGCGCCGGCCACGCCGGTGCGCCGGGCCAGGAAGGCCCGGACCGTCTCGCCAAGGCGCCGCTCCGGCTCCTGCGGCAGGTGCCCGACGCTCGCGCCGGGCGGGCTCACCGCGACGCTGCCGGCCTCGACCGGGAGAAACCCGGCGAGGGTACGCAGCAGCGTCGACTTGCCCGCCCCGTTGGCACCGACCAGGCCGACCACGTCGCCGGGGGCGACCACCAGCTCCAGGCCGGTGAACAGGGTCCGGTCCCCGTGACCTGCGGCGAGGTCCTTGGCGATCAGCGTGGCGCTCACAAGCAGGCGAGCCTACCCGTCGTCGCGCGGCCGGGCCGCCGGACGAGGCAGACTCACGTGCGTGTTGACCACTCTGGCGATCGACTGCGGGGGCGGCGGGATCAAGGCCTCCGTCCTCGACGGCGCGGGCACGATGCGGGCCCAACCGCTGCGGGTGCCCACGCCGTACCCCCTTCCGCCGGATCTGTTCGTCCAGACCCTGGTGGATCTCGGCGCCCGGCTGCCCACGGCCGACCGGGTGACGGTGGGAATGCCGGGCATGATCCGGCACGGCGTGGTGGTGGCCACCCCGCACTACGTGACCCGCACCGGGCCGCGCAGCCGGGTCGACCCGGCGCTGCTCGCCCGCTGGTCGGGCTACGACGCGCGCAGCGCCCTCTCCGTCGCGTTCGGCCTGCCGGCGCTGGTGCTCAACGACGCCGAGGTGCACGGTGCCGGGGTGGTCGCCGGCACCGGCTGCGAACTGGTGCTGACCCTCGGCACCGGGCTGGGCAGCGCGCTCTTCGACGGTGGCACGCTCGCCCCGCACCTGGAGCTGTCGCACGCCCCGGTGCGCTGGGGCACCACCTACGACACGTACGTCGGCGAGCCGGAGCGCCGCCGGCTGGGCGACGCGTTCTGGTCCCGAAGGATCCGACAGGTGGTGGACGGGCTGCGCCCGGTGTTCCGCTGGGACCGCCTCTACCTCGGCGGCGGCAACTCCCGCCGGATCCGCCCCGAGCAACTCACCCGGATGGGCGACGATGTCGTGGTGGTGCCCAACAGCGCCGGCATAGTAGGCGGCGTCCGCGCCTGGGACCTCACCCCCGTGTAAGGAGGGGCCCCTGTTAACCGACGGGTCAGCCTCGGGAACAGTCGCGGTGCGGCCGATGTTGTGCCAGCGTCAGGGCAGTGGTGCGACACGGAGGGGGTGGCGGCATGGATCTGCTGGCCGAGTACCGGCGGGCGACCCTGTTCTTCGAGGCGGGCGACCCGAGCGGCGCGGCCCGGCTGCTCGAACCGATCGTCGAGGCCGAGCCGGACAACGCCGCGGTACGGCAGCTGCTGGCCCGGGCCTACTTCCAGTCGGCCCAGCTCGGTCGGGCCGAGGAGCAACTGCGGGAGCTGGTCGACCGCAACCCCAGCGACCACTACGCCCACCACGTGCTGGGCCGGACGCTGGAGCGGCTGAACCGGTACCCCGACGCCCTGCGTCACCTGCGCATCGCGGCGGCCATGCACTCGTCCAACGACGACTACACGGCCGCCCTGAAGCGGGTCGAGACCAGGGCCGGCAGCAGCCGCTGAGACGGCGGGTCGAGAGGGCAGCCCGGAAGGGCTGCCCTCTCGACGTCTGGCTGCCCTCTCGACGTCTGGCTGCCCTCTCGACGTCTGGCTGCCCTCTCGACGTCTGGCTGCCCTCTCGACGTCTGCGAGGGCTGGCGGCCGGCGCGCCCACGATGGCCTGGCCGGCGGCCGGCGTGCCTACGATGGCTCGCATGGGAGCCGACCGGACGGTGGACGCGGCATGAAGCTGAAGCTGGACCTGCACGACATCTTCAACAAGGGCCACGACATCGACCGGGCACTGCGGGGAATCATGGACGAGGCGGTGGCCAAGAAGGCCACCCTCGTCGAGATCATCCCGGGTAAGGGCTCCGGCCAGCTCAAGAAGCGGGTGCTGCGCTTCCTCGACCAGAAGGACGTCAAGCAGCTCTACCACCGCGTCGAGAAGGACTCCAAGAACTTCGGCCGCCTCTTCGTCCACTTCCGCTGGAAGTAGCGAGGAGAGCGGGGCGTTGACGTGCTGCGGATCTTGCTAGGAGCGCACCAGTGAGGCGAGCAGCGCTGCGGTCTCGCCAGGGCGGACGAGCACGCTGGCGTGGCTGACATCGAGCGACCGAATGTCGAAGCGGTTGTCGGGGGTCAGCGCGTCGGCGTCGGCGATGAACCGGTCCTGGAGCGCGATCGGGAGCGACCGGTCGGCGGTGAGGCGGATGTAGGTGCGCGGAATCCGGCCCCAGGTCTCGGCGTTGGCTCGCTCCTCGCCGCCGTCCAGGCTCTCGTCCGGTTCCAGGGTGTTGAGGTAGCCGTAGAACTCGTCGTCGGTGCCGTCGGCCAGGACAGCTTCCCGGAGCGTGGCGAGCAGCTCGGGGTCGGCGGTACGCCAGTTGAAGCGCAGCGCGCCGAGTTCCATCGGGTTCGCGGCGAGCAGCCCGGCAAGGCGGTGCAGTGCGCTCGATGCGTTCTCCGCCGAGGCGTGGTATCCCGCCGGGGTGTCGGCGGTGCAGCACCACGCGGTGATGTAGACCAGCCGGTCCACCAGGTCCGGAGCGGCGTTGCCGACTCCGGTCAGGGTGGCCCCGCCCCGGCTGTGCCCGACCAGGATCACCGGCCCGTGCTCGCGTACCCGTTTCACCACGTCCAGGACGTGCGCCACGTTGTCGGCGTGCCCGATGCCCGCTATCGCACTCGGCGCGGTTGCCAGGGCGGCGAGATCCTGGGGCGCCTGGTACGCAGCCGGAAAGGTCGCGCCGAACCCGTGCCCAGGCAGGTCGACGGCGAGCGAACGATGCCCGCGCAGGGCCAACTCCCGCTGCATGGGCGCCCAGGTGAACGAGTTGCTGCCGGCACCATGAACGAAGACGAAAGTCGGATCAGTCATCGAGTCATGATCGCATTGCCTCTTCCGTCATCCGAGGCCGGGGAGTGGTCAAGCTCCTCGACCGGCAACCGCAGGCCGAACGGATCTTGGTACGTCGTTGCCCCTCCAGGGGCCGTTTCGTACCAAGATCTCGGCGAGAGGGATGGCGGGGTTATAGGGGGTAGGTGTGGGCTACGGCGAGTAGCTCGGAGGTATGGGAGCCGGCGATGCCGACGTTCGGGGGGCGGGGGCGGAAGCCGGGGAGGGCGTCGAGGCCGTCGCTGGCATCCATGGCGCGGAGCACGAGCTGGCCGGCCGTCGGCTCGACGGTCAGGGTGATCTCGATGCCTTCGGGCGGTGGGGCGTGGAAGACGATGCCGAAGCCCCATCGGCCGTCGCGTTGCTCGACCGGCACCGGGCGGCCGGCCACCTGGGCGCTGCGTACCGTCGCGGTGTTCGTGTCGACGTGCAGGGTGACCAGGCGTACGGGGCGTTGCGGGGTGAGCCGCAGTGTCACGGTGCGCGAACCGGCGGTGGTGGTGTCGGACAGCACGTCGAGCCGGGGCGCGGGCAGGCCGGCGGCCTCCGCCGGGCCGCCGAGCAGGTCGCGCGCACCGATGCCGGGGAACTCGTCGGCGAGCTGGACCGGGCCGTCGACATACTCGTCGGTCCAGGGCTGTGGTGCGGATTCGTGACTGAGCCAGCGGGCCTGACCGGTACCGGTGTCCAGGGCGTACATAAGGTGGGTGGGTGCGGGGTGCGCGGCGTCGAACCGGTCGACGGCGATGCCGGTCACGGCGAGGGTCACCGCGGCGAGTGCGGCGGCGCCGGCGGGCAGGGCGCCGAGCCGGCGGGCCCGCAGCGCGACCATGCCGCGCTGGCCGCCGGCCTCCGGGTGCAGCAGGTCGACCACGGGCAGCGCGGCCAGGCCGAGCAGCACCGCGAAGAGCGCCGCGACGCCGCCCATCGCCATGCCCAGCGCCGGGAACAGCAGGACCACGGTCGGCAGCAGCACGATCACCGCCACCGCGCCGGCGACGGTCACCGCGATCACGGGTAGCGGGCCGCGCAGTCGGGTGGCCAGCGACACCAGCCCGGCGAGCGCGCCGGCCAGGGCGGGCAGGGTCGCCAGGTACGCCCCGCCGGGCACCAGCACCGCGAGCAGCACGCCGAGCAGCGCCAGCCAACCGAGCCCGCCGATGGCCAGCGCGGCCGGGCCGATCCGGCGGCGGGTCAGCGCGTACCAGGCGAACACGACGGCGGCGGCGAGGGACAGCACCGCCAGCCGGTACCAGGTCGGCCGGTACGGGTCGAGCAGCTCGGCGTTGCCCGGCCGGAGAGCGACGATCGCCGCCCAGAGGAGTTGGGCGCCCACCGGCGCGACCACGATCGGCACCAGAGCCAGCCCGAATCCGGCGGCCAGCCGACCACCGGTGACCCGACCCCGGCGTCGGGCCAGCCAGCCCAGCACGATCACGCCGGCCAGCGCCAGCAGTGCCAGCGGCAGCGCCAGCGGGCCCGGGTAGCGGGCGAGGCCGCCGGGGACGGGGAAGTAGGTGGCGTCGTGGCCGGCGCTCAGGTCGCCGAGGTCGATCCGGCCGAACTCGCGGGCGAGGCCGAGCGTGTTGTCCCCGTGATGCTGGAGGCTGGCCCGGTCCATGGCGGCCGGGGTATCCAGCGGGGTGTGGTAGATCGCGCCGCCGTCGAGGTACGCCGAGTTCAGTCCGAGGAAACCCTCGTCGAGGAAGGCGGTGAAGTCGGTGTCGTTGGGCAGGGCGCGGTACACCTCCACCGCGAACGAGGTGCCCACCGGATGCGGTGCGGCCCGGCCGAAGACCTCCACCAGCGCCGCGTTCTCCGGCGACGTCTCGAACATGATCACCGGTCCGGTGCGACCCCGCGCCTCCAGGTTGAGCACCACTCCCTTGTCGGCGGCGAGCGGGTGTTCGGAGGCGAACGCCGACGCCCCGCACAGGCACGCCTCCTCGGCGTCGGTGAGGACGAAGACGATGTCGTTGCGGGGCGCCGGGCCGTCGGTCAGCGCGCGGGCCACCTCCAGGATGGCCGCCACCCCCGCGGCGTCGTCGTTGCCGCCCGGCCCGGTCTGCACCGCGTCGTAGTGGGCGACCAGGAACACCGTGCCAGTGGGGTCGGTGCCGGCCAGCCGGGCCACCACGTTGCGGACCCGGGCCAGGGTGGCGCCGCCCGCCGCGCCGCTGAGCTGACCGGCCTCCTCGGCGACGGTGTCCTGCACCTGGGGTTCGAGCCCGAGCTCGCGCAGCGCGGCTTCGAGGTGGGCGCGGACCTCGTCGTTGGCCGGGCTGCCCGCGACGTGGGGCCGCCCGGCGATCCGCGGGACATGTGCGTACGCGCGAGTGGCGCTGAACTCCGCGGCCGGCGCGTCGGCCGGACGCGGCGCCGGCGGTCGCAGGTCGAGCAGCGCGCCCGCGCCGACGGCGACGAGCGCGACGAGTGCCGCCAGGGCGGCGAGGTGACGCCGGTGCGGCCGGGTGAGGGCGCGCTCGGCGGCGGGGCTGGGGGGTGCGCCCACGGGGGTGGCTCCTCGCAAGGGGTGGGACCTGGGGTGCACATCATCCTCCATGCCGCCTGAGGGCGCCCCGTCATGTTGTGTGCGAACGTTGTCTAATACAGGATCAGCAGGGCACTCGGAAGGAGCCGACATCACCAGCGATCTCCCGCCCGTCGCGGCGGTGACCCGGCCGCACCGGGGGACCGGGATGCCCGGTCCCTCCGTCGTGTCGTGGCCGTACCCGCAGGGAGGGCTGGGCAGCAACCCCAACCTGCCCCCCGGAGAGCGGCTGCGGGTGCTGCTGGTCGAGGACGATGAGGGTGACGCCTTTCTCGTCGGCGAGCTGTTGGCCGAGACGAACTCGGGAATCGACCTGCTGGTGGCGACCAGCCTGAGCGAGGCCCGCCGGCGGGTCGCGGGTGTCGACTGCGTCCTGCTCGACCTGGGCCTGCCCGACGCCCAGGGGCTGGACGGGCTGCGGCAGGTGCTGGAGATGTCCGGCAGCGCGGCGGTCTGCGTGCTGACCGGCCGCTCCGACGAGCACCTGGGCATCGTCGCGGTCGCCGAGGGAGCACAGGATTACCTGGTCAAGGGCCAGGTGGACGGGGTGCTGCTGACGCGGGCGCTGCGCTACGCGGTCGAGCGCAAGCGGGCCGACGAGAACGCCCGCCGGCTGCGCGAGGTCGAGCTGCGGCAGGCCGAGTCGGCCCGGTTGGAGCGCGGTCTGCTGCCCCAGCCGCTGATGTCGACCGACCAGATCGCGGTGCACACCTTCTACCGGCCGGGCCGGCACGCCGCCCTGATCGGTGGGGACTTCTACGACGTGGTGCAGACCCATCCCGACCGGGTCGATCTGATCATCGGCGACGTCTGCGGGCACGGGGTGGACGAGGCGGCGCTCGGCGTCGAACTGCGGGTGGCCTGGCGGGCGCTGATTCTCGCCGGGGTGCCGGACGACGAGGTGCTGCCCGCGCTGGAGCAGGTGCTGATGAGTGAGCGCCGACTCCAGGAGATCTTCGCGACCGTCGCGGCGGTCCGGCTGGACCTCAGCGCCAACCGGGCGACGGTGCGGTTGGCCGGCCACCCGCCACCGGTGCTGCTCGCCGGGGGACGGGTGACGCCGGTGCCGGCACCGGGCGGCCTGTTGCTGGGCGTACGGCCCCGCCGGCCCGTCGCTTTCGACCTGGAGTTCGACACCGATGACTGGTCTCTGCTGATGTACACCGACGGTCTGATCGAGGGCCGGATAGGCGAGGGCGACGAACGCCTCGACGTACCGGGCCTGACCCGCCTGCTCGACGAGCCGGCCAGCCGGACGGTCCCGCTGCCCGAGCTGCCGGCCTGGCTGGTCGGCCGGGCCGAGCAGCTCAACGACGGCCCGTTCGCCGACGACGTGGCGATGCTGCTGGTCACCCGGGGTGGTGGCCGGTGACGACCACGGGCGCCGGGTGGAGCCTGCGGAGCCGACTGGCGATGCTGATCGCCGTCGTCGGGCTGCTGCTGATCGGGGTCGCCATCGCGGAGGCGGTGGTTGCCACCCGTAACCGGGCGCAGATCGACGCGGTGCTCAACAAGACCGGTCCGCTGCGCGCCCAGTCCCAGGAACTGCTCGCGGTGCTGGTCGACCAGGAGACCGCGATCCGGGGGTACGCGCTGACCGGCGAGCGGGCGGATCTCGGCCCGTTCGACGCCGGCCGGCAACGGGAACAGGAGCTGACCAGCTCGATGGATCGGCTGCTGGTCAGCTATCCGGAGCTGCGTGACGAGTTCGAGCTGGTGGGGCAACGGGCCGACGAGTGGCGGCAGGTCGTCGCGCTGCCGGTCATCCAGGCGATCGAGGCGGGCGGAACGGACGCCGGCCAGGAACTGCTCACCGACCGGTCGCGGCAGGAGTTCGACGAGATCCGGGCCGCCGTCAACGTGTTGCAGGACGGCATCCTCGAGGTCCGCGACGAGGCCGCCACCGACGTACGCGAGACCAGCAACCTGCTCGTGCTGCTGCTGGTCATCGCGGCGCTCGTGGTGGTGGTCGCCGGGGTGACGCTGCTGGTCTCGCTGGAGCGGATGGTGATCCGCCCGCTGACCGGCCTGGCCGGGCAGGTCCGCGAGGTCGCGACCGGCGACTACGGCCACGGGATCGCCGGTACCGGGCCGCCGGAGTTCCGGCGCCTCGGCGAGGACGTGGACCGCATGCGCCAGAAGATCGCGGCGGATCTGGCCGAGGTGCGCCAGGCGCGGGAGCGGATCGAGTGGGTCAACGCCCAGTTGCAGAAGCAGGCCGAGGAGCTGACCCGGTCCAACCGTGACCTGGAGCAGTTCGCCTACGTCGCCTCGCACGACCTGCAGGAGCCGCTGCGCAAGGTGGCCAGCTTCTGCCAGCTGCTCCAGCGGCGGTACGCCGGCCGGCTCGACGAGCGCGCCGACCAGTACATCGCGTTCGCGGTGGACGGCGCGCAGCGGATGCAGCGGCTGATCAACGACCTGCTGGCGTTCTCCCGGATCGGCCGGCTCACCGTCGGGTTCGCCGACGTGGATCTCAACGAGTTGATGGCGGAGGTCGCGGCGCAGACCGAGCCGGCCCGTCAGTACGCCGACGCCGAGCTGACCTGGGGTGAGCTGCCGGTGATCCGTGGCGAGGAGCCACTGCTGACGAACCTGCTGGTCAACCTGGTCAGCAACTCGGTCAAGTTCCGCCGCCCCGACGTCGCGCCGAAGGTGCATGTCTCGGCCCGGCTGGTCGGCGAGGACTGGGAGATCACGTGTCAGGACAACGGCATCGGGATCGAGCCGGAGTTCGCCGACAAGATTTTTGTGATCTTCCAGCGGTTGCACGC
Source organism: Micromonospora sp. WMMD1082 (assembly GCF_029626175.1). Lineage (NCBI taxonomy): Bacteria > Bacillati > Actinomycetota > Actinomycetes > Micromonosporales > Micromonosporaceae > Micromonospora > Micromonospora sp. WMMD1082. The sequence continues at coordinate 2,015,135 of NZ_JARUBM010000002.1, read as the reverse complement.
CAAGGACGCGTACCCGGGGACCGGGATCGGGCTGGCGATCGTCAAGAAGATCGTGGAATACCACGGCGGTCGGGTCTGGGTGGACACGGATGTGCCCGAGGGGACGGCGATCCGGTTCACGCTGCCCGCGCTGCCCGCCGACGTCGAGGCCGCGAGGAGTGGCACCGGAGCGGACGGGCCGCCCGCCGACGCCGACGGGCCGGCCGGGTCCGACCCAGAGGCGGGGACGGACGTGGCGTCGGGCCGGGCCGGTCACGAGGGCCGGGCCGCTGACGAGGCCCAGGTCGGTGGCGGTACGGTCGGCGCGGGGGTCGACGGCGAATCGGAGCGCTCCTCGGCCGTCGCTGATCCGGCACGGGGCAGCGGTGGAACAGGCGGCATGAAGGAGGCGGTGGGATGACCGCGCCGGCGGACGGCAACAGCCCGATCGAGGTGCTCCTGATCGAGGACGACCCGGGTGACGTCCTGATGACCCAGGAGGCGTTCGACGAGCACAAGGTGCGCAACCGCCTCAACGTCGTCTCCGACGGCACCGAGGCGTTGGCGTACCTGCGGGGCGAGGGCCAGTACGCGGACGCGGTGCTGCCGGATCTGATCCTGCTCGACCTGAACCTGCCCCGGCGGGACGGCCGGGAGGTGCTGGCGGAGATCAAGAAGGACGAGCAGCTCTGCCGGATCCCGGTGGTGGTGCTGACCACGTCCCAGGCCGACGAGGACATCCTGCGCAGCTACCAGCTGCACGCCAACGCGTACGTGACCAAGCCGGTCGACTTCGAGCAGTTCATCGCGGTGGTCCGGCAGATCGACGAGTTCTTCGTCAGCGTGGTGAAGCTGCCGCCACGTGGCTGACACCATGCTGGACGACGTCGCCGGGCTGTTGCGGGAGACCGCCGAGCGCGTCGTACTGCCATTGTTCCGGCACCTCGGCGACGCCGACGTGACCGAGAAGGCTCCCGGTGAGGTGGTCACCATCGCCGACCGCCGGGCCGAGGAGATGATCACCGCCGGCCTGCTCCGGCTGCGGCCCGGTTCGGTCGTGGTCGGCGAGGAGGCGGTGGCGGACGATCCCGACCTGCTGGACCAGCTGCGCTCCTCCGGTGACGTGTGGCTGGTCGATCCGGTCGACGGCACCGCCAACTTCGCGGCGGGCCGCCGCCCGTTCGCGTTGATGGTCTCCCTGCTCACCGACGGTGAGCCGGTGGCCGCCTGGGTGTTCGACCCGCTGGCCGACGTGCTGGCCACCGCCCGCAGTGGCGAGGGCGCGTATCTCGACGGGCATCCGTTGCGCCTGCCCGGCGTGGTGCCGCCGGTGGGCGAGCTGCGGGGGACGGCGATGACCAGGTTCCTGCCGGGGCCCTCGCGGCGCGCGGTGGAGGCGGGCGGCGCGCGGATCGGCGAGCTGCTGCCGGGCCAGCACTGCGCCGGGCGCGAGTATCTCGACGTGCTCACCGGTCGGCAGCAGTTCGTGCTCTTCTGGCGCACCCTGCCGTGGGACCACGGCCCGGGCACCCTGCTGGTGCGGGCCGCGGGCGGGGTGGCCCGCCGGCTCGACGGCACGGACTACCACCCGGCCGGCACCGAGGACGGTCTGCTGGTCGCCGTCAACGACGAGGTCTGGACCGAGGTGCACACCGCCCTCCTCCCGGGCTGACATGGCGGCTGCCCGCGCCCGCGATGCGGAGGGTGAGAGGGGGGTGGCGGTGTGTCGACAATCGATGGGGTGCGGAGGTCGGGGGCCTGGTGCTGGGTGCCGGTTCCGGTACGCTGACCGGCGGCCTTCCGCCAGCAGGCCGCCGACCGGCGCCGGCGGAGGTCGCCGCCGCGCAGTGACTCACCGGGGGGTCGGCGGCCGACGAAAGGATGCTTTCGTGCGCAGGTCCATGTCCATCGGGCGGCGGGCTCACCGGCCGCTGATCGTCCTGCTCGCCGCCGTGGCGCTGCTGCTCGGTGTCGGTGCCGTGCCGGCGTACGCCGAGCCCAACGAGGGCGGCAGCAAGAAGCTACGGGACGCCCTGGAGGCCACCGCCAAGGCGCACATCGAGGCCAAGCGCGAGCTCGATGGTTCCAAGAAGCGGCAGAAGCGGATGGCCACCGAGCTGGCCGAGCTGGAGAGCCGGCTGGGCGAGCTGACCGCGCTGGTCGGCGAGGTGGCCGCGCAGTCGTACCGGGTCGGCCGGCTCACCCCGGCGGCGGCGCTGCTGGACAGCGGGACCCCGGAGGCGTTCGTGCAGCGGGCCGCCAACCTCGACATGATGGCCCAGCGGGACGGTCGCCGGGTGCGCGAGCTGGCCGATGCCCGCGAGGAGGCCCGGGCGGCCAAGCTCGCGATCAACGCCGAGGTGCGCGAGCAGACCAAGCAGCTCGCCGTGATGGCGAAGAAGAAGAAGGAGGCCGAGGCGGCCCTGGCGGCGGTCAGCTCGGGCAGCAGCGGCGGCTTCAGCGGCGGCAACTCCGCGACGGCGAGGCCGGCACCGCGCAACTCCGACGGTTCGTTGCCGAGCGAGTCCTGCTCGGTGAACGACCCGACCACCTCGGGCTGCATCACGCCGCGCACCCTGCACGCGCTCCAGCAGACCCAGGCCGCCGGGTACAAGCGGCACGTCTCCTGCTTCCGCAGCGGCGGCTCGGGCGAGCACCCGAAGGGCCGCGCCTGCGACTTCTCCGCCGCCACGAACGGGTTCGAGGACCGCACGGCGACCGGTGGCGACAAGGCGTACGGGGACAGCCTGGCCGCCTGGCACGTCCGCAACGCCGACCGGCTCGGCGTGCTCTACGTGATCTGGTTCCGGCAGATCTGGCACCCGGGCGTCGGATGGCGGGCGTACAGCGGCAGCGGCAGCCCGGCCGCCGACCACACGAACCACGTTCATCTCTCGATGTTGTGACCCGTGGCGCGGGGACCGCTGCGTACCATCGCCACGATGAACTCTCCATCGCCTGACGTGGCGGTCCCACCCGTACCATCCCGGCCGGAGGTGGCCCGGGCCCTGCCCAACGGGCTCGCCGCCTTCCTGGTCTTCTACTCCAGCGGTGCCGTCCTGGTCCTGGAGACCGCGGCGCTGCGCCTCGTCGGGCCGTACGTGGGGGTCACCCTCCAGGTGACCAGCTCGGTCATCGGCATCGCGCTGGCGGCCATCGCCTACGGCGCGTGGGCGGGCGGCTGGCTGGCCGACCGGCGCAACCCGCGTACGCTGCTCGCGCCGGCCCTGGTGCTCGCCGGCATCGCCACCGCGATCACCCTGCCGGCCGTGCGCTACGCCGGTGAGGTGCTGCGCGGCGGCGCGGCCAGCGCCATCCTGCTGCTGGTCGCGGTCGCCGTGTTCGCCCCCGCCATGCTGCTCTCCGCGGTCACTCCGCTGGTGGTCAAGCTCCAGCTCGCCGATCTGCGCCGCACCGGCCAGGTCGTCGGCCGGCTCTCCGGCATCGGCACGCTGGGCGCCGTGACGGCCACCCTGGTCACCGGCTTCGTGCTGGTCGCCGCCCTGCCCAGCACCGTCATCCTGTTCGGGCTGGCCGCCTCGCTCGGCATCGTCGGCATCGGCCTGGGGGTGTACCTGCACCGGCAGGACCGGGCCACGCTGCCCGGCCCGGGGCGGGTCAAGGCCGCCCTGGCGGTGCTCGGCCTGGCCGGTGCCGGGCTGACCATGGTCGCGCCGAACCCCTGCGACGTCGAGACGGCGTACCACTGTGCCCGGGTCCAGGCCGACCCCGGCCGGGCCAGCGGGCGGACGCTGTTGCTCAACTCGGCCCAGCACTCGTACGTGGACCTGGCCGACCCGACCCACCTGGAGTACGCGTACACCCGGTGGATCGGTGCGGTGGCCGACGTGATCGCCGCGCCGGGCCAGCGGCTCGACGCGCTGCACCTGGGCGGCGGCGGCTTCACCGTGCCGCGCTACCTGACCGCCACCCGGCCCGGCACCGACAACCTGGTCTTCGAGATCGATGGTGGGCTGGTCGAGCTGGGGGAGCGGCGACTCGGCGTACGGCAGGGGCCGGACCTGCGGGCGGTGGTGGGCGACGCCCGGCTGCTGGTGGCCGCCGAGCCGACCGCCAGCCGGGACTACGTGGTGGGTGACGCCTTCGGGCACCTGGTGGTGCCCTGGCACCTGGCCACCCGGGAGATGGCCGCCGAGATCCGCCGGGTCATCCGGCCGGGTGGGGTGTACGTGCAGAACGTCATCGACTATCCCCCGCTGCGCTTCATCCGCAGCGAGGTCGCCACCGTCGCCGCCGAGTTCGGGCACGTCGCGTTGATCGCTCCGCCCGAGGCGCTGGCCGGTGAGCGGGGCGCCAACTTCCTCATCGTGGCCTCCGACGCGCCGCTGCCGCTGGCCGCGGTGCGGGCCCGGCTGGACGACGGCAACGAGCCGGCCAGCCTGCTCAGCGGCGGTGACCTGACGGACTTCGTCGGCGATGCGATGGTGCTGACCGACGATTACGCCCCGGTGGACCAACTGCTCGCCACCGCCTGATCGGGTGACATCGTCGACCGAATCCGACCAGAAAGGTGTAGGGAGCCTCGCGTCGGGCAACAACGCCGACCATGGGTGGTCGGGTACGCAGGGGAGCACAGCTGCTCGGTGAGCGGTACCGGCTGATCGAACAGGTCGGCGCGGGCGGCATGTCGGTGGTCTGGCGCGGCTACGACGAGGTGCTCGGCCGGCAGGTCGCGGTCAAGGTCCTCGCCTCCCGGCTCGCCAGCGACCGGGCGTTCCGGCACCGGATCCGGATCGAGGCCCAGGCCGCCGCCCGGCTCTGCCACCCCAACATCACCAACGTGTACGACTACGGGGAGTCGGTACAGGTCGGGCTGACCCTGCCGTACGTGGTGATGGAGCTGATCGACGGCGGCCCGCTCACCGCGCGCCTGGCCCGCGACGGCCAGCTGCCGTGGCGGGAGGCGGTGACGGTGGCCGCCGACGTCGCCTCCGCGTTGGCCACCGCGCACGCCCGGGGGGTGGTGCACCGCGACGTCACCCCCGGCAACGTGATGCTCACCGCGACCGGGGTGAAGGTGGTCGACTTCGGCATCTCGGCGCTGGTCGGGGAGAGCGAGAAGGGGCCGGACGGCACCCTGCTCGGCACACCCGCGTATCTTGCCCCGGAACGGCTCGACAACGGCCAGGTCAGCCCGGCCACCGACGTGTACGCGATGGGGCTGCTGCTGTACCGGATGCTCACCGGGCGGCTGCCCTGGCAGGCCGACACCACCACGCAGATGCTGCGGGCGCACATGTACCGCGAGCCGGAGCCGATGCCCGGCGTGCCGGGGTTGCCCGGCGGCGTCGCCGACCTGGTGCATCGCTGCCTGGCGAAGCGGCCGGCGGACCGGCCGGTCACCGCCGAGCTGGCCCGGATCCTCGCCGAGGCGGCCGGGAAGGTGCCGGCGGTGCCGGTGGCGGTTGGCGCCGGCACCGCCGGCCCGGTGTCGTCGGCCGGCGCCGGCACCACGATCCTGCCCTGGTCCGCGGCGACCGACGCGCTGCCCCTGGTCGGGCTGCGGCCCCTGATCGGCCCGCGGCGCGGTCGGGCGCCGGACCGCCGGCGTCGGGCCGAGGCGATGGTGGCCGCCGCGGCGCTGATGGTCGTCACGGCCACGGTCTGGGGCGTCACGTCGCGGAGCCCGGCCAGTGGGGGCATCGACCAGCCGGCCCAGGCCCGGATGGGCAGCGAGCAGCGCACCCCCTGCCAGGTCACGTACGCGCTGCGCAAGGACTCCGGCAAGGACTTCACCGCCCAGCTGAGCCTGACCAACACCGGCGACCGTGAGTTGCGCGACTGGACGATGAGCTTCGCGTTCCCCGGTGAGCAGCAGGTGACCGGCGCGACGCCGGCACCGGTACGCCAGCAGGGCCGGGCCGTGGCCGTGCAGCCGGATCCGAAGCGGCCCGCCCTGGCGCCGGGCGCCACCGAGAAGCTGAACCTGACCGGGCGGTACACCGGGGCGAACCCGCTCCCGGTGGAGTTCCGGGTCGGCGAGGCGGTGTGTGGGGTGCAGGTCTCCGGCGTGGCCGGCAGCGCGCCGACCACCAAGCCGAAGCCGAAGGCGAAGGCAACGCCGACCAAGCCGACGCCGACCAAGACGGTGAAGGCCACGGCGGGGAAGGCCGGCTCCGGGGGTTCCGGTGGCGTCAAGCCCACGCCGCAGCAGGCCAAGCCGGGCCAGGCCAAGTCGGACAAGGCCAAGCCGGAGAAGGGCAAGCCGGGCAAGGCCAAGTCGGACAAGGGCGAACCGGGCAGGGGCAAGGGCAAGCCGGGTGGGGCAGAGCCGCAGCCGGGCAGGCCCGGCAGGGCACCCGCTGCCGGGTAGCCTGCCCGGCGCTGCCCGGTCAGGAGAGCGCGGAGAAGCGCTGGACCTGATCGATGGTTCCCTCGACGATGAGCGTGCTGTCCCGGGTGAGTTCCAGACCGTCGGAGACGTAGCGGTAGCGGTTCTCGCCGGGCTGCCGGACCCCGATCACCCGCACGCCGTAGCGCTTCAGTCGCACCTCGCTCGTGGGACGACCGACCAGCGTCTCCGGCACGCGGATCCGCGCGATGGCGAAGGCGTCACCGAACTCCACGAAGTCGAGCATCCGGCTGGCGATCAGATGCGCCAGCCGTTCGCCCGTCTCCGCCTCCGGGAAGATCACGTGGTGCGCGCCGACCGAGGAGAGGATCTTCGCGTGCTGGCCCGACGTGGCTCGTGCCCAGATCTGGGGTATACCGAGTTCCACCAGCGCGAGCACGGTCAGCACGCTGGCCTCCACGGAGGCGCCGATGGCCACCACCACGCGTTGCACCTCCGACAGGCCGAGCTGGCGCAGCGCCGCCCCGTCCGTGGCGTCGGCCTGCGCCACCTGGTCGAGCACCGGCGACCACTTCTGCACCTGCTGGGCGTTGTGGTCGACGGCAAGCACCTCGTGGCCGAGCGCGTTGAGTGATTCGGCCAGGTGACACCCGAATCGGCCGAGGCCGATCACGGCGATGCCGCCGGACGGATTCCTATCCGACAATGGGTTGCTCCTCTGGGTAGCGGTAGAGCCGGCGCCGGGTGTTCAGGGCGAGCGCCGAGCCGAAGGTGAGCGGGCCGACCCGGCCGACGTACATCAGGATGGTCAGCAGGAACTGGCCCCCGTCGGACAGCGACGACAGGACGCCGACCGAGAGTCCGGCGGTGCTGAACGCCGAGGTGACCTCGAAGAGCGCCGCGTGGAACGGGAGCTTGTCGGTCATCGCGATCAGCGCGGTGGTGCCCACGGCCACGATCGCGACGCTGAGCAGCGCGACGGTGAGCGCCTGCCGCTGGCTGGACGTGGCGACCCGGCGCCGCCCGACCGTGACGTCCGGCTCGCCGCGGATCTCCGCCCAGATGACGAAGGCGAGCAGGAAGAAGGTGGAGACCTTGATCCCGCCGGCCGTACTCGTGCTGCCGCCGCCGATGAACATCAGCCCGATCAGCAGCGGGTAGCTCTCCTCCCGGAGCGCGTCGGTCGGCATCACCTGGAAGCCGCCGGTGCGGGCCAGCGCGATCTGGGTGAACGCGGCGAGCACCTTGCCCGGGACGTCGTACTGGCCGACGGTCCACGGGTTGGCCCACTCGGTGGCCAGCAGCACGACGGCGCCGCCGCCGATCAGGGCGGCGCTGCCCCAGATGGTCAACTTGGTGGCGACCGCCCAGCGCGCCGGCCGCCGCCACTCCCGGACCGCCTCGAACAGGGCCGGAAAGCCCAGCCCACCCACGATGGCGCCGAGGGCCAGCGGCAGGCTGACCCAGGGGTCGCGGGAGAAGGCCAGCAGGCCGTCGGCGTAGAGGGAGAATCCGGAGGTGTTGAACGCCTGCACGGCGTGGAAGGCCCCGGTCCACAACGCCCGCCAGAACGGATAGTCGTAGGTCAGCCAGAGCCGGGCGGCGACGAGGACCGTCATCGCCAGTTCGCAGGCGAACATCGTCGTGGCGATGTGCAGCAGCAGCCGGCGCAGGTCGCCGAGCCCGTACTCCGCTGTCTCGGCCTGCACCAGCATCCGATTGTGCAGGCCGAGCCGCCGGGACACGGTAAGGATCACCAGCGCGGCACCGGTCAGGATGCCGAGCCCGCCGAGCTGGGTGAGAACGGTGATCAGCACCAGGCCGGAGCCGGACCAGTAGTTCGGGGTGTCGGTGACGGCCAGGCCGGTGACCGAGATCGCCGAGGTGGCGGTGAAGAGCGCGGTCAGGAACGGGGTGTGCTGGTACTCGATGGTCATCGGGCGCAGCATCAGCAGGCCGGTGCCGATCAGGATCGCCACCAGGAAGGCCAGCGGCACCAGCCGCACCGGGTGACGAAGTAGCCGACGCACCAGACAATCTTCCGATTCCGCACGTTTCCCGGGTGCTGAAATCGGAATCCCGAGGATTCACCGGGTGGTCAGGTGCGGACCAACTGGCGGTCAGGAGGACAGGGTCTGCTGGGCCGGTTCCCCACGAGAAGGAGACCGCGTTGCGACGTACCCTTTCCGTCCTCGGCGTGTCGGTGGCCCTGCTCGCCGCCGCCGTGGCAACGCCCACGATGGTCGCCTCGGCAAAGCCGGCGGGCGACGCGGACCCGGCCCGGGTGGGCGACCAACCCATCGTGATCGGCCACCGGGGCGCCAGCGGCTACCGGCCGGAGCACACCCTGGAAGCCTACCGGCTGGCCATCCGGATGGGCGCCGACTACATCGAGCCGGACCTGGTCGCCACCGCCGACGGCGTGCTGGTCGCCCGGCACGAGAACGAGATCAGCGGTACGACCGATGTGGCGGCCCGGCCCGAGTTCGCCGACCGCCGCACCACCAGGACCATCGACGGCGTGTCGGTGACCGGCTGGTTCACCGAGGACTTCACCCTCGCCGAGCTGCGGACGCTGCGCGCCAAGGAGCGGCTGCCGCAGGTGCGGGTGACCAACACCGCCTTCGACGGGCAGTTCCTGGTGCCCACCTTCCAGGAGGTGATCGACCTGGCCCGGGTCGAGGGGAAGGCACGTGGCCGGGTCATCGGCGTGTACCCGGAGACCAAGCACCCGACGTACTTCGCCTCGATCGGGCTGCCGCTGGAGGAGCCGCTGGTCCAGGTGCTGCGCCGCAACGGGTGGACGAAGCGGAACTCACCGGTCATCGTCCAGTCCTTCGAGACCGCCAACCTGCGGCGGCTGGATCGCATGATCGACGTACGGCTGGCCCAACTGCTCGACGCCTCCGGCCGCCCGTACGACTTCACCGTCTCCGGCGACGCCCGCACCTACGCCGACCTGGCCACTCCCGCCGGCCTGAAGTGGATCGCCCGCTACGCCGACGGGATCGGCGCCAACAAGAACCTGATCGTGCCGCGCGACGCGACCGGCAAGCTGCTCGCCCCGACGACCCTGGTCCGGGACGCGCACCGGGAGAAGCTGATCGTGCACGCCTGGACCTTCCGGGCGGAGAACCAGTTCCTGCCGGTGGACTTCCGCATCGGCACCGACCCGAACGCCCGCGGTGACATCCAGGCCGAGTACGAGCTGTTCTACCGCCTCGGCCTCGACGGCGTCTTCACCGACCACCCCGACACCGCCGTCGCCGCCCGCTCCGCCCTCCCCCGCCGCTAACGCCCGCCCGCTACGCGATCTTGGATGGTTGCCGTTCCGCGAGTTCCGCGCTAACGGCAACTGTCCAAGTCACCCGGTCTCTTCGGGACGCTGCGCAGGCGCGAAGAGGGCGCAAGATCCGCGCAGTTTCAGGGATACTGCTGCCTCAACTCCGGCTGAGGCAGCAGTATCAGGGAAGTTGCGCGGATCATGAACCCGGCCGGGACGTTTTGTCACCGGTGCGCTGTGGTGGGGCTCCATCTACCGGTCAGATCGCGCCTTTGCATGGCGCGAACGGGTGTAGCGAGCCCAGGAAAGTTGGCTGGCTTATCGGCCGGGCTGGTCGGCGACGAAGGTGCCGCGGCCGGGTTGGCCGGTGATCAGCTCGCGGTCGTGCAGGAGCGACATTGCCCGGTAGGCGGTGTTCACGCTGACGTTGTACATATCGGCGATCTGGCTGGTGGACGGCAGCTTGTCGCCGGGCTTCAACTCGCCGCTCTTGATCTTTGCGGCGAAGTCGTTGGCGATGACTTTGTAGGGCGCTGGCGCTGTGGGCATGGCGAAGACTCCGGTTGGTTCGGCGACTCCGATCCTGCCCTACCTACACAAGTAACTGCAACAAGTTGGAATGCCGCGCAACTCAGGGTCGACCATAGCTAGATACTGGTGTAGGTTGACGCTTGTCCGGCTCCGGTTGGTTCGGCAAGCCTCGGGGGTCGGGCTCGAAAGAGGGCTCTGGGGTCGTACCGCCAAAGGAAGGCTGCGGTCCTGGAGTCGGCGGCCCGGTCGGCGCTCCCCCTTCCGTCGACCGGGCCGTCTCCAGGTGACATGGCGACGAGGAGGACTCGTGCGTAACCTGCTCAACCTGTTCCGGCCGAGTGCGTGTCGACGGGCCCGGTTCGCACCGGGGGCGCGGCGGTGAGCGCCGGTCGTTTCGTGGTGCACCTGCCGGTGCGGGTCAGGGATGTGGCCGCCGCACAGCGGTTCGCCCGGACGATCACCCGTGCGTTGAGCTTCTTCCGCAACATCGAGGCGGCCGGAACGACCGTCTCGACCGAGGACATGCAGTGCGTACGCCACTGGGTGTTCTGCGACCAGCCCCTCGACGGCGGCGGTCGCTGCGTCCGGCCGCACGACCACGACGAACCCTGCCAGCGAACGGATCGAGCGTGATCATGCGATCATCTCTCCATCTGGCGCGGGCCTCGTGGCGGGGCGGACCGTGAGGGCGGACCGTGGGGGTGGGCGACACATGATGGCGGGGCGTCGTGGGAGTGCTGCCTATCGCCCGGCCGGGCCGTCACTGCCGGGTCGTCGAGGCTGTAACGGTGGGCCACCCCGACCCTGTTACTTGTGTGTTTCCGCCACATAGCCCGTGGGTGACGTCACTTCTAGCGTGAGCCGACACATAAGGTTTCCTTCCTCTGAGTCCTCACGTGGAGTCGCAATGACGGTCCGGACGACACGGCGGGTGTTCCTGTCCGCCGCCACGATGATGGCCGCGGCGATCGCCGCCACGGCCTGTGGCAGCCCCCAGGACACCGCCAACGGCAGCGGCGACAGCGCCGCACCGGTGAAGGTTGGTCTGGTCTACTCCCAGTCGGGAGCGCTGGCCAGTTACGGAAAGCAGTACATCGAAGGGTTCAGGGCCGGCCTGGACTTCGCCACCGACGGCACCAACAAGGTGGGCGACCGGGCCATCGAGATCACCGAGGTCGACGACGCTGGCGACCCGGCGAAGGCGGTCTCCGCGGCCAAGGACCTGATCGGCAAGGGCAACAAGATCATCGCCGGTTCGACGGCCTCGGGCGTGGCGTTGCAGGTGGCCCCGATCGCCGCCCAGAACAAGGTCCTGTTCATCTCCGGGCCGGCCGCCACCGACGCGGTGACCGGGGCGAACAAGTACACGTTCCGTTCGGGCCGGCAGTCGTACCAGGACGTGGTGACCGCCCGGTCGTTCATCGGAGACCCGGCCGGCAAGAAGGTCGTGGTCTTCGCCCAGGACGGCGCCTTCGGCGACGCCAACGAGGCGGCCGTCAAGGAGGTCATCGGCGGGGCCGGCGCGACCGTGAGTGCCGTCCGGGCCCCGGCCAGCGCCACGGAGTTCACCCCGTTCGCCAGCCAGATCAAGTCCGCCAAGCCGGACCTGCTCTTCGTCGCCTGGGCCGGCACCACCGCACCGGCGATGTGGCAGACCCTCGACCAGCAGGGCGTGCTCACTTCCACCACCGTCGTCACCGGCCTGGACATCCGGGCCTCCTGGCCCACCTTCGGCGCGGCCGGCACCAAGATCTCCTTCCTGTCGCACTACTTCGACGGGGCCAGCGACACCGAGGCGGCCAAGGCCGCGAAGGCGAAGATCCCCGGCGGCACGCTCGACCTGTTCCACCCGGACGGTTTCGCCGCCGCGCAGATGGTGGTCCGCGCCGTGGCCGAGGGTGGCGACGACGTCGAGAAGATGGTCACCGCGCTGGAGGGCTGGAGCTTCGAGGGTGTGAAGGGCACCACGACCATCCGCGCCGAGGACCACGCCCTGCTCCAGCCGATGTACCAGGCGAGCCTGACCGGCAGCGGCGACAGCTTCACCGCGACCGCCGCGAAGGCGCTCACCGGTGAGGAGACCGCGCCGCCGGTCCAGGCGATGAAGGGCTGAGGCAAGAATGCTCGCCACCCGCGGTCTGACCTGGCGGATCGGTGAGGTCGCCATCGTCGACTCCGTCTACCTCGACCTGGCACCCGGGGAGTTCCTCGGCGTGATCGGGCCCAACGGCGCCGGCAAGACCTCGCTGTTCAACCTGATCACCGGCCTGCGCCGGGCCACCGAGGGCCGGGTCACCCTGGACGGGCAGGACATCTCGTCCCTGCCGCCGCACCGGCGGGCCCGCCTCGGGCTGGGCCGTACCTTCCAGGCGTCCTCGGTCTTCGGCTCGCTGAGCGTGCGGGAGAACGTCCGGCTCGCCGTGCAGGCGTACCGCGGGGGTTCGATGAAGCTGTGGCGGCGGGCGGCGGCCGACCGGGAGGTCGCCGCCGCCGCCGACGCGGCGCTCGACCGGGTGGGCCTGGCCCACCGGGGTACGGCGCTGGCCGGCACCCTCGCCCACGGCGAGAAACGCAAGCTGGAGATCGCCCTGCTGCTCGCCGGTGAGCCCCGGGTGATGCTGCTCGACGAGCCGATGGCCGGGGTCAGCGCCGAGGACGTGCCCGAACTGGTCCAGGTGATCCGGTCGCTGACCGGCGACAGCGGCCGGGCGGTGCTGATGGTCGAGCACCACATGGACGTGATCCTGGAACTGGCCGACCGGATCGCCGTGATGCACCACGGCGCGCTGCTGGCCTGCGACACCCCGGAGACGGTGATGGCCAACCCGACCGTGCAAGAGGCCTACCTGGGGGAGGCGCTATGACCGAACCGGTACTCGTGGTCGAGGATCTGTCGGTGCGGATCGCCGGGCTGCACATCCTCCAGGGCGTGTCGTTCACGGTGGCCCCGACCGGCGTCACCGTGCTGCTCGGCCGCAACGGCGTCGGCAAGACCACCACGCTGCGCGCCATCGTCGGGCTGACCCCCCGCAACGGCGAGGCGCGCGGCACGGTCCGGATGGGCGCCCAGACGCTGCTGTCCCAGCAGACCCACCGCCTGGTCCGCGGCGGGCTCGGCTACGTGCCGGAGGACCGGTGCGTCTTCGCCGGCCTCACCGTCGCGGAGAACCTGCGGCTCGCCGAGCGGCGCGGCACCATCCCGGCGTACGACCGGGTGTTCGCGCTCTTTCCGGAGTTGGACCGGCGCTCCCGGCAGCGGGCCGGCTCACTGTCCGGCGGGCAGCAGCAGATGCTCTCCATCGGCCGGGTGCTGCTCAACGACAACCGGCTGCTGCTGGTCGACGAGCCGACCAAGGGGTTGGCGCCGAAGGTGGTGACCGAGGTGGCCGAGGTGCTGGACCGGGTGGCGGAGTCCGTGCCGGTGCTGCTGGTGGAGCAGAACCTGGCCGTGGTGCGGCGGCTGGCCCGGGACGCGGTGGTGCTCGCCGCCGGCAAGGTGGCCTGGACCGGTGACGCCCAGGAGTTGCTGCTGGAGACCGCGCTGACCAAGTCGCTGCTCGGTGTCGGCTCGGCGGAGGTGCACCACTGATGGACGCGGTCATCCTGCTGACGTTGACCGGGCTCGGTCTGGCGGCGCTCTACTTCCTGGTCGCCTCCGGCCTCTCGCTGGTCTTCGGTCTGGCCGACGTGCTCAACTTCGCGCACGGCCTCTTCCTCGGCGTCGGGGCGTACGCCACCTGGTGGGCGGCGGGGAATCTGCCCGGCGCCGGGCCCGACGGCCTCGGGTTCGTCGTCGCCGTCGCCTTCGGGGTGGCGGCCGGCACGCTGATGGCGGTGCTGGTCGAGCTGGTGCTGATCCGCCCGCTCTACTCCCGCACCATCGAGCAGGTGCTGGTCACCGTGGGTCTCTCGCTCGCGGGCGTGGCGCTGTTGCAGGCCACCTGGGGTGCGGACGCGCGGCCGTTCCCGCGCCCGGAGTGGACCCGCCAGGTGACCTCGATCCTCGGCGCGCAGGTGCCCAACGGCGGACTGCTGCTGATCGTCGCGGCGGTGCTGGTGCTCGCCGCGATCCTGGCCTTCCTCCGCTGGACCCGGTACGGCCTGATCATCCGGGCCGGGGTGGAGAACCGGGAGATGGTCACCGCGCTCGGCATCGACGTACGCAAGGCGTTCACCCTGGTCTTCGCCATCGGTGGGGCGGCGGCGGCGCTGGCCGGCGCGCTGGGCAGCGTCTACTTCGGCACCGTCTCGCCCCAGCAGGGCGGCTCGCTGCTGATCTTCGCGTTCATCGTGGTGGTGATCGGTGGAATGGGTTCGGTGGTCGGCTCCGCGTACGCGGCCGTCGCGGTCGGGCTGCTGCAACAGTTCGTGAACTACTACGGCACCTCCGGGCTGGGTGACATCTGCGTGGTGGCGCTGCTGGCCGTGGTGCTGCTGCTGCGCCCGCAGGGCATCGCCGGAAAGGTGGCTACGGCATGACCGAGGTCAAGAGTCCCGAGGTGCCGGCGCCGCCGGCGGCGGTACCCGACGAGCTGACGCCGGGCGACGGGCGGCTGCACCGGATCCGCCCCTTCGTGCCGCTGGCCGTGCTGGCGGTGGCGCTGATCCTGCCGTACTCGACGCTGCACCTGCCGGGCATCTTCGAGGGTGCGCTGAACGAGCCGGGCACCCTGCAACTGCTCGCCGTCTGCCTGGTCTTCGGCGGCCTGGCGGCCGGCTACGACCTGCTGTTCGGGCGTACCGGGATGCTCTCCTTCGGGCACGCCCTCTACTTCGCCGCCGGGGTGTACGGCACGGACATCCTGGTCACCCGGGCCGGGCTGCCGCTGTGGCAGGCGGCGCCGCTGGCCATCATCGGCGGGGCCACCCTCGCCGGGCTGATCGGCGCGGTGGCGCTGCGTACGGTCGGCATCGCCTTCGCCATGGTGACGCTGGCCTTCGCCCAGGTCGGTGCGATCCTGGTGGCCCGCGACTTCGGTGGGCTAACCGGGGGCGAGGAGGGGCTGCCGCTCGACGTCTCCGGGGTGCCCGACGCGCTGGTCGGGGTGAGCAACACGGTCAACCTGTACTGGCTGGCGCTGGCGTACCTCGTGGTGGTGGTGTTCGTGGTGCACCGGGTCAGCGGCTCGCCGACCGGGCGGGTGCTGGCCGGCCTGCGCGACGACGAGCGGCGCATCGGGGTGCTCGGGTTGGACCCGTACCGCTTCAAGCTGGTCGCCTTCACCCTGGCCGGCGGCCTCGCGGCGGGCGGCGGGGTGGTCTACTGCCTGATCGTCGGCGGTGCCTCGCCGCACATCACCAGCAGTGAGCTGACCCTGTCGCTGCTGGTGATGGTGGTGCTCGGCGGCCCGGGTACGCGCTGGGGCCCGGTCCTCGGCGGCATCCTCTACGTCTACCTGGACCACCGCCTGGTCTCCTTCGGCACCTCCGACGCGGTGGACGCGCTGCCGGCGTTCCTCAGCCGGCCGCTGTCCCAGCCGCTCTTCGTCCTCGGCACCGTCTTCATCCTGGCCGTCTACTTCTTCCCCGGTGGCCTGGCCAGCCTCGCCCCCCGCCTCACCCTGCTCCGCAACTCCCTGCGCCTCGGCCCCCGCCGACAGGGTTGATCATGAGGTTGGCGGGGCGCCCAACGGCGTGTCGCCCCGCTAACCTCATGATCGCTGGAAGACGACGGCGGGAGGGGTGCGGGTCGTGGGTGAGCGGTGGGGCGTGGTCAGTGGTGGGGGTACGGGGATCGGGGCGGCCGTGGCGCGGGCGCTGGTCGCGGAGGGATGTTCGGTGCTCGTCGTCGGACGGCGGGCGGACGTGCTCGCGGCGACGGTCGAGCGGATCGGGGCCGACACCGGCCGGCCGGACGCGATCCGGGCCGTGACGGCGGATCTCGCCGATCCGGAGCAGGTCGGGCGGGTCGTCGAGGCGGTCGGCGGTCGGCCGGTCGACGTGCTGGTCAACAACGCCGGCGGCTACCTCGGCGGCGACGACGGCACGCTGGCCGGGGTCGCCGCGCAGTGGCGGGCCAACCTGGACGCCAACGTGCTCACCGCGGTGTTGCTGACCGAGGCGCTACTGCCGGTGCTGCGGCGCCCAGGCGGGCGGGTGATCCTGGTCAGCTCCATCGCCGCCCAGCGCGGCGGCGGTGGGCCCTACTCGGCCGCGAAGGCGGCGTTGCACGGCTGGGCGTACGATCTGGCGGCCCAACTCGGGTCCGAGCAGATCACGGTCAACGTGGTGAGCCCCGGCTACGTCGCCGAGACGGAATTCTTCGGCGACCGGATGACCCCGGAAGGTCACGCCCGGCGGGTGGCCCAGACGTTGGTCGGGCGGGCCGGGGTGCCGGACGACGTCGCCGAGGCGGTGCGCTACCTGGCCAGTCCCGCCGCCGGCTATGTCACCGGGCAGGTCCTCGGCGTGAACGGCGGTTCGGTGCTCGGCCGCTGACCGCCCCGTCGACCTCAGCGCTGCGTCGGTGTCGGTGTCGGTGTCGCGTCAGCGTCAGCCGTTGAGCAGGTCGTACGCCGCCTTCGGTGCCTGTTGCGCCGCGTCCTCGGTGAACGCGACGACCTCCGGGGCGGCACCGAAGTCGAAGTACTCCACGACGTACTGCGACGCCTTCTGCTTGCCGGCCGCCGGAATGTCCAGGATGAGCGAGGAGAGGTTGCCCTCCGGGTCGACCACGGCGGTGAACGGGATCTGCGCGGCCTCCCCGTCGAGGGCGGCCAGGCCCTCCAGGATGTCCACCAGCTCCGGTTCCGTGGCCAGGTCGACCAGGCCGGTGTACGTGCCGGCCTCGCCGGCCTGGACGTCCGTGGCCGCGCGGACGATCGCCTCGACGTTGCCCGGGTCGGTGCCCTCGTACGTGGGCAGGGAGTCGGCACCCTCGATCTTCGTCGGGTCCAGTTCCATCCATCTGGTGGGCAGCTTCATCAGCTTCTGGATGTTCTGGGCGCCCTTGAAGTTCACCTTCATCCAGGTGCGCGACTCGACCATCCGGAAGGACATCTCCAGGGTGAAGTCCTTGTCCTTGGTGACGGTGTCGATGTCCATGCCCCGGTTCGCCGGGTCGACCACGCCCGAGACGTCGCCGGAGGTGTCGCGGGTGGTGAAGCGGAACGCCGGGTCCTGCTCGCCCGGCACCGACGCCAGCAACTGCTGCTTGGGGTCGGGCGGGGAGGCCGCCGGGTCCTTGTCGTCGCAGGCGGCGACCAGGGTCGCGGCCAGCAGGGCGACCGCGCTGGCCGCCACCCGCCGGGTCATGGCGGTGGTGCCGGTTCGCTGAGTCATCTCGTCTCTCTTCCGCGGATCGACCCGAATCGTATGTCAGGTGCCCGGCCACCGGTGGCGCGGCGCGGTCGCGTACGACCCATCGATCGCTGGCGTCGCGCGGTCGCGGGCCTGAGCCCGGTCACGGTCGCCGCGCGGCCGGGGACGGTGCCGGGAGTCGCCGGGCGGGCGACGCTGGTAGAAACGTCGGATGAGCCAGGAACGGACGGCGGTCCGGCAGCGGGCCGAGGCGGTGCTGCGGCGGCTGGCCGGCGAGGGTGCCCGGCTCCGCGAGGACCAGTGGCGGGCGATCGAGGCGCTGGTGGTGGACCGGCGGCGGGTGCTCTGCGTGCAACGCACCGGGTGGGGCAAGTCGGCGGTCTACTTCGTGGCCACCGCGCTGCTGCGCGACCGTCCCACAGCACCCGGCTCACCCGCCGCCGGCCCGCCGGTCACCGCCGGGGATGGCGGAGCCGGTCCGGCCGGGCCGACGGTGATCGTCTCTCCGCTGCTGGCGCTGATGCGCAACCAGGTCGAGGCGGCGGCGCGGGCCGGCATCCGGGCCCGGACCATCAACTCGGCCAACCTGGAGGAGTGGGACGAGATCACCGCCGAGATCCACGCCGGCACGGTGGACGTGCTGCTGATCAGCCCGGAACGGTTGAACAATCCGGACTTCCGGGACGGCGTGCTGCCGAGGCTCGCCGCGACCACCGGCTTGCTGGTGGTCGACGAGGCGCACTGCGTGTCGGACTGGGGGCACGACTTCCGGCCGGACTACCGGCGGCTGCGTACCTTCCTTGGCAACCTGCCCGAGCGGACGCCGGTGCTCGCGACGACCGCCACCGCCAACGCCCGGGTCACCCGGGACGTGGCCGAGCAACTGGGCACCGAGCTGACCGCGGCGGCCGGGCAGCGACCGGAGGTGCTGGTGCTGCGGGGCAGTCTGGACCGGGAGTCGCTGCGGCTGGGCGTACTCGACCTGCCGAGCCCGGCCCACCGGCTCGGCTGGCTCGCCGACCACCTGGACCGGCTCCCCGGCTCGGGCATCATCTACACGCTGACCGTCGCCGCCGCGACCGAGACCGCCGATTTCCTCCGCTCGCGCGGCTGGTCGGTGGCCGCGTACACCGGGCAGGCCGAGGACGCCGACCGCCGCGCGGCGGAGCAGGACCTGCTCGACAACAAGATCAAGGCACTGGTCGCCACCAGCGCGCTCGGGATGGGCTTCGACAAACCGGACCTCGGCTTCGTGGTGCACCTCGGCGCGCCACCGTCGCCGATCGCGTACTACCAGCAGGTCGGCCGGGCCGGTCGGGCCGTCGAACACGCTGAGGTCCTGCTGCTGCCCGGCGCCGAGGACGCCGCCATCTGGCGGTACTTCGCCTCGCTGGCCTTCCCGCCCGAGCACCAGGTCCGCGCGGTGCTCGCCGCCCTGCACACCGACCGGCCGCTGTCGACGCAGGCCCTGGAGCCCCTGGTCGACCTCCGCCGGGCCCGGTTGGAGCTGATGCTCAAGGTGCTCGACGTCGACGGCGCGGTCCGCCGGGTGCGCGGCGGCTGGCTCGCCACCGGCGAGCCGTGGGTCTACGACGAGGCCCGGTTGCGCCGCGTCGCCGCCGCCCGCGCCGCCGAGCAGCAGGCGATGATCGAGTACGCGTCGACGACCGGCTGCCGGATGCGCTACCTGCGCGAGTGCCTGGACGACGCGGAGGCGGTCGACTGCGGCCGGTGTGACCGGTGCGCCGACGCGCTGTTCACGCCGGAGGTGTCGGCGGCCGCGCTGACCGCCGCGCAGACCTTCCTCGGCCGCCCCGGCGTGCGGATCGCGCCCAAGAAGCTCTGGCCGACCGGGCTGGATTCGGTCGGCGTACCCCTGAAGGGGCGCATCGCCCCGGCGGAGCAGGCGCTGCCGGGGCGTGCCGTCGGTCGGCTGTCGGACCTCGGCTGGGGTGGCCGGCTGCGCGGCCTGGTCGGGCCGGGCACGCCGGACGGCGAGGTCCCCGACGACGTGGTGGCCGCCGTCGTCGAGGTGCTCAAGGCATGGGCGCACGGGGACGACCCCTGGCCGAGCCGCCCGGCCGGAGTGGTCGCGGTCGACTCCCGCACCCACCCGGTGCTGGTCGGCTCGCTGGCCGAGCGGATCGCCGCCGTCGGGC
Organism: Micromonospora sp. WMMD1082; assembly: GCF_029626175.1. Lineage (NCBI taxonomy): Bacteria > Bacillati > Actinomycetota > Actinomycetes > Micromonosporales > Micromonosporaceae > Micromonospora > Micromonospora sp. WMMD1082. The sequence goes on along the minus strand of NZ_JARUBM010000002.1, from coordinate 1,995,610 downwards.
GGCTCCCACTGCTGGGCCGGGTGACCTCGACCCGCGCACCGGGCAACGGCGGGCCGGGCGCGGGCGGGTCGCGGGGCAACAGCGCCCAGCGGGTACGCGCCCTGCACGGCACCCTCACCATTCCCGGGGAACTCGCCGACGCCCTCACCGCCCTGACCGGCCCGGTGCTCCTCGTCGACGACCTGGTCGACACCGGCTGGACCATGACCATGGCCGCCCGCCAACTCCGCCGCACCGGCGCCCCCGCCGTCCTCCCCCTAGCCCTAGCCCTAGCCCTCGCCGCCTAACCCCACCCCCCGGCCCTAACCCCACCCCCACCCCGCCCCCACCCCCACCCCCACCCCCACCCCCCACCCCCCACCCGCCCCGGCGATCTTGCACTTTCTGTCGGTACGTAACGGGCGAATGCCTCATCACGGCGACACAAAGTGCAAGATCGTGGGCTGGGTCGGGGCGGGGGTGGGGTTGGGTGGTGTGGGCGAGGGGGCGGGGCGGGCGGCGGTACGGTGGGCAGCATGGCTGACCAGGAACCCGACGCACCCGCGCTCGGGTCGGTGCGGGTTGTCGATCGGCCGTCGGCGGAGGTCGCTGTGGATCCCGCTGTGGTGTCGGCGACGCCGGACCGGGCCACGCTGCGGCTGGCCCTGGTGGTCGGCGGGCTGGTGCTGGCCGTGCTGCTCGGGTTCGGGCTGGGCCGGATCGGCGACGGTCGCGCCGCGACCGCCCCGGGTGGGGCGGACAGCGCGTTGACCGACCACACCCACGCCGCCGGTGTCGGCGCGCACTCGCACGGCGCCGACCAGGCCGCGGCCGCCGAGGCCGGTGGTCTGGCGGTCAGCCGCGACGGCTACACGCTGGCCCCGCTCGCCGCCGAGTTCACCGCCGGGCAGCCCGGTGAGCTGCGCTTCCAGATCCGCGACGGGCAGCGTCGGGCGGTCACCCGGTTCGCGGTGGTGCACGACAAGCCGATGCACGTGATCGTGGTGCGCCGGGATATGACCGGCTACCAGCACCTGCACCCGACCATGGCGGCGGACGGCACCTGGTCGGTGCCGCTCACGCTGCCGCAGCCCGGCATCTGGCGGGCGTACGCCGACTTCACGGCCCTCGCCGACGATGGCCGGCAGACGGCGACGACGCTCGGCGTGGACCTGGTCGCCCCCGGCGACTACACCCCTCGCGCCCTCCCCGCGCCGGCGACCACCACCACGGTCGACGGGTTCACCGTCGCATACCAGGGCAGCCCTCAGCCTGGGTTGACCGTGCCGGTGAGCTTCCGGGTCACCGGCCCGGAAGGCACCAGCCCGGTGCTGGCGCGTTACCTCGGCGCGTACGGGCACCTGGTCGCGCTGCGCGAGGGTGACCTCGGCTACCTGCACGTGCACCCGGAGGCGGAGCTGGTCGGCGGCGCGATCCAGTTCTGGCTGACCACGCCGGGGCCGGGGCGGTACCGCCTCTACCTGGACTTCGCCACCGGCGGTGAGGTGCGCACGGCCGAGTTCACGGTCTCCGTGCCGTAGGGCGGGGAGGGCGTAGGGGGCGCTGTCGGCTCAGCCGGTCCGGCGGATCGGCGCGGCGGTGGAGTCGGTGGGGCGGCGGATCGGCCGGCGGGCAAGGTACCGCAGCAGGTCCCGGATGTGGTGCTTCTCCTCGACCGGCACGGCCGGATCCGCCAGGCGTTGCAGGATCACCCGCACGTCGGCCTCCACCGGACCGTCGTCGCCCCGCCGCCACGATCCCTGGCCGGCGTCCGGCAGGCCGAGCGCGCGGAAGGCCGCCGCCACCGGCAGGTCGAGCGCGGCACAGAAGCCGCGGACCTTGGCCAGTTCGGGGTAGTCCTGCCAGTCGCCGGCGAGCCAGCGGAAGACGGTCGAGCGGCCCACGCCGGTGTGGGCGGCCAGGTCGGTGACCGTCCACCCGCGTTCCTCCCGGGCGTCGTCGATGGCACGGCGCACGAAGCGTGCGAACGCCATCTGCGGCGAAACCTCTGCCGAACCCATCCGGTGGGTCTTCCCTCCCGACCGGCACCCGACGGTGCGTTCTTCGAGAGTAGTACGGGAAGGGTGCCAAACAGTTGACTGATCGACGAGGCGATCACGGTGGCGGAAACCGAATCCGCTACGCGGCTGGTGGCAGCTGTGCGAGCAGGGTTTCCAGCCGGGGTGTGATCCGCCACTGCGCCACCAGGTCCCGATACTCCGTGCGCTGGGCGGCGGTCGGGTCGGCCTCCGTGCGCCGGGCGCGGATGAGCAGGTTGCGGGGGGTGTGCGCGGAGTCGACGAACTCGACCACCTCGGCCCGGTAGCCGTGCAGCCGCAGCAGCCCGGCCCGCAGCGCGTCGGTGAGGACGTCCGCGAAGCGCTCCCGCAGGATGCCCTGCCGGGTCAGCATCTCGTACGGCGCCGGGGTCGGCCGGCTACGCAGCTGCCCGGCGATGTCGTGGTGGCAGCACGGCGCGGCGAGCACCCAACGCGCCTTCCAGTGCACCGCCCGGGCGAGTGCCTCGTCGGTGGCGGTGTCGCAGGCGTGCAGCGCGAGCACCAGGTCGGGGGCCGGCTCGACGGCCGTGTCGGCGATGGTGCCGGCGACGAAACGCACCCGGTCGGCCCAGCCGAGCCGCGCGGCCAGCTCGCTGTTGCGGCGGCGCTGGTCGTCCCGTACGTCCACGCCGACCAGCTCGACGTCGAGGCCGAGCCGGGAAAGATAGCGGTACGCGGCGAAGGTCAGGTACGCGTTGCCACAGCCCAGGTCGACCACGCGCAGCGGGCGGCCCCACTCCTCGGCCAGCCCGGCGGGGAGCGTGGCGCTCAGCGCCCGCAGGAAGGCGTCGACCTGTCGCCGCTTCGCCGCCGAGCCACCGATCTCGGCGAAGATCGGGTCGCCGGGGTCGAGCAGATACTCCTTGGCCCGGTCGTGTCCGGCTGCCGTCGCCGCAGCGGCCGGCCGGGCCGCCGTCGTGCGGTGCACCTGAGCCTCGCCCGACTTGGTGACCCGCAGTTGCAGGGTCGTGTCGGCGGTCTCCACGTGCCAGTTCCCGAACGGTTCGGCCAGCAGCGCCGCCACCGCCGCGTCCGCCTCCGGCCCGGGGCTGACGTTGCGGGTGTACGGCCGGGCGCCGTCGGAGGTGGAGATCTGCAGCCGGTGGCCCGCCTTGAGGGCGACCGGCCGCAGCTCGGCCCGGAGCACGGAGGGGCGCTGGCCGCGCCGCCGACCGGCCGCCACGGCCCGGGTCAGCGCGGGGCCGAGCAGCAGCGAGCGGACCTCGGCCAAGGCGGAGTCCAACGGTTCGGGCATCGCTCAATCTTCCACGGGTGATCGGACGGCACGGGAACCGGCATCGGCACGGAAGCGCCGCCGGGCTCCCCGCCGGGCCGCCGTGGCGCCGAGCTGGTGGCACGGGAACCGGTATCGGCACGGAAGCGTCGCCGGGCCCTCGCCGGGCCGCCGAGCTGGCGCGGGTCGGGCAGGTGGGGTGCCGCCCGGGCGGCGCGAACCGGCCCTGAGGGGAGGCTCGCTCGGCCGCCGGCCGGGCGGCGCACGGTCAGTCGGTGGTCGCCTCGGCCGGCGTACCGCTGGCGGAGCCGGCACCACGGCGACGCCGACGGCGACGCGGACGCGGTGCGGCCTCGCCGGTGGGGCTCTCGCCGCCGGTGGCCTCGGCGGGGGCGGTCTCGGCGGGGGCGCTGGAGCCGGCCGTCGCGGCGGCGTCGGTGGCCGTCAGCATCTCGCCGGCCCGGCGGCGTCGACGGCGACGGGGGGTGCGAGCGCCCTCGTCGTCGGCGGTGGGGCCGGTGCCGGTGGACTCGGTGGCATCCGGCGCGGCGGCGGCGCCGCTGCCCTGCCCGCGACCGCTGCTTCCGCGCCCTCGCTCGCCACGACCGCCGGCACCGCGACCGTCGCCCTCGCCGCGACCACGGCGTCGGGTGCCGCGCGGCTCGCCCCGGCGGGACCGACCGCCACCCAGGTCCTCCTCGACCTCCGCGGCCAACCCGGCGCGGGTGCGCTCGGCGGTCGGCAGGGTGCCGGTGATCTCGGTGGAGATGTGCAGGTCCGTGTAGAGATGCGGGGAGGTGTGGTACGTCTCCGGCGGCTCGGGCATGTCCAGCCCGAGGGTCTTGTCGATGATCCGCCAGCGGGGCATGTCGTCCCAGTCGACGAAGGTCACCGCGACGCCGCTCGCTCCGGCCCGGCCGGTACGGCCGATCCGGTGGGTGTAGGTGTCCTGGTCTTCCGGGCAGTCGTAGTTGATCACGTGGGTGACGCCGCTGACGTCGATGCCACGGGCGGCCACATCGGTGGCGACCAGGGTGTCGATCTTCCCGGCCCGGAACGCCCGCAGCGCCCGCTCCCGGGCGCCCTGGCCGAGGTCGCCGTGCACCGCCGCGACCGCGAAACCACGGAAGTCCAGGTCCTCGGCGACCCGGTCGGCGGCTCGCTTCGTACGCGTGAAGATCATGGTCAGGCCACGGCTCTCGGCCTGGAGGATCCGGGCCACGATCTCGATCTTGTTCATCGAGTGGGTGCGGTAGACCAGCTGCTCCGTCTGCGGGGACGGGCCGGTCTCGGCGGTGTGCCCGGCGTGGATCGTGATCGGGTGGCGCAGGAAGCGCCGGGACAGCGTCACGATCGGATCCGGCATGGTCGCCGAGAAGAGCATGGTCTGCCGGTCCTCCGGCAGCATCGCCAGGATCCGCTCGACGTCGTCGAGGAAGCCCAGGTCGAGCATGCGGTCGGCCTCGTCCAGCACCAGGGCTCGCACCCCGTGCAGGCGCAGGTGCTTCTGCTTGGCGAGATCCAGCAGGCGGCCCGGCGTGCCGACGAGGATCTCCACGCCCTTGCGCAGCGCGTCGATCTGCGGCTCGTACGCGACGCCACCGTAGATCGGCAGGACGCGTACGCCACGGGTGCGGCCGGCGGCGGCGATGTCCTTGGCGACCTGGATGCCCAGCTCACGGGTTGGTACGACGACCAGGGCCTGCGGCAGCCCGTCGCCGCCCTCGTCCGGCGCGAAGACCCGCTCCAGCAGCGGTACGCCGAAGCCGAGGGTCTTGCCGGTGCCGGTCGGCGCCTGCCCGATCAGGTCGGCACCGCGCAGCGCGATCGGCAGAGCGTATTCCTGGATGGCGAAGGCGCGGGTGATGCCGGCGGTGGCCAGCGCGTCGACGGTCTCGGCACGCGCGCCGAGCTCGGCGAAGGTCGGTGCCTCCGGTCGGACCGGGGCGGTCGGGGCCAGTTCCTGGCCGTCGATGAGGTCTTGAATCGGCTCGCTCATGTGGATTTGGGGGTGCCCTCTCGTGGGTGCGCCCCGTCATGTCCTCAGGGCGCTCTCGGTATGGCGCGGGCCACACGGTCGGCGGCGAATCGCCGGGCGGACCGGGCCGCACGCGCGCCGTAGGTCGGACTTCGACCGGGATCGGAGCTGACTCCGGCCGGGATCGGCGCCTACGGCAACTCCTCCATGCTACCTGAACGGGCCAAACGCCGTCCCGATTCCGAGGGGGCAAGCGCCACTGGAAAGGTTTGCATGTGACTCGTATCACTCGTGTCGCCCCGAATGGGGCGGGCAGCACCGCGCTGAGTGGGTGCGCTGTCGAGGGGGTGCGCCCGGCGGAAGCCTGCGCACACGAGATCACCAATTACCGTCGGACGGGCCGACGGGCTCCGCGCTCGGCGTGCTGCCCGGTATGCCGGGGTGTCGGCGCCGTCGGGGTTGCGGGCGAGGTGCCACGGACGACACGACGGCGGCCTGCGTTCCGGCGGCCGACCGCCGCGCACACCGCGCGATGGCCGCCGCCGGACTCGGCGAGCGTCAGCGGACGGTGAAGCCGACCGCCCGGGGAGACGCCTCGGCGATCTCGACGTAGGCGACCTTGCCCACCGGCACGATGATCCGTCGACCCTTCTCGTCGGTCAGGGAGAGGGTGCCCTCGCCCCTGGCGACGGCGTCGGTCACGATCCGCTCGATCTCGGCCGGCGACTGCGCGCTCTCCAGGACCAGTTCGCGCGGCGCGTACTGCACGCCGATCTTGACCTCCACTGTGCCTCCTCCGTCGGGCGGAATGGCCGCCCTGCGAAGGCTATCCGATCACAAGGTCGGAGTTCAGGCTGACTCACCTTGCAGCGGGAAGCTCGCGATGCCCCGCCAGGACAGCGCGGCGACCAGCGCCTCCGCCTCGGCCTTGGGCACCTGGCGACCGCCGGCCAGCCAGAACTGCGCGGCCGTCTCGGCCGCGCCGACCAGGCCGGAGGCGAGCAACTCGGCGTGTGCCCGGCTGACCCCGGTGTCGGAGATGATCGTGTCGGTGATCGCCGCGATGCAGCCCTGCTCGACCCGCTCCACGCGCTGCCGCACGGCCGGCTCGTTGCGCAGATCAGACTCGAAGACCAGGCGGAAGGCCTCGCTCTCGTGGTCGACGAAGTCGAAGTACGCCCGCACCGACGCGCTGACCCGCTCCTTGTTGTCGGTGGTGCTCGCCATCGCGTCGTGCACCTTGGCGACGATCGCGTCACAGTGTGTGTCGAGCAGCGCGAGGTAGAGCTCCATCTTCCCGGGGAAGTGCTGGTACAGCACCGGCTTGGAGACCCCGGCCCGCTCGGCGATGTCGTCCATGGCCGCAGCGTGGTAGCCCTGCGCGACGAACACCTCCTGAGCAGCGGCGAGCAGCTGCTTGCGGCGCGCCGAACGGGGTAGGCGCGTGGGTCGGCCGGCGGTTTGGGCGCCGTTCCCCACAGCGGTCATGGGAACCTCCGAGGTTGTCGTACGGGCCGGCATTTCACCCGAACCGGTCGGGGGCCCCTCGGCCCCTCGCGGAATTGGCCCGCCGCTGTAACTTATCGCCACTGTCGCCACACGGTAGCCTCAGCGGGGGCGACCAAGGAGCGCGCGGTGAGTGAAACAGGGCAACCCGGTGCCGCCACCCCGGGAGAGCACGGTGACGGGACGGGTCAGCGCGATGACCTGGCCCGTTCCGGCAACGGGTGGGCCCCGCCGCCGGCCGACTGGTCGTGGGACGCGGAGGGCACGCGGGGCTCCGGCGCGGCCTGGCCGCAGCCCGAGCCGACCTCCGGGTGGGCCACCGCGTCGTCACGCCACGCTGATCTGCCCGCCCCGACCGGTGAGCGGACGGAGCCCGATCTGCCCGTCCGGGTCAACGGCAACCATGTCAACGGCCACCACGTCAACGGGGCGCACCCCGTTGACGAGTCGCCGGCCGGCCGGCACTTTCCGGTGAGCGCCCCGCCCGGTCTGCGCGGATCGGGCCGCGATCCGAGCAATGATCGGCTCGTCGTGCCGGCGCCACGTCCCGTCCCGGCCGGTGAGCAGCCGGTCACCTCGCCCACCGGGCTACCGACCTCGGCGCCGCCCGCCGCGCAGGTGCCCCCTGTCGGCACCGCCGCCTCCGGCTTCGAGATGCCGCCCGGTCTGCACGCGCCCACTGCGGAGCGGGCCGGGGAGGAGCCGCCGGCGAGCGGCCGGCCGCGCGGGTGGGATGACGCGTACCCGCCGGCTGCCGAGCCCCGCCCGGTGCCGCCGGCCACGGATCAGGCCGCCGGGCAGGGTGATCGGCCGGCGGCGTCCGGTGCCGACCAGCCCGCCGGCTGGGCGGTGGGGTCGCGAGCCGACCGATCCGGCGGTTGGCCGACTGCCGAGCGATCGCCTGCCGAGCAGCCGGCTGCCGAGCGCTCGCCCGCCGAGGCGGACCGGCCGAGCTGGGCGCTGCCCGACCCGGTCAGCGACTGGGCGCCGTCGTGGGCGCGCGACGAGAGCGAGCACGCCGGCCACCGGTCGCCGGAGGTGCCGCCCCCGAACTGGGCCAGTGAGCCCAACCGGCCCTATGAGCCGGTACGCGCCGAGCCGACCCGCCCGTACGAGGCGGTGCCCGTCGCGCGGCCCCGTCCGTACGAGCCGCCCGGGCCGAATGTCGACCCCGACGCCGACCCCGGCCAGCAGCAGTCCGTCGCTCCCGACCCGGCCGACCGGCCGGCCTGGGCGACGGCCGAACCGACCAGTGCGCCGCCGGCCGACGAGCGGCCCTCCTGGGCGCGTACGACCAGCGGGCCGCCGGCCGAGGAGCGTCCGTCGTGGGCGCGTACGACCAGCGCGCCCTCTGCCGAGGAGCGGCCCTCCTGGGCGCGTGCGGCCGGCGGGCCGCCGGCCGAGGAGCGTCCGTCGTGGGCCGTACCCCCGGTGAGCGGTGCGCCGGCAGGCGAGAGCCTGCCCTGGGGCGCGCGGACCGAGGAGGGCCTGCCCTGGGGCGCCCGGTCCGACGGTCAGCCGGCCGACGAGCGCCTGCCCTGGGCGCTCCGCCCGGCCAGCGCTCCACCCGCCAGCGGCCGGCCCGCCGGTGCCGGACCCGCCAGCCTCCGCCCGGCCAGCGCTCCACCCGCCAGCGGCCGGCCCGCCGGTGCCGCACCCGCCGGCCTCCGCCCGGCCAGCGCTCAATCGACCAGCGCACCGGCCGGCGCGGCGTCGACCAGCGCTCCGGCGACAAGCGGATCCGACGCGCCACCGACGAGCGGCCAGGCCGGCGCGCCACCACTGGGCGTGCCGAGCCGTGGCGAGAGGCCGACCGAGCCCGCCTCTCCGCCGGTCACCCCGGCCCAGTCGGCCTCCGAGGTCCCCGGATATCGACCGTTCCGGCTCCGGCCGGTCCCGGACGAACCGGCCGCTGCCCCGCCCGCGCCGGCTGCCACCCCGACCGGCCCGACCTCGGTGCCGGCCGTGACCGACCCGGCGGCCGGTCCGGACGTCGGGCCGGTCCCAGGTGGGTCCGGTGGCCGTGAGCGCACCCCCACCGCGCCCGTCCCGACGAGCGCAGCCCCCTACGCGGCACGCCGATCCGCGCCCGATCCGGTCGCGCCGACGGAGCCGGCCGACGACCGGGCGCCGGACAGCACCTCGGCGGTGTTGCCGCAGCGCGTCCCCGCCGAACCGGACGTGCCCGTTGTGCCGGAGCCGCCAGCCGTGGAGCCACCCGCCGAAACCCCGGAACTCGCCCGGATCGCCACCCATCTCCGTCGTGACGACGAGCCGGCCCCGCTGCGGGACCGCCCCGAGGGCTTCGATGTCAACGCGATCCTCGCCGCCGTCCGCGGCGTCGAGGGAGTCCGCGACGCGGCCCTGCGCCGCACCCCTGCCGGCGCACACAGCCTGCGCCTCGACCTCTCCGACGGTGCCGACCCGGCCGAGGTGAGCCGTCAGGTCGCCCGCCTGCTCCAGGAGCGGATGGGGCTGGCCGCGGCGCCGCGCACCATGCCCGGGGCCGCCGCCGTGCCGGTGCGCCGCCGGTCCGCCGAGACCCGGAGCGAGGGGGGTGAGGCGCGTCCGTCCGCCGAGCCCCGCCGCCCGTCCGCCCGACCCGCCGGTGCCCGGACGGAGACGCCGCCGAGCCGGCCGGACGCCGTACCGGAGACCTCACGACGGCGACGGCAGTCGTCCGCCCCGCACCGGGGCCGGGCGATCGTGGAGGACCCGGGTCCGCCGGGCAGCCCGGCGACGCTCGCCGCCTCGTACTCCGGCGGGCAGCTCACCACGACCGAGTCGGCGCCCTCCCGGCCGCTGGACACCGGCGGAGTCCCGGGCCCCCGGGTGGTGCTCGACCACGTGCAGGTCAGCACGTTCGGGCTGGACGCCACGGTCGAGGTGCGGCTGATCGCCGGCGAGCAGAGCTCCGCGGGGTACGCGACCGGGCCGGCCGTCGACGGGTACGTGCTGCGGCTCTGCGCGGTGGCCGCCGCCGCGGCGATCGACGAACTGCTGCGCGCGGGCGGCACCACGGCGGAGCGCGGTCGGTGCTTCGTGGAACATGCCGCCGTGGTGCCCTTCGGCAACTGCGAGGTGGCCACCGTCGTGGTGCTGCTGGTCTGCGACGGCTGGGTCGAGCAGTTGGCCGGTTCCGCCCTGGTGGCCGGGGATCCCCGGCAGGCGGTGGTGCGGGCCACCCTGGCGGCGGTGAACCGGCGGCTGGAGGCGTTGCTGGCCTGAGCGGCCGGGCAAACTGGAACGGTGAAGCCTGCCACCCTCTGGCCCGACCGGCTGCTGCCCGCCCACTCGATCCCGCCGCCCTGGCCGGGTCGTGAGGTACGCATCGACGGGGCGATCACCTACGTACGGGAGACGCCCGCGACCGGCCCGGACGCCGAGCCGGCGCTGTACGTGCACGGTCTGGGCGGCTCGTCGCAGAACTGGACGGACCTGGCCGGCCTGCTCGCCGACCGGCTCGACGGTCAGGCGATCGACCTGCCGGGCTTCGGCCGCAGCGAGCCGGGCCGGCGCTACACGGTGCCGGTCTTCGCCGAGCGGGTGATCCGTTGGATCGAACACTCGGATCGCGGGCCGGTGCACCTGTTCGGCAACTCGCTGGGCGGGGCGATCTCGGTGCGGGTGGCCGCCCTCCGGCCGGATCTGGTCCGGACGCTGACCCTCGTGTCGCCGGCCCTGCCGTTCCTCGACTTCCGCCGCTCGTTGCAGGGTCGGATGCTGCCGCTGCTGGCGATCCCCCGGGGCGAACGACTGGCCGCCTGGCGGCTGGCCCAGGTGGCCCCGGAGGTGATGGCCCAGCAGGTGATGGAGGCGTGTGTGGCCGATCTCAACCGGATCTGCGACCAACGCCGGCAGGAGGCGCTGGAGGAGATCCGCATCCGGTACGAGGCGGAGCACTACGCGGCGGCCTACGTCCGGACGTTCCGTGGCCTGGTCTACAGCTTTGTGCGGTCGTACCTGCCGGGGTCGGGATCCCTGTGGCGGATGGCCCGCACGGTGAGCGCACCGGCGTTGGTCATCGGGGGCCGGCAGGACCGGCTGGTCGACGTGCGGGTGGCACCGCAGACCGCCCGGGTGATTCCGGACAGTCGACTGTTGATGATCAACGGTGTCGGTCACGTGGCGCAACTGGAGGTGCCGCGCCTGGTGGCCCGGGCCGTGCTGGGGCTGCTCACCGAGACGGGGGAGTCCGCTCGCCGGGCTGACCTGGCAGGATGACCGGGTGCGCAGCCCTGGTAGTCGTCATCGGCCGGCTCATTCCGCTGGTCGTCATGCCGCCCAGCGCAGGCCGTACCGGCACGACCGATCCGTGGATCGAGCGGGCGGTGGGCGGTCCTGGCTGCGCCGGCCGGGCGCGCTGATCCGGGTTGCCGTGCTGCTGACGGCGGTCGGCGCCGCGGTGGCGATGGTGGCCGGTGGCACCGGCACGCCGCAGGGTGCGGCCGGCGAACTGCCCCCGGTGACGTCCCCGTCGGCGGCGGCACCGCCACCGACCCCGGAGTCCGCGCCGTCGCCGACCGGCGTACCCCCGTCGCCCGAGCCGCCGGTGTTGCAGGAGCCGGGGGCGGTCCCGTCGACCGGTCCGGGTCGGTTCGGCTATGCCGACCGGTCCGGCCCGGTGCTGGGTACGGCCGGTGACATCCGGCGCTACCGGGTCGCGGTGGAGTCCGGCTCCGGCGTGGACGCGGGTGAGTTCGCCCTGGCGGTGCGCACCGCGCTGGCCGGGCCGGGAAGCTGGGTGGACGGCGGGCAACTGCGGCTGCGGCAGGTGGCCGGCGACTCCCGGTACGACTTCACCGTCTACCTGGCCACGGCCCACACTGCGGGCCGGATGTGCGTCGCCGGGGGCGTCGACATCAGGATCGGCGGCCGGCCGTACACCTCCTGCCGGACGTCGGGCAAGGTGATCATCAACCTGGACCGGTGGCGGCTGTCGGTGCCGCACTTCGTGGCGGACGGCGTGCCGCTCTCGGTCTACCGGACCTACGTGATCAACCACGAGGTCGGGCACCAGCTGGGCAACCGGCACGAGCGCTGCCCGGGGCAGGGTGAGCCGGCGCCGGTGATGATGCAGCAGACGCTGTTCCTGAAGGGGTGCGTCGCGAATCCCTGGCCGTACCTGGACGGCCGGCGCTACGCCGGTCCACCGCTCTGACCGGCCCGGCCGCCGGGGACGCGCCCGGGCTCCGGCCCGGCAGGTGGTGCCCGGTGGCGACGGAGGCTCGCCAACGGCCGTACGGTAATGCGGCGGTATGCCGGAATTGGATGCGACGATGGCTGCATGCCCTCTTCACCCCTTTGGCGCGGCCCGGACCGGCGGGACCACCCGCCCGACCCGCACCCGCCTGGTTCCCGGCCGGCGGCCCGGCGCCGGCGGCGTCGGCTCACCGTGACCCTCGGGATCGTGCTGCTCCTCGCCGCCGCCTCCTCGGTGCTGCTGGCGCGCGCCGGCGACCGGGCGGCCGAGCCGGAACCGGGTGCCCGCAGCCGGCTCGGCTACGGAGCGGGCGCGGACGAGCAGGACCGGACCAGCAGGTACCCGAGGGTCGGTGCCGGCAGCTTCGCGGTGGCCGGTGACGGCTCTCCGGTGCGGGGCGAGGAGGGGCCGGTGACCCGCTACCGGGTGGCCGTCGAGCAGGGCACCGGCCAGGATCCGGACGCCTTCGCCGCGGACGTCGACGCGGTGCTGGCCGACCCGCGCAGCTGGATCGGCTCCGGCGGGCTGCGCGTGCAGCGGGTCGCCGGGGCGGTACCCGCGGACTTCACCATCTACCTGGCCACCCCGCTCACCTCGGAGGCGATGTGCGCCGAGGGCGGGCTCAGCACGGAGGGCTACACCTCGTGCCGGCTGCCCGGGAGAGTGATCATCAATCTGGCGCGCTGGCTGGAGGCGGTTCCGGACTACGGGGCGCCGATCGAGGTCTACCGGGCGTACGTGATCAACCATGAGGTCGGGCACGAGTTCGGGGAGGGACACGAGGCGTGCCCCGCACCGGGACGTCCGGCGCCGGTCATGCAGCAGCAGACGTACGGGCTGGACGGCTGCCTGCCGAACCCCTGGCCGATCCTGGACGGCCACCACTACTCCGGCGATCTCGTCGACTGACCGCCCGGCGCGACCGCCCAGCCCGCCCGGTGTCGCCGGCCAGCCCGACCGGTGCGGCTATTCCCGCTCCCGTATAGCGGGCGACGTGTCCCTGCTCATGGTCGATGGGCGTGTCGGCGAGCGACAATGGCCCGGTTGCCCGCCACATCGATCCCCGGGGAGTCCACCGTGTCGCTGCCCCCGCTCGTCGAACCCGCCGCCGAGCTGACCGTTGACGAGATCCGCCGCTACTCGCGTCACCTGATCATCCCCGACGTCGGCGTCACCGGGCAGAAGCGGCTGAAGAACGCCCGGGTGCTCTGCGTCGGCGCCGGTGGCCTCGGTTCCCCCGCCCTGCTGTACCTGGCCGCCGCCGGGGTCGGCACGCTCGGCATCATCGACTTCGACACCGTCGACGAGTCCAACCTCCAGCGCCAGGTCATCCACGGCGTCTCCGATGTCGGCCGGTCCAAGGCCGAGTCGGCCGCGGCGAGCATCCGCGAGATCAACCCGCTGGTCAACGTCGAGATCCACAACACCGCGCTGGACCGGGACAACGTCCGCGAGATCTTCGCCCAGTACGACCTGATCGTCGACGGCACCGACAACTTCGCCACCCGGTACATGGTCAACGACGCGGCGGTGCTGCTCAACAAGCCGTACGTCTGGGGGTCGATCTACCGGTTCGACGGCCAGGCCTCGGTGTTCTGGGCCGAGCACGGCCCCTGCTACCGCTGCCTCTACCCGGAGCCGCCGCCGCCCGGCATGGTCCCCTCCTGCGCGGAGGGCGGCGTGCTCGGCGTGCTCTGCGCCTCGATCGGCTCGATCCAGGTCAACGAGGCGATCAAGCTGCTCGCCGGCATCGGCGAGCCGCTGGTCGGCCGGCTGATGGTCTACGACGCCCTGGAGATGAGCTACCGCAAGATCAAGGTACGCAAGGACCCGAACTGCGTGCTCTGCGGCGAGAACCCGACCCTCACCGACCTGCTGGAGGACTACGAGGACTTCTGCGGCGCGGTCTCGGTCGAGGCCCAGGAGGCGACGCTCGACGCGACCATCACCGCGGCCGAGCTGAAGGAGTGGCAGGACGCCGGCAAGGACATCTTCCTCGTCGACGTGCGGGAGCCGGCCGAGTACGAGATCGTCCGCATCCCCGGCGCGACCCTGATCCCCAAGGGCGAGATCCTCTCCGGCGAGGCGCTGTCCAAGCTCCCGCAGGACCGGCAGATCGTGCTGCACTGCAAGTCCGGCGTCCGCTCCGCCGAGGCGCTGGCCGCGTTGAAGGCGGCCGGTTTCCGCGACGCGGTGCACGTGCAGGGCGGCGTGCTCTCCTGGATCAAGCAGATCGATCCGTCGCTGCCCGCGTATTAGCCGATCCCACCTGCCCGTCCTACCGAGGCGGGATCACGTTGCCGCCGGTAGCGTGGCCGCCGTGGTCGACATCGACGCCGCGATCGGGTTCGTGGTGGCACACGGGGACGCGGTGGAGCGTGCCCGTCTGTCCTGGTTGCGTACGGGCGCGCCACCACCGCCGGAGCTGCTCGACAGCGCCGAGGTCGGCCAGACCCTGGGCGGTGGCTGGCCGGCGTCCTGGGGCGACGAGGTGGCATCCGTCGACGCGACCTGCTTCCGCCTCACCGAACTGGACGACCTCGGTGCGCTGAGCCGCCCGAGCGCCCGCCGCGCGCTGGACTGGCTCGCCGCCGCCCAGCAACGCGACGGCTGCTGGGAGGAGGACCCGGCGCTGGCGGACACCGCCCCCGAGTGGGCCCGCCCCGGTGATCCGGAGGCGCGGCTCTACCTGACCGCCAACGCCGCCTTCTGGCTCACCGTGGCCGGCCTCGACGCCCGGGCCGCCGGCCCCCTCGACCACCGGGTCGGCGGGGCGTACGCCGGCGTGGTGCAGGCCGCCAGCCAGGCGCTCGCCGCGCACCTGCGCCCCGACGGCAGCTGGCCGTCCTTCCTGGCCGCCGGGTGGCTGAGCGCGGCGGTGCTGCACCGGCAGCAGTTGTTCTACGAGTCGGCACAGATCAAGGCGGTGCTCGCCGAGCGGGTTCCGCAGGTGTCCGCGGCCGACGCCGGCTGGCTCGCCTCGACGCTGCGCCGGGTCGGTGTCGACGAGCAGGAGTGGACCATGGTGGCGGCCCGCCGCAGGCTCACCGAGACGCAGCGCAGCGACGGCGGGTGGAGCAGCGACGACGGCCATCAGTTCGACGTGCACGCCACCCTCGCCGTCATCCGCGCCTTCCGCTGACCGGACAGGGGTGGGTCAGCGGAGGTGGCCGGTGCCGGTGACGACGTACTTGGTGCTGGTCAGCTCGGGGAGGCCCATGGGGCCGCGAGCGTGCAGCTTCTGGGTGGAGATGCCGATCTCGGCACCGAAGCCGAACTCACCGCCGTCGGTGAACCGGGTCGAGGCGTTGACCATCACGGCCGCCGAGTCCACCCGGGCCACGAACTCCCGGGCGGCCGACTGCGAGTCGGTGACGATCGCCTCGGTGTGGCCGCTGCCGTACCGCCGGATGTGCGTGACCGCCGCGTCGAGGGAGTCGACGACGGCGGCGGAGATGTCGGCGGCGAGGTACTCAGTGGCGAAGTCCTCGTCGGTGGCGGCGACCACCGCGTCCGAGTACCGTGCCACCCGATCGTCGCCGTGCACGGTCACCCCGGCCTCGGCGAGGGCCGCCAGCGCCGGCGGCAGGAAGGCGTCGGCGACATCGGCGTGCACCAGCAGCGACTCGGCGGTGTTGCAGGTGGACAGTCGCTGCGTCTTGGCGTTCAGCGTGATGGCGACAGCCGTGGCGACGTCGGCCGCGGCGTCCACGTAGACGTGGCAGTTGCCCACCCCGGTCTCGATCACCGGCACGGTCGACTCCTCGACCACCGTGCGGATCAGCGACGCGCCGCCGCGCGGGATCAGCACGTCGACCAGGCCCCGGGCCCGCATCAGCTCCTTGACCGAGTCGCGGGAGGTGGCGTCGAGCAGCTGCACGGCATCGGCCGGCAGGCCGGCGTCGGCGACCGCGTCGCGCAGCACCGACACCAGCGCCGCGTTGGAGTGCGCGGCCGAGGAGGAGCCGCGCAGCAGCGCCGCGTTGCCGGACTTCAGGCAGATGCCGGCGGCGTCCACGGTGACGTTCGGCCGGGCCTCGTAGATGATGCCGACCACGCCGAACGGCACCCGGATCTGCCGCAGCTCCAGGCCGTTGGGCAGGGTCGAACCACGGACCACCTCGCCCACCGGGTCGGGCAGCGCGGCCATCTGGCGCAGCGCGTCGGCGATGCCCGCCACCCGGGGCTCGTCGAGGGCGAGCCGGTCCAGCACGGCCGCGCTCAGCCCGGCCTCGCGCCCGGCAGCCAGGTCCGCCTCGTTCGCGGCCAGGATCTCCGGGGTACGCGCCACCAGCGCGTCGGCCATCGCGTGCAGCGCGGCGTCCTTGGCGGTACGCGTCGCCACGGCCAGCGCCTCCGCCGCCGTACGCGCCCGGCGGGCCTGCTCGCTCACGCTCATCCCATGCTCCTTCACGTGTCGTTGGGTACCGGGCCCTGCTACAGCAGCACCAGGTCGTCGCGGTGGACGACCTCCCGTTCGTACGCCGGGCCGAGCGCCGCGGCGAGGTCGGCGGTGGAGCGCCCGAGCAGGCCGGGCAGCTCGATCGCGTCGTAGTTGACCAGCCCTCGGGCGACCGGCGCGCCGGAGGTGTCGACCAGGTCGACCGGGTCGCCGGCGGTGAACGCCCCGTCCACGGCGGTGATCCCGGCCGGCAGCAACGATTTGCGCCGCCCCACCACCGCGGCGACCGCCCCGGGATCGAGGTGCAGCCGTCCCCGGGGTGCGGTGGCGTGGGCGAGCCAGAACAGCCGGGCGGCGGGTCGCCGGAGGCTGGGGTGGAAGAAGGTGCCGACCGGCTCGCCGGCCAGCGCCGCGACGGCCTGGGCGGCGGAGGTGAGCACCACCGGGATGCCGAACCCGGTGGCGATCCGGGCCGCCTCCACCTTGGTCACCATGCCGCCGGTGCCGACACCCGAGCGCCCGGCCCCGCGCAGGTCGACGCCGGCCAGATCCGCCTCGTCGCGTACCTCCGCGATGCGGCGGGAACCGGGGCGCGACGGGTCGCCCGTCCAGAGCGCGTCGACATCGGAGAGGAGCACCAGCAGTTCGGCGTCGACCAGCGCGGCCACCAGCGCGGCCAGCCGGTCGTTGTCGCCGAACCGGATCTCCTCGGTGGCGACCGTGTCGTTCTCGTTGACGATCGGCACCGCCCGCAGGTCGAGCAGCTTGCGCAGGGTGCGGTACGCGTTGCGGTAGTGGGCTCGCCGGGTCACGTCGTCGACGGTGAGCAGCACCTGGCCGACGGTACGGCCGTGCCGGGCGAAGGCGGCCGCGTACCGCCCGATCAGCAGGCCCTGGCCGACGCTGGCGGCGGCCTGCTGGGTGGCCAGGTCGCGCGGGCGCCGGGCCAGGCCGAGCGGGGCGAGGCCGGCGGCGATCGCGCCCGAGGAGACCAGCACCACCTCGCGTCCGTCGGCCGTCCGCCTGCCGAGGGCGTCGACCAGCGCGTCGACCCGCCCGTCGTCCAACCCGCCGGTGGCGGTGGTCAACGAGGAGGATCCGATCTTGACGACGACCCGCCGGGCCGCCGTGACTGCGTCGCGCACCCGCCTATTCTGCGCCGTCGCCGCGACGCGGCCCGTCGGCGTTCCCATACTCTGGCAGCTTGTGACACCTGACGAGTACGTCGAGGCGGTGCTGGAGTTGGTCGACCGGATCCCGCCCGGCCGCGTGATGTCGTACGGGGCGGTGGCCGACGCGCTCGCCGAGCGCTCCGGCCGGACGTCGGCCCGGCTGGTCGGAGCGATCATGGCCCGGCACGGTGGTGGCGCACCCTGGCACCGGGTGGTCAACGCCTCCGGTGGCATGCCGCCCCGGCTCAGCGCCGAGGCCCGGGCGCGGTGGCTCGCCGAGGGTACGCCGCTGCGCCAGGACCGGGTGGACATGCGGGCGGCCGGCTGGTGGCCCGGTGAGGGGATGTGACCGGCAGCCAAACGTGAGTAACATTCGGTGCCATGAGCGCGCCGCCGGGTGGATCCGGCTACCCACCCGTCGCCAGTTCGACCGGGGTGCGACCCACGCCGACCCCGGCAGGACTGCCGCGCGGGGTGCACGCCGGCTACGCGCTCGGCTCGCTAGCCACCGGGGCGTTCGGCACCGTGCCGGGGCTGTTGCTGCTGCCGTACCTCACCGACACCCTCGGGGTGGCGGCCGGGGTGGCGGCCCTGCTGGTGCTGCTGCCGAAGGCGTGGGACGTGCTGGTCAACCCGGTCGCCGGGCGGATCTCCGACCGCACCCGGTCGCGCTGGGGCGCCCGTCGGCCGTACCTGCTGATCGGCGGGTTGGCCCTGGCCGTGCTGTTCGGGGCGATCTTCGCCGCGCCGTTCGGCGCCGGCCCCGCCGCCGGTGCGTACGTCGCGGTCGCCTTCCTGGCCACCGCCACCGCGTTCGCCTTCTTCCAGGTGCCGTACGTGGCGATGCCGGCCGAGCTGACCAGCGACTACGCCGAACGTACCCGGCTGATGACCTGGCGGATCGCGGTGCTGGCGCTGGCCATCCTGGTCTCCGGTGCGGTGGCCCCGCTGGTGCGCGACGCAGCCGGTGGGGGTGTCCCGGGACACCGCTGGATGGGCCTGTTCGTGGCCGCCCTCATCGCGCTGGGCGCGGTCGGCGCCTTCCTCGGTACCCGCTCCGCCCCGCAGGGCGTGGTCGGGGAGAGCGAGCCCAGCCTGCGTGCCCAGCTCGCCGTCGCCGGTCGCAACCGGCCGTTCCGGGTGCTGCTGCTCTGCTTCGTGGTGCAGTCCGCCGGCGTGGCGACGATCCTCGCCGGCGTCCAGTACTTCGCCGACCAGATCCTGCGCGACTCGGCGACCGGCCCGACGGTCCTGTTCGTCTGCTTCGTCGGGCCGGCCCTGGTGGTGATGCCGCTCTGGTCCCGGGTGGGTGCCCGGCTGGGCAAGCTCGCCGGCCTGGTGACCGCCTCGCTGATCCTGGCCACCGGCGGGCTGGCGCTGGTCGCCGCGCCGGTGCTGCCCACCGCCGTGATCTACCTGCTGGTCGCGGTGATCGGTGTCGGGTACGCCGGACAGCAGGTGTTCGCGCTGGCCATGCTGCCGGACTGCATCGCGTACGACACCGCGCGCACCGGGCGCCGGCAGGCCGGCGTCTTCACCGGGGTGTGGACGGCCGGCGAGACCTTCGGGCTGGCCCTCGGCCCCGGCATCTACGGCCTGGTGCTCGCCCTGACCGGTTACGTCTCCTCCACCACCGGCACCGCCGCCGCGCAGTCCGACTCCGCCCGCCTCGGCGTCCTGCTCGGCTTCACCGTCCTGCCCGCCCTCCTGATCGCCCTGCCCACCCTCCTCCTGCGCCCCTACGACCTGACCCCCACCCGCCTAGCCACCCTCCCCACCGCCCCCGCCTCCCTCGCCGATCATCGAGTTGTCGCCGGGACGGAAGCCGCCGAACAGCACGGAAAGGGCGCCATCACTCCATGATCGACGAAGACCGGTCGGCATTGCCGACGCACGGGGTACCGGCGGAGCGGGTGCTGGCGGAGGTCCGCGAGCTGCGGGCGATGGACCGGCCGACGCACGGGGGGCGGCTGTTCGCGTACGTCTACGACCCGGCCGTGCCCGGGTTGGACGACCTCGCCGGCGCGGCGTACGCCGAGAGCGCCCACGTCAACGGGCTCGACCCGACCGCCTTTCCCTCGCTGCTGGCGATGGAGAACGCGCTGGTGGGCGCGGCGGTGCGGCTGCTGGGCGGTGGGCCTGGCACCAGCGCACCGGACGCGGTCGGCAGCGTCACCAGCGGCGGCACCGAGTCACTCATCCTGGCCGTGAAGGCGGCCCGGGACGCCCGGCCGGACATCGCGGCGCCCCGGATCGTGGTGCCGGCCAGCGCCCATGCCGCGTTCGCCAAGGCGGCCCACTACCTGCGGGTGGAACTCGATCCGGTGCCGCTGGACCCGGAGACCCTGCGGCCGGCGGTCGCCGACGTGGCCGCCGCGATCCGGCCGGAGACCGTGCTGGTGGCCTGCTCCGCATCCTCGTACGCGCACGGCGTCGTCGACCCCGTCGAGCGGATCGCCGAGGTGGCCGCCGCCGCCGGGGTCCGCTGCCACGTGGACGCCTGCTTCGGCGGCTGGACCCTGCCGTACCTGCGCCGCCTCGGCGTGCCGGTGCCCGCGTTCGACCTCGCCGTGCCCGGGGTCACCTCGATCTCGGTGGACCTGCACAAGTACGCGTACGCCCCGAAGGGCGTGTCGGTGCTGCTGCACCGGGATCCGGGGCTGCGCGCCCCGCAGTACTTCGCGTACGCCGACTGGCCCGGGTACACGATGATCAACCCGGTGATCGCGTCCACCCGCTCGGGCGGTCCGATCGCCGCCGCGTACGCGACCCTGCGGCACCTCGGCGACGACGGCTACCTGGAGCTGACCCGGCGGACCTGGGCGGCGGTGCGGGCACTGGCCGACGCGGTGCGCGGCGTCGACGGGCTGCGGCTGGTCGCCGAACCGGAGTCGACCGTGGTCTGCTTCACCGCCACCGACTCCGGGCCCGACCTGTTCGTGCTGGTCGACGAGCTGGCCGGGCGCGGCTGGCACACCCAACCCCAGCTGACGTACGCCGGCCTGCCGCGCAGCGTGCACTTGACGGTGACCGCCGCGGTGGCGCCCCGGGTGGCCGAGTTCGGCCCCGCCCTGGCCGAGGCGGTGACGGCGGCCAGGGCGGCCGGGCCGGTCGCGCTGCCGCCGGAGCTGCTCGCCCTGGCCGGCTCGCTCTCCCCGGAGGCCCTCACCGCGGACCTGGTCGCCGGCCTGGCCGCCGGGCTGGGCCTCGCTGGCGGCGACGGCGGTGCGTTACCGGACCGGATGGCGCCGGTGAACACACTGCTGGACGCGGCCCCGCCGGCGCTGCGGGAACGACTGCTGGTGGAGTTCGTCAGCCTGCTGCAACGCCCGACCTACTGACCGCCGCCCAGCCCGCTCGGCCGCCCGCGGTTCGGCGTCCGGTGGCTGTGGTTGACTGTCGGGGACGGGAAGGGGAGCGGTCGTGCAGCTGCCTGCGGTGCTCGGCGAGCCGATCCGGTTCGTGCTCAACTGGGGCCGGCGTTACTCGCTCTGGGTCTTCAACTTCGGGCTGGCCTGCTGCGCGATCGAGTTCATCGCGACCAGCATGTCCCGGCACGACTTCATGCGGCTCGGGGTGATCCCGTTCGCGCACGGGCCCCGCCAGGCCGACCTGATGGTGGTCTCCGGCACGGTCACCGACAAGATGGCCCCGGCGATCAAGCGGCTCTACGACCAGATGCCCGAGCCGAAGTACGTCATCTCGTTCGGCGCCTGCTCCAACTGCGGCGGCCCGTACTGGGACTCGTACTCGGTGACCAAGGGCGTCGACCAGCTGATCCCGGTCGACGTCTACGTGCCCGGCTGCCCGCCCCGGCCGGAGGCACTACTGCACGGCATCCTCCGCCTACAGGAGAAGATCGCGGCCGAGCAGTCCGGCATCGGTGGCGTGCCCCGCACCGACCTGCTCGCCCCGCCGATCGACGCCGCACCACTCGACGTCTCGCCGGTCGACGCGGTACCGGCCGACGCCGCGACCGGTCGCGGCGTTCCGCCGCGGTCCGCCGACTCGCTCACCGCCCCGCCCGTACGCCCGCCGACCGCCGGAGCCTGACCCCGACCGCCCTGCGGTGCCGGGGACGGGTCGGCGGGGCGTTCACGACCTGCGGTAACTCGGGCTATCTCGCCGGTGGGAAAGCCGTACATGCCGCATCTCGTGACCGGAGACCCGGACCGGGAGGCGGTGACCGGGGTGGGCGGGTCACGCGGCGAAGTCGAGGACCACCTTGATGTCGTGCGGGCCGGGTGAGTAGGCGGCGGCGTACTCGGCCAGCGGCACCCGGCGGGTGATCAGCGAGCCGAGCCAGGCGTGGTCGGCCTTGGACAGCGCCTCGGCGGCGCCCTCCCAGTGCCGCCGGTTGGCGTTCACCGAGCCGAAGACGACGTTGTTCTCCAGGACGAGGGTGCGGTTGAGCGCTCCCGCGTCGAAGTCGATCGTCCGGCCGCCGCTGGAGACGCCGGCCAGGCAGACGATCCCGTTGGGACCAACCTTGCACATGGCCTCCAGGACGACCACCGGTGCGCCGGTGCACTCGACGATGACGTCCGGTTCGAGGTCGAGCTGATCGAGCGGTCCGGAGTGGTACGTCGCGCCGAGCGCGCCGGCCAGCGCGGGCTTCGGGCCCTCGGTCGCCAGGTCGAGCACGTGCACGGAGAGTCCACGCTGGCTGGCCAACAGCGCGCCGAGCAGGCCGATCGGCCCGGCACCGGTGATCAGCGCCGTGCGCGGCTGCCACTCCGCCCGCTGGCCGATCCGGTCGACGTGGTCCCACGCCTTGATCATCACGCTGGTCGGTTCGAGCAGCATGCCGACCTCGGCCAGGGTCGGATCGAGCCCCACCGCGAAACGCGGTTGCAGCCGCCACCGCTCGCGGGCGAAGCCCGGCAGGGCCTTGATGCCGTGCTCGGTGAACATGCCGTTGCGGCACATGTCCCACTCGCCGATGGCGCAGTTCGGGCAGGGCATCGGATCGGGATGCCGGACGATCCCGGCCACCAGGTCACCGGCTTGCAGCGTGCCGGTGGGGTCCTCCAGCACCCGGCCCAGCGACTCGTGCCCGAGCACCAGGGTGTCGCTGCCGGGCGGTGCCTCGCCGTACTGCCCCTCGATGATCTCGATATCGGTCCCGCAGACGCCGACCGAGACGGCCTCCACCAGGATCGGGCCCTCCTCGTGGGCCGGCTCCGGGTAGTCGTCGAGCAGCCGCAGCGAGCCGGGCACTCCGGGGATGACAGTCACAGCGCGCACGGGTCCATCCTGGTGGTCAGCGGTGGGCCGCCACCGGCAAAGCCGGGATCGTCACCCGGCCGCGTACCGGGGCGGGCGCGGTCGGTGGCCCACGGCCCCCGGCCCGTCTCCCCGGTCTCTGCCGGCCGTGCCGGCCACCGTGGACGCCCGCCGGACCCGCCACCCGGGCCCCGTCTCGGCTCGACGTGATCCAGGCGGCAGGCCATAGGATCAGCGACATGACACCGGAAGAGGTCGGCGAGCGGCTCGTCGCGTTGCTCGCGCCCGTCGAGGCGACCGCGACGGTCTCCGGCGGTCAGGTGCATGCCCGCGCCACCGTCGACGTGCCCGCGCACGCCTGGCGGGCGGCACTGCTGGCCGCTCGGGACGACACCGACCTGGCCTGCGACTACTTCGACTGGCTCTCGGCCGTCGACGAGGTGGCCGAGGGCTTCGACGTGGTGGCCCACCTCTGGTCCATCCGGCATCGGCACGGCGTACTGCTGCGGGCCCGGCTGCCCCGGGAGACGCCGACGGTCGACTCGGTGGTGGCGGTCTACCCGGGCGCCGCCTGGCACGAGCGGGAGACCCACGAGATGTTCGGCATCGACTTCGCCGGGCACGCCGACCTGCGACCACTGCTGCTGCCGCCGGAGTTCGAGGGTCATCCGCTACGCAAGGAGTTCGTGCTCGCCTCGCGGGTGGCCAAGCCATGGCCGGGGGCGAAGGAACCGGGCGAGTCGCAGGCCGGCGGTGGGCGGCGGCCGATCCGGCCGCCGGGCGTACCGGCACCGGGGGAGTGGGGGACCACCCCGACCCCGGCGGGAGCCGGTGGCGTCGGGGAGGGCCCGCGCGGCGGCACCCCGGCCCGCCCCGGCCGGGAGCGACCCGCCCGCCCGGCACCGGGCGCGCGGCCACCGCGTGCGGAACCCGATGAGGGGGGTACGCCCTGATGCCGCTCTGGCTGGAGCTGGTGATCCGGATCGGCGGGGTGTTGGCCGCCTTCCTCGTGCTGCCGCTGCTGGTGGGGCAGGCGGAACACAAGGTGATGGCGCACATGCAGGGTCGGCTCGGGCCGATGTACGCGGGCGGGTTCCACGGCTGGGCACAGTTGATCGCCGACGGGGTGAAGTTCGTGCAGAAGGAGGACGTCACCCCGCGCGCGGCGGACCGGCCGGTGTTCCGGCTGGCACCGGCGGTGGCACTGTTGCCGTACCTGCTGGCCCTGCTGGTGATCCCGCTCGGCCCGAACGACCTGGTCGGGCAGCCGCTGGACATCGGCCTGTTCTTCGTGCTGGCGGTGGTCGGCGTGGGCGTGCTGGCCGTGCTCATGTCGGCCTGGGCCTCCGCCAACAAGTACAGCCTCCTCGGTGGGCTGCGGGGCGCCGCCCAGCTGCTCGGCTACGAACTGCCGCTGGTGCTGGCCGCCGCGTCGGTGGCGATGGCCGCCGGCACGCTCAGCCTGTCCGGCATCGTCGAGGCGTGGCAGCCGTGGTGGCTGATCTGGCAGGCCCCGGCGATGGTGGTCTTCTTCATCGCCGGTCTGGCCGAGATCCGCCGCCCGCCGTTCGACATGCCGGTGGCCGACTCCGAGCTGGTCTTCGGCTATCTGACCGAGTACACCGGCCTGCGCTTCGCGTTCCTGCTGCTGGCCGAGTACGCCGGCATCGTGGTGATCGCCGCGCTCACCACCGTGCTCTTCCTCGGTGGCTGGCAGGGCCCGTTCGCCGACGCGCAGCTCGGCTGGCTCTGGACGCTACTCAAGGTCGCCGCCGTCAGTTTCGTGATCATCTGGCTCCGGGTCTCCTACCCCCGCCTCCGCGAGGACCAGCTCCAACGCCTCTGCTGGCTGGTCCTGGTCCCCACCGCCCTGGCCCAGTTGGTCCTCACCGCCACCCTCCGCACCACCCTCTAACCCCACCCCAGTCCTCCGTTGATCATGAGGTTAGCGGGCGATTTGATCTCTAAACCGCCCGCTAACCTCATGATCAACTGGGCAACGCCGGGAGGGGGGTGTGGGTGGGGGGTACCCGCTCGGTGGGGGGTGGGGGTGGTGGGGGAGTGCCGGTGCCGAAGGGGCGGCTGCCGAGGGCCTCGCGGTCGTGCGGGGTGAGCCAGTTGGACAGGTCGGGGCCGAGGGGCACCACGGCGGTCGGGTTGATGTCCCGGTGCACCTCGTAGTAGTGCCGCTTGATGTGGTCGTAGTCGATCGTGTCGCCGAAGCCGGGAGTCTGGAACAGGTCCCGGGCGTACGCCCACAGCACGGGCATCTCGCTCAGTTTCTGCCGGTTGCACTTGAAGTGGCCGTGGTAGACCGCATCGAAGCGGACCAGCGTGGTGAACAGCCGCACGTCGGCCTCGGTGATCGTCTCGCCGACCAGGTAACGCTGCCCGGCCAGCCGCTCACGGAGCCAGTCGAGCCGGTCGAACAACCGGTGGTACGCCTTCTCGTACGCCTCCTGGCTGCCCGCGAAGCCGCATCGGTAGACGCCGTTGTTGACGTCGGCGAAGACCACCGCGTTGACCTCGTCGATCTCGGCGCGCAGCTGTTCCGGATACAGCTGCGGAGCCCCGGAACGGTGGTACTCGGTCCACTCGGTGGACAGGTCCAGACTCATCTGGGCGTAGTCGTTGGTCACCACCTGCCCGGTCGGCACATCCACGAGCGCCGGCACGGTGATGCCGCGCGGGTAGTCCGGGTAGCGGGCGAGGTACGCCTCCTGGATGCGCTCGATGCCGAGCACCGGATCCCGCCCGTCGGGGTCGAGGTCGAAGGTCCAGCTCCGCGCGTCGTGGGTCGGGCCGGCCACGGCCATCGAGATCGCGTCCTCCAGGCCGAGCAGCCGGCGTACGATGATCAATCGGTTGGCCCAGGGGCAGGCCCGGCTCACGGCCAGCCGGTACCGTCCGGGCTCGACCGGGTAGCCGTCCCGCCCGTCGGCGGTGATCCGGGTGGTGATGTAGTTCTGGTCCCGGTTGAACTCGCCGCCCGGCTCGACGTACTTTCCGCCGCTGCCCGTGTCGCCCTCGCCCATGTCGCCCCCAAGGTGTGCCGAGTCGTCCTCGGCTCCATCATGGCGGATCTTCGGCCGACCGGCCCGGCAGCGTCGAGATGCCTCACGCCCGGTGCCGGATAGTCGCCGTGCAGCGCGGCGATCATTGACGGGTCCTTTCCGGTGTGTCGTTCTCTCCCATGGTCACGGTACTACCACCGACCTCCGGGGGGTGGTCGCGCGCGCCCGGGCCACAGGGCAGGATGTTCGGCATGAGCGAGCGAAGCGAGCCGGCCGGCCTGCCCGGCAGCGGCCTGGTCAAGGGGCTGGCGGTCACGCTCAAGACGATGACGAAGCGCTCCACCACCCGGCAGTACCCGGACGTCGCCCCCGATCTGCCGCCCCGCTCGCGCGGGGTGATCGCGCTGCTGGAGGAGAACTGCACGGTCTGCATGCTCTGCGCCCGCGAGTGTCCGGACTGGTGCATCTACATCGACTCGCACAAGGAGGAGGTGGCGGTGCCCGGCGCCGCCCGCCCCCGCCAGCGCAACGTGCTCGACCGGTTCGACATCGACTTCTCGCTCTGCATGTACTGCGGCATCTGCATCGAGGTCTGCCCCTTCGACGCGCTCTACTGGTCCCCCGAGTTCGAGTACGCCGAGTACGACATCAAGGATCTGCTGCACGACAAGGATCACCTGGGCGAGTGGATGGCGACCGTGCCGCCGCCGCCCGCGCACGACCCGAACGGCGAACCGGCCAAGGAGGAGACCGCCGCCGCGCGCAAGGCCGCGGTTCCCGCCGCCCCCGCCGCCCGCCCGACCGCCCCGGCGGTACGCCCCGAGCCCCGTACCGCCCCCCGCCCGGCCGCCCGCCGCGACGGCACACCCGCCCCCGACGACGGCACGTCCACCGCAGCGGGTGACGGCACGCCCGCCGCCGCAGGCGATGGCGCTCCCCCGGCCGGCGGTGGCACATCCGGCACCGGCGACGGCGGCACGCCCACGGCCGGCGACGGTGACCCGCCCACGGCCGGCGGTACGGGCGCTCCGGCGGCCGACGACGAAGGCACTCCCGCGTGACCGGGGTGGACGCGCTGCTGCTCGCCCTCGGCGCGGTGGCGGTCGGCTCGGCGGCGCTGGTGGTGGCGACGAAGCACCTGGTCCGCGCCGGGCTCTACCTGGTGGTCTGCCTCGGCGCCGTGGCCGGCATGTACCTCGTGCTCGCCGCCGAGCTGGTCGCCTGGGTGCAGGTGCTGATCTACGTCGGTGCGGTGGTGGTGCTGCTGCTGTTCGCCGTGATGCTGACCCGGGCGCCGATCGGCGCCTCGGACGATCTGGACCGCCCCGGATGGCCGGCCGCGCTGATCGGCGGCGGGGCGGGGCTCGGGCTGGCGGCACTGCTGGTCGACGCGTACCGCTGGACGAGGGTGGACCTGCCCGAGGCGGGCAGCGCCGAACGCATCGGTGAGCAGGTCTTCAGCAGCTGGGTGCTGCCCTTCGAGGTGCTCTCGGTGCTGCTGCTGTCGGCGCTGGTCGGCGCCATCGTGCTCTCCCGCCCCGACATCGGCGACGGGGGGCGGTCGCGGTGAGACCCGTCATCCCGTACGTCACGGCCGCGCTCCTCTTCGGCCTCGGCGTGTACGGCGTGCTGCGCCGGCGCAACGCGGTGCTGGTGCTGATGGCCGTCGAGTTGATGCTCAACGCGGTGAACCTGATCCTGGTCACCGCCGACACCACGGCGAGGGCGGTGCTGCCACACGGTGGGCAGGTCTTCGCCCTCTTCGTGATCGTGCTGGCCGCCGCCGAGATCGGCGTGGGGCTGGCGATCGTGCTCCAGCTCTACCGGATGCGGGCCAGCGTCGCCGTCGACGAGATCCCGCTGGCCGAGCGCCCCGCCCACGCGCCGGTGCCGATCGCGGCCGCCCCGATCATCGCCGCCCCGATCGCCGCCGGTTCGACCGGCCCCGGTGACGAGCCGGAGGGCCACCGGTGAACACTGCGACGCTGCTGGGCGCGCTGCTGCCGCTCGTACCGATGGCCGCCGGCCTGGCCGGCCTGCTGCTGCCACCGTCGCCGCGCGGCGCGACCACCGGTCAGGACACCGCCCGCCGCGCGGCCATCGCCCTCGGGGTGGCCGGCGCGACGGGCGCGCTCGCCCTGGCGGTGGCCCTGCTGGTCACCCTGGACGGCCCGGCCGAGTCCTCGACCACCTGGATCGACCTGGGCGGGCTCACCGTCACCCTCGGGGTACGCCTCGACGGCGCCGCCGCGCTGGTCGCCGTCGCGGTCACCACGGTCGCGCTGGCCGTGCAGGTCTACTCGACCGGCTACCTCAAGCGCGGGCCGCACGACGACGTGGACGTCGACCACCGCTACCCGCCGTACGCGGCCCAGATCAGTCTCTTCACCGCCGCCATGCTGCTGGTGGTGGTCTCCGGGGACCTGATCCTGCTGCTGGTCGGCTGGGAGGTGATGGGGCTCTGCTCGTACCTGCTCATCGCCCACGACCGGCGGCTGCCGGAGGCGCCCGCCGCGGCCATGAAGGCGTTCCTGGTGACCCGCGTCGGCGACGTCGGTTTCCTGCTGGGCATCGCCCTGCTCGGCGTCTCGGCGGGCAGCTTCCGGATCGCCGACGTGCTCGCCCACGACCACGGCACCGGCACGCTCACCGCCGCCTGCCTGCTGCTGCTCGCCGGGGTGGCCGGCAAGAGCGCCCAGTTCCCGCTGCACACCTGGCTGCCCGACGCGATGGCCGGCCCCACCCCGATCTCCGCGCTGATCCACGCCGCGACCATGGTCGCCGCCGGCGTGTACGCGGTCACCCGGCTCGGGCCGCTCTTCGCGGCCACCCCCATCGCGCTGGCCGTGCTCGGCGTGATGGCCTCGATCACCCTGCTGCTCGGCGCGCTCGCGGCCACCGCGCAGGACGACATCAAGCGGGTGCTGGCCTGGTCCACGGTCTCCCAGATCGGCTACATGACCGGGGCGCTCGCGGTCGGCTCGCCGCCCGCCGCCCTGTTCCACCTGCTCACCCACGCCGCGTTCAAGGCGCTGCTCTTCCTCGCCGCCGGTGCGGTGATCCACGCCGTCGGCACCACGCTGATGTCCCGGATGGGCGGGCTGCGGCACAGCATGCCGGTCACCTTCTGGTGCACCGTGGTCGGGCTCGGCGCGCTGGCCGGCGTACCGCCGCTGTCCGGTTTCTGGAGCAAGGAGGGCGTCCTCGCCGCCGCCGAGGGCGCCGCGCTGCACGGCGACGGGCCGGCGCCCGCCTGGGTGGGCTGGCTGGTCTGGCTCGCCGGGCTGGTCGGCGTCGTCCTCACCGCCTGGTACGCCACCCGGCTGCTGCTGCGGACCTTCTTCGGCGCGACCCGCATCCCGCTGGCCCACCCGCACGACCCGCCCGCGGTGCTCCGCTGGCCGGTGCTGGCGCTGGCCGTACCGGCGGCCCTGCTCGGCCTGGCCGGTTTCCCGGGCTGGTTCTCCACCCAACTGCAACGCACCCGGCCGGTCGACCCCGAGGCGATCTCCGACCTGATGCCGCTGGGAGGGCTGATCCACCTCACCCCGGCCGTGCTGCTGCCGCTGGCGCTGCTGCTGGTCGGGGTCGGGCTGGCCTGGGCGGGATGGCGGCGGGACCGCGCTGCCGATCCGGCGGTCGCGCTGGGTCCGCTGCGGCCGGTCTTCGCCCGCGCGTTCCGGCTCGACGACGTCCAGCACGCCCTGCTGGTACGTCCGACGACCGCGCTGGGCCGGCTGGCGCGCGCGGCCGACGAGCGGGTGGTGGACGGCGCGGTCACCGGCACCGGGCGGGCCGCCCGGGCCCTCGGTGGCGGCCTGGACGGCCTGCACCGGGCGGCCCTGCCCCGCGCCGCCGCCGCGGTGCTCGCTGGCGCGCTGCTGATCGGCCTGGCCGCCGCCCTGATCGGAGGCACAACATGAGCGGGCGAGCGTCAGCGAGCGAGCCGGTGACGGGGACCGGGGTGGTGGCATGACGTTCGGGGAGTTCCTGCTGGTCGCCGTGCTCGCGGTGCCGGCCCTCGGCGCGCTGGCGGTGGCGGCGACGCCCCGCGACCGGGCGGCCCGGCTGGTGGGCACGGTCGCCGCCGGGCTGACCCTGGTCGCGGCGGTGGCCCTGCTGGCCGGCCGGGGCGCGGGCTGGACGGCCTACGGCCCGACCCCGCCGGCCGTGCGCCCCTGGCACGCGGTTGACGTGGCCTGGGTGCCGGGGTTGGATCTGCGCCTGCACCTCGGG
Organism: Micromonospora sp. WMMD1082; assembly: GCF_029626175.1. Classification (NCBI taxonomy): domain Bacteria; kingdom Bacillati; phylum Actinomycetota; class Actinomycetes; order Micromonosporales; family Micromonosporaceae; genus Micromonospora; species Micromonospora sp. WMMD1082. The sequence goes on along the minus strand of NZ_JARUBM010000002.1, from coordinate 1,965,600 downwards.
GTGGACGGCATCTCCTGGCCGCTGGTGGTGCTGACCGCCCTGCTCACGGTGCTCTGCTGCGGCTACAGCCTCTGGCGGGTGCCGACCGGCGGCAGCGGGCGGGCCCTGGTGGCGCTGCTGCTGGTGGTCGAGGTCGGCATCCTGGGCACCTTCCTCGCCCTCGACCTGGTGCTCTTCTTCCTCTTCTTCGAGGTCGTCCTGCTGCCGATGTACGCGATCATCGTTGGCTGGGGTGGTGACGGCGCCGGCCCGGCGGCGGTTGACGCGCGGCGCCGGGCGGGCCGGAAGTTCGCCCTCTACACCCTGTTCGGCTCGGTGCTGCTGCTGGTCGGGGTGTACGTCGTGGTGGCCGCCGCCGGCACCGCCGACATCGTCGCGCTGACCGGGGACAGCGGGCTGTCCCGCAGCACCCAACTTGTCGCGTTCACCCTGCTCGCGCTGGCCTTCGCGGTGAAGAGCCCGCTCTGGCCGCTGCACTCCTGGCTGCCCGACGCGCACACCCAGGCACCCACGGTCGGCAGCGTGCTGCTCGCCGGGGTGCTGCTCAAGATGGGCACGTACGGCCTGATCCGGGTCGCCGTCGGGGTGGCGCCCGAGGGTGCCCGCTGGGCGGCACCGGTGCTCGGCGTGCTCGCCGTCGCCGCCATCCTGGTCGGCTCGCTGGTCTGCCTGGCGCAGACCGAGCTGAAACGGCTGATCGCGTACTCCAGCGTGGGGCACATGGGCTTCGTGCTGCTCGGGGTAGCCACGCTGACCGCCACCGGCATCCAGGCGGCGCTGATCGGCAACGTCGCGCACGGCATCATCACCGGCCTGCTGTTCTTCCTGGCCGGGGCGATCAAGGACCGGGCACACACCGGCGCCCTGAGCGAGCTGTCCGGGCTGCGGGAGACCGCGCCACGCCTGTCCGGACTGCTCGCGTTCGCGGCGGTCGCCTCGCTGGGGCTGCCCGGGCTGGCCGGCTTCTGGGGTGAGGCGTTCGCCGTGGTGGCCGCCGTCGAGGCCGGCGGCGCGCTCTGGACCACGCTGGCCGTGCTGGCCGCGGTCGGCGGGGCACTGACGGCGGCGTACCTGCTCCGGCTGTTGCGGCGGGTGACGCACGGCCGGCCGACCTCGGCGGTCGCCACGCTCACGCCGGGGCTGGCCGGAGCCGAGCTGATCGCCTGGGCGCCGCTGGTGCTGCTCGCGCTGGCCGTCGGGCTGGCGCCGACCCTGGTGCTGGGCGTCGCCGAAGCCCCCGTCGACGCCCTGGTAGGAGTGCTGCCATGAGCGAACGCGGTGAGCGAATCATGGGGCTCGGTGCGGTGGTGCCTCGTCGCGGCGCCGAGCGTAGCGAGGGGCTGCGATGAGTGAGCCGAGCCTGGTGCAGAGCGTCGACCACGTGGCGCTGCTGCCGGCGTACCTGGCCGCCGGGACGGCGGTGCTGGTGCTCCTGGTGGACCTGCTGCTGGCCCGTCCGGCGGCGACCGTGGCCGTGGCGGCCACCGGCGCGGTCGCCACCGCCGTCGGGGCGTCGGCGGTCGGTTCGGGGCCCGAGCGGCGTACGTTCTGCGTCGGCGCCGACTGCTCGTACGTCTTCGGTGGTCGGGCGGCCCTGGTCGGCGCGCTGGTGGCGCTGCTGGTTCTCGGGGTGCTGGCGCTGTCCGGGCCGATGCTGCGGGCCGGGCGCATTCCGGTGGGGGAGTTCTGCTTCCTGCTCGCCTGCTCGATGACCGGCGGCGTGGTGCTCGGCGCCGCCGGCGACCTGATTACCCTGATCGTGGCGGTGGAGGTGCTCACGCTGCCGCTGTACGTCCTGGTCGGGCTGCGCCGGGGCAACCTGGCCGGTGCCGAGGCGGCGGTGACCTTCTTCGTGGTCAGCGTGGTGGCCACCACGCTGACCCTGCTCGGCGCCGCGCTGCTCTACGCGGTCACCGGCGGGCTGCACCTGGAACGGCTGGGCAGCCTCCTGTCCGGCCGGCCGGAGCTGCTCGACCTGCCGCTGACCACGGTCGCGGTGACGCTGGTGGTGGCGGGGTTGGCGTTCAAGGTGGCGGCGGTGCCGTTCCACGCCTGGGCGCCGGCCACGTACGACGGGGCGCCGCTGCCGGTGGCCGCGTACCTGTCGACGGCGTCGAAGCTCGGTGGGGTCATCGCCCTGCTGGCCGTCGTGCGGCATGCGCTGCCGCACGAGGTGACCGGGCCGGTGCTGGCCCTGGTCGCCGCGCTCACCATGACCGTGGGCAATCTGGTGGCGCTGCGCCAGCGGCGTACCGTGCGGCTGTTGGCCTGGTCCTCGGTGGCCCAGGCCGGCTACATCCTCGCCCCGCTCGGCGCGCTGGCCCTGGCCGCCGACGGCGATGCCCGCACCGCCGCGTACGCGGCCGCCCTCGCGTACGCCGTCTTCTTCGTGCTGCTGGAGCTGGCGGCCTTCGCCGGCGTGGTGGCCCTGCGCCCGGCGGGAGCGGACGGCGGCACCGTGGACGACCTGCGCGGCGCGGCGCGTCGGCACCCGTGGGTCGGTGCCGGCCTCGCGTTCGCGCTGATCGGGTTGGCCGGGCTGCCACCCGGCCTCGCCGGACTGTTCGCCAAGGTGACGGTGGTCCGGTCGCTGCTCGGCGGCGGCGCGGGCTGGCTGGCGCTGGTGGTGGCGGTGAACGCGGTCATCGGCCTGGCCTACTACCTGCGGGTCGCCGCGCTGCTCTACGCCCCGGCCGGTGAGGCCGCGGCCCCCGCCGTGCGGCCGGCCCGCGCGGTGGCCGCCGCGCTGGCGGTGGCGACGGTGGTCGCCCTGGTCGTCGGCTTCGCGCCGCAGGTCGTGCTCGACCTGGCCGGAGGCTGAACCCGGTCACTCCTGGCGGAGATTCCCGATCCTGACTGTCATTCAGGTAACTCTCAGTCATGAGACGGATGGTTGGCGGGTACCGGTGTGTTGTACCGGTCAGCGGATTCCACGCATCCGTGCACCGAAGGAGTGATCGTGCACCACAACCGTCTGAAGACCGCCGCGCTGCTCGGCCTGCTCACCTCGCTGATCCTGGCGGTGGGCTACTGGTTCGGCGGCAGTGGCGGCCTGGTCATCGCCGTCCTCGTCTCGCTGGTGATGAACGGCGTCACCTACTTCTACTCCGACAAGCTGGCACTTCGCTCGATGCGGGCGCAGCCGGTCAGCGAGGCGCAGTTCCCGGAGCTGTACCACATGGTCCGGGAGTTGGCGGCCGAGGCGCGGCAGCCGATGCCCCGGCTGTACGTGAGCCCGACGGCCCAGCCGAACGCGTTCGCCACCGGACGCAACCCGCAGAACGCGGCGGTCTGCGTCACCCAGGGGATCGTCGAGATCCTCGACTACCGGGAGCTACGGGGAGTCATCGGGCACGAGCTGTCGCACGTCTACAACCGGGACATCCTCATCTCCAGCGTGGCGGCCGGTCTGGCCGGCATCATCACCATGCTGGCGAACCTCGCCCTGTTCATCCCGTTGGGCGGCAACAGCGACGAGGACGGCCCGAACCCGCTCGTGCTGCTGCTCACCATCATCCTGGGGCCGATCGCCGCGACCGTCATCCAGCTGGCGATCAGCCGGAGCCGGGAGTTCCAGGCGGACGCCTCCGGCGCCGCGCTGACCCGTGACCCGCTGGCCCTGGCCAGCGCCCTGCGGAAGATCCACATGGGTGCCCAGCGCCGGCCGTTGCCGGCCGAGGGCCAGCTCACCAGCACCGCCCACCTGATGATCGCCAACCCGTTCCGGGGCGGTGGGGTGGCCGCGCTCTTCGCCACCCACCCGCGGATGGAGGAGCGCGTCGCCCGGCTGGAGCAGATGGCGGGCCAGCTCGGCCCGGTCCGCTACCAGCGCTGATCCACCCCGTACCCAACCCGCACCGCCGCCCGCGTCCGGTCCGTCCGGCGCGGGCGGCGCGTCGTGCGGGCCAGGTGTGAGCGCGCTAACCGTACTGCCCGCCAGGTGCTGGGCGTTAGGGTCTAAACGACTCTCGCTCATTACATCTCGTGGAGGTCCGCTGTGGCTGGGCTGCGCCGGTATCTGGATGTCTGGCGGCTTCCCGGCGCACCGACGCTGCTGATCACCGGCATCATCGGGCGGCTCGGCATCGGCATGACGCCGCTGGCACTGCTGCTCGTGGTGGAACAGGTCACCGGCCGCTACTCGCTGGCCGCCGTCGCCGGTGGCTGCTACGCCCTCTCCGGCGCCGCGCTGAGCCCGGTGGCGGGGCGCATCGCCGACCGGATCGGTCCGACCCCGGTGCTGCTCGGCACCGCGATCGCCCACCCGCTGGCCCTAGTCGGGCTGCTCTGGTCGGCCCGCTCCGGCGCCGTCCCCTTCGGACTGATCCTGCTCGCCTCGGCGGTGGCCGGCGCGACGTACCCGCCGATGACCGCCGCCATCCGGGGCGCCTGGAACGATCTGACCAGCGTCGACTCCGGCCGGTACCACCTTCGCAACACCGCACTCGCCGCGGAGACCACCCTCTTCGAGGTCGTCTTCGTGCTCGGCCCGCTGCTGGTGGCCGGGTTCGTCCTGGTCGCCGACGCCGGGGCGGCACTGATCGGCGCGGCGGCGGTGACCCTGGTCGGCACTGTGGCGGTGGCGCTCGGCCGCACCATGCGCGGCTGGCAACCGCACGCCCGCGAACACCACGCCCGCGGTCTCGGCCCGCTGCGGGTCGCCGGCTTCCCGGCGCTGCTGCTCTGCGTGGCCAGCCTCGGCATCGCCTTCGGAGCGGCCGGAGTGACCGTCCCGGCGTTCGCCACCCGGTACACCCCGGACGACCCGGACAGCCTCGCCGGCGTGCTGCTGGCCGTCTGGGGGATCGGCAGCGCGTTCGGCGGGTTCTGGTTCGGCATCCGCCGGCCGGCCCGCAACATGACCCGCCTCTTCGCCTGGCTGCTCGCCGGGGTCGCGGGCAGCTTCGCCGTCTTCGCCATGATGCCGACGCCCGGCGCGCTGGGCGTGGCCCTGCTGGTCGGCGGTGCCATGATCGCGCCGGCCCTGACCCTGGAGAACACCCTGGTCGGGCGGATCTCGCCGGCCGGCATGCTGAACGAGGCGTACACCTGGGTGGTGACCATGTCGGTCGGGGCGAGCGCGGTCGGCGGCGCCGTCTCCGGCCTGATCGTCGACCACGCCGGCGGCGTGCCCTGGGCCTTCCTGTTCGCCGGGGCTGCGGTCGCCGTCGGGGCCGGGGTCGCCGCCCTGCCCGCCGGCCCCATCGCCCGCGCGGAGGCCGCCACCGTACGCCTCGGTGCCCCGGCCGCCGTCTGATGTGCCCATCGCGGGGTATGCGGTAGGCCGTGTTCGCCTTCTTCTCGAACCGGCTGGGTTGCCTCGGCTCGATCCTGGTCAGCGCGATCCTGACCGTGCTGTTGCTGCTGGTCTTCGGCCGCTGAACCCGACCCGCGCCGGGCGGCCGCCCGGCGGCGGTCGCGGTGCCGCAGGTCGGGTCAGGTGAGCCGCAACGTGGTCAGGCACGTCGGCGCGTCGTCGCCGGTGGAGATCGCCGTCTGGCCGACCTTCCCGTCGTAGCTCAGCCGGAGGGTGCCAGCTACGCCGCGCGGCAGCCAGAACCCCACGAACCCGTTGTCGAACGTGGTGCGCACCTCGTCGACGAGCACCCTGTCGTTCTGGTCCACGATCCGCACCTGCACGTCCTGGGCGGTCAGCTCGCCCTTGCAGGTGGTCAGCGAGTGGTAGAAGCAGTCGTGCGTGCGGTCCATATACGGTGCCACCGACAGGTAGAAGCGGTCCTGGGGAAGGCCGATGCTGAACTTCTCGTCGCCGCGCGAGACCACCAGTTCCTGCGGGCGAACCGATGCCGTCAGGTCTGCCGGCCGCTGATCGCCGCCCAGCCGGTCGAGGTGGTCGATGACCTCCACCGCGCTCTTCCCACCGAGGCCGTAGTCGGACAGCAGCGGGATGGCCTCGGCGGGCACCGACTCGCCGGGTAGCGACTCGGCAGGTAGCGACTCGGAAGCGGGCACGCTCGGGGTGGTGACGCTCGGGCTGCCGCTCCCGGTCGCGCAACCAGTGAGCAGCAGGGCGGAGGTCACGGTTGCGATGAGCAGTTGTCGTCTCACAGTCAGTCCTAACCGTTGCTCGGAACTCGTGCCAGCGCGGCGCCGTGGCGGCACGGCCGTGGCCGGGCCCGTCCCTCCGCGCGGGAGATCGCCGCCCTCCATGCTGCCCGCCCGTGCCAGCCCGGTATCAGGGCGAAGGTCCCGTCCCGGCGGGACGGCCGGTCGGACGCGCGGGATCTCCGAGTCGGCACGCGGCAGTTGCCGCCTGTCAGGATCCGTTCCCGGCGTAGCTCAGCGGTAGTTGGTGAACTGGTGAGAAACCGCCTGCCACCAGCCAAAACACGCCCATGATCGCCGCTAGGCCGTCGCCAGGCCGTCCGAGGGCGGCGCGAAGACCTTGTCGACCGCGCGGCGGGTACGGTTCTCACTCGTCGGCATGAGATGGGTGTACGTGCGCAGCGTGAAACCCGGATCGGCGTGACCGAGGTACTCCGACAGCGCCTTGACGCTCTCCCCGGCGTCGAGCAGGACCGAGGCGTAGAAGTGCCGCAAGGCGTGCATGCCGGTGGCCCGGGAAGGCTGGATGCCAGCAGCCGTCAGGGCGGGGTGCCAGTAGTCCCGGTTGAGCGTGTGGCGATCCATGGCGACGTTGGTCCGACCGTGGACAACCAGGTTGACCGTGACCGGCGAACCTCCCGGTACCTCCCAGGGCAGCGTCACCGATACGGGAGGGAAGTCCTCCAGGTGACGGGTGAGGGCCGCACCCACCGACGCGGGCAGTGGGACGTCCCGTGTCTTGCGTCCCTTGGGCAGTGCGTAGACGAGCCGGCTACCCACGATCTTCAACTGTCGGACGACATGCAGGGTGCCTTTGAGGAAGTCGATGTCCTCCACGGCCAGGGCCAGCACCTCACCTTGACGAAGGCCGCATCCCGCGCCCAGGTCGACAGCAACGCGGTAGCGCTCAGGCAGGCCGCAGCGGATGGCGAGCACCTGTTCCCGGGACCACGGGACCACCTTGCGGGGCGGCACCTTCGGCGGCCGGACCGTCTTCGCATGGCACGGATTCCGAGGGATACGGCCGTCATCGACCGCCGCATTGAGGATGGTGGCGACGTTGCTGTAGGCGACGACCCGGTAGGTGACCGCCAGGCCGAGCTGTTGCAACGAGCGGTCCAACTCCCGCAGGTGAGTCGGCAGGATCGTGGCCAGAGTCCGCCCGCCGAGGTAGGGCAGGATATGTCGACGTAGCCGCCGCTCCGTTGCCTCACGAGTCGACTCGTCGAAGGTCTGCGCGGCCAACCACTGCTCGGCGTACTGCCGGAAGGTCAGCTTCCCGGCGGCCGGGTCGATGTAGGTGCCGCGCAGCTTGTCCGACTCCACGGAGACGAGGAACGCCTCAGCCGCTCGCTTCTCCCGGTCGGGGAACGACTTCGACCGCTCCCGACCATCCGGTGCGATGTACCGGACCCGGTACCGAAGCCCCTTCCCATGAAGCGGTGTTCTGACCCGCTCCGACTTCCCCCCGGGGCGAGCAACGGTCTTGAACCAGCGGTCTTCGACGTGGGCCAACGATGCTCCTTCCCTCAGGCTGCGGCTTGCTGCTCGAACCAGGCCCGGACGGCGTCCGGGTCGTAGCGCAGATGTCGACCAACCCGACCGGCGGGTGGACCGATGCGGCGCTTACGCCAGGTGTAGAGGGTCTGGACCGGAACGCCGAGGTACGCCGAGACGTCGTCGACGGTCCAGAGCTTGTGTGACTGTGTGGTGGGCATGTTGTCTCCCGGGATCGAGGGGTCAGGCAGCGGCCGGCGCACTGCCGGCAGGGATGGAGCTGAGTTCGTGGGCGAGTTCTTCGCGGCCGGTGGTGCGTCGTTCGCGGGCGAGGGCGGCGGCGGTGGCGGCGAGGAGGGCGTCTCCGGTGGTGTGCCAGCCGACGCCGGCGAAGGTGAGGGTGCCGACGATCAGGGGTGTGTCGTCGTCGAGGTGGTCGGCAGCGCGCAGCGCGCCGGGGTGCTCGTCGGCCTGGTCGTGGTGCTCGTGTCGCCGGTAGCTGACGCGGGTGTCGCGCAGGAGTTGGAAGGTGACGGAGTAGCGGCGGGCCTTGGTGAGGAAGTGGCCGCCGAAGCCGAGCATGTGTGCCCATCGGCGTAGCCGGGCGTAGGGGTTGCTGCTGGCTGCGTTCGTCGGTTGGGTGTCAAGGCTGGCTTGACGGTGGGCGACACAGACCGGGCAGGCGGCGTAGCGGGTGTGGGTGCCGCAGTCGGGGCACTCCCAGGCGTCGATGAAGCCGGGCCGGGGTCGAGGTTCCCGGGGCCGCTCGGACAGCAGGACCGGGATGCTGGTGGGTCGGCCGATGCGCCAGCAGGCGTCGATGAGGCGGGCGGTGTGGTCGCCGTCGGGGTCGGCGTAGTCCCCGATGCTGTCGGTGGTCAGGCGGGTGGAGGTGTGCCCGGTGGCCTCGGTGCTTTTGGTGGCGTACTTGGCAAGGTATCCGGCCACCATGCCATCGGTGACCTCACCATGCCCGCTGGTGCTGATCGGTCGGACGTCGACCTGCTCGCCCCACGAGATCGGCCAACCGTCGGCCCGGTCGGGATGCGGCGGGGTGTGAAAGGTGATCTGTGCGGCGGCGTGCCGCAGCGCGTCGACCAGATCGGCGACATCGAAGCCGGACGGGGGTGGGACGACGGCGGTCGGGTCGGTGGGGTCAACACCGTCGAGGCGGGCGATAGCGTGGAAGTGCACCGCTCCCCGCGCCTGCAGTTCGGCGACCTTGCCGGGCGACAGCCGCACGGGTGGGACTCTGCGGGTGTTGCCGGAGACGGTGACGACCTCCACGCGGGGAACACCTCGGCGGCGGGCGAGCTTGGCCAGCCAGCGTTCCGCGGCTTGCTTGGTGCGGTGCCACAGCTCGCCGGAGAACAGGTTCCACACGACCTGGTGGTCGTGGTCGTAGCAGTCCAGGCACAGCGGCCGGCCGAGCACGGTGTCACCGGACTCATGACGAGCCCAACAGACAGCGGCGCGGCCGTGGGGGCAGAGTCCGGCGGCCTGGTCGGTGGCGCGGCGGGCGTGGCAGGGTTCAGGCCGGCAGTCACAGCGTCGCCGATCGCCGCAGGTGTGCTCGCGCACGATCCGGGCGTGGACGGTGCCGAACGATGGGGCGGTGAAGGTGGCGAACACCGCCGGATGTGCGGCGACCGTCTCGGGGACGCCTTTGCCGCCGACGAGGCCGGCGCGGAGCAGTTGGTAGGCGTCACGTTGGTAGGTGTGCGCGCAGGACGGGCAGACGGTTGCCCGGCGGTTGCCGCAGGCGGTGTAGATGGCGGCGTCGGGCATGGCGTCGGTGTGCCGCTGATCGAGGACCCGGCCGGTGGAGGGTTCGACGGTGAGGAGGTGGCCGGCGAGGCGGATGGGGCGGGTGCAGCCGGCGGCGGCGCGGACGTGGTCCAGCCACCCGTAGTAGTCCGGGCGGGTGGCGCGCAGGTAGGCGGAGCCGGCGGCGGTGTAGTCGTAGACGGGTTCGGTGGTGTCGGCGTTCGAGCCCACACCCCGGGCCGAAGCGCGGGGTGTGAGTTCCAGCGTCGACGCCATCAAGCCGCAACCCCGAGGGTGTGGGGGCGGGTGGTGATGGTGCGTTCGCGCACGATGATGCGGCAGGCGCCGCACTGGCGCTTGGCCGGCTCATGCCGGTGACAGGGAATCTGCGTGATGACGTTGCCGCAGCGGATGGTGACCGGCGTCCGGCAGGGACCGCCGGGAATGACGTCGACGATGGTGCGGCGGGTGTCGAAGGGATGCGGCTCCGAGTTGGCGGGACAGGTGTGGGTGACGTGCTCGATGTCGACGAGGTAGATGGTCATCGGGCACCACCGGCCAGGGTGGTGAGGAGCTGCCCGGCGGTGACCGGGGTGACGTCGAGTCGGTCGGCCAGCTCGGCGGCGGTGATGGCCCGTCCGGTGGCCTGTTCGTGCTGCACGGCCGAGAAGCGGGCCATCGGCAGCAGGTGGGTAGGAACGTCGACCGGCGTGACGGCCGGCACGGTGCCGGGCTCCGGCGCAACGACCGACGTGGGGACCGGAGTCGGTTCGGGTGCGGTGATAGCGGCCGGTGCTACCGGCTCAGTCACGGCCTGCTCGGCGGCCGGGACCCGGATCGGTTCGACCGGCATGGATGCCGGTGGCGGGTTGTCGTGGTGGACGGGGGCGAGGACGAGTTTGACCAGGGCCATGAAGGCCAGGGCGGGGATGGCGGAAAGGAACCATCCGGTGGGGCCGACTTTGCCGACGGCGACGCCGAGTTGGGCGGCGAGGGAGAAACCGGCGAAGGCCACTAGGAGGACGAGGGGGTAGCCGATGGGTCCGCCGTGGCGTCGGCGGCGGCGGATGATGAGCAGGCAGGCGACGGGGACGAGTTCGGAGATGACCGCGTTGGCCCATCCGAACCAGCCCGGGGTGTTTGCGGGGCTGTTGGCCATGGTCCAGTCGTGGACGTGGGTGAAGGAGGCGGCTCCGGCGGCGAGGCCGACGAAGATGACGATGAGGACCAGGACGACGCCCTCCATGCGTGCCGCCCACGAGGGCGGGTTAGTGGTCGCCATGAGGGATCACCTCCGGGAGGCGGTCGGTGGGGATGAGGTCGACGACGCCGGAGCAGTGGGCGCACATGATCGGCACCAGGCCGAGCGCGGCCATCTGCTGGCGGAAGCAGGGCAGGCAGGTGAAGTCGGCCGGGAACAGGCCTTCGCCTTCGCAGAGCTGGCAGCGGCCGAGGCAGGCGGGGCAGGGGATGTAGACGGGGCCGAGGATGTCGTGAATGCCGGCGGGGGTGTTCTGCTCGATGCACCACGAGCAGGAGTCGTTGAGGAAGCTCACGATGGGTTCCCTTCGTGGCAGTCGAGGCATTCGCCGTAGCGGCGGGGGATGTAGTAGGGCTTGACCTGGCCGCAGACACGGCAGGTGCGCCGAGCACGTAGCGCTTTGGCGATGGCCTGCCGTTGGGCGGGGGTGGCGGTGCGCTTCGGCTTGGCCCAATCGAGGCGGTAGAGGTAGGCGACTCGGCGTTGTTTGCGGTGTCGCCAATAGATCTGGGCGACCGGGTCATGACCACCGGGGCGGAGGCCGGCGGCGCGCAACTGGCGCAGGGTGGCCAGGCCGGTGGGGGCCATGCGGTAGGGGAAGGTGGGGAATCCGTAGCGGGTGCCGGTGGGGTCGTAGAACTCGACCCGGATACCGGTGCGGTTGGTCAGTTCGTCGAGGTCGCGGCTGCGCAGGTCGGTCACGGCTGACCACCGCCCCAGCGTTGTTGGGCGGCTTGGCGGGTGATGCCGAGCCGGTTGCCGATCTCGGCCCAGGAGTAGCCGAAGGCGCGGAGGCCGATGACGGCGTCGGTGATGGCCTGGTCGATGTCGGCGGACAGGTTGACGAGGTCGCGGAGTGCTTCCACATCGCCGGTGGCGACGCGGCGGCCGTGGGCGCGGATGATCCTGCGGGCGAAGGCGGCGAACTCGGTGTTTTCGACGACATCCCGCCGCTTCTGTCGCGGGACGGAGGGTGTCAAGGGCTTCTTGACGGTGTTCATCGGGTTTCACCTCCGGTGGTGTGGAGGTGGTCCCACTCGTCCGCAGCCGTCTCAAGGGCGGTGATGACCTGCTCGCAGGTGCGGCCGGGGCTGTCGTTCCACGAGTAGGGGGAGGTGTGTTCGTCGATGAGGTAGCCGTCTTCGTCGATGAGGAAAAGGGGTTCGGTGGTGTCGAGGTAGTCGACGAACGCGCCGAGTGCGGCGAGGTAGTCGCCCAGGGCGTCGGGGTCGAGTTGGGAGAAGTGCTCGACGCGGTGGCCGGCGGCGGCGATGCCGATGGCCCCGGCGGCGCAGGCCGGCGGGGTGGCCGTGGGGGTGTTGGTGGGGGCGTAGTAGGTGCCCTGGTGCCAGCCGTGCCGGCGCAGGTAGAGGGCGGCCATCCGTAGCAGGTCAGCGGGTGTGACCTGTGCCGGGGTGGGTGGGTTGTGGGTAGCCTTCATGGCAGCCACGTCCTTTCGAGGCTGTTGGTGGAGGTCGGCAGGACCAGCTCTGCTGCCAGGCGATGACCTGGTCCTGTCGGCCGATTCAGTGGTTGCGGAGCCGCAGGTAGCGGCGGTGGCGGGTGTCGTCACCGCCCATGAGCTGCGGGGCGGAGATGTAGACGAGTCGGCCCGTGGCGCGGGCGGCCTGGATCATCGCGGCCAGGCCCTCGGGACTGCCGACGATCCACATTTCGGTGAATTGGTTGAAGCGCTGGTTGCTGGCCTTGGCGTAGGCGCGTTCGCGGGTGGTCATGCCGCCATCCCCCAATCGGCGGGAGAGCCGGACGGGGCGGTGAGGGTGCCGGGCCGACGGATCCACGCGGCGTAGTCCGCGATGCCGGCGATCTGGGCGTCGGTCAGGTAGGCGACCTTGATCCGGCGGGGGACACCGCCCTCAGCGATGAGGTACGCGGCGCCCTGGTTGGTGGGGGCGATGTCGGTAGCGGAGTAGCCCTGCTCGGCCCACCCGTGACCCAGCACGATGTTCGAGCTGTTCGGGGTGGTGCAGCGGAACGCGGCCCGGTAGCCGAACAGGTCCCGCAACGAGGTGGGGATGATGTCGAACGACGGCCGCTGGGTAGCGGCCACGACGGGGATACCGGCGGCGCGTCCTCGGGCGACCAGGTCGCGCAGGAGGGCGACGAACTCTTCCTGTTCCTGCTTGGCGCCGACGGTGGCGGAGTAGAAGGCGATCTCGTCGACCAGGACGGTGATGACCGACAGGCGGTCGGCGGCGGTGACCTTGCGCCGGTTGTGGGCGCGCAGCCACGCGTACCGGTTGTTCATCACCAGTTGAAGGCGTCGCAGGACGTCCAACGCGGCGGGCATGTCGGGGCCGATGAACGCGTCGGCGGAGTCTTCCCACTGCCCCAGCTCGACCAACTTCCCATCCAGGAGGACGAGGCGAGAGTCGACGGAGAGGGCGGCGTGGGCGGCGATGCAGTTGAGCAGGCCGGATTTGCCTCCGCCGGGTTCGCCTCCGGCGAGGAGGTTGCGGTAGGCGAGGGTGATGTAGACGGGTTGGCCGAACTCGTCGATGCCGATGAAGATGGGGTCGAACATCGACAGGCCAGGACCCACCGGCACCGGAGCCGGTTCCGTGACGACGGACATGGGGTGCCCTCCTTCGGGCGTTAGTGGGCGCGAGAAGCCACACGAACGAGCCCGCAGGGCTCCTCGCGTCCAGGAGTGAAGTGGTGGGTTAGATCCAGTCGGAAACGTCGTCGACATCCGCCGACACGGCAGGAGTACTGCCGTTGGCGGCAGCGGCGGCAGGTTTGGCCGGCTTTCGATCACCCTGCTTGGGGAGGATGATGGTCGGGGCCTGCACGTCGGGCAGGTCCAGAGCGGTCGGCACCACCGCAGGTGCCTGCTCAACAGTCGGGGTGTCCGGGTCGATCACATCGACCAGAGGTGAACCGACCGTGGCGGTGAGTACCTCGCGGCGTTTGATGTCGAACCGCACATAGGCGGCGTTGCCGTCCGAGGCCCGTTCGATGAGCACGGTGGAGGCGTGACAGGTCACGGCGATCTTGTCGAGCCGGCCTTCCAGGTCCTTGGCCGACAGGCCGGGACGCAGGTACACCCACACCCGCTCGCCGACGGGGGTGGGGGTGGCCCACAGGATCAGCGGCAGCGAGCCGGACTGGTTGGCGATGATGAACTGCGCGAAACACACCCGCAGCCGATGCCGCACCACCAGGCACCACGCCCACGCGACGATCTGACGCCGGATGGGCGGAACAGCGGCCGGAACACCGACGACCAGGGCGACCACGAGCAGGGTCATCAGGGTGGGGGTGTGGGAGGCGAGCTGCACCCAGCCGACCAGGAGCAGGCCGACGAGGCCGATTTCCGGGGTCCACCACCACAGCAGCCGGATCACCGGCCAGATACGAACCAGCACCCACACGATCCCACCCAGGGGGACGCCGACGCCAACGGCGACGAACAGGGCAAGGATCGGGTGCATGTACGAAGCGGCCACCACAGCCGCGAGCAGACCGGCGACAGCGGCGGTCAGGACGAACGCCATCCGGGCATTCCTGGCCCAGGACCGGTGAACACGGGCCTCAATGACCGTCACCGTTCCCGTGCCTCTGCCACCGAAGGGACGGCGGGGGCTAGACTTGGACACGACGATTCCTCCCTTGCACAAGGGGTGGATGAGTTGGAGGGCACGGGGTCGGCAGATGTAGGAGTCGGACCGACCCCGCGCCAGCTCTAGCGGGGATGCCACCACCACAGGTGGTGACCGGACCGGGAGCGTAGGAGTCGGAACCACTCCCGGACCGTTCTTCAACTTGATGGATCAGCGGACCTCAGGCCGCTACGCGCGCAGGCGCGGATAAGACACCACGAGACGTCACACAGCACGCTGTGCGAGGGACTTACTTGGCCGAGGTACCAGCCTTCGGCTTCAGCGAGATCGCACGGAACGCGACGCCGTTGCGCCCGTTGGTCGCCCACGGGATGGCCTCCAACTGCTCGACCTCGATGAGCTGCCCCACCATCACGCTCGGCTTCTCACCCGCCGTGGTGATGGTGATGACCTCACCGCCGTTCTCGTCGAGAACGAAGACCTGGGTGGACCACATGAGCCGGCCCGTTCCCTTCTCCGACCGCTGATTGCCGTTCTGGTCGTTCTTCGGCTCCGGGTCCCTCGACACCGTCACCTGCTTCGCCTTGGTGTCCACGTACAGCTTCACGGCTGTCTCCTGTCTGTTGGGGCATCGCTTGCCGATGCACTCCTTGGTCTTCATGTCTTCATGAAGACGTGTAGACAACGTACGACGGGCAGTCAATCCCGTCAAGACTTCATGAAGACCTAAACTGAAGGCAGACACGAGGGAGTGTGAAGACATGGCCAAATGGGATCGAATCGCCGCAGAATGGCGCGAGAAGATTCATTCGGGAGAACTCGCGCCCGGAGCGAGACTGCCGAACGAGCAGAAGTTGAAGGCTGACTACGAAGTCAGCCTGCCTGTCGTCCGGCAAGCACTCGATGCCCTAGAGGCAGAAGGTCTGGTCGACCGTCGGCATGGTCGAGGCACCTTCGTTCGGGCACCACGGCAGCGAGTGCGACGCTCTCCGGAGCGGTACCAGTGGGAGAAGGACCGAGCCCGACTGCCCGAGTCCCAGCGACGCCGCACAGGAGCGACAGAGCGGGACACCGGACTCATCATGCAGGACCTAGAGTTTGCGGCCGAATACCGAACCGTGCCGGCAAGCGCCGAGCTGGCCCGACTCTTCAGCGTGCCTGTCGGAGCCAAGATGCTTGAGCGCACCTACCGCACAAGCTCGCGCAAGGAGAAGGTGCCACTCAGCCTCAACACGTCCTACATGGTCTACGACGTGGTTGCCGAGAACCCCGCACTGCTTGACGACAACAACGAGCCATGGCCCGGCGGAACGCAAAACCAGCTATTCACCATCGGCATCGAGCTAGACCGGATCGTTGACGAGATCACCGCACGGCCGCCTTCGGCGGACGAAGCCGAAGCCCTGAAGCTGCCACCAGGGGTGTCAGTGCTCATTCTTCGCAAGATCTCCGTCGACACCAAAGACTGCGTCGTTGAAGTCTCGAACGTCGTACTGCCCGGCGACCGCACCGAGTTCGTCTACACCACGAAGCTCGCACGGTGGTCCGAGTGAAAGTCTCCGTCATCACCCCGGTCCACCCGCCGAGCATCCCCTACCTGGTCGATGCCTACGAATCACTTCGATCGCAGGAGTTGCCGGACGGATGGGTCTGGGAGTGGCTAGTCCAGGAGGACGGGCGCACCGGCAAGGTTGCGGCTTCCCTACCCAACGACCCACGCATCCTGAGCGGGACAGGCAAACCAGGCGGTCCAGGAACCGCCCGCAACATGGCCATGGCCCGCAGCGACGGCGACCTGTTGCGAGTCTTGGACGGAGACGACCAACTCACGCCAGGCGCCCTTGCCCGCGAGATCGAGATACTTGCCAGCCAGGCCGACATCGGCTGGACCACATGCAGCGTGCTCGACCTGATGCCCGACGGATCGACGATCGGATGGCAACACGCCGACCCGCCGGATGGCACCCTCCAGCAAGGCGAGGTACTGACCTACTTCCGCGACAACGGATACCGGCTCCCGGTTCACCCCGCGACGCTGTGCATCCGACGCGAACTCGCACTTGCCCTTGGCGGATGGATGGCCCTACCCGGTGGGGAGGACACCGGCCTACTGCTCGCCGCGTCAGTCGTGACCGACGGATCCTTCATCGCGGAACCCGGGCTGTTGTACCGCAAGCACTCCGACCAGATCACCGCCCAGAGCGACTGGACCGCGACCGAAGAATGGCAGCTCCGCATGCAACTCATCGAGGCACGTGCCATCGCGTTGCAGACGCCCTTCCGCACCGCCAGCGCCTGATCCTGGAAGCCCGGCGGTTGGCCCAGACCGAACGGGAGCCGGCCGGCAGCCGGCGATGTGGTTCAAAGTTTCTGTACGTCTTCAAGGCGGCCCTGGACGGGCCGCACGCGCCGCCGATAGGGCGTCATGATCGCCCGGCCGGGGGATGGCCGGGCGATCATGCCCGGTGCCCTCGGCTGGCGCTTTTGGCGGAAACCCGGGGGCCGCCGCAGACGGGATGGGTGTGGGAGCGGTGGAGGTTCGTCGCCGGCAGCCGCCCGTGCCGCGCCGGAGCGACGCGGCGCAGGTGAGGGCACGCCCGGTCCGCGTAGGCGGGTCGCGGCGGCGACCGGTCGCGGTCACTGCGCCTCCGGCGGGGGCGCAACGACTCCAGGATGGCCGAAGATCGTCGGCCGCGGCCGCGGCCGGGTCCGTGGGCGGTTGCGGTAGGCCATCCCGCCTGCCATCGACCCGGGCGAGCCGAGCAGACCGCCGCCCGACCCGCCAGCGTCCGACCGTGCGTCAAGGTCCGCTTGACGTGGCGGGCCGGGCGGCGGCCTGCTCCCCAGACGGGCGGGTCGACGGCAGACGGGATGGGAGGTGCCACAGCTGGCTGGGCCTAACGGCCGCAGCAGACACAGCCCGAGCTGAGAGGACCCAACACCACGCGAAACTCCTCGGCCTTTGATGCTTGAACGCGCTGGTTGTCGTTGTAGAACTGGTTCACCTCGCGAAGAAGTTCTTGCCGCTGGGTGGCACTCAGGTTCAAGAATCCATTAAAAACGAACTGTACGCTGCGGTCCATCAGGCACCTCGTCTCTCCACGATCTAGAAATTCCCACACGTATCGCACTTACTGGGCTTAAACGTCGTTGGAACGACGCCACACGTTGCGCAGGCTCTGCCAAACTGCCTTAGTGCAGCATGCATGCCGCGTCGCTTTTCCTTTTCGGACAGATGCTGTCGTATATCCAAGTCGCGGCGCGCGGAGTCTTGAACCCTCATTATCTCCAACTCGTTGCGGAATCGCGCGCCCTTTGGTGGCGTCCGAGCTAATTCGGAGTAGCGTCGAGAGAGGGTGTCGTTGGCGGCCACTGACTCGTAGGTGTAGGCGAGTCGCTCAACCCAGTGCGCCATTGTTGACCAGAGGGACAGCACAAGCTGGACGCCGAGAAGGATGCTCGCGACGGCGATCATCACTGGCAGCCACGAGAGCTCTACGCCGAACGACATGATGGTGGTTCCCATCACCACCGGGATGGCGATGCCGGAGTACTGAATCCACAGAAGCTTCTTCTGGAGCCAACGTTGCCGTTCCTGGAACACGTAGGACGTGCCAAAAGCGTAGAGAGCGCTGTTCCAGCACTCCTGTCGCATCGCGTCCTCGGAGGGCAGCTCACGCTTGGAAAGCAGTTGCCCGCCACTCTCTTCCTGTGACTTCTCGGTCACGATTGCATTGTCCTGTCTGCGACTTAGCTTAGGTGGGGCGTTTCGGGGATACGACGTGAAGTGCCAGGGCGCAGGCATGGGCGTAGGCCGTGACCAGGCCGTCGGCGGCTGATTGTAAACGACGAACAACGACCACTGGTGACGACATATGCCCAGGTGGCGAGGTGTGGTCGACCCGGTAGCCAGGTCGGCTGGTGTCGCCTTACCTGTAGTTGGTGAACTGGAGGGCGACACCGAAGTCCTCGGCCTTGAGCAGCGCGATGACCGACTGGAGGTCGTCCTTCTTCTTGCCGGTGACGCGCAGTTGGTCACCCTGGATCTGGGCCTGTACGCCCTTGGGGCCCTCGTCGCGGATCTTCTTGCTGATCGCCTTGGCCTTGTCCTGGTCGATCCCCTGGATCACCTTGGCATCGATCTTGAAGACCTTCCCCGACGGGCGGGGGTCGCCGGCGTCCAACGACTTCAACGAGATGTTCCGCTTGATCAGCTTCTCCTTGAAGACGTCCAGCGCGGCGCGTACGCGCTCCTCGGTCTCCGCCTGAAGGCTGATCGCCTCCTCACCCGACCAGGAGATCCCCGCACCCGTGCCCCGAAAGTCGAACCGCGTCCCGAGCTCCTTCTCCGCCTGGCGGAGGGCGTTGTCGACCTCCTGACGGTCGACCTTGCTCACGATGTCGAAAGACGGGTTCGCTGCCATGCTCATACTCCTGCTGTCCGGCCGGTTTGTGATCTTTAGCCCCTGTTGCCCAGGGGTGCGATCCCCTGACGGTACCCGGTTGCGGCGTCGGCGGGCGGAGCCGCTATCCTTGCTTCCGCCGCCGCGCCCCGGTGCGGGGGTACGCCATGGCGGGTTGCCCGAGCGGCCAATGGGAGCGGACTGTAAATCCGTCGCGAAAGCTACAGAGGTTCGAATCCTCTACCCGCCACCAGGTGCGACAACGGCCCCCGACCAGCAGAGACGCTGATCGGGGGCCGTTCTCGTGGGTCTCACCTAGTCCCGTCCTGGCCCGCTCGATCTCGCCGGCTGTGTCGTATACGTGTCGTGAGATCGACGGGGAGCCCGGAGCGGGCGGGCGATGTCTAGGCTGCAAGCCATGATGTTCGATACCTCGCCCGACCCCCTCCGGTGAGGTTGACGGAGCTCAGTTGGCGGCCCGGGGTGCTGGGAGCCGTGTTGGACATTCATGGGGGTAGCTGGGTTGGTGCATCCCGCCTACTCTGGCAGCCGGGATGAGGGCCCCACCCACGGGTGCCGCGCCCGAGGGCGGGCGCCGGCGTGGCGGGCGGTAGTGGAGGGCGCACGATACGTCCGAGTGGATGCGCCTCTCCACAGTGCTCGATTGTCCGCAAGATCCGCTTCGCCGCCTAAGGAAGCTAATGCGAGGTTGGCCTCTTCTTCCTGCCCAGCTGCCGGCTCGTCGGCTCTGACCTGCCCGGATGGTCGACCGGTAGGTATGGTGGTGCGACGCGCGGCGACCGTTGGGCTATCACGGGCTCGGTGAACTTTCCAGCAACCGATCTGCTGTGGCACCATCGGAGGGCCCCCAACACGTACTCTCATCACCCCACCAGGAGCACCTAATGTCTGCTCAACGCTTGGGCCGGCTGCTCGGCTCCCTCGCTTTGATCCTCGGCCTGATAGTCGCGACAAGCACGGCTACTGAGAGTGAGTTCAGGACGAGTGGGGTTGACTGGCAGATGCCGACGCTGAACTCAGTGTTGCGTTGACGGGCGATCGCTCCGGGGTGGCAACCTCCGGCGCCCACTGAGACCGACGCCGCAAGGGGATCCATGACGTCTCGTCTGCGCCCTGCTCGTCGGCGGACGGAACACGCCTGGTTCATCACCGGGCCGTTGGCGCTGTGCGCGATCGTCGTCTCCTTGCTGCTCGCCGTAACGGTCGATCCCGCTCTTGGCGAGCTGCCGCTCACGCTACTGCTCACGGTGGCGATGATCGCTGCCGCCATGCCCACCATCAACATCGTGGTGCGTCGCCAGGCACTCGGCATCCTCTTCACCGAGATTCCCCTGGTCGTCGCCTTGCACCTGCTTCCGCCCCTGTCGGTGGTGGTGGCATTCACGGTCGCCACACTCGTGGTGCAGATGCGGCGGCGGCTTCTGCCGGCCAAGTTCTGGTTCAACGTCGCCCTCGCAGCCGCCGCGACATCTCTGGCCACGGTCGTCCACTACGTTCTGCCGCAGCCGGAGGGCGTGGGACCGGCCACCTGGGCCGTCCTGATGGCCGCGATCGCCACTCACATCGTGGTCGGCCTCGCCGCCATGGCGGCCGTGTTCACCGTCGTGCAAGGCTGGCCGGCCGGGCAGGAGGTGATCCGCGCCGCCCCCTCGATGCTGCTCGCCGGCGCAGTCAATCTCTGCATCGGCCTGTTGATCATCATTGCGCTGGAGAGCACCCCCTGGGCCGTGTTGCTCTTCGCCGGACTAGCCATGGCGTTTGCCCTGATCTACGGCTCGTACGCGCAGTTTCTCCGGCAGCACCGCACGCTCTCGGAGATGTACGAACTCACCAAGGCGATCAGCGAGAGCGGGTCAGACGGGAACCTCATCGACGCGTTGCTGGTGCGGATCCGCAGCCTGATGCAGGCGGAGTACGCCACCCTGTGGCTACCCGCGCAGGGCCGGCACCCGGAGGTGCTGCTGACCGCCCAGGAGGGCAAACCCGGGCTGCTGGACTCCACGCCCAGTTCGGCGGCACTGCGCGATGCCGCGATGGCGCGCCAGGAGACAGTGGTGGTGAGCCATCGTCTCGGGGGCGATCCGGAGTTGCGCGGGGCGCTCGATCCGGCGGTGGTGAAGGACGTGATCGTCGTGCCGTTGCGGTCGGGCAAGGCGGTGATAGGCACGCTGGAGGTCGCCAACCGGCTGGGCGACACCAACTTCTTCCGCACCTCGGACGTCACCGTCTTCGAGACCGTCGCGGCGCACGCCGCGGTGGCGTTGGAGAATTCCCGCCTGGTCGACCGGCTGCGGCACGACGCGTACCACGACGGGCTCACCAAGTTGCCCAACCGGCGCCGGATCCTCGGGGCGCTGGCCGAAGCGGTCCGGATCCGGGCCCCCGGCGAGGTGGTCGCGCTGCTGCTCTTCGACGTCGATCGGCTGCGGCAGGTTAACGAGTCTCTCGGTCACGCCGCGGGGGACAAGGTTCTCATCGAGGTCGCCGACCGGCTGCGCGGCTGCGTACCGTCGGCCGCGCTGGTCGGGCGGGCCGGTGGTGACGAGTTCCTGGTGACCCTGCGCCTGGAGAGCGCCGAGGCGGCGGTCGAGCTCGCCGGCCAGCTGCGGGAGCAGATCCGCGACGAGATGGTCTTCGATGCCCTCACGCTGGACGTGGACACCGCGGTCGGGGTGGTGGTGCACCCGGATCATGGGAGCGACCCGGCGACCCTGCTGCAACGGGTGGACGTGGCGGCGACCTCGGCGAAGGCGGTGCCGGGAAGCGTGCAGCTCTACA
Source organism: Micromonospora sp. WMMD1082 (assembly GCF_029626175.1). NCBI lineage: Bacteria > Bacillati > Actinomycetota > Actinomycetes > Micromonosporales > Micromonosporaceae > Micromonospora > Micromonospora sp. WMMD1082. The sequence goes on along the minus strand of NZ_JARUBM010000002.1, from coordinate 1,944,223 downwards.
GCCCGTCGCTGGAGTCCCGGTCGCTGCGCCGGCTCGGGCTCGCCGGCGATCTGCGCAGCGCGCTCGACGGCGGCGAGTTGGAGGTCTACTACCAGCCCAAGGTGACACTGCGGGATCGCCGGCTGGTCGGGGTGGAGTGCCTGGCCCGCTGGGAGCACCCGACGCACGGCACGGTCGCCCCGGAGGACTTCGTCGCGGTCGCCGAGCACACCGGCCAGCTCGGCCGGCTCACCGAGTTCGTGCTCGGGGAGGGGCTGCGGCACAGCCGGGACTGGGCGCACGGCGGCCAGTCGCTCGCCGTCGCGGTCAACCTCTCCGCGCGTACGCTCACCGACCAGCATTTTCCGGAGCGGGTACGGGAGCTGCTGGACGAGTACGGCGTACCGGCACAACTGCTGACCCTGGAGATCGAGGAAGCTGGCGTGCTCGACGGCACCGAGCGCCCCATCCCGACCCTGCGACGGCTGCGTGACCTGGGGGTCCGGCTGTCGGTGGACGACTTCGGGACCGGTAGTTCGTCGCTGGCCCACCTGCGCCGGCTGCCGGTGCACGAGGTGAAGGTCGACCACTCCTTCGTGCAGGGCATGGCGACCGACCCGGGGGACCTGGCGATCGTCAACGCCGTCGTCACGCTCTCCCAGCAGTTCGGTCTCACGGTGGTGGCCGAGGGGGTGGAGAGCGAGCTGACCCTGGAACTGCTCCAGGACATCGGTTGTGAGGTCGGCCAGGGGTTCCTGTTCAGCCGCCCGCTGCCGTACGAGCGCCTGGAAGCCTGGTTCGGCGCCCAGGTCGACCCGGAGTCGATCTCCAACAGTGAGCTGCCGCGCCTGCGCGCGGTGCCCTGAGCTGGGCGTGCGCCACCGGTGGGGATCCGATTTCACCAGCACGGTGGGGCCGTGTAGTCTTACCTCTGCGCGCCACCAAGTGGATCGTGCAGGCCCCCTTAGCTCAGTCGGCAGAGCGTCTCCATGGTAAGGAGAAGGTCTACGGTTCGATTCCGTAAGGGGGCTCAAGGGTCCGGCTGGGCCCACCGCGGCGGTGTAGCTCAGATGGCAGAGCAAGCGGCTCATAATCGCTGTGTCGCCGGTTCAAGTCCGGCCACCGCTACTCTCGTCCGCCTCGGAGGATCTCCGTGGCCGGTGGGACGGGCGCCACAGGCGCCCACTTTGCGTGTTCGACCAGGTGGCGCGTAGTCTCTAGCGCCGTAGTTGTATCCGTTAGCGAGGAAGGCACTCCGCCGTGGCGAAGGCGACCGATGTCCGGCCGAAGATCACTTTGGCGTGTGTGGAGTGCAAGGAGCGCAACTACATCACGCGCAAGAACCGCCGTAACGACCCGGACCGCATCGAGCTGAAGAAGTTCTGCCCCCGGGATGGTCGGCACACCGTTCACCGCGAGACGCGCTGAACCAGCCCGGGCCGATCGGCCCGGCTCCGCACGTATCACGATCGCCGGTCCGGACGGACGGCGCGGCCCCGAGCCGTCGCCCACCGCTCGGATCGGCGATCGTGCTGTGCGTGTAGGTTCGCGGGCATGTCCCTGGACCACTCCTTTGTCGGCCGGACCTATCCGCCGACCGCCCCCTATCAGGTGGGCCGCGAGAAGATCCGTGAGTTCGCCACGGCGATCGGCGCCGCCGATCCCGCCCACCACGATCCGGAGGCCGCCCGCGCGCTGGGCCACCCGGATGTGGTCGCGCCGCCCACCTTCCCCGTGGCGCTGACCATGGCCGCCAGCCGTCAGCTCATCGAGGACCCGGCGCTTGGCATCGACTACAGCCGGGTCGTCCACGGCGACCAGCGGTTTGCGTACCACCGGCCGGTGGTGGCCGGCGACGAACTCGTTTGTGTCAACACCGTCGAGGACATCACCAGCCGGGGCGGTCACGAGTTCCTGACCACCAGGACCGACGTCAGCACGACCGCCGGCGAGCCGGTGGTCGCGGTCTGGTCCAAGCTCGTCGTACGCGGGGAGGCCTGACATGGATCTGCCCACCCAGACGTTCCGGGTGACCCGGGCGGACCTGGTCCGCTACGCCGGTGCCTCGGGCGACTTCAACCCGATCCACTGGAGCGACCGGTTCGCCACCAAGGTCGGTCTGCCCGGCGTGATCGCCCACGGCATGCTGACCATGGCGCTCGTCGGCCGGGCCGTCACCGCCTGGGCCGGCTGGCCCGACGCGGTGGTCGACTACAACGTGCGGTTCACCCGTCCGGTGGTGGTTCCCGACGACGACACCGGCACCGAGATCGTGGTGACCGCGGTGGTCCGCGAGGTGACCGAGGACGGTCTGACCAGGCTCGACATCACCGCCACCTGCCTCGGTGAGAAGGTGCTCTCGCAGGCGCGGGCGACCGTGCGTATGCCGGGCTGACCGGGCCCGCACGGCGGGTCGGGTGGACCGGTTGGGAAAGTCGGGTCGGTACCCGTACACTGGTCCGCCGTGGGGCAAGTGACCCCTGCCTGGTCCTGTGGCCTGGTGGGGCGAGCGTTGCCGCACAGGGGTGTAGCTCAATTGGCAGAGCAGCGGTCTCCAAAACCGCAGGCTGCAGGTTCAAGTCCTGTCACCCCTGCGCCTCAGGCCTGACCGTTCCGTGGGTCGCGCCGCCTTTCGGTGGCGCCCGGCCCGTGGTGGTGGCATCGGCAGGGAGGTTCCGAGGCATCGGGCCCACCCGGTCGATCCGCCGGCCGCGGCCCGTCCCGGGACGGTTGGTCCGGCCGGCGTGACCAAGCGCCGCGCACGCGCACCGCGTGCGACACCGACATCCCGCGACGGAGGGCGAAGTGGCCGACAACAAGCGGCGCGGCGGGGACGCCGACGACGACGACCGCCTGAACGACGACGTCGTCAGTGACGCTGCCGACGACGCCACCGACGCGGAGGAGCCGGTCGCCGGGGGCGGCACCGCCACCCGCGAGCGGTCGAGGACGCGCACCGAGGGCGACAGGGTGGGCCTGTTCGGCCGCATCGCGCGTTTCGTCCGCGAGGTCGTGGCTGAACTGCGTAAGGTCATCTGGCCGACCCGCAAGGAGCTGCTGACCTACACGGGCGTGGTGATCGCGTTCGTCGCGGTGATGCTGACGATCGTGGCCCTCCTCGACTACGCCTTCGCCAAGGGCGTGCTGTGGGTCTTCGGCAACCCCAGCTGACCGGCTGACTGTGCCGATAGTGACGGAAGTGAGCGAGCGTGCCTGAGTACGACGAGACCGCCGAGACACCGGACGAGCAGTCCACGGTGGCGACGGCGGCTGGTGACGAGTCGGTCGAGGCCGCCAACGAGCCGGAGTTCGCCATGACCGAGCCCGAGCCCGACGAGGACTTCGACCCGGTCGCGGAGCTGCGGCAGAAGCTGCGCTACGCGCCGGGTGACTGGTACGTGGTGCACTCGTACGCCGGCTACGAGAACAAGGTCAAGACCAACCTCGAAACCCGGATCACGTCCCTCGACATGGAGGACTACATCTACCAGGTCGAGGTGCCGACCCGGGAAGAGGTCGAGGTCAAGAACGGAAAGCGTTCCCAGGTCCAGGCCAAGGTCTTCCCCGGCTACATCCTGGTCCGGATGGAGCTGACCGCCGAGTCCTACTCCTGCGTGCGCAACACTCCGGGGGTCACCGGCTTCGTCGGTGCCACGGACCGGGCCGACCGCCCGGCGCCGCTGAGCCTCGACGAGGTGCTCAAGTGGCTGGCGCCCGCCGTCGAGACCGAGCAGAAGAAGGCCAAGCCGGAGATCAAGGTCCTCGACTTCGAGGTCGGTGACTCGGTGACGGTCACCGACGGCGCCTTCGCCTCCCTGCCGGCCACGATCAGTGAGATCAACGCCGACCAGCAGAAGCTCAAGGTGCTGGTGTCGATCTTCGGCCGGGAGACCCCGGTGGAGCTGAACTTCAACCAGGTCGCCAAGATCTGATCTGCCGACCGCTGGCGTCGGGGAGATCCCGTCGCCAGCGGTCGCTGTCGTTCTGCCCGGTTCGCCCGTCCGGTCACCTCCGTGGGCGGGCCGATCCTGGCCTGCGCTACCCTAGAACGTCGCCGCTGTCGTCCCGCGCTGACCGTGCGCGCCCCGACGGCGGTGTCGTGTGAACATTCCCAGCTCCAAGCCCCAGGAAGAGACATGCCTCCGAAGAAGAAGCTAGTCAAGACGTTCACGCTTCAGCTGCCGGCGGGCCAGGCCACTCCGGCGCCGCCGGTCGGCCCCGCGCTCGGTCAGCACGGCGTGAACATCATGGAGTTCTGCAAGTCGTACAACGCGCAGACCGAGTCGCAGCGGGGCGACATCGTTCCCGCCGAGATCAGCGTGTACGAGGACCGCACGTTCACCTTCGTGCTGAAGACCCCGCCCGCCGCCCGGCTGCTGATCAAGGCCGCCGGCGTGCAGAAGGGCTCGGGCGTCCCGCACACGCAGAAGGTCGGCTCGGTGACCCGCGCCCAGCTGCGTGAGATCGCCGAGAAGAAGATGGCCGACCTCAACGCCAACGACCTCGACCAGGCCGAGAAGATCATCGCCGGCACCGCCCGGTCGATGGGTCTGAACGTCACCGACTGACGCCGGCCACCACCGAACCGTACGGATCGTGGGAGGGCACGCGAGCACCGCGGCCCGCCAGAGACCACAGGAGTAGACAGAAGATGCAGCGCAGCAAGGGCTACCGCAAGGCCGCCGAGGCCATCGACCGGTCCAAGCTCTACACCCCCTCCGAGGCCGTCAAGCTGGCCAAGGGGAGCACCTCCGTCAAGTTCGACGCCACGGTCGAGGTCGCGATGCGCCTCGGCGTCGACCCCCGCAAGGCGGACCAGATGGTCCGCGGCACGGTCAACCTGCCGCACGGCACCGGGAAGACCGCCCGCGTGATCGTCTTCGCCGCCGGCGCGAAGGCCGAGGAGGCCGTCGCCGCGGGTGCGGACGAGGTGGGCACCGACGAGTTGGTCGCCCGGATCCAGGGCGGCTGGCTCGACTTCGACGCGGCGATCGCCACGCCGGACCAGATGGCCAAGATCGGCCGGATCGCGCGGATCCTGGGCCCGCGCGGTCTCATGCCGAACCCGAAGACCGGCACGGTGACCATGGATGTCACCAAGGCGGTGTCCGACATCAAGGGCGGGAAGATCACCTTCCGGGTGGACAAGCACTCGAACCTGCACCTGATCATCGGCAAGGCCTCCTTCTCGGAGGCCCAGCTGGTCGACAACTACGCGGCCGTCCTCGACGAGGTGCTGCGGGCCAAGCCGTCCGCCGCGAAGGGCAAGTACCTCAAGAAGGTCACCCTCACCACCACCATGGGGCCGGGCGTACCGGTCGACCCGAACGTGGTGAAGAACCTGCAGGAGGGCTCGGCCGAGGGCTGAGCACGACCTCCGCGAAGGGCCCCGCCACTCGTGGCGGGGCCCTTCGCGCTCTGTGCAGTGCGGAGTGGGCGGGCCCACTCCGCACTGATTTGGCGCAGCAGGTGGCGTCACGTACGCTTCGTAGCGTCGTACATGTTGTATGTATGAGGTTCCACCCAGAGACCGCTGGTCACCGTGCTCCGGCACGGTCGAAGGTTCCGCGAAGACGGGCGACCCGCGCAGGGCGGCAAGCGAACATCGGCAGCGTCCTGTGGTCCGCCGACCACGGTGATCTCCGCCGGCCTCGCCCCGAGCGCCCTGCGCCGGGGCTTTTCTGTTGCCGCGCCACCTCCGCCATCGTCACAGGCGATCGCCTGCGGCGGTGACCAGCCTCGAGCAACGAGAGAGGAGGGACATGGCGGACAAGCCGATCCGGGCCGACAAGGCCACGGCCGTCGCTGAGCTGACCGACAGCTTCCGCAGCGCGGGTGCCACCGTGCTGACCGAGTACCGCGGTCTGACGGTTTCCCAGCTGACCCAGCTGCGGCGCTCGCTCGGCAAGGAGTCGACCTACACGGTCGCCAAGAACACGCTGGCCAAGCGTGCTGCGGCGGACGCGGGCATCTCCGGCCTCGACGAGCTGTTCACCGGTCCTACCGCGCTGACTTTCGTTTCGGGCGACGTCGTCGAGGCGGCGAAGGGGCTTCGCGACTTCGCGAAGGCCAACCCGAAGCTCGTCATCAAGGGCGGCGTCTTCGAGGGCAAGGCCATTTCCGCGGCCGAGGTCACGAAGCTCGCCGACCTGGAGTCCCGTGAGGTGCTGCTGGCCAAGCTGGCCGGTGCGATGAAGGGCAACCTGAGCAAGGCCGCGGCCCTGTTCCAGGCCCCGTTGTCGAAGACCGCCCGCCTGGCGGCTGCCCTGCAGGAGAAGCGCGAGAAGGAGGGCGCCGAGGCGGCCTGAGGCCGTACGGCGTCACCACGTTCTTAGGTAAATCATTCAGGAAAGGACGCCAGACATGGCGAAGCTCAGCACTGACGAGCTGCTCGACGCGTTCAAGGAGATGACGCTGATCGAGCTCTCCGAGTTCGTGAAGCAGTTCGAGGAGACCTTCGAGGTCACCGCGGCCGCTCCGGTCGCCGTGGCCGGGGCTGCCCCGGTCGGCGGTGGCGCCGCCGCCGAGGCCGAGCCGGAGAAGGACGAGTTCGACGTCATCCTCGACGCCGACGGTGGCAAGAAGATCCAGGTCATCAAGGTCGTGCGCGAGCTGACCGGCCTGGGCCTCAAGGAGGCCAAGGACGCGGTCGAGTCCGCGCCGAAGGCCATCCTGGAGAAGGTCAACAAGGAGACCGCCGAGAAGGCGAAGGCCAAGCTGGAGGGCGAGGGCGCCAAGGTCACCCTCAAGTGACCTGAGCCCCACCTGGCCGTCCCGGCGTACGTGAGTCGGGGCACACCACGTCGCGGCGGGCGGCGATCCGACACCTGGATCGCCGCCCGCCGTGTTGGTGGACCCGCCGGCAGTGGGCATGAGCGAGCGCAGCGAGCGAATCCATCGAGTACAGCGCCGTGGTGCCTCATGGCGGCACGGAGCGCAGCGGAGTGCCGTCATGAGCAGGGGCGTCGAGACGGGTGCCCGGCCCGTCGACGGTGCCGGCGGACCGCCCGCCGGCGGGAAAGAGCGCCTGATGGCAACAACGGGCCTTGACGCGGCCCTGGGCTGCCAGGCACGCTGACATCAGCAAGACCTTCCGCGCTTGCGACGGCCACCGCGCGGGTAAGTGCAGCGGCAGCACCACCGCCGCTGAGAGACCCGAGCGGCCCGGCAGGAACGTTGCGTTCCGAGCGGCCCGGTGCGACCCGTTCAGAGGGTCCCGAGGCGCGTTCCGCAACTACCTGCGGGGTGGGCTGGACAGCGGTTAGCCTCTCGGCTACACTGCTAGTTTGCGCTGCCTTCCGACTTGACCCCTGCTCGGAAATGTCCGTTTGTGGATATTTTCTGGTGGGGTCATTGGAGTGCACGCGTACCAGCCGTTCTGCAGCACCGGTCCTCGGAAGGACGCATCTTGGCAGCTTCCCGCCCTGCGAAGACCAGTCGTACGTCGAGCGCATTCGCTCCCCGCCGAGTTTCCTTCGGTCGGATCACCGAACACCTCGAGGTCCCCAACCTCCTTGCCATCCAGAACGAGTCCTTCGACTGGCTCGTCGGCAACGAGGGTTGGCAGGGCCGGTCGGCGGATGACCCGCACGCACGCTCGGGTCTCGCGGAGATCCTCGACGAGATCAGTCCCATTGAGGACTTTTCCGGCACTATGTCGCTCTCCTTCTCGGCGCCGCGCTTCGACGAGGTCAAGGCCTCGATCGAGGAGTGCAAGGAGAAGGACCTCACCTATTGCGCACCACTGTTCGTGACCGCGGAGTTCACCAACAACACCACCGGCGAGATCAAGAGCCAGACGGTGTTCATGGGTGACTTCCCGATGATGACGCCGAAGGGCACCTTCATCATCAACGGCACCGAGCGCGTGGTGGTCAGCCAGCTCGTCCGGTCGCCGGGCGTCTACTTCGACAAGCAGCCGGACAAGACCTCCGACCGCGACCTCTCCAGCGTCAAGGTCATCCCGAGCCGGGGTGCCTGGCTGGAGTTCGACATCGACAAGCGCGACACGGTCGGCGTACGCATCGACCGTAAGCGTCGGCAGGCCGTCACGGTGCTGCTCAAGGCCATCGGATGGTCGGCCGAGCAGATCCGTGAGAAGTTCGGCTGGTCCGAGCTGATGATGACCACGCTCGAGAAGGACCACATCGCCGGCCAGGACGAGGCGCTGCTGGACATCTACCGCAAGCTGCGCCCTGGCGAGCCGCCGACCCGCGAGAACGCCCAGACCCTGCTCGACAACCTCTTCTTCAACCCGAAGCGGTACGACGTCGCCAAGGTCGGGCGGTACAAGTTCAACAAGAAGCTGGAAGTCGACGTGCCGATCACCACCGGCACGCTGACCGAGGACGACATCGTCGCCACCGTGGAGTACCTCTGCCGGCTGCACGCCGGTGAGGAGGGCTACGAGGCCGACGACATCGACCACTTCGGCAACCGGCGGCTGCGTACGGTCGGCGAGCTGATCCAGAACCAGGTTCGGGTCGGCCTGTCCCGGATGGAGCGCGTCGTCCGCGAGCGGATGACCACCCAGGACGTCGAGGCGATCACGCCGCAGACCCTGATCAACATCCGCCCGGTCGTCGCCGCGATCCGGGAGTTCTTCGGCACCTCGCAGCTGTCCCAGTTCATGGACCAGACCAACCCGCTGGCGGGCCTGACCCACCGGCGCCGGCTGAGCGCGCTCGGCCCGGGTGGTCTGTCCCGGGAGCGGGCCGGCTTCGAGGTCCGCGACGTGCACCCGTCCCACTACGGCCGGATGTGCCCGATCGAGACGCCGGAAGGCCCGAACATCGGTCTGATCGGCGCGCTGTCCACCTTCGCCCGGGTCAACCCGTTCGGCTTCATCGAGACGCCGTACCGGAAGGTCATCGACGGTCGGGTCACCGACCAGATCGACTACCTGACCGCGGACGAGGAGGACCGCTTCGTCAAGGCGCAGGCCAACGCGCCGCTGAAGGCCGACGGCACGTTCGCCGAGGACCGCGTCCTGGTCCGGCGTAAGGGCGGCGAGACCGAGGACGTCCCGCCGGCGGCCGTGGACTACATGGACGTGTCGCCGCGGCAGATGACCTCGGTCGCGACCGCGATGATCCCGTTCCTCGAGCACGACGACGCCAACCGCGCCCTGATGGGTGCGAACATGCAGCGCCAGGCGGTGCCGCTGGTCAAGGCCGAGTCCCCGCTCGTCGGCACCGGCATGGAGTACCGTGCCGCGGTCGACGCCGGTGACGTGGTCGTGGCCGAGGTCGGTGGCGTGGTCGAGGACCTCTGCGCCGACTACATCACCGTCCACCAGGACGACGGCCACCGCCGGACGTACCTCCTGCACAAGTTCCGCCGCTCCAACGCCGGCTCCTGCGTCAACCAGAAGCCGGTCGTCTTCGAGGGCGACCGCGTCGAGGCCGGCCAGGTCATCGCCGACGGTCCGTGCACCGACGAGGGCGAGATGGCGCTCGGGCGCAACCTGCTCGTGGCGTTCATGACCTGGGAGGGGCACAACTACGAGGACGCGATCATCCTGTCGCAGCGCCTCGTGCAGCAGGACGTGCTCACCTCGATCCACATCGAGGAGCACGAGGTCGACGCGCGGGACACCAAGCTCGGTCCGGAGGAGATCACCCGCGACATCCCGAACGTCAGCGAGGAAATGCTCGCCGACCTCGACGAGCGCGGCATCATCCGGATCGGCGCCGAGGTCGTCCCCGGTGACATCCTGGTCGGCAAGGTCACGCCCAAGGGCGAGACCGAGCTGACCCCGGAGGAGCGGCTGCTCCGCGCGATCTTCGGTGAGAAGGCGCGTGAGGTTCGGGACACCTCCCTGAAGGTGCCGCACGGTGAGACCGGCACGGTCATCGGCGTGCGTACCTTCTCCCGGGAGGACGGCGACGAGCTGCCGCCGGGCGTCAACGAGCTGGTCCGGGTCTACGTCGCCCAGAAGCGGAAGATCCAGGACGGTGACAAGCTCGCCGGCCGGCACGGCAACAAGGGCGTCATCTCCAAGATCCTTCCGGTCGAGGACATGCCGTTCCTGGAGGACGGCACCCCGGTCGACATCGTGCTCAACCCGCTGGGTGTGCCGAGCCGGATGAACATCGGCCAGGTGCTGGAGACGCACCTGGGCTGGGTGGCCAAGACGGGCTGGAAGGTCGAGGGCGGGGACGCCGACTGGAAGCGTCAGCTCCAGGGCATCGGCGCCGACGAGTCCGAGCCGGACACCAACGTGGCCACGCCGGTCTTCGACGGTGCCCGCGAGGAGGAGATCTCCGGTCTGCTGGCGTCGACCCTGCCCAACCGGGACGGCAAGCAGCTGATCGGCTCCTCCGGCAAGGCGCAGCTGTTCGACGGGCGCTCCGGCGAGCCGCTGCCCGACCCGATCGCGGTCGGCTACATCTACATCCTGAAGCTCAACCACCTGGTCGACGACAAGATCCACGCCCGGTCGACCGGCCCGTACTCCATGATCACGCAGCAGCCGCTGGGTGGTAAGGCGCAGTTCGGTGGTCAGCGCTTCGGCGAGATGGAGTGCTGGGCGATGCAGGCCTACGGTGCCGCGTACGCCCTGCAGGAGCTGCTGACGATCAAGTCCGACGATGTTCTCGGCCGGGTGAAGGTCTACGAGGCCATCGTCAAGGGCGAGAACATCCCGGAGCCGGGCATCCCGGAGTCGTTCAAGGTGCTGCTCAAGGAGCTGCAGTCGCTCTGCCTCAACGTCGAGGTGCTCTCCAGCGACGGCGTGGCCCTGGAGATGCGCGAGACCGACGACGAGGTGTTCCGGGCGGCGGAGGAACTCGGTATCGACCTGTCCCGGCGCGAGCCGAGCTCGGTCGAGGAAGTGTGAGGTAGGTGGGTGGGTCTGGGGCGCACCGCCTCAGACCCCCTCCTCGAGAGCTAGCTAGAACCAAGACACGACACGAGGGATATAACGTGCTCGACGTCAACTTCTTCGACGAGCTGCGCATCGGCCTCGCGACCGCTGACGACATCCGCCAGTGGTCGCACGGCGAGGTCAAGAAGCCCGAGACGATCAACTACCGCACCCTCAAGCCCGAGAAGGACGGGCTCTTCTGCGAGAAGATCTTTGGTCCGCAGCGGGACTGGGAGTGTTACTGCGGTAAGTACAAGCGGGTCCGGTTCAAGGGCATCATCTGCGAGCGCTGCGGCGTCGAGGTGACCCGCTCGAAGGTCCGCCGTGAGCGGATGGGCCACATCGAGCTCGCCGCCCCGGTGACCCACATCTGGTACTTCAAGGGCGTGCCGAGCCGGCTGGGCTACCTGCTGGACCTCGCGCCGAAGGACCTCGAAAAGATCATTTACTTCGCCTCGTACGTGGTGACGAGCGTTGACGCCGAAGCGCGTCACCGCGACCTCTCGACGATCGAGAACGAGATCCTGGCCGAGAAGCGGCAGTCGGAGAACAGCCGCGACTCGGAGATCGAGAAGCGGGCCGCCAAGCTCGAGGCCGACCTGGCCGAGCTGGAGGCCGAGGGCGCGAAGGCGGACGTCCGGCGCAAGGTCAAGGAGGGCGGAGAGCGCGAGATGCGCCAGATCCGCGACCGGGCCCAGCGCGAGATTGACCGCCTGGACGAGGTGCTGGACACCTTCCGCAAGCTCGACGCGAAGCAGCTGGTCACCGACGAGCTGCTCTACCGGGAGCTGCGCGACCGGTTCGGCGAGTACTTCACCGGTGGCATGGGCGCCGAGGCGATCAAGGCCCTGGTGCAGAACATGGACCTGGAGGCCGAGGCCGAGCACCTGCGGGAGACCATCCGTACCGGTAAGGGTCAGCGGAAGATTCGGGCGCTCAAGCGGCTCAAGGTCGTCGCCGCGTTCCAGAACACCCGCAACTCGCCGCTCGGCATGGTGCTGGACTGCGTACCGGTCATCCCGCCGGACCTGCGCCCGATGGTGCAGCTCGACGGTGGCCGCTTCGCCACCAGCGACCTGAACGACCTGTACCGCCGTGTGATCAACCGGAACAACCGGCTCAAGCGGCTGATCGACCTCGGCGCGCCCGAGATCATCGTCAACAACGAGAAGCGGATGTTGCAGGAGGCCGTCGACGCGCTGTTCGACAACGGCCGCCGCGGCCGGCCGGTCACCGGCCCGGGTAACCGCCCGCTGAAGTCGCTGTCCGACATGCTCAAGGGCAAGCAGGGCCGGTTCCGCCAGAACCTGCTGGGCAAGCGCGTCGACTACTCCGGCCGGTCGGTCATCGTGGTCGGCCCGAAGCTCAAGCTGCACCAGTGCGGCCTGCCCAAGCAGATGGCGCTGGAGCTGTTCAAGCCGTTCGTGATGAAGCGGCTGGTCGACCTCAACCACGCACAGAACATCAAGTCCGCCAAGCGGATGGTCGAGCGGCAGCGGCCGGTCGTGTGGGACGTGCTGGAAGAGGTCATCGGCGAGCACCCGGTGCTGCTCAACCGGGCGCCGACCCTGCACCGGCTCGGCATCCAGGCGTTCGAGCCGCAGCTGGTCGAGGGCAAGGCCATCCAGATCCACCCGCTGGTCTGCACCGCGTTCAACGCGGACTTCGACGGTGACCAGATGGCGGTGCACGTGCCGCTGTCCGCCGAGGCCCAGGCCGAGGCGCGGATCCTGATGCTGTCGTCGAACAACATCCTCAAGCCGGCCGACGGCAAGCCGGTCACCATGCCCACCCAGGACATGGTCATCGGTCTCTACCACCTGACCCACCTCACCGCCGGTGAGCGCGGGGAGGGCCGGGCGTTCAGCTCGGACGCCGAGGCGCGGATGGCGTACGACAACGGCGAACTGCACCTGCAGGCGCCGGTCAAGATCCGGCTGCGGGACGTCGTCGAGGTCGACAACGGTGTTGGCGGGCAGCCCTGGACCGGCCCCGAGGGCTGGGTTCCGGGCGAGCCGGTGACCGTGGAGACCACCCTCGGCCGGGTGCTGTTCAACGAGACCCTGCCGCAGGGCTACCGGTTCGTGAACTACGAGATCCGCAAGGGGCAGCTCTCCGCGATCGTCAACGATCTCGCCGAGCGGTTCCCGAAGGTGGCCCTCGCGGCGACCCTCGACGGGCTGAAGGAGGCCGGTTTCCACTGGGCCACCTGGTCCGGCGTGACCATCGGCATGGAGGACGTCATCGCTCCGCCGCGCAAGCGGGAGATCCTGGAGCGGTACGAGAAGGAAGCCGACCGGATCGACAAGCAGTACCAGCGTGGTCTGATGACCGCCGAGGAGCGTCGCGGCGAACTCATCGAGATCTGGACCAAGGCGACCAACGAGGTCGCCAAGGAGATGGACACCGCGCTGCCGCAGGAGAACCCACTGTGGAAGATGATCAACTCGGGTGCCCGCGGTAACCTGCTCCAGCTCCGGCAGATCGCGGCGATCCGTGGTCTGGTGGCCAACCCGAAGGGTGAGATCATCCCGCGGCCGATCAAGGCCAGCTACCGGGAGGGTCTGTCCGTGCTGGAGTACTTCATCTCCACGCACGGTGCCCGTAAGGGTCTCGCGGACACCGCCCTGCGTACCGCCGACTCGGGTTACCTGACCCGTCGTCTGGTGGACGTCTCGCAGGACGTGATCATCCGCGAGGAGGACTGCGGCACCGACCGGGCCATCCCGATGCAGATCGGTCAGCAGCTCGACGGCGGTCTCGTGGTGCACGAGCACGCGGAGACCAGCGTGCACGCCCGTACCCTGGCCGACGACATCAAGGGGCCGGACGGCACCGTCGTCGCCGAGCGGGGCGCGGACATCAACTCGATCCTGGTCGACCGGATCGTCGCCGCCGGGGTCGAGACCGTCCGGGTGCGCAGCGTGCTCACCTGCGAGTCGAAGCTCGGCGTCTGCGGTGCGTGCTACGGCCGCTCGCTGCCGACCGGCAAGATCGTGGACGTCGGCGAGGCGGTCGGCATCATCGCCGCCCAGTCGATCGGTGAGCCGGGTACGCAGCTGACGATGCGTACCTTCCACACCGGTGGCGTAGCGGGTGAGGACATCACCCAGGGTCTGCCGCGTGTCCAGGAGATCTTCGAGGCCCGGATCCCGAAGGGCAAGGCGCCGATCGCCGACACCCCCGGCCGGATCCGGATCGAGGACGGCGAGCGGTCGCGCAAGATCGTGGTGATCCCGGACGACGGCAGCGACGAGATCGTCTATGACAAGATCTCGAAGCGGGTCCGGCTGCGGGCGCACGACGGCGACCACGTCGAGGTCGGCGAGAAGCTCACCGAGGGCACCATCGACCCGCACGAGCTGCTCCGCATCCTCGGCCCCCGGGCGGTCCAGGTCCACCTGACCCAGGAGGTCCAGGAGGTCTACCGCTCCCAGGGTGTGCTCATCCACGACAAGCACATCGAGATCATCATCCGCCAGATGCTCAAGCGGGTGACGGTCATCGACTCCGGCTCGACCGAGTTCCTGCCGGGCGTGCTGGTCGACCGGGCGCTGTTCGAGTCGGAGAACCGCCGACTCGTCTCCGAGGGCGGCGAGCCCGCGGCCGGCCGTCCGGTGCTGATGGGCATCACCAAGGCCTCGCTGGCCACCGACTCCTGGCTCTCGGCGGCCTCCTTCCAGGAGACCACCCGGGTGCTGACCGACGCGGCGATCCACGCCCGCAGCGACTCGCTGATCGGTCTCAAGGAGAACGTGATCATCGGTAAGCTCATCCCGGCCGGTACCGGCATCAGCAAGTACCGCAACGTCCGGGTCGAGCCGACCGAGGAGGCGAAGGCCAAGGTCTACTCGATGACCGGCTACCCGGAGACCGACTACGGCTTCGGGCCGGCCAGTGGCCAGGCGGTTCCGCTGGACGACTTCGACTTCGGGTCGTACCGCTAGACCGTGCGGTGACGTGGGAGGCCCCCGGCAGACTGCCGGGGGCCTCCTCATGTCCCGGGCAGGTCCGGTCCACGGCCGGGTGGGCAGGGGACCGGCCAGCCGGGGCGGAGAAGCTCGCCGCAGGTGCGGCGCGGACGTCCGCCCGCAGGCATCATGTGGTGATGACGACCGCACCCGGATCGGCGCCCGCCGCGTCGGCACCGCGTCACCCGCTCGACCCGGACCCGGTCCGGGCGACCAAGGCCCGGACGGTCTTCGCCCTGGGCCTGATGGCCGCGCTGACGGGACTGCTGGTCGGCGGCGTGGTGCCGGCCACGGTGGCCCTGTACCTGGCCCGGCAGGCGCGCCGGGAGGCGTACGCATCGGGGGGTTTCCTGACCGGGGCGGCCTGGCTACGTCGCGGCGAGCGGTTGGCCTGGACGGGCCTGGTGCTGGTCGCGGTCAGCCTGGTGGCGATGCTGGTGATCGGCGTGGTCCGGCTCGCCGAGGCGCCGTACGGGCAGGACTTCGCGCCCAACGTCGACTGACCGGTGCGGCCGGCTCGTCCGCGCTCCCAGCGCCGAGGGGCTGACCCCCGGCGGTAGCCTGACCGGTGTCCGTCGCGCGGTGCGTGGACGCTGCCGATGAGGAGGATCCCGTGACGGAACCGGCGCGCCCCGACGGCGGCGAGTCCACCCAGCCCACCGCCGGGCGCCCCGCTGCCGACGCGACGGGAGAGGCCGGGTGGGCGTGGCCCGGATCCGCACCGGAGCGGGCCGCCGCGTCGCCCTCCGCGCCGCCGGCCCCCTCCTCGCCCCCGGCTCCCTCCTCGCCCCCTGTCCCCTTCTCGCCCCCGGTCCCGTCCGTACCGCCTGGGTGGCCGTCCTTCGGTCCGCCGCCCGGCTCGCCGGCGGCTCCGGGCTGGCATCCGGGCGGTTCGGGCTGGGCCGCGTCGCAGCCCGCGCCACCGCCCGCGCCACCGCAGGGCCACTCCCGCCCGCCGAAGCGGATCGAGCCGGTGCCCGGCACGCCGTTCGCGGTGGTGCACCTTGACGTGCCCCCGGTCGCCTCCGGCCTGGCGGTGGGCTCCCTGGTGGCGGGAATCACGTCGATCCTGGTGTCGATCCTGGTCTTCTGCTTCGGCGCGGTCGGGGGAGGGGCGAACGGTGCCTGGGCGGCCGGCGCCTTCGCCGCGCTGGGCGGCCTGACCGGGGCCGGCGCCGCCGTGGCCGGTCTGCTCGGCCTGCGGCAGATCCGGCGGCCGGCCCCTCCGCCGGCGGTCCGGTTCACCGGTCGAGGTCTGGCCATCGCCGGAATCAGCTGCGGCGGGGCCGGTCTGCTGCTCTGCCTGCTCGGTCTGGGGCTGGCATTGGTGTTGGCCCTGGCCTGACCAGATCCGGGGTGGGGCCCGGGGCCTGCCCGGGGCTGTCGGCCAGGTTCCGGTGGAGCCGGTACACTTGTATCCGTAGGTGCCCATCATGGGCGGGTGGTGCGACGGGTCCGGCCGGCACGTGGTGCGAAGTCCGGCAGGTTTCCCGTTTTGACCTGCACGGCTGTGGTAGGTACTCTTTCCCCTTGTGCCCGGGCCCGCCCGGGCAAATCGTGCGTGCGCTGGAGCCGGCGATCCGATATCCGGCCGGCGCCACGACTGAGACCAGAAGATCCGGCCTGCGGCGATCCGTGTGCCGGTGACAGACCCCGGGACTGCGCGCAAGCGTCGGAACGGGACCGTGATGGGGCGACACGCCCGACCGCGGGTGCCGGGACCTCCGCGAGGTGGCCCTGGCCGGAATGTAGGAGAGCCGGTCACGAGATCGGCTACGGCAGACGGCGCGGCCGCGAGAGCGGCCGAAGGGAGCGGAGAAACCCGGTGCCCACCATTCAGCAGTTGGTCCGAAAGGGCCGCCAGGCGAAGACGACCAAGACCAAGACCCCGGCGCTCAAGGGATCCCCGCAGCGGCGCGGCGTGTGCACTCGCGTGTACACCACCACCCCCAAGAAGCCGAACTCGGCGCTGCGCAAGGTCGCTCGTGTCAAGCTCAGCAGCCAGGTCGAGGTGACCGCCTACATCCCGGGTGTCGGGCACAACCTGCAGGAGCACTCGATCGTGCTCGTGCGTGGTGGCCGGGTGAAGGACCTTCCCGGTGTGCGTTACAAGATCGTTCGCGGTTCGCTGGACACCCAGGGTGTCCGCAACCGCAAGCAGGCGCGCAGCCGGTACGGCGCGAAGAAGGAGAAGAGCTGACATGCCGCGTAAGGGACCCGCTCCGCGGAAGCCGCTGGTCGCTGACCCGGTGTACAACTCGCCGTTGGTCACCCAGCTGGTGAACAAGATCCTGCTGCGGGGCAAGCGTCAGCTCGCCGAGCGCATCGTGTACGCGGCCCTGGAGGGCTGCCGCGAGAAGTCGGGCACCGACCCGGTCGTCACCCTCAAGCGCGCGATGGACAACGTCAAGCCGACGCTCGAGGTGCGCAGCCGCCGGGTCGGTGGCGCCACCTACCAGGTGCCGGTCGAGGTCCGGCCGGCCCGCGCGACCACGCTCGGTCTGCGCTGGCTGGTGACGTACTCCAAGGCTCGTCGGGAGAAGACCATGGTCGAGCGGCTGATGAACGAGCTGCTCGACGCGAGCAACGGCCTCGGTGCCGCCGTCAAGCGGCGCGAGGACACGCACAAGATGGCCGAGTCCAACAAGGCCTTCGCGCACTACCGCTGGTAACACCCTGGTTCCGGTGCCACTGGCACCGGAACCGCCACCAGTTGTGTCGAGACGACGATAAGTAGGGATTGAAGTGGCCGCCGCAGACGCGCTCGCCAACGTACGCAACATCGGCATCATGGCGCACATCGATGCCGGTAAGACCACTACCACCGAGCGAATCCTGTTCTACACCGGCATCACGTACAAGATCGGTGAGGTCCACGAGGGCGCCGCCGTCATGGACTGGATGGAGCAGGAGCAGGAGCGCGGTATCACCATCACCTCCGCCGCCACGAAGTGCGAGTGGAAGGGCCACACGATCCAGATCATCGACACGCCCGGCCACGTCGACTTCACGGTCGAGGTGGAGCGGTCGTTGCGGGTCCTGGACGGTGCGGTCGCGGTCTACGACGGCGTGGCCGGCGTGGAGCCGCAGACGGAGAACGTCTGGCGGCAGGCGGACAAGTACAACGTCCCCCGGATGTGTTTCGTCAACAAGCTCGACCGCACCGGCGCGGACTTCTTCCGCTGCGTGCAGATGATGATCGACCGGCTGAAGGCCACCCCGCTGGTCCTCCAGGTGCCGATCGGCGCCGAGTCGGACTTCGTCGGCGTGGTGGACCTGGTCGGGATGCGCGCCCTCACCTGGCGCGGGGAGACCCAGAAGGGTGAGGACTACGCGGTCGAGGAGATCCCGGCCGAGCTGGCGGACATCGCGGCCGAGTGGCGCGAGAAGCTGCTGGAGACCCTGGCCGACGTGGACGACTCGGTGATGGAGAAGTACCTCGAAGGCGAGGAGATCTCCGTCGAGGAGATCCAGTCCGCCATCCGGCGGGCCACCATCGCCGGCCGGGCCAACCCGGTGCTCTGCGGTACCGCGTTCAAGAACAAGGGCATCCAGCCGATGCTCGACGCGGTCGTCGCGTACCTGCCGTCGCCGCTGGACATCCCGGCGATCGAGGGTACGGCGACCGACGGTGAGACGCCGCTGCAGCGCAAGCCGTCCACCACGGAGCCGTTCTCCGGCCTGGCGTTCAAGATCCAGACCGACCGGCACCTCGGCAAGCTCACCTACGTCCGGGTCTACTCCGGTGTGGTCGAGTCCGGTTCCCAGGTGGTCAACTCCACCAAGGACCGCAAGGAGCGGATCGGCAAGATCTACCAGATGCACGCCAACAAGCGGGAGGAGCGCAGCTCCGCCAAGGCTGGCGACATCATCGCGGTGCAGGGTCTGAAGCAGACCACCACCGGCGACACGCTGAGCGACCCGGCGAACGCGGTCATCCTGGAGTCGATGACCTTCCCGGAGCCGGTCATCGAGGTCGCCATCGAGCCGAAGACCAAGGCTGACCAGGAGAAGCTCAGCACCGCCATCCAGCGGCTGGCCGAGGAGGACCCGACCTTCCGCGTCAAGCTGGACGACGAGACCGGCCAGACGGTCATCTCCGGCATGGGTGAGCTGCACCTGGACATCCTGGTCGACCGGATGCGCCGCGAGTTCAACGTCGAGGCGAACATCGGTAAGCCGCAGGTGGCGTACCGCGAGACCATCCGCCGCAAGGTGGAGAAGATCGAGTACACCCACAAGAAGCAGACCGGTGGCTCCGGCCAGTACGCCCGGGTGATCATCAGCCTGGAGCCGCTGCCGCTGGACAACGACTCGCCGACCTACGAGTTTGCCAACGCCGTCACCGGTGGCCGCATCCCCCGGGAGTTCATCCCTTCGGTGGACGCGGGCGCCCAGGACGCCATGCAGTACGGCATCCTCGCCGGCTTCCCGCTGGTGGGTGTCAAGCTGACCCTGTTGGACGGCCAGTACCACGAGGTCGACTCGTCCGAGATGGCGTTCAAGATCGCCGGTTCGATGGTGCTGAAGGAGGCGGCCCGCAAGGCCGACCCGGCGCTGCTCGAACCGATGATGGCCGTTGAGGTCACCACTCCGGAGGAGAACATGGGTGACGTCATCGGCGACCTCAACTCCCGCCGCGGCATCATCCAGGCGATGGAGGAGCGCGGCGGTGCCCGCGTCGTCCGCGCCCTGGTGCCGTTGTCGGAGATGTTCGGCTACGTCGGCGACCTGCGGTCGAAGACCCAGGGCCGGGCTAGCTACAGCATGCAGTTCGACTCCTACGCCGAGGTTCCGCAGAGCGTGGCGAAGGAGATCATCGCGAAGGCGACGGGTGAGTGAGCATCGAGCGAAGCGAGGAGCGGAGCGAGCCCGGAGTTGAGCCGGAAACGTGGCGAAGGCGACGGGTGAGTGACGCTCACCTGAGCTGATCCGATGAACCGGCGGTGGTCGCGGGAGGCTTTCCCCGACCGCGACCACCTCGGTCGGATTGGGTGAATTCCGGGCCTGTAGGCTTCATCGCCGCAGAACCCACAAAGCTCTCCGGCCGTCAGGCCGGAAAGGCTGTCGACAGAGTCCTAAGCGCCGACCTGGCGCGCCGGGGCGAACGAACCAAGAAGTCCACAGGAGGACACCAGTGGCGAAGGCGAAGTTCGAGCGGACTAAGCCGCACGTCAACATCGGCACCATTGGTCACATCGACCACGGTAAGACGACGCTGACGGCGGCCATCACGAAGGTCCTGCACGACCAGTACCCGGACCTGAACCCGTACACGCCGTTCGACGAGATCGACAAGGCGCCGGAGGAGAAGGCCCGCGGCATCACGATCTCGATCGCGCACGTCGAGTACCAGACCGAGGCGCGGCACTACGCGCACGTCGACTGCCCCGGGCACGCCGACTACATCAAGAACATGATCACCGGTGCCGCCCAGATGGACGGCGCGATCCTGGTGGTCGCGGCGACCGACGGCCCGATGCCGCAGACCCGCGAGCACGTGCTGCTGGCCCGCCAGGTCGGCGTGCCGTACATCGTCGTGGCGCTGAACAAGAGCGACATGGTCGACGACGAGGAGCTGCTGGAGCTCGTAGAGCTCGAGGTCCGCGAGCTGCTCTCGTCGCAGGAGTACCCGGGCGACGACCTGCCGGTCGTGCGGGTCTCGGCGCTGAAGGCCCTGGAGGGTGACCCAGAGTGGACCGGTCGCCTGCTGGAGCTGATGAACGCCGTCGACACCGCGATTCCGCAGCCGGAGCGCGAGACCGACCGGCCGTTCCTGATGCCGATCGAGGACGTCTTCACGATCACCGGTCGGGGCACCGTCGTCACCGGTCGCGCGGAGCGCGGCATCCTCAAGCCGAACGAGGAGGTGGAGATCGTCGGTATCCGCGAGAAGTCGCAGCGGACGGTCTGCACCGGCATCGAGATGTTCCGCAAGCTGCTCGACGAGGCCCGCGCGGGTGAGAACGTCGGTCTGCTGCTGCGGGGCATCAAGCGCGAGGACGTCGAGCGCGGCATGGTGGTCGTCAAGCCGGGCACCACGACCCCGCACACCGAGTTCGAGGCGACCGTCTACATCCTCTCCAAGGAGGAGGGTGGCCGGCACACGCCGTTCTTCCAGAACTACCGTCCGCAGTTCTACTTCCGGACCACGGACGTCACCGGTGTCGTCACCCTTCCCGAGGGCACCGAGATGGTCATGCCGGGCGACAACACCACGATGACCGTGAAGCTGATCCAGCCCATCGCGATGGAGGACAACCTCAAGTTCGCGATCCGGGAGGGTGGCCGTACGGTCGGCGCTGGTCGCGTCACCAAGATCATCAAGTGAGCTGGGTAACCCCGATTAGACCCGCCGCCAGTCGTGCGGCATACTAGTCAGGTTGCGTAACGACAGTTCGCTGCCCGTGTTCGGCTTCCGTCGAACCTCCGGGTAGGCAGAGCAGTCGGGCGTGGGGTGGTTGGTGGCCCGTCCGCCAACCACCCTCGCGCGGCGTTCAGGTCGCCTCAGCGCGATCGGCGCCTGGACCCACCGCGGTCAGGATCGCTCCGGAGCCCCGGGGCGGAGCCTGGCCACAGGGCGCGACACGCCCGACCGCGGGGGTGGGCGAAGAGGGCCTGTGCCAGCCGGTACAGGCACCCGCAACACAGCGGCATCGAGAGAAGGAACAGAAGCCACCATGGCGGGACAGAAGATCCGCATCCGGCTCAAGGCCTATGACCACGAGGTCATCGACTCCTCGGCTCGGAAGATCGTCGAGACGGTGACGCGCACCGGGGCGCAGGTCGCGGGCCCGGTGCCGCTGCCCACGGAGATCAACCGTTTCTGCGTCATCCGCTCGCCGCACAAGTACAAGGACTCGCGCGAGCACTTCGAGATGCGTACGCACAAGCGACTGATCGACATCATCGACCCGACCCCGAAGACGGTCGACTCGCTCATGCGCCTCGACCTGCCGGCTGGCGTCGACATCGAGATCAAGCTGTAGGGACCGGACACATGGACAGGCAAGTTAAGGGGATCCTGGGCGCGAAGCTCGGCATGACCCAGGTCTGGGACAACAACCGCGTTGTGCCGGTGACCGTGGTTCAGGCCGGCCCGTGCGTCATCACCCAGGTTCGGGGCGCCGACAAGGACGGTTACTCCGCGGTCCAGCTGGCGTACGGGACGATCGATCCGCGCAAGGCCAAGAAGCCGCTGCGCGGGCACTACGCCAAGGCGGACGTGGCGCCGCGCCGGCATATCGTCGAGCTGCGCACCACCGACGCCGCGGACTACTCGCTCGGCCAGGAGGTCACGGTCGAGGAGTTCCCGGCCGGCGTCTCGATCGACGTCACCGGCAGGACCAAGGGCAAGGGCTACGCCGGCCCGATGAAGCGGCACGGCTTCCACGGTCTGCGCGCCAGCCACGGTGTCGAGCGCAAGCACCGCTCGCCGGGCTCCATCGGGGCCTGCGCCACCCCGGGCCGGGTCTTCAAGGGCACCCGGATGGCCGGCCGGATGGGCGGCGTGCGCTACACCGTGCAGAACCTGACCGTCCAGGCGGTCGACACCGAGAACAACCTCCTGCTCGTCCGCGGCGCCATTCCCGGCCCCAAGGGCGCGCTGGTCCTGGTCCGCACCGCGGCCAAGACCAAGGCGAAGAAGGGCGGTGCGGCCAAGTGACCACCGTTGACGTCCTGAACTCCGAAGGCACCGCGACCGGCTCGGTCGAGCTGCCCGCCGACATCTTCGACGTGCAGGCGAACATCGCGCTGATGCACCAGGTCGTCGTGGCGCAGCTCGCCGCGGCCCGGCAGGGCACCCACAAGACCAAGACCCGGGGCGAGGTCTCTGGCGGCGGCAAGAAGCCGTACAAGCAGAAGGGCACCGGTCGGGCCCGGCAGGGCTCGATCCGCGCGCCGCAGTTCGCCGGCGGTGGCGTCGTCCACGGCCCGGTGCCGCGCGACTACAGCCAGCGCACCCCGAAGAAGATGAAGGCCGCCGCGCTGCGCGGCGCCCTGTCGGACCGGGCCCGCGCCGGGCAGGTGCACGTCGTCGAGGCGTTCGTCTCGGGCGAGAAGCCGTCGACCAAGGCCGCGCTGGCCACGCTCGCCAAGCTGACCGAGGCCCGTCGGGTGCTGGTCGTGCTGAGCAGCACCGACGAGCTGAACTGGGTGTCGCTGCGCAACGAGCCGCGGGTGCACCTGATCGAGTCCGGCCAGTTGAACACGTACGACGTGCTGGTGGCCGACGACGTGGTCTTCACGAAGGAGGCCCTGGACGAGTTCCTCGGGCTGCCGACGGCGGTCGGCCCGGCGGCCGGGTCCGGCGAGACCACCGAGGAGGGTGGCAAGTGAGCACGATCGCCGATCCGCGCGACATCATCGTCGCGCCGGTCGTCTCCGAGAAGAGCTACAGCGAGCTGAACCGCAACTGGTACACCTTCCTGGTGCACCCGGACGCGAACAAGACCGCGATCAAGATCGCCATCGAGCAGATCTTCAACGTCCGCGTCCTGACGGTCAACACGCTCAACCGCGAGGGCAAGCGCAAGCGGACCCGGACCGGGTTCGGCAAGCGCAAGGACACCAAGCGGGCGATGGTGAAGCTGGCTGAGGGCGACCGCATCGACGCCTTCGGCGGCCCGGTCAGCTGAGGGGTGTAGACAATGGCTATCCGTAAGTACAAGCCGACGACGCCGGGCCGGCGTGGCTCGAGCGTCGCCGACTTCGCCGAGATCACCCGGTCGACGCCCGAGAAGTCGCTGCTGGCTCCGCTGCCCAAGAAGGGCGGCCGGAACGCGCACGGCCGGATCACCGCTCGCCACCAGGGCGGCGGCCACAAGCGCCAGTACCGGCTGATCGACTTCAAGCGGGTCGACAAGGACGGCGTGCCGGCCAAGGTCGCGCACATCGAGTACGACCCGAACCGCACCGCGCGGATCGCGCTGCTGCACTACGCCGACGGCGAGAAGCGTTACATCATCGCGCCGAAGGACCTGAAGCAGGGCGACGCCGTCGAGTCGGGTCCGAGTGCCGACATCAAGCCGGGCAACAACCTGCCGCTGCGCAACATCCCGGTCGGCACCACGATCCACAACGTGGAGCTGCGTCCGGGCGGCGGTGCCAAGCTGGCCCGCTCGGCCGGCGTCGGCATCCAGCTGCTCGGCCGGGAGGGCGCGTACGCGACCCTGCGTATGCCGTCGGGTGAGATCCGGCGGGTCGACGTGCGCTGCCGCGCCAGCATCGGCGAGATCGGCAACGCCGACCAGTCGAACATCAACTGGGGTAAGGCCGGCCGGATGCGCTGGAAGGGCAAGCGCCCGACCGTCCGTGGTGTCGCCATGAACCCGGTCGACCACCCGCACGGTGGTGGCGAGGGCAAGACCTCCGGTGGTCGCCACCCGGTCAACCCGCAGGGTAAGCCCGAGGGCCGCACCCGTCGTAAGGGCCAGCCGAGTGACCGGCTGATCGTCCGCCGCCGCTACGCCACGCGTAAGCGCGGCTGAGGGAGATAAGACATGCCTCGCAGCCTGAAGAAGGGCCCGTTCATCGACGACCACCTGCTCAAGAAGGTGGAGACGCAGAACGAGAAGGGCTCCAAGAACGTCATCAAGACCTGGTCGCGGCGCTCGACGATCATCCCGGAGATGCTCGGGCACACGATCGCCGTGCACGACGGACGCAAGCACGTCCCGGTGTTCGTGACCGAGGCGATGGTCGGGCACAAGCTCGGCGAGTTCGCGCTGACCCGCACGTTCAAGGGTCACGAGAAGGACGACCGGAAGAGCCGCCGGCGCTGACGCCGCGGGCATACGGATAGAGGATCAAGGGGTTACAGCGATGCCAGGAAAGGGCGACGCTCCGGTGCTTCCGGGCGCGCGGGCGGTTGCGCGGTACGTGCGCATCTCGCCGATGAAGGCGCGCCGGGTGGTCAACCTCGTCCGCGGCCTGCCCGCGAAGGAGGCGCTCACGGTGCTGCAGTTCGCGCCGCAGGCGGCGAGCGAGCAGGTGTACAAGGTGCTCGCGAGTGCGATCGCCAACGCGGAGAACAACGAGCGGCTGGACCCCGACGCGCTGCTCGTCAGCGAGGCGTTCGTGGACGAGGGCCCGACCATGAAGCGGTTCCAGCCGCGGGCGCAGGGCCGGGCGTACCGGATCCGTAAGCGCACCTGCCACATCACCGTGGCGGTCGAGGCGGTCGCGCCGGCCGCGCCGAAGCAGTCGGCGAAGAAGGCGGCCCCGGCGGAGCAGACCGCACCGGCCGAGACGCAGAGCAACACGGAGGGCGCCGAGTAATGGGTCAGAAGGTTCACCCGCACGGGTTCCGGCTCGGCATCTCGACCGACTGGAAGTCCCGCTGGTTCGCGGACAAGCTCTACAAGGACTACATCGGCGAGGATGTCAAGATCCGCCGGATGATGTCCAAGGGCCTGGAGCGCGCCGGCATTTCCAAGGTCGACATCGAGCGCACCCGCGACCGGGTCCGGGTCGACATCCACACCGCCCGGCCGGGCATCGTCATCGGCCGTAAGGGTGCCGAGGCCGACCGGATCCGCGGCGAGCTGGAGAAGCTCACCGGCAAGCAGGTGCAGCTGAACATCATCGAGGTGAAGAACCCCGAGTCGGACGCGCAGCTGGTCGCCCAGGGCGTGGCCGAGCAGCTCTCCAGCCGGGTCAGCTTCCGTCGGGCGATGCGCAAGGCGATGCAGTCGGCGATGAAGAACCCGCTGTGCAAGGGCATCCGGGTGCAGGTCTCGGGTCGCCTCGGCGGCGCCGAGATGAGCCGCACGGAGTTCTACCGCGAGGGCCGGGTTCCGCTGCACACGCTGCGGGCCAACATCGAGTACGGCTTCTTCGAGGCGCGTACCACCTTCGGCCGCATCGGCGTGAAGGTCTGGATCTACAAGGGTGACGCGGTGCCGGGTCGGGAGGCCCCGGCCGAGGCGCCGTCGCGCCCGCGCCGGGAGCGTGGCGACCGTCCCGAGCGGCCGCGCCGTGGTCGGTCCGGTTCGTCCGGTACGACCTCCGGTGGCACCGAGGCCGGCCGGGCTGCCGCGACGACCGTCGCGCAGCAGGCCGAGACGCCGAGCGGCGAGCCGGTGGACCCGTCCGCCGTCGCCGCCGCGGCAGAAACGCAGCAGGAGGGCTGACAGATGCTGATGCCGCGCAAGCCCCCGAAGGGCTTCCGCAAGCCGCACCACCCGGACCGCAGCGGCGCGTCCAAGGGCGGCAACCGGGTGGTGTTCGGCGAGTTCGGGATCCAGGCTCTCGAGCCGGCGTACGTGACGAACCGGCAGATCGAGTCGGCGCGTATCGCGATGACCCGCCACATCAAGCGTGGTGGCAAGGTCTGGATCACCATCTTCCCGGACCAGGCCCTCACGAAGAAGCCGGCGGAGACCCGGATGGGTTCCGGTAAGGGCTCGCCCGAGTGGTGGGTCGCCAATGTGAAGCCGGGACGGGTGCTCTTCGAGATGTCCTTCCCCAACGAGCAGATCGCGCGAGAGGCGATGCGTCGCGCGATCCACAAGCTCCCGATGAAGTGCCGCATTGTGACGCGCGAAGTGGGTGAATCCTGATGGCAGCGGGCGTTAAGGCCGCCGAGCTGCGTGAACTCTCCGAGGAGGAGCTGGTCACGAAGCTGCGCGAGGCCAAGGCGGAGCTGTTCAACCTCCGTGTCCAGGCCGCGACCGGGCAGCTGGACAACAACCGGCGGCTGCAGGTCATCCGTCGGGAGATCGCCCGGATCTACACGATCATGCGTGAGCGTGAGCTGGGGCTCTCGGCCGCGCCGACTGAGGTGACTGCAGGATGAGCGAGAACACCACCGTTACGCGCGGCCGGCGTAAGGTCCGCGAGGGCCTCGTGGTCAGCGACAAGATGGAAAAGACCGTCGTGGTCGAGGTCGAGGACCGGGTCAAGCACGCGCTGTACGGCAAGATCATGCGCCGGACCAGCAAGCTCAAGGTTCACGACGAGCAGAACTCCGCCGGTATCGGCGACCGGGTCCTGATCATGGAGACCCGACCGCTGTCCGCCACCAAGCGGTGGCGGCTCGTGGAGATCCTCGAGAAGGCCAAGTAGCGAAGGCTCGAGCTCGGCCGAGATCGGTCGGGCGCAGGTTCCGCCAGGCTCCGGCCGCCCCGGCGGCCGGAGAACCGGCAGACATAGGAGATAGACGTGATTCAGCAGGAGTCGCGACTGCGTGTCGCCGACAACACGGGTGCCCGGGAGATCCTGTGCATCCGGGTTCTCGGTGGCTCCGGTCGGCGCTACGCGAGCATCGGCGACGTCATCGTGGCGACCGTCAAGGACGCGATCCCGGGTGCCGGTGTGAAGAAGGGCGACGTCGTCAAGGCGGTCGTCGTCCGCACCGCCAAGGAGCGGCGGCGGCCGGACGGTTCGTACATCCGCTTCGACGAGAACGCCGCCGTCATCATCAAGGACGGTGGGGACCCGCGCGGTACCCGTATCTTCGGCCCGGTCGGGCGCGAGCTGCGGGACAAGCGGTTCATGAAGATCATTTCTCTCGCGCCGGAGGTGTTGTGACCGTGAGCGAGCGGAGCGAGCGAACCAGCAGGCCCAGTAGGTGCAAGCTTCAGGCGCGCGCCGACCGGAGGGAGGCGCGGGCATGAAGGTCAAGAAGGGCGACACGGTCGTCGTCATCGCCGGCAAGGACAAGGGTGCCAAGGGCAAGGTCATCGCGGCCTACCCGCGGCAGGACAAGGTCCTGGTCGAGGGCGTGAACCGGATCAAGAAGCACACCCGCATCAGCACCACTCAGCGTGGCGCCAAGACCGGTGGCATCGTCACCCAGGAGGCCCCGATCCACGTCTCGAACGTGATGGTCGTGGACTCCGACGGCAAGCCGACCCGCGTCGGTTACCGGATCGACGAGAACGGCCAGAAGGTCCGCATCGCGCGTAGCACGGGTAAGGACCTGTGATGACCACGGCTACCGAAACCAAGACCACGCCGCGCCTCAAGGAGCGGTACCGCAACGAGATCGTGGCCCAGCTGCGCGAGCAGCACAACTACGGCAACCCGATGCAGGTGCCGCGGTTGGTCAAGATCGTCGTGAACATGGGTGTCGGCGAGGCCGCTCGGGACGCCAAGCTCATCGACGGGGCGGTCCGCGATCTGGCCACCATCACCGGCCAGAAGCCGCAGGTCCGGCGGGCGACGAAGTCCATCGCGCAGTTCAAGCTCCGCGAGGGCATGCCGATCGGCGCGAAGGTGACCCTGCGCGGCGACCGCATGTGGGAGTTCCTGGACCGGCTGCTGTCGATCGCGCTGCCGCGTATCCGCGACTTCCGCGGCCTCGACGGGCGCAAGCTCGACGGGCACGGCAACTACACGTTCGGTCTGACCGAGCAGTCGGTGTTCCACGAGATCGATCAGGACAAGATCGATCGCCAGCGGGGCATGGACATCACGGTGGTCACGACCGCCACGACCGACGACGAGGGCCGGGCGCTGCTGAAGCTCCTGGGCTTCCCGTTCAAGGAGAACTGAGATGGCCAAGAAGGCGCTGATCCTCAAGGCGGCCGCGAAGCCGAAGTTCTCGGTTCGCGCGTACACCCGCTGCCAGCGGTGCGGGCGTCCCAAGGCGGTCTACCGCAAGTTCGGGCTCTGCCGGGTGTGCATCCGGGAGATGGCCCACCGCGGTGAGCTGCCCGGCGTGTCCAAGGCTTCCTGGTAATAGCCCGGCGCGCTTCGCGCGTCAGCTGGACTGTCTCTTCGCCGTAGGCCTGTGGGCGCAACCCCGCGGGAACCCCGGCGAGAAAGGTTGACGAGTTTCATGACGATGACCGACCCGATCGCAGACATGCTCACGCGTCTGCGTAACGCCAACCAGGCGTACCACGACCGGGTGACGATG
The DNA here is from genome assembly GCF_029626175.1 of Micromonospora sp. WMMD1082. Lineage (NCBI taxonomy): Bacteria > Bacillati > Actinomycetota > Actinomycetes > Micromonosporales > Micromonosporaceae > Micromonospora > Micromonospora sp. WMMD1082. The sequence continues at coordinate 1,915,539 of NZ_JARUBM010000002.1, read as the reverse complement.
CCCTACTCGAAGATCAAGGCGAACATCGCCGAGGTCCTCAAGTCCGAGGGTTACATCGCCACCTGGGCAGTCGAGGAGCCCGAGGAGGGTGCCGTCGGCAAGCGACTGGTCGTCGAGCTGAAGTACGGCCAGAACCGGGAACGGAGCCTGGCCGGTATCAAGCGTGTCTCCAAGCCCGGTCTGCGGGTGTACGCCAAGTCGGACGGGCTCCCCCGGGTGCTCGGTGGGCTGGGCGTGGCGATCATTTCGACGTCCCAGGGACTGCTCACCGACCGGCAGGCCCGCAAGCGGAGCGTTGGCGGGGAAGTCCTCGCCTTCGTCTGGTAACGGGAGACTGGTAGAAATGTCGCGTATTGGACGTAAGTTGATCCCGGTGCCGTCCGGAGTCGACGTGACGATCGACGGCCAGACCGTCAAGGTCAAGGGCCCCAAGGGCGAGCTGTCGCACACCCTGGCCGAGCCGATCACCATCGAGCGGGCCGAGGACGGGCAGCTGAACGTCAACCGCCCGAACGACGAGCGCAAGGCCAAGGAACTGCACGGCCTGAGCCGTACCCTGGTCTCGAACATGATCGTCGGGGTCACCGAGGGCTACCGCAAGAGCCTGGAGATCGCCGGTACCGGTTACCGCGTCACGGCCAAGGGCAAGGACCTGGAGTTCGCTCTCGGGTTCTCGCACCCGGTCCTGGTGCAGGCGCCGGACGGCATCACCTTCACGGTGGAGCGGCCGACGCTGTTCCACGTGGCCGGCATCGACAAGCAGTTGGTCGGTGAGGTCGCCGCCAACATCCGGAAGATCCGCCCGCCGGAGCCCTACAAGGGCAAGGGCGTGAAGTACCAGGGCGAAGTGATCCGCCGTAAGGCCGGAAAGGCAGGTAAGAAGTGAGCGCCACGCTGCTCAAGCGCCGCCGCGGCGTCGCCGCCAGGCGTGCCGTCGGGCGGGCGCGGCGGCACTTCCGAGTCCGCAAGAACGTCAGCGGCACCGCCGAGCGTCCCCGCCTGGTGGTCACCCGTTCGCTGCGGCACATCGTCGCCCAGATCGTGGACGACACCAGGGGACACACCCTGGCGTCGGCCTCGACCCTGGACGCCTCGCTGCGCGGTACGGAGGGCGACAAGAGCGCCCTGGCCGGCAAGGTCGGCGGCCTGCTCGCCGAGCGGGCCAAGGCCGCCGGCATCTCCAAGGTCGTCTTCGACCGCGGTGGCAACCGGTACGCGGGGCGGGTAGCCGCGCTCGCCGACGCCGCCCGCGAAGCCGGGCTCGAGTTCTAATCCCCGTCACGAGAGAGAAGGAAGGCTGCTGATGCCAGGTCAACAGCGCCGTGGCGGCGGGTCCGGTGGCAACGAGGGTGGTCGCCGCGACAACCGCCGTGAGGGCGGCCGCGGAAACGCGCCCGCCGAGAAGACCCCGCACCTCGAGCGGGTCGTCGCGATCAATCGCGTCGCCAAGGTCGTGAAGGGCGGTCGTCGCTTCAGCTTCACCGCCCTGGTGATCGTGGGCGACGGCGACGGCACCGTGGGCGTGGGCTACGGAAAGGCCAAGGAGGTGCCCGCGGCGATCGCCAAGGGTGTCGAGGAGGCCAAGAAGCACTTCTTCAAGGTGCCGCGGATCGGTTCCTCGATCCCGCACCCGGTGCAGGGCGAGGCCGCCGCCGGTGTGGTGCTGCTCAAGCCGGCGTCCGCCGGTACGGGTGTCATCGCCGGTGGCCCGGTCCGTGCCGTGCTGGAGTGCGCGGGCATCCACGATGTGCTCTCCAAGAGCCTCGGTTCGTCGAACCCGATCAACATCGTGCACGCCACCGTGGCCGCGCTGAAGGGGCTGGAGTCCCCGGAGGCCGTCGCCGCGCGGCGGGGCCTGCCGGTGGAGGACGTCGCGCCGGCGGCCATGCTGGCCTCGCGGGCGGAGGTGGCTTCCTGATGGCACGTCTCAAGGTCACCCAGGTCCGCTCGGAGATCGGGACCAAGCACAACCAGCGTGAGTCGCTGCGTTCGCTCGGTCTCAAGCGGATCAACGACGTGGTGGTCAAGGAGGACCGGCCCGAGATTCGCGGCATGATCTTCACGGTGAGCCACCTCGTGAAGGTCGAGGAGGTCGAGTAATGACGATCAAGGTCCACCACCTGCGCCCGGCGCCGGGGGCCAAGACCGCGAAGACCCGCGTGGGTCGCGGTGAGGGCTCCAAGGGCAAGACCGCCGGTCGCGGTACGAAGGGCTCCAAGGCCCGAAAGAACATCCCGGCGGCGTTCGAGGGTGGGCAGATGCCCATCCACATGCGTCTGCCGAAGCTGAAGGGCTTCAAGAACAAGTTCAAGGTGGTCTTCCAGGTGGTCAACCTGGACCGCCTGGCCGAGCTGTTCCCCAACGGTGGCCAGATCGGCCCGGCCGAGCTGGTCGACGCCGGCGCGGTCCGCAAGGGTCAGCCGGTGAAGGTCCTCGGCACCGGGGACCTCGGCGGTGTGGCGCTCCAGGTGTCGGCGCACGCGTTCAGCGCGTCGGCCAAGGAGAAGATCACGGCCGCCGGCGGCTCGGTCACCGAGCTGTAGGGCTGTACGACCCATGGCGCCCGCCAGTTGATCCCAGCTGGCGGGCGCCCTGGTCTACGACGGGCCGTGCGCCCGGTAACATCGGATTCGGTTTATGTAGCCGGGCACATCTGCCCGTACCGGGATCGGGCTGTTAGAGTCCCTTCCCAGCTATGGATATCGGGCACCTGCCCGGCACCCACCCCGACCCGCCAGGGACGACCGGCGGCCCGCCTCGCGCAGGAGGAAGAAGTTGCTGTCCGCCTTTCTCAGTGCGTTCCGTACGCCTGACCTGCGCAAGAAGCTGCTGTTCACAGTAGGCATCGTCGCGATCTACCGGCTCGGCGCCACGGTGCCCAGCCCAGGCGTCTCGTACGGCAACGTGCAGAAGTGCATCGAAACCACCGAAGGCTCGACGGGTGTCCTCAACCTCCTCGACCTCTTCTCCGGTGGCGCGCTGCTGCAGCTGTCGATCTTCGCGCTGGGCATCATGCCCTACATCACCGCGTCGATCATCCTGCAGCTGCTGACGGTGGTCATCCCCCGGCTGGAGCAGCTCCGCAAGGAGGGCCAGGCCGGCCAGGCGAAGATCACCCAGTACACCCGCTACCTGACCCTGGGGCTGGGTGTCCTGCAGGCCTCGGCGTTCGTCGCGCTGGCCCGCTCCGGCCAGCTGTTCAACAACATGTGCGACGAGGAGATCATCCCCACCGGCACCGGTGTCCCGGACTGGCTGACGCTGTCCATCCTGGTGATGACGATGACCGCCGGCACCGGCGTGGTCATGTGGCTCGGTGAGCTGATCACCGACCGGGGCGTCGGCAACGGCATGTCCGTCCTGATCTTCACCTCGATCGCCGCCCGCCTGCCCAGCGAGGGCTGGCGGATCAAGGAGAGCCAGGGCTGGGCCAAGTTCTTCCTCGTCATCGCCCTGGTGCTGGTGGTCATCACCGCGGTCACCTTCATCGAGCAGGCGCAGCGCCGCATCCCGGTGCAGTACGCCAAGCGCATGATCGGCCGGCGGATGTACGGCGGCACCTCCACCTACATCCCGCTGAAGGTCAACCAGGCGGGTGTGATCCCGGTCATCTTCGGCTCGTCGCTGCTCTACCTGCCGCAGCTGGCGCTGCAGTTCTTCGACCAGACCGACCCGGGTAAGACCCAGGCGTGGATCCAGAACAACCTGGTCGACCCGACCAGCCCGATCTACATCGTGGTCTACTTCCTGCTGATCATCTTCTTCACGTACTTCTACGTCTCGATCACGTTCAACCCGACCGAGGTCGCGGACAACATGAAGAAGTACGGCGGCTTCGTGCCCGGCATCCGCCCCGGCAAGCCGACCGCCGACTACCTGGACTTCATCCTCAGCCGCATCACCCTGCCGGGCGCGCTGTACCTCGCGACCATCTCGATCCTGCCGAACTTCTTCTTCATCTGGCTGGACCGGCAGCAGTACCTCAACTTCCCGTTCGGTGGTACCGCTGTGCTGATCATGGTTGGCGTGGCTCTCGAGACCAGCAAGCAGATCGAGAGCCAGCTGATGCAGCGGAACTACGAAGGGTTCCTGCGGTAGATGAGACTGGTTCTGGTTGGCCCGCCGGGCGCGGGCAAGGGCACACAGGCAGAGTTCATCGCCGCGCACCTTTCCGTGCCGAAGATCTCGACCGGCGACATCTTCCGGGCCAATGTGTCCCAGGGCACGCCGCTGGGCGTGGAGGCCAAGCGCTACATGGACGCCGGCAAGCTGGTGCCGGACGAGGTCACCATCAACATGGTGCGGGACCGGCTCGCCGAGCCGGACGCCGCCGAGGGCTTCCTGCTCGACGGCTTCCCGCGGACCACCCCGCAGGCCGCCGCGCTGGACAAGCTCCTCGCCGACCTCGGGACCGCGCTGGACATCGTGCTGGAACTGGTGGTCGACGACGACGAGGTGATCCGCCGGCTCTCCGGCCGGCGGACCTGCCGGGGCTGCGGCAAGATCTGGCACGTCGAGTTCGATCCGACCAACCGGGACGGCATCTGCGACCGCTGCGGCGCTGAGCTGTTCCAGCGTGACGACGACAAGCCGGAGACCATCGCCGCCCGGCTGCGGGAGTACGCCGACAAGACCGCGCCGCTGGTGGACTACTACGGCGCCCAGGGGAAGCTGGTCGGCATCGACGCCACCGGCCCGGTGGAGGACGTGACGGTCCGCGCGATCGACGCCCTCCGGTCGTACGGAGGCTGAGGTCGGCCCAGCCGCCAGCCGGATAGAGTGCGAACAGCGGGGCACGTCCGGCGTACCCCGCTGTCTCGGCAACGAAAGGTAGCGCCTCCATGCGTCGTCCCCAGCTGGACATCCAGCTGAAGACCCCCGAGCAGATCGAGAAGATGCGTGCCGCCGGCCTGGTGGTCGCGGAGGCGCTCCGCCGGATGCGGGAGGCGGTTGCCCCCGGGGTGAGCACCGCCGATCTGGACGTGATCGCCGAGGCGACGATCCGCGAGGCGGGCGCGATCCCGTCGTTCAAGGGCTACCACGGCTTCCCGGCGTCGATCTGTTCCTCGGTGAACGAGCAGATCGTGCACGCCATCCCGTCGCCGGGGCAGGTTCTCGCCGAGGGTGATCTGATCTCCATCGACTGCGGTGCGGTGCTCGACGGATGGCACGGCGACGCGGCGATCACGGTCGGCGTGGGCGAGGTCGACCCGGCGCTGCTGCGGATGGCCGAGGTCGCCGAGGACGCGATGTGGGCCGGCATCGCCACGGCCGCGCGCGGCGCGGCCAGCGGGAAGGGTCGGCTGACCGACATCTCCCACGCGGTGGAGAACGCGGTGCGCCGAGCCGGTCGCTACGGCATCGTCGACGGCTACGGCGGCCACGGCATCGGTACCGAGATGCATCAGGATCCGCACGTGCTCAACCACGGGCGACCGGGCAAGGGCCCACGGTTGGTGCCGGGCCTGGCGCTGGCCATCGAGCCGATGATCACCATGGGTTCGCCGCGTACCGAGGAACTCGCCGACGGCTGGACCGTCGTCACCCGGGACGGGTCACGCGCCGTGCACGTCGAGCACACCATGGCCCTGCTGCCGGACGGGGTGTGGGTGTTGACCGCCCACGACGGCGGGCGGGCCCGCCTCGGCGACCTGGTCACCGCGCGCCAGCCGAGCACCTCACCCGCCTCCTGACCCCGCCGCAACCCGCCCTGCGCCGGGGTGCCCCGGGCCCGGGGCACGTGGGCCCCGCTACCCGGGCTGGCGGCACGGTGGCATGCTTGCCGGCATGGACGGGCGGGACGGTATGCGTGCGGCGGATTCCGACCGGCAGGCCGTGGCCGAGCGGCTCCGGGTCGCCCTGGACGAGGGCCGGCTCGACCTGCACGAGTACGACGAGCGGTTGCAGCGGGCCTATGCCGCTCGGACGTACGCCGAGCTGGATGCCCTGGTGGGCGATCTGCCGGGAGCGGCTGCGGCGGTGCCCGCCGGGGTGCCCGTGCCGCGGGACGGCGGTGCGGACGCGCCGGTGCCGGCCGAGGGCGGGCGTGGGGTGACCGCGCGCTGGTTGGCCGAGGTCTGGGAGCCATGGCTCAAGGTCGTCGGAATCGTGGTGGTGATCTGGGTCGTCACCTCGCTGGCGGCCGGTGAGCCGAACTACTTCTGGCCGGGCTGGGTGGCCGGCCCCTGGGGTGCGGTGGTGCTGGTGCGTACCGTCACCGGGCTGGCCACCGGCGAGCCTCGACGGCAGGCGGCCGAGCGGGAGCGTCGCCGGCAGCGGCGGGCGGAGAAGCGGGCGCTCAAGCGGGAGCGCGCGGCGATCGCCGGGCAGCAACCCGGCGAGATCGGTGCGGACGGTGTGGCTGGCGACGAGGCCGCCGGACGCGATCCCGGCGAGCAGGCGCGGCGTCCGGAGCGGGGCGGCACGGCCTGAACGTCCCGTTTGCCCGACCCGCCGGTGCCGGTCCGCCGGCCGGTTTGGCGACGGCGTGCGGGCGGGCGTACACTTTCTGATCGGCGCACAGCGTCCACTCCGCCATGCCCACCAGCGCTTCGGTGGGACTGCGGAGCCGCGGCTGGCGCGGGAAGCCTGATCTAGATCAAGCACCCGTGTAAGGCGTTGTGAGCCGTCCGGAGTAACCGACGTCAGGACAGCGGAGGACATGCCGAAAAAAGACGGAGCCATCGAGATCGAAGGTCGGGTCATCGAGCCCCTGCCGAACGCCATGTTCCGGGTGGAGCTCGCCAACGGCCACAAGGTGCTGGCTCACATCAGCGGCAAGATGCGGCAGCACTACATCCGCATCCTGCCGGAGGATCGGGTTGTCGTCGAGCTCTCGCCGTACGACCTGACCCGCGGGCGCATCGTCTACCGCTACAAGTAAGCCTGACGGCGGCCGGGAAACGTCCCGTGTCCGTCTTCGACGTCCGGTGTCGCGCCTCGTGACGCCGGGCCAGATGGGAAGTAAGGCAACCGTGAAGGTCAAGCCGAGCGTCAAGAGGATCTGCAACAAGTGCCGGGTGATCCGCCGGCACGGCCGGGTCATGGTGATCTGCACCGACCCGCGCCACAAGCAGCGCCAGGGCTGAACCAGGCCCACATCACACATGCTCGTCCCAGCCGCGAGCGGTGCGCAGCGCGTACTTTCTCGTGGTTGACCCCCGGTCGGAGGCCGGGGCCCGCTCGGGCAGCGACCGACTCCCGGTCGCCGGCGTGGTTGCGCCGGAAGGACGGGACGGTCGGTAGCGGGGTGGGACGGGTCCAGACCTCCGGCAGAACACCACAAGGAGTACGCCCGCACATGGCACGTCTAGTCGGCGTGGATCTCCCCCGCGAGAAGCGGCTGGAGATCGCGCTCACCTACATCTTCGGCGTGGGTCGCACCCGCGCCCTGGAGACGCTCGCTGCCACCGGCATCTCGGCGGACAAGCGCGCCCGGGACCTCACGGACGAGGAGCTTGTCCAGCTCCGCGACCACATCGAGGCCAACTACAAGGTTGAAGGTGACCTGCGCCGCGAGGTCGCCGCTGACATCCGTCGCAAGGTCGAGATCGGCTGCTACGAGGGCATCCGGCACCGCCGGGGCCTGCCCGTCCGTGGCCAGCGGACCCGCACCAACGCCCGGACCCGCAAGGGCCCGAAGCGGACGGTCGCCGGCAAGAAGAAGGCCGGCAAGAAGTAGTTCTTAAACCGGGATTCTGGTCGTTCTCCGCCGAGGTGGGCCGGGCTCCAACCGGAACCGGTGTCCACGGAATCAACTGGGCGAAGAGCCAGAACCCCGATCGAGAACCATCACAGGAGCGCACAGACTTATGCCACCAAAGGCTCGTGCCGGAGCCGCCGTAAAGAAGGTCCGGCGCAAGGAACGCAAGAACGTCGCCCACGGGCAGGCGCACATCAAGAGCACCTTCAACAACACCATCGTGTCCATCACGGACCCGACCGGTGCCGTCATCTCCTGGGCCTCCGCGGGCCAGGTCGGCTTCAAGGGTTCCCGTAAGTCGACCCCGTTCGCCGCGCAGCTGGCGGCCGAGGCCGCCGCGCGTCGGGCCATGGAGCACGGCATGCGCAAGGTCGACGTGTTCGTCAAGGGTCCCGGCTCCGGCCGGGAGACCGCCATCCGTTCGTTGCAGGCGGTGGGCCTGGAGGTCGGGCAGATCTCCGACGTCACGCCGCAGCCGCACAACGGGTGCCGTCCGCCGAAGCGTCGCCGGGTCTGAGAGGTTAGAGAGAGATGGCTCGTTACACCGGTGCTGACTGCCGCCGTTGCCGGCGGGAGAAGATGAAGCTGTTCCTCAAGGGCAGCAAGTGCGATGGTCCGAAGTGCCCGTTCGAGTCCCGGCCGTTCCCGCCCGGGCAGCACGGCCGCGGCCGCACCAAGGAGACGGAGTACCTCCTCCAGCTCCGTGAGAAGCAGAAGGCCCGCCGGGTGTACGGCGTGCTGGAGAAGCAGTTCCGCGGCTACTACGAGGAGGCCGTGTCCAAGCAGGCCAAGACCGGTGAGGTCCTCCTGCAGATCCTCGAGTCGCGGCTGGACAACGTGGTCTACCGGGCCGGCTACGCCAAGTCCCGGGACATGGCCCGTCAGCTGGTCAAGCACGGTCACTTCACGGTGAACGGCAAGAAGGTCGACATCCCGTCGTACCGCGTCAAGGAGCACGACATCATCGAGGTCCGGGGCAAGAGCAAGGAGCTCACCCCGTTCATCGTGGCCCAGGCCGAGGCCGGCTCGCGGAGCGTTCCGGCGTGGCTGGAGGCGATCCCCAGCCAGATGAAGATCCTGGTGCACTCGCTCCCGGCCCGACAGGTGATCGACACCCAGGTCCAGGAGCAGCTGATCGTCGAGCTCTACTCGAAGTAGGGCTCGTTGCGGTGGCCCGCCCGTCGTCGGGCGGGCCACCGGAACAGTTTGTGTCGTGGGCGTCATATAGCGGGCGCCCCGGAAGAGAAGAGAAGACATGCTCATCAGCCAGCGACCGACCCTCTCCGAGGAGTCGATCAACGAGACCCGGTCCCGGTTCACCATCGAGCCGCTGGAGCCGGGCTTCGGCTACACCCTGGGCAACTCGCTGCGGCGTACGCTGCTGTCGTCCATCCCGGGTGCGGCGGTCACCTCGATCAAGATCGACGGTGTGCTGCACGAGTTCACCACGATCCCCGGCGTCAAGGAGGACGTGGTCGAGCTCGTCATGAACATCAAGGAGCTCTGCGTCAGCTCCGAGCACGACGAGCCGGTCAGCATGTACCTGCGCAAGCAGGGCCCGGGTGACGTGACCGCCGGTGACATCCAGCCCCCGGCCGGTGTCTCGGTGCACAACCCGGACCTGAAGCTCGCCACCCTCAACGGCAAGGGCCGGCTCGACATGGAGCTGACCGTCGAGCGGGGTCGCGGCTACGTCACGGCGGCGCAGAACAAGCAGGCGGGCGCGGAGATCGGCCGGATCCCGGTCGACTCGATCTACTCGCCGGTGCTCAAGGTGACGTACCGCGTCGAGGCGACCCGGGTCGAGCAGCGGACCGACTTCGACCGGCTGATCATCGACGTCGAGACCAAGCCGTCGATGGGCCCGCGTACGGCACTGGCCTCGGCCGGCTCGACGCTGGTCGAGCTGTTCGGGCTGGCGCGGGAGCTGGACGAGACCGCGGAGGGCATCGACATCGGCCCGTCCCCGCAGGACGCGCAGCTGGCGGCGGATCTCGCCCTGCCGATCGAGGAGCTGGACCTGACCGTTCGCTCCTACAACTGCCTCAAGCGCGAGGGCATCAACTCCGTTGGTGAGCTCATCGGGCGTACCGAGGCCGACCTCCTCGACATCCGCAACTTCGGTCAGAAGTCGATCGACGAGGTCAAGATGAAGCTCGCCGGGATGGGTCTGGGGCTGAAGGACTCGGCTCCGAACTTCGACCCGGCGCACGTCGTGGACACCTTCGGCGAGGCCGACTACGACACCGACGACTACCGCGAGACCGAGCAGCTCTAGTCCGCGCTGCCGCCACACCTGAGGAGCACCAAGCATGCCCACGCCCACCAAGGGCCCCCGCCTCGGCGGCAGCCCCGCGCACGAGCGGCTGATGCTGGCCAACCTGGCCACCTCGCTGTTCCAGCACGGCAAGATCAAGACCACCGAGACCAAGGCCCGGCGGCTGCGCCCGCTCGCCGAGCAGCTGATCACCAAGGCCAAGCGGGGCGACCTCGCGTCGCGTCGCCGGGTGCTGACCGTGGTCAAGGACAAGGACGTGGTCTACGCCCTGTTCGACCAGATCGCGCCGCGGTACGCCAACCGCAACGGCGGCTACACCCGGATCGTGAAGACCGGTCCGCGCAAGGGTGACGCCGCGCCGATGGCGATCATCGAGCTGGTCGAGGAGCTTCAGGTCGCCGAGCCGAGGGCGAACAAGAAGACCGCCGCCCGCAAGGCCACCCAGCAGGACAAGGTCGAGGCGCTGGCCCCGGCCGACGAGGTCCCCGCCTCGCGTCCGGCCGACCAGGACGCCGAGCCGCCGCAGTCGGTCTCCGGTGACACCGCCGCCGCCCGCGAGGACAGCGACCTGGCCACCGAGGAAGGCAAGGTCTGATCCAGGCCGCAAGGTCTGATCCAGGCCGTCGGGCCCGGCATCCCCACGGGGTGCCGGGCCCGACCCGTCGAGGAGGTGGGACGTGGACGAGCGGACCCGGCTGCGGCTGGATGTCGCGTACGACGGCACGGACTTCTCCGGCTGGGCCGCCCAGCCGGACCGGCGGACGGTGGCCGGGACGCTGGTCGAGACGCTGGACCTGGTGCTCGGTGCCGGCACCGCGAGCGGGCTGACCGTCGCCGGGCGGACCGACGCGGGGGTGCACGCCACCGGGCAGGTCTGCCACCTCGACCTGCCCGCCGAGGTCTGGCGGGCGCACGAGGGCCGGCTGCTGCGCCGGCTGGCCCGGCTGCTCCCGGCCGACGTGCGGATCCGGGCGATGAGCGAGGTGCCGGCCACCTTCGACGCCCGTTTCTCGGCCACCTACCGCCGCTACGAGTACCGGGTGACCGACGCCGCGTGGGGCGCGGACCCGCTGCGCCGGCACGAGATCCTGGCCTGGCCCCGCGTGCTCGACCTCGACCGGCTCGCCGCCGCGGCGGCCGGCCTGGTGGGGGAGCACGACTTCGCCGCGTACTGCCGGCGCAAGGAGAACGCCACCACGCTGCGGGAGGTGACCCGGTTGGACTGGCGGCGGGACGCCGACGGAATCCTGGTGGCCACCGTGCAGGCAGACGCGTTCTGCCAGGCGATGGTGCGCAGCCTGGTCGGCGCGATGCTGGTGGCCGGGGACGGCCGCCGGCCGGTGGAGTGGCCGGCCGGCCTGCTCACCCGGCGGGAGCGGTCCAGCGAGGTGACCGTGGCGCCGGCGCACGGGTTGACCCTGGTGGCGGTCGGCTACCCGGACGACCCGGCCGGGTACGCGCGCCGGGCCGAGGCGACCCGGCGGCTGCGGGTGCCGGCCGACACCTGAGAGGCGTGCGCGAGGCGCGCCCGCCTCCCGCGTCGACCGGGTCAGTCCTCGGTGGACCCGCTCTGGCTGCCGGTGCCGTCGGAGGGCCGCTCGGTCGGCTGGCTCGCCGTTCCGCCGTCGGCCCGGCGCTCCAGCACGCCCTGGTTCAGGTGCTGTTCGAGCAGGTCGAAGAGGATCTCGCGGACTCCGGTGTCGCCGGAGCGGATCGTCGCGCCGTCGGTGCGGGCAACCACCGCGTACCCGATGTAGTGACCGCGTACCTGCCAGCCGACCCGGGCCGGTGCGGTGGTGATGACCTCGGTGCCGTCGCCTGCCGACATGCCCCGGAAGCGGCCCTGCCGCTCGTCGAGCACCTGGCGGATCTTGTCCCGGGCCCGTTCGGCGCTGGACCGGTCGGCGAGGTTGAACAGCCCGGCGGTGACCAGGTGGTCCCCGTCCGGCGCACGGAGGGTGGCCCGGACGACCTGGTTGCAGCCGAGCCGCACCAGCAGGTCCGCGACCTCCCCGGTGGCGGCCACCGCACAACTGGCGCTGGACTGGGTGCGGAGCACCTCGTACCCGGTCTGGCTGTCGCCGATCGCGAGGGTGCTGGCGGGGAAGACCTCCCGCGCGGTGAGCGGGGCCTGGTCGGTGTCCCGGGAGTCGAGGTCGCTCGCCTCGGCGGGCGCGCCGCCACGGGTGGTGTCCGGCGCGGCGCTGGGTGCGGCCTGCTGGCCGATCAACGTCCGACCGTCCAGCAGGGTGGCGGCGGTGAGGCCGCAGAGGGCGAGCAGCACCAGCACGGCGGCGCCGCCGACCAGCACCTGCCAGGCCCGGCCGCCACCGCGACGCGGCGGCGGCGCGATGGTCGTCGTGCCCGGCTCGGGCGGTGCCGCACCGACGCCGGTCGACACCGGCTCGCCCGCTGCCGGTACGGGCTCGTGTCGTGGTGCCGGTTCCCGTGGCGGCATGGGCGCCGTACCGGGTGGCGGTGCCGACGAGGGCAGCACGATCTGGTTCGGACGGGCCAGCGACGGCGCGGGGAAGCGCGACGGGGATGGCCCGGCCGGGGGCGGTGGGCCGGACCGGACCGGCTCACCCTCGGGCTCGTCGCCCCGGTACTGAGCGTAGGCGTCCTCATCGGAGTCGTACCGATATACCATGTTGTCCAGAGTAAGGACGTTTATCCCTTTAGTGGGTAATTCCGGAGAAAACGTGGCAGGCGGACGTGTCGCATCCGCCGCGACTCCCGTGCCTGGGGTCGGATCCGCGCCGGTGCGAGAATGGCCGGCGTGACCGGGGACCACTACTTCACCGCCGAGCCGAACGCGCCCGCCCAGGCGCGCGAGGTGCAGTTCACCGTCGCCGGGCGCGACTACACCCTGGCCTCGGCGTCCGGGGTCTTCTCGGCCTCCCGCCTCGACCCGGGCACCGCCGTGCTGCTGCGCAAGGCCGCCCTGCCGGATCCCGCCACCACCGGCGCCCTGCTCGACCTCGGTTGCGGCTTCGGCCCGATCGCCTGCGTACTCGCCACCGTCGCGCCCGCCGCGACGATCTGGGCGGTGGACGTCAACGAGCGGGCCCGGGAGCTGGCGGCCGCGAACGCGACCGGGCTCGGTGTGGCCGGCCGGGTGCACGTGGCGGCCCCCGAGGAGGTGCCCGCCGACCTGGGCTTCGCGCAGATCTGGTCCAACCCGCCGATCCGGATCGGCAAGGACGAGCTGCACCAGATGCTGCTGCGCTGGCTGCCCCGACTGGCACCGGAGGGGGTGGCCTGGCTCGTGGTGGCCCGTCATCTCGGCGGTGACTCCTTGCAGCGCTGGCTGGTCGAGCAGGGCTGGCAGGTCGGCCGGCATGCCAGCCAGAAGGGCTTCCGGGTGCTCCGCGTCACCCGCTGACCGGGTAATCGGTTGGCCGGCCGGTCCCGCTCGGGCAGGATGCCCGGGTGGGATATGTGGACGTGGCGGCGGTCGGGCATGTCCTGCCGGACGGGCGGGAACTCTTCACCGACGTGTCGTTCCGGGTCGGCGAGGGCGCCAAGGTGGCGCTGGTCGGGCCGAACGGCGCCGGCAAGACCACGCTGCTGCGGATGGTCGCCGGTGACCTGCCGGTGCACACCGGCGCGATCGCGCGTACCGGCGGGCTGGGAGTGATGCGCCAGTTCATCGGCATGATCGGTGACGAGTCGACCCTGGCCGACCTGGCCCTGTCGCTCGCCCCGCCGGCGCTGCGCGACGCCGGCCGGCGGCTGGTCGAGACCGAGGCGGCCATGCGCGCGGCCGAGCTGCGCGGCAAGTACAGCACCGCCGCCGGCAAGGCCCAGCTGGCGTACGCCGACGCGCTGGCCGCCTGGGGCGAGACCGGCGGGTACGACGCCGAGGTGCTCTTCGACACGGTCGCCACCATCGTGCTCGACCTGCCGTGGGACACCGCCCGGCACCGCCCGGTCCGCACCCTCTCCGGCGGCCAGCAGAAACGCTTCGCGCTCGAACTGCTGCTGCGCGGCACCGAGGAGGTGCTGCTGCTCGACGAGCCGGACAACTTCCTCGACGTGCCGGGCAAACGCTGGCTGGAGGCACGGCTGCGGGAATCGGCCAAGTCGGTGCTCTACGTCTCCCACGATCGGGAGTTGCTGGCGCGTACCGCCGACCGGGTGGTCGCCGTGGAGGGCGGCAGTGCCTGGGTACACCCGGGCGGCTTCGCGGACTGGCACTCCGCCCGGGTAGCCCGCCACGCCCGCCTCGACGAGAGGCGCAAACGGTGGGACGAGGAGCACCAGAAGCTGCGCGAGCAGATGCTGATGTACAAGCAGAAGGCTGCGTACAACTCCGACATGGCCTCGCGGTACCAGTCGGCGCAGACCCGGCTGCGCAAGTTCGAGGAGGCCGGGCCACCCCCCGTACCGCCGAAGGAGCAGGACATCCGGATGCGGCTGGCCGGCGGGCGGACCGGCAAGCGGGCGCTGGTCTGCGAGCAGCTGGAACTCGACGGCCTGACCTACCCCTTCGAGCTGGAGGTGTGGTTCGGCGACCGGGTCGCGGTGCTCGGTGCCAACGGCACCGGCAAGTCCCACTTCCTGCGCCTGCTGGCCCGGGGCGGCACGGATCCGGACCCGGCGAACGGGCCGGTCGACGCGGCGGCGGCGCTCGCACCGGTGGCGCACGGCGGGGTGGCCCGGCTCGGCGCGCGGGTGCGGCCCGGCCACTTCTCCCAGACCCACGACCGGCCGGAGCTGACGGCGAAGACGCTGGTCGAGATCCTCTGGCGGGGGGACGAGCACCGGGCCGGCATGGACCGGCACGCGGCCATGGCCGCGCTGAGCCGGTACGAGCTGGCCGGGCAGGGCGACCAGCGGTTCGGCACGCTCTCCGGCGGGCAGCAGGCCCGCTTCCTGGTGCTACTGCTGGAGCTGTCCGGGGCGACCATGCTGCTGCTCGACGAGCCGACGGACAACCTCGACCTGGCCTCGGCCGAGGCGCTGGAGGCCGGGCTGGCCGCCTTCTCCGGGACGGTGGTGGCGGTGACCCACGACCGCTGGTTCACCCGGACCTTCGACCGCTTCCTGCTGTTCCGGGGCGACGGCGAGGTGGTGGAGACGGACGAGCCGGTGTGGGACGTCGGGTGATCGACATATGGTTGATCTCGTGACTGAGATGACCTATCGCCGGCTGGGCGACTCCGGGCTCGTGGTGTCCGTGGTGGGGATCGGCTGCAACAACTTCGGCCGCAAACTCGACCTCGATGGTACCCACGCGGTGGTCGACGCGGCCCTCGACGTCGGGATCAACTTCTTCGACACCGCCGACATCTATGGCGAGCCGCACGGGGCGTCGGAGGCGCAGCTCGGCGCGGCCCTCAAGGGCCGCCGGGACGACGTGGTGGTGGCGACCAAGTTCGGCATGTCGATGGGCGGCGGCAACGGGCGCGACTTCGGGGTACGCGGCTCGCGCCGGTACGTGGTGCGGGCGGTCGAAGCGTCGCTGCGCCGGCTGGACACCGACTACATCGACCTGTACCAGTTCCACGAGCCGGACCCGGGCACCCCGATCGACGAGACGCTGTCCGCCCTGGACGACCTGGTGCGGGCCGGCAAGGTGCGCTATCTGGGCAACTCCAACTTCACCGGCTGGCAGATCGCCGACGCCGACTGGACGGCGAAGACCCGGGGGCTGACCCGCTTCGTCAGCGCGCAGAACCACTACAGCCTGCTCAACCGGGACGCCGAGATCGAGGTGCTGCCCGCGTGCGAGCGGTTCGGCCTCGGCATGCTGCCGTTCTTCCCGCTCGCCAACGGGCTGCTCACCGGCAAGTACCAGCGCGGCGAGGCCCCGCCCGCCGGCAGCCGCCTCGCCGGCGGTGGCCGGTACGCCCAGCGCCTTGCCGCCGCCGACTGGGACACCATCGAGGGCATCGAGGCGTACGCCGCCGAGCGGGGCGTGTCGATGCTGCACGTGGCGATCGGCGGGCTGGCCGCCCAGCCGGCGGTCACCTCGGTCATCGCCGGTGCCACCACCGCCGAGCAGGTGCGGGCCAACGCCGAGGCCGGTGCCTGGCAGCCCAGCGAGGCCGACCTGAAGGCCCTGCGCGAGGTGCTCGACCGGTAGCCACCCGGGTCGGCGGGGAGCCCGCCTTGGCAGGCCGGCGGATCTGCCGTACGGTGACACGCAAGTAACCCACGGGAGCCCGGTCGACCGGGCTGAGAGGGGGGCTGTGAGCCCCCGACCGTCGAACCTGATCCGGGTAATGCCGGCGCAGGGAGGAGCGTTGCCGTGCCGTCCCTGGGACGACTGCATCTGATCACCGACACCCGGCCCGGTCGGGATCCGCTCGCCGTGCTGCGGGCCGCCCTGCTGGTGGCCGCCCCCGAACTCGTGGTGCAGGTCCGGGTCGAGGACACCGCGACCGACCGGCAGGCGTACGACCTGACCCGGCGGGTGCTCGACCTCTGCGCGCCGTACGGGGTGACCTGCCTGGTCAACGACCGGCTGGACGTGGCGCTGGCGGCGGGCGCGGCCGGTGGCCACGTCGGCGCGGACGACCTGCCGGTCGCGGCGGCCCGTCGGGTGCTCGGCCCGGCCGCCGTGCTGGGTGCCACCGCCCGGGAACCGGGTGCGGCGGTCGAGGCGGTCGCCGCCGGCGCGAGCTACCTGGGCGTGGGCCCCTGTCACGCCACCACCACCAAGGACGGGCTGCCACCGGCGATCGGGGTGCCCGGCATCCGGGCGGTGGCCGAGGCGGTCGGCGTACCGGTGATCGCCATCGGGGGAGTGACGGCGGCGGACGTGCCCGCGTTGCGGGCCGCCGGCGCGTACGGGGTGGCGGTGGTCGGCGCGCTCTCCGGAGCCGCCGACCCCGCCCGCGCCGCCACCGAGCTGATCGGGGCGCTGGCGTGTTGACCGGGGGCCCCTCCGCTGCCGGAGGCGTTGACCGGGGGCCCTTCGTCGCACCGGATGTCGCGGTGGTGGGGGCGGGGCCGGTCGGGCTGGCGATCGCCTGGCGGTGCGCGGCGCGCGGGCTGCGGGTGGTCGTGCACGATCCGGCGCCCGGGTCGGGTGCCTCGCACGTGGCCGCCGGGATGCTGGCGCCGGTGGCCGAGGCGTACTTCGGCGAGCGGGAGCTGACCGCTCTGCTCACCGAATCCGCCGGGCGCTGGCCCGGGTTCGCGGCCGAGCTGGCCGAGGCGACCGGCGCCGACCTCGGCTACCGGACCGAGGGCACGCTGGTGGTCGGGCTGACCTCGGATGACCTGGCCGAGGCGCGCCGGCTCTGGGCGTACCAGCAGGGGCTGGGGTTGCCGGTGACGCCGCTGCGCCCCGCGCAGCTGCGCGAGCGTGAGCCGGGGCTGGCACCCCGGCTGCGGGGCGGCGCGCTCGCCGCCACCGACCATCAGGTCGATCCGCGCCGGCTGGTGCCGGCGCTGCGGCTCGCGGCCGAGCGGGCCGGGGCGGTGCTGGTCGCCGAGCCGGTGCGCCGGCTACGCGAGGTCAGGGCCGGCGTCACGGTGGTCGCCGCCGGCTGTGGCGCCGCCGTCCTCACCGGGCTGCCGGTCCGGCCGGTGAAGGGTCAGGTGCTGCGGCTGCGCGCGCCCGGTGGCGGCCGGCCGGGCTTCCGGCACGTGATCCGGGGGTACGCAGACGGCGAGCACGTCTACCTGGTCCCCCGGGACAGCGGTGAGGTGGTGGTCGGCGCCACCGTCGAGGAGCGCTCCGATCTGGACGTCTCCGCCGGGGCGGTGCTGCGGCTGCTGCGCGCCGCCGTCGACCTGCTGCCCGAACTCGCCGAGTACGACCTGGTGGAGACGGTGGCGGGGCTGCGCCCCGGTACGCCGGACAACGCCCCGATCCTCGGCCCGTTGCCGGGCCACCCGGGCGTGCTGGTCGCCACCGGCCACCACCGGCACGGGATCGTGCTCACCCCGGTCACCGCGGACCTGATCGCCGATCTGGTCACCGGGGGTGGCCCCGACCCGCTGCTCGCCCCCTTCCGGCCGGACCGGTTCGCCACCACGGGGGACGCCGTGCCGGTGGCGGCCGGCGCTGCCACCACGCCCGCGCACTCGACGGAGGATGACTCGTGGAACTGACGGTGAACGGTGTCGGGCGCAGCCTGCCGGACGGGCTCACGGTCGCCGACCTGGTCCGGGACGTGACCGGCCAGCAGCGGGGCGTGGCGGTGGCGGTGAACGGTGAGGTGGTGCCGCGTACCGGCTGGCCGGCGGCCGTGCTGCGCGGCGGCGACCGGGTCGAGGTGCTCAGCGCCGCCCAGGGCGGGTGAGCCGGTTGGACGGCGCATCGGCGGGCTTCGAGCTGGGCGGCGTACGCTTCGGTTCCCGGCTGATCCTGGGCACCGGCGGCGCGGCCAACCTGCACGTGCTGGAGCAGGCGATCCGGGCGTCCGGCACCGAGCTGGTCACCCTGGCGTTGCGCCGGGTGGAGACCGGGCCGGGCGGCTCCGGCGGGCTGCTGGATCTGCTCGCCCGGTGCGGCGTACGGCTGCTGCCCAACACGGCCGGCTGCTACACGGCCGGCGAGGCGGTGAAGGTGGCCCGGCTGGCCCGGGACGCGTTCGAGACCGACTGGGTCAAGCTGGAGGTGATCGGCGACGAGCGCACGCTGCTGCCCGACGGGGTGGAGCTGCTGCGCGCCGCCGAGGAACTCGTCGACGACGGGTTCACCGTGCTGCCGTACACCTCGGACGATCCGGTGCTGGCACGGCGCCTCGCCGACGTCGGCTGCGCGGCGGTGATGCCGGCCGGCGCGCCCATCGGGTCCGGCCTGGGGATCAACAATCCGCACCACATCCGGCTCATCCGGCAGGACGTCGACGTCCCGGTGATCCTGGACGCGGGCATCGGCACCGCCTCCGACGCGGCCCTGGCCATGGAGCTGGGCTGCGACGCGGTGCTGCTGGCCAGCGCGGTGACCCGCGCGGCGGACCCGGTGGCGATGGCCACCGCGATGCGGTACGCGATCGAGGCCGGACGGCTCGCCCACGGCGCCGGCCGCATCCCGCACCGCTTCCACGCCCTCCCCTCCACCCCCGACGAAGGCCGCCCCGACCTGTGACCGCCCAGCGCAACCTTGCCGACCTTGGTGCGAAACCGCCCCGTGGAGGGCCGTCGCGTACCACGATCCCGCTGCCCTCCGGCGTCGTCGTGCTGACGGATCGGCGGGGAGTGGCGGGTGGGCGCAGCGGGGTGGGTCGGCTGGGTGGGGTGGCGGGGTTGGTCCGGGTGGTGGCGGGGGCGGTGGCCGGGGGAGTGCGGTGGGTGGTGCTGCGGGAGAAGGACCTGCCCCGGGCCGAACGCCTCGCCCTCGCCACCGAGCTGCGGCCGATCCTGGCCGAGGCCGGCGGCACCCTCATCGTCGCCGGCCCCGACCCGCTGCTCGCCGCGCCTGATGCCTTCTCGGTGGGCTGGTCACCGGTCGCGCTGCACCTGTCGGCGGCCGGCCCCTACCCGCCGCCCGCCGCCGACCTGGTCGGTCGGTCCTGCCACGACGAGGCGGAGCTGCGCCGACTCACCACCGAGGACTATGTCACCCTCTCGCCGGTCTATCCGACCAGGACAAAGCCCGGCTACGGCCCACCCCTGCGACCCGAGGGCCTCGCCGAGCTGATCCGGAGCAGCCCCGTGCCGGCCCTGGCCCTGGGCGGCCTCGAAACCCCCGCCCAGGTACGCGCCTGCGTCGAGGCGGGCGCCACCGGAGTCGCCGTCCTCGGCGCCGTCATGCGCTCGGATGACCCCCAAGAAACCGCCGCCGCCCTCACCAAAGCCTTCCAAGAGGCAGCCACACCGGATCCGCTGACCCCCCACCCCACGCCGGATCCTCGGACGGCAGCCCTTGACCGGACAACCGGAAGGTCGCCGACGGCATCGACCACGTCAGGGCGGCGGCCGACCGTGCCCACGGAGGGATCAAGCCTGACCGCCCGGAGTGGGCACGGTCGGCCGCCGCCCCAACCCGCAACCACGCCGCCGCGAAGGCCGAAGCCCTAGACCGCGACCGAAGAACAGCAGCCCGACAAGCGAAGAGGAAGTGACGTGACCCCCACCACCGTGCTCACCGTCGCCGGCTCGGATTCCGGCGGTGGTGCCGGAATCCAGGCCGACCTGAAGGTCTTCGCCGCCCTCGGCGCGTACGGCACGAGCGTCCTCACCGCGGTCACCGCGCAGAACACCCGGGGCGTGGACGCGGTGCTGCCGCTGCCCCCGCAGACGGTGACCGAGCAGCTCGACAGCGTGCTGTCGGACTTCGCGGTGCGGGCGGTGAAGACCGGGATGCTCGGCACCCCGGCCGTGGCGGGGGCGGTGGCCGACGCGGCTGCCGCCGGCCGGCTGCCGCAGCTGGTCGTCGATCCGGTGCTGGTGGCCACCAGCGGGCATCGGCTCGGTGTGGTGGAGGCGGTGGAGCGGCTGCTGCCGTACGCCCGGGTGGCGACGCCGAACAGCGCGGAGGCCGCGGCCCTCACCGGGGCCGCGGTGACCACTGTGGCGGAGATGGCGGTGGCGGCGCGGGCCCTGGCGGCCGGCGGGCCGGAGTGGGTGATCGTCACCGGCGGTGACGTGGATGCCGGTGAGGAGGCGGTGGACGTGCTGCACGGCCCGGACGGGACCGACGTGCTGCGCGCCCCCCGGGTGCCGACGCGGCACACGCACGGGACCGGATGTTCGTTCTCGGCGGCCGTCGCGGTGCGGCTGGCGCTGGGCGATCCGGTGCCGGCGGCGGTCGCGGCGGCGAAGGAGTACGTGACCCGCGCGCTGACCGGCGCGCGGAACTGGGAGCTGGGCGCGGGACGCGGACCGATGGACCACTTCGGCTGGTCCGCCTGATCAGGGAGGCTGTCATGCAGGCACGTCGCAAGGTGTACGTCGAGGGATCCCGGCCGGACATCCGGGTGCCGTTCGCGGAGGTGGAGCTGACCGGGGACAACCCGCCGGTGCGGCTCTACGACACCTCCGGCCCGGGCTCGGACCCGGAGGTCGGGCTGTCGCCGCTGCGCGGACCGTGGATCGCCGAGCGGGGCGACGTGGCGCCGGTACGGGGTGCCGGCACCCCGCTGGCCGGGGCGGGCGGGAAGCGGCCGACGCAGCTCGCGTACGCGCGGGCCGGCATCGTCACGCCGGAGATGGAGTTCGTCGCGGTACGGGAGGGCATGGCGCCGGAGTTCGTCCGGGACGAGATCGCGGCCGGGCGGGCGGTGCTGCCGCTCAACGTCAACCACCCGGAGTGCGAGCCGGCGATCATCGGCAAGGCGTTCCTGGTCAAGGTCAACGCCAACATCGGCACCTCGGCCGTGACCTCGTCGGTGGCCGAGGAGGTGGAGAAGCTGACCTGGGCCACCCGGTGGGGCGCGGACACGGTGATGGACCTGTCCACCGGCAAGCGGATCCACGAGACGCGCGAGGCGATCGTGCGGAACTCGCCGGTGCCGATCGGGACGGTACCGATCTACCAGGCGCTGGAGAAGGTCGGTGGCGACCCGGTAAAGCTGAGCTGGGAGGTGTTCCGGGACACCGTCGTCGAGCAGGCCGAGCAGGGCGTGGACTACATGACCGTGCACGCCGGGGTGCTGCTGCCGTACGTGCCGCTGGCGGTGGACCGGGTCACCGGCATCGTGTCGCGGGGCGGCTCGATCATGGCTGCCTGGTGTCTGGCGCACCACGAGGAGAACTTCCTCTACACCAACTTCCGGGAACTGTGCGAGATCCTGGCCCGTTACGACGTGACGTTCTCCCTCGGCGACGGCCTGCGGCCCGGCTCGATCGCGGACGCCAACGACGAGGCGCAGTTCGCCGAGCTGCGTACGCTGGGCGAGCTGACGAAGATCGCCTGGGAGTACGACGTGCAGGTGATGATCGAGGGCCCCGGGCACGTGCCGATGCACAAGATCAAGGAGAACGTGGACCTCCAGCAGGAGTGGTGCCACGAGGCGCCGTTCTACACGCTCGGCCCACTGACCACCGACATCGCCCCCGCGTACGACCACATCACCTCGGCCATCGGCGCCGCGATGATCGGCATGTTCGGCACCGCCATGCTCTGCTACGTCACGCCGAAGGAGCACCTGGGGCTGCCGGACCGCGACGACGTGAAGGCCGGCGTGATCGCGTACAAGATCGCGGCGCACGCGGCGGACCTCGCGAAGGGGCATCCGGGCGCGCAGGCCTGGGACGACGCGCTCTCCAAGGCGCGGTTCGAGTTCCGCTGGGCCGACCAGTTCAACCTCTCGCTCGACCCGGAGACCGCGCGGTCGTACCACGACGCGACGCTGCCCGCCGAGCCGGCGAAGACCGCGCACTTCTGCTCGATGTGCGGGCCGAAGTTCTGCTCCATGAAGATCACTCAGGATCTCAAGGAGTACGCCGCCCGTGGCATGCAGGACAAGTCCGACGAGTTCGTCGCCGCCGGTGGTCGGGTCTACCTACCGCTGGCCTGATCCTCTCGGAGCGCGGGGATCTGGGCGTCTCCCGATCTGCGGCAGTAGCAGCAGCCGCCACGCTGGACAGGAGACGCCGCTACTGCCACGGATCACCGCGGGTGCGTGGGTGGCCGGCCGTCAGTCGCGGTGGTGCCGTCCGGTGGAGCGCAGCGAGCGGCGGGGTTTCGGCGGCTCGGGCTCGTCGTCGGTCGAGGGCCGGCCGAGCCCGGCCACCCAGTCGACGTACTCCTCGTCCTGGGCCGGCAGCGGCTCGTCGCGCTCGGGCGTGGCAACGGCCTCCCCGGAGCGGGACCTGCCCAGGCGGAACAGCCCGCGCCGGCCCTTCTCGGGTTCGCGGTCGGGCTGGACGTCCTCGGCCCGCGCGACGGGCGGCTTGGTGAAGGCGACCGACAGGTCCCGGGCGGTGGCCGCCGGTTCGATGGTGACCTCCGGGTCAGCGGCGGTCGGGCCGGCGTCGGCGGAACCGATGCCGCCTCGCCGTTCGGCCGGCTCGGCGGCGCGGGGGTCGGGCAGGCCGGCCAGGTCGGTCGGGGACGGGCTGGCCAGGTCAGTGTCGGGCGGGCCGGCCGGGTCCGCCGTGGGCGGGCTGGCCGGGTCGGTGTCGGGCGGGCCGGCCAGGTCGGCCGGGGGTAGGGCACCGCTGGCCGGCGGCGCGGGTTGCCGGTGGGCGGGGGTGAACGCGTCCCAGGTCGTCGCCCGGTTGAGGTCGGGCATCGGGAAGCGCGGCCGGGGCCGAGGTGCCGCCTCCTCCCCGCTTCCGTCACCCGCAACGCCATCCGCCGGTGCAGCGCCGGCCACCGGTGCTGCGCCGGCCAGCGGTGCCGGTTCGGGGTCTGTCGTCGCGGTAGGCGCGGGGTCCGCGGCTGCCGGCGCATCGGCCGTGCTCGGGGCGGCGGCGGGCGTCCGGGGCTTGCCGGTACGCCGGGGCGTCGGCGCCTTACGAGTGGGAGTGGGAGAAGCCGGAGGTTCCTCCGCCGGCTGGGTGGCGCGAACCACCGGCCGGATGTCGCTGCCGTCGCCGACCGGTGACTGGCCGCTCGCCGGCTCGGAACCCCGCCCCGTTCCCGCCGCCGCCTCGCCCGCCTGCCCGCCGTTCGCGGCCTGCGCGTTGTCCGCGGACCGCGCGGCTTTGGTGGCCTGTCCGCCGTCGGTGGCCTGCCCGCTGTTCGTGGCCTGCCCGCCGTTGGTGGCCTGCACGCTGTCTCCGGCCGGTGTGCCGCCGTCGGGTCGACCGCCGTTTGCCGGTACGTCTGCCGGCGCAGCGGCGGCCGGGGCCGGGGTGGCGGTGGCGCCGGTGTCCGGTTCGGTTGTGGCGGTGGGTGCGTCGGTGCGGGCAGCCGGCCAGTGCCAGTGTGGGGGAGGGGCGTCCTCGACACCGGTGGCGTGCGGGTTGGCGCGGGCGGGCGCGCCGTCGGAGGCTGGGCCCGCGCCGGTGTCGCCGCTGACGACGATGACCGAGTCGGTGGTGGATTCGGTGCCGGCGGGAGCGTGGGCTGCCGAGGGCAGGGCGGGGGTCGCGGGCAGTGGTTGGAGGATGTCGGTCGGCTCGATGGCGGTCCCGGTGGCGGGCCGCTCACCGGCCGCCCAGGGCAGCAGTGCCGCGGCGGCCGAACCGAGCGCGCCGACGACGACCGCGATCAGCGCGCCGTAGTAGGGCGTGAGCTGGTAACGGTCGCCGGCGTCGCCGGGACCGGCGGCGAGATAGGCGAACGCGACCAGCACCGGACCGGCGGCCCCGCTCGGCCCGCTGACCAGCGGGGGATGCCCACGCCGCCGGGCCAGGGCCGCGGTCGCCGCTCCGGCCAGCAGGGTCACCAGCGGCAGGATCAGCAGCGCCAGTCGCTGCGCGGCGTCGGCGGAGAGCCATGCCGGCTCCAGCACGCCGAGGCGTACCGGGGTCAGCGGCCCGCTCGCGCCCAGCGACGGGAGGACCGACAGCAGCGCGAGCAGCCACACCACCGCGGCCACCGCGGCCATGTTCCACGCGAATGGTGGCCGTACCAGCACGGCCAGCGCCGCGCCCGCGCCGATCACCGCGCCGAGACCGGCGCAGATGGCGACGGCCCAGACCGGGTCCACCGAGATGAGTTCGGCGCTGCGGGCCGGCTGCATGCACAGGGGCGCCACGACCGTGGCGCCCAGGGCGGCGCCGCCCGCGACGGCCAGCTGCCGGGTGGTGCCGGTGAGCCGTCCGTCGTGGCGGGCCAGCCGCTCGGTGAGGACGGCACCGATGACGGCGGCGTTCGTCGCGAACCAGCCGGCCCAGACGAGCTGGGCGGGCCACTGGTTGACGCTCACCCCGGTGAAGGTGCCGGTGAGCCGGACTATGCCGAAGCCGAAGGCGAGGCCGAGCTGGCCGGCACCGGCCAGCAGGCTGACGCCGAGCGCCGTGAACAGTAGTCGGATCGAGGTCCGATGGGCCATGACCGGCACGTTACGGTCCGCCGCCACCGATCGCCACCGGCACGCCGTGGGAGGCCGTAGTACCTGCTCGCGGCGGGTGGTGTGGTCTGTGGTGGATCTCCCGGAGCGACCCGACGTGAGTGGGTTTCATAAGTGAAGGCTGAACGAGACGAAGGCCCGGCTTCCCGTGTTCGGAGGGCCGGGCCCTTCTTGCGTCTCGAAGGATGAGATGCGGACGCGAGATCTTGGACAGTTTCCGTTCAGCGCTAACGGAAACTGTCCAAGATCTGGACGCGGAGCCCGCGCCGCCGCGCTGCGGATGCGCTGATGGTTGTCCGGCGGGCAACCGTCGCCGGCCGATGCGCCCGCGAGAAACCGACGGGTCTACTTGAGTTCGACCAGCCGGGCCAGGTAAGTCGTGTCGCCGACGTTGGTCAGCATGTGCACGGCACCCGGATCGCGGTAGACCACCCCGCCGGTCGGCTCGTCGGCGTCGATCCTGGTCCCGTCGATGGTCTGTACGACGTTCTTCGCACCCTGGACGGCCACCACGAGGTAGGGATGGTCGTGCCGGTGCAGCGGCTGCCGCTCGCCCGGCTCCAGCCGGATGTGCCACACCCGGACCCGGTCGTTCTCGAAGACGATCTCCTGCCCCACCGGACCGAGGGTGGGCTCCTGGCCGGGCGCGTGGAGGTCGAGCGGCGTGTCGGTCATCGGGTTCCGTCCAGTCGGGGAAGCACCTCGGCGGCGATGAGTTCCAGGTGGTCCAGGTCGGTGATGTCGATCAGGCGCAGGTGCACCCGGGCGGTGCCGATCGCCGCGAACTCGCCGATCCGGTCGACCAACTGCTCCGGCGAGCCGACCACCGGGTCCTCCGGCGGCAGGGCGCTCTTGACGTGCAGCGGTGCCGCCCGCCGCCGGGCCTCGGCGTCGGTACGCCCGATCGCCACCACGATCCCGGCGGAGAGCGTCAGCGGCCGGTCACCGGTGCGATCGACCCGGTGACACGCCTCACGTACCCGCTCGTACGCCTCGGTGGTCTGTTCGATGCTGGTGAAGGGCACGTTGAACTCGTCGGCGTAGCGGGCGGCCAGCTCCGGGGTGCGCTTGGGGCCGCGTCCGCCGACGATCACCGGCGGCCCGGGGGTCTGCACCGGCTTGGGCAGGGCCGGTGAGTCGGTGAGCCGGTAGTGGTCGCCGGTGTAGCTGAACGTCCCGCCCGACGGGGTGCCCCAGAGTCCGGTGATCACGTCGAGCTGCTCGGCGAGCCGGTCGAAGCGTTCGCTGGTGCCGGGGAACGGGATGCCGTACGAGGCGTGCTCCCGGGCGTACCAGCCGGCGCCGATGCCCAGCTCGACCCGGCCGCCGCTCATCTGGTCGACCTGGGCCACCATCACGGCCAGCGGGCCGGGCAGCCGGAAGGTCGCCGAGGTGACCAGCGTGCCCAGCCGGATCCGGCTGGTCTCCCGGGCGAGCGCGGCCAGCGTCAGCCAGGCGTCGGTCGGGCCGGGCAGCGCCGGCTCGTCACCCATGGCCTGGTAGTGGTCGGCGCGGAAGAATCCGTCGAAACCGCCGTCCTCGGCGAGCCGGGCGAACCGCAGCTGGTCGTCGTAGCTGGCGCCCCGGTGCGGCTCCGTGAAGACGGCCACCCGCATGCTACTCATCGCCCTTCCGCGCCGGCGGCCGCTGGCTGGTCGCGTTCCATCAGCAGTTCGTGCAGGTCGGCACTGACCCGGGCGACGTCCGCCAGGTGGGCGTTGCGACCGAGGGTGCGGGGCCGGGGGATGGCCACCTCGACGATCTTGCGGACCCGGCCGGGTCGCGGACTGAGCACCACCACCCGGTCGGCGAGCAGCACCGCCTCGTCGATGGAGTGGGTGACGAAGACCACGGTGGCGCCGGTGCGCATGTGCACCCGCTGCAACTCCCCGGCCAGCTCCTCGCGGGTGAGCGCGTCGAGCGCGGAGAAGGGTTCGTCCATCAGCATCACCCGGGGGTCGCCGATCAGCGAGCGGCAGAGGGAGACCCGCTGCTGCATGCCGCCGGACAGCTCGTGCGGCAGCCGCTTCTCGAAGCCGGCCAGCCCGGCCACCTCGAGCAGGTCCCGCGCCCGGTCCCGGTGATCGGCGCGCTTCCAGCCGAATATCTCCACCGGCAGCAGGACATTGTCCAGCACGGTGCGCCACGGGAGCAGGGCCGGCCGCTGGAACAGCATGGCGATGTCCTGGCGTGGCCCGGTGACCGGCGTGCCACCCACGGCCACCTCGCCGGCGGTGACCGGGATGAGGCCGGCGATCAGCCGCAGCAGGGTGGACTTGCCGCACCCCGAGCGGCCGAGCACTGCGACGAACTCGCCGTCGCCCACGTCGAGGTCGATGCCGCGCAGCGCTTCGACCCGGCCGGTACGGCCGTCGAAGGTGCGCGACACCCCGGACAGGCGGATCATCGGGCGGGCCTCCCGCTGACTGAGTGGTCAGGAACCTGCCAAAGGCTATCGGCCTTCACCCGGTATCGCACCGTCCGGGGTGGACATCACTTTGTTTCCGTTCCGCAACCCGGTACGCCTGGCGTCGCAAAGGTGGGGCTCTCGTACGCTGTGCCCGCGAAGAGTCCACTCCATACGCGGTGTCGGCTTCCATCCCGGCCGCCGGTGCCGCCAGACAACTCCCTCCCGGTGGTCGACGCCCCGGTTGGAAAGGACAAGGTGCACTGATGAGAAGGCTGACCCGTTCGGTCGCCGCGGCCACGATGGCCACCGCCCTCGCCCTGGTCGCCGCGTGCAGCAGCGGTTCGGACGACGCCGACGACAGCAGCGGCGTGGGCGCGTCCCTGGAGCAGGTGACGTACCTCACGTCGTTCGGCAACTTCGGGCGTGACGCCTACGCCTGGGTGGCCAAGGAGAAGGGTTTCTTCAAGGACGCCGGCTTCGATGTGGAGATCAAGCCCGGGCAGGGCACCGGCGCCGTGATCCAGACGATCGTCGGCGGCCAGGCGCACTTCGGCCCGATCGACCTGACCGGTGGGCTGCTCCAGCTCGGCAACGGCGACGCCAAGGACTTCGTCGCGGTGGCCGCGATCCAGCAGCGCACCATGGCCGCGATCGCCACCGTCGAGGGCACGGGGATCAACACCCCGAAGGACCTGGAGGGCAAGAAGCTCGCGGACACCCCCGGTTCGGTGGTCCGCAACCTCTTCCCGACGTACGCCCGGATGGCCGGCATCGACTACACCAAGGTGACCTGGGTCAACGGTGAGGCGCAGACCCTGATGGGCACGCTGGCCTCCGGCTCGGTCGACGGCATCGGCCAGTTCGTCGTCGGCCAGCCGACCATCGAGGCGGTGACCAAGAAGAAGGCCGTCCTGCTGCCGTACAGCAACGTGATGCAGGACCTCTACGGCAACGTGCTGATCACCTCCAAGCAGTACGCCAGCGACAACCCGGAATCGGTCAAGAAGTTCACCGAGGCGCTGCTCAAGGGCCTGGAGTACGCCCTGGCGAACCCGCCGGAGGCGGCCGAGATCCTGGCCAAGAACGCCGAGGCGGTCAACCCCGAGGCCGCCGCCGCCGAGCTGCAACTGATGGCCGGGTACGTCCGCTCCAGCAACTCCGGCACCGCACTGGGCACGCTGGACAGTGGCCGGGTCGCCAAGAGCATCGCGATCCTGCGCGGGGCCGGCGCCCTGAAGTCGGACCTCACCCCCGACCAGATCATCGACTTCAACCTCGCGCCGAAGGCCTGAGGCCGACCGGTTCGACGACGGGGTACGCCACACCGGACGTCCGGTGTGGCGTACCCCGCTTCCCGTGCCAGATCACCGTGAATCGCAGGAGGATCCATGACCGACGTCGTCCCACGGCAGCCGGAGGTGGCGCTCGCGTCCGAGCCGTCCCGGGTCGGACCGCGTGACCGGCGGTGGCGGCCGGGTGACCTACGCGACGGTGTGGCGGCCGCCCTGCTGCCGGCGGCCGGCCTGCTGATCGCCCTCGGTCTCTGGTGGCTGGTCGCCCGGCTGGAGTTGATTCACCCGGCGGCGCTGCCGCCACCCGGTGACGTGCTGACGGCGTTCGGTGAGCGGCCGGCACGGCTGCTGGAGCACACCGTCGCCACCACCGGCGAGATCCTGTTCGGCTTCGCCCTCTCCGTGGCCGCCGGGGTGCTGCTCGGCCTGGCGCTGGCCGTCTCCCGGACGGTCGAGCGGATGTTCACCCCGCTGCTGGTGGCCGTCAACGCGGTGCCGAAGATCACCCTTGGCCCGCTGCTGGTGGTGGCGCTCGGCTGGGGCCAGAAACCCATCCTGACCATGGTGTTCCTGCTCTGCTTCTTCCCGATCGTGCTCTCCACCGCGACCGGTCTGACCACCACGCCCGCCGAGCTGGCCGAGCTGGTCCGCTCCTACAACGCCTCCCGCTGGCAGGCGTTCCGCAAGGTGCGCTTCCCGGCCGCGCTCCCGCAGATCTTCGTGGGTCTGAAGGTCGCCATGCCGCTGGCCGCGATCGGTGCCGTGATCGGCGAGTTCCAGGCCGGCGAAGGTGGTCTCGGCTACGTCATCCAGCAGTACGCGGGCATCGGCGACACCGCCACGGCCTGGGCGGCGATCATCCTGGTCGCCCTGGTCAGCATCCTGCTCTACGCCGCGCTCGTGCTCATCGAGCGCCGCAGCCTACCGTGGCTGCGGGAGACCACCTCCAGCCGCTGAGCCGGGGGTGGGGCCGGTGGTAGGGCCGGCTGGGGAGCCGGCCCTCCGGTCAGCCCTGTAGCCGCCACCGGCCGTTGCGGGCGACCAGCGTCGTCAGGGCCTGCGGCATCAGCCCGGAGTGGTTGTCGGGCGTCATCCGGATCGGTCCCGTCAGGCCGTCCAACTGGGACGTCTCCAGCACGTCCCGGAGGGCGTTCCGGTCGACCTCGCCGACTGCGCCACCGGAGCGCAGTTCGGCGTCGGCGATGAGCTGGACCGCGTCCGCGGCGAACGACGCGGAGCCGTGGTAGCCGCCGAAGCGGGCGGTGTAGTCCTGGAACCACTGGCGGCGCGCGGCCTTCGCGGGGGTGGTCGCGATCACGTCGTCGATCACCATCGTCTGGGTGAAGACCAGGGTGGCCCGCTCCGCCGCCTTCGCCGCGGCGCCGAGGAAGAGATCCCCCGCAGCCGAGGCGTCGAGGAAGAGCGCCCCGGTGAAGCCGGCCGCCTTGACCGCGCTGGTGGCGAGCATCGCCTGCTCCGGCGGGGCCCAGATGACCAGGGCGTCGGGCTCGGCCGCGACCAGCGTCCCCGCCTGCCCGTCCAGCTCGGTGTCGGTACCCCGGACGGAAGCCTCGGCCAGCACCTGGATGCCGACCTTGTCGAACTCGCGGCGCAGCGCCGTGGCGCCCTCCTGGCCGTACGCGTCCTCGCTGCGCAGCAGGCCGATCGTGTCGATGTTGCGGCGGCGGAGTTGGTCGGTGAGCGTGGCGGCGTTGTCGGCGGCGTTCGGTGCCAGTTTGAACATGTAGCGGCGTTCCGCGACCGGGCTGGCCACGGCTCCGGCGGCGGCCAGCGCGATGGTGGGGATCTGCTTCTCGTTGACGGTGCGCACCGCGCCGACGGCGCATTCGTTGCAGCCGCCCATGATGATGGCGCTCACCCGCGAGTCGTTGCTGAAGTCCACGATGTTTCGCAGTGACTCGCTGGCGTCGGAGCGGTTGTCCTTCGGCAATAGTCGGATTGTCCGGCCGTTCAGTGCGCCCGAGGCGTTCAACTGCTCGACCTTCAGTTCCAGGGCCTGCCGGTACGCCTTGCCGACCCCGGCCGCCGCGCCGGAGAGTTCCAGGTCGGCGGCGATCACGATGGGGCTCGTGTCCTGCTCCTGCCCGCCGAACTGGCAGCCGGCGAGCGTGGTGGCCAGCAGGGTCGACACGACCGCCGTGGCGGTCGCGGAGCGGAAGGGGGTCAACTCTGTCCTCCTGATGCGGCGCGGATGCCCCGGTCGCCGGTGGTACGACCGTCCTATGTGGATAATGAGACGGCTCTGCCGTACCGTGTGCGCGGAGCCTGCAAAACCTTGCCAATGCTGGGCGCTGTGGTCAAGCGGAGTAACCGGAGCCGTTTCGGGACTGCAATCCCACATGTTGGTGTAACCAGATGTTTTCAAATGCTTACTGTGGCGACACGTCTGACCACTCTGGAGTCACACGCCCTGTTCAGGGCGTTGTGGAAATGTAGGTATCAGTTGACCGGATCACGGGATGCGTGCCGTCCGACCGTTTCCTGCCCTCCTGCGGCTTCCCAAACACGATCTCGTCTGATGAAATCGCGGCCGTGCCGTGCGTGGCGCCGACCGTCGCCTCGCGTACGGGTCGACGGGGCAGGCGTGAAGAATACGACGGAGGCGATGTCGTGAGCACCGGACCGACGACCCTGCCCGCCAGCGGCGACGCTGTGCAGAAGCGACCTGGCGGGCTGCCCCGGCTGCGTGATGCCCGGATCCGGTCCAAGCTGGCGCTGATCCTGGTCGTTCCGGTCGCGGCGGTCATCGCGCTGGCCACGGTACGTCTGATCTCGGTCGGTGAGGGTGCCTACGACGCCACCCAGGCCCGGTCGCTCACCGCGCTCTCCATCGACGTCGCCGCGCTGACCAACGACCTGCACGCCGAACGGATGGCGGCGGCGGCCTACCTCGCCGCGCCGCAGCGGCAGGCCGACGCGTACAACCTCCGGGTCCGGCAGACCCAGCAGCGGATCGACGAGTACCGCGCGGAGCGCAACCGGGTCGGCGAGGCCCCCGCCGCGGTCCGCGACCGACTCGCGGCCATCGACGCGCACCTGGACACCCTCGACGGCACCCGGCAGGAGGTGCTCGACCGCCAGCAGATGGAGGTCGCCGAGGCGGTGCTGCGCTACGGCGTGGTGCTGAACGACCTGGTCGGGTACGGCGACGGGTTGGCCCAGCTGCCCGGCGACGAGCAACTCGGTGACAGCCGGCGGGCGGTCGCCGCCTTCGCCCGCGCGAAGGCGGCCGTCGCCGAGGAAGAGGCGGTGGCCTTCACGGCACTGAGTGCCGGCCGGCTGGACAACGAGCTGTTCTCGGCCTTCGTGGCCACCCTCACCGGGCAGCAGGAGGCCCTGGTGGCCTTCTCGCTGGCCGCCGACCCGGTGCAGCGCGCGCTGGTCGACACCACCGTCTCCGGCGACGCGGTGGTGCTCGCCGACCGGATCGCCACCGACATCAGCCGGTCGGTGAACCAGCGCGCGCCGTTCACCGCGCAGGAGGCCACCGCGTCGATCGGCGCGGTGAACGAGCTGATGCGGTGGGCCGAGGTCGAGCTGCAGAACCGCCTGCTCGCCCAGGCCGAGCAGGCCCGCTCGGACGTGATCCGGCAGGCCGTCATCGAGTCGACGCTGGTGCTGCTCACTCTGATCATCGCGGTGACCCTGGCCGTGGTGCTGGCCCGCTCGCTGAACCACTCGCTGCGCCGGCTGCGGGAGGGCGCGCTCTCGGTGGCCAACCGCGACCTGCCCGAGGCGGTGCGCCGGTTGCAGGGGATGGGCAACGTCAGCGACGGCAGCGTCGACGAGATCGTCCGCGAGGTACGGGATCCGATCCAGCTCACCAACCGCGACGAGGTGGGCCAGGTGGCACTGGCGTTCAACGTCGTGCACCGGGAGGCGGTCCGGGTCGCCGCCGAGCAGGCGGCCCTGCGGACCAGCGTCTCGGCGATGTTCCTGAACCTGGCCCGCCGCAGTCAGACCCTGGTCGACCGCATGATCGGTGAACTCGACGCGATCGAGCGGGGCGAGGAGGACCCGAAGCGGCTCGCCCAGCTGTTCGAGCTGGACCACCTCGCGACCCGAATGCGCCGCAACGACGAGAACCTGCTCGTGCTGGCCGGGGCGGACTCGGCCGTGCCGCGCCGCGACGACGCGCTGCTGGTGGACGTGCTGCGGGCCGCGCAGTCCGAGGTGGAGCTCTACAACCGGATCGAGTTCGGCACGGTCGACACCGACGTGTCCGTGGCGGCCCACGCGGTCAACGACGTGGTGCGGCTGGTGGCCGAGCTGCTGGACAATGCCACCCGCTTCTCGCCGCCGAACACCACCGTGGTCGCCGACGGGCGGCGGATCCGGGACTACGTGCTCATCCAGATCGAGGATCGGGGTCTCGGCCTCACCGACGAGCAGCTGGACTCGCTCAACCTGCGGCTCGCGGGGCCGTCCGCCGTGGACGTCGCGGCCTTCCGCCTGATGGGTCTCGCGGTGGTCAGCCGGCTGGCGGCCCGCTACGGGATCCGGGTCGAGCTGCGCCGCAACGTCGAGGGTGGCACCGTCGCACAGGTCACCCTGCCCGCCGCCACCGTGGTGCTACCCAGCCTCCGGGGCCGCGACCAGGCGATCACCCGGCCGCGGCAGCCGCTCGCGGTCGAGCAGCCTCCGCTGTCGCCGGCCGGTCTCGGTGACTCCGCCAACGGGGCCGGCCGCGGCACCACCACGACCCTGGTCGACCGGTGGCGCAACAACGGCGCGCCCTCCTCCTCGGTGCCCTGGCCGGCCACGGAGCCGGCCCCCGACAACCCGCCGCCGGTCCGTACGCCGCCACCGGCCTTCGCCGGCGGATTCAACGCCGGAACGCCGACGGCCGCCCAGCCCACCCTCGATCCGCTGCCGACCCGCCGGGCCGGTGGCCACCCCGAGCCGGCCTCGGCCGGGCTGCCGGTGGGACCGGTCGCGGGAGCCGCGGTCAGTGCGCCGGCGGGCTTCGCCCCGCAGGGTGGGCCGAGTTCCGGCGGCGTGAGCGTCGACAACTCCGGCTTCCGCGGTCTGGGTGCCAGCCTGGCCGCCACCGCCCCACCCGCGGCCGCGCCGATCACCGTCCCCCCCGAGCCGGCCGCCGAGGCGCCGATCTTCCGGGAGATGGAGGCCGTCTGGTTCCGGTCGCACGGCAACGACGTGACCGCCATCTTCAGCCGACCGCAGTTCGACGAGCCGGTCCCGCAGCCGACCGCCGGCCCACCGGCGCCCGTCGTCGAGCCGACCCGGGGGCGGAGCCCGTTGCCGACCCGTACGCCGGGCGCGGCGGCGACCGGGACGCCAGCGCCGCCGCCACCGTCGTACACTGCGTCGTCGTCCACCGTGACGGCCGGTCCGCCGGTGGGCGCGCCGCCGGTGTCGGCCGCTCCACCACCGGCCGCTCCACCGCCGGCCGCGCCATCACCGTCCGCGCCGCCCGAGGCGGGCCGCTCGGAGGATGACGCCTGGCGGACGGCGGCCGACGAGGGGTGGTCGCGAGCCAGCCGTGCGGCCGAGCCCACCCCCGCCGGTACGACCCGGTCCGGCCTGCCGAAGCGGGTGCCCCAGGCACAACTCGTGCCCGGCGGCATCCAGCCACGCACCGGGCGTGAGCACAGCCGCCGGACCCCGGACGAAGTACGCGGTCTGCTCTCGGCCTACCACCGCGGCGTCCAGCGCGGGCGGACGGCCGGCGGGACCCACACCAGCACCTCGACCAAGGAGACGAGCCGATGAACAGGCCAGCGGCCATGCAGGACATGGGTTGGCTGCTCAGCAACTTCGCCGACAGCGTGGCGGGCATCGCCCACGTGGTGGCGGTGTCCGCGGACGGGCTGCTGCTCGCCTCCTCCCGCGACCTGCCCGCGGACCGGGCGGATCAGCTCGCCGCGATCACCTCCGGTGTGGTCAGCCTGACCGAGGGTGCCGCGCGGATGTTCAGCGCCGGCGGAGTGCTGCAGACAGTCATCGAGATGGACAGCGGCTATCTGTTCCTGATGTCCATCAGCGACGGATCGTCGATGGCGGTGCTGGCGGCGCGCAGTTGCGACGTCGGCCAGGTGGGCTACGAGATGGCGCTGCTGGTGGAGCGGGTCGGAGCGGCGCTGGTACCGCTGCCCCGGGACGCGGTGCGGTCGTAACGGGTGCGGCGCGACCGGCGGATGGTGGAGGAGGTGATCGCGGATGGCAGAGCGGCGTGACCCACGTGGTGCGCTGGTCCGGCCGTACGCGGTCACCCGGGGCCGGACCGAGCCGCTGCAGGACATCGCCCTGGAGGCGGTGCTGGTGGCCAGTCCCACCCAGATCGCCGAGTCACGATTCGCCGGGCACGACAAGCATCGCATCGCCATGGTCTGCGAGGGCCGGGCTGAGTCCCTGGCGGAGATTGCCGCGTACACCCGGTTGCCGCTGGGTGTCGCCCGGGTGCTGGTCGCCGACATGGTGGCCGAGGGCCTCTTGACGCTACAGACGGCCGCTCCCGCCACAGGTTTCGAGGAGCGGATGGAAATGCTGGGAAGGGTGCTGAGTGGACTTCGCGAGCTATGACCCCGCCGGGGCCCGCCAGAGCCGGGGAATCATCTCCGCGAAGATCGTCGTCGCGGGTGGCTTCGGTGTCGGCAAGACCACGCTGGTCGGTGCGATCTCCGAGATCACACCGCTGACCACCGAGGCGGTGATGACCGCGGCGGGCGTCGGTATCGACGACCCGTCCAAGGTGCCGGGCAAGGAGACCACCACGGTCGCCATGGACTTCGGCCGGATCACCATGGCGCAGGATCTGATCCTGTACCTCTTCGGTACACCCGGGCAGACCCGGTTCTGGTTCATGTGGGACGAGATCATCCGAGGTGCGGTGGGCGCCGCCGTCCTGGTGGACACCCGCCGGATCTCCGACGCGTTCGCCCCGCTGGACTACTTCGAGAACCGCAACCTGCCGTACGTGGTCGCGCTCAACCGGTTCGACGGCGCGCCGCAGTACGAGCTGGACGAGGTGCGGGAGGCGCTGGCCATCTCACCGGACGTGCCGCTGGTGATGACCGACGCCCGGCAGCGGCAGTCGGTCAAGCGGGTCCTGACGACCGTTGTCGAGCACGCCATGGCGCGACTGCAGGCCGAGCACGACCGGGGCTTTCCGACCCCGGTCGGCTGAGCGACCGCGTCATCGACGGCGTCCCGCCGGCCCGGCTCCGGCCGCCGGCGGGGCTCAGTCGATGCGGAGGCGGTAACCGCGCTTGACCACCGTCTGCACCACGCGCGGGGCCTTCAGGCCGGCCCGCAGCCGGGCCACCGCCATCTCCACGGCGTGCTCGTCGGCGCCGCGCGGCAGGGTGCGCAGCAGGGCGGTACGCGATAGCACCCGCCCCGGCGTCTGGGCCAGGGCGCGCAGCACCGCCATCGGCGCGGGCGCGAGCGGACGCAGCTCCCCGTCCACCACCGCCGCGTGGCCCCGCAGGGTGAGCAGGTGCCCGGCGACCTTGATGGTGACCGTGCGCCGGGGCAACTCGTCGACGATCGTGCGGACCAGCGCGCCCAGCCGGGCCCGGCTCGGCGCGCTCACCGGCACCCCGCGCCGGACCAGCGGCTCCGCGGTGACCGGGCCGACGCAACTGGCCAGCACGTCACCGCGCAACGCGTCCAGCACCGCCTCCGTGCGATCGCCGGCCGCCCGCAGCAGCGCCTCCGCTGCCGGTGCCGAGGTGAAGGTGACCGCGTCCACCAGCCGGCCGGCCACCAGATCGACCAGCCGGTGCAGCGGCGCCGGATCGGTCGGCGGCGCCCAGCGGTAGACCGGGATCTCGATGACGGTGGCCCCGGCGTCCTCCAGCGCGCGGGTGCACTCCGGCTGCCGTTCGCCGTGCAACTGCATGGCGATCACCTGGCCGGAGACGCCCCGGCGACGCAGGTGCTCGACCACCTCGTCACAGCTCTCCGAGGCGGGGGACCACTGGTCGTGCAGGCCGGCCGCGCGGATCGCACCGCGCGCCTTGGGGCCCCGGGCCACCACGTACGCGCTGCTGAGCACCCCGCGTAGTGGTTCGGCCAGCCCCCACCCCTCGGCGGCCTCCAGCCACCCCCGCATGCCGATGCCGGTGTTGGCCATGAGGATGTCCGGTGGCCGCTCCAGACACGCGCGGGTGGCCTCGCGCAGTTCGGTGTCGTCCGCGAGCGGCACGATCCGCAGGGCGGGAGCGAGCACCACCCGGGCGCCGCGCCGTTGGAGCAGCGCGGCGAGTTCGTCCCGCCGCCGGTCGGCGGTCACCCCGATGGTGAAGCCGGCCAGTTCCTCGCGCATCAGCCCTCCTGTCGCAGCCGCACCTCGACCATGCCGTCCCGGCAACGGACCTGGTGCCGGGCAACGGAAACCCCCGGCAGGTCGAGACAATCCCCCGTGCGCAGGTCGTACACCTGCTTGTGCAGCGGCGAAGCGACGGTCGGCATCCCGCCCCGGCTGCCCACGATGCCGCGGGAGAGCACGTACGCCCCGGCGACCGGGTCGCGGTTGTCGATCGCGTACAGCCCGTCCGCGGTCCGGAAGAGCGCCACCTGCACCCCGCAGACGAGGGCGGCGACGCCCCGGTCCGGGTCCAGTCGCTCCAGCGGACAGACGGTGACCCAGCTCAGCGCCGTCGCGGTGGTCATCGCCGCACCTCCGGCAGGCCGAGCGTGACCGGTTGGCGGCCGTCCGGGGTGGGTGCCCGACCGCCGACGGGCACCGGCTGTCCGCGTTCGGTGACGAAGGTGATCGACGGGTCGGGCACCTCCGGCGCGTTGACGAAGGAGGTGAACCGCCGCAGCCGGTCCGCGTCGTCGAGCACGTCGCGCCACTCGTCCGAGTAGGACGCGACGTGCCGCGCCATGGCGGCGTCCAGTTCGGCGCAGAGGCCGAGCGAGTCGTCCACGATCACCGACCGGAGGTGGTCGAGGCCGCCATCCATCGCCTCGATCCAGGCGGCGGTGCGTTGCAGCCGGTCGGCGGTGCGGATGTAGTACATCAGGAACCTGTCGATCAGCGGGATCAGCGCCTCCGTGGACAGGTCGGTGGCGAACAGGTCGGCGTGGCGCGGCCGGAAGCCGCCGTTGCCGCCGACGTAGAGGTTCCAGCCGGTGTCGGTGGCGATGACGCCGAAGTCCTTGCTCCGGGCCTCGGCGCACTCCCGGGCACAGCCGGAGACCGCCGACTTGATCTTGTGTGGGGCGCGGAGCCCCCGGTAGCGCAGCTCCAGGGCGACGGCGAGGCCGACCGAGTCCTGCACCCCGTAGCGGCACCAGGTGGCACCGACGCAGGACTTCACCGTGCGCAACGCCTTGCCGTACGCGTGCCCGGACTCGAACCCGGCGTCCACCAGCCGGCGCCAGATCTGCGGCAGCTGATCGACCCGGGCGCCGAACAGATCGATCCGTTGGCCGCCGGTGATCTTCGTGTAGAGGTTGAAGTCCCGGGCCACCTCGCCGATGACGATCAGCTTCTCCGGGGTGATCTCCCCGCCGGGGATCCGGGGCACCACCGAGTAGCTGCCGTCGCGTTGCAGGTTCGCCAGGAAGTGGTCGTTGGTGTCCTGCAACGAGGCCTGCTCGCCGTCGAGGATGTGGCCGTTGCCGAGGGAGGCCAGGATCGAGGCGACGACCGGCTTGCAGATGTCGCAGCCCCGCCCCCGGCCGTGCTCGGCGATCAGCCGGGAGAACGTCCGGATGCCGCGTACCCGGATGATGTCGAACAGCTCCTGGCGGCTGACGTCGAAGTGTTCGCAGAGCGCCGTCGACTGGGTGACGCCGGCCGCGTCGAGCAACTGCTTCAGCATCGGCACGCACGAGCCGCAGCTGGTCCCGGCCCGCGTGCACGCCTTCAGGGCGGGCACGTCGGCGCAGCCGCCGGCGATCGCCGTGTCGATGTCCGCCCGGGTGACCGCGTTGCAGGAGCAGACCTGTGCGGTCGCCGGCAGGGTGCCGACCGTGGCACCCGCGCCGTCCCCGGCGAGCAGCGCCAGCGGCGCCGCCGGCAGCGGTCCGCCCACGCTGGCCCGCAGGGTCGGGTACGCGGCGGCGTCGCCGACCAGCATCCCGCCGAGCAGCGTCGTCGCGTCGTCGGAGAGGACCAGCTTCGCGTAGACCCGGGCGGCCGGATCGGTCCACGTCACGTCCAGGCAGCCCGGGGTGGTGCCGTGCGCGTCGCCGAACGAGGCCACGTCGACGCCGAGCAGCTTCAGCTTGGTGGCGGTGTCCGCGCCGGGGAAGGTGGCCGCCCCGCCGGCCAGCCGGTCGGCCACCACCTCGGCCATCGCGTAGCCGGGGGCGACCAGGCCGTAGCAGGTGCCGTCGACGGCCGCGCACTCGCCGACCGCGTAGATCCGTTCGTCCGCCGTCCGGCAGGTGTCGTCGACCAGCACACCGCCGCGCGGACCGAGTTCCAGCCCGGCCGCCCGGGCCAGTTCGTCGCGGGGGCGGATGCCGGCCGCCACCACCACCAGGTCGGCGTCGAGCACCACGCCGTCGGCCAGCGCCAGGGCGGCCACGGCGCCGTCCGGGCCGGGACGCAGCGCGGTGGTGGCCACCCCGAGGTGGCAGGCGACGTCCAGTTCCTCGACGTAGCGGCGGAGCATCGCGCCACCCGCGGTGTCCACCTGCGCCGGCATCAGTCGCGGGGCGAACTCCACCACGCTGGTGGCCAGCCCGAGCAGGCGCAGCGCGTTCGCCGCCTCCAGGCCGAGCAGGCCGCCGCCGATCACCGCGCCGGTGCGGCGGCCGTGCGCGTACCCACGGATCGCGGCGAGGTCGTCCAGGGTCCGGTAGACGAAGACACCGGGCAGGTCCGCGCCGTCCACCGGCGGCACGAAGGGGTACGACCCGGTGGCGAGCACCAGGACGTCGTACGGGTGCTCACCGGCGGCCGTGGTGACCACCCGGCGGGCCCGGTCCACGCCGGTGGCCAGCTCGCCGAGGCGCAACTCGACCCCGTCGTGCGGGGTGTGCAGGCTCAGCTCCTCGGCGTCGGCCCCGTCGAAGTACGCGGACAACCGCACCCGGTCGTACGCCGGGCGGGTCTCCTCGGCGAGGACGGTGACCCGCCACCGCCCCCGGGGGTCGCGGTCCCGCAGCGCGTCCACGAACCGCTGGCCGACCATCCCGTTGCCGATGACGACCACGTTGCCGCCGGTCATCGCCCCACCTCCACCGGATCCGTTCTGGACAGCCAGTCGACGATGCCGGTCACCGCGTCGCGGCAGCCGCCGCACCCGGTACCGGCCCGGGTTCGCGCGACCACGGCGTCGAACGTGCGGGCCCCGTCCCGCCAGCACTGCACCAGCGCGCCCTTGCTCACCGTGTTGCACTGGCACACCGTGGCCGCGTCCGGCATCAGCGCCGGGGACGCGGTGGGCGCCGCGACGGCACCGCCGACGGCCCGGCCGAGCAGCAGCGCCCGCCGGTCGGTGGGCACCGGGTGGCCCCGGTCGAACAGCTGGATCACCGTGCCCACGGACGGGTTGTCGCCGAGCAGGATCGCGGCGGCCAGCCGCTGGTCGTGGATGCGCAACCGCGCGTAGGTGCCCCGCGCCGGGTCGGCGAAGGTCACCTCCTCGCCGGGGCCGCCCGTCGGGTCGCCCATCGCGGCGAGATCGATGCCGGCCGCCTTGAGCCGGGTCACCACCGGCCGGGGCTGGTACCGGGCCAGCGGGTCCTGCCCGGTCACCACCTGGGCCACCACCCGGGCCTGTGCCCAGGCCGGCGCCACCAGCCCGGTCAGCGCGCCGTCGTGCTGCGCGCAGTCGCCGATCGCGGAGATCCGCCGGTCGCTGGTGCGCAGCCGGTCGTCGACCAGCACACCCCGCTCCACGTCCAGGCCGGCCGCGGCGGCGAGGGTCGTGTCGGGACGCACGCCGCAGGCGAGCACCAGCAGGTCGGCGTCGAGCGGGCGCCCGTCGGACAGCTCCAGGCGCACCCCGGACGCGTCGGCGCGGACCCGCGTCGGGGTGACCGCCAGGTGGGTGGTCACCCCGAGACCGGTGAGCGTGCCGGCGAGCATCGCGCCGGCGGCCGGGTCGAGCTGGCGTTCCATGAGGTACGGCACCCGGTGCACCACGCCCACGTCGAGCCCCCGGGTGGCGAGGCCCCGGGCGGCCTCCAGGCCGAGCAGCCCGCCGCCGAGCACCAGGGCGTGCCGGGCGCCAGCGGCCACGGCGAGGATGCGCCGGCAGTCGTCCAGGGTGCGGAACGGGATCACCCGCTCCGGCAGTCTTTGCGGATCGAGGCCGGGCAGCGGCGGCACCACCGCCCGGCTGCCCGTGGCGAGCACCAGGTGGTCGTAGGGGATCCGGTCGCCGTCGTCGGTGCATACCTGGCCGGTGGCGCGGTCGATCGCGCTGACCGTGACACCGGTACGCAGGTCGACACCGCGCCCAACGGCCTCGGCCAACTCCACGTCCTGCTCACCGATCTTCCCGGCGAGCAGGGTGGAGAGCATGATCCGGTTGTACGCCCGGTGCGGCTCCGCACCGAGCACGGTGACCTTCAGGTCCTCGCCCCGCGCGTGCAGCTCCGCCGCCACCCGGGCGCCGGCCATTCCGTTGCCGACCACCACGACCCGGGCAGCACGGACGTCGCTCATGACGGCACTCCGCTGCGCTGCGTGCCGTCATGAGGCACCTTCGCACTGAGCCGATGATTCGCTCGCTGACGCTCGCTCATGACGGCACTCCGCTGCGCTGCGTGCCGCTGTGCTGGGTGGCCAGGCTCTCCACCCGTACCGCGCAGATCTTGAACTCGGGCATTCCGGAGATCGGGTCGACGGCGTCGTTGGTGACGGAGTTGGCCCGCGCCCGCCCGGCCCAGTGGAACGGCGCGAAGACGGTGTCCGGTCGGATGGCCGGGCTGAGCCGGGCGGGTGCCTCGAACTCGCCGCGCCGCGAGACCACCCGTACCGGCTCGCCGTCGACGACGCCCAGCCGTTCGGCGAGGTCGGGGTGCAGCTCCACGAAGGCGTCGGGGGCGGCCCGGCGCAGCGCGGCCACCCGGCGGGTCTGGGTGCCCGACTGGTACTGGGCGAGCACCCGGCCGGTGGTGAAGTGCAGCGGGTACTCCGCGCAGACCTCCTCGGCGGCCGGCCGGTGCTCCACGGGGTGGAACCGGGCCAGCCCGTCGGGTGTGGCGAAGCGGTCGGCGAAGAGCCGGGGCGAGTCGGGCCCGTCGTCCTCGGGGCACGGCCAGAAGACCCCGTCGGTCGCGTCGATCCGGTCCCAGCTGATTCCGGCGTAGTCGGCGATGCCGCCGGCCGAGGCCCGGCGCAGCTCGGCGAAGACCGCACGCGGATCGTCCGACGGGGCCGTTCCCCGGCCCCCCAGGCGGGTGGTGAGGGCGGCGAGGATCTCCAGGTCGGTGCGCACACCCGGCGGGGGGCGGCGGAGCGCCCGGCGGCGCAGCACCCGCCCCTCCAGGTTGGTCATCGTGCCGTCCTCCTCGGCCCACTGCGCGGTGGGCAGCACCACGTCGGCCAGCGCGGCCGTCTCGGAGAGCAGGAAGTCGGCGACGACCAGCAGGTCCAGGTCGCGCAGCCGGCCCTCGATCCGGGCCGCGCGCGGAGCGGAGACCACCGGGTTGGAGCCGAAGACCAGCAACGCCCGGGCACCCTGGTCCGTGCCCAGCGCGTCCAGCAGTTGGTACGCCGGCACGCCGGCACCGGGCAGCTCGTCGGCCGGTACGCCCCAGACCCGCGCGACGTGGGCGCGGGCCTTCCGGTCGTCGATCTTCCGGTACCCGGGGAGCTGATCGGCCTTCTGCCCGTGCTCCCGGCCGCCCTGGCCGTTGCCCTGCCCGGTCAGGCAGCCGTAGCCGGAGCCCGGCCGGCCCGGCAGGCCGAGCGCGAGCGCCAGGTTGACGAAGCCGGTGACCGTGTCGACGCCCTTGGCGTGCTGTTCGGCGCCGCGCGCGGTGAGGATGATCGCCCGTCCGGCGGTGCCGAGGCAGCGGGCGGTCTCCTCCAGGTCGGCCACCGGTACGCCGGAGAGCGCCTCGGCGCGGGCCGGCCACCAGCCCGCCACGGTGCGTCGCACGTCAGCGAAGCCGGTGGTGCGGGTGGCGACGTACTCCCCGTCGACGTAGCCCTCGGTCAGGGCGATGTGCAGCAGCGCGTTGGCCACCGCCAGGTCGGTGCCGGGCAGCGGTTGCAGGTGCAGGTCGGCCTGGCGGGCGGTGGCGGTCGCCCGGGGGTCGACGACGATCAGCCGGCCGCCCCGCTCCCGTTGCTCGGTTAGCCAGCGCATCAGCGGCGGCATGGTCTCCGCCGGGTTGGCGCCGACCAGCAGCAGGGTGTCCGCCCGGCCCAGGTCGGAGAGGGGGAACGGCAGGCCACGGTCCACGCCGAAGGCCCGCATGCCGGCCGCGGCCGCCGACGACATGCAGAACCGTCCGTTGTAGTCGATG
This sequence comes from Micromonospora sp. WMMD1082, assembly GCF_029626175.1. Taxonomy (NCBI): domain Bacteria; kingdom Bacillati; phylum Actinomycetota; class Actinomycetes; order Micromonosporales; family Micromonosporaceae; genus Micromonospora; species Micromonospora sp. WMMD1082. The sequence continues at coordinate 1,872,557 of NZ_JARUBM010000002.1, read as the reverse complement.
TGCCGGGTCCGCAGCGCCACCCGCGCGAACCTGCCCAGCGCGTACGCCTTCTCGTTGGTGAGCCCGCCGCCGCCGAAGACGGCGACCGCGTCGCGGCCGTGCCGGTGCTGCACGTCGCGCACGCCGGTGGTGATCCGCTCCAGCGCGGCGTCCCAGCTCGCCGGGCGCAACTCGCCGCTGGCCGGGTCGCGCAGCAGGGGAGTGGTCAGCCGTTCCGGGTGCCGGAGCAGTTCGGCCGAGGTCCAGCCCTTCTGGCAAAGGCCGCCCCGGTTGGTGGGGAACTGCCGGGGATGCACGGTCACCCCGCCGGTCTCCTCGCGCAGGATCATCCCGCACTGGAGCGCGCAGTACGGGCAGTGGGTCGCCACCTCCTGGGGCGCTCGCCCCGACCGGGTCGCCGACCGTGCACCGTCTGTCATGTCGGCAAAGCGTGCCGCTGGGCAGTTTCCGGTCCGCGTCCCGTTTGTTTCGGTCCTGTCAAGTGCCGCTCACACCGCACGTCCGCGGCGAACGGGCTCGCAGGGTCTACAATGTGGAACACTCGTCTTGTTATTTGGGAGGCAGTCGTGGGTGTGGCCGAGGCGTTCGACGCCGTGGCGGCGGGTTACGACGCGGCGCGCCGCCGGCTGGTGCCCTGCTTCGACGCGTTCTACGGCACGGCGGTCGAGGTGGCCGCGCCGCCGCTGCGGGCCGCCCTGGCCGCCGGGCGTACGCCCGAGGTGCTGGACCTGGGCGCCGGGACCGGCTTGCTGTCCTCACTGCTCGCCGCCGCCGTGCCCGGCGTGCGGCTGACCCTCGTCGACGCCGCGCCGAAGATGCTGGCCGTCGCCGCCGAGCAGTTGACCGGCCGTGGCGTGCCGCACCGGTTGGTCGCGGCGGACCTGGCCGATCCGCTGCCCGCCGGGCGGTACGACGCCGTGGTCAGCGCGCTGGCCATCCACCACCTGGACGACTCCGGCAAGCGTGCGCTCTACCGGCGGGCGGCGGGGGCGCTGGTGCCCGGCGGGGTCTTCGTCAACGCCGAACAGGTGGCCGGCCCGACCCCGGACCTGGATCGGCGCTACCACGAGGTCTGGCTGGCGCAGGTCACCGCGCTCGGCTCGGACGCCGCCGAGATCGCCGCCGCCGAGCAACGGATGACGTACGACCGTCCGGCGCCGGTCGGTGAACAGTGCCGCTGGCTCGCCGAGGCGGGCCTCGCGGAGGTGGACTGCTTCTTCAAGGCCTGGCGGTTCGCCGTCTTCGGCGGTCGCGCCCCGGACTGAGCGGTGCCGGCTCGACCGGAAGTGGTACGCGGTGGATGACTGATAGTCATACCACTGGGTAGTCTGTCCAGCATGACAGCCAAGGTGACCCTGTCGTTCTCGGACGAGACGATCGCGGAGGCCCGACAGTTCGCCAAGCGGGAGGGCCTCTCGCTCTCCGCCTGGATGGACCAGGCGGCCCGGGAGAAGGCGCTGCGTGAGGTCTTCGCCGCGCACGCCGCCGCGGTCGGGCGCGCCGGGCTGGATCTGGAGTCCGCGTCGCTGGCCGATGCCCAGGAGGTCGGCATGGTCGACGACCTGCTCTTCGGCGGTCCCCCGCGTGCTGCGTAGGGGCGAGGTCTGGCGGGTCGAGGGGGCCCGGGAACGGCTCGGGCTGGTGATCAGTTCCGACGTCTACAACTCCACGGCGGTGCCCATCGTGATCGTGGCCGAGGTGGTGGAGGCGGCGCTGCTGCGCGACTCGCCGTTGGCGGTGTCGATGGGTGGTTGGGTGGTGATGCCCGACCGGATCTCGTCGCCGATGAAGAAGTGGTTCACCGAGTGCGTGGACGTGGCCGACGCCGAGACCATGCGGCGGATCGACCGGGCCCTGCGCATACTCCAGCAGCTCTGACCCGGCGCGCAGCGCTGGCCCGGCGCGTCCGGCGCGCTCCTCACCGGCGCCGGCGGCCCGTGGTGCGCTCCCCGTTGCCGGGCCGACCCGAACGGCGAACGCCGTGGTAACGGCCGCTCCCTAGCTTCGGCGTCATGACCACCACGAGCGTGCAGCCAGCGGCAATCGACGAGGAAGACCTGGACCGCCGAGCGGGTCGGTGGATCGGGCGCTGGGCACCGGAGGACCCGGTCTTCTGGCGGCGGATCGGCAGCGGCGTCGCCCGGCGCAACCTCATCTGGTCGATCTTCGCCGAGCACATCGGTTTCTCGGTGTGGCTGCTGTGGAGCATCGTCGTCGTCCGGCTCGGCGACGCCGGCTGGCAGCTCACCACCAGCCAGGCGCTCTGGCTGACCGCCGTGCCCAGCGGGGTCGGCGCGCTGCTGCGGCTGCCGTACACCTTCGCCGTGCCGGTGTTCGGCGGCCGGAACTGGACCGTGATCTCCGCACTGCTGCTGATCGTGCCCTGCGCGGGGCTCGCCTGGGCGGTCGAGCATCCGGAGATCGGCTTCCTGCCGCTGCTGCTGATCGCGGCCACGGCCGGGCTCGGCGGCGGCAACTTCGCCTCCAGCATGGCGAACATCTCCTTCTTCTACCCGGAGCGGGAGAAGGGCTGGGCGCTCGGGCTCAACGCCGCCGGTGGCAACATCGGGGTGGCCGTGGTGCAGTTCGTGGTGCCACAGGTGATCGTGCTGGGCGGCGGGCTCGCGCTGGCCCGGGCCGGTCTGATGTACATCCCGCTGGCGGTGATCGCCGCGATCTGCGCGTACCTCTTCATGGACAACCTGGTCGAGGCCAAGGCCGACGTGGGGCCGGTGTGGTCGTCGCTGCGGCACCGCGACACCTGGATCATGTCGCTGCTGTACATCGGCACCTTCGGCTCGTTCATCGGTTACTCGGCGGCCTTTCCCACCCTGCTCACCTCGGTGTTCGGCCGGCCGGACGTCGCGTTGGCCTGGGCGTTCCTCGGGGCGGCGGTGGGCTCGTGCTGCCGGCCGTTCGGTGGCCGCCTCGCCGACCTGGTGGGCGGCGCCCGGGTCACGGTGGCCAGCTTCGTGCTGATGGCCGCCGGCGCCCTGGCCGCGCTCTGGTCGGTCGAGCGGCGCAGCATGGGCGTGTTCTTCGCGGCGTTCCTGCTGCTCTTCGTGGCCACCGGCATCGGCAACGGCTCGACCTACCGGATGATCAGCAGGATCTTCCAGATCAAGGGGGAGGAGCGGGGCGGGGCGCCCGAGGTGATGCTGGCGATGCGCCGGCAGGCCGCCGGCGCCCTGGGCATCATCTCCGCGGTCGGTGCCCTCGGTGGCTTCCTCGTCCCGATCTGCTACGCCTGGGCCCGGTCGACCTACGGCGGCATCCAGCCGGCGTTGCGCTTCTACGTCGGCTTCTTCCTGGTGCTGCTGGTGGTCACCTGGGCCGCCTACCTGCGGCCGGGCGGGCGGATGGCCCGCGCGCGGGTGTGAGCCCGGTCATCTCCCCGGTGATCGCGCGCCGGACGGCACCCCGTTTTGACCGGCCGCCAGGGCTGCGGGTATCGTTGCCTGCTGTTGTACGACATCTGTGGGCGTGCCGCCTGAGGTACGCTTGGTTGTTCGTGCGCGCTGGTCCGGCCGGGGAGTCCTGGTCACCTCGGCGCGCGACCCCAGACCGACGACGAGACAAGGTAGACCTGTGCGTACGTACAGCCCGAAGCCGGGTGAGATCGAGCGTCAGTGGCATGTTATCGACGCCTCTGATGTCGTGCTGGGCCGTCTGGCCACCCACGTCGCCACGCTGCTGCGGGGCAAGCACAAGCCGACTTTCGCGCCGCACGTCGACACGGGCGACTTCGTCGTCATCGTGAACGCGGGCAAGGTTGCGCTGACCGGCAACAAGCGCCAGCAGAAGGTCGCCTACCGGCACTCCGGTTACCCGGGTGGCCTGAAGCAGGTCGGCTACGAGGAGCTGCTGACCAAGCGCCCCGAGCGGGCCATCGAGCTGGCGGTGAAGGGGATGCTCCCGCACAACAAGCTCGGCCGTCAGCTGATCAAGAAGCTGAAGGTCTACGCCGGTGCCGAGCACCCGCACGGCGCGCAGCAGCCGGTGCCGTTCGAGATCAAGCAGATCGCGCAGTGAGCGCGGGCGAAGGAAGCAGCATGACCGACATCACCGCCACCGAGGTGGCCCCCGAGGCCACCGAGGCGCCGGCGCCCGTCGCCCGCGCGCCCCGTGGTGACCGCCCGATCCAGACCGTGGGTCGGCGCAAGGAGGCCATCGTCCGGGTCCGCATCGTGCCGGGCTCCGGCAAGATCACCTGCAACGGGCGTGACCTGGAGGCCTACTTCCCGAGCAAGGTGCACCAGCAGCTGATCAAGGATCCGCTGGTCACCGCCGAGAAGGCCGAGGCGTTCGACGTCATCGCCAACCTGCGCGGCGGCGGCACCACCGGCCAGGCCGGTGCGCTGCGGCTGGCCATCGCCCGGGCGCTGATCGTCAGCGAGCCCGACGACCGTCCGGCCCTGAAGAAGGCCGGCTTCCTGACCCGTGACGCCCGGGTCAAGGAGAGCAAGAAGTACGGCCTCAAGAAGGCCCGTAAGGCTCCCCAGTACTCGAAGCGCTGATCTTCAGCCGCACCTTGTACTTCTGACGCACGGCCGGTCCGCCTCCCCTCGACGAGGGAGGTGGGCCGGCCGTTTCCGTCGCTTCCTGACAGGGCAATTTCTCCTCGCATCGGCAGTTTCATCGGAGGTTGGTGGGTATGGGCCGGTTGTTCGGCACGGACGGCGTACGCGGGCGGGCGAACGCCGATCTCACCCCGGAGTTGGCGCTCTCGGTAGCCGTCGCGGCCGCGCACACCCTCGCCGAGTCGGACCGCAGCCACGCCCCGCTGGCCGTGGTCGGTCGCGACACCCGGGCCAGCGGCGAGATGCTGGAGGCGGCCGTGGTGGCCGGGCTGACCAGCGCGGGCGCGACGGTCATCCGGGTCGGTGTGCTGCCCACGCCGGCCGTGGCGTTCCTCACCGCGGAGGCCAAGGCGGACCTCGGGGTGATGCTGTCGGCCTCGCACAACCCGATGCCGGACAACGGGATCAAGCTCTTCGCCGCGGGCGGGCACAAGCTGCCCGACGAGATCGAGCTGCGGATCGAGGCGGCGATCGAGGCCAACGCCACCACCGCCTGGAAGCGCCCGGTCGGTGCGGGCGTGGGCCGGGTGCACGACCTGCTCGACGGCGCGGACCACTACGTGCAGCACGTGGCCGGGACCGCGCCGCACCGCCTTGACGGGATCAAGGTCGTGGTCGACTGCGCCAACGGCGCCGCCGCCGAGGTGGCTCCGGCGGCGTACCGGGAGGCCGGCGCCGAGGTCATCGCGATCCACGCCGAGCCGGACGGGCTCAACATCAACGACGGCTGCGGCTCCAACCACATCGAGGCACTGCGCCAGGCGGTAGTTGACCATGGCGCGCACCTCGGCCTCGCCCACGACGGCGACGCCGACCGCTGCGTGGCCGTGACCGCCGAGGGTGACGAGGTCGACGGCGACCAGGTGATGGCGATCCTGGCGCTGGCCATGCGGCAGGCCGGCACGCTGACCGGGGACACGTTGGTGGCCACCGTGATGAGCAACCTCGGCCTGCGCCTGGCCATGTCCGCCGAGGGGATCCGGCTGGTCGAGACCAAGGTCGGCGACCGGTACGTGCTGGAGGAACTGCGCGCCTCCGGACTGGCCCTGGGCGGCGAGCAGAGCGGACACATCGTGATGCCGGCGTACGCCACCACGGGCGACGGGGTGCTGACCGGGCTGCACCTGATGGCGCGGATGGCGGCCACCGGCCGGACCCTGGCGGATCTCGCGGCCGTGGTGACCAAGCTGCCGCAGGTGCTGATCAACGTGCCGGTCGGGGACCGCACCGTCGGTGCCGCCGCACCCGCCGTACGCGCCGAGGTCGAGCGGGCCGAGGCCGAGCTGGGCGGGACCGGGCGGGTGCTGCTGCGCCCGTCGGGCACCGAGCCGCTGGTCCGGGTGATGGTCGAGGCCGCCACCGAGCAGACGGCCCGCGAGATCGCCGAGCGCATCGCCGACCAGGTCCGCACCGCCAGCCCCGCCTGAGGTGCAAGGAAGGGCTGCCGGCAGGCGGCGGGAATCAGCTTGCCGGCAGGCGGCGGAGGAAACGGGTACCCAGCTCGGTCACCTGGTCGGGGCCCAACTCCAGGGCGGGGCCGGCCACGGTGATCTCGGTAACCGACAGGCCGGGCAGCTCGGCGGGTTGCCAGCCGCTGGCGAACCACGCCTTCTCCTGCTCGGCGAGGGCGAGGTTCGCCTCGTTGAGCGCGTCCGCCGGGTGTGGCAGCCAGAACCGGAACTGATGCGTGTGCGGGGGCGCCGGGAACACGCGCGCGCCGGGCAGGGCGGCCAGCGCCTCGGCGACCACCCGGGCGTGCGCGACGTAGCCGGCGAGCCGGGGCAGCTCGTGAGCCAACCCGTGCAGCGCGGCGAGGGCGGCCGGCCACTGCTGGAACAGCGCGCCGCCGTAACGGTGCCGCCAGGCGCGGGCGTAGCGGGCCAGGTCGACGTCGCCGGCCAGGGCCGCGCCCGAGATGCCGCCGAGGGACTTGTAGAAGGAGACATAGGTGCTGTCGGCCAGGGCGGCGATCTCGGCCGTCGAGTGCCCCAGGTGGACGACGGACTCCCATAGCCGGGCGCCGTCCAGGTGCACCCGGGCGCCCCGATCGCGGGCCGCCCCGACCGTGGCGACCAACTCGTCCCAGGTCGGCAGCACGAAACCGGCGTCGCGCAGCGGCAGTTCGAGCAGCAGGGTGCCGATCGGTTCGTCGAGCGCGGCGACCTCGTCGGCGGTCGGGTTGCGCGGCGCGGTCGTGGTCCGCACCGCGCGCACGCCGCCGAGCAGGGCGTACGCGTCCCGCTCGTGCAGCAACGGATGGCTCAGCGGGTGCAAGCCGACGGCGTTCCGACCGGTCAACTCGGCGCCGTACCGCATGGCCACCTGCTGGGCCATCGTGCCGGTGGGGAAGAAGACCGCCGTCTCGGTGCCCAACAACTCGGCGACCCGGTGTTCCACCGTCGCCACCGCCCCGCCCTCGCCGTAGAAGTCGGGCAGCAGGTCGTCGTCGGCGGTCGCCCGGATCGCGTCGAGGTGCGCGGCGACCGAGAGCGGCCGGACCCCGGAGAGCACCGTGTCGCAGCCGTGCAGCGCGGTCAGCCGGCGAACCCGCTCGGCGTACCCGTCGGTCATCGATCCACCCCCGCACCCCGCAGCCGGGACACCGCCTCGGCCAGCACCTCCGGCCGTTTGCAGAAGGCGAACCGGATCAGCCGCCGGCCGGCCTCGGGATCATCGTAGAAGACCTGGGTGGGCACGGCCGCCACGCCGCAGCGCTCCGGCAGCGTACGGCAGAATTCCACGCCGTCGGTGCCGCCGAGCGCGGTGATGTCGGCGGTGACGAAGTACGTCCCCTCCGGCCGGAGCACCTCGAAGCCGGCGTCGGCGAGCCCACTGATCAACTGGTCGCGGCGGGCCTGTAGGTCGGCGCGGAAGCCGGTGAAGTAGGAGTCGGGCAGGGCGAGGGCCACGGCGACCGCCGGTTGCAGGGGTGCGGCGTTGACGAAGGTGAGGAACTGCTTGACCCGCAGCACCGCCGAGACCAGCGCTGCCGGCCCGCTGGCCCAGCCCACCTTCCAGCCGGTGCAGGAAAAGGTCTTGCCGGCCGAGGAGATCCGCAGGGTGCGCTCGCGCATACCGGGCAGCGTGGCCAGCGGCACGTGCCCGCTCGTGGCGTCGGTGAACGCCAGGTGCTCGTAGACCTCGTCGGTGACCGCGTACGCGCCGTGCTCCTGGCACAGCTGCGCGACCAGGGCCAGCTCGGCCGGGGTGAAGACCTTGCCGGTCGGGTTGTGCGGGGAGTTCAGCAGCACCAGGCGGGTGCGCGGGCCGAACGCGGCGCGCAGGTCGGCCGGATCGAAGGCGTACCGCCCGTCGGCAGCGGGGCGCAGCGTGACCGGCCGTCGCACCGCGCCGGCCAGCGCGATCGAGGCCGCGTACGAGTCGTAGTACGGCTCGAAGCAGACCACCTCGTCGCCGGGCTCGCAGAGGGCGAGGATGGCCGCGGCGACCGCCTCGGTGGCGCCGGCGGTCACCACCACCTCGCCGTCCGGGTCGTACTCCAACCCCCAGAACCGGCGCTGGTGCGCCGCCACGGCCGCGCGCAGCTCGGGTACGCCGGGACCGGGCGGGTACTGGTTGCGACCGGAGCGCAGCGCCTCGGTCGCGGCGGCGAGCATCTCGGGCGGGCCGTCGGTGTCCGGAAAGCCCTGCCCGAGGTTGACCGCGCCGGTCCGTACGGCGAGGGCGGACATCTCGGCGAAGATCGTCGTCCCGAACGGGCGCATCCGGGTCACCAGCGGGTCGAGATCGGTGCTCGTCACGCCCGTCAGGGTACGGGTGCGACCCGGGGAACCGCTTGACCCCGGCTGCGTGCTTTGTGACCACGATCACCAACTCCGCCCGATCGCTCAAGTTCAGTGATTGTTTACCCGGCTTTCGCGCAGACAGTGTGAGCGAAACTGGTTAGGCTGCCACTCATGTGTGGAATCGTGGGTTACGCCGGTGGCCGACCGGCGCTCGGCATCGTGCTCGACGGCTTGCGGCGGCTGGAGTACCGCGGCTACGACTCGGCCGGCGTCGCCGTCGTCTGCGACGGAGAGCTGCTGACCGAGAAGAAGGCCGGCAAGCTGGCCAACCTGGAGAAGGTGCTCTCCGAGCGGGCCGCCGAGGATCCGAGCGCCTGCGGCGCCAGCCCGATCGGCATCGGCGACGGCACCACCGGCATCGGGCACACCCGGTGGGCCACCCACGGCGGCCCCACGGACCGCAACGCCCACCCGCACGTCTCGCCCGACGGTGGGGTGGCGGTGATCCACAACGGGATCATCGAGAACTTCGCCAAGCTCCGCACCGAGCTGGAGGACGGCGGCGTCCAGTTCGTCAGCGACACCGACACCGAGTGCGCCGCGCACCTGCTCGCCGCGGCCCTGGCCGATCTGCGCGCGGCCGGCCAGCCGGACGGGCCGCAGCTGCTGGCCGCCGCGATGCGGGTGGTCTGCCAGCGCCTGGAGGGTGCCTTCACGCTGCTCGCCGTGGACTCGGCGGTGCCCGGCGCGGTGGTCGGGGCACGCCGCAACTCGCCGCTGGTGGTCGGGCGCGGCAACGGGGAGAACTACCTCGCCAGCGATGTCGCCGCGTTCATCGAGCACACCCGCGACGCGGTCGAGCTGGGCCAGGACCAGATCGTCCTGATCACCGCAGATTCCATCGAGATCACCGACTTTGCCGGCCAGCCCGCCAGCGGCAAGGACTTCCACATCGACTGGGACTCCTCGGCCGCCGAGAAGGGCGGCTACGACTGGTTCATGCTCAAGGAGATCGCGGAGCAGCCGCAGGCCGTCGCCGACACGCTGCTCGGCCGGCTCACCGAGACCGGCGAGATCATGCTCGACGAGGTCCGGCTCAGCGACCAGGACCTGCGCGACGTCGACAAGATCTTCATCGTCGCCTGTGGCACCTCCTACCACGCCGGGATGGTGGCCAAGTACGCCATCGAGCACTGGACCCGGATCCCCTGCGAGGTGGAGCTGGCCAGCGAGTTCCGCTACCGCGACCCGGTGCTCGACCGGTCCACCCTGATCGTGGTGATCTCGCAGTCCGGCGAGACCATGGACACCCTGATGGCGCTGCGGCACGCCAAGGAGCAGAAGGCCCGGGTGCTGGCCATCTGCAACACCAACGGCTCCACCATCCCCCGGGAGTCCGACGCGGTGCTCTACACCCACGGCGGGCCGGAGATCGCCGTCGCCTCCACCAAGGCATTCCTGACCCAGGTGGTCGCCTGCTACCTGATCGGCCTGCACCTGGCCCAGGTGCGGGGCGTCAAGTTCGCCGACGAGGTGGCGGCCGTGGTCGAGCAGATGCACCGGGTGCCGGAGAAGCTGCGCGACCTGCTGGACCGGATCGAGCCGGTCCGTGAGCTGGCCCGCGAGCTGCGCGCCGAGTCGACGGTGCTGTTCATCGGCCGGCACGTCGGCTACCCGGTGGCGCTGGAGGGCGCGCTCAAGCTCAAGGAGCTGGCGTACATGCACGCGGAGGGCTTCGCCGCGGGCGAGCTGAAGCACGGCCCGATCTCGCTGGTCGACCAGGGCACCCCGGTGATCTGCGTGGTGCCGTCGCCGGTCGGCCGCGGGCTGCTGCACGACAAGGTCGTCTCCAACATCCAGGAGGTACGCGCGCGGGGCGCCCGCACCATCGTGATCGCCGAGGAGGGCGACGAGTCGGTCGTCCGCTACGCCGACCACCTGATCTATGTGCCGCGTACGCCGACGCTGCTCGCGCCGCTGGTGACCACCGTGCCGTTGCAGGTGTTCGCGGCCGAGATCGCCGCCGCCCGGGGACACGACGTCGACCAGCCGCGCAACCTGGCCAAGTCCGTCACCGTCGAGTAGCCGTCGGGGCCGTGGCGGGCCGCCGGACCGCCACGGCCCGGACCGGTCACCGGCCGAGGACGATGCGCGCCATGCCGTCCAGCGCCGGGTTGGCCGGGTGCCAGTAGCCGGTGTGGCCGTGCCGGCCGCTGGGGAACGTCCGGCCGCCAAAGGACGGTTCGGCGGGGTCGCGCCCGAACCAGCGATCCTCGCCCGGCCCGGCCAGCAACCCCGCGATGGCCCCGATCGGGGAGGCGCCGAGCAGCGACTGCCGGGCCAGGTCGCCCGGCGGGCGGGTCAACCGGATCACGTCGTCCGGCGCGGTACTGGCCCACACCTGCCCGGGCGGCACGCCCAGGTCGGTCGCGTGCGCCACCCCCACCCCGGGCGAGCCGACGAAGACCAGTGCGTCCGCGGCCAGCCCGTGATCGCGGGCGGCCGTGCCCACCACCAGCGACCCGTAGCTGTGCCCGAGCACGGTCTGCCGGGCCGGTGGACCGTCATGGGTGGCCCGCAGCCCCTCCTGGAACCGGTGCAGCGCGTCCCCCGCCGCGCGGGCCTGCCCGTCCCGGGCCGCCTCGTGCAGGAAGTCGGGGGCGTCGTAGTCCAGCCAGAGCACCGCCGAGGTTTCCTCGCCCGGAGCCAGCTCGGCGCAGCGATCGAGCACCCGCGCCGCGCGGCCCAACTCGCCGGTGACGTCGTCGAGCCCGGCGGTCATCCCCGGCACGTAGGTCAGGACGCCGGCGGCGCGATCCGGGTTGCCGAGCGCCACCATCGCCCGCCCCTCGCCGCCGACCTCCAGCCCGAGCAGGTACGCCCGGGGCGGCTGGGGCGCGTCCAGCCGGGCGGCGAGCGCGTCCAGCCCGGCCAGGGCTGCCCCGGTGCCACGCAGCCCGGCCACCTCCAACGGCCCCCGGGGCACCCGCGCCAGCAACCGCTCCCACCGCGCGAGCAGTGCCGCCCGCCGGGTGCCGAGCAGCGACCGGTTGGCCTGGTCACGGGCACCGGGCGGCACGCCGTCGAGCCGACCGACCAGCTCGGGCTCGTGCACCACCAGCCAGCGCCGCTCGGCCGGAGTGAGCCCGGCCCACCAGAGGTGCACCAGGTGGGGGTCGGCGTGCGGGGCGGGCCGGTGCGGCGGCGGCCGGGCCGCCCAGCCGGCATCGGCGCTCCCGGAGAGCTGTCCGAGGCGGTCGGCGGCCTCCCGGTCGGCGGTGGCGGCCAGGTCGAGGGCGTTCCGCAGGGCCGTGGTCACCTGGAGCACCGTGGGGCCGGCGCGGTCGGCCGGCACCCGGGCCGGGTCGCTGTGCGGCCTGCCCCAGCGGTCGATCAACACCCCTGCGGTGGCGGCCAGCGCGACCGCGGCGGCCAGCCGGGCGCGTGCGGCCACCAGCCGCGCGGCGAACTCGGCGAGGACCTGATCGGTCTCGATCGCGGCCGGGACGAGCCCGACCAGCTCGGCCCGCAGCCCGGACAGCCGCACACCGGCGGACCCGGCGGCCTGGCCGGACCAGCCGGCGCGCAGCGCCGCACCGCCGTCGGAAAGCTCCGCGGCCCGCCGCTCGGCCAGGCCGGCCAGGCTCGCCCAGGCCGTCCCGGTGGCCCGCCAGGCGGCCGGGTCGACCGTCGAGAGTTGGGCGTAGCCGACCTGCTCCGATGCGGCCCGGGTCGGCACCGGCCCGGTCATCGGGACACGGTGGACAGGCGGGCGGCGGCCCGTGCGTCCACCGACTCGTACGCCACGGCGGCGGCGCGCACCGCGTCGCCGGTCTCCGCCACCCGGGCACCGAGCCGCCCGCACCAGGCGTGCACGGCCGCCTCCAACCCGGCCAGCGCCTGCGCCGCCGACCATTCCCGGGCCGGCGCGGTCAGCCCCGGCACGCCGGCCGGCCCGTGGGCCAGCCGGTAACCGGTGTCGCCCAGCGACCGCCCGACCCGGTGCAGCAGCTCCGGCCGCACGGTCAACTCCTCGTCCGCCATCGGATCCTCCCGCCCCCGTCACCACGACGCCGACGACGCTAGGCGGCGCCGGCCGGTGCGGGTGTGCCCTGTGGACAACCGGCGGCGGGCGTACCCCGGGTTCGTCCACAGGCATTGCCGGGTGCGCGGTCGGCGGCTATCGTGCGGCCCCCGCGCCGGTAGGGTGGGCCGGTGTGATCGTCGCCCGGGGGCGCGGGAAACGGGGTGCGGTATGAGACCGGTCTGGCGGGTGGCGGACGTCCGCACGGCGGAGGCGGCCCTGATGGCCACCCTCCCGCCCGGCACGCTGATGCAACGCGCCGCCGCCGGGTTGGCCCGCCGCTGCGCGCTGTTGCTCGCCGAGCGGGGCGGGGTGTACGCCGCGCCGGTGCTGCTGCTCGTCGGCTCCGGTGACAACGGCGGTGACGCGCTCTACGCCGGCGCCCGCCTCGCCCGGCGGGGTGCGGCCGTGTCGGCGCTGCTGCTCACCCCGGAGCGCGCTCACGCGGAAGGGCTGGCCGCGCTGCGGGCCGCCGGCGGGCGGGTGGTGGATCGCCCGCCGACCGTGGTCGACCTGGTGCTCGACGGGATCGTCGGCATCGGCGGTCACGGCGGGCTGCGGGAGACCGCCGAGCAACTGGCGGCGAGCCTGCTGCGCCACCGGGGGCGCGACGGCGGGCGGGCCACGGTGGTGGCGGTGGACGTGCCCAGCGGTGTCGCGGTGGACACCGGCGCGGTGCCGTTGACCTCCTCCGGCCGGCCCAACGCGGTGCGTGCCGACGTGACGGTGGCTTTCGGCGTGTGGAAGCCGGCCCTGGCGGTCGGCCCCGCCGCGGCCCTGGCCGGCCAGGTGGAGCTGGTCGACATCGGGTTGACACCCTGGCTGCGGGGCAGCCCGGCGCTACACGTCGTGGAGTGGTCGGACGTGGCCGACTGGTGGCCCCGGCTCGGCGCCACCTCGGAGAAGTACACCCGGGGCGTGGTCGGGGTGGCCACCGGGTCCGCGACGTACCCGGGCGCGGCGGTGCTCTCCGTCGGCGGCGCGCTGGCCGGCCCGACCGGCCTGGTCCGCTACGCCGGGGGAGCCCGGGACGAGGTGGTACGCGAGCACCCCTCGGTGATCGCCACCGGCCGGGTGGCCGACGCCGGCCGGGTGCAGGCGTGGGTGTGCGGCTCGGGGCTGGGCACCGACGAGCAGGCGGCGGCGGAGCTGCGGACCGTGCTCGCCGCGCCGGTGCCGGTGGTGCTGGACGCCGACGCGCTCACCCTGCTGGTGGACGGGTCGCTCGCCGATCGGTTGCGCCGGCGTGACGCGCCGATCGTGGTCACCCCGCACGACCGGGAGTTCACCCGGCTCTGCGGCGAGGAGCCGGGCGCCGACCGGGTCGCCGCGACGCTGCGGCTGGCCGCCTGGATGAACGCGGTGGTGCTGCTCAAGGGGGATCGCACGGTGATCGGCACGCCGGCCGGGCAGGCGTACGTCAACCCGACCGGCACCCCCGCGCTGGCCACCGGGGGCACCGGCGACGTGCTGGCGGGCCTGCTCGGCTCGCTGCTCGCGGCCGGCCTGCCGGCCGAGCGGGCCGCCGCCGCGGCGGCGTACGTGCACGGGCTGGCCGGCCGGGAGGCGGCCGGGGGCGGCCCGGTGACCGCGCCGGACGTGGCCGCCGCGCTGCGCCCCGTGCTGGCCCGTCTGCCCTGAGCGCGACCGCGCCAAGTGCCCGCCGTGGTGATCGGCGCGGAAAGTAGGGTGGGGGCATGTGGCAGGCCGAGGTACGCGTCGACCTTGACGCGATCCGGGAGAACGTGAACCGGCTGCGCGCCGGTACCAACGCCGAGCTGATGGCGGTGGTCAAGGGCGACGGCTACGGCCACGGCATGGTCCCGGCCGCCCGGGCCGCGCTCGACGCCGGGGCGGACTGGCTCGGCGTCTGCACCCTGGACGAGGCGCTGACCCTGCGCGCGGCCGGCATCGACGTCCCGGTCCTGGCCTGGCTGCTGGCGCCGGGGCTGCCGCTGCACACCGGCGTCACGGCCGGGGTCGACCTGGGGGTGGCCAGCCTCCCGCAGCTCGCGGAGATGCTCGAGGCGAGCCGGACGGCCGGGCGGCCCGCGCGGGTGCACCTGAAGATCGACACGGGGTTGGCCCGGGGCGGTGCGACGGTCGCCGACTGGCCCGCCCTGCTCGACGCCGCCGCCAAGGCACAGGCCGACGGGCTGGTCGAGGTGGTCGGGGTGTGGAGCCACTTCGTGTACGCGGACCTGCCCGGCCACCCGACGACCGACCGTCAGGTCGCCGTCTTCCACGAGGGCCTGGCCATGGTCGAGCGGGCCGGGCTGCGCCCGCGCTACCGGCATCTGGCCAACTCGGCGGCCACGCTGACCCGGCCCGACACCCACTTCGACCTGGTGCGTCCGGGGCTGGCCGTCTACGGCCTCTCGCCGGTGGCCGGCGAGACCTACGGGCTGCGCCCGGCGATGACCGCGCGGGCCCGGGTGATGCTGACCAAGCGCGTCCCGGCGGGCGCGGGCGTCTCGTACGGCCACACGTACACCACGGAGCGGGAGACGAACCTGGCCGTGGTGCCGCTCGGCTACGCCGACGGGGTGCCCCGGCACGCCTCGAACTCCGGCCCGGTGCAGCTCGGCGGGAGCCGCCGGACCATCTCCGGCCGGGTCTGCATGGACCAGTTCGTGCTCGACTGCGGCGACGACCCGGTGGCCGCCGGCGACGTGGCCACCCTGTTCGGCAGCGGGGCCGACGGCGAGCCCACGGCCGACGACTGGGCCGCGGCGGTGGGCACCATCAACTACGAGATCGTCACCCGGTTCGGCAGCACCCGGGTCCCGCGCGTCTACGACGGCGAGTAGGCATGGCCGGACTGCACATCCCCCGGCCCCGCACCACGGCCGGCAAGGCCGCCGGCCTGGTCGGCGCGGCGCTCGGCGTGGCCGCCGCGGTGACCGCCGCCGGGGTGGCCACCGAACGCGTGCTGGTCCGCCGGCTGAAGGCGGACCCCAACGACCCGTACGCCGACGAGGGCTTCGGCGAGCAGCGGTACGACGAGGCGTACCGGCTGGAGATGCCCGACGGCACCGACATCCACGTCGAGGTGGTCGAGCCGACCCGGCCGGTCGAGGGCAACCCGACCGTGGTGCTGGTGCACGGCTTCTGTCTGGACATGGGCACCTTCCACTTCCAGCGCCGCCTGCTCGCCGAGCGGGGTGAGCACCGGATCGTCGCGTACGACCAGCCGGGGCACGGCCGGTCGGGCCGGCTGGAGAGCGGCGACTACGACCTGATGGCGCTCGGCCACACGCTGCGCCGGGTGATCGACGAGACGGCACCGGACGGGCCGCTGGTGCTGGTCGGCCACTCGATGGGCGGCATGACGATCATGGCCCTGGCCGAGCTGTACCCGGAGATGTTCGGCGACCGGGTGGTCGGGACCGTGCTGATGGCCACGTCGGGCGGGCTGCTGGCGGAGACGAAGCTGGTCGCGCCCGCCCTGCTCGGCCGGGTCGGTGCGCCGGTGCTCTACATGGCCGGCAACGTCACCCGGTACGGCGGCGCGGTGATCGACCGGGCCCGCCGGTCGACCACCAACGTGGCATGGCTGCTGACCCGCAGGTACGGCTTCGGCACCCGCAGCCCGAGCCCCGCTCTGGTGTCCTACGTGGAGGAGATGAACTCGCGTACCTCCGCCGACACGGTCACCCGTTACCTGCGTACCCTCGCGACCCACTCGCGGTTTCCGGCGCTGGCCGCGCTGGAGGACACGCCGGTGCTGGTGATCGTCGGCGACAAGGACATGATCACGCCGCTGACCCACTCGGAGGAGATCGTCCGGCGGCTGCCGCACGCCGAGTTCGTCAAGATCCCCGACAGTGGGCACGTGGTGATGCTGGAACACGCCGACCAGGTCAACGCCGCGCTGGCCGGTTTTCTCGGCACATGCGGGCGGGACGGCTCATGAGAAGCCGGGTCGTGCTGCCGACCGTCGCGGACACGCACACCTTCGGCCGGCGGCTGGCCGGGCTGCTGCGCGCCGGTGACCTGGTGCTGCTCACCGGCCCGCTGGGCGCGGGCAAGACCGCGTTGACCCAGGGGATCGGGGCCGGGCTGGGCGTGCTCGGCGACATCACCTCGCCGACGTTCGTGATCGCCCGGGTGCACCGGCCGGATCCGGTCAGCGGGCGCGGGGTGGCGCTGGTGCACGCCGACGCGTACCGGTTGGGCGACGCGGGCGATCCCCGCGCGGAGATCGACGATCTCGACCTGGACGCCTCGGTCGACGAGTCGGTGACCGTGGTCGAGTGGGGCGAGGGCCTGGTCGAGCAGCTGGTCGACGCGCACCTGCGGATCCGTCTCGACCGGCACGACGACGACACCCGGACGGCCGAGTTGGAGCCGGTCGGCGGCGACTGGGCGGACCGCCTCGCCGCCCTGGGCTGAGACCTGTCGTACCGGGTGCCTACAGTGCCCGGAGACGATCCGACCGGTGAGAGGCTGCCGATGGTTGACGATGGTGCCACCCTGGACCTGCCGGCGCTGCTGCCGGGTCAGTGGCGGGCGGCGCTCACCCCGCATCTCGACCCGGCCCGCACGGCCGCGCTCGGCGAGTTCATCACCCGGGAATACGCGACCGGCACGGTGTTCCCGCCGGTGGCGGATCTCTTCTCGGCCTACCGGCTGTGCGCGCCGTCGGCCTGCCGGGTGTTGATCCTCGGGCAGGACCCCTACCACCGGGCCGGCCAGGCGCACGGGCTGAGCTTCAGCGTGCGCGAGGGGGTCTCCGTGCCGCCGTCGCTGCGCAACGTCTTCAAGGAGCTGGGCGAGGATCTGGGCGTGCCGAAGCCGCGCAGCGGCAACCTCGACGGCTGGGCGGCACAGGGCGTGCTGCTGCTCAACTCGGTGCTGACCGTGCGGCAGGGCAGCCCCGGCTCGCACGCCAATCGCGGCTGGGAGGAGTTCACCGACGCGACCATCCGGGCGCTCGACGCACAGGATTCCCGCGTCGTGTTCCTGCTCTGGGGCGGCTACGCGCGCAAGAAGGCGGCGCTGGTCGGCAACCCGCGGCACGTGGTGCTGGAAGCGGGCCACCCCAGCCCGATGAATCCGCGCGGCTTTCTCGGCAGCCGCCCGTTCAGCGCCGCCAACAAGGCGCTCGCCGACGCCGGCCGGCCCACCATCGACTGGGAGCGCACGACCACCGACTGAGCAGTCGGGGAGTCACCGGGTAATCACCGTCCGATGTAGCCTGTGCCGTATCGACGCCGACGAGATCCCCGGGGGTGCCCGATGACGACGGTCAGCGAGCAGCAGTGGCGGCTGGCGAGCACGGCCCTGGCGGAGCAGACCCGGCGCTTCGCCGAGCTGGTCCGGTCCACGGACCCTGCGACGATGTGTACGGCGCACTGGTCCGTCGCCGACACCCTCGCCCACGTCGCCTCGCTCGCCTGGTACTACGTCGGCCTGGTGGACCGGGAGCATCCGCCGCTGCCGGTGCCGGGTTTCGACGACTACCTGCGCGAGGTCACCGTCGACACCGTGGCCGACATGAACGACGTGCTGCTGACCCATCTCGCCGAGCGGCGGCCCGAGCCGCTGCTCGACCGGTTGTGCGCCGACGTCGATCGGGTGCTGGCCGCCTGTGCCGGGCGGGCTCCCGACGAGACGGTGCGCTGGGTCGGTGATGCCCGGGTGCCGCTGGCCGGTCTCTACGCCCACCTGGTCAACGAGCTGCTCATCCACGGTTACGACGTCGCCCGGGCCACCGGGCGGCCGTGGTCGCTGCCGGGCCGGGAGGCGGCACTCTACCTGGAGCTGTTCATGGTCGGGGTGGTCCGGCACGGTTACGGCCGGCTGGTCGACGGTGGGGCGCCGCCCAGTGAGCGCCGGATCGTCGTCGAGTTCCGCTCGGCGTACACCGAGCCGGTCCGGTTCCAGTTGCTGCGGGGGCGAGTCTCGTTCCCCGACCCGTCGGTCCGGCCGGACGTCCGGATCGACTACGACCCCGGCACGCTTAACCTGGTGATGTTCGGCCGGGTCAGCAAGGTGCGGGCGGTGTTGACCGGGGGCATGCGGGTGGGCGGCCGCCGGCCCTGGCTGCTGCCGGCCTTCCTGCGCAAGTTCCGCAACCCGAGCTGACCCGGCGGGCGGTGCGGCCGGCGGGGGCACGATGCTCGGTGGCCCCGAGCGGGCTAGGCTGGTTCACCGTGCTCGTACTCGTGGTGGACAGCTCGACCCCGGCGGTGACCGCGGCGCTGGTCGAGGTCACCCCGAGCGCGGTCGAGATCCGGGCGCACCGGTGCACGGTCGACGCCCGGGCGCATGGCGAGCTGCTCGCCCCGCAGGTGGACGCGGTCCTGACCGAGGCCGGCGCCCGGCCGGCCGACCTCGGTGCGATCGTCGCGGGGCTCGGCCCCGGCCCGTTCACCGGGCTGCGGGTGGGGCTGGTCACCGCCGCCACGATGAGCCAGGTGCTCGGCGTTCCCGCGTACGGTGTCTGCTCGCTGGACGCCATCGGCCACCCGGCGGCGGCCGGCGAGCCGGTGCTGGCGGCGAGCGACGCGCGGCGCCGGGAGATCTACTGGGCGATCTACGACGGTGCCGGGCAGCGGATCGTCGGGCCGGAGGTCGGTGCCCCGGCGGTCGCCGCCGAGCGGGCCCGGGAGCTGGGCGCCAGCGCCGCGGTCGGCGACGGCGCGCATCGCTACGCCGACGCCCTCGGCCTGCCGCTGCGGGCCGAGCCGCGGTATCCGGACGCGGGCGCGCTCGTCACCCTGGCCGCCGAGCGGATCCGCGCGGGCGCCCCCGGTGATCCGCTGGCCCCGCTCTACCTGCGCCGCCCGGACGCGGTCGCGGCCACCGCGCGCAAACCGGTCCTACCATGACCGAGCGACAGCGAGCGGGCCCGCACCTGGCCCGGTTCCGCTGGTGGCACATCGACCAGGTGCTGCCGATCGAGGCGGACCTCTTCGGCGCCGAGCAGTGGTCCGCGGCGATGTTCTGGAACGAACTGTCCCACGGGCACTTCTACCGGGTGGTGACCGACGACGACGGCACCGTGCTCGGCTACGCCGGGCTCGCCGTCGCCCCGCCCGACGAGGCGTGGGTGCAGAACATCGCGGTCCGGCGGGACGCGCAGCGCCGGGGGATCGGGCGGCTGCTGCTGGAGGCGCTGCTCGCCGAGGCCACCCGGCTCGGCGTCCGTGCCGTGCTGTTGGAGGTCGCCGCGGACAACGCAGCGGCCCAACTGCTCTACGCGACGTACGACTTCGAGCCGATCGGCGTGCGGCGCGGCTACTACCAACCGAGCAACACCGACGCGCTGGTGATGCAGCGCCTCCAGGACTGAGACGCCATGGCTGACGAACCACTGATCCTCGGCATCGAGACCTCGTGCGACGAGACCGGTGTCGGCATCGTACGCGGCCACACGCTGCTCGCCGACGCCCTCGCGTCCAGCGTGGACCAGCATGCCCGGTTCGGTGGGGTGGTGCCCGAGGTGGCCAGCCGGGCGCACCTGGAGGCCATCGTGCCGACCATGGAGCGGGCGCTGTCCGAGGCGGGCGTGACCCTCGCCGACATCGACGCGATCGCGGTCACCGCCGGCCCGGGCCTGGCCGGGGCGCTGCTGGTCGGGGTGGCGGCGGCCAAGGGGTACGCGGTCGCCGCCGAGAAGCCGGTCTACGGCGTCAACCATCTCGCCGCGCACGTCGCGGTGGACACCCTGGAGCACGGTCCGCTGCCCGAACCGGTGATCGCGCTGCTGGTCTCCGGCGGCCACTCGTCGCTGCTCCAGGTCGACGACCTGGCCCGGGGCGTGACGCCGCTGGGCGCCACCATCGATGACGCCGCCGGCGAGGCGTTCGACAAGGTCGCCCGCCTGCTGGGCCTGCCCTTCCCCGGCGGGCCGTACATCGACCGGGAGGCCCGGGCCGGTGACCCGGCGGCGATCGCGTTCCCGCGCGGGCTGACCGCCGCCAAGGATCTTGCCGCGCACCGCTACGACTTCTCCTTCTCCGGGTTGAAGACCGCGGTGGCGCGCTGGGTCGAGGCCCGGCAGCGGAGCGGCGAGCCGGTCCCGGTCGCCGACGTCGCCGCGTCCTTCCAGGAGGCGGTCTGCGACGTGCTGGTCGGCAAGGCGCTGGACGCCTGCCGGACCAGCGGCGTCGAGACCCTGGTGATCGGCGGGGGAGTGGCGGCCAACTCGCGGCTGCGAGCGCTGGCCGAGCAGCGGGCCGCCCGGCACGGCATCCTGGTCCGCGTTCCCCGGCCCGGCCTGTGCACCGACAACGGCGCGATGGTGGCGGCGCTCGGCGCGCACCTGGTCGCCTCGGGAGTCGCGCCGAGCCGGCTCGACCTGCCCGCCGATTCGGCCATGCCGCTGACCACGGTCAGCGTCTGAGGAGGACGACGTGATCGTACGGATGTGGGAGGCGCGGGCGGAGCCGTACGCGCTCGCAGAGCTGATCACCTGGGTCTGCGACACCGCCCTGCCCGAGTTCGAGCACGACCCGCTGCACCTGTCCAGCGAGGTCTTCTCCTCCACCGATCACCGGGTCGTGGTGATCTCCAAGTGGCGCAGCAGCCCTCGTCCGCTGCCGGACCCGCCGGTCATGCTGCTCGCCCGGCAGCCGCACTCGTGGGACTTCACCCAGGTCGACCGCTGACCGGTGAACCCGGTCAGCGGATGGTCACCGTCGTGGTGACGGTGGAGCGGTCGATCTCGCTGGTCCGGGCGGTGACGCGCAGCGTCCAGTCACCGGCGACCGGGAAGTGGATCTCGGCGCTGCCGTGGTGCGGCTCCAGCGCCTCGACCTCGACGGTGACCGGCTCGATACCGGCCGCCGGCAGGGCGGCCGTGATGGTCCACTCCGCCACCGGCAGTTCCTTCGCCTGCGGCGTGTAGACGTAGGCGTGCAGGCTGTTCGCGGTGCCGGCGGCCGCCGGGTAGACGTCGAACTGGAGCGTGAACAGGTCGGTGGTGAGCGACTGCGCGACACCCTCCCGGGTCGCACCGTCGGCCGTGGTGCCGGCGGTGCGACCCGGCGGGGTCTGCACGAGCATCGCGGTCAGCGCCAGCGCCACCGCCGTCGCGGCGAGTTCGAGCCCGGCCGCCCGGGCGATCCGCCGGGGTTGACCGGCGGCGGCCTGCCGGCGGATCAGCCGCCGCTGCCCGGCCGCGACGACCAGGATCCCGGCCAGCAGCCCGGCCTTGGCGCAGAGCAGTTGGCCGTAGATGCTGCCGAGCAGGGCCGAGGGCCGGCCGAGTTCGATCGCGGCCTGACCGAGCCCGGCGGCCAGCAGCCAGGCCACCGCGAGGGTGGCCACCCGTGACCAGGCGGGCAGGATTCGGGCGAGGACGCGTTCGTGGCTGCCCCGGAGCAGGAACAGGCTGAGGGCGAGCAGCCCGCCCAGCCAGACGGTCACCCCGACGATGTGCAGGGTGCTCAGCACGATGCTCACCGGCGGCAGCGGTGAGGCGACCGGATGCCCGGCCAGCGGCCAGGTGACCATCCCGGCCAGGCCCACCACCGCCAGCGCGCCGGCACGGGTCCGGCCGGCGGTGCCCCGCACGACCCCCGGCAGCAGCGCCGCGGCCAGCCCGACCAGCGTCAGCCGTACGGCCAGCACCACCCCGACGTCGCTGTCCGCGACCGCGCGCAGGTCGGCCGGGGAGAGCTGCCCGACGGGGGCGCCGACCACCTGGGCCGCCTGGCCGACCCAGGTGCCGAGCGTGCCGGCGGCGACCAGGCCGAGCCCGAGCAGCGCCGTGACCGTCGCGCCCCGGCGGGAGCGCCGGCGGGGCCACATGGTCGCCGCGAGCAACGGCGGGCCGACAGCCAGGAGCAGGCCCAGGTACCCGGTGTACTTCGCCGCCGGCATCAGCGTCCCGGCGGGGGACTCGGACTCGGGCTCGGCAAGCGCCAGCGGGGTCGCCGATGGTGCCCCGGCGGCAAAGGTGAAGCTGCCGGCGACCGGATGGCTGTCCGCCGAGACGACGCGGTAGCTGACCAGGTAGGTGCCGAGCGGACGGTCGGCGGGGCGCAGGGCGATCCGCAGGGTCCGGTCCCGGACCTCCGGCTCCCCGACGTTGATCCGCTTGCCGTCGGGTGCGAGGACCTGCACCCGGCCCGGGACCACAGCGATCGTCTCGCTGAAGGTCACCAGCACCTCGCGCGGCGCGTACCCGAGCACCTCGTCGCGCTGCGGGGTGGTGGCCACCACGACGGCGTGCGCCGCCGCTGGGCCGGCGGGGCCCAGGGCGGCGCACAGGGTGGCCAGCATCAGCCCGAGCAGCGCAGCGACTCGGGTGCGGGTAGCCATCGGGTGGTGCGGTCCGGGCTAGCCGCGACGGAGCAGGCGGTACGTGAGGAAGCCGCCGGTGCCGAGCGCGCCGAGGAAGATCGCCCAGATGAGGGTGTTGTTGACGTTCATCTGCGGGCCGGTGTTGGCCGACGCGGCGGCGAGCAGACCGTCGTTGCCGGGGGCGGGCAGCGCGGCGGGCGGCAGTTCCGCATAGCGGACCAGACCGGTGCTCTCCAGCATCAGCATGTGGTCGCCGACGAACTTGTTGGTCGCGTTGGCCAGATCCCGGACGACATCGTTGCGGGTGCTGGCCCGAACCGCGCTGACGACCGGGAAGATCTTGCCGTGGGCGACCCGGAGGCGGGTGACGAAGATCTGGTCGAAGCGGGCGCCGGAGGAGTCCTTCATCTCCTTCAGCCAGCCCTGCTGCTCGGCGGTCGGTTCGTTCGGGATGGTGGCGCCGAGCTTGTTGGCGGCCTCCACGGTGAGCCGGTCGAGTTCCTCGTGCTGCTTGGCGATCTCCGCGCCGATCTCCCGCACGATCGGTGACTGACCCTTCTCGGCGGCCATCTGCCCGGCCGGCATCTCCCAGAGCCCGGCCAGCCGCACCCCGTCGAGCAGGGCCTGGTCGGCGGCGGCGAGTTGCTGGCCGGCGGGCGCGGCGATCGCTGCCCCGGGCAGCACGACGAAGGCTGCGGCGATCGTGGTGAGCAGCACCGCCAAGCGACGGGAGCGGTTGCCTTGCCGGCGACGAGCGGAATCCAGCGGTGCCATGTCTGCGGCGCCTCCTCGGACGAGAACCGATCGGTTGAGCGACGGGCGGACGTACCCAGTCGGCCGCCCGTCCGCACACTGGTACGGATTGTCCGGCCGATCAGTTCACCGTTGATGAAACCCGTTCGCGGTTGAGTGGTGGTGGCCGGGGTCAGCTGACGTCGAGGGGGTCGGCGAGCAGCCGGTCGAAGGCGAGTTCGGCGGCACCGACCAGGGGGGCGTCCTCGCCGAGCTTCGGCGTACGCAGCCGGACGTGCTCCAGGCAGGCCGGCAGCCCGTTGGAGTTGAGTCGGCTGCGCACCTGGGCGGCGGCGGCCAGGTAGAGGTCGCGCATGGTGCCGCCGAAGATGACCATCTCCGGGTTGAAGATGTTGACCAGGTTGGCGACGCCGAAACCGAGCCAGTCGCCGGCCTGGCGTACCGCGGTCTGGGCCTGGGCGTCGCCACGGTCGGCGGCGTCGAAGACCGCCAGCATCGCCTCCCGGCCCCGGGCGTCGGAGCGGCCGGCGGCCCGGAGCAGCCCGTGCTCGCCGATCTCGGTCTCCCAGCAGCCCCGGTTGCCGCACTCGCAGCGCGCCCCGTCGCGGACCACCACCATGTGCCCGACCTCGCCGCTGTACCCGCCGTGCCCGGTCAACCGTCGCCCGCCGACGATGATCCCGGCGCCCACGCCGACGTCGCCGTAGAGGTAGATCACGTTGTCGCAGCCGGCCGCCGCGCCACGGGCGTGCTCGGCGAAGGCGGCCACGTCGGCGACGTTCCCGACCGTGACCGGCACGTTGACGCCGAGTTCGGTGCCGAGCGCGGTGCCGATCGGTTCGTCCACCCAGCCGGTGGTCGGACCGAGCCGGACCAGGCCGTCGTCGCGGCGCACCATGCCGCAGACCGCCACCCCGGCGCCGACGCAGACGGAGCCCTCCGGCAGCGCCTGCCGCATCTCCTTGACCGCCCCGGCCAGCAGCGGGGCGGCCTCCGCGGCGGTGAGGCCGCGCGGCCGCTCCAGCTCCCGGACGTCGAGCACCGCGCCGCCGAGACCGACCCGCGCGGCCCGCAGCCGGTCCACCTCGATGCTGTACGCGTACGCGAAGACCCGGTCCGACTCGGGCCGGACGACCAGCGACGGTCGTCCGGCCCGGCCGGTTTCCCTCGGCGCCCCCTCAGTCACCAGGCCGGCCGCGGCGAGGTCGGCGGTGAGCGCGCCGATGGTGCTCCGGTTCAGCCCCAGCGTGGTGGTCAGTTCCGCCCGCGTGGTGGCGCCGTGCACGTGCACGTAGCGCAGTAGGGCGCCGAGATTCTGCCGACGGATCTCGTCCTGGCTCGGTCCTACGCGCATCGGGGTGTGACTACCTTCGGTGGAGCGGATCAGCGGTTGCCGGTGGCCGCGGCTCGTCGCCGGGACAGCGCGTCGATGGTGGCGGCCGCGAGCAGTACGGTGCCGGTGACCACGTACTTCACGCCCGAGCTGTAGCCCATCAGGCCCATGCCGTTGTCGATCACCGCGACCACGGCACCGCCGATGACCGCGTCGATCACCCGGCCCTTGCCGCCGAAGAGGCTGGTGCCGCCGATCACCGCCGCGCCCACGGCGTAGAGCAGCACGTTGCTGCCGCCGGTGTTCGGGTCGACGGAGTTGGCCCGGCTGGCGGCGACGATGCCGCCGATCGCGGCCATGCTGGAGCAGATGACGAAGACCGAGATGCGGATCCGGTCCACGTTGATGCCGGCGCGGCGGGCGGCCTCCTTGTTGCCACCGACCGCGTAGATGTGCCGGCCGTAGCTGGTGCGCTGGAGCACGAAGGTCCAGAGCACGAGCAGCAGGGCGATGATCGGCACCACGATCGGCACGCCCTTGAGCGAGCTGATCAGGACGTTGCGGCTGCGCTCCAGGTTGAGCACGTAGACCGCGATGCCGAGGACGAGGGCCAGCACGCCGATGCGGGCCAGCACCACCGCGAGCGGGTCGTTGACCAGGCCACGTCGGTTGCGCTTGCGGTGGCGGGCCAGCTGTACGGCGGCGAACCCGCCGACCGCGAGCGCGGCGAGGGCCCAGCCGAGCACCGGCGGCAGGTTGCGGTTGGCGATCGCCACGATCACCGGGTCACGCACCGAGATGTTCCGGCCGGCCTCCATCAGCAGCAGCACCACGCCCTGGAAGGCGAGGAAGGCGGCGAGGGTGACCACGAAGGAGGGGATGCCGACCTTGGCGACCAGGAAGCCGAGGGTGGTGCCGATCACCATGCCGGTGAACACGGCGACGAGCACCGCGACGTACCACGGGTAGCCCAGCACGGTGACCACGTTGGCCAGCACCGCCGCGCAGACGCCGCTGGCGAAACCGGCCGACAGGTCGATCTCACCCAGCAGCAGGACGAAGACCAGACCCATCGCGATCAGGGTGACGGCCGCGCCCTGGGTGAACAGGTTGGCGAGGTTGCCCGCGGTGAAGAAGTTGGGCCGGGCGATCGAGAAGCCCGCGCAGAGCGCGACGAGCATGGCCACCGCGGGCAGCGCGCCAATGTCGCCGCCGCGGACCCGCTGCCAGTAGCCGTGGAGGTGGCTGCCGACGGTGGGTGTCGGCGCGACGGCGGCCGGCCCCTTCTGCTTGACGGCCGTGGTGCTCATGAGACGCCTCCTGCGGTGCTGTCGGCCGGCGCCGCGCCGTTGTCATCGGTGGCCGGTTCGGTGGCGAGCCCGAGATTGCCGGAGCGGCCGGCGGTGATCAGCTCGACCACCTGGGCGTGGGTGATGTCGGTGGTCTTCACCTGGGCGACCATCTGACCGAGGTAGAGCGCGGAGATCCGGTCGGAGACGGCGAAGACGTCGTTCATGTTGTGCGAGATGAGCACCACCGCCAGGCCGTTGTCGGCCAGCCGGCGGACCAGTTCGAGCACCTGGGCGGTCTGCGCGACGCCGAGCGCGGCGGTCGGCTCGTCCAGGATCACCAGCTTGCTGTTCCAGAGCACCGCCTTGGCGATCGCCACGGTCTGGCGCTGGCCACCGGAGAGGCTGGAGACGTGCTGGCGTAGCGACTTGACGGTGCGTACGGAGAGCCCGGCCAGGGTTTCGGCCGCCATCTGTTCCATCGTCGGTTCGTCGAGGACGATGCCGCTGCGCTTCTCCCGGCCGAGGAACATGTTCTGCACGATGTCGAGGTTGTCGCAGAGCGCGAGGTCCTGGTAGACGACCTCGATGCCGAGCGCGGCGGCGTCGCGCGGGCTGTTGATGCTCACCGGTTGGCCGTCGAAGACGAACTCGCCGGCGTCGGTGGGGTAGATGCCGCTGATGCACTTGACCAGGGTCGACTTGCCGGCGCCGTTGTCGCCGACGAGCGCGGTCACCTCGCCCGGGTAGGCGGCGAAGGCCACATCACGCAGAACCTGGACGGGACCGAAGCTCTTGTCGATCCCGCGTAGCTCCAGCAGAGGGGTCGCGGACACGGGTTCTCCTTAGTCACGGAGGGAGATCGGGGCCCGTCCAGCGGCGGCGCCGCCCGGCACGGGGTTGCCGTGCCGGGCGGCGCCGCCCAGGCGGGGTGCGGTCAGCTGATGCCCGCGTCGGTGCAGAGCTTGGCGAAGTCGCCGGTGCAGACCTCGTCCTTGGTCACGAAGCCGTCGGCGATGACGTCCTTGACGTTCTCCTTGTAGATCGCCGTCGGGGTGAGCAGGACGGACGGCACGTCACGGCCGCCCTCCGGGTCCGTCACCGTCTGCCCGGTCTCCCGCCGCTCGCCCTTGGCCAGCGCGATGGCCAGCTCGGCGGCGGCGTCCGCCTCCTGCTTGATCGCCTTGTAGACCGTCATGCACTGGTCGCCGGCGAGGATGTTCTGCAGGCCCTGCGGGGTGGCGTCCTGGCCGGTCACCGGGACCTTGCCGTTGAGGTTGTTCTTCTTCAGCACGGAGATGGCGGCGTTGCCGAGGCCGTCGTTCGCGGCCAGCACACCGTCGATCTTGCCGCCGGTCTGGGTCAGCATCTGCTCGAAGAGCGTGGCGGCCTGGGCGTTGTCCCAGTCCGGCACGTCCTGGTCCGGGCCCTTGGTGTACTCGTTCGCGTCGAACTTGGGCTTGAGGATCGAGTCGTACCCGTTCTTGAACAGGGAGGCGTTGTTGTCGGTCGGCGAGCCGTTCAAGTACGCCACGACCGGGTTGGTGGCCCCCTGGTCGGTCAGGCACTTGGCCAGACCCTCGCCCTGGAGCTTGCCGACGGCCTCGTTGTCGAAGCTGACGTAGTACTCCGCCGAGCCGCCGAGGGTGAGGCGGTCGTAGTCGATGGTGGCGACGCCCTGGGACTTGGCCGTGTCGAGGACGGCCTTGCCGGTGCCGGAGTCCAGGTTGACGATCATCAGCACGGTGACGCCGCTGGTGATCATCTGGTCGGCGATGGTCTGGAACCGCGTCTTGTCGCCCTCGGCGTTCTGGATGTCCGAGTCGACGCCCGCCGCCTCGAACGCCGCCTCCAGGTACTTGCGGTCCGCGCCCTCCCAGCGGGCCGAGGACTTGCTGTCCGGCAGGATCACGCCGATCTTCGGAGTCTGGTCGCTGCCGGCCTGATCGTCGTCGTTACCACAGGCCGTCAGGCTGCCGAGGGCCAGCAGGCCAACGGCGCCGACGGCGAGGAAGCCCTTGCGCATGTGCAGGGTCCTTTCGAGGGTGGGGAAGGTGTCGGTGTGTTGTTTTTGTTGTGTCCGGCAACGTATTCCGCGCCACACGCCAGCACAAGGGTGTGGTGGTGACGAGTTTGTTGTCGGCGGTAACAATTCGGCAACGCGACCGACACCCTGCCGCCAACCGGCTCTCCGGGCCGAGGGCCTGGCCGGTCAGGACGCCGGGCGGCAGATCAGCACCGTCGGGGCTCCGGCGACCCGGGTCAGCACCAGGCTGGCCGGCTGGTCGCCGGCCAGCCGCAGGTCACGCCGGAGCCGCTCCGGTTCCAGCGCGGAGCCGCGTTTGAGGATCTCCACCCGGCCGACCCGGCGTTCCCGCAGCAGCGCCCGCAGCCGCTTGAGCGAGAACGCCAGCACGTCGGTCACCTCCAGGCAGCGGGCGTACGGGGTCGGCGTGGCCCGGTCGGCGTAGAGGTAGGCGATGGTCGGGTCGGCCAGCGAGGCGTCCAGGTCGGCGGCCAGCTCGGCGACCAGGTGGGCCCGGATCACCGCCGGGTCCGGGTCGTACACGAACCGGCGCACCGGCCCGACGGCCGCCTCCACCGTCCCGCTGCCGGTCAGGTGGTGGGCGCCGCCCTGCGTGAACACCGTCGCGCGGCGCGGAACCCGGGCCAGTTCGCCGCACCAGAGCGTGGCCTCGACCAGGTCGCCGTCGACGCTGACCCACTCCGCCTCGGCACCCGGCGGGATCAGGGCATGGTCGAGGCCGGGAGCGACCTTCAGCACCGTCCGCGGCACCCGTTCGGCCAGGCCGGTGACGAAGTCCCAGGGCGGCGAGTACGAGTTGGGGTCGAAGATCCGGCGGCCGGTGCCGGCCCGGCGCCGGGCCGGATCGCAGAAGACCGCCTCGACCCGGGTCACGTCGAACGCGGTCGCGTCAGCGCACTCGACGGTGACGAGATCGGCCAGCCCGGCGGCCTGCGCGTTCGCCTCGGCCAGCGCGGCGGTGAGCGGGTCGGCCTCCACGCCGTACACCCGGATGCCCTCGCGGGCGGCGGCGAGTGCGTCCGCGCCCAGCCCGCAGCCGAGGTCGGCCAGGCTCGTCACCCCGGCGGCCCGCAGCCGCTGTGCCCGTCGCCGGGCGACGACCTGCCGGGTGGCCTGCTCCAGGCCCGGCCGGGTGAAGAACATCCCGCCCGCCGCCGGCCCGAACTTGCCGGCCGCCCTGCGCCGCAGCTCCACCTGGGTCAGCGCCGCCGCCGCCAACCCGGCCGGCACCCCCGCCGAGCGGAGCGCGCTCGCCGCGGTCAGCGGGTCGCCGTCGGCCACCCGGGCCGCCGCGTCGAGCGCCGCCAACCCCTCAGGT
Source organism: Micromonospora sp. WMMD1082 (assembly GCF_029626175.1). Taxonomy (NCBI): domain Bacteria; kingdom Bacillati; phylum Actinomycetota; class Actinomycetes; order Micromonosporales; family Micromonosporaceae; genus Micromonospora; species Micromonospora sp. WMMD1082. The sequence goes on along the minus strand of NZ_JARUBM010000002.1, from coordinate 1,843,150 downwards.
GTACGCAACGCCCCCAGCTGCTCCAGATCCACCCACCCATTCTCCCGACCGCGATCGGTCGGGCGGGGATCAGGTGGTGGTGTGGTGGGCGGCGACGAAGGCGCGCCAGCTTGCCGGGGTGAAGGCGAGCACCGGGCCGGTCGGGTCCTTGCTGTCGCGGACGGCGACGACACCGGGCAGGTTGTCGGCGACCTCGACGCAGGCGCCGCCGTTGCTGTTGCTGCGGGAGGACTTGCGCCAGGCGGCGCGGGTCAGGTCCATGACTTCGCCACTTCCTCAATCAGGCGGGCGGACTGCCGGCGCGGCAGCGCCTCACCGGCCACAGTCTCCCACTGCCGCCCCAGGGCGGCAAGGTCGTTCGGGCTGTCCACGGTGTGGCCCCGGAGCTGGTTGTCCAGGTGCGCCACCTCGGTGCCGTCGGCGAGCCGGGCCAGCACGAACGGCCCGTTGAGCCCGATGTACCACGGCGTCTCGGCCGGGACGATCCGCACCTGGACGTTCGGCCGGTCGGCCATGCTCCGCAGGTGCTCCAGCTGCTCGCGCATGGTCGCCCGGTCGCCGACCTGCCGGCGCAGTGCCTGTTCGTCCAGCACCACCACGAGCTGCGGCGGCTCGTCGCGGGCGAGCACCTCCTGCCGGGCCAGCCGGGCCAGCACCCGCTTCTCGATCTCGTCGTCGGTCAGGAAAGGGCCGGCCCGGAGCATCGCCCGCGCGTACGCCTCGGTCTGGAGCAGGCCCGGAATCACCGCCGGGTCGTACCAGCGCAGCGCGACGGCCTCCCGCTCGATCTCGCCCCACGGCCGGAACCAGTCCGGCTCGGCGTGCAGCCGGATCAGCCCCAGCATGCCGATGAACAGGCCGCCGGTCTCCAGCACCTTGTCGAACCGGGCCAGATAGTCGGCGCTGAGCTGGTTCTGGCCGGTCTCCATCGCGCTCACCGACGACGCGGAGTAGTTGATCAGTTTGCTCAACTCCTCCTGGGTGAGCCCGTGCAGCTGGCGGGCCCGGCGCAACTGGTCGCGCAGGAAGCCCAGGGTGGGAATGTCGGTCATCGGTCCGCCCTCCGTGATGTGGTCGCGCCGGAGGGTAGGCGGTTGGTTACGCGACGGGAAGTGATTGTCGGCGTGTTGTGGTCAACCCTGGCGGAACAGTGGCGACACGGAGTGGGTGGCGTTGGCACTCTCCTTGACGGAGTGCTAGCCGAGGAATAACCTGCGATTAGCACTCTCACCCTGAGGGTGCCAACGCCCGGGCCCTGGTGTCCGGGGGTTGAACGCCAGGCGGACCGGCACCCGCGACGACGGCCCCGCCCGGTGGCATGTGGCAGATTGACGCCGGTCGGCATGCCGATCGGCAACGAAACCAAGTACCCCAGGAGGGTATGCCCGTGACTACCGCGACCAAGGTTGCGATCAAGCCGCTCGAGGACCGCATCGTGGTCCAGGCGAACGAGGCTGAGACCACCACGGCGTCGGGCATCGTGATTCCCGACACCGCCAAGGAGAAGCCGCAGGAGGGCACCGTCCTCGCTGTCGGCCCGGGCCGGATCGACGACAAGGGCAACCGCGTGCCGATCGACGTTTCCGTCGGCGACACCGTCCTCTACTCGAAGTACGGCGGCACCGAGGTCAAGTACGCCGGCGAGGAGTACCTGGTGCTCTCCGCCCGCGACGTCCTCGCGGTCATCGAGAAGTAAGCAACCGATCAGTGTCGTTGCCCCGGTCCGGCTCGCCGGGCCGGGGCAACGACGCTTCGAAGGGACATTCATGGCGAAGATCCTGAGCTTCTCGGACGACGCCCGGCACCAGCTGGAACACGGTGTCAACGCGCTCGCGGACGCGGTCAAGGTCACCCTCGGGCCGCGCGGGCGCAACGTCGTCCTGGACAAGAAATTCGGTGTGCCGACGATCACCAACGATGGCGTGACCATCGCCAAGGAGATCGAGCTCACCAACCCGTACGAGAACCTCGGCGCGCAGCTGGTCAAGGAGGTGGCGACCAAGACCAACGACGTCGCCGGCGACGGGACCACCACCGCGACCGTGCTGGCCCAGGCCATGGTCCGCGAGGGCCTGCGCAACGTCACGGCGGGTGCCAACCCGGCCGGCCTCAAGCGGGGCATCGACGCCGCCTCCGCCAAGGTCTCCGAGGCGCTGCTCGGCAAGGCCGTCGAGGTCTCCGACAAGAAGTCGGTCGCGCACGTCGCGACGATCTCCGCGCAGGACGCCACGATCGGCGAGCTGATCGCCGAGGCGATGGAGAAGGTCGGCCGCGACGGTGTGATCACCGTCGAGGAGGGTTCGGCCCTGCAGACCGAGCTGGACGTCACCGAGGGCCTCCAGTTCGACAAGGGCTTCATCTCGCCGAACTTCGTCACCGACGCGGAGGCGCAGGAGTCGGTCCTGGAGGACGCGTACGTCCTGATCACCACGCAGAAGATCTCGGCGATCGAGGAGCTGCTGCCGCTGCTGGAGAAGGTCCTCCAGAACAACAAGCCGCTGCTGATCATCGCCGAGGACGTCGAGGGCCAGGCGCTGTCCACCCTGGTGGTCAACGCGATCCGCAAGACCCTCAAGGTCTGCGCGGTCAAGGCTCCCGGCTTCGGTGACCGCCGTAAGGCGATGCTCCAGGACATGGCGATCCTCACCGGCGCCGAGTTGGTCGCCCCCGAGCTGGGCTACAAGCTCGACCAGGTCGGCCTGGAGGTGCTGGGCAGCGCCCGGCGCATCGTGGTCGACAAGGAGACCACCACCGTCGTCGACGGTGGCGGCCAGGCCAGCGAGGTCACCGACCGGGTCGCCCAGATCCGCAAGGAGATCGAGGCCTCCGACTCCGAGTGGGACCGGGAGAAGCTCGCCGAGCGGCTGGCCAAGCTCTCCGGCGGCATCGCGGTGGTCAAGGTCGGCGCGGCCACCGAGGTCGAGATGAAGGAGCGCAAGCACCGCATCGAGGACGCCATCGCGGCGACCAAGGCCGCGGTCGAGGAGGGTACGGTGCCTGGCGGCGGTGCCGCCCTGGCGCAGATCCTGCCGGTGCTCGACGACGACCTCGGCTTCACCGGTGACGAGAAGGTCGGCGTGTCGATCGTGCGCAAGGCGCTGGTCGAGCCGCTGCGCTGGATCGCCCAGAACGCCGGCCACGACGGCTACGTCGTCGTGCAGAAGGTCGTCGCCGCCGAGTGGGGCAATGGCCTCGACGCCGCCGTCGGCGAGTACGTCGACCTGACCAGGGCCGGCATCATCGACCCGGTCAAGGTGACCCGCAACGCGGTGACCAACGCCGCATCGATCGCCGGTCTGCTGCTCACCACCGAGAGCCTGGTGGTGGAGAAGCCGGCGGAGCCGGAGCCCGCCGCGGGCGGCCACGGCCACTCGCACGGCCACGGTCACGGCCACCAGCACGGCCCGGGCTTCTGACCCCTGCCGTACCCGGGACCTGGGGCGCATCGTCGACGACGGTGCGCCCCAGGCGCGTATCCGGTCCGTGACCGGCGGGACCACCCACCGCCGAGGTGACTACCGGACGGGCCTCCCGGTCGGAAACACTGGGCCGGTGAGCAGCACGACACCCCGGTACTCCGCCCTGGCCGGCATCGCCGCCGCCGCTGCGGCCCTCGGCGCCGCCGAACTGGTGGCGGCCCTGACCGGCCCCCGATCGTCCCCGCTCGTCGCGGTCGGTGGCCTCGTCGTGGACACCGCCCCGGAGCCGGTCAAGCGGCTCGGCATCGCACTGTTCGGCACGTACGACAAGATCGCTCTGCTGGTCGGGACGGCGCTGCTGCTCGGCGTCTTCGCCGCCCTGCTGGGGATGCTGGCCGCCCGCCGGCTGGTGGTGGGCCTGGCCGGCGTCGCCGCCTTCGCCGCGCTCGGCACGGCGGCGGCGCTGACCCGGGCGGGCGCGGACGCCGCCGATGCGCTGCCGTCGCTGCTCGGGGCGGTGGTCGGCGGCGTGGTGCTGTGGGCGTTCGTCGCCGGCCCGCTGGAGCTGGATCCCTGGCCCTGGTCCCCACCCACCCCCGCCGCCCCCGGTCCGCCGGCCGACGCGGTCGTCGAGCGGCCCGGCGACGACCGGCGCGAGCCGGAGCCGGGCCGGTCGGTCGACCCGGACTCGCGGCGGCGGTTCCTGACCGGTGTCGGCACCGTGCTCGGCGTGGCCGCCGTCGGGGGCGTCGCCGGGCGGTGGCTGGCCGGCCGGCGGGGAGTCTCGGCCGCCCGCGACGCGATCACGCTGCCGGCACCGGCCTCCACCGCGCGGCCGGTGCCGGCCGGCGCCGAGCTGGCGGTGCCAGGGCTGGCCAGTTACGTCACCGCGAACACGGGCTTCTACCGGATCGACACCGCGCTGGTGGCGCCGCAGGTCGATCCGGAAACCTGGCGGCTGCGGATCCACGGCCGGGTCCGCAACCCGGTCACGTTGAGCTATGCCGACCTGCTCGCCCGGCCGATGGTGGAGCGGTACGTGACCCTCGCCTGCGTCTCCAACGAGGTCGGCGGCGACCTGATCGGCAACGCCCGCTGGCTCGGCGTACCGATCCGGGAACTGCTCGACGAGGTGGCGCCGCTCGACGGTGCCGACCAGGTGGTCGGGCGCTCGGTCGACGGCTGGACCTGCGGCACCCCGACCGAAGTGCTGCGCGACGGGCGGGACGCCCTGCTCGCCGTCGGCATGAACGGCGAGCCGCTGCCGGTGGTGCACGGCTTTCCCGCCCGCATGGTGGTGCCCGGCCTGTACGGCTACGTGTCGGCGTGCAAGTGGATCACCGAGCTGGAGTTGACCAGCTTCGCCGACTTCGACGCGTACTGGGTGCCCCGAGGCTGGTCGGCGCAGGGGCCGGTGAAGACGCAGTCGAGGATCGACACGCCCCGCCCCCGCAACCGCCCGGCCGCCGGCCCGGTCACGGTCGCCGGGGTCGCCTGGGCGCAGCACCGGGGCATCGAGCGCGTCGAGGTACGCGTCGACGGCGGGCCCTGGCAGGAGGCGGAGCTGGCGTCGGCGGTCTCGGTGGACACCTGGGTGCAGTGGTCCTGGCAGTGGGCGGCCACCCCCGGCAAGCACATCCTCCAGGTCCGGGCCACGGACAGCACCGGTGAGCCGCAGACCGGCGAGCTGCGCGACGTCGCGCCCGACGGGGCGACCGGCTGGCACACCGTCACGCTCACCGTCACCTGACCCGCTCCGCCGACCGGGCTCCGGGCGCTGGTGACTGTCCGGCCCGGCCACTACCACCCGCCGCCCGCCTGTGCCGCGGGTGGTGGTGGCCAAAGCCGCTCCGCCGGCTGCGCGGCTCTGGCAGCGAGCTGGCCGGGTATAGCTGGCGTGGGCGCTGTCGAGCTGATGGCGTAGACGGATCGCGGCGGCCAGTCGCGTTGGGGTTGGTGGTGCGGCGCGTTGCGCTGGTGGCGCGATCGGTCGCGGGGAACGGCGGCGCCGTGGGTGGTGGCGATCGGCGGCGCCGGAGTTGGTGTGTGGGCGCTGTCGAGCTGATGGCGCAGACGGATCGCGGCGGCCAGTTGCGTCGGTGGGGCGGCCCAGGGCGGCCCAGCCCGCATTCGCTCGGCGCGGGTGAACAGCCGGGCGACGAGCCGGGTGTCAACGTCGGCTGAGTTTCACCCGGCTGAGCTTCACCCGGCGGCGGCACCCGGGTTGGTGAGGTGCCTGCGGGACTGCCTCGCCACCGAAGCCGTGAGGGAGCGTGATAGCGCAAACGGCTCAGCTCGACAGGGGCGGTCGGAGACAAGCATCCGGGGCCGGAGAGCAGTGCCGGAGACCGGAGGGCAAGCGGCGGAGAGCAGCGCGGTGTCCAGGAGGAGGTACCGAATCGCGCCGACCTCGCCGAGACGCCGCGTCCCCGGTCAGCGGGGACGCGGCGTCGGTGGCGTACGTCAGGCGACGTTGCGCTAGGCGACGTTGCGCTGGGCGGGCAGCGTCGACCGGTGGGAGCTGCCCAGCCGGGCCTCCAGCCGGTTGACGTCGACCCGGGTCTGTCGGCGGTCGGCCAGGTCCTCCCAACCGACCGCGAGCAGCCGCAGCCGCTCGGATTCGCTGAAGCCACCCCAGACGCCGTACGGTTCCCGGACCGACAGGGCGTGCGCGGCGCACTCGGCGCGGACCGGGCAGGTGCGGCAGACGGCCTTGGCAGAGGACTCCCGGCGCAGCCGGGACGAGCCCCGCTCGCCGTCGGGGTGGAAGAACTGGGCGCTGTCGCGGCCTCGGCAGGCACCGAGCCGCTGCCAATCCCAGAGGTCGATGATGGGTCCGGGCAGTCTACGTACGTTCGACATCAGCACCCCTCCTCTCGCGCGGCACCGCGAGATGCTTCGTGGCCGGCTGTCCGGGCGGCGGGCCGCGCAGGCGCACCGTTCCCGGCCTGGCACCTCCCGTACCCGTGCGCCTCACCACTCACACGTCTTTGATCCAGAACATCTGGCGACTTGTGGCATATGTGCCATCTGTCGGAAAAGTTGGGAGGATTGCCGGGAACCTCCTCCCGATCGCATCCGGCCGTGGTCTGCTCGTGTGCGGAGAGGAGATGCCATTGCGTACCGTTCTTGTGTGCGTTCGAACGCCGCTCGCGGCGCAGCACTTGACCTCCGCGGCAGCGCGGCTGGGGTTGTCCGGTGCCGTCCGGACGGCGGTCTCCGACCCCGAGGTGATGCTGCGGCTGGCCGAGCGCCCCGCCGACGTGGTGCTCGCCGACACCGCGCTCACCCGCCCCGACAGCGCCGGCTTCGTCCGCCGGGTGCTGGCCCGCGCGCCGCAGGCCGCGGTCCTGTTGCTCGGTACGGAGGAGTCCGAGGCGGCGGCGGCGACCATCAGCGCCGGGGCCCGTGGGCTGATCCAGGGCGTTGACCACGATCTGACCAGCGCGGTCGCCAAGGCGCTGCTGCTGCTGGCCGCGCCGGGCCGGGCCAGCCGGCACCGGATCGCGGACCCGGCCCGGGACGCCGCGGCCGTCGGCAGCCCGGCACGGCAAACGCCCGGTGGCCGCACCGGCGGCGAGGCCGCGCAGTCCTGGCCGGCGGCGGATGCCGCGGGCGGGCCGGCGATGGTGCCGGCGCAGCGCGGCGACGACCCCGCCGAGGCGGGTGCCGAGGCCGAGCCGGGCAAGTCGTCGACGCCCCGACCCGACCGGTCCGCGATCGGCCTCACCGAGCGGGAGTTGCAGGTGCTGCTCGGCATGGCCGAGGGCAAGAGCAACGCCGAGATCGGCCGGGAGTTGTTCGTCTCCGAGGACACCGTGAAGACCCATGCCCGGCGGCTGTTCCGCAAGCTGGGCGCCCGCGACCGGGCACACGCGGTGGCCGCCGGCTTCCGGGCCGGGCTGGTTGCCTGAGAGCCGGTCAGTTGCCGGGCTCGTCCTCGGTGCCCTCGCTGAGGGTGTCGTGCACGCCGTCGGCGTAACCCCGGGCGTAGTCCCAGGTGACGTAGTGGTCGGGATCGGGGTCGTAGGCCGGCTCGTGCACCCGAGGGCTCCCGGAGCTGAGCAGGTGACGCAGGTTGCCCCGGAGCAGATCCCAGTCGAAGTAGTGCGGCTCCCGGCAGTCCTCGCATTCGATGACGAGCCCGCGTACGCCGATCGGCGCGAGCAGTGCCTGGTAGATCTCCAGGTCGGCGAGGTCCTCCAGCACGTCCTGGCGTTCCACGTCGGTCAGGGGATCGAGCGGCGCGTCGCCGCCTGCGTCACCCAGGTCGGCCGCCGGATCGGTCGGGTCGCCGGTGAACGGGTCGATGGGGTCGTCCTGCACCCCCTCACCGTAGACCCAAGCCACCGCCGGCGCCCGTCCCTGTCGCGCAAGCCGACCGGCGCCGCCGGAGCCGGTGCCACCCGGGCCAATGGGTACGATGACACCGACGCACCCTTCGCCCGGCGCTCGCCGGCGCCCACCGTGCCACCTCGCTGAAGCCCAGTTCGAGAAGCTCAGGAGAGCAATCGTGGAGAATTCGCCCCGTACCAACCTTTCCGCCGGCTTCGAGGGTGGCGAGCTGGGGGGCCATCTGCCCGAGCTGCCCGCCGGCTCGGCCCGGGTGGTGCCGCTGGGGCTGACCTTCGACGACGTGTTGCTCCAGCCGGGCGAGTCCGACGTGGTGCCGAGCCGGGTGAACACCGTCACCCGGCTGACCCGCAACGTCTCGCTCTCCATCCCGCTGCTGTCCAGCGCGATGGACACGGTCACCGAGGCGCGGATGGCGATCGCGATGGCCCGGCAGGGTGGCATCGGCGTGCTGCACCGCAACCTCTCCGTGGAGGACCAGGCCCTTCAGGTCGACCTGGTCAAGCGCTCCGAGTCCGGCATGATCACCAATCCGGTGACCGCCAGTCCGGATGACACGCTGCGCGAGGTCGACCAGCTCTGCGGGCGCTACCGCATCTCCGGTGTGCCGGTGGTCGACGCCGAGGGGCAGCTCGTGGGCATCGTCACCAACCGGGACATGCGCTTCGTCTCCGACCCGGCCACCCCGGTCCGCGAGATCATGACCCACGCGCCGCTGGTCACCGCCCCCGTGGGGGTGGGCAAGGACGAGGCGCTCGGCCTGCTGCGCCAGCACAAGGTCGAGAAGCTGCCGATCGTCGACGGCGCCGGAAAGCTGCGCGGGCTGATCACCGTCAAGGACTTCACCAAGAGCGAGCAGTACCCGCTCGCCACCAAGGACGACGAGGGCCGGCTGCGGGTGGCGGCGGCGATCGGTGTCGGTGAGGACGCGTACAAGCGGGCCCGCGCACTCGTTGACGCCGGCGTCGACGTGATCATCGTGGACACCGCCCACGGTCACCAGCGGGCGGTGCTGGAGATGGTCGGCCGGCTCAAGAAGGACGTCGGCATCGACATCGTCGGCGGCAACGTGGCCACCTACGCCGGCGCGAAGGCCCTGGTCGACGCCGGCGCGGACGGGGTGAAGGTCGGCGTGGGCCCGGGTGCCATCTGCACCACCCGGATCGTGGCGGGCGTCGGCGTGCCGCAGATCACCGCGATCATGGAGGCCACCCGGGCGGCGCGCCCGGCCGGCGTGCCGGTGATCGGTGACGGCGGCATCCAATACTCCGGCGACATCGCCAAGGCGCTGGTCGCGGGCGCCGACACGGTGATGCTCGGCAGCCTGCTGGCCGGCTGCGAGGAGAGCCCCGGTGAGTTGATCTTTGTGAACGGCAAGCAGTTCAAGGCGTACCGCGGCATGGGGTCGCTCGGTGCGATGCAGTCCCGGGGGCAGGCCAAGTCGTACTCGAAGGACCGCTACTTCCAGCAGGACGTGACCAGCGACGAGAAGCTGGTCCCGGAGGGCGTCGAGGGCCAGGTGCCGTACCGTGGGCCGCTGGCCCGGGTGGCCCACCAACTGGTCGGCGGCCTCCGGCTGGCGATGGGGTACGCGGGCGCGGAGAGCATCCCCGAGCTGCACCAGCGTGGTCAGCTCATCCGGATCACCGCGGCCGGGCTCAAGGAGAGCCACCCGCACGACATCCAGATGACCGTCGAAGCCCCCAACTACCACACCCGCTGACCCCTCCCACCACCCCCGAACACACCTGGAGTGCCCCATGCGTGACGTCGTCGAGATCGGGCTGGGCAAGACCGCGCAGCGCGGCTACCACCTGGACGACATCGCGATCGTGCCGTCTCGCCGTACCCGGGACGTCGACGACGTGTCCACCGGGTGGCAGCTCGACGCGTACCAGTTCGGCATCCCCTGCGTCGGGCACCCCTCCGACGCGACGATGAGCCCGGCCTCGGCCGTCCGGCTCGGCCAGCTCGGCGGTCTCGGCGTGCTCAACGTCGAAGGGCTCTGGACCCGCTACGAGAACCCGACCAAGGTGCTGGAGGAACTCGCCGGCCTGGACGAGGAGGCCCGGACGACCAAGCGGCTCCAGGAGGTGTACGCCGAGCCGATTCGGCCGGATCTGATCACCGAGCGGGTCCGTGAGCTGCGCGACGGTGGCGGCACGGTGGCCGTACGGGTCTCCCCGCAGCACACCCTGGCGCTGGCCCCGGTCATCCTCGACGCGGGCGTCGACATCCTGGTCATCCAGGGCACCATCGTCTCGGCCGAGCACGTCTCGACCACCGACGAGCCGCTCAACCTCAAGGAGTTCATCGCCGACCTCGACCTGCCGGTCATCGTCGGGGGCTGCACCGACTACAAGACGGCGCTGCACCTGATGCGGACGGGCGCGGCCGGCGTGATCGTCGGGATCGGCGGGGACGAGTGGTCCACCACCGAGTCGGTGCTCGGCATCCGGGTGCCGATGGCCACCGCGATCGCCGACGCCGCCGCGGCCCGGCGGGACTACCTCGACGAGACCGGCGGGCGGCACGTGCACCTGATCGCCGACGGCGACATCCGGACCTCCGGCGACATCGCCAAGGCGCTGGGCTGCGGTGCGGACGCGGTGATGCTCGGCGAGCCGCTCTCGTTGTGCGAGGAGGCGCCGGCCGGCGGGGCGTGGTGGCACTCGGCGGCCAGTCACCCGTCGCTGCCCCGGGGCGCGTTCGAGGCGGCCGGCGAACCCCTCGGCTCGATGGAGCGCCTCCTCTTCGGCCCCGCCGACGAGCCCGACGGCCAGCTGAACCTCTTCGGCGGCCTGCGCCGCGCGATGGCCAAGTGCGGCTACCGCGACCTCAAGGAGTTCCAGAAGGTAAGCCTCATCCTCGACCGCTAACACCCACCTCCACCCTCACCCTCCAACGCGCCGATCATGGACTTGTGGTGCCCGGATCAGCGGCAATCGCCCGGCTTGTCACCCGCCACAACTCCATGATCGGCGGGGTGGGCGGCGGTAGGCTCGGGCAGGTGAGTGGGGGTTTTGGGCGGCGTGTCCGGTCGGTGGCGGTGGCGGTGGTGGCCGCGGTCGCGGTGGTCAGCTGCACCGGTGACGCGGCGGAGCAGCGGGACGGGTATCGGGCGGGCAGCGTGGATCTCGCCGACCCGTACGTGCCGGGTAGCGGCAACGGCGGGTACGACGTGGTCCACTACCGACTCGGGGTGCGCTACGACCCGGCCGACGACCGGCTCACCGGTCGTGCCGAGATCACCGCGACGGCGACCCAGGAGCTGTCCCGGTTCAACCTGGACCTGTCCGGTCTGGACGTCAGCTCGGTCACCGTGGACGGTGCTTCGGCACGACACCGGCAGGACGCCGGCGAGTTGGTGGTCACCCCGGGCCAGGGGCTCGGCTCGGGAAGCCGGTTCACCGTCGAGGTGGCGTACGCGGGCGTGCCCGAGCCGATCAGCGACGGCGTGCTGGGCAGCGGCGGGTTCCACCACACCGACGACGGTGCGATCGCGCTCGGCCAGCCGCACTCGGCGGCGACCTGGTTCCCGGTCAACGACCACCCCTCCGACAAGGCCACGTACGACATCGAGGTGACCGTTCCCGACGGGCTCGCCGCGCTCAGCAACGGAGTCCCCGGGGAGCGGACCACCGCCGACGGCTGGACCACCTGGCGTTGGGCCGAGCGTTCGCCGATGGCGAGTTACCTGACCACGCTGGTGATCGGGGACTACCGCGTCCAGACGGGCGACCACGCCGGCAAGCCCATGATCACGGCGGTGCCGGCCGGGCGGCCGGCCACCGGGCCGGAGGCCGCCTCCCTGGCGCGGACCGGCGAGATCGCCGACTTCCTGGCGACCCGCTTCGGGCCGTACCCGTTCGAGTCGTACGGCGGGGTGGTGGTCGCCGACGGCCGGATCGGGTACGCGCTGGAGACGCAGTCCCGGCCGGTCTACGGGCCCGGCTTCTTCCGCGACGGCGAGCCGAACTACGGCGTGGTCGCCCACGAACTGGCCCATCAGTGGTTCGGCAACAGCGTGGCGCTGGCCCGCTGGGGCGACATCTGGATCAACGAGGGCTTCGCCAGCTACGCCGAGTGGCTGTGGGAGGAACACGACGGCGGACGCAGCGCCCAACGCAACTTCGAGCTCCAGTACGCGGCCACCGACTGGTCCCGACCCGCCCTGGACCCCGGCCCCGGCCAGATGTTCGGCACCGCCGTCTACAAGCGCGGGGCGCTGGCCGTGCATGCGTTGCGGCGTACCGTCGGCGACGACGCCTTCTTCGAGATCCTGCGTTCGTGGACCACCGAACGTCGGGACGGCACGGCGACCACCGCGGACCTCGTCGCCCTGGCCGAGCGGGTCTCCGGGCGTGCGCTGGGTCCGTTCTTCGACACCTGGCTGACCGGCACCGCCCCGCCCGCCCTGCCCTGACCTCGGCCGCCTCCTCCGCCCGGCCATCCTCGGCCGGGGGATGTCGCGTCAGCACCGCCGCATCGACGTTCTCGTGGTGATCATCCGTCGGTAGGCTGCCGCCTGCGATCGGATCGGGGCTGGTCGTGGTGGCCGGCGATCGACCGGTCACGAACCACGGGGAGAGGACAGGCGATGACGGGTGAACGGGTGCACCTGCGGCGGGGCGTGGCTCTGCTGCTGGTGGGGGCGCTGGGGCTGACCGGCTGCGAGTCGGCCGCGCCGGAGGAGACGGCGGCGCCGTCGCCATCGGTGTCGCCGAGCGAGCCGCCGGCACCGGACTTCCAGCCGGGCGCCGCGGGTGCCGGCGACGCCTACTTTCCCGGCTACGGCAACGGCGGCTACGACGTCGCCGCCTACACGGTGAAGGTTCGCTACGACCCGGCGAAGGACCAGCTGAGTGGCGTCACTTCGGTGCAGGCCAAGGCGACGGCCGACCTGTCGTCGTTCAACCTCGACCTGGCCCACCTGACGGTGGGCGCGGTCACCGTGGACGGTGCTCCGGCCACGCATCGTCAGGACAAGAACGAGCTGGTCGTCACCCCGACCGAGGGCCTGGTGTCGGGCCGGGACTTCACCGCCGAGATCACGTACGCGGGCAAGCCGAAGGCGCTGAAGAACCACGTGGTCGGCGAGGGCGGTTGGCTGCACACCTCCGACGGTGCGATCGCGCTCGGCCAGCCCGAGTCGGCCAGCACCTGGTTCCCGGTCAACGACCACCCGTCGGACAAGGCCACCTATCGGTTCGAGATCACCGTCCCGGACGGCCTGACCGCGGTCAGCAACGGTGTGCCGGGCGGCAAGACCAGCGCCGGCGGCTGGACCACCTGGCGCTGGGCCGAGAACACGCCGATGGCCAGTTACCTGAGCATGGTGGCGATCGGGAAGTTCCGACTCACCGAGGGGACGCACAAGGGGCGGCCGGTGTTCCACGCGGTGACCACGAAGGTGTCCAAGGGCGCCGCGGACGCCTCGATCGCCAAGACCGTCAAGGTGGCCGACTACCTGGAGACCGTCTTCGGCCCGTACCCGGTCGAGGCGTACGGCGGTGTGGTCGTCTTGGACGAGCGGATCCGGTACGCGCTGGAGACGCAGTCTCGGCCGGTCTACTCGGCGGGCTTCTTCCGTCGGGGCGAGAACACCGACGTCGTCGCGCACGAGGTCGCCCACCAGTGGTTCGGCAACAGCGTGGCGCTGAGCCGGTGGCAGGACATCTGGCTCAACGAGGGCCTCTCGTCGTACGCCGAGTGGCTGTGGGCCGAGCACAGTGGCGAGTTCACCGCGAAGGAGGCGTTCGACATCCGGATGCAGCGGGTGCCGGCGGAGGTCTGGCGGACCCCGCCGGGCCGGCCCGGGGTGAAGAACATGTTCAGCGAGTCGGTCTACCAGCGCGGCGCGATGACGGTGCACGCCCTGCGGGTGTCCGTGGGGGACAAGGCGTTCTTCGACATCGTCAAGACCTGGGCCCAGGAGAAGCGCGACGCCAACGGCACCACGGAGGAGTTCGTGGCGCTGGCGGAGCGGATCTCCGGCAAGCAGCTGGACAAGCTCTTCGACGCCTGGCTCTACGGCAAGAAGAAGCCCGCCGCCCCCAAGCGGCTCTAGGGCCTGTGTCTCGGTCCGCCGCCGGGCGGGGCGTTGCGAGCGCCCGGCGGTGGAGCGGTCAGCTCGGCACCTTCAGCTTCGGGTTGTCGGCGAGGAAGGCGTCGACCCGGCCGGCGCGTAGCTCGGTGAGGAAGCGGCGGCCGACCTGGGTCAGCTCCTCGCCCCGGTAGGCGCTGCCCCGGCCCACCGACGCGCCGGGCAGGCCGACCAGCGTGAGCGCCTGCGGCGACAGCGTGCCGAGGGCGTACGCGAAGTCCACGATCCGCCGTCCGCCCACGTAGAGCAGCGTGTCGCCGAGGGCCGTCACCACCTGCTCGACCCGCTCGGGCTGCCGGGCCAGGTCCTCGTCGAGGATCTTCCCGACCAGCGCCCGGATCAGCTGCTGCTGGTGCCGCTGCCGGGCGTAGTCACCGCCGGGCAGGTAGCGCTGGCGGGCGTAGTCGAGCGCCTGCCAGCCGTTGAGGTGCCGGTCCCCGGGCTCGTAGACCATCTGCGGCCCGACGTAGCCGCCCACCCCGGGGCCGGGCTCCCGGTGCTTGCCGTCCGGCTGTCGGTGCCGCGACACCACGCGCTGATCGACGTGGATGTCCACCCCACCCAGACTGTCCACCAACTCGTCGAAGCCGCCGAAGGTCAGCACCGCGCCCGCGTCTATGCGCAGGCCGGTGTAGTCGCTGACCGTCTGGCGCAGCAGCTCGTACCCCTGGGCGGGGTCCGGCTGCTTCGGCCGGTCCGGCACCCGGCTGCCGTAGCTCATCGCGTGGGTGAGCTTGGTCCGCCCGCCGCGATAGCCGGCGGGCTCGTACGCCGGGATGTCCACCACCAGGTCGCGGGGGAGCGAGAAGAGGTACGCCCGGGACAGCCCGGCGGGCACGTGCAGCAGGAGTACGGCGTCGGCGTGCGGCTCCCAGCCGGGCACGCTGACCCGGGTGTCGATGCCGACCAGCAGCAGGTTGAGCGGGCCGGTGATGTCGGCGCCCGGCGGCGGGGTGGAAGGGCTCGGGCTCGGCTGCGCGCTCGGGTTGGTGGTGCCGGCGGTCGGCGCCGCGCGGTTGTCGGTGACCGTTCGGGCCACCACCACGCCGATCAGCGCCACCACCGCCAGCGTGACGAGGCCGGCCAGCACCAGCGTCAACCGTCTCCGGTTCCCTCCGAGCAGCATCCCCCGCCTCCTTCTGTCGATACCGATCCAACGCCGTGAGCCGGCCTCGGGGTTGCGTCCCGGTCGGGTGCGGAGCATGATCGCCCACAATCCGTTCCTGGCGCGAGAGCTACTCGCGAGTAATGATGCGTGCATGCGGTACGACGTGGTGGTCATCGGGTCGGGCTTCGGCGGCAGCGTCGCCGCGCTGCGGCTGGCCGAGAAGGGCTACTCGGTCGGCGTGCTGGAGGCGGGCCGGCGGTTCGCCGACGACGAGTTCCCGCAGACCAGCTGGCGGCTGCGGCGGTTCCTGTGGGCGCCGAGGCTGGGCTGCTTCGGCCTACAGCGCATCACGCTGCTCCGGGCGGCCGACCGGCGGGCCGGCGGCGGGGTGCTGGTGCTCTCCGGGGCGGGGGTGGGCGGTGGCTCACTGGTCTACGCCAACACCCTCTACGAGCCGCTGGACGCCTTCTACGCCGACCCGCAGTGGCGGGACATCACCGACTGGCGGGCCGAGCTGGCCCCGCACTACGACCAGGCGAAACGGATGCTCGGGGCGACCACGTACCCGATCGTCACCGGGGCGGACCGGGCGATGCGGCGGGTGGCCGAGCGGATGGGGGTGGGGCACACCTTCCACCCCACCCCGGTCGGCGTGCACATCGGGCGCCCGGGGGAGCGGGCCGCCGACCCGTACTTCGGCGGGGCGGGGCCGGAGCGTACCGGCTGCCACCACTGCGGCGCCTGCATGACCGGTTGTCGGTTCGGGGCGAAGAACACGCTGGTGAAGAACTACCTCTGGCTGGCCGAGCGGCTCGGTGCCCGGGTGCACCCGCTGACCACGGTGACCTCGGTCCGGCCGGTCGACGGCGGCTACCAGGTGCAGACCGAACGCACCGGCGCGTGGCTGCGTACCCGCCGGCAGATGATCCACGCCGACCAGGTGGTCGTCGCCGCCGGCGCGCTCGGCACCCAACGGCTGCTGCACGAGATGCGGGAGCGCGGCGTGCTGCCCGGACTCTCCGCCCGGCTCGGCGAGCTGACCCGGACCAACTCGGAGGCGATCCTCGGCGCCTCCGTGCCGCGCCGGCGAGCCCGCGAGCGGGGGGTGGACTTCACCGAGGGGGTGGCGATCACCAGCTCGTTCCACCCGGATCCGCAGACCCACATCGAGCCGGTCCGCTACGGTCGGGGCTCGAACGCTATGGGCCTGCTCCAGTCGCTGCTGGTCGACGGCGGCCCGCACCGGCTGCGTCGCTGGCTCGGGCAGCTGCTCCGGCAGCCCGGCCTGGCCGCCCGGATGCTCTCCGTGCGGGGGTGGTCCGAGCGTACGGTCATCGCCCTGGTCATGCAGTCGGCGGACAACTCGCTGGCCACCGGGCTGCGGCGCGGGCCGTTCGGCCGCCGGCTCGTCGCCGCTCCCGGCCACGGCACCCCCAACCCGACCTGGATCCCCGCCGGCAATCGGGCGGCCCGGTTACTGGCGGAGGAGATCGACGGTACGCCGGGCGGCGCGCTGACCGAGCCGTTCGACATCCCGCTGACCGCGCACATCCTGGGCGGGGCGGTCATCGGCGCGTCACCGGCCGACGGGGTGATCGACCCGTACCACCGGGTCTACGGCCACCCCGGCCTGCACGTGGTGGACGGCGCCGCGGTCTCGGCCAACCTCGGCGTCAACCCCTCCCTGACCATCACCGCCCAGGCCGAACGCGCCATGTCCCTCTGGCCCAACAGGAACGACCCGGACCCCCGCCCACCCCTCGGTCAGCCGTACCGCCGCCAGTCACCGATTGCACCGCTGTGGCCGGCCGTGTCGGTGGACGCCCCCGGCGCGCTGCGGTGGTGAGTCCTACTCCTCGCCCGCCAGCAGATGCCGCACTTCCGACCAGTCGCGTTCGTCCATCCGCAGGTGCGGCAGGCTCAGCCAGATCGCTGCTCGCGCGATCAGTCCTTCGGGGTCGACCGCGAAGGGACGACACATGGCGGCGACGTCCGCCGGATCATTGGGCGGCGGCACCAACTGCTGGGTGCCGAGAACGAGCAGGTCGTCGAAGGCGATCGCCTGATTGACGACCGCCGCGACGCGGTCCAGTGGTGCAACCTCTTCGCCGCAGGCGGCCAGCAGCGGCAGGATCTCCCGCGCGAGTTCCGGCAGGGGTGTGCCGGTGACAGCCGACATGCGTACAGCGCGCAGCGCCCAGTGAGTTCCGCCGCGAATGACCTCCCCCCAGGGTTGTTCGGCGAAGTAGTCGCGTAGCAATGCCCCCGGCGTCTTCTCCACCAGGTCGTCGGGGAGGGCGTCCGGAAGGTCTAGGCTGCGGACCATTGGCCTGTAGTAGTCGAGGGCAGCACGGGCCTCTCCGAGCGTGCACCGGTCGACGACCGCGATCCTGACCAGCGTCGAGGCGGTGATATCGAGACTCCGAAACGGGTAGCTCAAGATCTCCGCGTGCCGTCGCAGCCTGCCCCGGTCGCCCTCGGACAGACGTTCGAAATCCTTCAACGTCCTCAGCCGGGTGTCCGCGGCGCCCAGGTCGATGAACAGGTCGACGGCCCTACACACCTGAGACCAGTCCAACTCGTCCCACAGGGCGGCGATGCTCCAGAGGTCCTCGAAGAGGCTCTCCAACGGGTCGCCTGTCGTGACTCGGGCGAGCAGTGGGGGGCATGTCTCAATGGCCTTCATCAGTGGTCCCCAGTCGTGGACCACCGGTGTCACCTCGATGCCCGCATCAGCGAGTTCGGCCATAATCTGCTCGCAGTCAGGTCCGCCCTCGGCACGTTCGGCATGTGCGGAAAAGGCGACGTTGACCGCCGGCACCTGCGCGATGAAGAAGGGCGCCAGCCCGTCCCGGTCTCGGGACAGCGCACGGAGTGTGGCATCGTGGAGATTTGGCGTTATGTCGCTGTACTGCCGGCTCTCTGACGCGGTACGGCCGTGCAGGATGCGACTGGCGACTGCCCGCACGTGAGAAATCGTAACGACCGCGTCGTCGTCGAAATCCTGTAGCTCGTCGACGTGCCCAGCCGCTGCAGCGGGTTCTTGCGCAAAGGGTCGCGGCAGGCAGACGACCGCTGGCGTGATCCTGGAAAGCGGCCACTCGGGCTCGTCATCCTCGGTGAGTTGCGCCACGGAGGTGACCGTGAAGGCGAGGTCCCGGAGAATCACCGGGAGGTTGCGGCGGCCTGGGCCGGCGAGCGTGCGCCAGGACCCCGCGTGGCGGACCGGCGAGAGCGAGGCGGCCTCGGCCGTCAGGCTGAGCGAGGCCGGTTTCTCGACCAGCGCCAACGCCCACGCGTAGACCGCGACCGCCCCTAGCGTGACGTCGAGGTCCTCCGCGAGGTTCACTAACTCCCCGAGAGCGCGATCTCGTTCGAAGGTTTGGAGAGCGTATTCGTAGGGTCCGCCGGTGAACCTGTGGTGCAGGCGTAGTGGGAACGCGAAGTCCGTGGGTACTCGATGGCTTCCATTGAGGAGGGCCGCGAGCCGATCGTCATACGGGGGGAGCCCGCTCGGGACGCTCTTGCGTCTGAGGAGTGCGGCCAAACGAGCGGCGTCGAGAGCCTTCTGGTCGGGCCGGCGGTGTAGCACCAGCGGATCCTGCCGGTGTAGTCCGTCCTGGCCCGGCACCAACACGATGGGCTTGAGCTGGTAGATCCCGTTGTCGTCAGGCATGCCCGCCAGGGCAAGCGGGCGCATGGCCAGCGGAACGTCGCGCAAGGCGTGCCAGGCCAGGCGGGCCGCAATGATGTCCGTGTCGAAGAGGCTCAGTAGCCAGTTTCCCGACGCGTCTGTCCAGGTGCCCACCCTGGTGGCGGCCTGCCGCAGGCGGACACTGACGGCCTCCCTGTCGTAGTCCAGCAGGGTGCGTCGATCCACGCTGAGATTCGGCCGCGCCCACATGCCCAGGGACAGTGTGCAGCCGGCAGGCCTGGTGCGTCGTGGATCCTCGGTGGGAATACCGTTGACCAGCAGTTCCCCGTGGCCCTCGTGAAAGAAGACGCCGAGATCCGGCGCGCTGAAGCATCGCTTGACCTCACGGCCGTCCTCCTCGTACAGCCGGTTGGCGTGCCACTGGCGATCCTCGAACAGGGTCGGAATGGTGGGCGCCCGGACGGTCCGGTTCAGCGCGGCCGCCAGGTCGAACTCCTGCGCCTGCGGGCTCAGGAACAGGCGGACGATCGTTCCACCCCCGGTCAGCTCGACCTGGCCACCGTCGCTGATCTGGAACAGGTCCGAGCCGCCACGGATACGGACCCGGATGGATGGCTGAAGGCCCCGCCGACGGTCGACCCTGGCGGTGCGAATCTCCAATTCGTCAGCGATCATGAAGTAGCTGAGTACGCCGATGCCGAACTGCGAGATCGGCTGGAACTCGGGACCGCCGTCCGTGGCCCACTCGGCTGACTCCTGGATGAACTCCGGCAGGTCCCGGAACCGGCGACCGGCCTTGGCGAATGCCTCCCGCACCTCGTGGTGCGACATCCCGATGCCATTGTCCCGGCATTCGAGGAATCGGCGCCCGCCTTCGACGCCCACCCGGAACTTGATCGACGGTCTCCAGTCGTACTCGTCGCCGTACAGGTGCTGGAGCCGGCGTTCCCGGTACCGGCAGGCGTCGACGGCGTTCTGGTACAGCTCGCGAACCGCGAGTGATGGATCCTGGTAGAGATTGGTGCCCATCAGGAGGTGCTGTGTTTCCGAGGTGGAGACCCGGAATGTCACATGTGGCAGGCGAAACGACGCCCGTTCGGGTTGTAGCCGGCTTGTGGCGATCAGATGTGGCGCCTTGGTCTGGTGCAGCGGACCGCCGGGCTGGCGATGCGTGAGCAGAATCTCGTTCGTCTCGACCATGAGCTGTCGGATCGCAAGGTCGATCGGTGCGCTCCGGGTCCACAGGCTGAGGTCCAGGAGATTCTGCACCCGGTGCCAGCGGGACTCCTGCAGCCCCGACAATGCCTCGGTGAGCGGCACATCGTCGTGCACCAGATGGATGCCGGCGGCCGGTTCGAACAGCCGGGTGTCGAGACCCAGACGCCAGAGCAGTTGCAACGCGGCGGCCAGCCGCCTGCCGTTGACGCCGGCTCGACCCGACACCAGATCGATCTCTAGCTCGACAGGTTCGAACTCGGTGAGACTGCGGGACGGATCGAAGGCGTAGTGCACCACGTGGACGAGGTAGTCCACGACGCGGCCGAAGCCGGCCGACGGAAGGTCAGGCTCAACCGCGCGGACGAGGTCGGCGATGCCCTTGCGGAGATCGCCGGTGGTGTCGAGAGCGCACTCCCGCACCGCAGCGAGGTGCGCGGCCCATTGCCGGAGCCGGGGCGCGGCGTCGTCTTCCCGCTGGATGGCCCGCTTCAGCCCAGGCTCGGCAGAGAGTACGCACTCCATCGACCAGCACGATTTCTGTTGGGCCAGCAGGCTCACCTCCGCGCCACGGAAGGCCGCGTCGATCACTGCCGCCGTGCCGAGCAGCAAGAGCCGTTCGAGCGGGGTGGCGAGGATGGTGGGAGCGAGCTCCCGTAGGGCACGGGCGAGCCGGTCGACCAGACCGGGTTGCAGCCATGGACTCGTGGGGCTGCCGACGACCGACCTGGCCGACGCCTCGGCCTCCAACTGGTCCGCGATACCGAGTACACGATCGACCGCAGCGGGGGGCAGCGCGGGCGGGCCGTGCGGCGTTTCCGCAAGGATCTCGGGCAGCTCATTGCGGAGCAGCCGGTTCCACCGGTCCTCAGCGTGTACGGGGGGACTGGCGGCGAACAGCGGAAAAGCGGCGCTGTTCATATTGACATTGCTGACCACGTCCAGCTGTTGGGCGGGTAAGCCCTCCTGCGCGCAGATGTGCCGCATGCGTTCTTGAACGAGCGCGGTAGCCCGGGCCAGGCGTACCTCCGGCGGAAGGCTTGGCAGCAGTTCCACGAGCGCCCGGGTGAATACGCTCAAGGCGTCGGAGCCCGCCACGCTGTGTGCCAGGGTCGCGGCCTGAGTGGCGAAGACGAAGGTGGTCGCGGTGTTGGACGGCATGGGGGGCTGGTGCGGACCATCGTCGAGCTCGCCGTCCCGGCAGGCGTCGATGAGGAACGTGACGGACCGAGCGGGGCTCGCCTGAATTTCTGCCTCGAACCGGACAGGCACCAGATAGCTGTGCTGGTCCGGGAGGCGAGGGTTGGCACGGGACGGCACCAGGTAGCTGATTCCGTGGAAGTAACGTCCGTGCCCGCTGAAGTAGACAATGAGGTCGTCATCGACGCCACTGTCGATCAGGAACTCGGCGATTGACGAGCGAATGGTGTCCGAACTCAGCTCATCGGTAACAGCGACGAGCTCGTGTGCCACGGTGACCCCGCTGTCCCCGAGGGCACGTCTGAGCTTCTGGACGTCCGCCATGACGGCCGGCCCGATGATGTCGCTGTAGCCGCCGGTGTAGAGGGCCACACCGATCAGCAGTGCCCGCCGCATCGCGTCACTCGGCCCGCTTGAACAGCACTCGGATACCGCCGGTGAGGCCGACGGTGGCGCTGCCGAGCAGTTTCACGCCGCCTTCGCCGGTCAACTCCACCGTCAGCTCGACCTCCTCCATCCGCCAACGGCGCCGACTGCCGTCGGCGCGGTCCGGGTCGTCCGGCAGGAGCACCTGCAATTCATCGAGTGCCGCCCGAACCCGTTCCGCGTTGACAGTGATCGTCTTTAGCTGACGGTCGATCAGGCCCTTGCTGTGTTCGTCCAGTACCCATGCGTCCACGGATAGAGGCTAGTGAAAGATTTCAGCCTCGACGATGCCAGAACGGCCGAGGTTTCTGATCTGTCCGGTCTCGTCGTCCCACCCGACCTCGGACCGGCGCTGACCGTCGGTAGGCTTGCTGCACATGAGCCTGCCGCGTCCTGTCCTCGTGGTCGACTTCGGAGCCCAGTACGCCCAGCTGATCGCGCGCCGGGTACGCGAGGCGAAGGTCTACTCCGAGATCGTCCCGCACACCATGCCCGTGGCCGAGATGCTGGCCCGCGACCCCGCCGCGATCATCCTCTCCGGCGGCCCGGCCAGCGTCTACGCGCCCGGTGCCCCGCAGGTCGACGACAGGCTCTTCACCGCGGGCGTGCCGGTCTTCGGCATCTGCTACGGGTTCCAGGCGATGGCCCGCTCCCTGGGGGGCACGGTGACGCGCACCGGCAGCCGGGAGTACGGCGGCACCCCGCTGCGCCCGCGCCTGCTCGACCCCGGCGTGCTGCTCCGCGACCTGCCGGCCGACCTGCCGGTCTGGATGAGCCACGGCGACTGCGTGACGGAGGCGCCCGAGGGCTTCACGGTGACCGCCGAGTCCGCCGGTGCGCCGGTCGCCGCCTTCGAGGACGTGACCGGCCGGCGGGCCGGCGTGCAGTTCCACCCCGAGGTGGGGCACACCGCGCACGGCCAGGAGATGCTGACCCGCTTCCTCTACGAGATCGCCGGGATCGAGCCGACCTGGACGCCGGAGAACATCATTGACGAGCAGGTCGCCCGGATCCGCGAGCAGGTCGGTGACAAGGAGGTCATCTGCGGGCTGAGCGGCGGGGTCGACTCCGCGGTCGCCGCCGCGCTGGTGCACCGGGCCGTCGGCGACCAGCTGACCTGCGTCTTCGTCGACCATGGCCTGCTGCGCGCGGGCGAGGCCGAGCAGGTGGAGAAGGACTACGTCGCGGCCACCGGCATCAGGCTGAAGGTGGTCGACGCGGCCGACCGCTTCCTCGGCGCGCTGGCCGGAGTGACCGACCCGGAGCAGAAGCGCAAGATCATCGGGCGGGAGTTCATCCGGGTCTTCGAGGCGGCCGCCCGGGAGATCGCCTCGCACGGTGACGTCGAGTTCCTCGTGCAGGGCACCCTCTACCCGGACGTGGTCGAGTCCGGCGGCGGCACCGGCACCGCCAACATCAAGAGTCACCACAACGTCGGCGGGCTGCCCGAGGACCTGAAGTTCGCCTTGGTCGAGCCGCTGCGCACGCTGTTCAAGGACGAGGTCCGGACGCTCGGTCTCCAGCTCGGCCTGCCCGAGGCGATGGTCTGGCGGCACCCGTTCCCTGGCCCCGGCCTGGCCATCCGGATCATCGGAGCGGTCGACCGGGACCGGCTCGACGTGCTCCGCCGGGCCGACTTCATCGCCCGTCAGGAGCTGAGTGCGGCCGGCCTGGATCGTGACGTGTGGCAGCTCCCGGTGGTGCTGCTGGCCGACGTACGCAGCGTCGGCGTACAGGGCGACGGGCGCAGCTACGGGCATCCCGTGGTGCTGCGCCCGGTCTCGAGCGAGGACGCGATGACCGCCGACTGGTCCCGACTGCCCTACGACGTGATCGCCCGGATCTCCACCCGGATCACCAACGAGGTGGCCGAGGTGAACCGGGTGGTGCTGGACGTCACCAGCAAGCCCCCGGGCACCATCGAGTGGGAGTGACGCCGGCTCGCTCCGGGGCGTCGGCGGCATTGCTGCCGCCGACTCACGCCACCGGCCCGGCCGGCGGCTGAGGTGCCGGCCGCGGTGCCGGCTCCGGCGTGGGCACGGCCTTCGGGGTGGCGTCTAGGTCCGGCGTTGCCCGGGGTTCCGGTCCGGGTCCGGGCGGGGTCAGCGGTGCGGGCGGCTGAGGGGCCGGTGCCGGTGGGGCGCCCTGCGGGCCGGCGTGCGGCGCCGGTCCGGCCGGGCCGGGGAACGGCCAGGCGGGATGCGGCGTGGTGCCCGTCGGCGCGCCTGGCTGCGGCGGCGCGCCGGCGGGCCCGTGCGGCGGGGTGCCGGCGGGTGCGTGCGGCCAGGCGGGTGCGCCGGCTGGCTCCTCGGGCATCAGAAACCACATGACCGGGTACGCGAGGGCGGCGATCCCGCCGGTCAGCAGCGTGACGACGGCAAACGCCACGCGGATCAGGGTGGGGTCGACGGCGAAGTAGCGGCCGAGGCCACTGGCGACGCCCGCGATCATCCGGTCGGTGGTCGGGCGGCGCAGTTGCTTGTACGGGGCCTGAGGTGTGGAAGTCATGTCTCCACGGTCCTCGTCGCGGAGCGTATCGACCTCGGTGACCGCCCGGATCAATACCCTGACCCGGCCCTCAGGGGCGAGTGATCAGTCAGGAATCCGACTCTTTTCCGCGCCGGTAACGGGTCGCGGGGAGAATTTGCCTCCGTGACCACCATGCTGGAGCCGCTGCGCAGGATCGCGGCATACGCAGTCTGTACTGATTCCGTAGACCGAGTGTTGCTGGTCCGCGCATCGGAGCGCTCCGGCACCCCTGGCACATGGTCCCTGCCCGGCGGGGCGGTCGACCATGGCGAGGATCCGCACCACACCGTCGTCCGCGAGACCGCCGCCGAGACCGGCCTGTCGGTGGCCGTCGCCAGCCTGCACGACGTGCTGGCCGACATGCGGGCACTGCCCGAGCGGGGCATCACCATCCACACCGATCGCCTGGTCTACCGGGTCTCGGTCCGGGGTGGCTCGCTCACCGATCGGGTTGACCGGCCGACCGACCTGGCCCGCTGGTTCACCCTGGACGAGGCACGGGAGCTGCCGCTGCGCTCGTTCACCGCGCGTGCGCTCGGACTGCCCGCCTCCTCGGCGGACATCGTGCCCGACGAGGCGCCGGAGTTCCCCTCCTTCTACGCGGTACCCGGCCCGGACGGGCTGCACCGGGCGCAGCGCTTCGCCGCGTACGCCGTGGTCACCGACCCGGATGGGCGCGTGCTGCTGACCCGGGTCTCCGACGGCTACCCGGGCGCGGGCTGCTGGCACCTGCCCGGTGGCGGCACCGACTACGGCGAGCAGCCGGGTGCGGCGCTGATCCGGGAACTGGTCGAGGAGACCGGACAGACCGGGCGGCTCATCGGGTTGCTCGGGGTGGCCAGCCACCGGGACGCCGCCTCGCTCGGCCCGGAGGGCTACCCGATCGACTGGCACGGCGTGCGCGCCTTCTATCGGGTGGTGGTGGACCAGCCGGCCCCGCCCACCGTCGGCGACGTCGGCGGTTCCACCTGCGAGGCCCGCTGGTTCGCCCGAGACGAACTCGGCGCCCTGCCCACCGACCGCCTCACCGAGGTAACCGCCGAAGCCGTCCAAGCCGCCCACCTAACCAACTAACCCCACCCCACCCCATCCCACCCCCCCACCCCACCCCCGGCGCGTTGATCATGAAGTTATTGTCGGGACACGCCGAGACACAGGGCGATAACTTCATGATCGACGCGGAGATTGACGCGGAGAGATCGACGCGGAGGTTGGGGTGGGAGGCGGGTGCGGGTGCGGGGGGTGGGGGCGTACGGGGTGGTGCGGGATGGCGGGGGCAGGGTGCTGCTGGTGCGGGGTTCCGGGCGGGCGGATTTTCCCGGGGTCTGGTCGTTGCCGGGCGGCGGGCTCGCGCACGCGGAGCACCCCGCGCACGCGGTGCTCCGCGAGGTCACCGAGCAGACCGGGCTGACCGTCGAGGTGACCGGGCTGCGGGCGGTGGTCGCGGATGTGGTGCCGTACCCCGATCTCGATGTTGCCCTGCACACCGACCGGATGCTGTTCGACGTGGCGCCGACGGGCGGACAGTTGCGTGCCGAGCGTGACGGCCTCACCGACCTGGCCCGCTGGCTGACCCTGGACGAGGCGGCCGAGCTGCCGCTGCTGGCGTTCACCGCAGAGGCCCTCGGGCTGCCGGTCGTTCCGCTGTCGCCCGGTGCGCTGCGCCGCCGGGCACCGTTCGCCGCGCCCGGCACCCACCAGCGGCAGCGCTTCGGGGCGTACGGGGTGGTGACCGATCCCGACGGCCGGGTGCTGCTGTCGTTGATCGCCGACGGCTATCCGGGTGCGGGCCGATGGCATCTGCCCGGCGGCGGTACTGATCATGGCGAACAGCCCGTCACCGGGTTGCTACGGGAGCTGGTCGAGGAGTCGGGTCAACTGGGCCGGGTCACCGAGCTGATCGGTGTGGACAACCTGCACAATCCGGCGGCTCTCGGCCCGGAGGGCTACCCGCTCGACTGGCACGGCATCCGGGTCGTCTACCGGGTGGCGGTCGACTTCCCGACCGAACCGACAGTGACCGAGCTGGCCGGCGGTTCGACCGCCCGTTCCGGCTGGTTCGCTCGCTCCGAGCTGCGGAAACTGCCGTTGACCGAGATCGCCGCCGCAGTCCTGGAGCCGTCGGCGTAACCCACGGTGGGCGCTGCGGGTCCGCGTTCGCACCCAGCCGCCACAGTCGGCCTCCGGTACAGTCGAGGCAGGTCAGGTGCGGAAAACGGGCGATGGCGTCCGGGATGGGAACAAGACGGCGGTACGCACGGTTAAGGGAGTTATAAGTACAGCCGGCAGCTATCGCCAATCCCCGCCCCCCTGTGCGATGGTGTACTCCGCAAAACGGCTGCCGGGCCAGGAAGGTCCGGCACGAGACAGCCGGACGCCCGCCTTCGTGGCGGCCAGTCGATCCGGTGATGGAGGAAACGTGCCGAGAGCCCCATGGCGCCGGCGTCGTACGACTGACAGCCCGCGCCCCGCAGGGCGAAACTGGACGGGCCCGTTGCGCCGCAGCGGCACCCTCGCCCGCCAGGTCCTGCTGGTTCGCGTCGGCCGCCGAGGTGCGGAACTGCACGGTGCGACCGACGTGTTGCCCGAGCCCCGGTACCAGGACCGCCCGCGCCGCCGGTACGGCCTGAAGCGGTTTCGCACGGGGATCGAGACGATCGCCCCGGTCAGCCCCGCGCTCGGGTCGGCCCCCGTCGCCCTGACACCGGCCCCGGCCGAGCCGGAGGCGACATCCGTCCCGCTGCTCCCCGGCGAGCGGACGAGGGCCAGGCGGATGAAGTTCGCCCTGGTCAACGCCTGCACCCTGGCCAGCCTGCTGCTCGGCATCAACGCGATCTTCGTCGCCATGCAGGGCAACGTGCGGCTCGCCGCGCTCCTCCTCATCGCCTGTGTTGCCTTCGACGGCCTGGACGGCGCGCTGGCCCGCAAGCTCGGGGTGTCCAGCCCGTTCGGCGCCCAGATGGACTCGCTGGCCGACATGTGTTCCTTCGGCCTCGCCGCGCCCGTGGTGGTCTACGCCTCGCTCGCCGGCTCCGCGCCGACGGCCGCCGCCGCGGTGGCCGCCGCGCTCGTCGCGGCCTGCGCCGCCATCCGCCTGGCCCGGTTCAACGTCTCGCCCAAGGACGGACGCTTCTTCTCCGGGGTGCCCACCACCATGGCCGCGGCCGTGCTCGCCCTGATGGTGGTGATCGGGATGCCGGTGCCGGGGGCGGTGCAGATCGCCGGGGTGGCGCTGCTCGCCTTCACCATGGTCAGCAGCTTCCCGTACGCCAAGCTCGCCCGGCTGGTCAAGCTGCCGCCGTGGGTCTGGCTCGCTCCGGTGGTCGGCGCGCTGATCGACGTCCGGCTCACCTTCGGCCTGATCGTGGTCGGATATCTGATCAGTGGCCCGGTGCTCTGGCTGCGCCAGCGTCGCACCGTCATCTGATTCCGTACGACGAAAGGGGCGCCGCGGTCCGTCGCGGCGCCCCTTCGCGTTCGATGACGATCAGCGCCAGCGGGCGATGACGCTCGACCCACCGATCACCTTGTCGCCCGGCCCGACGAGCGGCTCCGCGGCATCCGCCGGCAGGTATACGTCGGTCCGCGAGCCGAAACGGATCAGCCCCAGTCGTTCGCCGCGGGCCAGCAACGCGCCGATCGGGGCACGCTGCACGATCCGCCGGGCGATCAGGCCGGTCCGCTGGGCCACCACCACCGTGCCGTGCGTGGTGTCCAGCACCGTGTACGCGGCCACGTTGTGCTCCGCGTCGGGCTTCATCGCGTTGACGAACCCGCCGTCGGCGACGAAGTAGTCCACCACCTTGCCGGCCACCGGGGAGCGGTTGACGTGCACGTCGAGGACCGACAGGAAGACCGCGACCCGCAGGAACTCGCCGTCGCCGAAGCGCTCGTCGGTCAGTCGCTGCACCGACAGCACCTGACCGTCGGCGGCGGCCACCACGGCTGAGGGATCCTCCGGCACGTCCCGCTCTGGATCCCGGAAGAAGGCGGCCACCGGTGCGGCGGCCAGCGCGGGCAGCAGCCAGAGCTTCGACTTCGGTCGGGCCAGGCGGGTCAGCGCCGCCAGCCCGAGGGCGATGCCGGCCGCGGCCACCCCGTTGGAGTCGATGTGCATGCCGCGGGTCAGCGGCACGCTCGACGGCCGGTACGCGGGGGCGAGACGCTCGGCGGAGGCCGCGTCCGCCGGGGTGAAGCGGAGCCGGTACACGCGTACCGGCGGGGAGTTGCGCAGCACCAGGTCGTCGCCGACGCCGTACAGCGCGCCCTGCCGATCCAGCTCGGCGGCGGCGCCGGCGGTCCGGGCGACGGCGGTGGCGACGGTGAGCACCGCGCCGTCGGTCAGGTACTTGGTGAGTGCCTCGATGGCACCGCGGGCCTCGTCGGCGGTGCCGGTGAACGCCTGGGCGGCGACGACCACCGCGGCGGGCTCGGCCTCGGCAAGGCTGTCCACGACGCGGACCCGGTCGGCGACCCAGCGGCCCTGGGCGGTGACGTGCTCCCGCAGCGCCGCGGCGCTGACCCGCTCGGCGGGCACCACCGTGAGGGTGTCGCCGGGCAGCAACGCTTCGATCGCCGCGGCCAGCACCGCGGACTCCGGGGCGGCGCCGACCAGCAGGGCGGCCTTCGGGTCGTTGATCCGGGCAAGCTCGGAGACGAGAGTACGGGCGGCGCGCTCGCCGAGGCGGACCGGACCGGATCGGTCGGGGGTACGCACGGCGGGGGACTGGGTCATGTCGAACGGGCTCCTGACGGGGTAATGGCGACCGACGCGAGAGTCACCGCCGGCGGCGAGGTCGGCCCGGCCACGGACGGCCCGCGCGAGCCGGTGACCCGCGAGGGATGCTCACGGCGTGGGCCGGTCGGCGCAGGCGGGGGCACACCGGCCAGCATAGGCGGCGAGCGACGGGCGCCGCACGGTCAGGCGGCGGGCCCCCGGCCCGGCGGCGGAAGCTCGTCTCCGGCGAAGAGGTCGAGCGTGCGAGCCTCGTCCGCGTCCGTGCCGGTGGTGCTCTCCGGCGTGGTCGCCGTGGCGGTCTCGGCGCCGGCCGCTCCCGTCGGTTCCGGGTCGGTCGGCTCCGGGTTGGTGTCGCCGGGCGCGTCGGGTGCCGCCGGGGTGCTGTCGGGTGTCGCCGGTGTGCTGCTGTGCCGGCTGGAGCGCAGGGCGCCGATCAGGCCGAGCCCGCCGACCAGGATCAGCCCGCCGGCCAGGAACCAGCCGACCGGCGGCACGACGAGACCGAGCACCTGGGCGAGCAGCCACCAGGCGGCGAGGGCGAGAAAGAGCAGCCCGAAGGCGAACGACACCAGGTCGGTGCGGTGGACCCTCACCGGGTCACCTCCATGTGTCCGGCGTTGACGTGCAGGTTCAGGCGCAGTTGTCCGCCGCCGGAGCCGTCCGCGCCGAGATCGACGATCTCGGCGAGCCGGTTGTCCATGCCGCGCGCCCGCTGGCCGAGGACGTTCGCGTCACCGGCGGTCACCTGCGTCACCGCGGTCACGTCCACGTGTGGCGGCACCACCACGGTGGCCTGGCCGAAGTTGATGACGACGGTGATCTCCGTCTGCTGCTGGTCGAAGTCGATCGCCCGCAGGTCGAGCACCGCGTCGGCGAAGCTCTGCTCGTACCGGAGGGCGAGGTCGCGACGGTCGGCCGGCGCCCAGGTGACCGCGCCGTCCACCCCGCGGACCCGGTCGTACGACTCGACGACCGTGACCACGGCCAGCGCGGCGGCGGTCACCAGGCCGAGCGCGATGAGCCAGCGGGCCCGGCCGAACCAGGTGCCGGCGAGCAGGCCGAGACCGATCACGGCGAGTGCCGCCGCGAAGTAGGCCGAGGCGCCGATCGCGAAGACATCCAGCAGGTCGAGGATGCCGACCAGACCCAGCGCGACGAAGATCAGCGAGAAGGTCACCGCGCCGAGGGCGGACCGTTCGCGGGGCTTCTTGGGCGGCCGGGGCTTGGCCGGTGGCGGCGGAGCCACCTGAGTCTGGCCGGCGTACGGGCCGTGCGGGGCGAACGGGGGACGATAGGCCGGGGTGCCCGGCGGGGTGAGTGGAGTGCCGGCGGGTGGCCAGCCCGGCGTCGGTGCCAGGTGCAGGGTCGGCTCGTCGGGCCGCCCGGACCCGGGTGCCGCCGGTGGCGGCGACGGGATGCCGGATGCCGGAGCGGGCGTGTGGAACGCGGCCGGCACGGGGACGGTCACGGTCCGGCCGGGGCCGGGTTGCGGCGCCGGGTAGGCGGTCGGCCCGGGGTAGCTGACCGGCGGCACCGGACCCGGTGCCGCCGGTGGGCTCCCGGCGGCGCCCTCGCCGGGGGCCGGCGGCGCGGTCTGCGCCGGGCCGGCGCGGTGCTCGCGTTGCTGGCGGTTGAGCAGCAGCGCGCCGCCGACCAGGATGGCCGCGCCGAGCAGCACCGCCCGGAATGCGTCGGTGACGACGAAGCCGAAGCCCACCGCGACCACGATGCTGAGCACGATCACGGTGACCGGGGACATGCTGGAGCGGCCACGACCCAGCATGGACTCGACCGGAGAGGCGCTGTCGCCCTCGCCGGGGATGATCAACCAGGCGGCGACGTAGACCAGGATGCCGACGCCGCCGAAGAAGCCGAGCACCGCGAGCAGCACCCGCCAGAGCACCGGATCGGTGTTGGTGGCCCGGCCGACGGCAGCGCAGACGCCCGCCAGGTAACGGCCCTCGCGGGGGCGGACCAGCCCGTACCGAGAGGTGAAGCCGGCACCGCCGAAGGGCGCGCCCGGACCACCCGGCGGCGGCACCGCGCCACCGCCACCCGGCATCGCGCCGCCACCGCCACCCGGCATGGCGCCGCCACCATCACCCGGCATGGCGCCGCCCGGCATCGCGCCGCTACCGGGCCCCCCGGGCGGCGGGTTGGTGCCGGCGGGGTCGCCGGCGGCCGGTGGTGTGGTGGTCGGCCAGGGGTCGGCGGCGTGCCACGGCCCGCCCGGCCCCCCCGGCCCGGCGGGCGGTGGTACGTCCGTGCCGCCCCACGCCGTCGCGCCGGCGGACGGTGGCGTGGCGACCGGCGGTGCCGTCCTGTCCTGCGCCCCGGCGGGTGCCCGTCCGCCGGACGGCGCGGCGGCGTCCGCGGCGGCGCCGGGCGATTCGGGTACGGCCGGTTCGGCGGACGCCGGAGAAGTCGGGTCCGGTTCCGCCGGTCCCGGCCGGTGCGGCTGGGCAGCATCGTCGGTCATGCCTCGATACTGCTTCTCCGGACGCCCGAGCGGCCTCCGGAAGCGACCCTGACCCCACCCTGAGATCCGGCCGGCCGGAATGTCGGGGGCGTCCCCGTGGTCGGGCGGCCACGTGACGTGTGACGATCGGATCGGCGCCGGGAACCCCGTCCACCGGCCGGCCCGACCATCCTGACCAGGGAGACCGTGATCAGCACCGTCAGCCAACCACCCCGCCTCTATCGCGCCCCGGAACACCGGATGGCCGCCGGGGTGGCCGCCGGCATCGCCGAGCATCTCGGTGTCCCGGTGGTCCGGGTACGGGTCGCGTTCATGGTGCTGCTCGGGCTGAGCGGGCTCGGCCTGCTGCTCTACGCGGCCTTCTGGGCCGTCGTGCCGCTGCGACCGGGTGACACCGCCATCCCGCCGCGCCGCGACGTCAGCCAGCTGCTGCCGTTCGTGGCCATCGGGCTGGGCGTGCTGCTGATCCAGGTGATGGTCTTCGACTCCATCGGTGCGGCCGGCACGGCAGGCTGGCTGGTCGCCATCATCGCGGTCGGCGCCGGGGTGATCTGGCACCAGTCCGCGCCCGAGCGGCGGCGGCAGTGGGGCGAGTCGATGCCGGTGCCCTGGCTGAGCGCGGTGATAGAGGAGAGCGACCGGCGCGCGTTCGTGCTCCGCTTCGTCGGCGGCGGGGTGCTGGTCGCGGTCGGCATCATCGGCGTCGCCGCGGTCTACTCCCCGGCGCAGAACCTCGACGCCGTGATCAACGGGGTGATCTTCGCGTTGGTCGGGCTGGCCGGCGTCGGGGTGGTGGCCGCGCCGGTGCTCTGGCGCACGTGGAACCAGCTCCGCTCGGAGCGCGAGGGGCGCATCCGCGAGCAGGAGCGGGCCGAGTTGGCGGCGATGGTGCACGACCAGGTGCTGCACACCCTCGCGCTGATCCAGCGCAACGCCAGCGACGTCAAGACCGTGCAGCGGCTCGCCCGTGGCCAGGAGCGTTCGTTGCGCAACTGGCTCTACAAGCCCACCGGATCACCCACCGAGCGCTTCGCCGCTGCCCTGGAACAGGCCGCGGCCGAGGTCGAGGACACCTTCGCGATGACCGTGGAGGCCGTCGTGGTCGGCGACCGGGAAACCGACGAGCGGGTCGGCGCGCTGGTGGCCGCCGCCCGGGAGGCGCTGGTGAACGCCGCCCGGCACGCCGGGGTGCAGACCGTCTCGCTCTACGCGGAGGTCGAGCCCGACCAGGTCAGTGTCTTCGTACGGGACCGGGGTGCCGGGTTCGATCCGGATACGGTGGAGGACCATCGGCACGGTGTCCGAGGCTCGATCGTCGGGCGGATGAAGCGGCACGGCGGCCGGGCGGAGATCCGCTCCCGGCCTGGAGAGGGGACCGAGGTCCGGTTGATCCTGCCGATCTCCCGGGATTCGGCCACGGCGGAAAGGGACAGATGATGGCCGAGCAGTCGACGCCACCGGTCGAACCGGCAGGCACCGAGTCCGAACGGCTGCGGGTGTTCCTGGTCGACGACCACGCCATGTTCCGGGCGGGCGTACGCGCCGAGTTGGGCGCGCATGTCGAGGTGGTGGGTGAGGCGAGCACGGTGGCCGAGGCGGTCAGCCGGATCGCGGCCACCGAGCCGGACGTGGTCCTGCTCGACGTGCACATGCCCGACGGTGGCGGCCGGGCGGTGCTGGAGGCGATGCGGCGCAGCCATCCCCAGGTGCGTTTCCTGGCGCTCAGCGTCTCCGACGCCGCCGAGGACGTGATCGGCCTGATCCGGGCCGGTGCCCGGGGCTACGTGACCAAGACGATCTCGCCGGACGAGCTGGCCGCGGCGATCCGGCGGGTGGCGGACGGTGACGCCGTGTTCAGCCCGCGACTGGCCGGCTTCGTGCTGGACGCCTTCGCGGCCCGTCCGGATGCCCCGGTCGCCGATCCCGAGCTGGATCAGTTGACCAACCGGGAACGCGAGGTGCTGCGGCTGCTCGCCCGGGGGTACGCGTACAAGGAGATCGCCCGGGAGCTCTACATCTCGATCAAGACGGTCGAGACGCACGTCTCCAACGTGCTGCGCAAGCTCCAGATGTCCAACCGGTACGAGCTGTCCCGCTGGGCGGCGGACCGGCGACTGGTGTAACGATCTTTCGACCGTACGACCAGAGGGTTCGGCTGGTGGGCTGGAATCGGCCTCGTCCTTTCGGGTAATATCCGGGCGGCAGTGGCGGGATTCACGTCGATGTTCCGGCGGCGTCGCGGTGCCGCCAGCCCGCTGTCACCAGCCGGCCGGGCGAGCGTGGAAATGTGCTTGACGAGCAGCTCATACCATGTCTCCTCCGCGATGGACAGGCGCCTCCGGATCGATGTCGGCACCGTCCCGGCCGGGTATCGGCTTGATAACACGCCTTCCCGCCTGGGCGCATCGGGTGTCACAGTGGCAGGCACCTCACAACCCCCTCGTGAGCCGAGCGCCCTGAGGAGGCACTCCCATGCGCGGGAAATTCCTGAAGGTGGCGGTCGCGGCGACCGCCACCGCCATGTTGGCCACCGCCTGTGGCGGCGGTGGCGACGACAACGAGTCGGGCGGCCAGGCCGGCGGCACGCTCCGCGTCTACGCGTCGGAGCCGGCGTTCCTGACGCCGTCCGGTGGTGACGACGAGCCGTCGCTGTACGTCATCCGCCAGCTCTTCCGTGGTCTGGTCAAGTACAACGCCGAGACCTCCGCGGTCGAGATGGACCTGGCCGAGTCGGTCGATTCGGACGACCAGAAGCTCTGGACGATCAAGCTCAAGAGCGGCTACGTCTTCGACAACGGTGAGCCGGTCAACGCCGACGCGTTCATCCGGTCGTGGAACTACGCGGCCTACTCGCCGAACGCCCAGAACAACGGCTACTTCATGAAGCGGATCGCCGGTATCGCGGACGTGCAGTCCGAGGACCCGGACGGCGACGGCCCGCAGAAGGCCCCGGAGCCGGCGGCCAAGGAGCTCTCCGGCCTGAAGAAGGTCGACGACCTGACCTTCACCGTCGAGCTGGAGGCGCCGTTCTCCGGCTTCCCGACCACGATCGGCTACCCGGGCTTCTTCCCGATGGCCGAGGCGTGCGTCGCGGACATCGCCGCGTGCAACGAGAAGCCGATCGGTAACGGCCCCTACAAGATCGATGGCAACTGGCAGCACAACGTCGGCATCAACGTCGTCCGCAGCGACAGCTGGAACGGCGAGCCCGGCAAGCCGGACCGCATCGAGTACCGCATCTTCGCCGACGTCGACGCCGGCTACTCCGCCTTCCAGGCGGGCGAGCTGGACGTGATGTACACCCTGCCGCCGGCGCGGTACAAGGAGGCCAGCGCCCAGTACGGCGACCGGATGTACGAGCTGCCGGGTGACAGCTTCACCTACGTCGGCATGCCGCTGTACAACGACGACTTCGCGGACAAGCGGATCCGGCAGGCGCTCTCGCTGTCGATCGACCGCCAGTCGATCATCGACGCCGTCTTCGACGGCCGGTTCACCCCGGCCAGCGGCTTCGTCGCCCCGACCTTCGAGGGTGCTCGTGAGGGCGTCTGCAAGTACTGCACCAAGGACGTCGAGAAGGCCAAGCAGCTGCTCGCCGAGGCCGGCGGCTGGCCGGCCGGCAAGAAGCTGACCCTGTGGGCCAACGCCGGTGCCGGCCACGACCAGTGGCTGCAGGCGGTCGGTGACCAGATCCGCGAGGCGCTGGGCATCGACTACGAGCTGCGGGTCAACCTGCAGTTCCCGGAGTACCTCGACACGGCGGACAAGAAGAAGTTCACCGGTCCGTTCCGCCTCGGCTGGGGCCCGGACTACCCGTTCCTGGAGACCTACCTGTACCCGCTGTACGGCAGCACTGCCGGCAGCAACAACTCCAAGTACAGCAACCCGGAGTTCGACGCCCTGCTGAAGGAGGGTGACGCTGCCGACTCGGTCGAGGCCGCGATCCCGTCCTACCAGAAGGCGGAGGATCTCCTCGGCGAGGACCTGCCGGTCATCCCGATGTGGTTCAACAAGGTCGGAGCGGTCTACAGCGAGAACGTGGACCAGTTCGTCTGGAACGCCGTCTCGGACGCCGACTACGGTGCGACCTCGCTGAAGCAGAACTGAGCTTCAGCCGCCTGATCCTGCCGTAATACGACGTGGCGGCAACGGTCTCCCCACCAGGGTGATCGTTGCCGCCACGTCAGCGCCGAGAGGAGACCCCGAGATGGGGCGCTACGTCATCCGACGGTTGCTCCAGTTCATCCCCACCGTGCTGGGCACCATGTTCCTGCTCCACTACCTGACCTCGCTGGCGATCCAGTTCAGTGGGAACCCGGCCCGGGCGCTGTTCGGGGACCGGACGCCGCCGCCGGCGTTGCTTCAGGCGATCACCGAGCGGCTCGGTTACGACGACCCCTGCCTCGGCCAGCGGGGCAACCCCTGCTTCGGGCTCTTCGGGGAACGGCTACAGAACATCTTTCTGACCTACCCGCCGGACTTCGGCATCAACCTGCGCCAGCGCCCGGTCACCGAACTGGTCGCCGATGCCCTCCCGTTCACCCTCAAGCTGCTGCTCATCGCCATCCTCTTCGAGGCGATCGTCGGTATCGCGGCCGGTGTGCTCGCCGGCCTGCGCAGCGGCAGCTTCGTCGACTACCTGGTGAAGATCAGCACGGTCTTCGTCATCTCGGTGCCGATCTTCGTACTCGGCCTGGTGGTGCGGGAGTTCGTCGGGGTCAAGTTCGGCAACGTGCTGCGCGGGCAGGACTGGATCCCCGATCTGATCTCGGTGGGCGTGTTCAGCCCGGTCTTCAAACCGGACTATCCCTGGGCCAGCCTGATCATCCCGGGCATGGTGCTCGGCGCGACGTCGCTGGCGGTCACCGCCCGGCTGACCCGGACCAGCATCATGGAGAACATCCGGGCCGACTACGTCCGTACGGCCAAGGCCAAGGGCCTGGCCACCAAGCGCGTCATCGGCGTGCACACGCTGCGCAACTCGCTGATCCCCGTGATCACCTTCCTGGGCGTCGACATCGGCGCCGCGATGGCGGGCGCGGTGGTCACCGAGACCATCTTCAACGTGCCGGGCATCGGCCGGCTGGTGACGATGGCCGCGCGCACCGGGGAGTCCTCGGTGGTGATCGGCGTGGTGACGATGCTGGTGCTGGTCGTCCTGATCGCCAACCTGCTGGTCGACCTCCTGTACGCCGTGCTCGACCCGAGGATCCGCTATGAGTGACCGGGGCTTGACGACGATGCGGACGCAGGTCTTCCGACCGCTCCCAGTGGCCGGGCGGAGCGAAACGAGGTGTGGACATGAGTGAGCGGAGCGAGCGAGTCATCAGGCTCAGCGTGGTGGTGCCTCATGGCGGCACGGAGCGAAGCGGAGTGCCGGCATGAGTGAGCGGAGCGAGCGAGTCATCAGGCTCAGCGTGGTGGTGCCTCATGGCGGCACGGAGCGAAGCGGAGTGCCGGCATGAGCGACCTGACGAGCGCCGGTACTGCCGTCGGCGGCGCGCCGGTGGCCGGTGACGGCCCCACGACGGACGCGCCCGGTGGCAGCAAGGACCGCAGCGCCAGCCTCTGGGCGGACGCGCGGCGGCAGTTGTTGCGGGACCCGGTCTTCGTGATCGCCTCCCTCTACGTCCTGCTGGTCGGCTCGATGGCGGCCCTCCCGACGTTGTGGACCAGCCAGGATCCGCGGGCGTGTAACACCGACCGGTCCCGGCTCTCTCCGAACTGGGAGCATCCCTTCGGCTTCGACGTCCTGGGCTGCGACTACTACTCGCACGCCATCTACGGTGCGCGGCCGTCGATGGTGATCGCGGTGATGGCGACCAGCGGCATCGTGCTGTTCGGCGGGACGCTCGGCCTGCTGGCCGGCTACTACGGCGGCTGGGTCGACGCGATCATCTCCCGGGTGATGGACATCGTCCTGTCGCTGCCGTTCCTGCTCGGTGCGATCGTCTTCCTCACCGTGATCAAGCGGCAGAACATCTGGACCCTCACCCTGGTGCTCTTCCTGCTCGCCTGGCCGACCATCGCCCGGATCACCCGGGGCAGCGTCATCTCCGCCAAGGATCTGGACTACGTGCACGCCGCGAAGGCGGTGGGCGCCCGCAACTCGCGGTTGATGTTCCGGCACATCCTGCCGAACGCGATCGCCCCGATGCTGGTCTACGCCACGATCGTGCTCGGCTCGTTCGTCGCCGCAGAGGCCACGCTGACCTTCCTCGGTGTCGGGCTCCAGCCGCCGGCCCAGTCCTGGGGCATCATGATCTCGGTCCACCAGGTCTACTTCCTGGAGGATCCGTGGCTGCTGCTGTTCCCCTGCGGTCTGCTGGTCGGCACGGTGCTGTCCTTCATCCTCATGGGTGACGCCCTGCGTGACGCCCTCGACCCGAAGTTCCGGTGAGCCCGATGAGCGACTGTCAGCGAGCGAGTCATCAGCACAGGGCGGTCGTGCCTCACGAGGGCACGGAGCGAAGCGGAGTGCCGGCATGAGCACTGATGTGAACGTCAAGTTGGAGGC
This sequence comes from Micromonospora sp. WMMD1082, assembly GCF_029626175.1. Lineage (NCBI taxonomy): Bacteria > Bacillati > Actinomycetota > Actinomycetes > Micromonosporales > Micromonosporaceae > Micromonospora > Micromonospora sp. WMMD1082. Next base: position 1,805,405 of record NZ_JARUBM010000002.1, on the reverse strand, counting down.
GCTGGCGGGTGCCGACCCGAACGCGCTGCCGCTGCAGGTCAAGGACCTGCACGTGGAGTTCCGCACCCGTAACGGCATCGCACACGCCGTCAACGGGGTGAGCTTCGACCTGCGGGCCGGCGAGACCCGGGCGATCCTCGGCGAGTCCGGCTGCGGCAAGAGCGTGACCGCCCAGGCGATCATGGGCATCCTGGACTCGCCCCCCGGTTTCGTCACCGGTGGGGAGATCCTCTACCGGGGCATCGACCTGCTCAAGCTGCCGGAGTCGGAGCGCCGCAAGGTGCGCGCCAACCGGATTGCGATGATCTTCCAGGACGCGCTCTCCGCGCTGAACCCGGTCTTCACCGTCGGGTTCCAGCTCGCCGAGCTGTTCCGCAAGCACCGGGGCATGTCCCGCCAGGACGCCAAGGCCCGTGCCGTCGAGTTGCTGGACCTGGTCAAGATCCCGGCCGCGAAGCAGCGGGTGAGCGACTACCCGCACCAGTTCTCGGGTGGTATGCGGCAGCGCGTCATGATCGCCATGGCGCTGGCGCTCGACCCCGAGGTGCTGATCGCGGACGAGCCGACCACCGCGCTGGACGTGACCGTGCAGGCGCAGATCATGGCCCTGCTGGCCGAGCTGCAGCGGGAACGGAACATGGGCCTGGTGCTGATCACCCACGACATGGGTGTGGTGGCCGACGTGGCGGACCGGATCTCGGTCATGTACGCCGGTCGGGTCATCGAGGAAGCCAGCGTGGACGACATCTACGCCACCCCGGCCCACCCGTACACCAAGGGCCTGCTGGAGTCGATCCCGCGCCTGGACCTCAAGGGCCAGGAGCTCAGCGCCATCAAGGGGCTGCCGCCGGCGTTGACGAACATCCCGCCGGGATGCGCGTTCAACCCGCGCTGCCGGTACACGCAGGACGTCTGCCGGAAGGACCCGGCGCCGCCGCTGTACCAGGTGTCGCCGAGCCGGACGGCCGCCTGCCACTTCTGGAAGGAGGTCAAGGGCGATGAGTGACGTGGTGCTCGAGACCCGGGACCTGGTCAAGCACTTCCCGTTGACCCGGGGCATCGTCTTCAAGAAGCAGTACGGTGCGGTCCGGGCGGTCGACGGGGTCAACCTGCAGCTGCGCCGGGGCGAGACGCTCGGCGTCGTCGGTGAGTCCGGTTGCGGCAAGTCGACGCTGGCCCGGCTGCTGGTCGGGTTGGAGACGCCGACCTCCGGTGACCTGTTCGTGCAGGGCAAGAACATGTCCAAGGTGGGCGCCGAGGAGCGACGTCGGGGCCGGCGCAACATCCAGCTGGTGATGCAGGACCCGTACACCTCGCTCAACCCCCGGATGACCGTCGGTGACATCATCGGCGAGCCGTTCGAGGTGCACCCGGACGTGGTGCCGAAGGGCAACCGGCGCGGCAAGGTGCAGGAGCTGCTGGAACTGGTCGGTCTCAACCCGGACCACATCAACCGCTACCCGCACCAGTTCTCCGGCGGCCAGCGGCAGCGCATCGGCATCGCCCGGGCACTGGCGCTCAACCCGGAGATCATCCTCTGTGACGAGCCGGTCTCGGCGCTGGACGTCTCCATCCAGGCTCAGGTGATCAACCTGCTGGAGAAGCTCCAGAACGAACTGGGCCTGTCGTACATCTTCATCGCCCACGACCTGTCGGTGGTCCGGCACATCGCCGACCGGGTCGCGGTCATGTACCTCGGCAAGATCATTGAGATCGGCACCGAGGACGACATCTACGACAAGCCCACCCACCCGTACACGCAGGCGTTGCTGTCGGCGGTGCCGGTGCCGGACCCGAAGCTGCGCGGGCACCGGGACCAGATCGTGCTGACCGGCGACGTGCCCTCACCGGCCAACCCGCCGTCGGGCTGCCGGTTCCGCACCCGGTGCTGGAAGGCCCAGGACGTCTGCGCCGAGCAGGAGCCGCTCCTGCAGATCCGCGACAAGTCCGGCCACCCGAGCGCCTGCCACTTCGCCGAGGTACGCGACGTGGTGCACGCGACGGAGTAGCCGCACAGACGCCGTCGGCCCTCGACCATCCGTACCGGGAGCGGCGGTGAAGGTAGTGCCTCCTCAGTGACCGGGGCGTCGGCCGTTACCGCGGTCGGCGCCCCGGTCCTCGTCACAGCGGGCCGCGGCCGGCCCGCAGCAGCAGCAGCGCGAGTTGCGTACCGTCGGCGCCGAGGGCGGCGCGGAACCGCTCCAGGATCTCCTGCTCCCGGGAGAGCACGAGCCGGGTTCCGCCGGAGGCCATCCGGGTCGCGCCGACCTCGCGGGACAGCGCGGACCGCTCCTGCCACAGCTCGATGAGCGCCCGGTCGATCTCGTCGATCCGTTCCCGGATCTCGGCGATCCGGGCGGCGGCGCCGGGCTCCCGGGTGCCGGTGACCCGGCCGCCCGGCCCGGACCCGGGATCGCCGGACGAGGCCGCGTCGTTCGGGGTCGTGCCTGAGCCGGTCGGGACTCCGCTCTGCTCCATCACGTCTGCCATCTTCGGGTACCTCTCACGGTCTGGTGCCCAGTGCCCGGATCCCGGGACGACGAAAGCCCCGGGCTCCAGGAGCCCGGGGCTTTCGCAGGTCTAGTCGATCAGGCGCGACCTACGGCTGCCGGACTCCCGGTGCCGTAGGGAAAGTAGAAGCGCTGGTCGAGCACGCCGTCGAGTATGCCGCCCGACCGGGCGACACGCAAGGAAACCGGGCGGAAGGCCATCCTTACCGCTCGGGGACGCCGCGGGCGGGCGATGTCGGGCGGGCGGCATAGACTCGCCGTGCGATGCATCCTCTCTTCGACATCCCCGCGTCCCCGCCGCCCGCCGCCGAGCCCGCCCGGGCGCTGCCGCCGCATCGGCCCGCCCCCGGTCGCCTCGACCCGTCGCAACTGGTGGAGGGCCTCAACGGCCCCCAGCGGGACGCGGTCACCCACGCGGGCTCACCGCTGCTGATCGTCGCCGGCGCCGGCTCCGGCAAGACCCGGGTGCTGACCCACCGGATCGCATATCTGCTCGCCGCGCGCGACGTGCACCCCGGCGAGATCATCGCGATCACCTTCACCAACAAGGCCGCCGGCGAGATGAAGGACCGGGTGACCGCCCTGGTCGGCCCGCGTGCCCGGTTGATGTGGGTCTCCACGTTCCACTCCGCCTGCGTCCGGATCCTGCGCGCCGAGCACGAGCACGCCGGTCTGAAGTCCACCTTCTCGATCTACGACGCCGACGACTCCCGCCGGCTGATGCAGCTGGTCACCCGCGAGCTCGACCTGGATCCGAAGCGCTACCCGGCGCGCGGCCTGGCCGCCCAGGTGTCGAACCTGAAGAACGAGCTGGTCGACCCCGAGACGTTCGCGGCCCGGGCCAGCGGGCCCAACGAGCGCGCCCTCGCCGAGGCGTACGCCCTCTACCAACGACGGCTGCGCGAGGCGCACGCGCTCGACTTCGATGATCTGATCATGACGACGGTGCACCTGTTCCAGTCGCATCCGCACGTCGCGGAGACCTACCGCCGCCGGTTCCGGCACGTCCTGGTCGACGAGTACCAGGACACGAACCACGCACAGTACGCCCTGATCAAGGAGCTGGTCTCCGGCACCGAGGGCCTCGATCCGGCGGAGCTGTGCGTGGTCGGTGACGCGGACCAGTCGATCTACGCGTTCCGGGGCGCGACGATCCGCAACATCCTGGAGTTCGAGCGCGACTTCACCGACGCCCGCACCATCCTGCTGGAGCAGAACTACCGCTCCACACAGACCATCCTGAACGCCGCGAACGCGGTGATCGACCGCAACACGTCCCGCAAGCCGAAGCGGCTGTGGAGCGATGCCGGCCCGGGCGAGTCGATCGTCGCCTACGTCGCCGACACCGAGCACGCCGAGGCGGACTGGGTGGCCCGGGAGATCGACCGGCTGGTCGACGCCGGCGACACCCGCCCGGGCGACGTGGCGGTCTTCTACCGCACCAACGCGCAGTCCCGGGTCTTCGAGGAGGTGTTCATCCGGGTCGGCCTGCCGTACAAGGTCGTCGGCGGGGTGCGCTTCTACGAGCGCAAGGAGGTCCGGGACGCACTGGCCTACCTGCGTGCGGTGGTCAACGACGACGACACGGTCAGCCTCCGCCGGGTCCTCAACACGCCGCGCCGGGGCATCGGCGATCGTGCCGAGGCGTGCGTGGAGGCGTTGGCCAGCCGGGACCGGATCTCCTTCGGTGCCGCGCTGCGCCGGGCCAGGGAGGCGCCGGGCATCTCGACCCGGGCGGCCAACAGCATCGCCGAGTTCGTCGCGCTGCTCGACGCCGCCCGCGAACTGGCCGTCGACGGCACCCCGGAGGAGGTGCTGGAGGCGGTGCTGACCCGCTCGGGCTACCTGACCGAGCTGGAGGAGAGCCTTGACCCGCAGGACGCGGGTCGGGTCGACAACCTCCAGGAACTGGTCAGCGTCGCCCGCGAGTACACCGAGCGGATCGAGGCGATCGGTGTGGCTGGGGAGCAGGCCACCCTGGCCGGTTTCCTGGAGCAGGTCGCGCTCGTCGCCGACGCGGACCAGGTGCCTGCGCAGCCCGCCTCGGCACCTGACGGCGCCGAGGCGGACGACGCCGTGCCCTACCAGGGCGTGGTCACCCTGATGACCCTGCACACCGCCAAGGGCCTGGAGTTTCCGGTGGTGTTCCTGACCGGTCTGGAGGACGGAGTCTTCCCGCACCTGCGCTCGCTGGGCGACACCCGGGAGCTGGAGGAGGAGCGCCGGCTGGCATATGTCGGCATCACCCGGGCCCGGCAGCGGCTCTACCTCTCCCGGGCGGTGACCCGCTCGGCCTGGGGCCAGCCGTCCTACAACCCGCCGTCGCGCTTCGTCGAGGAGCTGCCGCCCGAACTGGTCCGCTGGGAGCGGACCGAGGGGTCGTACACCTCGTGGGGTGGCGGTGGCGGCGGCGTGGGTGGCCGCGCGGAGCGGGCCACCGGCGGCCGGGGCGCCTTCGCCGGGGGCACGCCCCGCGCCGTGCAGCTGGCGCGGAAGCTCGGCGTGGACGGCAGCCGGCTGGCCACCGCGAGCGAGCTGCCGCAGGGGCCGAAGGTCGCGGCCGGGGACCGGGTCAACCACCAGCGGTACGGCCTCGGCCGGGTGGTGGCCGTGGAGGGGCACGGCCCGGGCGCCCGGGCGCAGATCGACTTCGGCGACCAGACGATGTGGCTGGTGCTGCGGCACGCCCCGATCGAGAAGCTCTGAGGCTGGAGGCACCTCGGTCACGACGCCGACCGCACGAGTCCTAGCTAGGGCCGGTGTCGGAGTCGTCGGCCGGCGCGGCAGTCCAGCTGTTGGGTTGTCGGCCCTGTCGAGCTGAATCGTCTGCGCTATCGCCCACCCCGCGCCCCCACCTCCCCGGCCGCCGGCCGGTACGCGCGAGGCGCGGCAGCCGGGTCTTCGGCGACCGGACGGTCCCGGCCGTATCACGTGGCCGGCGGGTGATAGCACGAACGGCTCAGCTCGACAGGGCGCGTTCCGCACACCCGGAGATACCTCACCCAGCCGCGCAACCGAGTGTGGATCGACCTGTCTGCGAGCACCTCTTCATCAGCAGGCCACGTTGATGCCCCGGGCGCGCAGGAACGGTGCGGGGTCGATCTGGTTCCACATCTGGCCCTGGTGCACCTCGAAGTGCAGGTGCGGGCCGGTCGAGTCGCCCGTGGACCCCTCCAGGCCGATGGTCTGCCCGGTGCTGACCTTCCCGCCCACGCTCACCCGGGCCGTGCTCAGGTGGGCGTAGTGGGTCAGGTAGCCGTTCCCGTGGTCGATGACGACCGAGATGCCGTACCCGTCGCCGACGTCGCCGGCCTTCGTCACGGTGCCGCCGAAGGCGGCGCGGACGGGGGTGCCGGCGGGCAGCGCGAAGTCGATGCCGGCGTGCAGGGTGCCCCACCGCGGCCCGTAGCAGGAGGTGACAGTCGCGCCCGCCATCGGTATCACCCAGGACGACTTCGGCGTCGCGCTCCTGGCCGGCTTCGGCGCCGCCTTGGTGGTCTTGCTGGCCTTCGGCTTCGCCGTGGGAGTCGCGGTCGGGCTCGGGCTCGCCGACGGACTCACCGACGGGCTCGCCGTCGGACTGTTCGAGGTGACGGGCTCGCGGGCCGAGCGGTCGGCGCGGGCGGCGGCCTCGGTCCGGGCCTGTGCGTCGAGGGAGACCGGGCTGGGCGCCGGCCGGTCGTCGCGGGTGGTCACGACGACACCACCGACGCCGAGCCCGACCAGGGCGACCGCGCCGAGGACCAGGTAGCGGGGGCGCCAGCCGGGGCGGCGCCGGTGCCGGGCCGGGGCATGGGGGATGGTGCGGTACGGGGTCGGGTTGTCGTCCTGCACGGGCGGACCTCACTGGTTCGAGTGGCACGTGACCTCGAAATCCTGGTGTCGGTCCTGGCCGGGGCGGGTATCGGGGGTCAGGGCGGCCGGGGAACGGTGGCCGGTGGCTGTCCGGGTCTGTCCGTCGTTGTCATCGGCTGCCCGACGTGGTGTGCGGCGCCGGCTGTGCCGTGGGTCACAGTCAGGGCTGTGAGCTGGGATACTTCCGCCGTCGGACGGCAACGTGAAACCGCCCGGATCGATCGATCCGGGCGGCCAACGGGCGTTACGGGGCGTCAGGACGCGGCTACCTCGCTGTAGATTGCCTCGACCTGTAGCTTGATGTCCACTCCGCGCTCCTGCAGCCACGGCACCGGGTCGAGCGGCTCGCCCTTGACATGGACCTCAAGGTGCAGGTGGGAGCCGTAGGAGTGACCGGTGTTGCCGACGAGGCCGAGCTGGTCGCCGGCCTTGACCTGCTGCCCCTCGCGCACGCTGAGCGCCGACGAGTGGCCGTAGATCGCCTCGCTGCCGTCGGCGTGCTGGACGATGACCGTGTAGCCGTAGCCGCCGAACCAGCCGGCCTTGGTGACCGTGCCCTCGTGGATCGCGACGTAGGGGGTTCCCTCCGGGGCGACCAGGTCGATGCCGGTGTGCAGCTTGCCCCAGCGCATTCCGTACGGGGAATTGAAGTCGTAGCCCTGCAGGGGCAGCAGCCAGACCCCGGAGTCGGTGGCGCTCTCCGGGCCGTTGCGGCTGTCGCGGGAGGCCCGTTCGGCGGCGTCGGCCCGCTCCGCCGCGCCCTGGCTGCTGATCGACGCCTGCTTCAGCTCGTCGAGCACCGAGGGGTTGACGCTCTTGGCGTCCGGCATGGCGCTGGCGCCGAGCGCCACCACGCCGGCACCGACAAAGGCGGTGGTGACGACCGCGGCGTAACGGCTACGTGGGGGGGTGGGCACGCGGCGGCGACCGCGATATCGATCGGGCTCAGACGACAGGCGCTGGCGCACGCATACCCTCCGTTGTCGGGTTCCGATGCGGATCAGCCGCCGGCTGGATCTGGTGACCCTGCGTCGGCTGTTCGCGTCGTCACCCGTCCGTAGACCTGATGACAACCGTGGACACGGTAGCCAACCGTCAGTCGTGCCACAAGCCGGAGCGCCGAATTGCCTGCACCATTCTGTCCCTTTCCATCCGTGATTGTCATGGCTCGCGGCAGTGGAAGGGCGTCCTCCTTATCCTCCGTTCGTCGCACACTGTGACCGATCGGCGGAGTCGTCCCCCTTGACGCGGCTCGCGTGGGTCGTGCCTCTGCGTGAGGTCGCGGTGGCACCGTGCTCGGTGGCGTCCGTGACTGCCGGCGGTTCCGCCCGGCGGCGGTGGCGGCCGCGATCTACCCGGCCCCCGTTCCCCGGCGACGACCGGGCGGGTTACCGTTCGTTCAGGTGATTGCCGCGGAGCCGGTGAAAGGGATGCCCAGATGAGCTCTCGTGTTCGGGTCGTCGTCGCCAAGCCGGGCCTGGACGGCCACGACCGTGGTGCCAAGGTGGTGGCGCGCGCCCTCCGGGACGCCGGCATGGAGGTCATCTACACCGGCCTGCATCAGACCCCGGAGCAGATCGTGGAGACCGCGATCCAGGAGGACGCCGACGCCGTCGGTCTCTCGGTGCTCTCCGGAGCGCACATGACGCTGTTCCGCCGGGTCCTCGAACTGCTCGACGAGCGGGACGCCCGGGACATCGTGGTCTTCGGCGGCGGCATCATCCCGGAGGCCGACCTTCCAGAACTCGAACGGCTCGGGGTAGCCAAGATCTTCACTCCGGGCGCCACCACCCAGTCCATCGTGGAGTGGGTCCGCCGCAACGTCGCCCAGCCGGTGGCCTGAGCACAGGGGTCCTCAGCACAGGGGGAGGGGCCGGACGCACCCCTCACACGTCCGGCCCCTCTATGCACGATGCCCCGCCGCCACCCCTCGACCGACAGGGCATCGGCCGTTTCCGTCTTCGCGCTCTCCAGCGCTCCGACACCTGACTCAACGACGGCCCTCCGGCGGGGTTACGCGGGACCACCGAGATCCGTCACCGGCCCGACAAGATCGCTCGAACGGGTGACGCCGGGCGGTCCGCCACCCGGCCGGTGCCGCGCCGGTGACGCAGGGTCGGCCCCGGTTGTGCATTACCGCACACCACGCACCCGCTCGGTTGCCGGCCGTGCCGGCATCGCTAGGCTGCGCCCAATGGCCTGCGTCAACTTCAACTGATGTCAGGCATCGCACTGTTTTCTTTCCATACGCTGGTGGCGGCGCGACGGTGCGCCGCGGAGACGGGACGGGACGCGCAATCGTGGACCTGTACGAGTACCAGGGGCGGGACCTGTTCGAGCGGCACGGGCTTCCCGTGCTCGCCGGCGGCGTCGCCACGACCCCTGAGGAGGCCCGCGCGCTCGCCGAACGCCTCGGCGGCCGGGTGGTCGTCAAGGCGCAGGTGAAGGTCGGCGGGCGAGGCAAGGCGGGCGGCGTCAAGCTGGCCGAGGGCGCGGAGGAGACGGTGGCCCGCGCCACCGACATCCTCGGCATGGACATCAAGGGTCACACGGTCCACAAGGTCATGATCACGGTGACCGCCGACGTGGCCGAGGAGTACTACTTCTCGTACCTGCTCGACCGGGCGAACCGCACCTTCCTCTGCATCGCCAGCGTGGCCGGCGGCATGGACATCGAGCAGGTCGCCGCCGAGACCCCGGACAAGGTCGTCAAGGCCCCGATCGACGCCGTCAAGGGCGTGGACGAGGCGAAGGCGCGGGAGATCGTCAGCGCCGCCGGCTTCCCCGCCGAGGTCGCCGACCAGGTCGTCGAGGTCGCCGTGGGCCTGTGGCGCGCATTCGTCGCCGAGGACGCCACCCTGGTCGAGGTGAACCCGCTGGCCAAGACCGGTGACGGCACGCTGCTGCTGCTGGACGCCAAGATCTCGCTCGACGAGAACGCCGGCTTCCGGCACCCCGACCACGAGGCCCTGGTCGACCAGGCGGCGGTGGATCCGCTGGAGCAGGCCGCCAAGGAGAAGGACCTCAACTACGTCAAGCTCGACGGCGAGGTCGGCATCATCGGCAACGGCGCGGGTCTGGTCATGTCCACGCTCGACGTGGTCGCCTACGCCGGCGAGCGGCACGGCAACGTCAAGCCGGCCAACTTCCTCGACATCGGCGGCGGAGCCAGCGCCGCGGTCATGGCCAACGGCCTGGAGATCGTGCTCTCCGACCCGTCGGTCAAGAGCGTCTTCGTCAACGTCTTCGGCGGCATCACCGCCTGCGACGCGGTCGCCAACGGCATCGTGCAGGCGCTGGCCCTGCTGGAGCAGCGGGGCGAGCGGGTCAGCAAGCCGCTCGTCGTCCGCCTGGACGGCAACAACGCCGAGGCCGGTCGAGCGATCCTGGACGGCGCGAACAACCCGCTGATCGAGCGGGTCGACACCATGGACGGCGCGGCCGAGCGGGCCGCCGAGCTGGCGGCTACGGGGGTCTGACGATGGCTATCTGGCTGACCAAGGACTCGAAGGTCATCGTGCAGGGCATGACCGGGTCCGAGGGTTCCAAGCACACCCGGCGGATGCTCGCGGCCGGCACGAATGTCGTCGGCGGCGTCAACCCGCGCAAGGCGGGCACCACGGTCGACTTCGACGGCACCGAGCTGCCGGTCTTCGCGGGCGTCGCCGACGCCATGAAGGACACCGGCGCGGACGTCACGGTCATCTTCGTACCGCCGCAGTTCACCAAGGGCGCGGTCATCGAGGCGATCGACGCCGAGATCCCGCTGGCCGTGGTGATCACCGAGGGGGTGCCGGTGCACGACACCGCCGCCTTCTGGGCGTACAACGTGGCGAAGGGCGAGCGGACCCGGATCATCGGCCCGAACTGCCCCGGCATCGCCTCCCCGGGTGCCTCCAACGCCGGCATCATCCCGGCCGACATCACCGGCACCGGCCGGATCGGCCTGGTCAGCAAGAGCGGCACGCTGACCTACCAGATGATGTACGAGCTGCGCGACATCGGCTTCTCGACCTGTGTCGGCATCGGGGGTGACCCGATCATCGGGACGACCCACATCGACGCGCTGGCGGCGTTCGAGGCGGACCCGGACACCGACGCCATCGTCATGATCGGTGAGATCGGTGGTGACGCCGAGGAGCGGGCGGCGGAGTTCATCAAGGCCAACGTCACCAAGCCGGTGGTCGGCTACATCGCCGGCTTCACCGCACCGCCCGGCAAGACCATGGGGCACGCCGGCGCGATCATCTCCGGCTCGGCGGGCACCGCCGACGCGAAGAAGGCGGCGCTGGAGGCGGTCGGCGTCAAGGTCGGCAAGACGCCGACCGAGACCGCCAAGCTGATGCGCGGGATCATGTCCGCCGGCTGAGCGGAGCGTTCGGATACTGGGGGGTCGACCGGCAGGTCGGCCCCTCAGCGGTTCCAGTACGGGTAGTTCCCGGTCGCCCGCAGGATCAGGCTGACGACGATGTTGAGCACGCCCAGGGCGATGGCCACGTAACCGAGCACCGGCGACTTCCCGTACCGCTTGGCGTCGCGGACCGACAGCCAGCCGAAGACGATGCCGAGGATGCCGCAGCAGAGCACACCGGTCACGATGCCCAGCACGCCCCAGAGGGTCGTGCGGTCCCGGCCGGCGGGCGGCGGCGGGGGCGGTGGGTACGGAGCGTTCACGACTTCCCTCCGGGTCGCTTGCTGCCGCGACGTCGGTCACGGTCCCTCTGCCGAGGCTAGAGGAGGCGGTTGCTCCCGCACGCCGGATCAGGCGAACTCGCCGCCCTGGTGGGGTGGGTGTCGGGCAGCCGGCGCCGGGCCGGCATGCCAGAGTAGAGCCGATGTCCTTTGTCACCCCTGACCAGCCGCGCCGGGCCGCCGATGCCCGCGGAGCCGGCGCCCGGCCGCCCGGTCGTGCCGGCCCGCCGCGCCGGGTGCCGCTGCCCCGGGCCGGGCAACCGCGTCGCAGTCACGCGCCGCTGGCGGTCGCCGCGCTGGTCGCCGCCGGTGGGGCCGCGCTCACGTCCTGGCTGCCCGTGGCGGTGGTGCTCTGGCTGTTCCAGGTCAGCGAGGGTGCCGCCAGCCTGCCCGGCGCCGCACGGGCGGGGGCGGCGGGCTGGCTCCTCGGGCACGGGGTGCCCCTGGCCACGGCCACCGGCCCGCTGGGCCTGGCCCCGCTGGCGGTGACCGCGCTGGCCGGGTGGCGACTCATCCGCGCCGGGGTGCACGCCAGCCGCGCGATCGGTGTCCGCGGTACCCGGTCACCCGGTCGTACGCTCGCCGTCGCGACGGCGGTCGGCGTCTCGTACGGGCTGCTGGGGGCGCTGGTGGCGGTGCTGGTCGGTGCCGGCGGCCCCGGCGTGTCGCCGGTGCGGGCCGGGCTGACGCTCGCCGTCGTCGGCGCGCTCGCGGCGGGCGCCGGTGCGGCCCGGACGACCAGGGTCGCCGAGGTCGTCACCGCGGGGGCGCCGATGCCGCTGCGCGAGGGGGCACGCGCCGGTCTGGTGGCGGCTCTCGTGCTGCTCGGTGCGGGGGCGGCGGTGGCCGGACTGGCCGTGGCGACCGGTGGCGGTGACGCCGCCGACCTGATCGGCGCCTACCGCACCGGAGTGGCCGGACAGGCCGGGATCACCCTGGTCAGCCTCGCGTACGCACCCAACGTCACCGTCTGGTCGGCCAGCTACCTGCTCGGCCCCGGCTTCGCCCTGGGCACCGACACGGTGGTACGCACCAGCGAGGTGTCGGTCGGCGCGTTGCCGGCCCTGCCGCTCGTCGCCGGCCTGCCGAGCGGGCCGGTCGACGGGCTCGAATCGGCCGTGGTGCTCGCGGTGCCGGTGCTGGTGGGGATGGTTACCGGTTGGCTGCACGCCCGCCCGCTGCTGCGGTCGACCCCCGCCGAGCGTGGGCCGCTGCCCTGGCGGCGGCTGCTCGCCCCGGCGGCACTCGCCGGGCCGGTCGCCGGGGTGTTGCTGGGCGTCGCCGCCCAGGCATCCGGTGGGCCGCTGGGCGGTGGCCGGCTGGCCGAGGTCGGGCCGAGCGGCTGGCAGGTGGCGCTCGCGACCACCATGGTGATCGGTGGCGGCGCGCTGCTCGGTGCCGCCGCGACCCGCTGGCTCACCCGTCTCGCCCGCTGACCGCCCACCCGGCTCACCCGGAAAGCGGCGAGGGGCGCCCCGGCGGTGCGGAGCGCCCCTCGACCTACCTCTGAAGTGTCAGACCTGCCTTGCTCACGAGTCGAGCGCGAATCCGAGCGCCACCAGCACGATCTGGAGCACGCCGAACAGCACGCCGACCGCGCCGCAGATCAGGCCGGCGAGCGCCTGGCCGGAGTTGCTGGCCAGACCCTGATCGGCCTTCTGCTTGCCCATCCAGCCGGTCACCAGCGCGGCGAGCCCCAGCGGGATGCCGAGGTAGCAGCAGGCCAGCGGGATCGACGCGATGCCGAGGATCATCCCCACCAGGCCGAGCGTGTTCTGCTGGCCCGACCCGCCGGCAAAGCCGGCGTGCGGATACATCGGCGTGCCACCGTACGGCTGCGGCGGGGCGTACGGGTCGGGGTAGGGCTGGCCGTACGCCGGTGGCTGCCCGTACGCCGGTGGCTGGCCACTGACCGGTGGGGCGTACGGGTCGTACGGTGCGCCGGAGGCCGGCGGCTGGCCGTACGGCTGCCCCGAGGTCGGGGGCTGCTGGCCGTACGGGTCCGCCGGCGGTGTGTAGGGATCGGCCGGGGGCGTGTGTGGATCCGCCGGCGGCGTGTACGGGTTGGCCGGCGGCGGCGCGTACGGATTGGCCGGCGGCGGGGCGTAGGGGTTGGTCGGGGGCGGCGCGGTCGGATCCCCGTGCGGCTGCTGACCGTACGGGTCCTGACCGGGGTTACCAGGCTGCATCCGGCTCAGTAGCCCATCGCGGTGCCGCTGTTGAGCGCGCCGAGCACGCTGCCACCGATGCAGCACACCAGGACGAGCGCGATCCAGATGCCGCCGACGATCAGGGCTAGCTTGGACCACTTCTTCGATTCGGCCGCGGCGGCCTGCGCGCCGGCGTAGTCGCCCTGCTGGAGCAGCGGGTTGACCTTCGAGGCGTTGATGATCGCGGGGATGGCCAGCGGCCAGAACAGGAGGACCGCGACGATCGACATTGTCATGTTGTTGTCGATCTGCTGGGGCGGCTGGGACGGGTATCCGGGCTCCATGTTGAGGTGCTCCTCACGTGCGTTCGTTGTCGGGTGCGGGCCGGCCGCGCCGGTCCCAGGCGACCGGCAGCGTACCCGGTCCGCGCGAAACCGGCAGTCACGCAAGGGTGCGCTGCCCAGCGTCTGGGCGCCGTCCGGCTGCCGGATAGGGTGAGCCGGTGACCGAGCCCGCCCGCATCGTCGTCCTCGTCTCCGGCTCCGGCAGCAACCTCCAGGCCCTGCTGGACGCGACCGTCGAGCCGGCGTACGGCGCACGGGTGGTCGCGGTGGGCGCGGACCGCGACGGGATCGCCGGGCTGGACCGGGCCGCGGCGGCGGGCGTGCCGGCGTTCGTGGAGCGGGTCAGCGACCATCCGACCCGGGAGCAGTGGGACGTCGCGCTCACCGCGCGGGTCGCCGAGCACCGGCCCGACCTGGTCATCTCCGCCGGGTTCCTGAAGCTGGTCGGCCCGCGCTTCCTGGCCGCCTTCGGCGACCGCTACCTCAACACGCACAACACGTTGCTGCCGGCGTTCCCCGGCATCCACGGCCCGCGCGACGCCCTCGCCTACGGGGTGAAGGTCACCGGGGCCACCCTCTTCTTCGTCGATGCCGGGATGGACACCGGCCCGATCGTCGCGCAGGTGGCGGTGCCGGTGCGCGACGGCGACGACGTCGAGACGCTCACCGAGCGCATCAAGGAGGCCGAGCGGCGCCAACTCGTCGAGCACGTCGGCCGGCTGGTCCGCGAAGGTTGGACGATCACCGGTAGAAAGGTCACGGTTCCGTGAGTTCCACTGAGGACGGGCGTCGCCCGATCCGTCGGGCGCTGGTCAGCGTCTACGACAAGACCGGCCTGGTCGAGCTGGCCCGTGCCCTGCACGCCACCGGTGTGGAAATCGTCTCCACCGGCAGCACCGCTTCGACGATCGCCGGCGCCGGCGTGCCGGTGACCGCCGTGGAGCAGGTGACCGGCTTCCCGGAGATCCTGGACGGCCGGGTGAAGACGCTGCACCCGAAGATCCACGGCGGCCTCCTGGCCGACCTGCGCAGGGAGACCCACGCCGCCCAGCTCGACGAGCACGGCATCGCCGGGATCGACCTGCTGGTGTCCAACCTGTACCCGTTCCAGGCCACCGTCGCCTCCGGGGCGAGCCAGGACGAGTGCGTCGAGCAGATCGACATCGGTGGTCCGGCGATGGTGCGGGCCGCCGCCAAGAACCACGCCTCGGTGGCCGTGGTGACCGATCCGGCCGCGTACCCGATGCTGCTGACCGCCCTCGACAGCGGCGGCTTCACGCTGGCGCAGCGTCGGGCGCTGGCCGCCCGCGCCTTCGCCGACATCGCCGAGTACGACGTGGCGGTCGCCGACTGGTTCGCCGCCACCCTCGCCCCGGCCGCCGACGGCTGGCCCGAGTTCGCCGGGCTGGCGCTGCGCCGGCAGGCGGTGCTGCGCTACGGCGAGAACCCGCACCAGGCCGCCGCGCTCTACGCGGACCCGGCCAGCCCGCCCGGCCTGGCGCAGGCCGAGCAGCTGCACGGCAAGGAGATGTCCTACAACAACTACGTCGACGCGGACGCCGCCTGGCGGGCCGCGAACGACTTCGCCGAGCAGCCCGCGGTGGCCGTCATCAAGCACGCCAACCCGTGCGGCATCGCGGTCGGCGCGGACGTCGCCGAGGCGCACCGCAAGGCGCACGCCTGCGACCCGGTTTCCGCCTTCGGCGGGGTCATCGCCGTCAACCGGCCGGTCACCGTCGAGCTGGCCGGGCAGATCGCCGAGATCTTCACCGAGGTCGTGGTGGCGCCCGGCTACGAGCCCGGCGCGGCCGAGACGCTTCAGGCCAAGAAGAACATCCGGCTGCTGCGGGCGCCGGAGTATCGTCCGCGCCCGGCCGAGTGGCGGCAGGTCACCGGCGGCGTACTGGTGCAGTTGCGCGACGCCATCGACGCCGCGGGCGACGACCCGGCGACCTGGCGGCTGGCCACCGGCGAGGCGGCGGATCCGGCCACCCTGGCCGACCTGGCCTTCGCCTGGCGGGCGGTACGCGCGGTGAAGAGCAACGCGATCCTGCTGGCGGCCGACGGTGCGACCGTCGGCGTCGGGATGGGTCAGGTCAACCGGGTCGACTCGGCCCGCCTGGCGGTCAGCCGAGCCGGTGCCGACCGGGCGCGTGGCGCGGTGGCCGCCTCGGACGCCTTCTTCCCCTTCGCCGACGGCCCACAGATCCTCATCGACGCCGGCATCCGGGCGATCGTCCAGCCCGGCGGCTCGATCCGCGACGAGGAGGTGATCGCCGCCTGCAAGCAGGCCGGCGTCACCATGTACCTCACCGCCACCCGCCACTTCTTCCACTAGTGGTGCTTTGCCGGGTCGGCGTGTCGTTGGACGGTCTTGTGCCGCCCCCTTGCACGTTGATCGGGCGATTCGTCGGTGCGCGGCGTGGCCGGACGCCTGACGGATCCAGGGCACAGCTGATGCCGGCGGGCAGCCGGGTTACTGCCCGCCGGCATCTGTGGTGCCCACGCTGACCCCTCCCGCCCAATGGGCACCGTTCTCAAACACTGAGATGCAGGTGCGAGATCTTGGAACGTTACCGTTCGTGGCTAACGGGAACTGTCCAAGATCTGAGTCGGACGTTCGCCCTACCGGGGCCGCAGGCGGTCATTCGGCCGGGTGGGTGTCCGTTTTGGTCGGGTTCGATAGGCGCGGTTGCTTCCGGCGGTTGTCTGGTCCAGCCGATGAAGCGTCGGTGCAGCGCGCCGGCCGGTGCCCAGGGCATGTCCTTGGAGGCTTGGACGAGGTAGGCGCCGAGGTAGAGGGCCAGGGACACGGGGGCGTCGGCGTACTCCGCGCGTAGTTCCCGCCGCCGGGTCGGGCAGGGCCAGGGCAGGTCGCAGCCGCCGCAGCTCCAGATGGGCAGGACCGGGCCGTGGGCGGTCACCGCATACCGCCGAGGGCCGCTGGTCACTGCTGACCCTCCTGCGGCCAGTGGCCACGGTTGATCGGGATCCGGTGCCGTGCGCGGTTGCCTTGACGCAGCCGTAGTTGCGTCGCGTAGTCGAGCAGACGGTGCTGCGCCGCCGCCTGCTCGACATCCTGGTACCGCTGTGCGGTCCCCGGGGGTGGCGGAGACTGGAGCCGCCGCAGCAGCCACCGCGTAAGCGTGCACAGCTCAAGCCAGATCGCCATAACCTCGCCCCTTCGACCGAGCATTGGGAGGCGGCGACGACGTTCAGTCAGGCCCTATCGGGTGTCAAGCCGACGCAGGCTCACCGCCGCCAGTGACGGGGACGTTACGAGCGGTCACGAGACCTGGTGGGGAGAGTGTGTACCTGAGGGAGCGTTACCCGGTCATGCCGATGGCGAGAGCCAGTTCTCGCGCATCCTCACCGACCGTGCCCGGCCGGTTCGACAGTTCCAGCACGGCCGTGCGGGCGTAGGGGTGGTGCCGTACCGTGTCGGTGCTCTCTCGTAGGGCCCGGCCGAGCAGATGCACCACCGCGACCTCACCCCGCGACAGCATGTGCGCCCGAGCCGCCTCGATCAGGGCGGCGGCCCGACGGGTGTGCGAGGGCAGCGCCCGGTAGTCGGCAGTGTCGGCTCGCCGTACGGCCTCGCCCGGTCGGCACAGGTCCGTCTCGATGGTGACCGCGTACGCCGCACAAGCCGCCGGCCCGAACATCAACCACGGGTGGACGTACCCACCGCCGAGCCGACTCGCGGCCGAGTCGGCGGCGTCCCACGCACGCCAGGCCCGACCCGCCCGACCAGCCTTGCTGTGCCCCAACGCGATGCCGAGCTGCGCCTGACCCCACCGCGCCAACTCCTCACCGCCCGCCGCCGGGTCGACCAGTCCGGTGGCGTCGGCCAGCACCTGCTCGGCGGCGTCGACCTGGTTCGCACCCCGGTAGACGTGGGCGTAGTACCAGGCGGCCACCGCCATCGCGGCCGGATCGTCGGCGTCCTGAGCGGCCAGCATCCCCCGGTCGGCGGCAAGCCACACCAACTCCGGACACGGCTGGTGGGCCAGGTACAACTGCACCAGGTGGTAGACCCGCGCCAACTCGACCAGCGCCTGTCGGCGGGCCGCACCATCAAGCCCCCGGACGCTACGTTGCGCATCCGTCAGCAGACCGGGAAGCACCGCCGCCACCGCCGTACGCTCGGCGGTCGATCGATGCCACAACGCCCACGCCTGATCAACCAGTCGACGCAGCACCTCGACCGGCGTCACCGCACCGATCGGCACGGAGGCCCGCTGCATCGCGGCAGCCACCTTGTCGACACCGGAATGCCCGGCTCTGGTCACCGAAGCCACCGGCAGAGACTGGTCTCCGGTCAGATCCGCGAGATCGGAAACGTCGAGCACCTCAGCCAGCCGCAACAGCATGGGCAGCCGGGGCGGCAGGAGCCGGCCAGTTTCCAGAGCCTTGACCCACTCCGCGCTGCGCCCGACCAGCCCACCAAGAACCGGCCGGGTCTTCCCTGCACGCTCGCGAAACGCGCGAAGACGCGCACCAAAGGTCGCGGGATCGCTCATCATCGTCTCCCAGGTAGCAGACTGGGCGGCAGGCCACCGGCCGCTAATCCAGCAGACCGCCACAATCGACGGTACTCGCATCGGCCGCTGCGACATACCCGACGCGACGGGCAACGCGGGAGGTACCAGGTGCGACATTCAGGCCGTTCAGATCACCGGTCGGGCGGCTGTCCCGGTCCGCTGGTGAGCCAGCAGGCAGGAGATGCCATCGGCGGTCATCGGCCGGGCCAGGAAGTAGCCCTGGCCACGGGTGTAGCCGAGGTCGCGGAGCACGGCGACCTGTGCGGCGCTCTCGATGCCCTCGGCGACGGTCTCCAGGCCGAGCGCGTGGGCGAGTTGGATCACCGCGCGGGCCACCGCCTGCCGGGCGTCGGCCGCCGCGGCCTGGCCGTCGTCGATCTCGATACCGTCGACGAAGGACTTGTCGAGCTTCACGATCGCGGCGGGGAAGGCCCGGAGTAGGCTCAGCGACGATTCGCCGGTGCCGAAGTCGTCCAGCGAGAGGCGGATCCCCATCCGGTCGAGTTCGAAGAGGGTACGGGAGACCTGCTGACCGCGCAGCACCGCCGACTCGGTCACCTCCAGCACCAGCCGTTCGCAGGGCAGCCCGCTCTCGGCCAGCGCGGTCGTCACGTCGGAGACGAAGTCGGGGTCGTGCAGTTGCCGTGCGGAGACGTTCAGGCCCGCCTCGCGGAGCGCGTCCGGCCCGAACTCCCGTGACCACGCCGCCGCCTGGCGGCACGTCTCGCGCAGCACGAACCGGCCCAGCGGCACGATCAGACCGGTCCGCTCGGCGGCCGGGATGAACTCGGCCGGGCCGACGGTGCCCCGGGTCGGGTGGTGCCAGCGGACCAGCGCCTCGACCCCGACCAACCGGTTGTCGTCGAGCCGCAGGATCGGCTGGTAGACGACCCGCAGCTCGTTGTCGTCCAGGGCCCGCCGCAGTTCGCCGCCGAGCTGCATGTGCGCCAGGACGGGCTCACCCATGCCGTCCACGTAGCGTACGAAGCTCGCCTTTCCGCGCTGTTTGGCCGTGTACATGGCGACGTCGGCGTCCCGCAGCACCGAGTCGACGGTGGCCCCGGGTGCGGCGTCGGCGATGCCGATGCTGGCCTGCACCAGCAGGCGGTGCTGGCTGATCGGATGGTCGAGCGCGGCCAGCAGCCGGCCGGCCAGTTCCTCGGGGTCCGCGTCGGCGCCGGTGAGCAGGACGGCGAACTCGTCACCGGCGACCCGTACCGGCAGGCCGTCGTCGCTGACCTCGGCGCGCAGCAGCTGGGCGACCGAGACCAGCAACCGGTCACCGACGCCGTGACCGAGCAGGTCGTTGACGGTCTTGAAGTCGTCCAGGTCGACCAGGAGCACCGAGGCGGGTGCGGTCGCGGTGAGCGCGGACGCGAGCCGGTCCCGGAAGAGCACCCGGTTGGCCAGCCCGGTGAGTCCGTCGTGGCTGACCTCGTACTGGAGGCGCTCCTCCTGGATGCGGGTGTTGCGCAGCAGCCGGGCGTTCTCCCGGTAGGCGATGAACTGCCGGGCGCTGACCAGCGCGGTCACCACCACGGCGGCGATCAGGACCACCCGGACCGGCCAGGTCACGGGGGCGCCGAACGCGACCGCGAGCAGCGGCAGGTCGACCGCCACCACGGCCAGGTACGGCAGGAGCATGCCGTTGCGGGCCCGGGCGCGGCGGATCCCGAGTTCGGCCCGCCATTGCGCCGTGACGCCGAGCGTGAAGAACACCGGGGTCAGCGGCATCACGATCGCCTGGGCGGGGACGGTGGCGACGTACCCGTACCGGACCGCGAGCACGGCGACGATCCCGGCGGTGACGCCGCCGCTGGCCGCGACGAGTCGTAGGGCGACGGGATCCACCGGACCGCCCGCGACGAAGGAGACCTTGGTCGCGGCACCGACGGCGACCAGGAACGCGAGCGCGACCAGCGCCATCGCCTGCGGGCTCCACGGCTCGTCGGCGTCCAGCATCGGGGCCAGCCCGATGTAACAGAGCAGGGCCGCGCAGCCGAGGAACGCGATCATGCGGTCGAGCAGGATGCGCCACCGCTCGACACCGCCGGCCTCGACGACCGGCACCCGGGCCACGGCCCAGATGGCGACGAGGAATCCGATCGCCGCGCAGGCCGCCGCCGGCAACGGCATGCTTCGGGTCCGGGCCTCGGCGGCGTGCGTCAGCATGTCCAGCGCCAGCCAGGCGTACCCGATCGTGATGGCGACCGCCGCGACGAGGAGCGCGCGCCAGAAGCGCCGGGTGACCGGGTCGAGGTCGGCGTTGCGGAGCAGGTGTACGGCGGACCCGGCGGCGAAGACCCCGCCGAGGGGAACGAAGGTGTACGCGAGCGCCTCGGTGCCGGCGCCGACCGTGAAGTTCGCGACGCACCAGGCGGTCCCGAGGGCGGTGACCGCGACGGTGGCCTGCACATGGCGCAGGGTGATCCGGCTGTCCCTCGCGGCGACCCCGACCGTGGGGCCCGTCGTCGGCCGAAGCGCCACCTGCGTCACGGCTCTGACCCTAGTGAGTGGGCAGGAGAACGACATCCGTCGTCGGGTGCTACTTCTACAAAGGATCGGCGCGGCGGAATCTACAAAGGCGGGAGCCTCACAGCCCCGGGCGTACCTCCGCGAAGTGGCAGGCGGAGGGGTGTGGGTCGGCGGCCCGCAGCACGGTCTGCGGGTCCTGGGTGGCGCAGATGTCCTGGGCCTTCCAGCAGCGGGTGCGGAAGTGGCAGCCGCTCGGCGGGTCGGCCGGGCTCGGCACGTCCCCGGTGAGCCGGATGACGCTGCGGTGCTCCCGGGCGTCCGGGTCCGGCACGGGTGCCGCGGAGAGCAGCGCCTGGGTGTACGGGTGGGTGGCCCGCTCGTAGATCTCGGCCTCGGTGCCGATCTCCACGATCCGGCCCAGGTACATGACGGCGATCCGGTCGGAGATGTGCCGGACCACCGACAGGTCGTGGGCGATGAAGATGTACGACAGCCCGAACTCGTCCTGAAGCTCCTCCAGCAGGTTGATCACCTGCGCCTGGATGGAGACGTCCAGTGCGGAGACCGGCTCGTCGCAGACGATCACCTCGGGCCGTAGCGCCAGTGCGCGGGCGATGCCGATGCGCTGCCGCTGGCCGCCCGAGAACTGGTGCGGGTAGCGGTTGACGTGCTCAGGGTTCAGCCCGACGACGTCGAGCAGCTCCTGGACGCGACGCTGGCGGCTGCCCTTCGGGGCCGCCTCCGGGTGGATCTCGAACGGCTCGCCGATGATGTCGCCCACCGTCATCCGGGGGTTGAGCGAGGTGTACGGGTCCTGCATGACCATCTGCATGTTGCGCCGGATCCGGCGCAACTCACCACCGGAGGCGGCGAACAGGTCCCGCCCGGCGAGGGTGGCGCGGCCGGCGGTCGGCTTCTCCAGTCGCATCAGCAGCCGGGCGAGGGTGGACTTGCCGCAGCCCGACTCGCCGACGATGCCCAGGGTCTCGCCCCGGCGCAGTTCGAAGCTCACCCCGTCGACGGCCTTGACCGCGCCGACCTGCTTCCTGAACAGCACGCCCTGGGTGATCGGGAAGTGCTTGACCACGTGGTTGACGTCGAGGATCGTCTCGCCCCGCACCTTCGTCGGGCTAGCCGGCGCGGTCATCGCGTACCTCCTGTGCGAAGTGGCACGCGCTGGTCCGGCCGTCGCCGAGGACCAGGTCGTGCGGCACCACGTCCACGCAGACCTGCTGCGCGTACGGGCACCGGGGGTGGAAGGGACACCCGCTGGGGATGCGCATCAGGTTGGGCGGCAGGCCACGGATCGTGGACAGCTTCCCGCCACGCTGGTCCAGGCGCGGGATCGAGTTCAACAACCCCTTGGTGTACGGGTGGGCGGGCGCCCGGTACAGCGAGCGGACGTCGGCGTGCTCGACGATCCGGCCCGCGTACATGACCGCGATGCGGTCCGCGACGTCGGCGACCACGCCGAGGTCGTGGGTGATCAGGATCATCGCCGTGTCCAGGTCCCGCCGCAGGTCGGCGAGGAGATCCATGATCTGCGCCTGCACGGTGACGTCCAGCGCGGTGGTCGGCTCGTCGGCGATGAGCACCTTGGGTTCCATCGCCAGCGCCATCGCGATCATCACCCGCTGGCGCATGCCGCCGGAGAACTGGTGCGGGTAGTCGCCGATGCGTTTCGCCGCGGCCGGGATCTGCACCAGGTCCATCAGCTCCACCGCGCGGCGGCGGGCGTCGCCACGGGACATCCCGAGTCGCTGGCGCAGCGTCTCGCCGATCTGCCAGCCGACCGGGAAGACCGGGTTCAGCGCGGAGAGGGCGTCCTGGAAGATCATGGCGATCTCCTTGCCGCGCACCTGCCGGCGCTGCTCCTCCGGCAGGCCCAGCAGGTCCCGACCCTGGTAGCGGATCTGGCCGGAGCGGATGTGCGCGGGCGGGGTGTCCAGGATGCCCATGATGGCCTGCGCGGTGACGGACTTGCCGGACCCGGACTCACCCAGCACGGCGAGCGTCTCGCCCGCGTCCAGGTGGTAGCTGACCCCGTTGATCACCCTGGCCACGCCCTCGCCGGTGCGAAACTCGACGTGCAGGTCGCGTACCTCCAGCAGGTGCCCGCCGGGCGGAGTGGGTGAGGCCGGCGTCGGCCGGACGGCGTTCTGACCCATTCCGTTCACCGCAGCTTCGGGTCGAAGGCGTCGCGGATCGCGTCGCCGAGCATGATGAAGGCCAGCACGGTCAGCGCCAGGAACGTCGACGGGACCACCAGCGGGGTCGCCGACTCCCGCATGTGCACCCGGCCGTTGTTGATGTCGATGCCCCAGGAGATGGTCGGCTCCTTCAGCCCGATGCCGAGGAAGGAGAGCGTCGCCTCGGCGGCGATGAACGAGCCGAGCGCGATGGTCAGCACCACGATCGCCGGGGCGAGCGCGTTCGGCAGGATGTGCCGCCACATGATCCGGCCGTTGCCGGCGCCGAGCATCCGGGCCGCGGCCACGTAGTCCTGCTCCCGGGCGGTGATCACCGAGGAGCGGACCACCCGGGCGGCGGTGGTCCAGCCGAGCACCGCCAGCACGAAGATGACCGCACCGACGCGCACCGTGGCGCTGTCGCTGCCGACCCGCTTGAGCAGGACGATCGCGGCCAGCAGCAGCGGGATGCCCAGCACGATGTCGATCACCCGGGAGAGCACCGCGTCCACCCAGCCGCCGAAGTATCCGGCGAGCATGCCGACGACCAGCGCGATCACGCCGGTGAGCAGCGCGGAGAGGGCGCCGACCAGCAGCGAGGCGCGGGCGCCGTAGACCGCGCGGGCGTACGTGTCGCAGCCCTGGAAGTCGTACCCGAAGATGGCCCCGCCGGAGGGCGCCGCGTGCTGGCGGGACAGCACGCAGTCGGTGGGGTTGTTGCTGGTGAACAGGCCCGGTACGGCGGCCATCGCGGTCACCAGCAGCACCAGGACCAGGCTGATCCAGAAGATCGGCTTGCGACGCAGATCGCGCCAGGCGTCGCCGGCCAGGCTGCGCGGCCGGCGCGGCTGGCCCACCTGGTTCGGCGTGCCCGGTTCGCCCGACGGTCCGCGCCGGGCGGCCTGGTTCTCGGTGGCCGCCACGGTCTCGAAGTCACTCATGCTGCCGTCTTCTCACTCATAGCGGATCCTCGGGTCGAGCACCGCGTACAGGATGTCCACCACGAGGTTGGAGACGAGGTAGACCACGACGAGCACGCTGACGATGCCCACCACCAGCGGGCCGTCCTCGGTGCGGATGCCGCGGAAGAGGTTGAAGCCGACGCCGGGGATGTTGAACACGCCCTCGGTGATGATCGCGCCGCTCATCAGGTTGCCGACCTCGACACCGAGGAAGGTGATCACGGGGATGAGCGAGTTGCGCAGCACGTGCACGCTGACCACCCGCCGCCTCGGCAGGCCCTTCGACCGGGCGGTGCGTACGTAGTCGGCGCGCAGGTTCTCGGCCACCGAGGTACGGGTCAGCCGCAGCGCGGTGGCCAGGGAGAGCGAGCCGAGCACGATGCCGGGCAGCAGCAGCGCGTGGAAGTCGGGGTCCGCACCGGCGGTGGGCGGGAACAGTTGCCACCGGACGCCGAGGAAGTACTGCGCGAGGGGGGCCAGCACGATGGTCGGTATGCCGAGCACCAGCAGGGTCAGCAGCAGCGTGGCGTTGTCGAAGATGCTGGCGCGCCGGATGCCGGCGAGCACGCCCGCGGTGACGCCGAAGATGATCGCGACCGCGATGGCGATCAGGGCCAGCTTGATGGTGACCGGCCAGGCGGCGGCGAGGATGTCGCCGATGGACCGCCCGGTGAGCGACTCACCCAGGTCGCCGCGGAGCAGGTTGGAGATGTAGTCGAAGTACCGGTAGAAGAAGCCACCGACCCCGGTGGCGTCGAGGTGGTACTTCTCGGTGAGGTACGCCCGCTGTGCGGCGGTGACCGGGCGCTCGCCGGCGAGGGCCTGGATCGGGTCGCCCTGGCCGGCGAACATCAGGGCGTAGACGATCAGCGTGGTCCCGAAGAAGGCCAGCACCATCTGAAGCAGACGCCGCACGATGAAGCGGAACATACTTAACAGTCTCTCTGAAAAGGGGCGAACCGCGTGGCGGGTCGGGTCACCTCGTGATGACCCGACCCGCCTGCGTGGGTGTTACTTCACGGCCTCGATCTTGATCAGGTCGATCCGGTCGAAGAGGTCCATCTCGACGTTCTGGACCTTGGTGGAGTGGCCGAAGTTGTTCTGGCCGAACCGCAGCGGCACGACCGGCAGGTCCTCCGCCAGCAGGTCCTCGGCGGCCTGGTACTTCTTGATCGCCTCCTCCTCGCTGGGGGCGCTGGCGCCCTCGGCGAGCAGGCGGTCGAAGTCCGGGTTGCTGTAGCCGTAGTAGTTCGACGAACCGTTGGTGCTGTACAGCGGGCCCAGGTAGTTCTCCATGGACGGGTAGTCCATGATCCAGCCCATCCGGAACAGGCCGACCGGCTGCTTGGCCTTGACCTTGGTCAGCAGGTCGGCGAACTTCGGCTCGGCGTTGCCGACGCAGTCCACGCCCAGGTTGGCCTTGAGCTGGTTGCAGGTGGCGTCGATCCAGTCCTTGTGGCCGCCGTCCCCGTTGTAGGACAGGGTGATCTTCGACGGGCCACCGGCGGCCTGGTAGAGCGCCTTGGCCTTGGCCGGGTCGAACTCGCCGGCGGCGCCGACGGTGTTCTCCCGGTAGCCGGCGACGGCCGGCGAGACGAACGAGCGGGCCGGCTGCTGCGAGTCCTTGAAGATCGACCGGGTGATCTCCTCGCGGTCGATCGCCATCGAGATGGCCCGGCGCACGTCCGGGTTGCTGAACTCCTCCTGGAAGGTCGGGAAGGAGAGGAAGTGCAGCGACGACGCGGGGCTCTGCTGGAACCGGTCACCCAGGTCGGTGGCGGCCGTCGAGAGGTTCTCCGTCGGGATGGTCTTGATCACGTCGAGGTTGTCCGACAGCACGTCCGCGTACGCGGCGGTCAGCTGCTGGTAGATGCGGAACTCGACGCCGGCCACCTTCGGCTGCTCGCCCGGGAAGGCGTCGTACCGCTCGACCTCGACCTTGGCGTCGTGCTGCCAGGTGCCCTTCATCTTGAACGGGCCCTGGCCGATCGGCGCCTGCTCGAAGCCCTCGGCCAGCTCGCCCGGCGCGGAGAAGGCGGCCTCCGGCAGCGGGTAGAAGGCGGTGTAGCCGAGCATCGACCGGAACTCGCTGTACGGCTGCGACAGCGTGACGGTGAAGGTCTGGTCGTCGACCTTCTTCAGCCCGCTGAGCGTCTCGGCCGTCGGGTTCTCGCCCTGCAGGTCGTCGTATCCGGCGATCTTCTCGAAGAAGTAGCTGGAGTTCTGGCCGTTCGGGGCGTACGCGCCGTAGTTCCAGGCGTCGATGTAGTTGTCGGCGGTCACGTCCTCGCCGTTGTGGAAGGTGTAGCCGTCCTTGAGCTTGACCGTCCAGGTGGTGTTGTCCTCGGACGTGATCGACTCGGCCGCGACCTCGTACGGCTTGTGGGCCTCGTCGTAGTCGACCAGCGGGCTGAACAGGGCGGCGAGCACCTGGGAGCCGCTCGTCTCGTTGGTGTTGGTCGGCACCAGGTGCTGCGGCTCGGCGATCTCGATCCGCACGGCCGCGTTGGGGTCACTCTCGCCGGATCCGCCGTCGCCGCCCGCGCCGCAGGCCACCAGGCCCAGGGTCACCGCGAGCGGGAGGGCGGTCCAGGCGGCGAGCCTACGAACACGCATCTAGCCTCCTCATCTGCTTACGCTGCGCAGTCGAGCCCGACGCTGGGGTGACTCTGCGCGACGATGGGCAACGGTAGGTCGTGTGCCGCGACTCGGCAACGTAGCGGTTGCGATGGCGTAACGGAACGGACCCCCCTTCCTTGCCGGCCCGTGCGGCCCGTGCTATGCCTGACCGGATAACTGGCGTTCTACGTGGGGAAATATGAAGGACTAGGGCCGGTTGCGGTGCGCGTTGGCGCCCCCTGAGACGGATCCTCATGATCGTCGGATTGTGGGCCTTTGCGCCTCGCCGTCCGGAGCGGCTGTGTCGGGCTCCACACTTCGTCACTCAACGTGACTAACAACACGTAACGGAAAGTAGTTCGACGGTCGAAGTGGCCCGGCCGACCAGGTCGGGGGAGTCGACGCCGTCGGGCGTGAGACGATCTGGTCGTGACGGCGACGCTTCTGAACGGCAAGGCGACCGCGGCCGAGATCAAGGACGAGCTGCGGGCGCGGGTCAAGGCGCTGGCGGAACGGGGCACCGTACCGGGCCTCGGCACGGTGCTGGTCGGTGCCGATCCCGGCTCCCAGGCGTACGTGAACGGCAAGCACCGGGACTGCGCCGAGGTCGGCATCGCCTCGATCCGCCGGGAGTTGCCGGCCGACGCCACCCAGGAACAGGTCGACGCGACCCTCGCCGAGCTGAACGCGGACCCGGCCTGTCACGGCTACATCGTCCAGTTGCCGTTGCCGGGGCACCTGGACACGCAGCGGGTGCTGGAGCTGATCGACCCGGACAAGGACGCCGACGGCCTGCACCCGGTCAACCTGGGCCGGCTGGTGCTCGGCTACGAGGCGCCGCTGCCGTGCACCCCGCGCGGCATCGTGGAACTGCTCCGCCGGCACGACGTGCCGTTGCGCGGGGCCAATGTCGCGGTCGTGGGTCGGGGCAACACGGTCGGTCGCCCGCTGGGGTTGCTGCTCACCCGGCGCAGCGAGAACGCCACGGTGACCCTGTGCCACACCGGCACCCTCGACCTCACCGCGCACACCCGCGCCGCCGACATCGTCATCGTCGCGGCCGGCGTGCCCGGACTGCTCACCGCGGACATGGTCACCCCGGGCGCCGTCGTGGTCGACGTGGGCATCACCCGGGTGATCGGGCAGGACGGCAAGGGCCGCTACACCGGTGACGTGGCCCCGGAGGTCGCCGAGGTGGCCGGCAAGCTGGTGCCGATGCCCGGCGGCGTGGGCCCGATGACCCGCGCGATGTTGCTCACCAACGTCGTCGAGCGCGCCTCCCGCGGCTGACCCGGGGCACCGGCGGCGGTGGGTACGCCGAACGCCCGGCGTGGTGATAACCGTCCGCCCCTGGGCCGATCGGTGCCAGGATGGCTGATACCGTCCGGAAAACCGACTGGTATCAGGGAGTGGGACGACCATGGGTAAGAAGGTCACTGTCGTCGGCGCCGGTTTCTACGGCTCCACCACCGCGCAGCGCCTGGCCGAGTACGACGTCTTCGACACCGTCGTGATCACCGACATCATCGAGGGCAAGCCCGCGGGCATCGCCCTGGATCTCAACCAGTCGCGTCCCGTGGAGGGCTTCGAGACCACGGTCGTGGGCGTCACGACCGGCCCGAACGGTGAGGGCTACGAGGGCATCGAGGGCTCGGATGTCGTGGTGATCACCGCCGGCCTGCCGCGCAAGCCGGGGATGAGCCGGATGGACCTGCTGGAGACCAACGCCAAGATCGTTCGCCAGGTCGCCGAGAACGTGGCCAAGTACGCACCGAACGCCGTCGTCATCGTGGTCTCCAACCCGCTCGACGAGATGACCGCGCTGGCCCAGATCGCCACCCAGTTCCCGCGCAACCGGGTGCTCGGCCAGGCCGGCATGCTGGACACCGCCCGGTTCACCAACTTCGTCGCCGAGGCACTGGACGTACCGGTGAAGTCGGTACGCACCCTCACCCTGGGTTCGCACGGCGACACCATGGTTCCGGTGCCGTCCCAGAGCACCGTCGACGGCAAGCCGCTGCGTGAGGTCATGCCGGCCGAGCAGATCGAGGACCTGGTCGTGCGTACCCGCAACGGTGGCGCCGAGGTGGTGGCGCTGCTCAAGACGGGCTCGGCGTACTACGCCCCGTCGGCCGCCGCCGCCCGGATGGCCAAGGCCGTCGCGGAGGACTCCGGCGAGGTCATGCCGGTCTGTGCCTGGGTCGACGGCGAGTACGGCATCTCCGGCGTCTACCTCGGCGTCGAGGCCGAGATCGGCGCCGAGGGCGTCAAGCGCATCGTCGAGACCCCCCTCGACGCCGACGAACTGGCCAGCCTCAAGGCCGCCGCCGAAGCCGTCCGCGCCAAGCAGTCCGACATCACCACCATGTAACCCACCCCCTGTCCCCTCCCCACCTTCGCCCCGTTGATCATGAAGTTGTTGTCGCTCGCATCGGCGTGTCGAGGCAACAACTTCATGATCAACGCGAGTGGGGGTGAGGGGGAGGGGAGTGGGGGTGTGGGGTTTGCAGTACGGTTGTACTGCTTGAGCATGTCCCCTGAGAGGAGCGCCGGCCGATGGCGAAGATCAAGGTAAACAACCCGGTCGTGGAGCTCGACGGCGACGAGATGACCCGGATCATCTGGAAGCAGATCCGGGAGCAGCTGATCCTGCCCTACCTCGACGTCGACCTGCACTACTACGACCTGTCGATCCAGCACCGCGACGCCACCGACGACCAGGTGACCGTCGACGCCGCCAACGCCATCAAGCAGCACGGCGTGGGCGTGAAGTGCGCCACCATCACCCCGGACGAGGCCCGGGTGGAGGAGTTCGGCCTGAAGAAGATGTGGCGGTCGCCGAACGGCACCATCCGCAACATCCTCGGCGGCGTCGTCTTCCGTGAGCCGATCATCATGTCCAACGTGCCGCGGCTCGTCCCGGGCTGGACCAAGCCGATCATCATCGGCCGGCACGCGCACGGCGACCAGTACAAGGCCAGCGACTTCGTGGTCCCCGGCCCGGGCACGGTGACCATCACCTACACCCCGGCCGACGGCTCGCAGCCGGTCGAACTGGAGGTCGCCAACTTCCCCGGCGGCGGCATCGCCATGGGCATGTACAACTTCGACGAGTCGATCCGGGACTTCGCCCGGGCCTCGTTCCGGTACGGCCTGGACCGGGGCTACCCGGTCTACCTGTCCACCAAGAACACGATCCTCAAGGCGTACGACGGCCGGTTCAAGGACATCTTCGCCGAGGTGTTCGAGAACGAGTTCAAGGCGGAGTTCGACGCCGCCGGCCTCACCTACGAGCACCGGCTCATCGACGACATGGTCGCCGCCGCGCTCAAGTGGGAGGGCGGTTACGTCTGGGCGTGCAAGAACTACGACGGTGACGTGCAGTCCGACACCGTGGCGCAGGGCTTCGGCTCGCTCGGCCTGATGACCTCCGTCCTGCTCTCGCCGGATGGTCGTACCGTCGAGGCCGAGGCCGCCCACGGCACCGTCACCCGGCACTACCGGCAGTGGCAGAAGGGCGAGAAGACCTCGACCAACCCGATCGCCTCGATCTACGCCTGGACCCGTGGCCTGGCCCACCGGGGCAAGCTGGACGGCACCCCGGCGGTCACCGAGTTCGCCACCACGCTGGAGCAGGTCATCGTCGACACCGTCGAGGGTGGCCAGATGACCAAGGACCTCTCGCTGCTCATCTCGCGGGACGCCCCGTGGCTGACCACCGACGAGTTCATGAACGCGCTCGACGAGAACCTGGCGCGCCGCCTCGCCGCCTGAGCCCCGTCAGCAGTCACCGAGCCCGCCGGCCAGCACGACCGGTGGGCTCGGTGTTTCCCACCCGGGTGGGAACGACGACTCGCCAACCGGCGTCACCCGGCCCGGCGCGCCTCGTTGACCTGGGTGGACGAGATGCCAGTCCCGTCCTGGAAGGTTGACCGTCGCCACCGCGCGGCGCGCGTGCCCAGCAGCCAGCCTTCCCGGCTGTCCTGTACAGCCAGCCGTCCCTTCCCCGCGGGGGGCCCTGTCCCGGGCCCCCCGCGCCCTGCGTCGCCACGGCCCCCGGTCACCCGCCGCGCCAAGGAGTGCGTCGCCGGTCATCCGGCGCAGGGTGCCTCGCCGGTCACCCGCGCAGCAGTGCCGCGGCCCGTTCCGGGGCGATGTCGTTGATGAAGACCCCCATCGCCGACTCCGAACCGGCCAGGTACTTCAGCTTGTCCGCCGCCCGCCGGACGCTGAACAGCTGCAGGTGCAGATGCCCCAGCTCACGGTCGACGCGGACGGGTGCCTGGTGCCAGGCGGCGATGTAGGGCATCGGCGTGTCGAACAGCCCGTCGAGGCGGCGCAGCAGGTCCAGGTAGAGGGGACCGAAGGCGTCGCGTTCGGCATCGGTCAACGCCGGGATGTCGGGCACCGGCCGGTGCGGCGCGACGTGCACCTCGAACGGCCACCGGGCGGCCGCCGGGACGTACGCCGTCCAGTGCTCGTTCGTCGCCACCACCCGCTCGCCGGCGTCGCGTTCGGCGCGGAGCACGTCGGCGTAGAGGTTGCGGCCGCCGGTCCGCTCGGCGTGCCGGCGGGCCGCGCCCAGCAACGACCGGGTACGCGGGGTGACGAACGGGTACGCGTAGATCTGCCCGTGCGGGTGGTGCAGGGTCACCCCGATCTCCACGCCCCGGTTCTCGAAGCAGAACACCTGCTCGACTCCGGCCAGCCCACCGAGCACCGCCGTCCGGTCGGCCAGCGCGTCGAGCACGGTACGCACCCGGTGCGGCGGCAGGCCGGCGAACGAGGCGTGGTGGTCGTCGGTGAAGCAGACCACCTCGCAGCGTCCCTGCCCCGGCCGGGCCGCGGTGAACGGGGTGATCGTGGCCGGTTCCTCCACCACCCGGCCGCTCAGGGCCGGGAACCGGTTCTCGAAGACCGCGACCGCGTAGTCCGGTGCCGGGATCTCGCTGAGCCGCTCCGGCGTCGACGGGCAGAGCGGGCACTGGTCGGCCGGGGGGAGGAAGGTCCGGGTCTGCCGGTGCACCGCGAGCGCCACCCACTCGTCGGTGAGGGGGTCGTAGCGCAGTTGGGAGGCGGGCGGTGGCTCGGGCAGCGGGCGCCGGTCCGGCTGGTCCCGTACGGCGTCGTCCCGCTCGTCGAAGTAGATCAGTTCCCGGCCGTCGGCCAGGGTGACCGCGGTACGCCTCATCGCGGCGGATCGCTTCCGGGCACCGGCACGACGACCAGCTCGCCGACCCGGTCGGTGAGCAGCCGCCGGGCCTCCGGTGTCAACCGGTCGTCGGTGACCAGCACGTGCGCGGCGGCCAGCGGGGCGATGGCGGAGATGCCGACGGTTCCCCACTTGGTGTGGTCGGCGAGCACCACCAGCCGGTCGGCCGCCGCCACCAGGGCGCGGTTCGTCTCGGCCTCCATCAGGTTCGGCGTGGTGAAACCCGTCCGTTCGGTTATCCCGTGCACCCCGAGGAAGAGCAGATCCAGGTGCAGGGAGCGGACGGCGCCGACGGCCAGCGGCCCGACCAGCGCGTCGGAGGGGGTGCGCACCCCACCGGTCAGCACCACGGTCTGGTCGCTGCGGCCCCGGTCGTGCAGGATGTCGGCCACCGGCAGCGAGTTGGTCACCACGGTCAGGGCCGGCACGTCGACCAGGTGCCGGGCCAGCTCGGCGGTGGTGGTGCCGGCGGAGAGCGCGATCGCCGCACCGGGCGGAACCAGCCGTGCGGCCCGCTCCGCGATGGCGGCCTTCTCGGCCTGCTGACGCACCGACTTGGCCTGGAACCCCGGCTCGTCGGTGACGCCGGCGACGGTGGCACCGCCGTGCACCTTCGCCAGCAGGCCGCGTTCGTGCAGCAGGTCCAGGTCGCGGCGGATGGTCATGTCGGAGACCTGGAACTCGGCGGCCAGCTCGCCGACGCGTACGCCGCCGGTCGCGCGGACCCGGTCGAGGATCGCCGCCTGGCGTTGTTGCGCGAGCATCGGCCCCCCCACGTGAACGAACATCTCTGAACAGAGACAAACACTAGCGCCGAGGATAGGTCACCGGAAGGGTGGTGCCGAGATCAGGTGGCCGGCAGGCGGGGCTCGACCCACCCGGTCTCGGTCAGCTGGTGCAGGACCCGCTGCACCGCCTCGTCCACGGTGAGATCGGTCGTGTCCAGCACGAGATCCGCGTCGGTCGGCTCCTCGTACGGGTCGTCGATGCCGGTCATCCCGGTGAGCAGGCCGGCCCGCGCCCGCGCGTACAGGCCCTTGCGGTCGCGCCGCTCGCAGACCTCCAGCGGCGTGGCGACGTGCACCAGCACGAACCCCGCGCCCGCCGCCACGGCCATCTCCCGGGCCGTCGCCCGGGCCTGGGCGTACGGGGCGATCGGGCAGCAGATGCCGATCCCGCGATGCCGGGCGATCTCGGCGGCGACCCAACCGATCCGTCGTACGTTGGTGTCCCGGTCCGCCTTGCTGAAGCCCAGCCCGGCGGTCAGCTCGCGGCGCAGCACGTCGCCGTCCAGCAGCGTGACCGTACGCTCGCCCTCCTCGCGCAGCGCGTCGGCGAGACCGCGGGCGACGGTCGACTTTCCGGAGCCGGAGAGCCCGGTCAGGAACACCACCAGCCCCCGGTGTCGACGGGGTGGCCGGGCCCGGCTCAGCTCCTTCGCCACCGCCGGCGGGGTGTGCCACTCGGGCAGCGGGAATCCCCGGTCCAGCAGATCCTCGATCTCGGCCTGGCTGAGCGCCAGCCGTCGGTTGCGGGGCGGGATGTCCTCTCGCCAGCGCCACTGACCGTCCCGGTTGTCGTAGGCCAGCTCGCGCGGCACCAGCACCCGCAGCCCCGCGCCGGAGAGCATCTCGCCGGTGGAGAGCAGGTGGGTGACGCCGTACGCGGCGGAGACCCGGGCCAGCAGCAGGGCGTCGCTGATCTCGTCCCGCCGCCGGGAGAACGGCACGGCGACCACGGTCGCCGGCGGCATCCGGTCGCGGGCGGCGAAGACGCTGCGTACCAGCGCCTCCGGTGGCAGCCCACCGGTGCCGTCCTCGCCCACCGGGATCATGATCAGCAGGTGCGCGCTCAGGGTACGCACGGCGTGCGCGATCTGGGCCAGTTGCGGCCGGTGCAGCGGGCGGTCGGCGACCACCCCCAGCACCCGGCCGGGTGGCAGCAGCGGGCGGATCTCCTCGGGCGTACGCCGCAGTCGCCGGAACGGGCCGTGCCCGCCGTCACCGAGCCGGCGGACGCTGCCACCGACCCCGGCGACCCCGTCGCGCACCGCCCAGGCGTCGGTCACCTCCAGCGCGGCCATCGGCGCGCCCTCGCCGTCGGTGAGCACGAGCGTCCGGCGGTCCGGGTCGGTGAGGTCGAGTTGCTGCATCAGCGCCGTCGGCACCAGGAGGGGGACGGCGACCGGCCACGGGTCACCGTCGACGAGGCGGCCCCGACGACTGACGGAGACCAGGTCGGCCCGGGTCATGAACCCGGTCAACGGCGCGTACGCGCCGGTCAGCAGCAGCTCAAGATCCGCGAGCTCGCCGGGACTCGGCGTGTACGTCGGTGCCTCCCGCAGCACCTCGTCGGGCAGCACCCACCCGTTGCTCATCAGACTCCCCACTCCAGCGACCGGCACACAGTTTCGCAGCCGGTCGCCGATCGGTCGAGAGCGCCACTCCTTCCGCCGTGCGGGCTCGGCCCGGCCGCACCGGAACTGCCGCGGTGACGGCGGCGGACCACCCTCCCTAGGGGGTGCCGTCCGGCGCGGATCAGGGGAAATCCGGGTGGCTGCCGGAGCGTCCGGCTTGTCCGGCGGCCCTAGGCTGTCGGCGTGACACTGATTGCAACCGAGTCGTTGACGAAGGTCTACGGCGGCGGGGTCACCGCACTGTCCGATCTGACGGTGGCGGTGGAACCGGGCATTGTCGGCCTGGTCGGCGCCAACGGCGCCGGCAAGTCGACCCTGATCAAGCTGCTGCTCGGCCTGCTCAGCCCGACCCGCGGCCGCATCGAGGTGCTGGGGTTCGACCCGACGGCCGACACCGCGGCGGTGCGGGCCCGGGTCGGCTACATGCCGGAGCACGACTGCCTGCCGCCGGACCTGTCCGCCGCCGAGCTGGTGACCCACCTGGGGCGGATCAGCGGCCTACCGCGAACCGCCGCCCGGGAGCGGGCCTCCGAGGCACTGCGCCACGTGGGGCTGCACGAGGAGCGGCACCGGCCGGTGGGCGGCTACTCCACCGGCATGAAGCAGCGGGTCAAGCTCGCTCAGGCGCTGGTGCACGACCCCGACCTGCTGCTGCTCGACGAGCCCACCAACGGCCTCGACCCGGCCGGCCGGGACGCGATGCTGGCCCTGGTGCACCGGATCGGCACCGAGTTCGGCATCTCCGTGCTGGTCTGCTCGCACCTGCTCGGTGAGGTCGAGCGGATCTGTGACACCCTGGTCGCCATCGAGGGCGGGCGACTGCTGCGGGCCGATCACGTCGCCGCGATGACCTCGGCCACCGACGTGCTGGCGGTCGAGGTCAGCGAGGGCACCGAGGCGCTGGCCGCCCGGTTGGCCGCGCTCGACCTGCCGGTCGCCCGGGAGGGTCGGCTGCTGCTCGTCCCGCTGGGCGACCAGGGCACCTACGACCTGATCATCGGCACGGTGGCCGAGTTGGACCTGCCGTTGCACCGGCTGGACCAGCGCCGGCACCGGGTGGCCGAACTCTTCGCCCGGAGGGAGAGCAGTCATGCCTGAGCCGACGGGCGTCATCCACGATATCGGCTACCAGCGTTACACCGGCCCCCTGCTCGGCCGTCGGCACGTCTTCGGCGCGCTGTACCTGCACGGCGTGCGCACCGCCTTCGGGCTGGGTCGCAGCGCCAAGGCCAAGATCTTTCCCTGGCTCGTGGTGGGCATCGTGCTGATGGTGGCCGCCGCGGTGACCGCGATCCGCAGCCAGGTCGGCGAAGTGATCATGACGTACGCCCAGTTCGCCGACGCGATGAGCTGGCTGGTCATCTTCTTCGTCGCGGTGACCGCGCCCGAGCTGGTCTCCCGCGACCTGCGCAGCGGTGTCCTGCCGCTGTACTTCTCCCGGCCGCTGCCGCACACCGACTACCCGCTGGCCAAGCTGCTGGCCCTGGTCACCGCGCTGTTCCTGCTGCTCGGCGCGCCGCAGCTGCTGATGTTCCTCGGCGCGGCGTTCACCGCCGACGGGATGGGCGCGGTCTGGGACGAACTGCTGGACCTGCTGCCCGGCCTGCTCTACGCCGGGCTCTGGGCGGCGGTCTTCGCCTCGGTCGGCCTGCTGATCGCCTCGCTGACCGGCAAGCGGGCCTTCGCCGCCGGCGGGATCGTGGCCGTGTTCCTGATGACCACGCCGATCGTCGGCATCCTGTCGATCCTGCCCTCGCAGACCGCGAACCAGCTGGCCGGCATCGCCTCGCCGCCCACCCTGGTGCAGGGCGTCGGGTTCTGGGCGATGAGCGACCTGCTGATCACCGACCCGGAGGGCGTCGCACCCGACAACGGCCCCTTCGGCCCGGTGTACGTGCTCGTCGCCGTCGCGCTCGTCGCGGGCTGCGTCGCCCTGCTGCTCGCCCGCTACCGGAAGGTGGCCGCCCGATGACCACGACAACCCCTGCCGCCGCGCCGGCGACCGCCACCAGCACCCTCGACCTCGCCGGGGTCTCCCGCTGGTACGGCAACGTGGTCGCGGTCAACGACGTGAGCATGAGCCTCGGGCCCGGGGTGACCGGGCTGCTCGGCCCCAACGGTGCCGGCAAGACCACGCTGCTGCACATGATGGCCGGCTTCCTCGCCCCGTCCCGGGGCGCGGTCACCCTGGACGGCCGGCCCACCTGGCGCAACCCGGAGGTCTACCGGCGGCTCGGGCTGGTCAGCGAGCGGGAGGCCGTGCACACCTTCCTCACCGCGTACGAGTTCGTGCTGGCCACCGCGAAACTGCACCGGCTGCCGGACCCGCAGGCGGCGGCCCGCCGGGCGGTGGCCCTGGTCGAGATGGAGGACGCGCAGGACCGCCGGATCGGCACGTACTCCAAGGGCATGCGGCAGCGGACCCGGGTGGCGGCGGCGCTGGTGCACGACCCGCAGGTGCTGCTGCTCGACGAGCCGTTCAACGGCATGGACCCGCGCCAGCGGCTGCACATGATGGAGCTGCTGCACTCCCTCGGCGACGCGGGCCGCACCATCCTGTTCAGCTCCCACATCCTGGAGGAGGTCGAGCAGGTCTCCGGCACCGTGCAGGTGATGGTCGCGGGGCGGCTCGCCGCCTCCGGCGACTTCCGGACCATCCGGCGGTTGATGACCAACCGGCCGCACGTCTTCGCCATCCGCTCCACCGACGACCGGGCGCTGGCCGTCGCCCTGATGGCCGAGCCCTCGGTCAACGGGGTCGAGCTGGTCCGCGACGGCCTGACCGTGCGGGCCGGCGACTACGGCGCCTTCACCCGGGCGCTGCCGAAGGTCGCCCTGGCCCGGGGCGTGCGGGTGCGGCAACTGGTGCCCGAGGACGAATCCCTGGAGAGCGTCTTCTCCTACCTGGTGGAGGCCTGATGTCCACTGTCTCCTGGATCACCGCGCGCGGGCTGTTCGGGCGCCGGCGGTTCCTGCTGCTGCTACCGCTACCCGTGCTGCTGGTGGTGTTGGCCGTCATCTCCCGAGGGTTGGGGGTCGCGCCCGCCGACTGGGGTCCGCCGGTGCTGGTCGGCCTCGGGCTGGCGGTGGTGCTGCCGGTGGTCGCGCTGATCGTCGGCACCGGCGTGCTCGGTGCCGAGATCGACGACGGCACGGTGGTGCACGTGCTCACCTCCCCGCTGCCGCGCTGGCAGATCGTGCTGCCGAAGCTGGCCGTCGCGTCCGGCGTCACCGCGGTCACCGTCGCGGTCCCGCTGTTCGCCGCGGGCCTGCTGGCCGATTCGGTACGCCTCGGCGTGGCGCTCGCCGTCGCCGCCTCGGCCGGTGCGCTGGCCTACTCGGCGCTGTTCGTGGCGGCCAGCCTGCTCACCCGGCGGCCGGTGCTGCTCGGCCTGGTCTACGTGTTGATCTGGGAGGGGCTGCTCGGCAACGTGGTCACCGGCACCCGGGTGCTGTCGATCCAGCACTACGTGATCGCCCTGGCCGACCGGCTCGCCCCGACCGAGCTGCTCAGCACCACGGTCTCCGTGCCGGTGGCGGTGGTGATGACCGCGCTGATCATCGTCGCCGCCACGGCGCTCTCCATCGACCGCCTCCGCTCCTTCTCCGTCGCCGGCGAGACCAGCTGACGGGTGCGAGGAAGGGCTCCTCCCATCGGGGCCCTTCCTCGCACCCGACGGTCTAGAAGGCGCAGGCGATGACGAGGTCGGGCGTGCGGTCGGGAAGGAAGTCGAGCTTGCCGATGTGGCCCGCCGCGCGTAGGTCGCCGACGACCAGGGAGAGCTGGTCGAGCAGGGCGGCGGGACCGAGCGCCTCGGCCAGCGGCACCTCCGCCTTCATCGACAGCTTCCGCTCGGACTTGGCCCGGCGGACCTGCCCCAGCGCGTCCGAGGCCAGCCGCAGCAGCTCCGGATCCCCCTCGCTCGACACGGCCCGGCCCACCTCGTACGTGGTGGGCCAGGGTGCCCGGTGCACCGAGCCGTACCGCCACCACGACCACACCTGCTCGGTCGCGAACGGCAGCACCGGGGCGAACAGCCTCAGCTGCACCGAGAGCGCGGTGGCCAGCGCCGCGCGGGCCGAGTCGGCACCGGCCCCGGTGCCGTAGGCGCGTTCCTTCACCAGCTCGATGTAGTCGTCGCAGAACCGCCAGAAGAACGACTCGGTGGCCTGCAACGCCGCCGTGTGGTCGTACGCCTCGAAGGCGGTGGTCGCGGACGCGACCACGGTGGTCAACTCGGCGAGCATGGCCCGGTCCAGCGGCTCGGTCACCGGGGCGCGCAGCGCGTCGGCGGCGCCCAGCCCGAGCGCGAACCTGGACGCGTTGAGCAGCTTGGTGGCGAGCCGCCGGCCGATCTTGATCTGGGCCGGGTCGAAGGCGAGGTCGGTACCGGGCTTGCCGCTGGCCGCCCAGTACCGCACCGCGTCGGAGCCGTGCTGCTCCAGCAGCGCCATCGGGGTGACCACGTTCCCCTTGGACTTCGACATCTTCTTGCGGTCCGGGTCGAGGATCCACCCGGACAGCTCGGTCGTCCGCCAGGGCAGCGTGCCGTGTTCCAGGTGTGCCCGGACCACGCTGGCGAACAGCCAGGTGCGGATGATCTCCTGGCCCTGCGGACGCAGGTCCATCGGGAAGACCCGCCGGAACAGGTCGGGGTCGCGTTCCCAGCCGCCGACGATCTGCGGGGTCAGCGACGAGGTGGCCCAGGTGTCCAATACGTCCGGGTCACCGACGAACCCGCCGGGCACGCCGCGCTGCGCCTCGTCGTACCCGGGCGGGGCGTCCTCGGACGGGTCGATCGGCAGCGCGGACTCGTCCGGGATGAGAGGCTGGGACCAGTCCGGCTCGCCAGCGTCGTCGAGCCGGTACCACACCGGCACCGGCACGCCGAAGAAGCGCTGCCGGCTGACCAGCCAGTCGCCGGTCAGGCCGCCCACCCAGTGCTCGTAGCGGTGCCGCATGTGTTCCGGCACCCAGCGCAGCTCGCGCCCCCGGCCCAGCAGCGCCGCGCGCAGGTCGGCGTCGCGGCCACCGTTGCGCAGGTACCACTGCCGGGTCGAGACGATCTCCAGTGGCCGGTCGCCCCGCTCGTAGAACTTCACCGGGTGGGTGATCGGGCGCGCCTCGCCGACGAGGTCACCGGCGTCGGCCAGCAGCGCCACGATTGTCCGCCGGACGCCGTTCACGGTCTGCCCGGCCAGCGCCGCGTACGGCTGCGCGGGCACCCCGGCCGGCGCCTCCGGCAGCAGCCGACCGTCCCGGCCGATCACCACCCGGGTGCCCAGGGCCAGCTCCCGCCACCAGGTCACGTCGGTCAGGTCGCCGAAGGTGCAGACCATCGCGATGCCGGTGCCCTTGGCCGGGTCCGCCAGCGGGTGCGCGCGCACCGGCACCTCGACGTCGAAGACGGGGGTACGCACGGACGTGCCGACCAGGTCGGCGTACCGCTCGTCGTCGGGGTGGCAGACCAGCGCCACGCAGGCCGGCAGCAGCTCCGGCCGGGTGGTGTCGATCAGCACCTCCCGCCCACCGGGCGCGTGGAACCGCAGCCGGTGGTACGCGCCCGGCCGCTCCCGGTCCTCCAACTCGGCCTGGGCCACCGCGGTGGCGAAGCCGACGTCCCACAGCGTCGGCGCCTCGGCCTGGTACGCCTCGCCCCGGGCGAGGTTGCGCAGGAACGCCCGCTGGGAGGTGGCCCGGGCCACCGGACCGATGGTGGTGTACATCAGCGACCAGTCCACCGACAGCCCGAGCCGGCGCCACAGCGCCTCGAAGACCTGCTCGTCGTCGCCGGTCAGCCGCTCGCACAGCTCGATGAAGTTGCGCCGGGAGATCGGGGTCGGATCCTTGCGGGCGGCGTCGTCCACCGGGGCCTCCGGCGCCCGCCACTGCGGGTCGTACGGCAGCGACGGATCGCAGCGCACGCCGTAGACGTTCTGCACCCGGCGCTCGGTGGGCAGGCCGTTGTCGTCCCAGCCGATCGGGTAGAAGACCGTCCGGCCGCGCATCCGCTGAAAGCGGGCGACCAGGTCGGTGTGCGTGTACGAGAAGACGTGCCCCATGTGCAGCTCGCCCGATACGGTCGGTGGCGGGGTGTCGATCGCGTATACGTCCGACCGCTGCCTGCTGCGGTCGAACGCGTACGTGCCCTCCTCCTGCCAGCGGCGCGACCAGGTCTCCTCGAGCCCGTCCAGACTCGGACGCTCGGGGACGCCGGTGCGGGCAGTCCTCGCCGTATCAGTCATCCGTTGATCGTAGG
Organism: Micromonospora sp. WMMD1082; assembly: GCF_029626175.1. Taxonomy (NCBI): domain Bacteria; kingdom Bacillati; phylum Actinomycetota; class Actinomycetes; order Micromonosporales; family Micromonosporaceae; genus Micromonospora; species Micromonospora sp. WMMD1082. The sequence goes on along the minus strand of NZ_JARUBM010000002.1, from coordinate 1,765,177 downwards.
CAGCGAGCCGTCGACGGGCACGCCAATGCAGTCGTCTACCTAGAGCAGCGAGTCGCGCCACCGGCGGTGCAGGGCGGCGTACCGGCCGCCGCCGGCGATCAGCTCGGCCGGCGGGCCGTCCTCGACGATCCGGCCCGCGTCGAGGACCAGCACCCGGTCGGCGATCTCCACGGTGGAGAGCCGGTGCGCGATCACCACCGCGGTCCGGTCCCGCAGGATGGTGCCGAGGGCGTGCTGCACCAGGCGTTCGGTCGGTACGTCCAGCGACGAGGTGGCCTCGTCGAGGATCAGCACCGCCGGGTCGGCCAGGAAGGCCCGGGCGAAGGCGACCAGCTGCCGCTGCCCGGCGGAGAGCCGCCCGCCGCGCCGGTGCACCTCGGTGGCGTACCCGTCGGGCAGCGCCGCGATGAAGTCGTGCGCGCCGATGGCGCGGGCGGCGGCCTCGACCGCGTCGTCGTCGGCATCCGGCCGGCCGAACCGGATGTTCTCCGCCACGCTGCCGCCGAACAGGTGCGTCTCCTGGGTGACCAGGACCACCGCCCGGCGCAGCTCCGCGTCGGCGACGTGGCGCAGGTCCACCCCGGCGAGGGTGACCGTGCCGGTGGCCGGGTCGTGGAACCGGGCGAGCAGCTTGGCGACGGTGGACTTGCCGGCACCGGTCGGCCCGATCAGCGCCACGGTCTGCCCGGCGGGAATGGTGAGGTCCAGCCCGGTCAGGATCGGCGCGTCCGGGCGGTACCCGAACGACACCGCGCGGAACTGGACCGCGCCGCGTCCCGGTGCGCGGGGCAGCGGCACGGGACGGGCCGGTTCGGCGACCGAGGGCCGCTCGTCGAGCACCCCGGCGAGCTTCTCCAGCGCCGCCGTCGCCGACTGCAGGGAGTTGTAGAACTGGCTCAGCTCCTGCATCGGCTCGAAGAACCGGCGCAGGTAGAGCAGGAAGGCCGCGAGCACGCCGACCCCGGTGTCACCGGCCAGCACCCGGGCACCGCCGTAGCAGAGCACCACCGCCACCGTGACGTTGCCGATCAGCTTCAGCCCCGGCGAGTACGTCGCGATCAGGTGGAACGCGTGCCGGCTGGACCGGCGGTAGTCGTCGTTGACCGAGTCGAAGATGTGCTGGTTGCGCGGCTCCCGGCGGTACGCCTGCACGGCCCGGATGCCCCGCATCGACTCGACGAAGTGGACGATGACCATGGCCATCGCCTCCCGGGTGCGCCGGTACGCGGCGGCCGAGGCGCGGGCGAACCAGCGGGACAGCCAGAACAGCAGCGGGAAGGCGAGCAGGGTCACCGCGGCCAGCGGCAGATCCAGCCAGAGCAGGATGCCGGCCACCGACACGATCGTCAGCGCGGCCATCACCAGGCTCTCGACGCCTCCTTCGGCCAGCTCCGCGATCGAGTCGATGTCGCTGGTCAGCCGCGAGATCATCCGGCCCGAGGTGTACCGCTCGTGGAAGGCGACCGGCAGGCGCAGGAAGTGCGCGTACACCCGTTGGCGCAGGTCGAGCAGGACGGCCTGGCCGATCCGGGCGGAGACGGTGAGGAAACCGCGGCGGGCCGCGTACTCGATCCCGGCCGCGGCGGCGAACGACACGGCGACGGCGACCAGCGGGCCGGGGTTGCCGGCCCGCAGCGGCTCGATCGTCCGGTCGATGCCGAGCATGACCAGGTACGGCCCGGACATGGCCGCGGCGTTCTGGGTCAACAGCAGTGCGACCGCCGCGCCCAGCCGGGCGCGGTGCGGGCGCAGCACGTCGGCCAGCAGCGCTCGGCTGCGGGTGCGCAGCCGGGCCACCGCCGCCGGATCGGCGTCCTCGGCGAGGCTGCGGTCGGCATGCGGATCGGCCGCCACCCCCCGCCAGTGCGCCGGATCGGACTCCGGTAGGGGCGCCGGCCCGGTCGTTCCGGCGGTCACGAGCACACCAGGGAAGAGCCGCCGGGCGCCGGATCGGCCGGCGTGCGGGGATTCGGCGCGGCCGGCTCGGCGGAGAGCACCGCACGGTACGCGGGCACGGTGGCCAGCAGGTCGGCGTGGGTGCCGACGGCGGCGATCCGGCCGTGCTCCAGCAGCGCGACCCGGTCGGCGAGGGCGACGGTGGAGGGCCGGTGGACCACCAGCAGCGTGGTGGTGTTCCGCAGCACCCGTTTCAGCGCGGCTTCCACCAGCGCCTCGGTGTGCACGTCGAGTGCGGAGAGCGGATCGTCGAGGACGAGCACGGCCGGCCGGACGAGCACCGCCCGGGCCAGCGCGAGCCGCTGCCGCTGGCCGCCGGAGAGCGACAGGCCCTGCTCGCCGAGCCGGGTACGCAGTCCCCACGGCAGGTCGTACGCGAACTCGGCCTGGGCCAGCGCGAGGGCGGCCCGGACCTCGTCCGCACCGGCGTCGGGCCGGCCGAGGGTGAGGTTCTCCCACACCGACATGGAGAACAGCGTCGGCTCCTCGAAGGCCGTGCCGACCAGGCCGCGCAGCGAGGCCAGCCGCAGGTCGCGTAGGTCGTGCCCGTCGAGGGTGATCCGGCCCGCCCCGACATCGTGCAGCCGGGGCACCAGGGACAGCAGGGTGCTCTTGCCGCTGCCGGTGGCACCGACCACGGCGAGGGTCTCGCCGGCCTCGACGGTCAGGTCGACGCCGCGCAGCACCGGCGCGGCGCTGCCCGGGTAGCGGAAGCCGACCGCCTCGAAGCGGAGCCGGCCGCGTACCGTGGAGCGGGCCAGGGCGACGGCGATCGGCGCGTCGACAATGGCCGGTCGGGTGGCCAGCACCTCCTGGATCCGGTCGGCGGCGGTGGCTGCCTCCTGCCCGTTGGCGATGATCCAACCCAGCGACTGCACCGGCCAGATCAGCATCAGTTGGAGGCTGACGAAGGTGACCAGCTGGCCGATGGTGAGCCGCCCGCCGGCGACCGCCGCGGCACCGGCCACCAGCACGATGCCCAGGGTCAGGTTCGGCACCAGATCGAGCAGCGCGGAGGTGCGGGCGAGCAGCCGTCCCTTGCCGACCCCGGTGTCGTGCAACGCCCTGGCGCCGCCGACGAACCGGGCGGTCAGTTGCGGCCCCCGCCCGTACGCCTTCATCGTGCGCAGGCCCTGCGCGGTCTCCTCGACCAGCGTGGCCACGTCGCCCTGCTGGTCCTGCATCCGTCGGGACGCGGCGTGGTAGTGCCGGCCGAAGCGGCGGGCGATCACGAACAGCGGCACCGCGCTGGCCGCCACCAGCGCGCCCAGCGCGGGGTACAGGCGGACCAGCAGCACCACCACGACCAGGTAGGTGACCACGTTGAGGACGAGGAAGAACAGCCCGAAGGAGAGGAACCGGCGCAGCACCGACAGGTCGCTGGTGATCCGGGAGAGCAGCTGACCGGACGGCCACCGGTCGTGGAAGCTGGGCGGCAGCCGTTGCAGGTGGGCGTAGACGTCGGCCCGGATGGCCGCCTCCATCGCCACGGAGGACGACGACTGCGTCCACCGGCGGATGAAGATCAGCAGGGCCTCGGCCAGGCCGAGCAGCAGCGCGAGCCCGGCCAGGTGGAACAGTCCGGTCAGGTCCCGCCGAGCTACCGGTCCGTCGACGACCTGCTGCGCGACCAGGGGTACGGCGATGCCCGCCCCGGTGGCCGCGAGCCCGGCCACCATCAGCCACCCGAACTCGACCGCGTGCGGACGCAGGTAGTGGCGCAGCCGCCAGAGGTTACGCAGGGGGTGTCGACGGACCTCGTCCCGGTTGGCCGGGCCGCCGTCGCTCCCCGCAGCCACTACCTGACGGTAGCCGCAATCGGCAGCCGTGCCGGTGTCGGTTTGGTGTCAGGTCGCAGGAGGCCCGCGGTCGCCGCGCAGCGGCCGCGCGGCGATGACAGCCCGTGTTGGCCAGCCTGCCCGACCAACCTCAGTCTCGACCCTTTGCTCTGCTTCAATCCACGCAACGGTCACCTTCCGTTATGGACGCGCCGACTGATCTCTCTCGCCGCCGTCACATCGATGCTGCTCAGCGGCTATTGCGTATGTTGAAGCAGAGCAAAGGGCCGATCGGGGACATCCATGGGTGGCGGCTGTCCGGCGAACGTGGTCACTCGGGGTGATGGTTGCTGGGCGTTACCGCCCTTGGTCAATCCCTGCCGGGTCGTTCGTGGTCGAGGAGCCAGCACTTCACGGGCAGCCCCCAGCGGTAGCCGCCGAGCGTCCCGTCGGTGCGCAGCACCCGGTGGCAGGGGACGAAGAGCGCGGCGGCGTTGCGGGCGCAGGCCGCCGCGGCGGCGCGTACGGCGGCGGGCCGCCCGGCCAGCCCGGCGTACGCGGTGTAGGTGATCGGCTCGCCCGGCTTCACGTCGCGCAGCACCTGCCAGGCGTGCGACAGGAACGCCCCACCGCTGTGCTGCTCGACCGGAACGTCGTCGATCGCGGCCAGGTCGCCGTCGAGGTAGGCGGCGACGGCGGCGGTGACCGGGCCGAGGTCCGGTCGCGTTCGCGGCTCGCCGCGCAGGCTCGGATGCATCACCGGCAGCAGGTTCGCCGGGTCGGCGGTGAAGCCGGCGGCCCGTACCGCGCCGTCCGGGCCGGCGAGGATGGTGAACGGCCCGACGGGGGTCTCGATGCGGGCACTGTCGATCGTGTTGCTCATGCTGTTCTCCCAGGTCGGAGTCGGAGTCATGCTGCTCGCCAGAGGCGGATCACCGCGTACGACCGCCAGGGGCGCCAGCGGCTGGCGTACGCGTCGAGGGTCTTCGGGTTGTCGGGCAGGCCGAGGGCGTCGGCGCCCCGGCGTACCGCGAGGTCGGTGGCGAGGAACACGTCCGGGTCGCCGAGCGCGCGCATCGCGAGGTAGCCCGCCGTCCACGGGCCGATGCCCGGGATCGCGGTCAGCTGCCGCGCCGTCTCCTCCCGGTCCCCGCCCGGGTCCAGGTCGAGCCGCCCGTCGGCGACGGCCCGCGCCACCGCCCGGATCGTCTCCCGTCGCCCCACCGGCATCCGGAAACCCGCATCCGCGACCCGCAACACCTCCTCCGCGCCGACAAACCCCCGCAACCCCCCACCCCCATCCTCGCCACGTTGATCATGAAGTTGACGGGAGGTTTGATCTCCAAAACCCTCGCTAACCTCATGATCAACAGGGGAGGGTGGGGGGATTGAGGCGAGGAGGTGGGTGAGGGTGGTGCGGGCGGAGGTCAGGGAGACCTGCTGGGTGGCGATGGCCCGGACGGCCATCTCGAAGCCGTCCGCCGCCCGGGGGACGCGTACCCCGGGCTCGGCGGCCACGGCCGGGGCCAGCGCCGGGTCGGCGCCGAGCGTCTGGTCGACGGCGACCGGGTCCGCGTCGAGGTCGAACAGGCGCCGGCAGCGGGCCACGGCGGGGGCCAGGTCGCGCAGGTCGGTCAGGCGCAGCGTGGCCGCGACGTACCCCGCCGCCGGGGTCAGCGCCGCCTCGCCGGTGCCGTGCGGCAACCTCAACCCCCGGCGGTACGTCCCGTCGCGTACCTCGTCGACCCCCGGCAGCGTGCGCCGGGCGAAGAAGTCGAGCAGCGCGGCGGCGTGCAGCGGCGGGCGGTACGCCAACCGCAGCGTGACCGTGCCCGCGCCGCCCACCGCAGCCCGCCGGGCGGTACGCAGTTGCGACGGCGACGCGCCGTAGACCTCGCGGACGGTGTCGTTGAACTGCCGGACGCTGCCGAATCCGGCGGCGAAGGCGACCTCGGCCAGGCCCAGTTCGGTGGTCTCGATCAGCGTGCGCGCGGTCTGTGCGCGCTGGGCGCGGGCCAGCGCCAGCGGCCCGGCTCCGAGTTCCGCCCGCAGCATCCGGTGCAGGTGCCGCTCGGTGTAGCCGAGCCGGGCGGCCAGCCCGGGCACCCCGTCCCGGTCGACCACGCCATCGGCGATCAGCCGCATCGCCCGACCCACCACATCGGCGCGTACGTCCCACTGCGGCGAGCCGGGGGAGGCGTCCGGGCGGCAGCGACGGCAGGCGCGCAGCCCGGCGCGCTGGGCCGCCGCCGACGAGGGGAAGAATCGTACGTTCTGCCGCTTCGGGGTCGAGGCCGGGCAGGACGGCCGGCAGTAGATCCCGGTTGAGGTCACGCCGGTGTAGAACCAGCCGTCGAACCGCTGGTCGCGGCTGTCGACGGCCCGGTAACACCGCTCGAAGTCCAGTTCCACGTCACCGATGATGCGCCCGCCGCCGACCGCCCGGCTGGCGGAATTCGGACGCGGCGGGTCGGGGTGGTGTCACGGCATGCCGGACCCACCGCCACCGCGCGGTGACCGACCGGCCTGCCTGAGGACGGGGGTACGGTACCGGCGTAAGCTGGCTCGTCGTGAGTCTCACCATCGGCATCGTCGGCCTGCCCAACGTCGGCAAGAGCACCCTGTTCAATGCGTTGACCAAGAACGACGTGCTCGCCGCGAACTACCCGTTCGCGACCATCGAGCCCAACGTCGGAGTGGTCGGGCTGCCGGACGAGCGGCTGCACCGGCTCGCCGAGATCTTCACCTCGCAGAAGGTGATCCCCGCCCCGGTGTCGTTCGTCGACATCGCCGGCCTGGTGCGGGGCGCCTCCAAGGGGCAGGGCAGGGGCAACGCGTTCCTGGCCAACATCCGCGACGCCGCCGCGATCTGCCAGGTGGTGCGGGCCTTCTCCGACCCGAACGTGGTGCACGTCGACGGCAAGGTCTCGCCGGCCGACGACATTGAGACGATCAACACCGAGCTGATCCTCGCCGACCTACAGACGCTGGACAAGGCGCTGCCCCGGCTGGAGAAGGAGGCCAAGCTCCGCAAGGACCGGGCCGCCGCCGTGGACGCCGCGCGCCGGGCCGTCGGTGTCCTGGACGGCGGCACCACCCTCTACGCGGGTGCCGCGGCGGCCGGCGTCGAGCTGGAGCACCTGCGTGAGCTGCATCTGCTCACCACCAAGCCGTTCCTGTACGTCTTCAACGTCGACGAGGCCGAGCTGAACAACGCCGAGTTCCTCGACGAGCTGCGGGCGCTGGTGGCCCCGGCCGAGGCGGTCTTCATGGACGCCAAGATCGAATCCGAGCTGGTGGACCTGCCCGAGGAGGAGGCCCGCGAGCTGCTGGAGTCGATCGGGCAGTCGGAGCCGGGCCTGGACCAGCTGGTCCGGGTCGGTTTCCGGACGCTCGGCCTGCAGACGTACCTCACCGCCGGCCCCAAGGAGGCGCGGGCCTGGACCGTCCCGGTCGGCGCGACCGCGCCGGAGGCCGCCGGGGTGATCCACTCCGATTTCCAGCGCGGCTTCATCAAGGCCGAGGTCGTCTCCTACGCCGACCTGGTCGCGGCCGGTTCGATGGCGGCGGCGAAGGCGGCGGGCAAGGTCCGCATCGAGGGCAAGGAGTACGTCATGCAGGACGGCGACGTCGTCGAGTTCCGCTTCAACGTCTGAACCCCGCCGACCCCTCGGCCCGGCGGCGCGTCGACCGCCCATGATCCGCACAGTTTCAGGGATGTTGCTGCCTCATCGGGTGCCGGAGGCAGCAACATCCGGGAAACTGCGCGGATCTTGCGGGTGTGGGCAGGGCGGGGAGGCGGCGGGGCAGGGCGAGGGCGGGGCGGCTCAGTCGGGGCGGAGGGCGTCGTCGACGCCGGTCTCGCGGTGGCCGAGGTGGACCGGGTCGCGGCCGGAGAGCACGTCCAACGCGGCCTTGAGGCCGGCGCCGTACTCCCGGGCGGCGGCGAACTGCCAGGTCCGGCCGTACTCCCGGGCGGTCTCGTCACCGACGCCGACGGCGTCGACGCCGTCGGCGTCGGCAGACCGTGACGGCGCGCGCCAGGTGGAACTGCTGGGTGACCATCGTCGCCCGCTCCACTCCGAAGATCCGCTTCGCGCGGGCGCAGGAGTCGTACGTGTCGAAGCCGGCGTAGTCCAGCACGATCTTGTCTGCGGGGACGCCCCGGTCGACCAGCCAGCGCTGCATTGCCTCGGGCTCGTTGTACTCGTGGCGCATGTTGTCGCCGGAGACCAGGATCGCCTGCACCTTGCCGGCGGCGTACAACTCGCGGGCGATCTCCAGCCGGGCGGTGAGGAACGGCGCGGGGGTGCCGTCGGGTTGGACGCGGGTGCCCAGCACCAGCGCGACGGGCGTCTCGGGGACCGTCTCGGCGGTGTATGTCCGCCCCTCGGCGCCGGACCGGATCCAACTCGTGCTGGCCCAGGCGCCGGTCACCAGCAGCGCGGCACCGATCACGCCGGCCAGCACCGCCCGGCGCACCCAGCGCCGCCGGCCGGCGGCTCCGGCGCGGCGCAGTCCCGCCAGGACGGACGTACGGATCGGCATGCGCCGAGTATCCCAGGCGGACGCGAACCCACCCGTGGCCCGGCACGGTGGGCGGCGCCGATGGTCAGCTGATGTAGTGCAGGATCACGTTGTGCACGTGGTGGCTCTTCTGGTCGCCCCGGAACTCCACCTCGTAGGTGTGCGTGCCGACGTGGATGGCGATCGCGCCGGTGGAGAAGAACGACCCGCCCCACGACTTGTTGCTGACCACGCTCACGCTGGTGATCTTCGAGTACGGGATGCTGGTGATCGCGTACCGCTTGCCGATGAAGGAGCGGTCCTGGATGATCACGCGGCGGTCGGTCAGCCCGATGAACCCGGTGCCGGTGCCGACGGCGTCGTAGACGGCGATGATCTGTTCTCCGTCGAGCAGGCCGCTCTGGATCTGCTGGAACTGTTCCTTGCGGTCATAGGTCGCGTTGGCCATGGCGCCCACGGTAGGCAGCAGGCGCCACTCAGCTCTGGGTGACCGCGCGGTACGCGTCCTCGATGCGGGCGGCCAGCAGGACCTCGCCCTCGGAGAGTGGCTCGCTGCCGTGCCCGACCCGGATCTGAGTGTGATCGGCGCGCCGGCTGATCTCGGGGCGCAGGTGCAGCGCGTCGGCGACCACCTTGACCCGTTCGGTCAGCGCCGCGTGCTGCGTGTCGTCGATGACCAGGGTGCGCCGGATCTGCTCGCCCTCGCGCGTCCACCCGGACAGTAGGGTGAGAGCGTCGCTGAGGTAGTCGTGTTTTGCCCGACCGCCAAACAGCGCACGCATCACCGCACCTCCCAGGCTTCGTTGCCGGCTTGTGGCCAAATCGTCGCCGCCCCGTGTCTTGTCGGTGCCTCTAGTCTTACGTCACACGGAGGGTGTGTCCACGCCCACACTTCCGGGTATTCCTACCCTGACGGACGACCACGCTACCCAAACCGCCGATTGATCTGGCACTCTGGACGCCCGTGCGGACCGAACGGGCGAACGGCGGCGGAGACGCCGTCCGGCGGGACCTGAAGGTGATCGTCGGGGCGGCCATCATCAGGGACGGGCGCGTGCTGGCCTGCGCCCGGTCCGCCCCGCCGGAGGTGGCGGGCATGTGGGAGTTCCCCGGCGGCAAGGTGGAGCCGGGGGAGAGCGAGACGGCGGCGCTGGCCCGCGAATGCGTCGAGGAACTGGCCGTACGCGTGGAGATCGGCGAGCGGGTCGGCCGTAACGTCCGGATGGCGCACGGCCGATCGGTGCTCAAGGTGTACGCTGCCCGCCTCCTGCACGGTGACCAACCCAAGGCGCTGGAGCACTCCGCGCTGCGCTGGCTCTCCGCCGCCGAACTGGACACGGTCACCTGGCTCCCCGCCGACGCCCCCATCCTCCCCGCCCTCCGTCCCCTCCTCACCCACCCCTCGAACACGATTGATCATGAGGTTGGCGGCGGTTGAGGAGATCAACGTCGTCGCCAACCTCATGACCAACGAGGCGGTGAGGGTGGGGGTCAGTCCTGGGTGGGGTGGGCGAAGTTCAGGTGCTCGGGGGGGAGCGGGAAGGTCACGTCGTCGCCGAAGGGTGAGGGGGCCGCGGCGCGGTCGAAGGTGAGCTCCGTCAGGGGCAGCTTGCCGCTCGCGTCGACCGCCGGGGCGGTCGGGTGCGGCACCTCCCGGTGCCAGTTGACGCCCTGCTGGGCCTGCACCTCGGCCTGAGGGTCGTGCGAGCCGCCCGCGTGCGAGTGCACACCGCCGCCCGCGGCCGCGCTGGAGCGCACCGCGCCCGGGGAGTGTTCGCTGGTCACGCTGGTCTGAGGCACCTGACCCCTCCGGAAGATCTTGCTACCGAGCCACACAAGTGGATCGTACCTGCGGTCGACGACCCGCTCCTTCATGGGGATGATCCCATTGTCGGTGATCTTGATGTGCTCGGGGCAGACCTCCGTGCAGCACTTGGTGATGTTGCAGAAGCCGAGTCCCTGTTCGGACTGCGCGTAGTCCTTGCGGTCGGTCTTGGCGTCCAGCGGGTGCATGTCCAACTCCGCGGCGCGGATGAAGTACCGCGGCCCGGCGAACGCCGGCTTGTTCTCGTCGTGGTCGCGGATCACGTGGCAGACGTTCTGGCACAGGAAGCACTCGATGCACTTGCGGAACTCCTGCGAGCGCTCCACGTCGACCTGCTGCATCCGGTAGTCGCCCGGGGCCAGGTCGGCCGGGGGAGCGAAGGCAGGGGTCTCCCGCGCCTTCTCGTAGTTGAACGACACGTCGGTGACCAGGTCCCGGATGACCGGAAAGGTCCGCAGGGGGGTCACCGTGACCGTCTCGTTCTCCTCGAACGTCGACATCCGGGTCATGCAGCTGAGCTTGGGCATCCCGTTGATCTCCATCGAACAGGAGCCGCACTTGCCCGCCTTGCAGTTCCACCGGCAGGCCAGGTCCGGCGCGTCGGTGGCCTGCAACCGGTGGATCACGTCGAGGACCACCTCGCCCTCGTTGACCTCGACCGCGTAGTCCTGCAGGTCGCCACCCTCGGCGTCGCCCCGCCAGATCCGGAACTGGCGCTTCGTACCCATCAGCGGTTCTCCTTCTCGGCGGCGTCAGCGCCAGCGACGTCAGTGCCGGCGCCATCGGCGGCGCCGGCATCGGCGGCGGTGAGGGCGTCGAACTCGGCGAGTTCTTCGTCGGTGAGGTACTTGGCCAGCTCCGCACGGTCGAAGAGGCCGACCAGCTCGGCGCGCATCTTCGGCAGCGGCTTGCGGTCCAGCCGGACCGTGTCGCCGTCGAGCGAGCAGACCAGGTTGATCCGCCGCCACTGCGGATCCATCGTGGGGAAGTCCTCGCGGGTGTGACCGCCGCGCGACTCCCGGCGTTCCAGCGCCGCCTTGGCGGTGCACTCGGAGACGACCAGCATGTTGCGCAGGTCGAGCGCGAGGTGCCAGCCCGGGTTGTACCGCCGGCCGCCGGAGGCGCTGACCTTCGCCACCCGCTCGCGCAGCTCGGCCAGCCTGCTCAGCGCGTCCGCAAGCTCGGCCTCCCGGCGGATGATCCCGACCAGATCCCCCATCACCGCCTGGAGATCCTGCTGCAGGGTGTACGGGTTCTCGCCGGTGTCCCGCTGCAGCGGAGCCAGGGCGGTCTCCACCGCGGTCTCCACCGAGGTCACCGCCACCCGGGGCCGGTCGGCGAGCTGGTCGACGTAGCCGGCCGCGTGCCCGCCCGCCCGCTTGCCGAAGACCAGCAGGTCGGACAGGGAGTTGCCGCCCAGCCGGTTGGAGCCGTGCATGCCGCCGGAGACCTCACCCGCCGCGAACAGGCCGCGCACCGAGCCGTACGCGGCGCCGCTGTCCGGGTCGACCTCGACGCCGCCCATCACGTAGTGGCAGGTCGGGCCGACCTCCATCGGCTCCTTGGTGATGTCGACGTCGGCCAGCCCCTTGAACTGGTGGTGCATCGACGGCAGGCGACGGCGGATCTCCTCGGCCGGCAGCCGGGAGGCGATGTCCAGGTAGACGCCGCCGGCCGGCGTACCCCGGCCGGCCTTGACCTCGCTGTTGATCGCCCGGGCGACCTCGTCGCGGGGCAGCAGCTCCGGCGGGCGCCGGTTGTTGTCCGGGTCGGTGTACCAGCGGTCCGCCTCCTCCTCGGTCTCCGCGTACTGCTTGCGGAAGACGTCGGGGACGTAGTCGAACATGAACCGCTTGCCGTCGGAGTTCTTCAGGACCCCGCCGTCGCCCCGGACCGACTCGGTGACCAGGATGCCCTTGACCGAGACCGGCCAGACCATGCCGGTGGGGTGGAACTGGAGAAACTCCATGTTGATCAGAGTCGCCCCGGCGCGCAGCGCCAGCGCGTGGCCGTCCCCGGTGTACTCCCAGGAGTTCGAGGTGACCTTGTAGGAGCGGCCGACGCCGCCGGTGGCGAGCACCACGGCGGGCGCCTCGAAGAGGACGAACTCGCCGGACTCCCGGTAGTAGCCGAAGGCGCCGGCGACCCGGTCCCCGTCGAGCAGCAGTTCGGTGACGGTGGTCTCGGCGAAGACCTTGATCCGCGCGTCGTACGAGCCGTGGTCGCGCTTGTCCTCCTGTTGCAGCGAGACGATCTTCTGCTGGAGGGTGCGGATCAGCTCCAGGCCGGTCCGGTCGCCGACGTGCGCCAGTCGCGGGTACTCGTGACCGCCGAAGTTGCGCTGCGAGATCTTGCCGTCCTTGGTGCGGTCGAAGAGCGCACCGTACGTCTCCAGCTCCCAGATCCGCTGCGGCGACTCCTTCGCGTGTAGCTCGGCCATCCGGAAGTTGTTGAGGAACTTGCCGCCGCGCATGGTGTCGCGGAAGTGCACCTGCCAGCTGTCCCGGCTGTTCACGTTCCCCATGGCCGCGGCGGCGCCGCCCTCGGCCATCACCGTGTGCGCCTTGCCGAAGAGCGACTTGGAGATGATGGCGGTCTTCTTGCCGGCCAGGCGCGCCTCGATCGCCGCACGCAGGCCGGCGCCGCCGGCCCCGATCACGACGACGTCGTAGTGGTGTCGTTCGATACGAGTGGTAGTGGTCGTCATGTCAGGGGCCCTCAGTTGATGAACCGCAGGTCGGAGATCCACCCAGCGGCGACGGACATGACGTAGAAGTCGGTCAGCGCCAGCGTGCCGAGGGTGATCCAGGCGAGCTGCATGTGCCGGACGTTCAGCCAGGAGACGTAGCCCCAGGCCCGGTAACGGACCGGGTGCTTGGAGAAGTGTTTGAGCCGCCCGCCGATGATGTGCCGGCAGGAGTGGCAGGAGATGGTGTACGCCCAGAGCATGATCACGTTGCCGAGCAGGATCAGGTTGCCCAGGCCGAACCCGAAGCCCTCCGGGCTGTGGAAGGCCAGGATCGCGTCCCAGCTGTTGATCAGCGAGATGATCACGGCGAAGTAGAAGAAGTACCGGTGCGAGTTCTGCACGATCAGCGGGAACCGGGTCTCACCGCCGTAGGAGGCGTGCCCGTCGGGCACCGCGCAGGCCGGCGGGGAGAGCCAGAACGACCGGTAGTACGCCTTGCGGTAGTAGTAACAGGTGAGCCGGAACAACAGCAGGAATGGCAGGGTGAACGCGGCGTCCGGGATGATCCACCAGCCGGGCAGGTACTGCCCGAAGTGGGACGCCTCCGGCAGGCACCGGTCGGTCACACACGGGGAGTAGAACGGGGTCAGGTAGTGGTATTCGTCGACCCAGTACCACTTGTGCATGAAGACCCGAACCGTCGCGTACGCCACCCACGCGCTGAGCCCGACGAAGGTGATCAGCGGGGGGAACCACCAACGGTCCGTCCGCAACGTCTTCGCCGCGATGGCGGCGCGTGCCCGCACGCCTCGCGGTTTCGTTGCCGATGATGTCATTCGCGTCGTCTCCCTGACGGGGCCCTGTCACGGGCGGCGGAACACTTCCGGTCGGCACGCGGAGCGGGCGAACCCGCGCCCGCGTGCCACGTCATGCGCGCACCAACGACCGCGCCGGGCGTACCGGAGCAGCTAAGTGACACACGTTACGCCGATCTAGGCGGGCCGTCCGCGCAAGGCAGTGTCCCGTGTGTCCCGCCCTTTGGAAAGCCTCTCGTCATGATCAATCTGTGCGCGTCCGAAAAAGATCGACGAACGGTCAGCCGGACGCACCGCCGGTGAAGTTCCACGAGGCCAGCCGCAGCGCCGGCGCCTCCCACCAGACGCCGTCCGCGCGGTCCGGCAGGCGTACCGCCCGCCGACCCACCTCCAGCACCGCGCCGGGCGCGAGCGCCCGAGGATACGACTCGGTGAACCGCAGATCGCGTACGGCGCGGGTGATCTGGCCGTCCTCGACCAGCCACAGCCCGTTGCGGGTCAGGCCGGTGATGACCAGACTCAACGGATCGAGCACCCGGGTATACCAGAGGTCGCTGACCAGCAGGCCACGCTCCATCCGGGAGACCAGGGCGGCGGTGTCCGGATCGGCGATCGCGCCGGCCAGGCCGCCCATCGCCGCGCCACGCCCGTCCGGGCCGCCCGCGTTGGTCAGATCACCCGCACCCGCACCCGCACCCGCACCCGCCGCGTCGGCGGCGCCGGCCGTGCCGGCGGGGGTGAGGCGCAGGTTGTGGGGGATCGGGCCGAAGGTGGCGCTGGCGGCCGACGCGTGGCCGGTCGACTCGGCTCCCACCTCGGCCGCGCTGCGCCGGTCGTGGGCCACGGCGGTGGTGGTGCCCCGGTCCACCAGGATCAGCGGCCGGGCCGCGGTGCCCTCCAGGTCGAACGGCAGCCCGGACGCGGCGAGCGGATCGTCGACCAGGGTCAGCGCGCGGTCGAACTGGGCCACGCCGGGCGCGGCGAAGGACTGCCGCTCGGCGTACCGCTTGCCGTTGAAGCCGTACCAGGCGAGGTTCCCCAGGAGATCCGCGACGGCGGCCGGCTCCAGCACCACCGGGTAGCGCCCGGGTGGCAGCTCGACCGGGTCGGCCGCGGCCCGGGCCTTCGCGGCGGCCCGCCGCCCGAGGCCGGCACCGTCGAGATCGGCGAGCCGGTCGACGCAGTGCCGGGCCGTGCCGTCCGCGCCGCCGGCCCGGGCGATCCCGTCCATCGCCGCCTCGGCCGCGCGCCCCCGCGCCGAGTGCCCGGCCGAGTTGGCGAACGCGGCCGCGCGGTACGCCGTGCGGCAGTAGCCGGCCGTCGCCAGCCCGCCGGCCGCCTCGACGAACGCCTGGACCAGGGCGGCCCGCTCGTCCGGACCGGCGTAGGCCGTGGCCGCGTCCCGCCCCGTCGGGTCCGCCACCGGAGTGGGTGGCGTGAGCCCCGGCCAGGCCGGATCGGGCGGGGTGAACCGGGCCGCCGTCAACACCCGCTCCACCAGCGCACGCAGCCCGTCGGCGGTGACCGCGCTCCCGCTGCCGGTCGCCGTACGCCCACCCAGGTGGACCCGCAGCCGGACGTCCACGGCGGACTCCGCGACGTTCTGGTGGATGGCGGAGTTGGCGAACCGGGTCAACGCCAGCTCGCCCCGGATCACCGTCACCTCGGCCTGTGCGCCCGCCCCGGCCGAGCGGGCGACCAGATCCACCACCTGCCCGGCGATGTCCAGCTCGGCCAGGCTCGGCCCACTCACGCGCGTACCCCCACTCGGACGTTGCGGAAGCGGGCCGGCGCCGCCGGGTGGCCGGTGTGCCCGACCTGGCCGGGCTGGCCCTTGCCGCAGTTGGGCGTGCCCCAGGGGACGATCTCGGAAGAGAGCATGTCCATCGAGCGCCAGAACAGCGGACCGATGCCGGTGTACGTCGGGTTGCGCACCATCCGCCCGCGCCGGCCGTTGCGGATCTCCCAGCCGACCTCGCAGCCGAACTGGAAGTTCAGCCGCTTGTCGTCGATGGACCAGGAGCGGTTGATGTCCATCAGCACGCCCTCGTCGGTGGCGGCGATGATCTCCTCCAGGGTGTGCGGGCCGGGTTCCAGGCCCACGTTCGTCATCCGCACCATCGGCAGCCGCGCCCAGCCGTCGGCGCGTACGCTGCCGCCGTAGTCGAGGCCGGCGACGGCGGCCGAGTCGCGGCCGGCCAGCACCCCCACCCACCGCCCGCCGCGCACCGCGTCGCGGGTGACCGCCGGTGAGCCCTCGTCGTCGTAGCCGAAGCTGCCCAGCGCGCCCGGGATGGTCGGGTCGATGGTGATGTTCATCAGCTCGGAGCCGTATCGCAGCGAGCCGAGTTGGGCGAGATCCAGCCACGAGGTGCCGGCGAAGGCGGCCTCCCAGCCGAGGATGCGGTCCAGCTCGATGGCGTGCCCGACCGACTCGTGGATCTGCAACGCCAGCTGCTCGCCGCCGAGGATCAGGTCGGTCTCACCGGCGGGGCAGAGCGGCGCGGTCAGCAGCTCCCGCGACTCCTCGGCGATGCGCGCCGCATGGGCGGTCAGCTCCAGCGAGTCGACCAGCTCCCAGCCGGTGGTGCCGTACTGGCCCCGGTAGCTCGGCCAGGACCGGCGCTGCGTCTCGCCGTCGCCGACCGAGGTGGCGGAGATGCCGCCGCCGCACTCGCGGATGCGCTGGTCGATGCGGTGCCCCTCGCTGGAGACGAACCACTTCGCGGTGTCCCAGACCTGGTAGAGGCCCTCGGTGAGATCGGCGCCGTGCTCGGCCATGGTGCGGGTGGCGGCCACCAGCAGATCACCCTTGGTGGCGAGGGAGACGCCGAGCGGATCCACCTCGCAGGGCGAGGACCAGCTGGCCGTGGTCGGGGTGGCCGCGACGAGGTCGACCGGCGGGCCGGGAACCCGGCCACTGGCCGCGGCGGTCCGCGCGGCCCGGTGGCCGGCGTCGCGGGCGGCCCTCTCGGACAGCTCCGGTACGGCGTGGAAGCCCCAGCCCGACCCGAGCAGCGCGCGTACGCCCAGCCCGACGCTCTCGTCCTGGGCCAGCGCCTCGATCTCGCCGTTGCGGGCGGTCATCGACTCGTAGCGCCGGTGCATCACCCGGGCGTCGGCGTAGCGCGCACCCGCGTCCAGCGCGGCCTGCACGGCCGCCCCGGCCACGTCGAACTCAGTCATGGGCCGACCCTAGGCGAGCGGGCCGACATCCGTCAGGGAAGCAGGTCCTCGGGGCGGATGGTGGCTTTGACCGGCTCGGTGATCACCAGGACCTGACCGGGCTCGGTCACGCTGTGCACCACGTAGTGGCGACCGCGCTTGCGGTACAGGTGGAGCGCGCCACTCGACTGCTCGATGAGCAGGTACCACTCGATGCCGGCGGCGGCGTAGTAGTGCATCTTGAGCACCTTGTCGGTGGCGGCGTTGCTCGGCGAGATGATCTCGCAGACGAACAGCACGTCGTGGGCCTCGACGTTGGGGGCATCGAAGTCGATGGGGCCGGTGATGACGAGGTCGGGGATGGGAATGCGGCCGGGCCTGAGCCGCACGTTCACCCCCTCAAGGACGTGCAGGCCGGCCTCCCGGGTCGGGCCCCGGAGCAAGGCGCGCAGCTCACCAGAGATGTTCTGGTGGCGTGGGGTGGGGGCTGGGGTCACGTGCAGGCTCCCGTCGAAGAGTTCAACGCGCTGGGAGGTCTCGCCGAGGGCGAGGTACTCCTCCTCGGTCCACGGGCCCTCGTGGTCGAACACCGCCACGGTCATGGTCACCTCCGCTCGTACCGCCGGGATCCTGCCTGCCTGGCTGCCCCCATCGTCGCACCTTTCGTGCGACCGGTGCGGCAGGCGGCGGTCACCGGCGGTGATGCGGCGGGGACGGGTTCGTGCGATCCTGTCGGGGCGACGGGGGTTGTAGCTTATTTTCAGCGCCGTTCTTCTGCTGTAGTTTCCCTTCGTCAGGTGCGGAGGGAGGCCGGTCGTGGATCCTTACCTGCGGGTGGACGACCTGCGGGTCAGCTTCACCACCACGGACGGGGTGGTGCGCGCGGTCGACGGGGTCTCGTTCGCGGTCGAGCGCGGGCGCACTCTCGGCGTGGTCGGCGAGTCCGGCTCGGGCAAGAGCGTCACCTCGCTGGCGATCCTCGGCCTGCACGACCCCCGGCAGGCCACCGTCACCGGTGAGATCAGCGTCGGCGGGCGCTGGCTGGTCGGTCGGCCGGAGGCGGAGGTACGCCGGCTGCGCGGCCGGGACATGGCCATGATCTTCCAGGATCCGCTGTCGGCGCTGCACCCGTACCATCCGGTCGGCCGGCAGATCGCCGAGGCGTA
Organism: Micromonospora sp. WMMD1082; assembly: GCF_029626175.1. NCBI lineage: Bacteria > Bacillati > Actinomycetota > Actinomycetes > Micromonosporales > Micromonosporaceae > Micromonospora > Micromonospora sp. WMMD1082. The sequence continues at coordinate 1,747,256 of NZ_JARUBM010000002.1, read as the reverse complement.
CCGGGTGCACCATCCCCGGGCCGGGCGGGCCGAGACGCGTCGGCGGGCGGTGGAGATGCTGGACCGGGTGGGCATCCCGCAGCCGGCCCGGCGGTACGACCAGTACCCGCACGAGTTCTCCGGCGGCATGCGGCAGCGGGCGATGATCGCGATGGCGCTGGTGAACGACCCCGACCTGCTGATCGCCGACGAGCCGACGACCGCGCTGGACGTCACCGTGCAGGCACAGATCCTGGAACTGCTGGCCGACCTGCAGGCCGAGTCCGGCACGGCGATCGTCCTGATCACACACGACCTCGGCGTGGTCAGCCAGATCGCCGACGACGTGCTGGTGATGTACGCCGGCCGGGCCGTGGAGCAGGGTGGCGTCGAGCGGGTGCTGCGCGCGCCGCAGCACCCGTACACCTGGGGGTTGCTCTCCAGCGTGCCGTCGTTGCACGGCGACGCCGACGCGGACCTCAGGCCGATCCCCGGTAACCCGCCGAGCCTGATCGACGTGCCGCCCGGTTGCGCCTTCCACCCCCGCTGCCGGTACCCGGAGCACGCCGGTGGCCGGTGCCGCACGGAGCTGCCCGAGCTGCGGGCCGCCGGTGCGGCCGGGCACCGGATGGCGTGCCACCTCGGCGCCGAGGAACGCGCCCGGCGCTACGCCGAGGACGTCGCCCGGGTGGGGGTGGCCCGGTGACCGTGGTGCCGCCCCGGGCGGGCAGCGACGGCGCGGAGCCGTTGCTGCGGGTACGCGGGCTGACCAAGCACTTCCCGTCCCGGGGCGGCCGACGCCGTGGTGGCCCGGTGCGGGCCGTGGACGGGCTGGACTTCGAGGTACGGGCGGGCGAGACGCTCGGCCTGGTGGGCGAGTCCGGCTGCGGCAAGACCACCACGGGCCGGCTGCTGGTGCGGCTGCTGGAGCCGACCGGAGGCAGCATCGAGTTCGCCGGGCGCGACATCACGCGGGCCGGGCGGCGGCAACTGCGCCCGCTGCGGTCGGAGTTGCAGATCGTCTTCCAGGACCCGTACGCCTCGTTGAACCCCCGCCACACCGTCGGCCGGATCATCGCGATGCCGCTGCGGGTCAACGGGATCAGCCCGCCCGGCGGGACGGGGGCCCGGGTCCGGGAGCTGATGGAGCTGGTCGGCCTGAACCCGGAGCACTACAACCGGTATCCGCACGAGTTCTCCGGCGGCCAGCGCCAGCGCGTCGGCATCGCCCGGGCGCTCGCGCCGGGGCCCCGGCTGGTGGTGGCCGACGAGCCGGTCTCCGCGCTCGACGTGTCGATCCAGGCCCAGGTGGTCAACCTGCTGCGGGACCTGCAACGCGAGCTGGGGCTGGCCTTCGTCTTCATCGCCCACGACCTCGCCGTCGTGCGGCACTTCTGCCAGCGGGTCGCGGTGATGTATCTCGGCCGGATCGTCGAGATCGGCGACCGGGACGACATCTACGCGCGGCCGCAGCACCCGTACACCCGGGCGCTGCTGTCGGCGGTGCCGGACGTCGGCCGGCTCGGCCCGCCCGGCCGGATCCGGCTCTCCGGGGACGTGCCCACCCCGCTCGACCCGCCCTCGGGCTGTCGGTTCCGCACCCGGTGCCCGAAGGCCCGCGACCGGTGCGCCGTCGAGGAGCCGGCCCTGGTGCGGCGTGACGGTGGCCGCCAGGCCACCGCCTGCCACTTCCCGGAGTCGGGACCGGTCGGCGTCGAGCGCTGCGAGGGGGCGCGATGAGTCTCTCGCCGGTGGATGGCGCGGCGCTGGCCGAGATCGAGTCGGGCGGGGAGGCCGGTGCGGTGGCCGGTCTGCCCCGGGACCGCCGGATCGTCGGCCGCTCGCCGGGGCAGCTCGCCTGGCTGCGGCTGCGCCGCGACCGCACCGCGCTGGTCAGCGGGGCGATGCTGGTGCTGTTCGTGCTGGTGGCGCTCGGTACGCCGCTGATCGAGCTGGCCTACGGGATCGGCCCGCGGGATCAGTTCCAGGGCAAGCTGGACGGCTCCGGCATGCCGCTCGGCTATGCCGGTGGCGTCTCCGGGGAGCACTTCTTCGGGCTGGAGCCGGGGCTGGGGCGGGACATCTTCATCCGGCTGGTGCATGGTCTGCGTACGTCCCTGTTCATCGCCTTCGCGGCGGCGGTGCTCACCGCCGTGATCGGTGTCGTGCTCGGCACGCTCGCCGGTTACCTGGGCGGCTGGCTCGACGCGATGGTCAGCTGGATCACCGATCTGACCCTGGCCCTGCCCTTCCTGGTCATCGCGCTGGCCCTGACCCCGACGCTGACGCTGCGTTTCTACGGTCAGCGCGACGCGGTGCCGCCGGCCTTCGGCGTCGGCGTGCTGGTCGCCATCTTCGCGGTGTTCGGCTGGACGAGCACCGCCCGGCTGGTCCGCGGTCAGGTGATCGCGCTGCGGGAGCGGGAGTTCGTCGAGGCGGCCCGGGCCAGCGGGGCCGGGCTGGGCCACATGCTGTTCCGGCAGCTGCTGCCGAACATCTGGGCGCCGATCCTGGTGTCGTTCTCGCTCGCGGTGCCGCAGTTCATCACCGGTGAGGCGGCGCTGTCGTTCATCGGTGTCGGGCTGACCGAGGAGACTCCGAGCTTCGGCCGGATGATCTATCAGAGCCTGGACTACCTGCAGACCGACCCGGCGTTCGTCTTCTTCCCCGGCGTCATGATCTTCGCGCTGGTGTTCGCCTTCAACCTGTTCGGGGACGCGCTGCGCGACGCGCTCGACCCGAAGTCCGCACGGTAGGAGTCCGATGAGCGCGAGGAGTGCGGCGCAGCGGAGCCCCGCAGTCGCGAATGAAGGGAGGCCCTGATGGCGCGTTTCCTGGTCCGGCGGGCGCTGTCGGCGGTGCTCACCCTCTTCGCGGTGAGCGTGCTGACCTTCCTGATGTTCTTCGCGCTGCCCCGCGACCCGGTCAGCGGCATGTGCCCGAAGAACTGCAACCCCGAGCGGCTGGAGCGGGTGCGCCAGGAACTGGGTCTGCGTGATCCGCTGGTCAGCCAGTACGCGGGCTACATGAAGGGCATCGTCACCGGCCGGGACCTGGGCAGCGCCCAGGGCGGGCGCTGCGACGCGCCCTGCCTGGGCTGGTCGTACGTGAACAACGAGGCGGTCACCGACACCCTCGCCCGGGTGCTGCCGGTGACGCTGAGCATCGTCATCCCCGCGGCGATCCTGTGGCTGCTGCTCGGTGTGGGGCTGGGCATGCTCTCCGCGCTGCGCCGGGGCTCCTGGGTCGACCGGGCGGCGATCGGCTTCTCGCTCACCGGCGCCTCGTTGCAGCTGTACTTCGTCGGCGCGGTGCTGCTGCTGGTCTTCGTCTACACGCTGCGCTGGCTGCCGGTGCCCGGCTACACGTCGCTGTTCGACGATCCGTTGCGCTGGGCCAGCGGGCTGGTGCTCGCCTGGTTCTCGCTGGCGTTCCTGTTCTCCGCGATCTACGCCCGGCTGTTCCGGGCGCAGATGCTGGAGACGCTGAGCGAGGACTTCGTGCGTACCGCGCGGGCGAAGGGGCTGCCCCGGTCGGCGGTGTACGGCCGGCACGCGCTGCGCGCGGCGATCACCCCGGTGATCACCGTCGCCGGCCTGGACGTCGGCGCGGCGCTCGGCGGCACGGTGATCACCGAGACGACCTTCGGCATCCAGGGACTCGGCCGCACGGCCGTCGACGCGGTACGCGCCGGCGACCTACCGACCATCATGGCCACCGTGCTGGTCGCGGCGGTCTTCGTGGTCCTGGCGAACGTGCTGGTGGACCTGCTCTACGCGGCGGTCGACCCGCGGGTCCGGCTGGGCTGACGCGGGCGCGCCGGCCGGCAGGCTCGGTGCCGGCCGGCCGCCGCGCCGAGCACGGAAACTGTGTGGCGGAATTTATCGATGATTGTTACAAAGATTGAAGGATTTCTTCTTTACGATCCTCAGGACGTCGGTGTCCGGCCGGCGGCATCTCGGGTGGAGGAGGTAGCAGATGCGACCACGTGTGACGGTTGCGGCGGGTGGTGCTATCGCACTGGTGGTGGCCCTCGGCGCCTGTACGGAGAACACCGGCGAGGGTTCCACCGTGGACACCGGCCGGCAGCAGACCGGAGCCATCGCCACCGACCCGAAGGAGTCGATGGGCCCGGCGCCCGAGGTGGCGGGAGCGCAGCCCGGCGGGACCTTCACCATCCTCCGGGAAACCCCCATCTCCCACCTGGACCCGCAGCGGACGTACTCCTTCGCCGGCCTGATGGCCGCGCCGCTGTTCGCGCGCTACCTCACCACCTGGAAGGACGACGGCCAGGGAAACCTGGTCCTGGTCGGTGACCTCGCCGAGACGCCGGGCCGCAACGTCAACGGCGACTGCAAGGTCTGGGAGTTCACGATCAAGGAGGGGGTCAAGTTCGAGGACGGTCGGCCGATCACCTCGAAGGAGATCGCGTACGGCATCGCCCGGTCCTTCGACCCGGACCTCGCCGGTGGCCCCACCTACCTGCAGGAATGGCTGGCCGACACGCCGCAGTTCGACACCAGGTGGGACTTCAAGCTCAACCGGGACAGCCTGCCGCAGGGCCTGACCACCCCCGACGACCGGACGCTGCGGTTCGAGTTCGTCACGCCCCGGTGCGACCTGCCGTTCGCGGCGTCGCTGCCGGCCACCGCCCCGCTGCCGCCCGACCGGGACACCGGGCTCAACCTCGGCAACGCGCCCTTCTCGTCCGGGCCGTACAGGGTCACCCGGTTCCAGGCGGGCGTCGAGATCGTGATGGAGCGCAACGAGCACTGGGACGCGAACACCGACCCGGTACGCCACCAGTATCCGGACCGGTTCGTGTGGAGCTTCGGTCCGACCCCGGACGCGGCGGCCAACCGGGTGATCGCCGACAACGGCGCCGACCAGAGCGCCCTGTCGTGGAACTACGTGCCCGCCTCGCTGGTGGCCCGGGTCACGGGCGACGCGGCACTGCGCTCCCGGACGATCCTCTCCCCGACGCCCAGCGCGAACCAGCTCGTCATCAACAACCAGCGGGTCACCGACCTGCGGGTGCGTCAGGCACTGAACCACGCCATCGACCGGGACGGCCTGGTCAAGGTGCTCGGCGGGCCGAACGTCGCCGCGCCGATGACCACGCTGATGCCCCCGGCCACCATTGGCCACCAGGCGTACGAGGCGTACCCGGCGGGGCCGGACGGTGACCCGGAGAAGGCGCGGGAGCTGCTCGGCGGGCAGACCCCCGAGCTGGTCCTCGGCGCCGCCGACAGCTCGGTGGAGCAGCAGGTGGCCACGCAGCTCAAGGGCAACCTGGAGCGCGCCGGATTCAAGATCACTATCCGGAACATCCCGGACGACGCCAAGCTCGACGAGATCAAGAAGAAGGACAACCCCTGGGACCTCTACCTCGGCTCCTGGGCCGCCGACTGGCCCAGCGGAGCGTCGATCCTGCCGGTGCTCTACGACGGCCGCACCATCAGGGCCGAGGGCAACAGCAACCAGTCGTACTTCAACGACCCCACGATCAACGCCGAGTTCGACCGGATCCTCGCCCTGTCCCCGGCCGAGCAGGGCGCGGAGTGGGCGAAGCTCGATGAGCGGATCATGAAGGAGCACGCCCCGGTGGTGCCGCTCTACGTCGACGTGGCCTACCTGGTGCACGGCTCCAAGGTCGGCGGGGTCTTCGTCTCCAGCGTCTTCGGTTACCCCTCCTTCGTCAACGCCCACGTCCGGCCCTGACGTGGGAGGAGGGGCCCCTGTTCAACAGGGGCCCCTCCTTTCACAGCTCAAGGTGGGTGCGGAGGTAGTCGAGTTCCAGGCGGAGGAGGCGTTCGGCGAGGCCACCGGCCGCCATGTGGGTGGCGCCGGTCAGGGGCAGCACCGAGTGCGGCCGACCGGTGGCCAGCAGCGCCGCCGACAGCCGGAGCGTGTGCGCCGCCACCACGTTGTCGTCGACCATGCCGTGGATCAGCAGCAGCGGCCGGGCCTGCGCCGGGTCGGTGACCGGCTCGGCGGCCAGCTCCACCAGCGAGTGGTGTGCGTACACGTCCTCGCCGTCGGCGGGCAGTCCCAGGTAACGCTCGGTGTACGCGGTGTCGTACAGGGCCCAGTCGGTGACCGGCGCCCCGGCGATCCCGCACCGGAACAGCTCCGGGTGGCGCAGCACCGCCAGGCCGGCCAGCCAGCCGCCGAACGACCAGCCCCGCACCGCGACCCGCCCCAGGTCCAGGTCCGGGTGCTTGTCGGCCAGCGCGGTGAGCGCCTCCACCTGGTCGAGCAGGATCACGTCGGCCACCCGCCGGTGGATGGCCTTCTCGTACGACGGGGCGATGCCCGGTGTGCCCCGGTTGTCGGTCACCACCACCGCGAAGCCGGCGTCGGCCCACCACTGCCGCTCCAGCCAGGCCGCCCGCGCGGCGACCACCTCCTGGTGCCCCGGCCCGCCGTAGACGTCCAGCAGCACCGGCAGTCGCCGGCCGCTGACGTGGTTGTCCGGGTAGAGCACCGCCGAGGGGAGCCGCCGGTCGGTCACCCGCTCCAGCAGCGGCAGCGGGGCGTAGCCCGGCGTCGCGGCCAGCGACCGCAGCGTCCCCACCTCGCGGTCGCCCTGCCGCACCGTCCACCGGGTGCCCGCGTGGTCCAGCGAGGCGCTGCCGACGACCAGCACGTCGCCGCCGACCGCGGCGACGTGCCAGCCGGCGTCGGTGGTCAGCCGGCGGGCGTCGACCCCGCCGCCGATGCTGGTGCGGACCCGGAACAGGTGCTGCTCGCTCGGCTCGCCGTCGCTCGCCTCCACCAGCAGGTCCGCCGGGCCGGTGCCGGCGGCCAGCCGGCCGACCACCCGGCGTACGTACAGCGAGGGCGGGGTGAGCAGCGTGCCGTCGGCGAAGAGACAGCGGGCGTCGTACCCGTCGTGGGCCAGCTCGCCACCGACCAGCACCCGCCCGTCGGGCAGGTGGGCGGGGGTGCCCGGGATCGGCTCGACCCAGCGGGGGTCGGCCAGCTCGGCGTGCACCTGGGTCTCCCCGGTACGCGGGTCGACCGCGAGCACCAGCCCGTGCTGCTGCGAGCGGCGCAGCACGGTGATCAGCGGGGCGCCCTCGCCCCAGTGCACCGCGGTCAGGTACGGGTACGTCTCCCGGTCCCAGTGCACGTCGACCCAGCCACCGTCGAGGTCGAGCAGGTGCAGGCTGACCTCGGCGTTCGGGCCACCGGCCACCGGGTACGCGACGCTGGCCGGCGGCTCCGTCGGCTGTGCCGGATCGTGCAGGTGCCAGCGGGGCAGCCGGGACTCGTCGACCCGGGCGGCCAGCACCGACCGGCCGTCGGGCGCCCACCAGTAGCCACGGTGCCGCCCGAACTCCTCCGCCGCGATGTGCTCGGCCAGCCCCCAGACCACCCCGGAGTCCTCGCCGGCCAGGATGCTGTCGGCACCGTCGGCGTCGATCACCCGCAGTTCGCCCCGGCGTACCCCCTCGGCGGCGTCGGTCACGTAGGCCAGCCGGTGACCGCCCGGATCCGGCCGGGGGTCGAGCACCGGGCCGACGGCGGGCACCTCGATCACGTCGCCGTGCACCAGGTCGGCCCGGAAGAGCCGGCCGGCCAGCGCGAACAGCGCGATCCGCCCGGTGCCGTCCAGGGCGTACGAGCCGATGCCGGAGGCGCTCAGCCGCAGGCGCTCGCGGCGGGCGCGTTCCCCCGGGCTCAACGCGTCGGGGTCGGCGTCCGCGCCGAGCAGGGTGGCCGGATCGGCCACCAGCCGCTCCTCGCCGGTCGCCACGTCCAGCAGCCAGAGCGCGTCGGCCGGGTCCTGCGGCCCGGCCGAGCGTAGGAAGATCACCCGGGTGCCGTCGCCGGCCACCGATACTGCGCGCGGCGCCCCGTGGCTGAACCTGCGGGTGCGGGCGGCCAGCTCGGGAAAGTCCACAGGCCAGATCGTAGGCCGGTACCGAGCGCGATGTGACCGACCTGCGCGGACGCGTCGGGGCCGGCGGGACAGAACCGCCGGTTAGAGTGACCGTCGTGACGACGCTGCCTGACCGCCGCCTCCTGCTGGTCCACGCACACCCCGACGACGAGTCGATCGGCACCGGCTCGACGATGGCCCACTACGCGGCCACGGGTGCCCACGTGACGCTGGTGACCTGCACGCTGGGCGAGGAGGGTGAGATCCACGTGCCGGAGCTGGCCGGGCTCGCCGCGGCCGAGGCCGACCAGCTCGGTGGGTACCGGATCGCCGAGCTGGCGGCCGCCTGCGCGGAACTGGGCGTCACCGACCACCGCTTCCTCGGTGGGGCCGGCCGCTACCGCGACTCGGGCATGATGGGCCTGGCCACCAACGACCACCCCCGCGCGTTCTGGCGCGCCGACCTGGACGAGGCCGCCGGGCACCTGCTGGACATCATCCGGGAAGTACGCCCGCAGGTGGTGATCACGTACGACGGCAACGGCTTCTACGGTCACCCCGACCACATCCAGGCGCACCGGGTGGCGATGCGGGCGGTCGACCTGGCCGCCGCCGAGGGCCTCGCCCCGGCGAAGGTCTACTGGACGGCGATGCCGCGCAGCGTGCTGGAAGCGGGCATGACGCACTTCGCGGACGCGTCGGACAATCCCTTCGCCGGTATCGCCGACGCCACCGAGCTGCCCTTCTGCACGGCGGACGAGCAGATCGCGGCGCGCATCGACGCCACGGATCAGCACGCCGCGAAGGAGGCGGCGATGCGCGCCCACGCCACCCAGATCCCGGCCACCTCCTGGCTCTACTCGATCGCCGGCAACTTCGGCGCCGAGTTCATGGGGGTGGAGTACTTCACCCTCGCGGTGGGGGAGAAGGGGCCGGGCCGCGGCCGGTACGGCTGGGAGTCGGACCTGTTCGCCGGGCTGGACGTCGCCGCCGGGCCGGACGTCGGCGGCCCGGACCGCACACCGGTCGCGTCGGCCGGTCACCGGTGACCCTGCCCGCCGCGATGTCGGTCGCCCCGCAGGAGCAGGAGCCGCCCCGGCCCAGCCGGCTGCGGCGGCCCGTGGACATCGGTCTGCGGGCGGCCGGCGGGGCGGTCGCGGTCGTTGCCGCGGTGGCGACCGCGGTGCTGGAACTGCTGCTCGCCCCGCTGCGGATCGGCGGTCATCTGGTCGGCGTGGCGGTGCTCGTGGCCGTGGTCGCGAACATCGCGCTGAGCTGGTTCGTCGTGGAGACGGTCGGCCGCCGCTGGGCGGTGGCGCTGCCGGCGCTGCCGTGGGTGGTGATCATGGTGGCCGCCGCCGACCGGACCAGCGAGGGCGACGTGCTGCTGGTGGGCAACTGGGTCGGGCTCATCCTGGTGGTGGCCGGCGCGATGACCTTCGCCGTGATGGCGTTCCGGTCGATCCTCGCCCCGGCTCCCGGCCGGTACTGACGGCGCTCAGCAACAGGTGGTAGATATTCCTGCCAGGAGGCTCGCCATCGGGGCGGGCGGTACGGCGGGAGGCAGGTAGATGGGGCAGCGGTGGCGTGCGGTCGGCGTGCTCGCGATCGCACTGTTCGCGGTCAACGTGGTGGCCCGGCTGGTCATCCGGTTCGGTTTCGACGGCGACGACACCGTCGCCGACCGGGTGTCGCTCGGGATGTTCGTGGTGATCGGTCTGGTCCTGGCCGGGGTCGCCTTCGTCTGGGGTCGGCGGCGCCCGCTGGCCCGCTGGGCCGGTGAGGTGGCCACCGCGATCGGCATCGCGCTCGGCCTGACCGTGCTGATCGGGCCGCTGCTGGTCGGCAACAACCCGTTCGCCGGTGGTGGCAACACGTTCTTCGCGCAGATCGGGCTCTATCTCGTGGCGACCACCGCCGGGACGATGCTCGGTTACCTGCTGCTGACCGCGCTCGGCCGGGACCACCGTTCGCAGAGCCTCAAGCGGTACGCGGAGACCAGCGCGGCCAAACCCCGCCGGATCGTCCGCCGTTGACCGTCGCCGGGCGGGCCGCGCCGGTCAGTGCGGCGCGACGCGGGTCCGGTACGTGTGGTGCGTGGTGAAGCCCAGCTTCCGGTAGAGCGCGACCGCCGGCCCGTTGCGCTGCTCGACCTGGAGAAAGGCGTCGGTCGCCCCCGCCGAGCCGGCCCACTGCGCGAGCGCGCCGATCAGGCCGGCGGCCAGGCCACGGCGGCGGGCGGCGGGCAGCACCTCGATCAGGCACAGCCCCAGCCAGCGGCCCTGCCCGGTGACCGTGCCCCGGCCGATCGCCACCAGCGTGCCAGCGTCGTACACGTGGGCGAAGCGGATCTGGTCGACGGCGGTGAGCACGTGCCGGGCGGCGTCCGGCAGACCGCCCTTGCGCCCGGCCGCCACCGCGAGCCAGTCGTCCGTCGGCGCACCCGCCAGCTCGATCACGGCACCGGCCAGCTCCATCACGGCACCCGCCGGGTCGAGCACGGCACCCGCCGGGGTGGGCGGTGTGAGGGCGGCGAGCGGGGCTGTCTGCACCAGCACCGGCGGGCGGGTGTCCCAGCCTCTCCGGTCGAGTTCGGCGCCGACCGGCGCGGCGAGCGGCAGCGGCGTGTTGACCAGCGCCGGCTGACCCTGCCCGGCGTACCAGCGTTCGACCGCGTCCAGCGCGGCCGGCAGCGGCCGGTCCGGATCACCCACCGGCAGCGCCGAGTTGGCCCGGCCGGTCCAGCCGCCGGCCGCGCGCAGCAGCCAGTCACCGAGCCGGTCCCGGGTGAGCGCCGGCCAGGCCTCGTCGGCGGCGAGTTCCAGCTCGACCACTGCGGCGGCGGTCGGGCGGCGGGTCGCGGGAACCCGCTTGGCCCGGTGCACGTCGGCCATCGGCACGTGCAGCCGCCCCTGACGGGTGGTCAACGTCAGATGCGTCTCGGTCAGCTCGACCAGCTCGCCGAGGGCGTCGGAGTAGACCGGCCGGCCACCGCGTACGCCGACGCGGCGTCGGACCACGATCCGGTGTCCCACGTCCTGCTCTCGGAGCACGATCGACCTCCTCCCCGACGAGATACTAGGCTCTATACCGTCGCGGGTGATCGCGGCGTGTCTTGCGGAGGAGAAGACCGGTGACCTACATCATCGCCGAGCCGTGCGTGGATGTGCTCGACAAGGCATGCATCGAGGAATGCCCGGTCGACTGCATTTACGAGGGCAACCGGATGCTCTACATCCACCCCGACGAGTGCGTCGACTGTGGTGCCTGTGAGCCCGTCTGCCCGGTAGAGGCGATCTTCTACGAGGACGACGTCCCGGAGCAGTGGAAGGACTACACCGGCGCCAACTACGAGTTCTTCGAGGACCTGGGCTCGCCCGGCGGCGCCTCGAAGGTCGGCAAGGTGGAGAAGGACGCCTCCTTCGTCGCCGCGCAGCCGCCCCGCGGCGAGGGCCACTGAACCGGCCCGCCCCGGTCTCGTCGCGGCTGCCCGAGTTCACCTGGGACACCCTGGACGCCGCGGCCGCGCTGGCCGCGGCACATCCGGACGGCCTGATCAACCTCTCCATGGGTACGCCGGTCGATCCGGTGCCGGAGGTGATCCGGCAGGCTCTGGCCGACGCCGCCGACGCACCGGGTTATCCACTGACCGCCGGCACCCCGGCGCTGCGGGACGCGATCGCGGCCTGGGTCGCCCGGGCCTGCGGCGCCGGTGTCGACGGGCTCGGCGTGCTGCCGACGATCGGCTCGAAGGAACTGGTGGCCTGGCTGCCGACCCTGCTCGGGGTGGGGCCGGGCGACGTGGTGGTCGTGCCGTCGATCGCCTACCCGACCTACGAGGACGGGGCGCGGCTGGCCGGAGCCACCACGGTACGCGCCGACTCGCTGACCGCCGTCGGCCCGACGTCCCGGGTCCGCCTCGTCTGGGTCAACTCGCCGGGCAACCCGACCGGGCGGGTGCTGCCCACCGCCCACCTGCGCAAGGTGGTGGACTGGGCGCGCGAGCGCGGCGCGGTGGTGGCCAGCGACGAGTGCTACCTGCCGCTGGGCTGGGACGCCGAGCCGGTGTCCGTGCTGTCGCCCGAGGTCTGCGGCGGCTCGTACGACTCGGTGCTGGCCGTGCACTCGCTGTCCAAGCGCTCCAACCTGGCCGGCTACCGGGCCGGCTTCGTGGCCGGCGATCCGACGCTGGTGGCCGAGCTGCTCAAGATCAGGAAGCACGCGGGGATGATCGTGCCCGCGCCGGTGCAGGCGGCCATGGTGGCCGCCCTGCGCGACGAGCGGCACGCCGACGAGCAGCGCGAGCGGTACCGTGCGCGGCGCGCGACGCTGCGGGCGGCGTTCACCGGTGCCGGCTTCACAGTGGAGCACTCCGAGGCGGGGCTCTACCTCTGGCTGACCCGGGGTGAGGACTGCTGGGACACCGTCGACTGGCTGGCCCGGCGGGGGATCCTGGTCGCCGCCGGGGTCTTCTACGGGCCCGGCGGGCGGCAGTACGTGCGGGCGGCGCTGACCGAGTCCGACGAGCGGATCGGGGCCGTCGCCGCCCGCTTCGCGGCGCGTCCGTGATCACTCGTTGATCTGCGAGAACACCTGTAGGAGATTGTCCCGGCTCTGCTTTCCGAGCAGTTCGCTGCCGTACAACTCCTGTAGGGCGACCACCCGCCCGCCGTGCAGGGTCAGCTCGGCCTTGACGGGGATCTCCCGGGTCACCGCCACCGAGACCACCTCCTCGTACGGCAGGAAGGTGTGCGCGCTCGCCAGCTTCGCCACCGGTGCCGACCCGAGCAGGGCCTTGAGCCGCTTCTCACCCGCGCTGGTCTTGCCCGGACCGGCCACCAGGATCAGACCGCGGTCGAGCACCAGCAGGTCGTGCTGCACGCCGTCGACCTTCACGTTGGCGATGGCACCGATCACGTCCGCGTCGTCGGCGGTGGCCCGCTGCTGCACCACGGTCGCGCCGGTCGGGTCGATGCCCAGCTTGGTCAGGCGCGCCATCGCCTCGTCGAGGGTCTGCGCCGAGACCGCCAGCTTGGCGATCTCGGCGAGGTCCAGTGGCTCACCGCCGGTGCCGGCGAACGTGGCCGGGCCGGACCAGGACAGCTGCCAGCGGGCCTGCTGGGCACGGACGGCCGCGTTGACCAGCACCGTCTCCATCGGCCCGGCGAAGCGGACCGCCGCCTCCCGGCGGGTGGCGTCGCCGAAGAACTGCTCGGCGAACTCGCCGAGCCGGCCGGCCCGGACCAGGTCGAGGATGGTCGGCAGGCCCGGTTGCGCCGTGCCGGTGAACCGGCCGGCCGCCCGGTAGATCCCATCCGCCTGCCGCTGGACCTCGGCGGCGATCGCCGCGTGGGTGAACTCGGCCCAGGGCAGCACCTGACGGTCGCCGTGGTCGACGACGAGGCCCTGCAACCGCCGGCCGGCGCCCGGGACGTCGGCGAGCAGGGTGTAAGCGGGACGATCGTCCGTCGCCACCGAGCCGGCCGGCAGTTGCGCCATCGCGTCGATCCGGACGCCGATCGGCGGATGGGTGTCCCACCGGGACGGCTCCCGATCCGGCGCTTCCTGCCGGAGCTTGTCGATCTCCTCCCGGCGGGCCTGGAGCAGCTGCGCGAAGCCGCCGAACAGGTCGTCCGGGGCGAGACCGGCCTGCCAGCCCGACTGGACGTAGCGACCCATGAAGAAGTTCCAGGCGGCGTCGAGCGCCGGCAGGCTCCGCAGCGCGGAGGTCGCCGCGTCGTGGCCGGCGAGCTGCACGGACGCGCGGTCCGCCTCCAGTTCCTGGCGCCGCGACGCGGCGTTGTCGACCATCAGGTACAGCCTCGCGTAGCCCTTGAAGACCAGCCCGATCGGGTTGCGCGGCTTGATCCGCTCGATGGTGCCCTCGATCGCCAGCCGGCCCCGGTAGGCCACCCCACCGAGACGGGTGTGCTTGCCCGAGTAGTGGCCCAACTCGTGCGCGAGCACCGAGCGGAGCTGGTCGATCCGCATCGCCTGGAGCAGCGGGAGACCGACGTAGAGGGTCCGCCGTCCGCCGATCAGGCCGAGTAGCCGGCTCTGCTCGCCGACCGCCGCGTTCACCTCCGGCACCAGCCTGATCTCGTCCGGCGCCCGGGTGCCGACGGCGGTGGCCAGCTCCCGGACGGTGGCCCACACCTGCGGTGCCTCCCGCTCGTCGAGCACGAGGCCCGGCGCCGGCTCGTTCCTGGTCCGGATCGCCCGCCAGAGCCCGACGGCCACCGCGCCCAGCGCGATGACCAGTGGCAGCAGCAGCTTGCTGGTCACCAGGCCGTTCGTGTGGCGGTACAGCCACACGCCGAGGGCGGCGACGGCGGCGAGCTGCAGCAGCGCCACCACGTAGAACCCGATCAACATGACCACCGAGGCGAGGGCCCGGTACGTCGCGGCCATGGCCGTTCCTTTCCCCGTTGAGTGCGCGCCGGGATGGCGGCGGCGCAGGGGACCGTACGACGTGGAGGTTCGCCGGACAACCCCCTTCCGGTCCGGGTCAGCCGGCTTTACGATCTTGCCGATCACCACACGGGGAGAGGAATCGGGATGTGGCCGTTCCGGCGCAGGGGTAGGCAGGCGGAGTCACCCGGACCGAAGGTGGACCCGGCGCAGGGTGACCCGACCGCGCGGGCGCTGCGGGAGGCCGCGCAGCGGCGTGACTGGGGCACGATCCGGGATCTGCTGGTGCCGGTCACCGACCCGGACGACCACGCCTTCTACGTCGAGTCGATCGCGGGCGTGTCCGGGGTGCAGGACTGGATCGGCGAATGGGTCGACGCGGAGCCCCGGTCGACCCTGCCGTTGCTGGTGCGCGGCGCACACGCGGTGTTCTGGGCGTGGGAGGCGCGGACCGCCGCGCGCGCCGAGAACGTCGGCCAGGAGCAGTTCAAGGAGTTCTGGCGGCGGCTGCGGTTCGCCGAGAACAGCCTGGACGAGGTGGCCGACCGGGATCTCGACGACACCACCGCCCGGACCTTCCTGGTCACCTCCGCCCGGGGCCGGCAGGTGGACGCCGCCGAGGCGGCCCGGCGGTTCGAGGACGTGGTGGCCCGGCACCCCCATCACCGGATCGCTCACGAGCAGATGCTCCAGTACCGCTGTCGCAAGTGGTTCGGCAGCCACGACCAGATGTTCGAGTTCGCCCGGCGGGCGACGGCCACCGCGCCCGCCGGGTCGCCGCTGCCCAATCTGATCGTGGTGGCGCACCTGGAGAGGTGGCTGGACCTGCCGGTCGGTGAGGACGACGAGTATCTGGACGACGACGCGGTGCGCGCGGAGCTGAACGCCGCCGCCGACCGGTCCGTGCGGCACCCCGACTACGTCCGCCGCCCTGGCTGGCCGAGCCTGCACAACACCTTCGCGATGGGGTTCGCCAGGTCTGGCGATCTGCGTTCCGCCGCCGGGCAGTTCGAGGTGATCGGCGACCAGGTGACCGACTGGCCCTGGCAGTACATCAACAGCAACCCGGTGATCCCCTTCCTAGCCTGGCGTGACGACGCGGTGACCGCCGTCGGCTGAGTGTCCGGCGGGCGGCACGGCAGGCGGCAGGCTGCGCGGCGGTCGGCGGCCGAGCCACCGGGGCCGCCGCCGGGCGGGCTTCGGCTGGCTGGGCGATATCCTCGGGCCGGTCGGGGCCGGTCGGCTCCGGACCAGGTGCGCAGCGTCGAGGTGGGCGGATGGTGGACGGGCCCGGTGCGCCGGTGCGGGCGGCGGTGGTCGGCACCGGCCTGATCGGCGGGTCGGTGCTGCTCCGGCTGCACGCCGCCGGACTGGACGTGACCGGCTGGGATCCGGACGAGGAAACCCGCCGGCGGGCCCGGCTGGCCGGCGTACCGGCGCAGGAGCGGCTGGTCGACGCGGTGGCCGGTCGTGATGTGGTCTTTCTCGGCGGGCCGCTGCCCACGCTGCCGGCGACCCTGGTCGAGGTCGCCGCCGCGACCGGCGAGGGCTGCCTGCTGACCGACGTTGGTAGCACCAAGGCCGAGCTGGCGGAGTTCGCGGCGGCGCGGGGATTGACCCACCGCTTCGTACCCGGGCATCCGATGGCGGGCACCGACCGGGCCGGCCTCGCCGCGGCGGCTCCGGGGCTGTTCGTCGGCGCCCCCTGGGTGCTCTGCCCCGCGCCGGACGGTCTCGCCGCGTTCCGTCGGCTCAGCACCCTGATCACCGAGGTCCTCGGGGCCCGGGTGGTGCCGATGGCAGCGGACCGGCACGATGCGGTGGCGGCGCTCGCCTCGCACGTGCCGCACCTGCTGGCCGGGGCGCTGGCCGGGGCGGCGCAGCGGTCGCCGCTGCGGGACGCGGTCCTGACGCTGGCCGCCGGAAGCTTCCGGGACGGCACCCGGGTCGCCGGCACGCCGCCGCAGCGCACCGCGAACATGTTGGGTGGCAACCGCGACGAGGTGCTGGCCGCGCTGGCCGGGGTCTCCGCGTTCCTCGACGAACTGGCCGGGGCGTTGCGGTCCGGCGACGGCGACACGCTCACCGCCCGGTACGCCGAGGCCGGCACCGCCCGGGTCGCGCTGGCCGGCCGCCCGTACGACGAGCAGGTCCGGTCGTTCCCGGCCGGCGAGGAGCACGCCGAGCTGGCCTGGCTGCGTGACCTCGGTGCGGCCGGGGGCCACCTGAGCGCGTGCGAGGTGGTGGCCGGCGCCGTCTCGTACACCGCCCACCTCCCCGACGGCGCCTGAGCGCCGGGCCGGGCCACGGCCGCCGGTCGACCGGCACATCGGCGGGCGGGCGGCGAGCCGCGCCAGTAGGGTGAGGGCATGGTGGACGGACCGGTGGTGACGGTACGCGGCGAGGCTTACCGCGAGGTCGCGCCGGAGCTTGCCCGGTTCGCGGTGACCGCGCTGGCCCGCGACCGGGAACGCGAACCGACGCTGACCCGGCTGGCCGAACGGGCCGCCGCGATCCGGGTGCTGCTCGACTCGTACGGCCCGACGATCGACCGCCGCGAGGCCGGCGAGCTGCGGGTGCGGCCGGAGACGCGGCGCTCCGGCGAGCGGGTGGTGGCCTGGCACGGCTCGGTGGTCACCACGGTGACCGTGACGGACTTCACCGCGCTCGGTGAGCTGATGCTGCGCCTGGCCGACCAGGACCAGGTCGAGGTGGCCGGGCCGTGGTGGTCGCTGCGCCCGGACAGCCCGGCGTACCGGGCGGCCCGGCACGCCGCGATCGCCGATGCGCTGCAGCGGGCCCGTGAGTACGCTGAGGCGCTCGGCGCCCAGGTCACCGACCTGGTCGAGCTTGCCGACGAGGGCGGCACCGCGCAGCCGATGATGGCCCGGATGGCCTTCGACGCCGGCGGCGCGGAGGCCGGTGGCCCGCCGGAACTGGAACTCGATCCGCAGGTGCAGGGGGTGCACGCGGCCGTGCGGGCCCGGTTCACGATCAGCCGACCGGTCCTGACCTGATGCCCGCCGCCCAGGTGCTGCCCGTCGGGGAGCTGCTGGAGCGCGCCCGCGCGCTGGCCGACGCCGGCCCGCGTCAGCTGCTCGGCATCACCGGCGCCCCCGGGGCCGGCAAGTCCACGCTGGCCGCGCAGGTGGTGGCGGCGGTCGGCCCGGCCGCCCGGCTGGTGCCGATGGACGGTTTCCACCTCGCCCAGGCCGAGCTGCACCGGTTGGGCCGGAATCTACGCAAGGGCGCGATCGATACGTTCGACGCCAACGGCTACGTCTCGCTGCTGCGTCGCCTGCGGCGCAAGGAGCCGACCTCGGTCTGGGTGCCGGAGTTCCGCCGGGATCTGGAGGAACCGGTCGCGGGGGCGATCGAGGTGCCGCCGGAGGTCCGGCTGGTGGTGACCGAGGGCAACTACCTGTTGATCCCGGACTGGCCCTGGGACGAGGTGCGGGCGCTGCTGCACGACGCGTGGTTCCTGGATCTCGACGCCGACCTGCGGCGGCGCCGGCTGGTCGCCCGGCACGTCGCGTACGGACGGCCGGAGCAGGACGCCCGGGCCTGGGCTCTGGGCAGCGACGAGGCCAACGCGGCGCTGGTGACCGGCACCGCGACCCGGGCCGACCTGGTGGTACGCCTAGCCGAGCCGCCGCCGGGGTGACGGCACCGCCGGCCGGAGCAGCCACGCCACCCGGGATCTCTCCCGTTGGAACTCGACCGCCTCGGGGTAGCCGCTGTGGCTGCGGATGGGCGGGTCGGCCACCTCGCCGTCGCTCGGGTGCAGCGCCTCGGGATCGGTGACCGCGATGTCCCGTTCTCCCGCGGTGACCGGCCAGCCGAGTGGGTCGGTGTCCCGCCAGAAGTTCGTCCAGCCGGTGCCGCCGGAGGGGCGGGCCAGCGCCTCTGCCAGCACCGGCAGCCGATCCGGGCCGAAGTAGGCGGGGAAGATCCGGCCGTAGAGGCGGGTCAGCTGGCAGCCGTAGGAGAAGAACCAGATCCGTCGCCGCCAGCGGTGGGGCAGCTGGAGGATGACCGCGGTGCAGATCACCGTGCCCTGGCTGTGTCCGGAGAGGATGATGCCGTCCATCCGGCGGGGATCATGCTCGGTCAGGGCGAGCAGGCCGGCGGTGCGGGTGAGCAGTTCGGGCACGGCCCGCTCGGCGTAGCTCGGTGGGGCGAGCGGGTGGGCGGCGCGGGGCCAGAACGTGCCCACGTCCCAGACCACCCCGACCGACCGGCGGATGGTGTCGGTGCGGTAGACGAGCAGGCCGACGGCGGCGATCCCCACCGGCAGCCAGCCGAGCAGCGCGTCGCCGGTGTCGGCGACGGCCTTGACCAGGGCGGCGGTCCCGCCCGGTGCGGTCGCCTGGGGGTGGGCGGGGGAGAGGACGGCGACGCAGCTGAGGGCGGCGAGCACGGCCATCGCCCCGGCGTACCAGCCGGTCAGGCGCAGCGCGTGTTCGCCGACCAGCCGGTGCAGTGCCTGATGGGTGCTGACGTCCCGGGCGCGGCGCAGTTCGTGCGCGGACAGCGGGCCGCTGCGGGCCCGCAGCTCGGCGTACTCCTCGCGACGCAGCCGACGGAAGAGCACGGCGGCGCGGCCGGCGGCCAGGGCGAGCAGCAGCAACGCGATGCCGAAGCTCAGCCCCGCCCAGGTCACCGGGGTCGGCGGGACCACCAGGGACCGGCCGCTGGGGGTGGCCGCGCCGTTGAGCCGGTCGGCGACCCAGTAGAGCAGCCCGGTGCTGTACGCGAGGCAGAGCAGCCAACCGAAGCCGGCGATGACGGCCGGTGCCCGGCCCCGCCAGGCCAGATCGGTGTGGGGTTCGAGCGGTTGCCGGGCGGCGGTGGGACGGGTCCGGGGCAGCAGCAGGCCGATCGCGGCGAGGGCCAGCAGCGGCAGGGCGAGCTGCCACATCTCCAGCGGGGCCGGCGGGACGGCGGGCAGCCAGCCCGCGCACCAGGCGGCGCCGGCGGCGATCAGCAGCGCGGCGACGGCGGGTGTGGCGGCGCCGCGCCGTCCGGAACGGGCGGTCGCCCCGATCGCCATGAGCAGCAGCAGTTGGCCGGTGCCCAGCCCGGCGATGATCCGGTCGAAGCCGGGCAGCGACCGGTCCGCCAGGCACCCGGGCAGGGTGGGGTCGTCGGCGCAGCCCACGGGTGGGCGTAGCTCGGCCAGCGGGGTGCCGCCGGCACCGTCGGGCAGCATCAGCAGGGTGACGGTGCCGGCCAGGCCGACTCCGGTGAGGACGATGACGGTGATGCTCCACGGGCCGAGTGGGGTGGCACCGTCGCGCCGGGTCAGCACGGGCCGGGCGATGGCCACCATTGTGATCATCAGGACGGCGGCGATCGCCGCGATGGCGGACCAGGTGAGGACCGCCCGGGGGCCGTGGGGTGGGTCCAGCACGGCGATCGTGCCGAGCGGGACCGCCGCCGCCACCACCGTGGCGGTGCAGAGGTGCAGCACGGCCGCGCGCCGCAGCTGTCCCTCTCCCCACCAGAACGTCGGCTCCTGGAGCGGGTTGGCGAGGGGGCCCGGTGGTGGTTCGGGAACGGGCGGCGGCTCCTGCACCGGCTGGGCGGTCGGCAGGTCGGCGTCGACCGGCGCCGGTGTGCGGTGTCCCGGCGGGTCCGTCGTCGGGTCGGCGGGCATCACCGCCTCGTACTGGTACGTCCGCCAGGCGACGATGCCGAGCACCCCGATCAGGGCGAGCGGCACGGTCAGGCCGACCGCCAGGGCCCGTCCACCCTCCCGCCACCAGGGGCTGGCGAGGAACTCCCACGGCCCGGGAATCCGGCCCAGGCAGGTCTCGTTCACGCACTGCCAACCGATGAGGTCGACGCCGACGCCGGTCAGCGCGAGCACGGGCGTGCCCGTCAGGGTCAGGCAGAAGAGCCGGACCAGCCAGGCCGTCATCCCGGATCGGCTGGCCAAGCGCTCGGTGGTGGGATCGGGCGGTATCCCGGGCCGCGCGTGCAGGGCCACGTTCGCCAGGGTGAAGGGCAGCAGCAGCGTCCACAGTGCCCGCTCCACGTCCCGTGCGGTCCGCGCGCCGGAGGTCAACCGCCCCCAGCTGTACGCCTCGACGACGATCGGGTCGAGCGGTGCGGCGGTCGCGGAGCGGTAGAAGCCGGTGACCGGGCCGCCGGCGACCAGCCGTGGCTGGGGTGGCTCCCCGCCGGGCTCCGCCCTCAGGCCCAGGGTTTCGGCGGGCGGCGTGTTCGACACTCCGTGTACGCGCAGTTCGAGGATCCGACCGCCCATGCCAAGCCTCCTGGTGACGCCCGTGTTACCTACAGTGCCCGACTCGGCGGGCGGGGCGCCATTCCCCGTGAGGGTGTTTATGCAGGTAGGGGCCAGATTGTGGGTCAGTCGAGCTGTCGTACTGGTCGAGCGGGATTGCCGAGCGCGACGACGTTGGCGGGCAGATCCCGGGTCACCACGGCACCCGCGCCGACGACGGTGTTCTCACCGACAGTGACGCCGGCGAGGACGATCGCCCCACCGCCGAGCCAGACGTTGTCGCCGATGGTGATCGGCCGCGCCGACTCCCACTTGGCCCGGCGTGGCTCCGGCTCTACCGGATGGGTCGGGGTGAGCAACTGCACGTTCGGGCCCACCTGCACGTCGGCGCCGAGCGTGATCGGCGCGACGTCGAGGAAGACGGCGTGGTAGTTGACGAAGCTGCGGGGCCCGATCCGGATGTTGTAGCCGTAGTCGCAGTAGAACGGCGGGCGGATGCCGGTCTCCTCGCCGAGCTCACCGAGCAACTCGCGCAGCGCCGCCCGGCGGCCTTCCCGATCGTCGACGCCGCTGGTGTTGACCTGTTCCATCAGCCGCAACGCGCGGAGGTGGTCGGCGACGAGTTCCGGGTCGTCGGCGAGGTACGGCTCGCCGGCCAGCATGCGTTCCTTCATGGACGTCATTCGTCTGATCATGCCCAAGGCCGTCGCCGCGCGGACTCAACTTCGTCGAATTCTTGACTCCCTTTTGCATACTCAGTATGTAATTCTGATGGGCGTCGATGTGTCTCTCATCGATGAAAACGCTTCGAGGGAGGATTCCGTTGCCACGAAGGAGCAAACTGACCGCCATCGGACTCGTACTGGGTCTGATGCTCGGCGTACCGGCGGCGGCCACGGCCGCGCCGTCCTCGCCGACAGCGGCGCCGTCGACCCATCCCACGACCGTCCGGCCGACCACCGGCGGCCAGCCGAACACCGTCACCCTGCTCACCGGCGACCGGGTGACCGTCACCGCGGCCGGCGCGGCGAGCGTACGCCCGGCCGAGGGCCGCGCCGGCATCCGCTTCCTCACCCAACGGCAGCGTGACCACCTCTGGGTGGTACCGCAGGATGCCCTGCCGCTGATCCGCGACGGGCGGGTCGACCGCCGGCTCTTCGACGTGGCCGGGCTGATCGCCGCCGGCTACGACGACGCACGCCGCGACGACCTGCCCCTGCTCATGACCTACGGGCTGGCCGCACAACGGGCCGGCACGCCCGACGGGGTGACCGTCACCCGTGACCTGGCGGCCATCGGCGGTGTCGCGGCCACGGCGGACAAGCAGCGGGCCGGCCAGGTCTGGGCCGCCCTCGCCGGTAGCGGCGGCGCCCGGTTCGACGCGGCGGGGGGTGTCGAGCGGATCTGGCTCGACGGTCGGCGACAGCTGACGCTGGAGCACAGCGTGCCGCAGATCGGCGCGCCCGCCGCCCACCAGGCCGGCTACACCGGCCAGGGGGTGCGCGTCGCGGTGCTGGACAGCGGCGTCGACACCGCGCATCCGGACCTGACCGGTCGGGTCGCCGAGGCGCGGAACTTCACCGAGGAGGCGAACCCGGGCGACATCGTGGGGCACGGCACCCACGTCGCCTCGATCATCGCCGGCAGCGGTGCCGCCTCGGATGGCCGTTACCGGGGCGTGGCGCCCGACGCGACCCTGCTCTCCGGCAAGGTCTGCGAGGAGTACGGCTGCACCGAGTCGGCCATCCTGGCCGGGATGCAGTGGGCCGCCACCGAGGCGCGGGCCGACGTAATCAACCTGAGCCTGGGCGGGATGGACACCCCGGAGATCGACCCGCTGGAGGAGGCGGTGAACACGCTCACCGAGCAGACCGGTGCGCTCTTTGTGATCTCGGCCGGCAACGCCGGCCGGGCCGGCTCGGTCGGCTCGCCGGCCAGTGCGGAGGCCGCCCTCGCCGTCGGCGCGGTCGACCGGGACGACGAACTCGCGTACTTCTCCAGCCAGGGACCGCGGACCGGCGACGACGCGCTCAAGCCGGACATCACCGCACCCGGGGTGGACATCGTCGCCGCCCGAGGCCAGGGCACGCAGCTCGGCGACCCGGTCGGGCAGCAGTACGTCGCCGCCTCCGGCACCTCGATGTCCGCGCCGCACGTCGCCGGGGCGGCGGCCCTGATCGCCCAGCAGCACACCGCCGCGACGGCGGAACAGCTCAAGGCCACCCTGATGAACTCCGCGCGGCCGCACCCGGAGCTGACCGCGTACCAGCAGGGGGCCGGCCGGGTCGACCTGGCGCGTGCGATCACCCAGACGCTGCTCAGCGAGCCGGCGAGCGTCTCGTTCGGCCGGACGCTCTGGCCGCACGACGATGACGAGCCGATCCAGCAGGAGCTGAGCTGGCGCAACACCGGCCCGGCGGCGCTCACCCTGGACCTCACCGTCGAGGCCACCGGCCCGGGCGGGGAACCGGCGCCGGCCGGCCTGTTCGTGCTGAGCACGGGGCAGGTCGTGGTGCCGGCCGGTGGCGTGGCGTCGGCCACCGTCACGGCCGACACCAGCGTCGACGGCCCGGACGGTTACTACACCGGCCGGATCGTCGCCCGCTCCGGCGATGTCGTGGCGAGCACGCCGGTGGCCGTCAACAAGGAGGTGGAGAGCTACACGCTGGCCATCCGTCACCTGGATCGTGCCGGCGCCGCGTCGGCGGACCACATCACCTTCCTGATCGGGCTGGACGACTTCAGCGAGTTCGTCGCGTACGACCCGGACGGCACGGCCGAGGTGCGCGTGCCCAAGGGTCGGTACGGGCTGGCCAGCTTCCTGTTCGAGGGGGAGGGCGAGAGCACGGCGCTGGTGGCCCGGCCCGAGCTGGTGGTGACGGCGGACGCCGAGGTCACGGTCGACGCGCGCCGGGCGGGACCGGTGCGGGTAACGGTGCCGGACCGGTCGGCGACGTCGGTGCTGGCCGCCGTCGACGCGACATTCGTGATCGGCGACGACGGCGCCGCCGGCTTCGGGGTGGTCGGCGACGACTTCTCCGGCATCTTTGTCGGGCAACTCGGCCGGCCGGTCGCGGCGGGCCGCTTCGCCGGCACCGTGACCAACCAGTTCGCCGACCGGGAGGCGGACAGCAGCCCGTACCTCTACGCCGTGGCCGAGAACTTCCCGGGCCGGCTGCCCACCGGGCTGACGAAGCACTACCGGAGCAGTGACCTGGCCACCGTCCGGCAGACCTTCCGGGACGGCTATCCGGGCACCGTCGCCGACCGAGCGGCGTTCGCCGTCTTCGAGCCGGACCTGGGCGCCTGGGCGGCCGTGCTGCCCGTCGCGGTGCCGGGGAAACGGGTCGAGTACTACAACACCAAGGGGGTGCGGTGGAGCACCGACCTGTGGATCGGCACGCAGGCCGAGGACGTCCCATGGCTGGAGCCGGTGGCGATGCTGTCGGCGGATCCGACGGCGTACCGGGCCGGACGGACGTACCGGGACACCTGGAGCGGCGCACCGTACGGGCCGTCCTTCCCGGCGCCACGCTGGCCGGGCGAGGGCCTGACCCGGCAGGGTGATGTGATCAGCCTGGCCGTGCCGCTGTACAGCGACGCGTCGGGGCACGGCGGCGAGTCGTTGACGGACACCTCGCGCACCGCGCTGTACCGCAACGGCAGGCTGGTCGACGAGGGCCCGTACCACGGCTGGGGGCAGTTCGAGGTGCCCGCCGGGCTCGCCACGTACCGGCTGGAGACGTCGGGGAAGCGCAGCTTCACCGACCTGAGCACGGAGGTCGCCACCACCTGGACCTTCCGGTCCCGGCATGTCCCGGGCGCCGATCCGTTCCGGCTGCCCACCTCGGTGATCAGGTTCGCGCCGGGGCTGGACGCGCGGAACGCGGCTCCGGCGGGCCGATCCTTCGTCATCCCGGTCACGGTGCAGCGCCAGCCCGGTGCCCCGGCGGCGAAGACGGCGAAGCTCACCGTCGAGGTCTCCTACGACGGCGGGCGAACCTGGCAGGCGGCCACGGTACGCAAGGCGGGTAGCGGCTGGCAGGCCACCGTGCGGCACCCGCGCGGCACCGGCCACGTGTCGCTGCGGGCCAGCGCCCGCGACACCGCCGGCAACACCGTGACCCAACGGATCATCCAGGCGTACCGCCTGAAGTGATCTCCGGTGGTGGGCCCGGCGCGGCGGCGCCGGGCCCACCATGCCGGTCAGTCGTTGGCGTGCAGGGCGGCGTTCAGCTCGATGCCCCGGCCGGTGCGCGGCCGGGCCTCCAGCGCGCCGGTGACCGAGTTGCGCCAGAAGAGCAGCCCGTCGACGCCGGACAGCTCGCGCGCCTTGACGACCCGGCCGTCCGGAAGGCTGATCTTCGAGGCGGCGGTGATGTAGCAGCCCGCCTCGACCACGCAGTCGTCGCCGAGCGAGATGCCGACCCCGGCGTTCGCGCCGACCAGGCTGCGCTCGCCGATGCGCACCTTGTCGGTGCCGCCGCCGGAGAGGGTGCCCATGATGGAGGCGCCGCCGCCGATGTCCGAGCCGTCGCCCACCACCACACCCTGCACGATCCGTCCCTCGACCATGGAGGTGCCGAGCGTGCCGGCGTTGAAGTTGACGAAGCCCTCGTGCATGACCGTGGTGCCGGAGGCGAGGTGGGCACCGAGGCGGACGCGGTCGGCATCGGCGATCCGCACCCCCGACGGCACCACGTAGTCGGTCATCCGGGGGAACTTGTCCACCCCGTAGACGCCCAGGTGGCGGCCGGCGGCCCGCTCGATCACGCGCAGCTCGTCCACCCGCTCCGGCGGGCACGGCCCGGCGGAGGTCCAGGCCACGTTCGCCAACTTGCCGAAGATGCCGTCGAGGTTGACCTCGTTGGGGCCGGCCAGGCGGTGGGAGAGCAGGTGCAGCCGCAGGTACGCGTCGGGAGCGTCCTTGATCGGGTCGTCCAGCGAGCCGATGACAGTGACCACCTGGACGGTACGCAGACCCGGCAGGGCCCGGTCGCCGATCGCCCCGGGCGGCAGATCCAGCACGTCGGCCTCGTCCTCGCCGGCGACCAGCGGCAGCTCGCCGAGGCCCAGCTTGCCCGTCGGGTACCAGGTGTCGAGCACCTGGTCGTCGGCGGTGACGGTGGCCAGGCCGATGCCCCACGCGGATTGTGTGGACGTCACTTACTCACCCCTCGTTGCCTGCCGCGGGCTCGCGTCTCGCGGTCGCCGGTTGTGACGGTACCGTGCGGACCATGGAGAACCCGCTTACCCCCGAGGTCCTCGCCGATCCGGTGGCGTTGACCCGCGCACTGGTCGACATCGAGTCCGTGTCCCTCAACGAGAAGGCGATCGCCGACTGCGTCGAGGAGGTCCTGCGGCGGGTGCCGCACCTGGCGACCCACCGGCACGGCAACACGGTGATGGCCCGTACCGACCTGGGCCGGGCCTCGCGGGTGGTGCTCGCCGGCCACCTGGACACCGTTCCGTTGAACAACAACTTCCCGTCGACGCTGCGCGGCGATCTGATGTACGGCTGTGGCACCTCGGACATGAAGTCCGGGGTCGCCTTCGCGCTGCACCTCGCGGCGACCCTGCCCGCGCCGCGCTACGACGTGACATACCTCTTCTACGAGGCCGAGGAGATCGAGTCCAGGTACAACGGCCTGAAACTGGTGGCCGAGGCGCACCCCGAGTGGCTGGCGGCCGACTTCGCGCTGCTGCTCGAACCGACGTACGGCATCGTGGAGGCGGGCTGCCAGGGCACCATGCGGGCGACCGTGGTGACCACCGGAGTCCGGGCCCACTCGGCCCGCTCCTGGCATGGCGTCAACGCGGTGCACGGCGCCGGCGACGTGCTGCGCCGCCTGTCGGCGTACCAGGCGCGCCGGGTGACCATCGAGGGGTGCGAGTACCGCGAGGGGATGAACGCGGTGCGGATCCACGGTGGGGTGGCCGGCAACGTGGTGCCGGACCGGTGCGAGATCGAGGTGAACTACCGCTTCGCGCCGGACCGTACGCCGGCCGAGGCCGAGGCGCACCTGCGCGAGACCTTCGCGGGCTACGAGCTGGCGGTGACCGACTGCGCGCCGGGCGCCCTGCCCGGGCTGGAGGCCGCGCCCGCGCGGGAGTTCCTGGCGGCGGTGGGCGCCGCGCCGATCGGCAAGCTGGGCTGGACCGACGTGGCCCGGTTCGCCGCGATGGGGATTCCCGCGCTGAACTTCGGCCCGGGTGATCCGAACCTGGCCCACCACCCCGACGAGCACGTCGAGATCGGCAAGATCCGTGACGGCGCGGCCACCCTGCACCGCTGGCTCGCCCCGGCCTGACCGGCGGGGGCCGGATCGGCGGGCGGCGCGGTGGGTCAGACGGCGGTCAGCTGGGAGTCGGCGCTGGGTTCGGCCGGCGGTTCGGGCGGGCTCTCGAGCAGGCGGGCGCTGCGGCGCTCGGCCACCACGTCACGGATGCGCCGCTGCATCTGGCGCCGTATCCGGACCCGTTCGTTGTTGTTGATCACGCTGTCTCCTCCCCCGAAGCCCGCGCGCCGGGGCATACCCGGTATGTGAATAGTAAGACGTACGGGAAAGCGATTTGGTTGCACAAGATCACGAAGTGTTTGCCGGGTTCTTCGGCCGGACTCCACTACGGTTGCTCCCATGACCCAGAACAACCGGCGCGAACAGGGACAGGAGAGGCATCGAGGCCCCGTCACACTCCGTCGTCAATCGCTCACCAGGAGCACCGCCGACCAGCGTCTGCTGGACTCGCGGGCGCGTGCCGACTGGAAGACCCGGGACGCCTGGCGGGCGCTGCGCATCCTCTCCGAGTTCGTGGAGGGCTTCGACACGCTGGCCGACCTGCCGCCGGCGGTCAGCGTCTTCGGCTCGGCCCGCAGCAAGCCCGACAGCGCCGAGTGCCAACTCGCCGAGGCGCTGGGCGCGGCACTGGCCCGGGCCGGGTACGCGGTGATCACCGGTGGGGGCCCCGGCGTGATGGAGGCGGCCAACCGGGGGGCGAGTGAGGCCGGCGGCCACTCGGTCGGTCTCGGCATCGAACTCCCCTTCGAGCAGGGCATCAACGAGTGGGTCGACCTGGCCATCGACTTCCGCTACTTCTTCGCCCGCAAGACCATGTTCGTCAAGTACGCGCAGGCGTTCGTCGTGCTGCCCGGCGGGTTCGGCACCCTGGACGAACTCTTCGAGGCGCTCACCCTGGTGCAGACCGGCAAGGTCACCCGGTTCCCGGTGGTGCTGATGGGCACGGAGTACTGGCAGGGACTGCTCGACTGGTTGCGCGACACGATGGCCGCGGAGGGGAAGATCGGCCCGGTCGACCTGGAGCTGATCTGCGTCACCGACGACGTCGCCGCGGCGGTGCGGCACATCGTGGAGGCCGAGGCGGCCCTCAACGTCGAGCAGGAGGCGGTACGCGAGGAGGCGGTCGCCCGGGTTGCCGCCGATCAGCAGGCCGCGGCGGACGAGTCCACGGAGCGCTGACCGGTGGCCGCGGTCTGCGTGTTCTGCGCCTCCTCCCGTACGCTCGACCAGCGTTGGCTCGATCTCGCCGCCGCCACCGGCGCGGAGATCGCCCGGCGCGGGCACACCCTGGTCAGCGGCGGCGGCTGCGTCGGGATGATGGGCGCGCTGGTCGACGGCGCCCGCTCGGCGGGCGGGCGCACCGTCGGCGTCATCCCGCAGGCGCTGGTCGACCTGGAGGTCGCCGACCTCGCCTCCGACGAGCTGCTGGTCACCGACACGATGGCCAGCCGGAAGATCCTCATGATCGAGAAGTCGGACGCCTTCCTCACGCTGCCGGGTGGGCTCGGCACCCTGGACGAACTCTTCGAGGTCTGGACCACCGCGACGCTCGCCCTGCACCACAAACCGATGGTGCTGGTCGACACCGACGGCTTCTACGGCCCGTTGCTGGACTGGCTGCGGAACGTGACCGACCAGTCCTTTCTCAAGCCCGCCGGCTTCGAACTGCTCCGGCTGGCCGACACCGTCCCCGCCGCCCTCGACGTCCTCGAATCCCAGCTCACCTGAGCGGTGGTCGGCAGGTGCGGGTGTGGTGGGCGCGCCCGAGGGTGTGGCGCGTCGGGCGGTGTCGCAGGGCCGTGATGGGATGGCGGGATGCAGGCGTACCGGTTGGTGCGTCGGCCCGCGGGGCCGACCGAGGGGAGCGGCCCGTCCACTGGGCCGCCCTCGGCTGCCGCCCAGCCGCCGGCCACCCCGGGCCAGGCGGAGGTCATCGCACACACCGACGGGCCGATGCTCGTCCTCGGGGGACCGGGCACCGGAAAGACCCGGACGCTCGTCGAGGCGGTCGCCGCGCGGGTCGGTGAGGGAGTCGACCCGGAGCGGATCCTGGTGCTCACCTTCAGCCGGCGCGGCGCGGCGGACCTGCGGCACCGGATCGAGGCGCGGATCGCCGCGACCGGGCAGCTGGTGGTGCGCGAGCCGCTGGTGCGCACCTTCCCCGCGTACGCCTTCGGGCTGCTGCGCCGCGCCGCCGCCGAGCGGGGCGAACCGTCGCCTCGGCTGCTCACCGGCCCCGAGCAGGATCTGATCATCCGTGAGCTGCTGGACGTGATCGGCGAGGAGCCCGGCGAGGAGGCCGACGACGACCCGGTCGGCTGGCCGGCGGACCTGCGCCCGGCCCTGCGTACCCGGGCATTCGCCGCTCAACTGCGTGACCTGCTGATGCGGGCCGCCGAGCGCGGGGTGGGGCCGGTCGAGCTGGCCCGGCTCGGCGAGAAGCTCGGCCGTGCCGACTGGCCGGCCGCCGCCCGCTTCCTCCGGCAGTACGTCGCCGTGCTGGCCCTGCGTGACGTGGCCAACCGGGGTTCGGTCGCCTACGACCCGGCGGAGCTGGTCCGGGCGGCCACCGGGATGCTGCGTGACGATCCGGAGCTGCTGGCCGCCGAGCGGCGCCGACTGGCGTACGTCTACGTCGACGAACTCGCCGACACCGATCCCGCGCAGCTGGACCTGCTGGGCACCGTCGCCAGCGGCGGGATCCCGCTGGTCGCCTTCGCCGATCCCGACTCCTCCACGTACGCCTTCCGTGGCGCCGACCCGGCCGGCGTCACGACCTTCCCGCACCGGTTCCGCACCGCCTCCGGCGCGCCCGCCGCGCAGGTGTTGCTGACCACCAGCTACCGCGCCGGTGAGCGGCTGCTGGCCGCCTCCGCCCGGCTGGCCCGGCGGCTGCGCGGCCCGGCGGCGCACCGGCGACTGCGACCGCTGCCGGACGCACCGGCCGGCGCGGTGGAGGTCCACACCTTCTCCTCGGCCACCAGCGAGTCGGCCTGGCTGGCGCACGCGTTGCGCGCGGCGCACCTGCTCGACGGGGTGCCCTGGGGGCGGATGGCGGTGCTGGTCCGCTCGACCGCCCGGCAGTTGCCCGGGCTGCGCCGGGCGTTGCACGCGGCCGGCGTGCCGACCGTGGTGCACGGTGAGGATCTCCCACTGCACCTGCAACCGGCGGTCGAGCCGCTGCTGCTCCTGCTGCGCTGCGCGCTGGAGCCGGAGCGGCTCGACGAGGAGGCCGCCGTCGCGCTGCTGCACTCGCCCCTCGGCGGCGCCGATCCGCTGGCCGAACGGCGACTGCGACAGGGCCTGCGCACCCTCGCCCTGGCCGGTGGCAACCGCCGGCCCTCCGGCGAGCTGATCGTCGAGGCGTTGCGCGACCCGGCCGAGCTGGCCGGCGTCGAGCGGCGGTGGGCCGAGCCGGCGCAGACGGTGGCCGGGCTGCTGGCCGTCGCCCGGGAGGCGGCCGCGCGGCCGGCCGCCACCGCCGAGGAGGTCCTCTGGGCCGTCTGGCGGGCCAGCGGGTTGGCCGAGCTGTGGTCCGCCGCGCTGACCCGGGGCCCGGCCGTGGCCGGTGAGGGTGATCTCGCCCGGCGGCGTCGGGCCGAGGCGGCCGACCGCGACCTGGACGCCGTGATGGTCCTCTTCGACGCCGCCGCCCGCTTCACCGATCGTCTGCCGGGCGCGCGTACCGAGGTCTTCCTCGACCATGTGCTCGGCCAGGAACTGCCCGCCGACACCCTCGCGCCGGCCGCCGACCGGGGCGACGCGGTACGTCTGCTCACCGCGCACGCCGCCAAGGGCCTGGAGTGGGACCTGGTCGCGGTGGTGGGGGTGCAGGAGGGCGTCTGGCCGGACCTGCGGTTGCGCGGCAGCCTGCTCGGCTCGGAACGCCTGGTCGACGTGCTGGCCGGCCGGGCGGCCGGCGCCGGTGCGGTGGCCGCCCTGGTCGGTCAGACCTCGGCGCTGCTCGACGAGGAACGACGGCTGTTCCACGTCGCGGTGACCCGTGCCCGGCGGCGACTGCTGGTCAGCGCGGTCGCCTCCGCGGCCGTGGGCGGCGACGACCACGAGGAGCAGCCCAGCCGATTCCTCTACGAACTCGGCCCGCCCGACGAGCCCGGCCCGCCCGACGAGCCCGGCCCGCCCGACGAGCCCGGCCCGCCCGATCCGCCCGGCCCGCCCGGTCCGACGGGCGCCCCGCCGCCGCACCGCATTTCGCACGACGAGCCCGCGCCGGACCCGGTGAGCGGGTCCGACGCCGCACCCGCCGGGCCGCGCACGCTGCCGCTGAGTCGGCCGCCTCGGGCGCTCACGCTGCCCGCGCTGGTGGCGGAGCTGCGTACCGCCGTCGCCGATCCGGCGGCGCCGCTCGCCCGGCGGCACGCGGCGGCGGCCGAACTGGCCCGGCTGGCCGCCGCCGGGGTGCCCGGCGCGCACCCCGACGACTGGTGGGGACTGCGTCCGTTGTCGGACGATCGGCCGCTGGTGGACGACGGGGAGCCCGTCCGGGTCACCCCGTCGGCGATGGAGAGCGCCCTGCGGTGCAGCCTGCGCTGGCTGCTGGAGCGGCACGGCGGCAGCCCGCCGGCCAGCACCGCGCAGGGCGTCGGCAACCTGGTGCACGCGGCGGCGATGCTCGCCGAGGACGCCAGCGCCGACCGGGGAGCCTTGCTGGACTACGTGGCCGCGCGGTTCGACGCGATCGAGCTGGCGGCCCGGTGGATGGTGGGGCCGGAGCGGGCCCGCGCCGAGGCGATGGTCGACAAGCTGCTGCGCTGGCTGGCCGCCAACCCGCGCCGGCTGCTCGCCATCGAGCACGAGTTCGCGGTACGCCTCGACGACCCGCACCGGCCGGTGCAGCTGACCGGCCGGGTGGACCGGTTGGAGGTCGACGCGGACGGCCGGCTGGTGGTGGTGGACCTGAAGACCGGCAAGTCCACCGCCGTCACCGAGAACGAGGTGGCCGAGCATCCGCAGCTGGGCGCCTACCAGGCGGCGGTGGA
Organism: Micromonospora sp. WMMD1082; assembly: GCF_029626175.1. Classification (NCBI taxonomy): domain Bacteria; kingdom Bacillati; phylum Actinomycetota; class Actinomycetes; order Micromonosporales; family Micromonosporaceae; genus Micromonospora; species Micromonospora sp. WMMD1082. Next base: position 1,715,429 of record NZ_JARUBM010000002.1, on the reverse strand, counting down.
GGCGGGCGCGTTCGCCGAGTTCGGCGACGAGCCCGGCGGCGCGGCCCTGGTGCAGCTCGGCACCGGCGCGAAGGACGCCCGGGAGCAGGCCCAGCCGCCCGCCACCGACGGCCCCGAGGCCGGCTGGGCCACCGCACTGGTACGCCGTACCGCCGACACGATGGCCGCCGCCACCTTCGCCGCGGTCGCCAACTCGAAGTGCCGGACGTGCCCGGTGCGCACCAGCTGCCCGGTCTCCGGGCAGGGGCGGCAGGTGGTCGAGCCGTGACCCAGCCCGCCCTGTTCAACCCCGCCGCGCCGGCGCCCCGGACGGCCGACGCCGGTCCCCGGTACACGCCGGTGGAGCTGGCGAAGCTGCTGCGCCTGCCGGCGCCGACGCGGGAACAGGCGGCGATCATCGCCGCCCCGGTCGAACCGCTGCTGGTGGTCGCCGGCGCCGGCTCGGGCAAGACCGAGACGATGGCCGCCCGGGTGGTCTGGCTGGTGGCCAACTCGTACGTCCGGCCGGAGCAGGTGCTCGGCCTCACCTTCACCCGCAAGGCCGCCGGCGAGCTGGCGCACCGGGTGCGTACCCGGCTGGACCAGCTGGTCCGCCGGCTGGGTCGGCGCGGGCGGGATCCGCTCGACGACCCCCTCGCGGGAGAGCCCACGGTGGCCACCTACCACTCGTACGCCGGGCGGATCGTCACCGAGCACGGGCTGCGCGCCGGTTACGAGCCCTCCACCCGGCTGCTCACCGAGGCGTCCCGCTGGCAGTTGGTCGACCTGATCGTGCGCAACTACGACGGGGACATGTCCGAGGTGGACCGGATGCCCAGCACGGTCACCGACGCGGTGCTGGCGCTCGCCGGCGAGCTGGACGAGCACCTGGTCGACCCGGACGAGCTGGCCGCCTGGACCGGCCGCTTCTTCGCCGACGTCCAGTCCCGCCCGGGGCGGGTCTACGCCGACGTGCGACGGGCCCTCGCGCTCCAGCAGACCCGGCTGAAGCTGCTGCCCCTGGTGCGCGCGTACGCCCGCCGCAAGGACGACTTCGAGGCGATGGACTTCGCCGACCAGCTCGCCCGGGCCGCCCGGGTGGCCCGCGACCACCCGGCCGTCGGCGAGATCGAGCGCAGCCGCTACCGCGTGGTGCTGCTCGACGAGTACCAGGACACCAGCCACGCCCAGGTGGTGCTGCTCGGCGCGCTGTTCGGCGGGGGGCATCCGGTGACCGCCGTGGGCGACCCCTGCCAGTCCATCTACGGCTGGCGGGGTGCCAGCGCCGGCACGCTGGACCGCTTCCCGGCCGAGTTCGCCCGCGCCGACGGCACGCCGGCCCGGGTGCTCGGGCTGACCACCAGCTGGCGCAACCGCCCGGAGATCCTCGCGGTGGCGAACGCACTGGCCACCCCGCTGCGGGCGGCCGGCGCCCGGGTGCCCGAGCTGCACGCCGCGCTCAGTGTCCGCGAACCGATCCCGCACCGCAGCCCGCGCGGCACCGCCGCCGGCACCGTGCACTGCGCGTTGCTGCCGACGTACGCCGACGAGGCCGACTGGATCGCCGACAGCCTGCTGGCCGCCTGGCGGGGCGCGGCCGGGACACCCCAGGCGCTGCCCGAGCAGATCCCGGTCACGCGGCGCCCGACCACGGCGGTGCTGGTCCGGCTGCGCAGCCAGATCCCGCCGATCGCCGCCGCGTTGCGCGAGCGCGGCCTGCCCGTCGAGGTGGTCGGGCTGGGCGGCCTGCTGGACACCCCGGAGGTGCGCGACGTGGTGTGCACCCTGCGGGTGCTGGCCGACCCGACCGACGGTGCGGCGCTGCTGCGCCTGCTGACCGGCGCCCGGTGGCGGATCGGCCCCCGGGACCTGGTCGCCCTGCACCGCCGGGCCAGGGGCATCGCGGCGGCCCGTCGCAAGCTCGCCGACGACGAGGCTGCGGAGATCACCCCGGACCGCCTCGACGAGGCCACCCTGGTCGAGGCGCTGGCCGACCTGGGCCCCGCCCAGGCGTACTCGGCCGAGGGGTACGCGCGGCTGCGGGCGTACGCCCGGGAACTGGGCCTGCTCCGCTACCGGCTGGACCAGTCGCTGCCGGAGCTGATCGCGGACGTGGAGCGGACCACCGGCCTGGACGTGGAGGTGGCGGTGCGCGCCGGACGGGGCGGCGCCGGCGACGCCGGCCTGGCCCGGGGCCACCTGGACGCGCTGGGCGACGTGGCCGCCCGGTTCAGTGGGGAGTCACCGGGGGCGACGCTCGCCGGCTTCCTGGCCTATCTCGCCGCCGCCGAGGACGAGGAGCGTGGCCTCGCACCGGGCGAGGTGGAGGTGGTCGAGGGGGCGGTGCAGATCCTCACCGCGCACGCCGCCAAGGGGCTGGAATGGGACGTGGTCGCGGTGGCCGGGCTGAGTCGGGGGGTGTGGCCGGGGCCGGTCCGCAACACGGACCACTGGCTTGGCGGGCTGGGCGCGCTGCCGTTCCCGCTGCGCGGCGACGCCGACGGGCTGCCCGAGCTGGCCCTGGCCGAGGCGGACGACCAGCGCGGCGTGGTCCGGGCGGTGGAGGACTTCACCGCCGCCTGGCGGGCCCACGACGAGCGGGAGGAGCGGCGGCTGGCGTATGTGGCGGTGACCCGTCCGCGCCGCCTGCTGCTCTGTTCGGGCCACTGGTGGGGCGCGGGCACCAAGCGGCCGCGCGGGCCGTCGGCGTTGCTGCGTGAGGTGCACGGCGCATGTCTGGACGGCGGCGCCGGTCACCTGGTCGACGAGTGGACGCCGGAACCCGCGCCGGACGCGGTGAACCCGACCAGCGAGGTGGTGCTGCGGGCCGAGTGGCCGGCCGACCCGCTCGGCGTCCGCCGTCCGACGCTCACGGAGGCGGCGGCACTGGTACGCCGCTTCCTGACCGACGGGGACGCTGTGGTCGAGCCCGAGGGCACGGCGGCCGGGGATCCGGAGGTGGCCCGGTGGCGGCGGGAGGCCGATCTGCTGCTCGCCGAGCGGGCGGAGCTGAGCCGGCTCTCCGGCCCGATCGAGGTGGCGCTGCCCGAGCACCTGTCGGTGACGCAACTGGTCGCGCTGCGCCGGGATCCGGCGGCGCTGGCCCGGGCACTGCGCCGGCCGCTGCCGACCGAGCCCAACCCGTACGCCCGCCGGGGCACCGCGTTCCACGCCTGGTTGGAGCAGCGGTTCGGGGCGGACCGGCTGCTCGACACCGACGAACTGCCGGGGGCGGCGGACGCCGACGCCGCGCCGGACGAGGAGTTGGCCGAGCTTCAGCGGCGCTTTCTGGCGAGCGAGTGGGCGGACCGGACACCGGTCGAGGTGGAGGTGCCGTTCGCCACGGTGATCGGCGGCGTGGTCGTCCGCGGCCGGATGGACGCCGTGTTCCGTCGCCCCGGCGACCGCTTCGACGTGGTCGACTGGAAGACCGGCGCCCGCCCCGACGGCAGGGCCGCCGAGGTGGCCGCGGTGCAGTTGGCGGTCTACCGACTGGCCTGGGCCGAGCTGGCCGGCGTGCCGGTCGACCGGGTCGGCGCGGCCTTCCACTACGTGCGGGACGGCGCGACGGTCCGGCCGGCGGACCTGCTCGACGCCGACGGGCTGACCAGGTTGATCCGGTCGGTTCCCGAGTTGCCGTGAGGCTATGTTGCTCGCCCCAGATCCGTGGTAGGGTTCCCGCGTTGCAGTTTTGGTTACCAGCTCTGTTTGCGCCTGGCGGATTGTGGCCCCAGGCGCTCTTTGTTATGTCCGGACTTCTCCGGGCGGGGCGACCAGCAGCGACAGGCGTTCCGGGCACGTTCGCACGGGACATTCCTCTTTCAACCCCACAACAGGTGTGGGGTTGACGTTCCGTCAAGGAGACGAAACAAGCATGGCTATTGGCACCGTCAAGTGGTTCAACGCTGACAAGGGCTTCGGCTTCATCACCCCGGACGGCGGCGGCGCGGACGTCTTCGCCCACTTCTCGGCAATCCAGTCCTCCGGCTACCGCAGCCTGGACGAGAACCAGCGGGTGGAGTTCGAGGTCGTCCAGGGCCAGAAGGGCCCGCAGGCGGAGAACATCCGTCCGCTCTGACCCCAGGGTCACCGGTCACCGGCCGGGTCATCGTCGGAGCAGTACGCACCGGCGGCGGCCCGGCCGTCGGCGTATCGGGCCGCTAACGGTGGAACCCTGAGTCGGCAATCAGCCGTCGTACCGTCGGGTGGACGACTGTGACCACCGCCCGGCTGGGCGAGGCTGGGCCCGCGGGAAGAGCCGCGGGGGATCGGCTCGTGCGGGAGGGACGACCATGCTGGGCTCCGCAGCGTTGCGCGAACTGCTCCTGGTGGTCGCGGTGGCGGTCGTCGGGTTGCTGCTCGCCACGGTGGCGGCGTTCACACCCTGGCCGGTCACGCCGGGTGGGTCCGCCCCGTCCGGCCTGGTGGAAGTGCGCGGGCCGTCGGTGTCGACCGATCGGCCGGACGGCGCGGTGGGCTGACCGGGGCGGCCGGATACCGCCGGCGCCCGGCCGGCTGTCGGCAGGTGGCCGTCCCGGACGCGCCGAGACGTTAGGGTCGGATCCGTGCCGACCCGCAGAGCGAGAATCCCAGCGACGAGGTATCCGGTCGAGCGGTTCACCCTCGACAACGGCCTACGGGTCGTCCTCACCCCGGATCGCAGCGCCCCGGTCATCGGGGTGGCGGTCGTCTACGACGTCGGCATACGCTCCGAGCCCGAGGGGCGTACCGGCTTCGCCCACCTCTTCGAGCACCTGATGTTCCAGGGTTCGGAGAACCTGGAGAAGCTCGCTCACTTCCGGTACGTACAGGGCGCGGGCGGCACCTTCAACGGCTCCACCCACCTGGACTACACCGACTACTTCGAGACCCTGCCGAGCAACGCCCTGGAGCGGGCGCTGTTCCTGGAGGCGGACCGGATGCGCGGCCCCCGGCTGACCGAGGAGAACCTGCGCAACCAGATCGACGTGGTCAAGGAGGAGATCCGGGTCAACGTGCTCAACCGGCCCTACGGCGGCTTCCCCTGGCTGACCCTGCCGCCGGTCATGTTCGACACCTTCCCCAACGCGCACGACGGGTACGGCTCCTTCGACGATCTGGAGTCGGCGACCGTCGCCGACGCCGACGACTTCTTCCGGCGCTACTACGCCAGCGGCAACGCGGTGCTCGCGGTCAGCGGGGACATCGACGTCACCGAGGCCGTCACGCTGATCGAGCGGCACTTCGGCGACGTTCCGGGCCGCGCGGCGCCCGGCCGGCCGGACTTCGCCGAGCCGGGGCCGACCGCCGAGCGGCGCACCGCGTACACCGATCGGTTGGCCCCGCTGCCGGCGGTGGCGTCGGCGTGGCGGGTGCCCGACCCGGTCGGCGACTTCGCCGCCTACCTGCCGTACGTGGTGCTGGCCGAGGTGCTCACCGACGGTGACGCGTCCCGGCTGGTCGAGCGGCTGGTACACCGGGACCGCGCGGTGACCAGCGTGGGCGGGTACCTCGGGTTCATGGGAGACCCGTTCGACGTACGCGACCCCACGGCCCTGCTGCTCCAGGCGCACCTGCCGCCGAGCGGCGACGTGGACAAGGTGCTGCGCACCGTCGACGAGGAACTGGACCGGCTCGCCACGGACGGTCCCGGCGACGGCGAGTTGGCCCGCACCCAGGCCCGGATGGCCACCCACCTGCTGCGCGACGCCGACGCGGTGCTCGGCCGCGCGCTCCGGATGGCGGTGCTGGAGCAGCAGCGCGGTGAGCCGGGCCTGCTCGGCGAACTGCCGCGGCTGATCGGTGAGGTCACCGACGAGCAGGTCCGCGCGGCCGCCGCCACCCTGCGCCCGGAGCACCGCGCGTCCGTCGAGGTCATTCCCGGAGGTGCCCAATGAGCCGGCCGCTGCCGCCGCTCGGGCCGAACCGCCGGCTCAAGCTGCCCCGGCAGGTGGAGCGCACGCTCGACAACGGGCTCACCGTGATCGTGGTGCGCCGGCCGGCGGTCCCGCTGGTGGAGCTGCGGCTCTGGATGCCCTTCGGACGGGCCCACCTGGCCCGTGGTCACCTGCTCACGCAGACCCTGCTCTCCGGCACGGAGACGATGAGCAGCGTGCAGATCGCCGCGGAGCTGCAGCGGATCGGCGGTGGGCTCGCCGCCGGGCTCGATCCGGACCGGCTGATGATCTCCGGGGCCGGGCTGGCCACCGGGCTGGACCGGATGCTGGAGATCCTCGCCGAGGTGCTCACCGGCGCCAGCTACCCCGCCGAGTGGGTGGGCGTCGAGCGCGACCGGCTGGTCGACGGGATCCAGGTCGCCCGGAGCCAGCCGGCGCACCTGACCCGTACGGCGCTGCTGAGGCGGATCTACGGCCGCCACCCGTACGCCGTCCAGACGCCGGACCCGGAGCAGGTCAGGGCCGTCCGTCCGGGCGCGTTGCGGACGTTGCACGCCCAGCGGGTACACCCGGCGGGTGCGGTGCTCGTGCTGGTCGGCGACGTGCGCCCGGAGCGGGCCCTGGACGCGGCCGAGAAGGCCCTCGGCGGCTGGGACGGCGCCGGTCACACCGCCGACGTGCCGCCGGCCCCGCCGCTGGAGCCCGGCCCGCTGTTGCTGGTCGACCGGCCCGGTTCGGTGCAGTCGTCGATGCGGGTGGCGCTGCCGGCGGTGCCGCGTACGCACCCCGACCATGCCGCCCTGCAACTGGCCAACCTGATCTTCGGTGGGTACTTCTCCTCCCGCTGGGTGGAGAACATCCGTGAGGACAAGGGCTACACGTACGGGCCGCACTCGCTGATCGAGCACTCGGTGGCCGGCTCGGTGCTGGTGGCGGCCGCCGAGGTGGCCACCGAGGTGACCGCGCCGGCGCTGCTGGAGACGAGCTACGAGTTGGGCCGGCTCGCCACCGTGCCGCCCGCGCCGGAGGAGTTGGAACAGGCCCGGCAGTACGCCCTCGGCACGCTCCAGCTCGGCATCTCCACCCAGGCGGGGCTGGCGTCGCTGGTCAGCGCGTACGCCGGCAACGGGCTGCGGCTGGACTTCCTGGCCGAACACGCGGCCCGGCTGGCGAAGGTGAGCGTCGACGACGTCACCGGGGCGGCGGCCCGCTACCTCGCCCCGTCGCGGGCGGTCACCGTCGTGCTCGGCGACGCCGAGCGGGTTGCGGCGTCCCTGGGCACCCTGACCAGGGTCGAGGCCGTGCCGGTGGAGCCGTGAACCAGCACGGGGAAACCAGCCCGCCGCTGGCCCGTTCCACGCTGGACCGGAGCGCGCACCGGCGTACCGATCCGCAGTGGCTGGCCCACGCGTGGGCCGGTGCGCGGGTGCTGGTCCTCGACGTCGAGGCCGGCGGGCGGGCCCTGGTGCGTACCGACAGCTCCGTGCCGGCGCTGGTGCTGGTGGAGGCCGACGGCCTGCCGCCGGCGCTCGCCGCCGGGGCGATGTTCCTCGGCGTCGAACCGGACGGGGTGCCGGTCTTCTGCGTGCACACCGCGCTGGCGACCGTGCCGGACACCCGGCCGGCCCACCTGAGGGACATCGGTCACCTGCTCAGCGACCGCGACGCCGGCCTCTTCACCACGGCGCTGGCGCTGACCAACTGGCACCTGCGGCATCTCTACCATCCGATCACGGGCGAGTCGACCCGGGCGGACGAGGCCGGCTGGTCCAGGGTGGACCGTACCGGCGAGCGGGTGTGGCCGCGGACCGATCCGGCGATGATCGTGCTCGTGCACGACGGGGTCGACGGCGTCGACGGGCGGTGCCTGCTCGGCAACAACGCCACCTGGCCCAGCGCGGAGGGGCGGCGCCGGTTTTCCTGCCTGGCCGGTTACGTGGAGCCGGGGGAGTCGGCCGAGGCCGCGGTGCTGCGGGAGGTACACGAGGAGGTCGGCGTCCCGGTCTCCGACATCGCGTACGCGGGCAGCCAGGCATGGCCGTTCCCCGGTTCGTTGATGCTCGGCTTCCTGGCCACCGCCGACGCGGATCATCCGGTGCGGACCGATCCCGTCGAGATCGCCCAGGCGCGCTGGTTCTCCCGACAGGAGATCGGGGCGGCGCTCGCCGACCGGCCGGTCGACGTGGGTGGTGCCCGGCTGCTCCTGCCGCCGCCGTCGTCGATCGCGCTGTTCCTCATCCACCGCTGGCTCGACGGGCACTGCTGACACCGGCCCTGCCGTTCTTGCGGCCCCGGCCCGTGACCGTCGTTGCCGCGGCGGTCACGGGCCGGGGACACGGGCCGTCGTGGTCGGCTGGTGCGGAACACGGCGGGGGAGCCGGTCGACCACGACGGACGTCGGGTGGTTCAGGTGCCGGGGCCGCCCGGGTCGGCCCGTCGGTGGTGCGGATCGTCCAGCGGCAGCACCTTGACCCGTTGCTTGCCGGATCGTACGGCGCCGACCGTGGAGATCGCCCGAGCCAGCAGCAGCGCGGCGTCGAGGTCCTCGGCGTGGACGACCTGACGGCGCGGCTCGGGCCGGGTGGTTTCGTCCCGCAGCCGGCGACCTCCGGCCCAGGCGGCCGTGATGTCGGTGTCGGCGGCGGCGCGGATGGCGGTGCGAACGATCAGGAACCGCATGTGGGTCTCCGGATGTGTCGCGACGGGTGAAACGCTGGAAGTTCCACGTCACTACCCCGCCATCGTACGCCCGGTCCGCGTCCCAGCAAGTGAAACGCGCCCATCGGTTCGCAGCCCCGACCGATCATCCGATCCCTGCTCACCGGGGTCGCCCGGGTGGTACGACGACGGGGCCGCCGGCACAGGTGCCGGCGGCCCCGCGGGTGTCCGCGGGCTAGTTCAGGTCGAACTGCCCGTTCTTGGCACCGGAGATGAAGCCCAGCCATCCGGCCCGGTTGAACAGCAGCACCGGGCCACCGCGGTCCTTGCTGTCGCGCAGCGCCACCGCGGCGGGACCGTTGGACAGCGGCGCGACCTCCACGCAGTTGGAGGTCTGGCTGCGCGTGCTGGTGCGCCAGGGTGCGTCCGCGAGTTGGGCGAGGACGGACGGCGTGTTGCGGAATCTGTTCATCGTTGCGCTCCTGAGGTGAACCGATGGAACGAGTGGCGCCGCACGTCCCGACGGCGTCCGGAGTCGGTCACCGTTCCGTCAGGCGCCCGGAGGATCCTCGGCGCTGGGCCGGCGCCGTTGCCGGGCCGAACGCCACAGTGGGCGGGTTCACCGCCGTGGACAGCCGTCCCGTGGACTCGATCAGCCAGGAGAGGGTGTCCGTTGCGGAGAGTGCCGCCGTGCATAGCCACTCGAACACCACTTTATAGCGATTTAGAGTGATTAGCTCGGTCGACATGACGTCGGTGAAGCCACCTTCGATGGCGAGCGTCTCCGGATCGAGGGGATCGGCGAACCGGTAGATCGAGAACGCGGTCGGCGGGAGGTACCACTGGCCGATCGGGGTGTCCCGGAGCAGCACGTGCAGCGTGACGTTCGGCAGCATGGCCAGCTCGCAGAGCTGCGCCAACTGCTCCCGGAGCACCTCGGGCGGCCCGGCCCGGTGGCCGAGCGCCGTCTCCTCCAACACCGCCGTGTAGCGGGGCGCGTCGGTCTCCCGGGTGAGTGCCGCCTGCCGCGCCAACCGGGCCTTGATCTCGGTCTCGATGTCCTCGTCGGCCTCCGGATCGCCGGCGGCGTGGTCGACCTGCGAGGCCGAGGAGATCCGCACCCGGGCGTACCCGGTGGTCTGCAACAACCCCGGCACCAGCACCGGGTTGTACTCGGAGATCTCGGCGCAGCCCGCCTCCAACTCGGCGAAGCCACGCTGCTGCTGCGTCATCGCCGGGTAGCCCTTCAGCCAACCGCGCATGTTGCCGGCCTCGTGCGTGATGCCGAGCAGTTCCGACTGGAGTGCGTCGTCGACGCCGTACAGATCAAGCAGATCCCGGACATCCTGCGGGTCCGGCCGGCTGCGACCGTTCTCCATCCGGGACAGTTTGGACGCGGAGGCCCAGCCGAGATGTTCGATCACCTGGTCTCCGGTGAGCCCGGCAGCCTCGCGCAACCGGCGCAGTTCACCGCCGAGCCGGCGGCGTCGCCGGATCGGGCTGGGTACGGCAGGAGGCACGGCGTCCTCTTTTCCGTCGACCGCCGCGGACGCGACGGTAACTGTATGAAATTCGCCCCCCACGGTCAGTATGGACGTCGCGACCGGCGCCGGAGGTTCCGGCGGAGGGCGTGTCATCAGAAATACGCAGACCTGACCCGACCGCCGGCCGATGCGATCCTCGGTCGCCGGCCCCGGCCGGGCCGGCTGCCGCCCCGAGTCGCGTCACCGGAGGATCAATGCGCAGCGTCCTGAGTCGCCCGGACTTCCGCCTGCTCTTCGGCGGACTGTTGGCCAGCATGACCGCCGAGTCGATCCTGCTGCTGGCGCTCGCCGTCTGGGTGAAGGACCTCACCGGATCGGACGCCCTCGCCGGCGCCACCATCTTCGTGATCATCGCGCCGAGGGTGTTCGCGCCGCTGGTCGGCTGGTTCGTCGACCGGTACCCACGACGCCCCTTCTTCGTGGCCACCAACCTCGCGACGGCGTTGCTGCTCACCCCGCTCCTCGCGGTCCGGGACGCGGGCGACATGTGGATCATCTACGCGGTGGCCGCGCTGTACGGGCTGTCGAACCTCACGGTCGGTGCGGTGCTCAGCCGGCTGGTCCGGGAACTGGTGCCCTCCGAACTGCTCGGTGAGGCCAACGGCGCGTTGCAGACGGTCCGCCAGGGACTGCGGCTGATCGGCCCGCTGGCCGGTGCCGGGCTCTACGTGACCCTCGGCGGCTGGCTGCTGACCGCGGTCGGGATGGCCGGCTTCCTGGTCGCCGCCCTGGTGGTCGGTGTGCCCTGGATGGGCGCCTCGCGGGCCGACCGTGCCACGCGGGTGGGCGGTTGGTCGCGGGTGGGCGGTCGGCCCGCCGGACCGGCCCCCGGGTCCACCACGCAGCTGCGTTGGCCGGGTGAGCTGGTCGCCGGGCTCCGGCACCTCGCCGGCGAGCCGGCGTTGCGCCGGGCGCTGGTCGGGTACGGCCTCGGCTCACTGGTGATGGGCTTCACCGAGTCGTTGATCTTCGCGTACGTCGACCGGGGGCTCGACCGGGAGCCGGCCTTCGTCGGCGTGCTGCTCACCGTGCAGGGCATCGGCGGTCTGGTCGGTGGGCTGTTCTCCGCCGCCGTGCTGCGTCGGGTCGGCGAGCTGGGCGCCCTCGCCGCCGGTGTCGCGCTCTTCGGCCCCGCCGCGCTGATGCTGGCGTACCCGAATCTGTGGCTCGGCTTCGTCGCGGTGCTGATGGCGGGCCTGTCGCTGCCGCTGACCCAGGTCGGGCTGCACACGCTGGTCCAGCGGCGGACCCCGCCCGAACTGCTCGGTCGGGTCGCCGCCGCCGCCGAGGCGGTGGTCAGGTGCCCGCAGGCGCTCTCGATCGGCCTGGGCGCCCTGCTCGTCGGTGTGCTCGACTACCGGTTGGTCTTCGCGCTGGTCGGCCTGGCCACCCTGCTCGCCGGCAACTACCTCTGGCGCGGCCGCCACCTGAGCCCACCGCCCGGGCCGCCGGCGCATCCCCGGGTGCCCGCGCCGCGCCCGTCCCCCGAGGCCCGGGAGGTCGAGGTCGGCGCTCTCCCCAGAAACCCGGGCCGCTGACCGCCGCCAGCGCTCCGGCGGCGCCCGCATGCCAACGTCGGCCGGCTGCGCTGCACCAGATCGCCAGGCTCTACGTCCCGGATACGCGACCTGTGGGTGCATCTGTTGTTACCCAGGCGACAACAGATGCACCCACAGCCGCTGTGCTGGCTGTCCAGGGACAACATGAACCCGCGCGAGTGGCTCCCGTAGCCTTTGGCCCTGAACGCGCAGCTATCTATGGTTCAAAGCTGCTTCTGAACCCGTGCCAGGAACCGGCGGCATTGACTAGACGACGAGTCCACGCGTCCGGATCTGTTCCGCCAACGTCGGCCCACAGGTGGGCGTTCGCGGCAGAGAATGCCGTTATGCCACTTGCCGGGGCAGTTCGCCATGCTGGCACCTTCGCTGCCCATCGTTCGGCCGACTCAGGGCTGTGGCCTGCGGCGATCAGCCAGATAACCCAGTAGGCAGCGTCAAGCCATGAGGCACCGCGGGTTGCCCATCCCCAGTCAACGATGCGAGCGCCGTCCCTACCGATGATGACGTTGGCGTTGTTCAAATCCGTATGGAGCAAGGCGTCACCGGCGAAGTAGTGGAGGTTGCTCGCATCGGCGTACGCCTGTAGGCGTTGCTCCGCCCGCCGCAGGGTGATGTCAGGGCAAGGAAACTCACCGATTCGAGTGAGTAGGTCGACAACGTGCCGGAGGTCGGCTGACCTGGGGGTGTAGTCCGCCTGGCGTCCCGCCAGTGCCTCGAAAACCAGGACATCCCATCCCAGGTCTACGACTCGTGCATAGAGCGCCGGAGCAATCGGGCGTAGGTACTGAGCGATCTCTGCTTCCCGTGCCTGGGTCCACGCCCAGCGGTGGTCAGACGGCAACGCCTTCACAAAGTAGCGTCCTCCTGACGTTTGCAGCAGGGAGGCAACGGAGTTGTTCATTCCCTCGCCGACCGATGAGGCCGACGTGACGATGCCGATGGCGTCCTCGATCCTGTTGCGGACGACCCTCGGCAGATTCCAGTACGAGACGCGGGCGAGTGGCACGGCGTTCCTTCAGCGGGGAGCGCGCTCCGGATCACCGCGTCATGGCACGACGGCGACCCGGAGCGCTCAACTGGTGGGGCGTTGGGTCAGTTGTACGGGTTGTCGTTGCCGCAGCCGCGCTCGTTCCCCACGGTGAGCGCCTCGACGTTCGTGATGACGATGCCGGCGGGCTCCTGCTTGGGAGGGTTCTTGGCGGCGTTGTGCGTCCTCGGCGGACGGCTGGTGATGTCGACGTGGATGGCGGTCATGTCTCCTCCTTCATGCCGTGCTGGCAGTAGTGACTCAGTGGTGCCTTCGCCTCCTGGTACACACGCGCCATGGGTCGGCATACCCGGCAGGTGGACGAGATCTTGCAGCCGCTGCATCCACCCGTGCGAAGCATCTGGACGTCTGCGATCCCGGGCAGACGCAAGAGCCCTTCAGGGCCTTCGGAGATCAAGTTGATGGGGCTGTCCCGGCCGACTTTGCACATCGTGGCGAAGCCGTGTGGGTCGACGTGGAACGAGGTATGGCCTGCTGGGCAGCCCTGGAATATGTCGCTTTTGCCGACCATGCTCGGAACCTGCGTCGCGAGTGTCGACCCCTTGCCGGTGTAGGTAGGCGAGATAGACCCGTACTCCTTGAACGACAGTCCGAGGTCTCGCACCATCGCGCGCATCTCGCCGAGTTCCTCGACGTTGTGCTTGGTAATGATCAGCGTGACCTCGACAGGCAGGCTCGCTCCGGCTGCTGCCACCATCCCCCGGTAGGCGCTCTTGAACGCTCCCCGGGTCTGCGTCAGGGCGTCCGCTGTCTCCGGGCTCGCCCCGTACATCGAGATCGTGATCTTGTGCGGTCGGTGTACGGCGAAGGTCTCCAGCAGGTCGTCACGGTAGAGCCGTGAGCCGTTCGTGAGGATCTCCACCATCATTCCGGCGGTATGTGCCCGCTTGTACGCCGGCACGAAGTCCTGATCGATGAGAGGTTCGCCGCCGGTAATCTCGAACCAGATCACGCCCATGTCGCGGAGCATGTCGAGTAGACGGAGCTTGTCGGTGAGGGGGAGCCCGGCGAACGGTCGTTGCTCGAGATAGCAGTGTTCGCAGGAGAAATTGCAGCCCTTGTTGATCTCCCATGAGGCGCGGCTGTACGTCACCGACAAGACCGATGGCGCCCTCACCACCAGGACGTCATGGATGGGGCGACCTGCTAGCTCGATACCCCAGGCTTGACGTGCGGCAACCCCGAACCAGTCGGGCACCACCCCGTCCGAGTCCGCGACCTCAGCAAGCTCGCCGTAGTAGGCGGAAGGAAGTTGGATGGCTGCCTGCTGACCAGCACGTACGGCAACGAACTTGCTTTCCTGGGGACTGACAATTGCCTGGTACATCGGCTTCTCCTAGGAACTTGCCGCCGCGTTGGTCGGATCGCTGCTCCGGCCGCTGGTCGGTGGGTGTGGCGATCGGAGGATTCGGCACCTGTGGAATCCATCCCATGAAGCGGGGCCATAAATCGATCCCGACTCCCGTGGGATGCCGGACGGCATCCTCGATCGCGTCATGCATGTTGGAAGCCATGTAGATGCGCAGCACCAGACGTGCGTTCGCGTACGTATTCAGCAAATCTGCGCGCTTCGTCGCGCACGGCCACGGCTCTCCACAGCCGGGCGCTCTGCAACTCCAGTCCGGGCGGGAAGGGGTGTGCATGGTGGTTGACTTCGGCATCTGGTCACCACTAACCGGCGAGCGGCAGCCGTGCGGCCGGTATCCGTCGAGCATTGATTAACTCAGGTTGGCTAACTCCTGGCAGACGCGTGGGAAGCCGCAGGGTCCTGGAGAAGATCACTACTGCGCTCTCGCGCCTCCAACACGGACCCAATGTGCCGCACTCCAGACAACGGCCCGTGGCGCTCGACGTGACGTGCGCGTCGAGTAGTCGCTGTGCCTCGCCCAATTGCTGGTCGGCCGAGGTCGCGTAGTACGTCGTGGATGCCTTGCCATGCTGAGGCTGGCCTCCGTGGCTTGCCATCTTGTCACGCCCTCCCGCGGTCCAGGTCGGGCGTTGGCCGCCCGTGCTCAACGGGATGTGACGCTATGCGCACTCCAAGCAGGAATGATTAGAGGCTGTAATCACGCTGCGCCGAGCCGCGCGGCGAGGGCTTGCAGGTCTCGCCCACCGGCCGAACGGCGCGCTCGTCGCAGCATCGAACCGACGGTTTCGCGTACCAGCGGCGACAAGCGAACTCGCTGAGGGGCGATCGTCTCAGCGCGTAGTAGAGCGGCCACGGCTTCCCCGTCGTGCTTGCGCGTCTGGGCAAGGCATCTGCCGAGATCGGCGTACATGGTTGCCCGGCGGTTCGATGAACCGATGGTCGAAACGTCCAGTCCTGGCAGGTGCACGACGGCGCCACCATCACCAAGCTCGGCCAACACACCAAGCCGCCAGATCTCGACGTTCGTCGGCCCGAACCACAACTGGCCGAAGTTGCCCTCACCGAGTCGCAAAGCAGAGGCACGGGCCTCGTGGAGGTGCGTACGGCTCGCCTGAGCGTCCCCGCCAACTGCAGCCAGCATGGCGGCACTCAGGTGCAGCATGCCGTGTACCTGTCCGGCGTGTGGGTGATCAGCGGCCATCTCCAGCAGATCGATCGCGCGGACGGCACGCTGCAACGGCAGCGCCTTCGACTCGGCGGGCAGCGTATGAACGACGGCGAACTCCGCCAACCCCAACCACTCCGGCTCGTCGGTCAGAAGCGCCGCGACCGCCCGACACTGCTGAGCAGCGAGCATCGCAAGATCGGTGTGCCCGAGATACTTCGCCGCAAATGTGGCGGCATACGTCACCCAGACTAGGCGACGAACCGACGCCGGATCGTCCCGCTCGCCGCTCAGCGCCAGAAGCAAGCTCGGGAGGCCGGCAACAAGGTCATCGTAATGGCAGGCGTTGTGTAACTCGGTGACCTTGCGCACGGCGTCCGCAAGGTCGGACGGGCCGTCCTCTGGAGCGTCGGTTGAACCGAACGCCAGCGCTGCGATCGCCGCCCTCAACGCGGGAAGGTGTCGTGCTGCGGTGGCATGTTCCAACGTCGTCGGGTCGTAGGGCTGCCCGGTCAGGTCGGCCAAGGAGATTTGCAGTGCCTTGGTCAGGGCGAGCTGCGTACTGCGTTTGTCGAGTGGGGCCGTTCCGGCCTCGATCTGCGCGATGTATCCCTGACTCAGACCGGCCAGATCCGCAAGCACGCGCTGGCTGAGATTACGCTTGAGCCGCCAACGGCGGACCCGTACTCCGATGTGGTCCAGCGCGGTGCCGGATTCTCGCCGGTCCGCAACCATGGCATGACGATACGTCAGCGTCTGGGCTTGAACCACCAGGCTCAGGTCATCGGTCGAGTGATGGAGTGGCATGCCAACCGCTGGTCAGCCTGTGCTCTACGTGGTGGCGTGCGGCGGACGGCCCGCCGCCGACCTGCCGCACTTCGTGACTCAGGCGCAAGCTGACGGATGGCATGTATGCGTCGTCGCCACGCCGTCCGCCGTGAAGTTCATGGACCTTGATGTGCTCGCGGACATCACCGGCCACCAGGTGCGCTACGACTACAAGCAGCCAGACGAGCCGGATGTTCTGCCGTTTCCCGATGCGTACGTGATTGCTCCGGCGACGTTCAACACCATCAACAAGCTGGTGTCGGGAGCGAGCGACACGCTTGCGCTCGGCATGCTGAACGAGGCCATCGGCCTACCGCTGCCCATCATCGCGGTTCCCACGCCGAACGTGGCGCTGGCCCGTCATCCGGCATTCCGTGCCAGTGTGCAGGCGCTCCGGTCGTGGGGGATTGATCTGCTCTTCGATCCGGATCGCTATCCCCTGCCCACTCCGAACATGGGGCCGCCGGCTGCCGCGCTCTTCCCGTGGGCTGACCTGGCTTCTGCCGTCAGCAAACTCCGCAGGACGATCGACCTTGGTGGCAGATAGGGGCGGGCAGCCCTGACAACGCAGAGACCCCGGCTCGTCACCGGGGTCTCGCTGCGGTCACGCGGCCGTCGAGGCTTCGTCAGCCAGTCACGCCTGCACCGGCCAACGCGCTCTTGACCTGCGTGATCGACGGGTTCGTCATGACGATCGGCGCCCCGCCACCGGCGGGATCGATACGGATCGTGGGGACGGTCTGGTTGCCGCCGTTGACGCTCATCACGAAGTTGGCGGCTTCCGGATCCTGCTCGATGTCGACCACCTCGTAGGCGATCCCCTCCCGGTCGAGCTGCGACTTCAGCCGGTGGCAGTAGCCGCACCAGGGAGTGGAATACATCGTCAGCATGGTGAGATCCTCCCGCGTCACGCCGGCTGCTTGCCGATCAAGCAGGGGCTATCCGCTGCAACGCTCGCGGAAGCTGCGACAATTCCCCGCTGTGGTGGTTAACTCCGCGTCCGTTGGCGTGCTCGCCGGGCTCGATCCGGAGCAACGCTCGGCGGTGACCGCCCCGGCCGGTCCGGTCTGTGTGCTCGCCGGCGCCGGCACCGGCAAGACCCGGGCCGTGACGTCCCGGATCGCGTACCGGGCGCTGACCGGCGAGATATCCGCCCGGCACGTGCTCGCGGTCACCTTCACCGCCCGGGCCGCCGCCGAGCTGCGCCACCGGCTCGCGCAGCTCGGCGCGGTCGGCGTGCAGGCCCGCACCTTCCACGCGGCGGCGCTGCGCCAGGTGCGCTACTTCGCGCCCCGGTTGCTCGACGGGCGGTCCATGCCCGAGCTGCTGGACAGCAAGGTCCGGCTGGTGACCCTCGCCGCGGCCCGGGTCGGCCTGCGCGCCGACCGGACCGGGGCCCGGGACCTCGCCGGTGAGATCGAGTGGGCCAAGTCCTCGCTGGTCGAGCCGGGGGAGTACGCGGTGGCCGCGGCCAAGGCGCTGCGGGAGACCCCGCACGAGCCGGGGAAGGTCGCCGAGGTCTTCGCCGCGTACGAGAAGCTCAAGCGGACCGGCGGGGTGATCGACTTCGAGGACGTGCTGCGCGCCGCGGTGTGGGGGATCGAGGAGCACCCGGACGTCGCCGAGCAGGTCCGCAGCCAGTACCGGCACTTCGTCGTCGACGAGTACCAGGACGTCAACCCGTTGCAGCAGCGGCTGCTGGACGCCTGGCTCGGCGGCCGGGACGACCTGACCGTGGTCGGCGACGCCAGCCAGACGATCTACTCGTTCACCGGGGCGACGTCGGCGTACCTGGTCGACTTCCCGCGCCGGCACCGGGGCGCCACGGTGGTCCGACTGGTCCGCGACTACCGGTCCACCCCGCAGGTGGTCGGGCTCGCCAACGCGGTCATCTCGCAGGCGCGCGGCACCGAGTCGCGGCTGCGCCTGGAGCTGGTCGGCCAGCGCCCGCCCGGCCCCGAGCCGGACCGGCGGATCTTCACCGACGAGCCGGCCGAGGCCAGCGCGGTCGCCGCCCGCTGCCGGGCGCTGGTCGACGCCGGCACGCCGGCCCGCGAGATCGCCGTGCTGTTCCGCACCAACGCCCAGTCCGAGGCGTACGAGAAGGCGCTCGCCGAGGCCGGCGTGCCGTACGTGGTGCAGGGGGCGGAGCGGTTCTTCGAGCGGGCCGAGGTGCGCCAGGCGATGGTGGCGCTGCGCGCGGCCACCCGGTCGATCCCCGGCGAGACCCCGCTGCGGGCGGCCGTGGTCGAGGCGCTCGCCGGCGTCGGGTGGGCGCCCGACGCGCCCCCGCCCGGCGGCGCCGCCCGGGAACGCTGGGAGGCGCTGGCCGCGCTGGTCCAGCTCGCCGAGGAGTACGCCGCCGCACCGGAAATCCTGCCCCTCGGGGTGGCCGCCACGGTGGAGCGCCCGGTCACCCTGGCCGACTTCACCGAGGAACTGGCCCGGCGGGCGGCCCAGCAGCACGCCCCGACCGTGGACGGGGTGACCCTGGCCTCCCTGCACGCCGCCAAGGGGCTGGAGTGGGACGCGGTCTTCGTGGTCGGCCTCGCCGAGGGCACTCTGCCCACCACGTACGCGCGCACCGCCGAGCAGGTCGAGGAGGAGCGCCGGCTGCTCTACGTCGGCATCACCCGGGCCCGCCAGTGGCTCTGGCTGTCGTACGCCTCCGCGCGCTCGCCGGGCGGGCGGGCCCGCCGCCCGTGCCGGTTCCTGCCCCAGCTGGCCCCCTCCGGCGGGGTGGAGCGGGCGACCGGCGGCCGGTCGGCGCGGGTGCCGCAGCGCCGCGCGGCCACCCGGACCGTCTCCTGCCGGATCTGCGGTACGACCCTGATCGCCGGCCCGGACCGCAAGCTCGGTCGCTGCGCCACCTGCCCCTCCGACATCGACGAGGAGCTGCACGAGCGGCTGCGCGAGTGGCGGTCGCGGGTGGCCGGGGCGCAGAAGGTGCCCGCCTACGTGGTCTTCACGGACGCGACGCTGGTCGCGCTGGCCGAACGGCGGCCGGGCAGG
The DNA here is from genome assembly GCF_029626175.1 of Micromonospora sp. WMMD1082. NCBI lineage: Bacteria > Bacillati > Actinomycetota > Actinomycetes > Micromonosporales > Micromonosporaceae > Micromonospora > Micromonospora sp. WMMD1082. Next base: position 1,696,391 of record NZ_JARUBM010000002.1, on the reverse strand, counting down.
GCCGAGGAACTCGTCGCGATCGCCGGGATCGGCCCGCGCAAGCTGGGCCTGTACGGGGAGGCGGTGCTGGCGCTGGTGGGTGGCGCGGCGGTCGACGAAATCTGCTCGCAGAAAAGTTTCTGAATCCGGCCGTTAATTCGTTTGCCCTCGCCCCACCGGCCGGCATAGCCTCAGGGCACACCTCGCGAGGGGGCCCTGTTCGGGCTGCTCACGGGGTCTGTGTCCGAGTCGACCACGAGTGAACGTCAAGGGAGGTGGCCCCGATGGAGAGCTACATCTACCAGCGTCCGACGGCGCTGCCCGTTGCCGTCGCTCCGCTGTCGGCTGCCCCGATCACCGTCGCTCCGGCGACGCGGGTCCGGGCCACCGCCGTCGCCGTTCGACCGTGGGCTCCGCCGGCGCACCGGGTCGAGGTTCAGGCCGAGCTGATCCTCGCACCGATGCCGAATGGGCAGCAGGGGAGCAGTGTCTTCACGGGCAATGGCGTCGATGGCGTCAAGCGGATGGACGTCCGCGGTGTTCCACCTCGAGGTAGACCGGTCTGATCACCAGACCACCGGCTCACCTCGAGGCCGCGGAACCCGCATACCGGGATCCGCGGCCTCAGTTTTTTGCACCGCCGAAGTACGTCGGAACAGCGATCCACGAGATCGCAGTGAGAGAGAGGTGACCGGGCTATGAGTCTGGCGTTGGCCCCGCTCGACCTGAGCGTCGAGATGGAGGCGAACCTGCCCTGCCGGAAGTTCGACCCCGACCTGTGGTTCTCCGACTCGCCCACCGAGCTGGAACTGGCCAAGTCGCTCTGCGGGGACTGCCCGCTGCGCGTCGAGTGCCTGGCCGGCGCGGCCGAGCGGGCCGAGCCGTGGGGCGTCTGGGGCGGCGAGATCTTCGAGCGTGGCGCGGTCGTTCCGCGTAAGCGGCCCCGTGGCCGGCCGCGCAAGGAGGACCTCGCCCGTGACGCGGAGCTGCGGGTCGAGGCGGAGGCGCGGCTGGCGGCCAATGGTCTTGCCACGTCGCGCGGCGCCGTCCGGCTGGCTGCCTGACATGTTCCCGATTCAGACCACCCCCGCCGGCGTCGCGCCGGCCGAGAGAGAGATGACGACCATGCCGCACCTTCCGAACGGAGCCGAGATGTACCTACTCCACGAAGCGTTGTCGAGGGCTCGAATGCTCCGGCCTCAGGCCGGTCGCACCACGAGCACTGAGGCAACCCGATCCGCCCGTACCGTCGCCATGACCGGCCGCGCCCGGTCAGCCCGCGAACTGGGCGTTCTGTAGGACGACGCACCGCATCGGCGGGCGGGGACCGACCGGTCCCCGCCCGCCGTTTCGCGTGCCGGGGCGGTCAGCTCACCGGGGCGAACCCGGGCAGCCAGCGTTCCAGGATGCCGCGGTACGGCGCCTTGGCCTCCAGTTGGCACAGCACCCCGATCGACCCGAGCGTGACCCGGTGGATGAGCAGGTACGACGGCGGCAGGTTGAGCTGCCGGCTGAACTGGTACGCGGGCGAGCGGGGATTCGCCAGGCGGGTGGCCTCGGCGCGTAGCCAGGCCCGGGTGAACCGGAACTCGTCGGCGGCGATCGGTTCCAGCATCGGACGCAGGAACTCCAGCAGCGCGGGGGCGTCGACCGGCTCCCCGGAACTGACGAAACCCTCGGCCCGCAGGCCGGCCACCACCTCGTCGGCGTCGCCCCGCAGGGCCAGCCCGGCGATGCGTCCGATCGGTTCCGGCGTACCCTCCGGCATCCGGGCCACGGCGCCGAAGTCGATCACCCCGAGGCGACCGTCGGGCAGCAGCCGGAAGTTGCCGGGATGCGGATCGGCGTGCAGCAGCCCGGCCCGGGCCGGCGCGGACAGGTGGAGGGTGGCCATCAGCCGCCCTGCCTCGTCGCGCTGTTCCTCGCTGCCGGACCGGATGATGTCGGCCAGCGGTGTTCCCTCGATCCACTCGGTGACCAGGACCCGGGGGGAGGCGAAGCAGACCGCCGGTACGTAGATCTCCGGGTCGTCGGCGTACGCGGCGGCGAAGGCCCGCTGCGACTCCGCCTCCAGCTCGTAGTCCAGTTCCTCGGTGATCCGTTCCCGCAGCTCGGCCAGGAGTGGCTTGACGTCCAGGCCGGGCTGGATGGCCCGGAACATGCCACCCAGCCGGGAGAGTTGCTTGAGGTCGGCGAGCAGGGCGTCGCCGGCTCCCGGGTACTGGATCTTCACGGCGGTGTCCCGGCCGGTGCCGTCCGGCAGCCGCCACACCGCCCGGTGCACCTGCCCGATGCTGGCCGCGGCGGCCGGCGAGTCGTCGAAGCTCACGAACCGCTCCCGCCAGGCGGGGCCCAACTGCTCGGCCAGCACCTTGTGCACGCTGGCGGCGGGCAGCGGCGGCGCGGCCTCCTGGAGCTTCGTCAGGGCCTGCCGGTAGGGCGCGGCGATCTCCTCCGGGAGGGCGGCCTCGAAGACCGACAACGCCTGGCCGAACTTCATCGCCCCGCCCTTGAGCTGGCCGAGGACGCTGAACAGCTGCTCGGCGGTGCGCTGTTGGATCTCCGCGGAGATCACGTCGGAGGCGAGCCCGGTGACGCGCTTACCCATGCCGAGGACGGTCCGGCCGGCGAAGCCGAGCGGCAGAGCGGCGAGCTTGGCGGTCCGGGACACGGCCCGGCGCGGGATGTCGGTCACTTGGTCATTGTTACCGACTCGGGCGGCCCGCTGCTGCCGTGCGGCCGGCTCCGACCCTCGCCGAACGGCTACCCGCCGCACCGGCACCGGGGGTGCGGCGGCCAGAGCCGGCGACGGAGGCTGCCCGGCGACACCACCTCGATCGCCCCGCCAAGCGTCTCCGGCGTGCCGCCGTCCAGCTGGCTCAGCGCCTCGCCGACGGCGTACGCGGTCGCCGCCAGCAGGAGACCCGCGGCGCAGGCCGGCGTGGGCGGACCGCTGGCGAGCTGGGCGGCGAGCACCGGCCAGTCCGGATCCCGGTCGGCGCGGTGCAGGTCGAGACAGCGCAGGCAGGGGCCGATCGGCGGGCGGACCAGCGGGCCGACCGCCGGCACCCCCTCCCGGATCTCGACCAGCAGGTGTGGCTGTCTCCGTTGCGCATGACCGGTGGCCAGCAGCGCGGCCGGCCGGTCGGAGCCGAGCTGGATGACCAGGTCGGGCCGGGGCCGGCGCAGCGGGCCGGTGCCGGTACCGGGTGCGGCGCGCTGAAGGGCCGCCCGGACCGCGGCGCCGAGCGGACGCCCGATCTCGTCGGCGGCGATGCCGCCGCCGACGAGATCGACCGGGCGGACCGTCCCGGGTAGGTCGGGATGGACGTGCCCGACGCCCGCCTGGGCCAGGGCGACCGCGATGGCGGCGCCGAGCGGGCCGGGACCGGTGACCACCACCCGGGCGGCCAGGCGACGCCGGAGCACCTGGGCCGGGGTGCCCGGCAACCGGTCGGCGGCCAGCGCCAGCGCGCCGGCCTCGGCGGCGAGCCGGGTCCGTCGTGGTTCGGCGAGGTCGCGCGGTACGAGCGTGTGCGCCGGCACCACCAGACCGGCGGCGCGCAGAGCGTCGAGCAGGGCATGGGCGTGCTCCGGTCGGACACCCGTCCGGGTCGTCCCGGTCAGCACCTGCCGTTCGCTACGGGCGCCGTCGAGCAAATCGAGCAGCCGGGCCGCCCGGGGGTCGGCGACCTCGACCAGGACCGCCCGTTCGTGACCGATGCCGAGCTGGAGGGTGTGCCGGTCGCGCCAGAGCCGGCTGAGCCCGGGCAACAGGCGGGGACGGGGGGACGGCGGGTGCTCGGGATACTGCGTCATGGGCACGAATAGTGACCGTTCCCCTGCTGTCCGTCGATCGTTGTCCACAGGTGGCCGGCCCCAGGCGCAGGGCTGTCCACAGGATTCCGCGAGTTATCCACAACCCGCGAGTAACTGAGTCGGCCGTCCGACAGTGACCGGGAGACGCGCGAGGGGGGTGGCCGCCGGCCACCCCCCTCGCGCGGTACGCGTAGGTCAGACCTTCGCCTTGCCCAGGATGCGGTTCACTGTTGTGCCACACACCGGACACTTGCCCTTGGCCATGTTCATGCCGGTCTTCGAGACCTCGACGCGGCCTTCGAAGTCCCGCTTCTCCTTGCACTTGACGCAGTAACCGTTGTAGGTCTGGGCCTGGTCGGCCACGGTGTGCCCTCCTCGTCTCGTCCACCGGCCGAAACGGCCCGGTGGGTCTCCCGGTGGCGGTCGCTCAGGACCCCCGGCGCCGGGTCTTGTCCCGTGGCCACCCACGTGACCACCGGTTGGCGGACCCTACCCAGGTGTGGGCGGTTCCATGTCAGCTGCGCATTGCCACTGTGAGCAAGGCGACGTCGAGAGTGTGCACGCCAAATTGGGTCAGATCAGTCACTTTGGCGGGGACACGCCGACCGGGCACCCGCAAGTGCGCTGGTAGCACCCCCGGATGAGGGGCTGACACCCCCCGATGTGGGGTCCGGCGCGATGATCACTTACCGTGGTGGCCGAGCCTGGTGTGACACCTCACGGGTCACCACGAAGGGTGATCGTGACGGCTGCGGCCGGTCCAGCAAGAAATTTTTCGGGACTCCTGGCGACCAATCCCCATTTTCCGGACGCGTGTCGAGGGGTTGACTCTTGCGGACCCCTGGTCACAACGCATTAGCTTGCCAACGTGACAGCAAACCGAGGCTGCGCGGTCCACTGATGGCTGGGGTGCGGAAGCCGGTTGTCGAAGTACGGCGCAGCCAGCGTCGACGACGCACGGTGTCCGCCTACCGCGACGGTGAGCGGGTCGTCGTCCTCATCCCGGACCAGTTCTCCCGGGCCGAGGAGAGCGAGTGGGTCGACCGGATGCTCGCCCGGCTCGCCGCCCGGGAGGGGCGCCTGGTCCGCTCCGACGCGGAACTGCTGGCCCGGGCCCATCGGCTGATCAAGCTCTACCTGACCGAGTACGGCGACCAGGCCCTGCCGATCAGCGTCCGGTGGGTGAGCAACCAGAACGGCCGGTGGGGCTCCTGCACTCCGGCGGACCGGTCCATCCGGCTGTCGCACCGGATCCAGGAGATGCCGGACTGGGTGATCGACTACGTGCTGCTGCACGAGCTGGCCCACCTCATCGTGCCCAGCCACAACGCCCGGTTCTGGGCACTGGTCGGCCGGTACCCGAGAACCGAACGCGCCCGGGGTTACCTGGAGGGTGTGGCGGCCGTCGCCGGCGCCCCCTGAGCCCGGCACGCCCCGCACGCCCGGCACGCCCCGCACGCTCGGCGCGCTCGGCGGTAGGGTCGGTGGATGGCCCGACGTGTGGTGGTGGCGCTGCTCGCGCCGGTCGCCTGGGCACCGCCCGGTGTCGACCCGGTGGGCTGGCGCACGGCGCTCGCCGAGGACGTGGTGGACCTGCTCGCGATGCTCAACGAGGTGGAGACCGCCGTGGCGGTCACCCGAGCGGACCGCTGGCTGGCCGATGCGGTGATCTGGCCCGGCACGACCGTGTACGAGGTGCCCGAACCGACGCCGAACGCGGTGTTCGCCGCGCTGGGTGCGGCCCCGCACGGGCCGGACGGTGGCTACGAGCAGGCCGCGGTGGTCGTCGGAGACGCCCCTGACCTGCCCGGACTCACCGTCGGCAAGTTGCTGCGCCCACTGACCACCCGACCGGTCGCGGTCGCGCCGGCCGAGGGTGCCCTTCCCGGCCTGCTGGGTGTGGCCGCCCGGCTGCCCGTACCGTCGTGGCTGCCGCCGCTGGACATCGACGCCACGGTGCCCGCGGCCGTACGCGCGGCGGCGCCCCGCCCGGGCGACCTGGCGGTGACGCCCGCCTGGCACCGGCTGCGCGGGCCGGCGGACCTCGCCCGGCTCGACCCGGCACTGGACGGCTGGGAGAACACCCGCGCCCTGCTCTCCGGTGCCGGCCGGCGCGGCTGACGGCCGCCAACGCGCCCGCCCGGCCGCCGGCTGAACCCAGCCGAGCCGACGGCAGCGGGCGCGGGCGGTCAGGGGCGGTTCTCGTCGCCCTCGGTGTCGTCGCGGCGCTCCGTCTCGCCGGGTGCCTTCTCCTCCGGCCCGCCCGGGGCGGTGAAGTCGAAGTTCTCCAACTCGGTCATCAGGTCCACGTCGGCCATGGCGAAGGCCACCGGATCGGCGAAGTCGTCGTCGGAGGGGAGCAGGTCGGGGTGCCCCCACAGCGCGTCCCGGCCGGAGATGCCCCGGTGCTCGGTGAGCGCCGCCCAGAGCGCGGCGGCCTCGCGCAGCCGGCGGGGTCGCAGCTCCAGCCCGACCAGGGCGGCGAAGGTCTGCTCGGCCGGTCCACCGGCCGCCCGGCGCCGGCGGAACGCCTCGCCCAACGCCACCACGTTCGGCAACCGGGCGGCCGCCGCGCCGTCCACCACGTGGCAGACCCAGCCCTCCACCAGGGCGAGGGCGGTCTCCAACCGGGCCAGCGACGCCTTCTGCGCCGGGCTGTCCTCCGGCGTGAAGATCCCCTCCAGGGCGATCGCCTGCATCGACTCCGGGTCGGTCGGATCGACCCGACCCATCGCCTCCTCGATCGCCTCCCGGTTCACCCGGATGCCGGCGGCGTACGTCTCCACGGCGTTGAGCACGTGCCCGCGCAGCCACGGCACGTGTTCGAAGAGCCGCTGGTGCGCCGCCTCGCGCAGGGCCACGTAGAGGCGTACCTCGTCCTCGGGCAGTTCCAGGCCCTCGCCGTACGCCTTGATGTTGGCCGGGATCAACGCGGCCGTGCCGGCCGGTCCGAGCGGCAGGCCGATGTCTCCGGCGGAGAGCACCTCCGCGGCGAGCGACCCGAGTGCCTGGCCGAGCTGACCACCGAAGAGCGCGCCGCCGAGGGTGGCCACCATCGACTGCATCGGGCCGAGCTGTGCCCGGGCCTCCGGCGGCACCAGATCGCCCATCGCGCCGACCATCCGGCTGGCGACCGGGTCGCAGAGTTTCCGCCAGACGTCGAGCGTCTTGAAGATCCACTCGTTGCGGTTCCAGGCCACCGCGCTGCGGATGCCCGAGGGCAGCGCGGAGGCGGGCTCCAGCCAGAGGTCGGCGATGCGCAGCGCCTCCTCCACCGCGTGGCGCTCGTACGGCGAGACCGCCGGGTCGCCCGCCGAGGCGAGCTGGCTGGCGGCCACCTGGCGGGCCAGGTCCCAGTTGACCGGCCCGCTGCCCGGCGCGGAGAGCAGGTGCTGCAACTGCGACATGAACTGCTGCATCTGCGCGGGGTCGTTGGGGTCGGGCGGCTGCCCACCCGGTAGCGCGAAACCGAACGGAATATCAGGCACGACGTCTACGGTACGCCGACGGCCATAACTCGGCCGCTGGTGCGGTTGCGCTGAGGGCGAAGTCATCGTCGCGCCGGACGGGAGCCGTCACCCCGCTCGGTACGCTCTGCCGCATGAGACGTCGCGGCGTGACCGTCCTGCTCGGTGCTCTGCTCACCGCTCTGCTCAGCATCGGCGTGCTCGGCGCGCCGGTCCCGTACGTGGTGCTCGGTCCCGGGCCGACCGTCGACACCGTGGGGCAGGAGGACGGCAAGGAGGTCATCCAGGTCACCGGCCGGGAGACCTCCACCTCGGCGGGCCAGCTGCGGCTGACCACGGTGGGTGTGCACCCCAGCGTCAAGCTGCGTTCGGCCATCCAGGGCTGGCTCTCCGACGAGCAGGCGGTGGTGCCGCGCGAACTGGTCTACCCGCCGGGGGAGAGCCAGGAGGAGGTCGAACAGCGCAACGCCGAGGACTTCCAGGTCTCGCAGACCAGCGCCGAGACCGTCGCACTGCGGGAACTCGGGTACGAGGTGCAGGTGGTGGTCAAGACCGTCGCGGCCGACGGGCCGGCGGCCGGGGTGCTCCGCCCGGGCGACGTGGTGACCTCGGTCGACGGGGAGCCGGTGCCGCTGGCCTCCCGGCTGACCGAACTGATCAGGGCGAAGCCAGCGGGTACGGCGCTGCGCATCGGATACACCCGCGACGGCGCCGCCCGCACCGACACGATCACCAGCCGCGAGCAGGACGGCCGGCCCCGGATCGGAATCGAGATCGAGCAGCAGCAGCCGCACCCGTTCACCCTCTCCTTCGACCTGAAGGACATCGGTGGCCCCAGCGCGGGCCTGATGTTCGCCCTGGGCATCATCGACAAGCTGACCCCGGAGGACCTGACCGGCGGTCGGATCATCGCGGGCACCGGCACCATCGACGACTCCGGGCAGGTCGGCCCGATCGGCGGCATCCCGCAGAAACTGGTCGGCGCGAAGCGGGCCGGCGCGACCGCGTTTCTGGTGCCGGCGGCCAACTGCGCCGAGGCGGTGCGTAACCGGCAGCCGGACCTGCCGTTGGTCAGGGTGGGCTCGCTCGACGAGGCGCTCGACGCGCTGGAGACGCTGCGTTCCGGGGGCGAGCCGACGCACTGCTGACCCTCGCCTCGACCGTGCGCCGCCAGCACGGCGCGACCTTGTGCCCACGCTTTCAGGAACACCCCGTACTCTGGGTGCCTGGTCGGAGCCGATCATAACGAGCGTGCGGAGCCAACAGTGGTCATGCGTAGCAGCAGCCCCCTGCCGAGGATGAGCCGACGCGGACGCGTCACGATCGGGGTCCTGGTCGGGGTGTTCGTTCTGTTCACCCTGCTCGGCTGGGGGGTGCAAGCCTGGACCGACTGGCTCTGGTTCTCCGAGGTCGACTACACCGCGGTCTTCCGGGGGGTGCTGGTCACCCGGCTGCTGCTCTTCCTGGCCGCCGCCCTGGCGATGGCGGCGATCGTCGGCGGCAACCTCTGGCTCGCGCAACGGCTGCGGCCCCGGATCCGGCCGCACTCGCCGGAGCAGGCCACTCTGGAGCGCTACCGGATGCTGCTCGGCCCCCGGCTCGGGCTGTGGATCGCGGCGGCCGCCGCGATCGTCGGCCTCTTCGCCGGGTTGTCGGCACAGAGCCGCTGGAACCAGTGGCTGCTCTTCCTGCACGGCGGCAACTTCGGCGTCCAGGATCCGGAGTTCGGCGTCGACGTCGGCTTCTACGTCTTCCAGTTGCCCTTCTGGCGCTTCCTGCTGGGGCTCGGCTTCACCGCGGTGGTGCTGGCGCTGATCGGTGCGCTGGCCGTGCACTACCTCTTCGGCGGCGTGCGCCTACAGGGCGTCGGCGACCGGATGAGCAACGCCGCGCGCGCCCACCTGAGCACGCTGGTGGCGGTCTTCGTCCTGCTCAAGGCCGTCGCGTACGTGCTGGACCGGCGGGCAATGCTGCTGGAGTACAACGACGGCGTGGGCGTCTACGGCGCCGGTTACGCCGACATCAACGCGCTGCTGCCGGCCAAGGAGATCCTCGCCTACATCTCCGTGGTGGTGGCGATCGCGATCATCATCTTCTCCAACGCCTGGATGCGGAACCTGGTCTGGCCGGGCATCTCGCTGGCGCTGCTCGGTGTCTCCGCGGTGGCGATCGGCGGCATCTACCCCTGGGCGGTGCAGACCTTCGAGGTCAAGCCCAGCGCCCGGGACAAGGAGGCGCCGTACATCGAGCGCAGCATCCAGGCCACCCGCGCGTCGTTCGGCCTGGAGAACGCCGAGACCTCGGCGTACGCGGCCAGCAACCTGAACCCACCGGAGAGCCTGGCCACCGACACCTCGGTGATCTCGAACGTCCGGCTGCTCGACCCGCAGCTGGTCAGCGAGACGTACACCCAGCTCCAGCAGGTGCGTGGCTTCTACGACTTCGGTCCGAAGCTCGACATCGACCGGTACACGGTCGACGGCGAGACCCAGGACTACGTGGTCGGCGTACGTGAGATCAACTATGGCGAGCTGACCGCCCAACAGAGCAACTGGATCAACCGGCACACCGTCTACACCCACGGGTACGGGTTGGTGGCCGCCCCCGCGAACCGGGTGGTCTGCGGTGGTCAGCCGTTCTTCATCTCCGGCTTCCTCGGCGAGCGGTCGCAGTCCTGCGCCTCGCCCGCCGACCAGATCCCGGCGAGCCAGCCCCGGATCTACTACGGCGAGCGGATGGACGATGGCGACTACGCCATCGTCGGCAAGCCCAACCCGGACGCCAACCCCGCGGAGTTCGACCGGCCGGCCGGTGAGAGCGGCGAGGGGCGCGAGTCGTACTACACCTACACCGGCTCCGGTGGCGTGGACGTCGGGTCGTTCTCCCGGCGGCTGCTCTACGCGATCAAGGAGCAGGAGGCGAACTTCCTGCTCTCCGAGGCGGTCAACGAGAACTCCAAGCTGCTCTACGTGCGTAACCCCCGGGACCGGGTGGAGAAGGTCGCGCCGTTCCTCACGCTCGACGGCGACCCGTACCCGGCGGTGGTGGACGGCCGGGTGCAGTGGATCGTCGACGGCTACACCACCTCGGCCACCTACCCCTACGCCGAGCGGGTCAACCTCCAGCAGGAGACCACCGACGAGCTGACCGGCCGGGGCACCATCCAGCTGGCCCGGGAGAACGTCAACTACATCCGCAACTCGGTCAAGGCGACCGTCGACGCGTACGACGGCACGGTCACCCTCTACGAGTTCGACGAGAACGACCCGGTGCTCAAGGCGTGGAACAAGGCGTTCGGCGGTGACCTGATCAAGCCGCGCGCGGAGATCCCGCCGGCGCTGGTCGAGCACTTCCGCTACCCGGCCGACCTGTTCAAGGTGCAGCGCAACCTGCTGACCAGGTTCCACGTCACCGCACCCGGCGACTTCTACTCCGGCCAGGACTTCTGGCAGGTGCCGAACGTGCCGGACGCGCCGGACAGCGGGGTGAAGCAGCCGCCGTACTACCTCTACACGCAGTTCCCCGGTCAGGAGGGGCCGCGCTTCCAGTTGACCAGTGCGGTCACCCCGAACGGCCGGCAGAACCTGGCCGCGCTGATCTCCGGGTCGTACGAGGATGGCAAGCCGACGTTGCAGGTGCTGGAGCTGCCGGACCAGACCGCGATCTCCGGGCCGGTGCAGGTGCACCAGCGGATGACCAACACCAACGCGACCATCCGACAGCAGCTGAACCTGCTCTCCTCGAACCAGGCGCAGGTGCAGTACGGCAACCTGCTCTCGCTGCCCGTCGGCGACGGGATGCTCTACGTCGAGCCGGTCTACGTGAAGAGCAACCAGCAGGACGCGTTCCCGCTGCTGCAGAAGGTGCTGATGTCGTACGGCGACGGGGGTTCCTACGTCGTACTCGCCGACAACGTGGCCGACGGCATCAAGCAACTCGTCGAGCAGGGTAAGCAGGCCGCCGCCGGCAACCCGCCCCCGCCGCCACCGGTCGAGGGCGAGGAACCCCCGGTCGAGGGCGAGGAGCCGCCGACCACGCCGTCGCCGACCCCACCGGCGCCGCTGGCTCCCGTCGAGCTGTCGGCCGCCGCCGACCAGGTGCGGGCCGCGATCACGGAGGTACGGGCCGCGCAGGCGTCCGGCGACTTCGAGCGGTACGGCCGTGCGCTGAAGGCGTTGGACGACGCGCTGACCGCCTTCCAGCAGGCGCAGGGAGCTGACGCCGGCGGCGGAAACGGCGCGCCGGCCAGCCCGTCACCCACCGGCTGACGGCGACCGACCAGGGTCCGCGACGGCGATCGGTCGGAGGATCGCCTGGCCGCGGACCCTGGTCGGTCGCGCGGACCCGCCGTGGTCCGCGCGGGCTTGGCACGGGCTGCGCGGCGTTGGCGCGGGTGGTTCCGTGGGTCGTTTTGCGGCGGCCCGGGGTGGTGCGCTACGGTGGATCTACCGACGCGGGGTGGAGCAGCTCGGTAGCTCGCTGGGCTCATAACCCAGAGGTCGCAGGTTCAAATCCTGTCCCCGCTACTGCACGACAAAGGCCCCGGATCGATCCGGGGCCTTTGTCGTTCCGCGGCCCCGATCGTCGTGCCACGCTCCGGCGGATCGGGGGTCGGGGGTGGGTGACCGGGGGCGGGCGTGGATGGGGTAGGCTGAATCTACCGACGCGGGGTGGAGCAGCTCGGTAGCTCGCTGGGCTCATAACCCAGAGGTCGCAGGTTCAAATCCTGTCCCCGCTACTGCACGACAGAGGCCCCGGATTGATCCGGGGCCTCTGTCGTTTCCGAGCCGATCGGCGGCCACGGGTTGCGCGTCTCGGCGAGGATGATCCCATGTCTTCCTTCGGTAGGTGGTGGGGGCGGCTCGGCACGCTCCTGGGTACGGTCGTGCTGACGGTGTTCGTTCCCGTGGCCGCGTGGGCCTCGACCGGCACCGGGGAGCTGGTCGTCGAGGCCGCCCGGCGGCGGGGCCGCGGCTTCGGGTTCTTCGGCTTTCTGAGCCTGCTCTGCTGCCTGGCGGTGGTGGCCGTGATCGTCCTGCTGGTGGTCCGGCTGACCCGCCGCCGTGGTGGGCCACCGCGCTGACCGGCCGTCCGCCCGCGCGGACCGCCCCGGGCCGTACGCGCGTCGCGTGGTCTACTTGTGCGCGTGGAACTTCTGCACTCCGGCAAGGTGAGGGACGTCTACGCCGAGGGCGACGACCTGATCCTGGTCGCCTCGGATCGCATCTCCGTCTACGACGTGGTGCTGCCGACCCCGATTCCGGACAAGGGCAAGCTGCTCACCGCGCTGTCGCTGTGGTGGTTCGAGCAGCTTTCCGACCTGGTGCCCCACCACGTCATCTCGGCCACCGACGTGCCGCCGGAGTTCGCCGGCCGGGCGATCCGGTGCCGCCGGTTGGAGATGGTCCCGATCGAGTGCGTCGCCCGTGGCTTCCTCACCGGCGGCGGGTTGACGGAGTACGACAGCACCGGCGCGGTCTCCGGCGTCGACCTGCCGCGCGGCCTGGTCGAGGCGTCCATCCTGCCCGAGCCGATCTTCACCCCGTCGACCAAGGCGCCGATGGGTGAGCACGACGAGTCGATGACCTTCGCCGAGGTGGTCGACAAGGTCGGTGCGGAGACCGCCGAGCGGCTGCGGCAGCTGACCATCGACGTGTACTGCCGGGGTGCCGAGCTGGCCGCCGACCGGGGCATCCTGGTCGCGGACACCAAGATCGAGTTTGGCTGGGCGGCGGACGGCACGCTGGTCCTGGCCGACGAGTTGCTCACCCCCGACTCGTCCCGGTTCTGGCCGGCGGAGTCCTACCAGCCGGGGCGCGCACAGTTCTCCTACGACAAGCAGTACGTGCGGGACTGGGCGGCGCAGAGCGGCTGGGACAAGCGGTCTCCGGCGCCCGAGGTGCCCGCCGAGGTGGTCGACGCGACCCGGGCCCGGTACGTCGACGTCTACGAGAAGCTGACCGGCGACCGCTGGGGGTAGCGGGCCCGGCCGTTCAGTCGCTGCGGTGGCGGCCGGTGTGCTGCTCGGTGGGGGCGGACGCGGTGGTGATGCGGACGGTGGTGCCGGCCGGCCCGGTCTCGACCTCCATCACGTCGGTCAGCTCACGGGCCAGCCAGAGGCCCCAGCCGCCGGCCGTCTCGGGGGCGGGCCGGTCGCGGTTGTCGAGGCGCCGGGTGTCGATGCCCCGGCCGTGGTCGGAGACCTCGCAGAGCACCAGCCCGGGCTCCCCCCACAGCCGCAGCCAGCCCTGACCTCCGCCGTGCCGCACCGCGTTGGTGATCAGCTCGTTGACGGCGAGCACGAAGTCGTCCAGGCGTTCGCCGCGCAGCCCGGCAGCGCGTGCGCAGTCGGCGACCGAGTGTCGGAGCTCGGTCACCTTGGCCTGGTCGAAGGCGTCGGCGATCAGGAGGGCGTGTTCGATGGGCACCACCGTACGCGGTGTGCGGGGTTCTGCGTTCGTCATGGCCCCGTCCCGACTGGAGGTCACAGAGGTTTACGCGGCATTTACCACCGTACGTCAGGGTTAGTCGAGTCGCATCGGCCGTGCAGGGCCAGGGCATCCGGGCCGGCTGTGGCATGGTGACGCACGTGCCCGTGCCCGGTGGTTTCGAGGTCCCGCTCTGGCGGGCCGTCGCGGTCTTCCGGGTGGCCGCCCTGGCGTATGTCTGCGTGGTGTTGATCCGCGACGCGGACCGGTACGCCCATCCCCTCGCCGCCTGCGGGCTGGTGCTGGTCATGGCGGCCTGGACCGCCGTCACCGCGGCCGGCTACGCCACCCCGGCCCGGCGCGGCTGGCCGCTGCTGGTGGCCGACCTGGGCGTCGTCGTGGCGATCCTGCTGGTGACCCCGTGGGTGATGGGCCGGCCGGCGCTCGACGCCGGGCTGCCCACCCTCCCGGTGGCCTGGCTGAGCGGACCGGTGCTGGCCTGGGCCGTCTCCGGCGGGCGGCGACGCGGCACCGTCGCCGCGCTCCTGATCGGCGCGACCGACCTCGCGACGCGGGGCGTGGTCACGCCGAGCGCGTTCAACGGCGCGATCCTCATGCTGCTCGCCGGCGTGGTGGTCGGGCACGTGGCCCGGCTCACGGTGACCGCCGGGGAACGGTTGCAGCGGGCGGTCGAGCTGGAAGCCGCCACGCGGGAACGGGAGCGGCTGGCCCGCGACATCCACGACTCGGTGCTCCAGGTGCTCGCCCTGGTGCAGCGGCGCGGTGCGCACCTCGACGGCGAGGCGGGTGAGCTGGCCCGGCTGGCCGGCGAGCAGGAGAGCGCCCTGCGGGCCCTGATCTCCGGCACCGGGCCGGTCCCGGCGGGCGCCGCCGACGCGCCGGTGGACCTGCGCGCGCTGCTCGGCCGGCACGCCTCGGCCGCCGTGTCGCTGTCCGTCCCGGCGACCCCGGTGCCGCTGCCCCGGGCGGTGGCCCGCGAGCTTGCCGCGGCAACCGGGGCGGCACTGGACAACGCCGCCCGGCACGGTGGCGGGCGAGCCTGGGTGCTGGTCGAAAACGAGGGCTCCGCGGTGACCGTGTCGATCCGGGACGAGGGGCCGGGCTTCGGGCCCGACCGGCTGGACGAGGCCGCGGCTCAGGGCCGGTTGGGCGTGGCGCAGGCGATCCGGGGCCGGCTGGCCGACCTCGGCGGGAGTGCCAGGATCAGCTCGACACCCGGTGCCGGCACCGAGGTCGAACTCACCGTGCCGAGGAGACAGCCGTGAGCGGCGTACGCGTGATGGTCGTCGACGACCACCCGATGTGGCGGGAAGGGGTGGCCCGCGACCTCGCCGAAGCCGGTCACCAGGTGGTGGCCAGCTGCGGGGAGGGCCGCCAGGCGATCCGGGTGGTCGCGGCGGCGCGCCCCGACGTGGTGGTGCTCGACCTGCAACTGCCGGACATCTCCGGGGTGGAGGTGATCCGGGGACTGCGCGCGGCCCGGCCGGAGGTGCGGGTGCTCATGCTCTCCGCCAGCGGCGAGCAGCAGGGCGTGCTCGACGCGGTGAAGGCCGGGGCCACCGGCTACCTGCTGAAGTCCGCCGCGCTGGCGGAGTTCCTGGCGGCGGTGCGGAGCACCGCGGAGGGGAAGCCGGTCTTCACCCCCGGCCTGGCCGGGCTGGTCCTCGGTGAGTACCGCCGGCTGGCCGCCGTCCGGGAGGGCGCGGCGGCCGGAACCGGGGACGCGGCACCCCGGCTCACCGACCGGGAGACCGAGGTGCTGCGGCTGGTGGCCAAGGGGATGTCGTACAAGCAGATCGCCGAGCGGCTCGTGCTGTCGCACCGCACGGTGCAGAACCACGTGCAGAACACGCTCGGCAAGCTCCACCTGCACAACCGGGTCGAACTCACCCGGTACGCGATCGAGCGGGGCCTGGACGACTGAGCGGAGGGCCGGCTCAGACCGAGTGCGGCGGCTGGGTCTCGTGCACGGCCAGCTCCTCGGCGCTGGCCCCGCCGCCGGCGGCACCCGCGTCGTACGCGATCGAATCGGTCTCCTGGTCGGTGTGCGTACCCTCGTCCGGTTCGACCAGCCGGCCCACGGTGGCGTCCGCCGTGGTGCCGAGCTGGCCGTGGTCGTAGAGCGACACCGGGGACTTCGGGTCGGAGGTCGGGCCGGGGTCGATGACGTCGGCGTCGAGCTGCGCCTGCGCCGCCTGCTCCCGACTGTCCGCCTCGGCCGCGATGTCCGGATCCACCGGGCCGGCCAGCGGATCGTCGACCGGGAGTTCGAACTGCTCCCGGCCGAGCTTGTAGTCCAGCGACTCGCCGTCGAGCTGCTCCTCGGCGGTGGTGCCGAACTCGTCCACGGCCACCGGCGTCCGGTCACCGGGCAGCTGGGCCGGTGCCGGGCCGTCCGCCTCCCGTCCGGTCAGCACGTCGTCCCCGGCCGACGAGTCGTCGTCGGCGGTGTCGGGGAGGCCGTCGGCCTCGGGATCGGACACGGGGGTCGGGTACTCGTCGTCGCGCATGGCAGACCACTACCCGCTGCCCATCCGCCGTAACCGGTCCGGCCGAGGCGGATGGGGACAGAAAGCCCTTCCCGGCCGTGGCGTCGGGGAGGTTTCTGGCGAGGGGCATTCCTCATCGGTACCCCGCCGTGTCCGGGTCATGCCGCCGACCACCCCCACGATCTGCGAGGTTTCGGCTCTTCGGAGCCCGGTTAATGGGACGCTCTGACCGGAGACCACCGCCCCATCCGCATGGAGGTGACCCATGCGCGTCGGCCTCGTCTGTGCCCACGCCGCTGCGCCGCCGTTCGGCGACGGCACCGTCGTCGGCACCTACCAGCACATCGCACGGGTCGCGGCCGAACTGGCCGGTCGAGGTCACGACGTCCGGGTCTACACCCGCCGGGACGATCCCGAGGTGGCCGAGACCGCCACCGTGGACGGCTACCGCGTGGAGCGGGCGCCCGTGGGTCCGGTCGCGCCGATGCCCACCGCCGACCTGGTGCCCTACGTGGCCGAGTTCGGCCAGTGGCTGGCCGACCGGTGGTCCGGCGACTGGACGCCGGAGGTGGTGCACGGTCACTACTGGATCGGCGGGCTGGCCGCCGCGCACGCCGTCCGGGAGACCGACATCCCCGTGGTGCAGACCTTCCACTCGATCGGCATGGAACAGCTGCGCCACCTCGGCGCGCAGTACGACGGTCCCGGCGCCCGCATCCCGCTGGAACGGGCGCTGACCCGGGCGGTGGACATGGCGGTCGCCCAGTGCAACGACGAGGTCGACGAGCTGACCCGGATGGGCCTGCAACGCGCCTCGGTCGCGATGGTGCCGACCGGCGTCGACACCGAGCGGTTCCACCCCGAGGGTGAGGCGGCCCCGCGCGACCAACGGCCCCGGATCCTGTCGGTGGGTGGGCTCTCCCGTGGTCACGGGCAGGACGACCTGATCCGCGCGATGCGCCTGGTCGGCGACGCGGAGCTGGTGATCGCCGGCGGGCCGCAGGCGGACGGGCTGGCCCACCACGCCGAGGCGCGCCGACTGCGCGAGCTGGCCGATCGCATCGGGGTGGGCGAGCAGGTGCACCTGGTGGGCGCGGTGCCGCACGAGCAGATGGCCACCTGGTACCGCTCGGCCGACGTGGTGGCCTGCACCCCGCACTACTCCTCCGCCGGGCGGGTGTCACTGGAGGCGATGGCCTGCGGTGTCCCGGTGGTCGGCTACGCCATGGGCGGCATCGCCGACGCCGTGGTCGACGAGGTCACCGGCAAGCTGGTGCCGCCGGGCGACGTACGCACGCTCGGAATGACGCTGCGTCGGCTGCTCACCGACAACGCCGGCCGGTTCGCGTACGGGCACGCCGCGGTGGACCGGGTCCGGTGCAGCTACACCTGGGAGCGTACGGCCAGTGCCCTGGAGCGGCTCTACGAGCGGGTGGTCGGTCGCCGTAAACCGGTCGAGGCGGCCTGACCGGGTGACCCGGGCGGGGTCGTGCGGGAGGCGCGGCTACGCAGTTCCGGCGGCCCCGTCGCCCGGCTCCGCAGCCGCCCGCAGCCGGGCGAGCGCACCGGTCCAGTAGGTCTCGTACCTCGCCAACCAGGGTGCCAGCGCTCGCGACATCGCCTCCGCATCGATGGTGTAGAGCTGATGGCGGCCCTGGCGCGTCGCGGTGACCAGGCCCGTCGCCCGCAGCGCCATCAGATGCTTGGAGATGCCCGAGGGCACGAGGTCGGGGAACTGCGCGGCCAGTTCGCCGACGGTGAGCCTGCCGTGCTCGGCCAGCAGGTCGAGGATGCGCCGGCGCGTCGGGTCGGCCAGCGCCCGGAACAGGCTGTCGCTGGCGTCGGCCCGGGTGTCGTCGCGCCCCGTGTCCTCGTGCACCACCTCGTCGCGCACCACCTCGTCAGGCACCGCCGGTCGGCACCGCCCGCGCCAACCGGTGCAGCACCTCGTGCTTGTCGGCCCCGCGTTCGTAGGCTTCCCACGTCTCTGCCCACCCGGGCTTGCCGATCCCCGCGAAACCGTCGTGGACGAGCCTGACCCGGGTGCCCGACGTGATCGGCTCCAACGTGATGACCAGCCGGGCGGGGTGGACCCAGCCGGCCTGCTCCTCCTGCCACGACAGCACCAACCGACCCTCCGGCACCAGCTCCAACACCGTGCCGCTGATCCAGGTCTGCCCGTCGGCGCCGAGCATCCGGTAGGCGCCGCCGACCCGCAGGTCGATCTCGATGTCGGGCGCGAGCCAGCGGCGTAGGCCCTGCTGGGTGGACAGCCACCGCCACACGCCGCTCGGCGGTGCGGAGATCTCGACGGAACGGACGACCTCGGGCATGACCGGCCTCCCTACCAACGTCTTACCGTACGGTAATGCATTACCGTACGGTAAGACGTTGTGTCCGTCAACGTCCTTCGCGCCGCGCGTCAAGCGCGAGCAGGGGCGCTTCCTCGACACGAGGCGCCAACAGGGAGCCTGTCCGTTGAGCCGGATGTGGGGCGGCGCCGACCAGGGCCCGGGTGGTTTCGTGGGCGACGGCGTGCTGGTGCTGTGGTTCGGCGTACCGGGTGAGCCCGATGACGGCGGCCAGGGTGACCAGGAAGCCGATGCCGGCGAGCCACTCCCGGCCCGGCCAGATCTTGTCGTTGAGCAGCAGCAGGCCGACGATCGCGGCGGGCACCGCACCGGCCGCGTCCATGGCGGCCACCGCCGCCGTGGTGGAACCGCGTTGCATCGCCAGCCCGAGCAGCAACTGGCCGACCACCGAGTGACCGACGAGCAGGTAGAGCAGCGGGTCGGTGAGGAACGCATCCCAGGTCGGTGCGGAGGCCAGCGGCCGGGCGGCCACCGCCGCGGCGGAGAAGGCCAGCCCGGCCAGCGAGCCGAGCGCCACCGAGCCGGGCGCGCCGCGCAGCCGGACGGCGAAGAAGCCGAGCACCGCGATCACCGCCAGGGTCACCAGCAGGGCCACCATGCCCGCGGTGCCCAGGGCCTTCGACGGCGCGGGTCGGGCGGAGAGCACCAGTGCGGTGATCCCGGCGAAGAGCAGCACCAGCAGTACTACCTCGGCCAGCGGCAGCCGCCACTTCAGCACGACCACGCCGAGGATGGCGGTGACCCCGAGCCCGGCCGCCACGCTCGCCTGCACCAGGAACAGCGGCAGGTCCCGCCGGGCCAGGAAGGCCAGCACGAACCCGGCCACCTGGCAGGCCAGCCCGACCAGATAGGTGCGGTGCCCGGCCAGGCGCAGCAGCAACCCGGGATCGAAGGTGTGGTGCACCGTGGTGCGGGCGACGGCGATCGACTGCAACAGGTTGGCGACGCCGTACGCGACGATCATCGCCGCCAGGAAACACCAACCCGAGGTAGCCACGTGGCGAGGATAGAGGTTACCGGGCGTCAGCGCGCGGCCGGCTGACCGAGCCGGCCGAGGATGTCGGGGTGCAGCGCGCCGTTGCTGGCCACGGTGCTGTTGTCGCCGCCCGCAGGGGTCGGGCGGCCCGCCAGATCGGTGATCGTACCCCCGGCTTCGGTCACTATGGGTACCAGTGCGGCCACGTCCCAGAGCGAGAGTTCGGGCTCGATCATGACGTCCAGTGCACCCTCGGCCAGCAGCATGTAACCGTAGAAGTCGCCGTAGGCCCGGCTGCGCCAGGTGTCCCGCATCAGCCGGAGCACCTGGTCCAGCCGGCCGATCTGCTCCCAGCCACCCAGCGAGGAGTAGCAGAGGCTGGCGTCGGCCAGCCCGGTCACCCCGGAGACCCGGATCGGTGCGCCCCGGGACGCGTCCGGTCCCGCGTACGCCCCGGTGCCGCGCCCCGCCCACCAGCGGCGGCCCAGCGCGGGCGCGGAGACCAGCCCGGCGACCGGCCGCCCGTCCTCCAGCAGCGCGATCAGGGTGGCCCAGATCGGCACCCCCCGGACGAAGTTCTTGGTGCCGTCGATCGGGTCCACCACCCACTGTCGCGCCCCGGCGGCGGGCTGCTCGCCGTACTCCTCGCCGAGCAGTCCGTCGCCGGGCCGGTGCGCGGCGAGCAGGGCGCGGATCTCGCGTTCCACGGCGGTGTCCGCGTCGGAGACCGGGGTCAGGTCGGGCTTCGACTCGACCCGCAGGTCGAGCGCGCGGAACCGGGCCGTCGAGATGGCGTCGGCGGCGTCGGCGAGGCGGTGGGCGAGGGCGAGATCGTCGGCGTAACCGGTCATGCCGGACACGGTAGCGAGGCCGGTGCCGGGCCCGCCGGGCTCACTCCGCCCGCCCGCGCGGCTCGGCCTCGCCGCGCGGGTCGGTCTCCCCGGCCCGGGAGGCCAGCAACCGGCGGTACGAGGCCAGCCGGCGCGGATCCGCCCGCCCCCGGGTGACCCAGTCGTCCAGCGCGCAGTCGGCCTCGTCGGGGGTGTGCGGGCAGTTCGCCGGGCAGTCGGCGGTGGCCTCGACCAGATCCGGGAAGCCGTGCAGCAGGCTCTCGGCCGAGACGTGGGCCAGCCCGAAGCTGCGGACGCCGGGGGTGTCCACGATCCAGCCGGTGTCGTCCGGGGTGCCGGGCACGGCGGGCAGCCGCAGCGCCACCGCGCTGGTCGAGGTGTGCCGGCCACGGCCGATCGCGCTGACCGTGCCGACCGCCCGGTCGGCCTCCGGGACCAGGCGGTTGACCAGCGTCGACTTGCCGACCCCGGAGTGACCGACGAGCACCGACACCCGGCCCGCGAGCAGGCTGCGCAGGGCGTCCAACGGTGAATCCGGCCGGATGAGCACGTACGGCAGTTCCAGCTCGGTGTAGTAGTCGAGCACCGCCTCGGGGCCCGCCAGGTCGGCCTTGGTCAGGCAGAGCAGCGGCTCGATGTCCGCGTCGTACGCGGCCACCAGGCAACGGTCGATGAACCCGGTGCGCGGCGGCGGGTCGGCCAGCGCGCTGACGATCACGAGCTGGTCGGCGTTGGCGACCACCACCCGTTCCAGCCGCCCCTCGGCGGTGCTGGCGTCGTCCTCGGCGGTGCGCCGCAGCACCGAGCGGCGCGGCGCGATCCGGACGATGCGGGCCAGCGCCCCGGGCAGGCCGGAGGTGTCGCCGACCAGCCCGACCCGGTCGCCGACCACGACCGACTTGCGCCCCAGCTCGCGGGCGCGCATCGCGGTGACGGTGGGATCCTCCGGGCCGGTGCCGGTCAGCACGCAGGTGTACCGCCCGCGGTCCACCGCGATGACGAAGCCGTCCCTCGCGTCGGCATGCCTCGGCCGGGTGCGGGTGCGCGGGCGCGAGGACTTGCCGGGCCGGACCCGGACGTCGTCCTCGTCGTACTCCCGCCGCCTGGTCGCCAGGGCCGCCCCTTCTCCTTCGCTCAGTTCTTACCGGTCACCACTGCCGACCATAGTGCCGGGAACTCGGGCATGGTCTTCGAGGTGCACGCCACGTCGTTCAGCTCGATGCCGGGCACCGCGAGACCGGCCACCGCCGCCGCGTGCGCCATCCGATGATCATCGTAGGTGTGGAACAGCCCGCCGCGCAGCGGCCGGGGCCGCACCTCCAGGCCGTCGGCGGACTCGGTGACGTCCGCGCCGAGCGCGGTGAACTCCCGGGCCAGCGCGGCCAGCCGGTCGGTCTCGTGACCACGGATGTGGCCGACCCCGGTGAACACCGAGGGGGAGTCGGCGAGCATCGCCAGCGCGGTCAGCGCCGGGGTCAGCTCGCTGACGTCGGACAGGTCGGCACGCAGACCCCGCACCGTGCCGGTGCCGCGTACGGTGAGGCCCTCGGTGGTGAGGGCGACCTCCGCGCCCATCTGCTGCAACAGTGAGCGGAGCCGCTCGACCGGCTGGGCGCTGCCCCGTGGCGGCCAGCCGCGCAGGGTCACCTCGCCACCGGTGACCATGGCCGCGGCGAAGAACGGCACCGCGCCGGAGAGGTCGGGCTCGATCTCCCAACCGCGCCCCGTCAGTGGCCCCGGCTCGACCGCCCAGACGTCGGGGGTGCTGTCGTCGACGGCGGCACCGGCGGCCCGCAGCATCTGCACGGTCATCCGCAGGTGCGGCGCGGAGGGCACGGGCGGGCCGACGTGCCGGACGACCAGCCCGCGCTGGAAGCGCGGCGCGGCGAGCAGCAGGCCCGAGACCAGCTGGCTGGAGGCCGAGGCGTCGATGATCACCTCGCCGCCGGTGACCCGACCGGCACCGAGGACCACCATCGGCAGGCTGCCGGGCCCGGTGGTGTCGATGCGTACGCCGAGCGAGCGCAGCGCCTCGATCAGCGGCCCGAGCGGGCGGGTGCGGGCCTGCGGGTCGCCGTCGAAGGTGACCTGGCCCTCGGCCAGCCCCGCCACCGGCGGCACGAAACGCATGATCGTGCCGGCGAGCCCGACGTCGACGTGCGCCGGGCCGACCAGCCGGCGCGGCCGGACCAGCCAGCGCTCGTCGTCGGCGATCGACACGTGTGCGCCCATCGCCCGCAGCGCCCCGGCCATCAGCTCGGTGTCCCGGGCGCGCAGCGGCCGGGACAGCGTCGAGGGGCCGGTGGCCAGCGCGCTGAGCACCAGGGCGCGGTTGGTGATCGACTTGGAGCCGGGCAGGCGCAGCGACGCCGACACCGGATCGCTGGCCGTCGGTGCGGTCCACGGCTGTAGCGGCCGGGTCGCGGTCAGGTTCCCCACGGCTACATTCTGCCGTGTGCCGGCGCCGGTGGCTGCTGGCGCTCCCCATCGCTCCCGGTGACCGGGACAGCCGTCCGGCCGGTGGCCCGCTAGCGTGGGCGGCATGTGCGGGAGGTACGCCACGACCCGGAGCGCCGGTGACCTGAGCGGCCTGTTCGACTCCGTCGACGAGACCGGAGGCGGGCTCGTCGCCGATCACAACGTGGCGCCGACCGATCCGGTGCCACTGGTCCGGGTCAGCCCGCAGGGGCACCGGGCGCTCTCGCTCGGCCGGTGGGGGTTGGTGTTGCCGTGGTCCCGGTCGCCGGCCGGGGCGGCTCGCATGATCAACGCTCGTGCCGAGACGGTCGCGACCAGCCGCGCGTACGCCCGGGCCTTCGCTCGTCGCCGATGCCTGGTCCCGGCGGACGGCTGGTACGAGTGGGTGCGGCAGCCGGGCGCGACCAAGCAGCCCTTCTACCTGACGCCGCGCGACGGCTCGGTGCTCGCCTTCGCCGGCATCTGGTCGGTCTGGGACGGGCCGGCCGGCGCATTGCTGACGTGCAGCGTGCTGACCACCGCCGCGCTCGGCGACCTGGCCGAGGTGCACGACCGGATGCCACTGCTGCTGCCGCCCGGGCGGTGGGCGGGCTGGCTGGGTGGCGACGGTGGCGCGGCCGAGCTGCTCGTCCCGCCGCCGCTGGACTGGCTCGCCGGGTTGGAGGTGCGACCGGTGGGGCCGGCGGTGGGTGATGTCCGCAACGACGGCCCGGAGCTGATCGCCCGGGTGCCGCTGGCGCGTGACGCCGAGCCGGAGAACATGACGCTCTTCTGATCGCGCCGCACATTGTCGGGAGTGATTTGCTGCGGTTGCGGGTGAAAGATGCCTCGGTTGTTCCGCCAACTTCCCCGCAGAGTCTTGTATCCGTGTCCGCAAGTGCGATAGAACACAGCGCCGGTGGTGGGTGTCGATCGCGTCGGGTGACGACATCCATCGATCTTGCTGGTCCCACGGGGGAGGTGGGTGGATGACACGGGCGCGTATGCCCCGCCCGCACGAGGTGGCCGCCGCGCGGCGTGATCCGCGACTGCTGCGGGCGTTGCGCGAACGGCGACAGGACGAAGCCTGGCGTACCAGGGGCACCTGCCAGAGTGTCGACCCGGAGACGTTCTTTCCGGCGCCGAACGAGCCGGCCGACGCGGCCGTGGCCGTGTGCCGCAGCTGCGACGTGCAGGGTTCCTGTCTGGCCTGGGCACTGGAGGTCGGCGACTGCCACGGCGTGTGGGGTGGCACCACCCCACGGGAACGGCGGGCGATGCTGGTGGCCTGGCGCGGCGAGGTGCAACCCGATCCCGACGCCGCGGGCGAGGCCGGCCCACCGGTGCGCGACCGGCTGCT
Source organism: Micromonospora sp. WMMD1082 (assembly GCF_029626175.1). NCBI lineage: Bacteria > Bacillati > Actinomycetota > Actinomycetes > Micromonosporales > Micromonosporaceae > Micromonospora > Micromonospora sp. WMMD1082. The sequence continues at coordinate 1,672,172 of NZ_JARUBM010000002.1, read as the reverse complement.
CACCCTGGTGCCGCTGAGCTGACACCGTCGACGCGCGGGCCGGCGCGGGGCCGTGCGGGTGCTGGGCCGCAGAATGGGTCGGTGCCGCACGACGACGTCCTCGATACTCCGCGCGGTCCGGCGTGGGTCGACACCGACCAGCCACCCGACCCGGCCCGAGCGCTGCTGGTGCTCGGGCACGGGGCGGGTGGCGCCGTCGACGCCCCCGACCTGCGTGCGCTCCGCGACGCGGCGGTGGCCGCCGGGCTGGTCGTGGCGCGGGTGACCCAGCCCTACCGGGTGGCCGGTCGGCGCGCGCCGGCCCCGGCCGGGCACCTCGACGAGGCGTGGGTCGCCGTGCTGGCCGTGCTGCGGGTCCGTCACCCGGGCGTACCGCTGCTCGTGGGGGGTCGCTCCAGCGGTGCGCGGGTGGCCTGCCGGACGGCGAGAACCGTCGGCGCCGCCGGGGTGGTCGCGCTCGCCTTCCCCCTGCATCCACCGGGCCGGCCCGATCGGAGCCGGGCCGGCGAGTTGGCGACCGGAGTGCCGACCCTGGTGGTCAACGGCGACCGGGATCCGTTCGGGGTGCCGGAGGCGGGCCCGCAGGTGCGGGTGGTGGTCCGACCGGGGGAGCGGCACGACCTGCGCGGGGATCCGCCCGGCACGGCCGCCGTGGTGATCGACTGGTTGCGTACGCACGACTGGGCGCGGGCCTGACCCGCCGCCCGACGACTCTGGCCGGCGGTGCGAAGTCCCGGCCGCCGGATGGCGCGGGCGTGCCGGCGCCGTTTCCGGCGGCCGCGCCGGTTCGTTGCACCCGATGGTGTCCCCGCGCCCGGTCCGGGCGGCGACACCGGGCTCCCAGGCCCTTCCTGGTCCCAGCCTCGGTTGCACCGCCGTGGCGGGGACCAGGAACGCCGGGCCGGAATGCCCCGGCCCACGGTGCGCGTTGCACATCTCGGACAACCACTGTGCGAGGGGGTGACCGGTGCCGACGGAGATCCGGAACCGGGGGCGCGACGAGCGGGAGGCGCGGCAGCTGAGGCAGCTGCTGGCCGGCCCGGACTGGCCGGCGGCGGTGCCACCGGCGACGGTGGCGACGGGCACACCCGTCGGAACCGAATCTTCCGATAGGTCCGTGCGCGTATCCTCGGCTGGAAAGCATCCGACCCGAGGGGATGTGCGGTTGACCACCGAGAAGACGGACGAGCGCAGGGCCCGGTTCGAGCGGGACGCGATGCCCTTCGTCGATCAGCTGTACGCGGCCGGCCTGCGGATGACGCGTAACCCGGCGGATGCCGAGGACCTGGTCCAGGAGACCTACCTGAAGGCGTACGCCGCCTTCCACCAGTTCGAGCAGGGCACGAACCTGAAGGCCTGGCTCTACCGGATCCTGACCAACACCTACATCAACTCCTACCGGAAGCGGCAGCGCCAGCCGGTGCAGGCGCCGACCGACGAGATCACCGACTGGCAGCTCGCCGAGGCGGAGTCACACACCTCCAGCGGGCTGCGATCCGCCGAGACCGAGGCGCTGGACCGGCTGCCCGACAGCGACGTCAAGGAGGCCCTCCAGCAGCTGCCGGAGGAGTTCCGGCTGGCCGTCTACCTGACCGATGTCGAGGGCTTCTCCTACAAGGAGGTCGCCGACATCATGGGCACGCCGATCGGCACGGTGATGTCGCGGTTGCACCGCGGGCGTCGTAATCTGCGCAAGCTGCTTGAGGGCTACGCCGCGGAGCGCGGTTTCTCCGCCGCGCCGTCGGCCCGGAGCTCCGCTGCCACCGGCCGGGAGGTGTGACGTGAGCTGTGGAGATCCGCACGAGACGGATTGCCGTGAGGTCCTCGCGGAGGTCTACCTCTACCTCGACCTGGAGTGCGCGCAGGAACGCCGGACGCTGATCCGCCACCACCTCGACGAGTGCGGCCCGTGCCTGCGGGAGTACGGCATCGAGCAGGAGGTCAAGGCGCTGGTGGCCCGCTGCTGCGGCAACGAGTCGGCGCCGGCCGAGCTGCGCGAGCGGCTGCGGGTGCGGCTGACCGAACTCGTCGTCTTCGAGAGCACCGAGTCGCGCGAGCTGGCCGACTGATCATGCCGGTGCCCGGGTCGCTCTCGACCCGGGCACCTGCGTTTCCTCGTCCGATCCGCGGTGGGCGGTTCGCCCGCCGTGTCAGGAGTTGGGGCGCTTGCCGTGGTTCGCGGCGCTCTTCTTGCGGGCCTTCTTCTTGCGGGCCTTCTTCGCCATGCTGACCTCCTCGTGATGGCCGGATCGCCTGCGCACGACCCCGGCGCCGGACACGCGTTCGTCTTCCCAGCGTCAGGGCCCGACCCGTTGATGCTAGTGCCGCGGGCCCGGACGGGCGGCTCCCGGGGCCGCTCCCGGCCCGCCGATGGCCCGCTCACGGGCCGCTCCGGGCCCGCCGGCGGCCCGCTCATGATTGGATACGTCGCAGGCAGTCGCGAGAGAAAGGGCCGGGAGATGGCCGAGGAGATCCGCGCCGAGATGGTGGCGAACGTCTGGAAGGTCGTCGCGTCGGCCGGGGACGCCGTGTCCGAGGGGGACACCCTGGTGATCCTGGAGTCGATGAAGATGGAGATTCCGGTGGTGGCCGAGTTCGAGGGCGTCGTGCAGCAGCTCGCGGTGAACGAGGGCGACGTGGTACAGGACGGTGACCTGATCGCGGTGATCGGTTGACCCGCGGCGCCGCTGCCGACGGCGCGGCTGAGCGGGCTCGCCTGCTGGTCCGTCCGGCAGAGCCGGCCGACTTCGCCGCGGTGGCCCGGCTCACCGTCGCGGCGTACGAGGCCGACGGCCAGCTCAAGGGGGAGAACGGCTACGCCGACGTGCTGGCCGACGTGGCCGACCGGGCGGCGCACGGCGAAATCCTGGTCGCCGTCGACCCGGTCACCGGTCAACCGCTCGGCTCGGTCACCTTCGTCCTGCCCGGCACCCGGTACGCCGAACTGTGCGGCCCGGGCGAGGCCGAGTTCCGGATGCTGGCGGTCGACCCGGCGGCGCAGGGTCGGGGAGCCGGCGCGGTGTTGGTCGAGGCATGCGTCGCGCGCGCGGCCGAGCTGGGCTGCACGGCCCTGACGATCTGCGTACGCGCGGGGCACGCCGAGGCCGCCCACCGGCTCTACCGCAGGCGTGGCTTCGTCCGCGTACCCGAGCAGGACTGGGCCCCCCTCCCCGGCGTGGACCTCCTGGCCCTCCGCCTCCCCCTCTCCCCACCCCCGCCCTAACCCCCGTGAAGGGGGTCAGGGGGTGTTGACGGGGGCCAGGAGGTCGTTGGCGACCTCCAGGGCCACGCGTTTGCGCTCGGCGTCGGTGATGTCCGGCGTGCGTACGGCAAACCAGCTGCTGTGCACGGCGAACAGGGCCAGCGCGGCGCGCAGCTGAGCGGCGGGGGAGTCGTCTCCCTGGCAGAGCACGGCGGCCAGCCGGAACATCCGGCCGCGCATCTCCCGGCCGGCGGAGAGGCTCTTCAGCGCCGTCTGGTTCTGCTCGAAGAAGCGCATCACCGAGGGCTCGTCGCCGCTGAACATGGTGTCGGCGTACCGCTCGATGACGGCCCGGCGGGTGGCCAGCGAGGCCGGTTGGCTCTCGGCCCAGTCGATCAGCGCGTCCATCCGGTCCAGCCGGTCGGAGACCACGCTGGTGACGATCTCGTCCTTGCTCTTGAAGTGGTAGTAGAGGGCGGCCTTGGTCACGCCGAGCCGCTCGGCGACCTCGCGCAGCGAGGTCGCCTCGTATCCCTGCTCGGTGAAGAGCTCCAGCGCGACGGCCTTGATCCGCTCCCGCGTGCCGCCTGTGCCCTGGCTCACCGCACCCACCTATCCGCTTGACGGTCGTTCCCTGTCCAACTTACCGTCCGGCTAGTAAGGTTGCTAGCCGGACGGCAAGTAAGTACGCCACATCTCGGGGGGAGAGCTTACCGATGGCTCAACAGGCCCAGGCTGCCGTGCGACCCAATGTCCGGGTCGTGCTCTTCGGTCTGATGATCGCCATGATGCTGGCGATGCTCGACAACATGATCATCAGCACCGCGCTGCCCCGCATCGTGGGCGAGTTCGGCGGGCTCAACCACTTCACCTGGGTGGTGACCGCGTACGTGCTGGGGACCACGGTCTCCACCCCCATCTGGGGCAAGCTCGGCGATCTCTACGGGCGCAAGGCCGTCTTCCTCACCGCAGTGGTGATCTTCCTGGTCGGTTCCGCGCTCTGCGGGATGTCCGGTTCGGGGTTCCTCGGCGGTCCGGACGACGGCATGGTCCAGTTGATCGCCTTCCGGGCCGTGCAGGGCCTGGGCGCGGGTGGCCTGATGGTCGGCGTGATGGCGATCATCGGCGACCTGGTGCCGCCCCGCGAGCGCGGCCGCTACCAGGGCATGATCGCCGGGATCATGGCCATCGCGATGGTGGCCGGCCCGCTGGTCGGCGGCTTCATCACCGACCACCTCTCCTGGCGCTGGGCGTTCTACGTCAACCTGCCGCTGGGCGGCGTGGCGCTGGTGCTGCTCGCTGCCACCATGCACCTGCCGAAGTACCGCACCGAGCACCGCATCGACTGGCTCGGTGCCGCGCTGCTCTCGGCCGGCATCACGTCGATCGTGCTGATCACCAGCTGGGGCGGAAACGAGTACGCCTGGGCCTCGCCGCAGATCCTCGGCCTCGCCGGGCTTGCGGTCGCCGCGCTGGTGGTCTTCGGCTTCGTCGAGCGGCGGGCCGCCGAGCCGATCCTGCCGCTGAGGCTCTTCGCCAACCGGAACTTCGCCCTGATCTCGGTGATCGGCTTCCTGCTCGGCTTCGCGATGTTCGGCGCGATGAACTTCCTGCCGCTCTACCAGCAGACCGTGCAGGGCGCCTCGGCCACCAACTCCGGCCTGCTGCTGCTGCCGCTGATGTTCGGCATGCTGGTGGTCTCGCTGGTCGTCGGCCGGGCGATCACCCGGACCGGTCGCTACCGGATCTATCCGATCGTCGGCGGCGTGGTGATGGCCGTCGGCCTCGCCCTGCTGAGCCTGCTGGACGTGCACACCAGCAAGCTCCAGTCGTCGCTCTACATGATCGTGCTCGGGGCCGGCATGGGCTTTCTGATGCAGACGTCGATGCTGATCGCGCAGAACAGCGTCGGCCAGAAGGATCTCGGGGCGGCCAGCGGCGCGGCCACCTTCTTCCGCTCCATCGGCGGCTCGTTCGGCATCTCGCTCTTCGGCGCCATCTTCGCCAACCGGCTGGCCGGCTCGGCGGCCGGCGGCGCCTTCAGCGGTGGCGGCGAGGCCGGCGCGGCGATGAACATCGAGCAGCTCAAGCAGTTGCCGGCGCAGGCCCGCGAACTGGTGCTGGGTGGGCTCGCCGACGCGATCTCGCACGTCTTCCTTTGGGCGGTGCTCTTCGCGGTCGTGGTACCGGTGCTCGCCTGGTTCATCCGGGAGATCCCGCTGCGCACGAGCAACGAGCCGGAGCCGGGCAGCAGCCCCGAGGAGCAGGCCGAAACCGCCCTCGCCCGCTCCCCGGCCGCGTGAGAGGAAGGGCCCCTTCCCGACATCTGTGCGGTCGCCGGGTGCGCGGCGGGGGTGAGCTGGCGTCAGGGCGGCGGGCCGGGGAGGCGCGTGCGGCGCGGGCGCAGGAGGCGGCGCAGCAGGGCACGCAGCGAACCGTGCCGCCGGGCGGCGGGGACGCCGGCCAGCGAGCGCGCCAGCGCGATGCTGTCCGGATCGAGATCCGGCGTGACGAGTGCCAGGTGGCCCAGGGAGGGGGCAACCGGTACGGGAGCCTCCCGGCTCGCCTCGGCCACCGCCGTCAGCCGTTCGGCGACGAGCCCGGCCACGTCGGTGCGCACCGACGGATCGACCCAGGCGGCGGTCACCAGGGCGAACAGGGCCGCCTCGGTGACCGCCTCCGTCCCCCGGGCCAGTTCCACCAGCACCCGCCGCCGGGTCGAGGCGGCCCAGGGCTCGTCGGTGCGATGGTGCAGCAGACCGAGGCAGGCCCACACCCGCACGCAACGCTCCCACAGCGCCGGGTCCTGGCCGGCGAGCACCTGACCCAGCGCGGTCCGCGGGATCTCGGGCGGATGGGCCAGCAGGCCGAGCAGGTCGGGCAGGTCGAGAGTGGCGAGACCGACCGCGGCGTCGTACGCCGCCGGCGGGTGCGGCCAGGCCGGGCGGGCCAGCTCGCGCAGTCGGCGCGCCGCCTCGGCCGAGGGTGGGGGCGTCGTCGGGCGTACGGCAGCCGGGTCCGGTTCGGCGGCCACCGGCCGTGACGTCCCGGTCGCCGGTGCGGCCGGGGTCAGCTGCCCCAGCCAGGGGCGACCGCGGCAGCACTCGGCCAGGTCGCCGTGCTCGTGCGAGTCGTCCGGATGATCGCGGATGTAGTCCGCCAGTGCGACCAGGTGACGCACCTCGCCGTCGCGCTGGAACCGCAGCCGGTGCGCGGTGTGCACCGCGCAATCGAAGGACGGGTTGCGGGCCAGTGCGCGCTCGATCCAGTCCAGCGCCTCCGTGAGCCGGCCGTGGTCGGCCAGCGTGCCCGCGATGTCGGCGTACACCGCCAGGTCGTCCGGGTCGTGGTCGACGGCACGGCGCAGCGCGGCGAGCGCCTCGCGGGTCCGGCCGGCGCTGCGCAGCGCGTACCCGAGCCAGACCTCGCCCATCTTCGACGGCGCCGCGCGTACGCCCCGGCCGGCCCAGCGGACCGCGAGCGGGACCTCGCCCACCCGCCGGGCCAGCGCGGAGGCCGTGCCCAGCAGCAGCGCGTGCTCCGGATGGACGGTGACCGCGTTGCGGGCCAGCGTGAGGTACGCCGCCAGGGCCGCCCGGTCCGTCGGCGGCACCGGGTCGGGAGCGGCGGCACAGACCTGCATCAACACCCGGGCCGCGCGGTCGGGCCCGAGGCGCTCGGCCAACTCCGGCGACGTCACCCACGGCACCCCCGCCCAGTCCGCCCCGGGCGCGTGCGCGGTGGCGGCGACGAGCAGGTCGAGACCTTCGGCCGGGCGACCCGCCGCGGCGAGCAGGTGTGCGCGGGCGACGACCGCGCCGACGAAGGTGTGATGCTGCAGGGGGAACAGGCCGACGCTGCCATCTCCGCTGGCCGCGGCCAGGTGGGCGAGGGTCTCGTGCACCTCGGGCAGCGTCGGTGCCCGGGCGAGCGCGGCCGCGACATGGTCAGCGGCGTGCGCCAGCTCGCCGGAGTCCAGGGCCCGGCGGGCCAGGGCCAGTTCCTCCGTCGCCGGCAACGCCCGATCATCCGTTCCCTCGGCCACGTGGTCCTCTCGCTCGTCGGTACCGGTTGCGCGGTGAGGCCGGGTCAGCGTAGGTGACGGCACCCCATTTTGGTGATCCACTGCGCACTGCTGCTCATTTGATTGCTCAGACTGGATGAAAGATGCAAGACTGAGCAGCAAACGCGCGCTCATCGCGCAGGGGAGGAGCTTCCGTGACGCAGCCAGGCAGCGGCATGGCCGCCGACATCGACGAGCAGCCGGCCGGCTACGAGCGGCTGCTCTCCGCCGGACACGCCGCGCAGATCGCCCGGGTGGCCGCGGCCGTCGCCGAGCGCCGGCCGCGACACGTGGTGTTCACCGCGCGGGGCACCTCCGACCACGCCGCCCTGTACGCCGCCTACCTCACCGAGATCCGCCTCGGCCTGCCGGCCGGCCTCGCCTCACCGAGCGCGGTCACCCTCTTCGGCGCCCGGCCGGATCTCTCCGACGCCCTGGTCGTCGGCGTCAGCCAGAGCGGCGGCTCGCCCGACCTCGCGGAGGTGCTCCGGGCCGCCCGGGGCTCCGGTGCGCTCACCCTCGCGCTCACCAACGCGCCGGACTCCCCGCTGGCGACCACCGCCGAACTCTCCGTCGACATCGCGGCCGGCCACGAGCGGGCGGTGGCCGCCACCAAGACGTACACCGCCGAGCTGCTGGCCCTGCTGATGCTGGTCGAGGGGATCCGGGCCGGTGACGGCGTGCTGCCCGCCGAGGAGCGCGAGGCCCTGGCCGCCCTGCCCGGGCTGGCCGCCCGCACCCTCGCCGACCCCACCCCGGCCCAGCTCGCGCCGCGCTACCGGTTCGCCGCCCAACTCGTCACCACCGGCCGGGGCTACGCGTACCCGACCGCGCGGGAGGCGGCGCTGAAGCTGATGGAAACCTCCTACCTGCCGGCGCTGGCGTTCTCCGGCGCCGACCTGCTGCACGGCCCGCTCGCCATGACGGACCCGGACGTGCCGGTGCTGGCCGTGGTCGGCTCGGGGCCGGGTGGCCGCGCGATGGGCGAGGTGCTGCCCCGGCTCGGCGAGCGCCGCGCCGACGTGGTGGTGGTCGGCTCCGCCGAGGTCGAGGGGGCCACCCGCATCGCCGTGCCGGAGGTCGACGAGCGGTACGCCCCACTGCTGGACATCCTGCCGTTGCAGCGGCTGGCGCTGGCCCTGGCCCTGGCCCGGGGCGAGGACCCGGACGCGCCGCGCGGGTTGAAGAAGGTCACCGCGACGAGGTGACCACCGGCGTGGCACGCTGGTCGGCGTGTCCACGCTGCGCGAGCTTGCCGAGGAGCACACCCGTCTGTGCCCGGCCGACATCGACCACCTGCACCGGATAGCCGGTGACTGGCAGCTGCTGTCCGACCTCTCCTTCGCCGACCTGCTGCTCTGGGTGCCGGTGGACGGCGAGGGCAGCTTCCTCTGCGTGGCCCAGGTCCGCCCGACCACGGCGCCCACCGCGTACCAGGACGACCAGGTCGGGCGGATCGTCGGCGGGCCGGAGGTGGCGCACCTGGAGGTCGCCTGCCGGCAGGGGCGGATCTGGCGGGAGGGCGACCCGGTCTGGTACGGCGACGTGCCCGCCCGGCACGAGGCGATCCCGGTCCGGTTGCGCACCGCCGACGGTGAATCCGGCGAGGTGATCGCCGTGGTGGGCCGCGACACCAACCTCTCCACCGCCCGTACGCCCAGCCAGCTGGAGCTGAACTACCTGACCACGGCCGACGACCTGGCGCAGATGATCGCCGACGGCACCTTTCCGCCGCCCCGGCACCCCGGCGAGACCACCTCGGCGCCCCGCGTCGGCGACGGGCTGGTCCGGCTGGACGCCGGCGGCAAGGTCACCTACGCCAGCCCCAACGCGCAGTCGGCGTACCGCCGGTTGGGCCATGCCTCCCACCTGGTGGGCGAGGATCTCGCGGCGCTGCACCGGCGGCTGGCCGGCGATCCCCTGGAGGGCACGGACGCCGCGAACGGCATCCTCGCCGCGTTGCGCGGCGAGGCGCCGGCGCGGCGGGAGATCGACGCGCGGGGCGCGACCATGCTCACCCGGGCCCTGCCGCTGATGCCCGCCGGAGTGCCGATCGGCGCGCTGGTGCTGGTCCGTGACATCACCGAGGTACGCCGCCGCGACCGCGCGTTGATCACCAAGGACGCCACCATCCGGGAGATCCATCACCGGGTGAAGAACAACCTGCAGACGGTGGCCGCCCTGCTGCGTCTCCAGGCGCGCCGGGTTTCGATGCCGGAGGCGCGGGTGGCCCTGGAGGAGTCCGTGCGGCGGGTGGCGTCGATCGCCCTGGTCCACGAGACCCTCGCCATGTCCAGCGACGAGGCGGTGGAGTTCGACGGGATCGTCGACCGGGTGGCCAACGCGGCGACCGAGGTGGCGGCGACCGAGGTGACCGTCGGGATGCGGCGCAAGGGCACCTTCGGCGTACTGCCGGCCGAGATCGCCACCTCGCTGGTGATGGTCCTCAACGAGTTGCTGCTCAACGCCGTCGAACACGGCTTTCCGCCGGCCGGCGAGGCCGAGGACGGCCCGGCGGTGCCGGAGACCGACGCTGCGGTGCCGGAGGGTGGCGCTGCTGGGCTGGGGGGTGGCGCTGCTGGGCCGGACGGTGGTGCCGCTGGGCCCGAGCCGGGCGCGGTGAAGCCCGAGGTGGTGGTCTCGGCCCACCGGTTCCGCAAGATGCTGAACGTCACGGTCGCCGACAACGGCCGCGGGCTGCCCGCCGACTTCGACGCCGACGGCGGCGCCAAGCTCGGCCTGCAGATCGTCCGGGCGCTGGTCACCGGCGAGCTGCGCGGCAGCATCGAGCTGCGCCCCGGCGCCACCGGCGGCACCGAAGCCGTCCTCACCGTCCCCCTAGCCCGCCCCACCCCCTAACCCACCCCCCGCCCCCCTCTCCCAGGCCCCCTCGCCCCGGCCGTTCTCCCCGTTGATCATGAAGTTAGCGGGCGGGTTTGATCTCTAAAACACCCCGTTAACTTCATGATCAACGGGGGTGGAAGTGGAGGGTGAGGGTGGGTGTGGGTTAGGGGGTGGGGCGGGTGAGGAGGGTTAGGGTCAGGCCGGGGTGGGGCCAGGTCTGGGTGGCGGTGAAGCTGGCGCGTAGCGCGTCGCCCTTGGCGCCGGGGACGGCGGCCAGGGGGTCGGGGTGGCGACCGTCCAGCACCAGCCAGACCCGGTCGGTACCGGCCAGGCACTCGGCCGGGCGGTCGCACTCGGTGGCCCAGAGGTCGCCCCGACGGGCCTGCCCCTCGACCAGCAGCACGTCCCGTGGGGTCCGCCCGCCCAGGTGATAGCCGAGACCGAGGTCGAGGAAGAGCCAGCTTTCCCGGGGGGAGTAGACCACCGCGTCGCCGGGGCGCTGGCCGTCCGCGACGGTCCGGGCCACTGCCCGGTAGTCCACCATCGCGCTGCGTGGCCACTCGTGGGTGCGGCGCAGCGCCGCCTGGTCGGGTAGGCCGAGCAGCCCGGCCAGGGCCACCACGACCAGCGCGGCCGGCAACCGCGCCGACGCGAGTGCCACGCCGGCCAGCAGGCAGCCGAAGGGCACCACGAAGACCAGGTAGCGAGGCACCCAGAGGGGTACGACCAGCCCGGCGAGGAAGAGCAACAGCACCGGCAGGAGTACGCAGCTCGCCGGCAGCAGCCCGCGGCGACCGGCCCGGACGGCGCCGAGCGCGGCGAGCCCGACCAGCAGGCCGCCGACCACGCCGCTCTGGGTCACCCCGCCGGCCAGCGTCGCCAGGTCCGAGGGTCGGGCGGCATCCACCCAGTCGAGCTGCCGTGCCCGCTGTCCCTGGGCCACCAGCGCCAGCGGGGTCACCGCCACCGCCACCGGCACCAGGGCGGCCAGCCAGCACCAGACCGTCCGGCCGCCCGGCGGCCCTCGCTCTCCGCCACCGGGCTCCGTCCCGCCGGCTGTGGCGCCGGCTTGGGTATCGTCGGCCGGCGCAGCGTCGTGCCGCGCCGTGCTGTCGTCCGGGCCGCCGGCCGGTGCGGCGTGGTGCCGCGCGGCGCTGCCGTTCGGGGCGCCGGCCGGTGTGGCGTGGTGCTTGGTGGTGCTGCCGTCCGTGGCGCCGGTTGGCGGGCCGCCCGCGCGTGTGGCGTGGTGCCGCACGGTGCTGCCGTCCGGGCCGTTGGCCGGTGTGGCGTGGTGTTTGGTGGTGCTGCTGTCCGAGCCGCCCGCCGGGGTGGTGCGGCGGGTCGCGGTGGCGAGCACGGCGACCGCGTGGGCGGCGATCAGGGTGAGGGCGACCAGGTGGGTCAGCCCGAGGGCGGTGGTGGCCGCGGCGTAGCCCACCCAGCGGCGCCGGCCCGGGTGTCGTAGCGCGTCGACCAGCAGCAGTGTGCTCAGCACGGCGAGTGCGGTCGCCAGGGCGTACGGCCGGGCCTCCTGGCCGTATCGGGAGGTGCCGGGGAGCACCGCGAACAGCAGCCCGGCGAGGGTGCCGACGCGGGCGTCCCACAGTCGCCGGCCGAGTACGGCGGTCAGGCCGGCGGCTGCGGTCGTCGCCAGCGCGGACGGCAGGCGCAGCGCGGTCGCCGAGTCGCCGGCCACCGCCACCCAGGCGTGCATGAGCAGGTAGTAGGGGCCGGTGGCGGCGTCGATGGTGCCGGCCAGCCGGAGCAGGCCGCCCAGCCCTCGGGTGGCGGCGCTCCAGGTTGCCAGCTCGTCGCGCCACGGCTGGGCGCCGTCCAGCCCGACCAGCGTCACCACCAGGGTGAGCCCCGCCGGCACCAGCCACACCGGCAGCGAGCGCAGGCGCATTCCGCTCAGCCGGACTCCCGTGCCGGCGGCTGGAACCGACCTATCGGACAAACCTCCCATGCCGCGAGCCTGCCACACGGTTGCGGTCCGGGTGGCGGCAGCGACCGCCCGTGATGTGGGATCGGGCACGTGCTCATTGGCCGCCTCCTGCGAGGTGTGGCAACATGACGTTCATGACTGCCGCCGTTGTCCGCCGCTTCGTGGCCCGGCGCCACGTCGATTACGGCCGCGTGCGCAGCGCCATCTGTCCGGCTCACTGACGAAGCCCGACCATCCCTGCCTCGGGCACGTAGCGCCGGCCGTACAGAGACATCGCCGTCCACGGCCCCACCGGGAGCCGGCCGCCGCGTCCATGCAGCCCAACCGAGGCACAGCAGACAACGGAGGACGCCGCGATGGCAGTCAGTGAGACCCCGGCCCGCCCCCCACGGGCGCCGCGCCGCCCCCGGGGCGAGGGCCAGTGGGCGCTGGGGTACCGGGAGCCGCTCAACCCCAACGAGCGGAGCAAGAAGGACGACAACCCGCTCAACGTGCGGGAGCGGATCGAGAACATCTACGCGCACCGGGGCTTCGCCTCCATCGACCCGCAGGATCTGCGTGGCCGGTTCCGCTGGTGGGGCCTCTACACCCAGCGGAAGGCGGGCATCGACGGCGGGCGCACCGCCGTGCTGGAGCCGCACGAGCTGGAAGACGAGTTCTTCATGCTGCGGGTACGCGTCGACGGCGGCCAGCTCGACCTGGCGCAGCTGCGTACGATCGCCGAGATCTCCCGGGAGTTCGCCCGGGACACCGCCGACATCACCGATCGGCAGAACATCCAGTACCACTGGATCCGGGTCGAGGACATGCCGGAGATCTGGCGGCGGCTGGAGTCGGTCGGGTTGCAGACCACCGAGGCTTGCGGCGACTGCCCTCGCATCGTGCTGGGCAGCCCGGTGGCCGGGGTGGCCGAGTCGGAGCGGATCGACGCCACGCCCGCGATCGACGAGATCGTCCGGCGGTACGTCGGCGACAAGCAGTATTCGAACCTGCCCCGCAAGTTCAAGTCGTCGATCTCCTGGCTGGTGGACACCCCGTACCAGGCGAACGACATCGCCTTCCTCGGCGTCGACCACCCCGAGCACGGCCCGGGCTTCGACCTGTGGGTCGGCGGCGGGTTGTCCACCAACCCGATGCTGGCCCAGCGGCTCGGCGTCTGGGTGCCGCTGGGCGAGGTGCCGGACGTCTGGGCGGGCGTGGTCGGCATCTTCCGCGACTACGGTTACCGCCGGCTGCGCCACCGCGCCCGGTTGAAGTTCCTGGTCGCCGACTGGGGCGTGACCAAGTTCCGCGAGGTGCTGGAGAAGGAGTACCTCGGCCGGACGCTGCTCGACGGGCCCGCTCCGGAGCTGCCGGACAAGCCGATCGACCACATCGGGGTGCACGCCCAGCGCGACGGCCGCCACTACGTCGGCGCGGCCCCGGTGGTCGGCCGGGTCTCCGGCAGCCAGCTGGCGCAGCTCGCGGACGTGGTCGAGGCGCACGGCAGCGGGCGGGTCCGGCTCACCCCGTACCAGAAGCTGCTGGTGTTGGACGTGCCGCCGGAGCGGACGGAGCCGCTGGTCACGGCGCTGCGCGGGATCGGCCTGGAGGCCCGCCCGTCGGCCTGGCGGCGCGGCACCATGGCCTGCACCGGCCTGGAGTACTGCAAGCTCGCCATCGTGGAGACCAAGGCGCTCGGCGAGGACCTGGTGGCCCGGCTGGAGCAGCGCCTGCGGGACTTCGACGCGGACATCTCCATCCACATCAACGGCTGCCCGAACGCCTGCGCCCGCACCCAGGTCGCCGACATCGGGCTCAAGGGCCAGCTGGTGACCGGCCCGGACGGCCGCCAGGTGGAGGGCTTCCAGGTGCACCTCGGCGGCGGGCTCGGCATGGCCGAGGGGCGCACCGCCGGCTTCGGCCGCAAGTTGCGCGGCCTGAAGACGACCGCCGAGGAGCTTCCCGAGTACGTCGAGCGGCTGGCCCGGCGGTACCTTGCCGGCCGCACCGAGGGTGAGACGTTCGCCAACTGGGTGATCCGCGCCGACGAGGAGGAACTGCGATGAGCGAGACTCGGGCGGCGCCGCTGTACTGCCCGTACTGCGGCGAGGAGGATCTGCGGCCGAGTGAGACCGGGCACGGCGCGTGGGAGTGCCACGCCTGCGCCCGGGTGTTCACGGTCCGGTTCACCGGCCTGCTCTCCCGGGCGGTGAAACGATGAGCGCCCTGGTCTCCGCGGTCGGCCTCGGCCTGGTCGGCGCCGGGGGCCCCGCTCCCGTCGAGCCGACCCGGCGTGACCCGGACGAGCTGCGGGAACTGGCCGAGCGGGCCGGCCGGGAGCTGGAGGGCGCGCCCGCACCGGAGATCGCGCGGTGGGCGGCGGAGACCTTCGGCTCCCGGTTCTGCGTGACCAGCTCGATGGCCGACGGGGTGCTCGCCCACCTGGTCTCCCGGGTGGCGCCGGGGGTGGACGTGGTCTTCCTCGACACCGGCCTGCACTTCCCCGAGACGCTGGCGGTCCGCGACGAGGTGGCCCGCACCCTGCCGGTGAACGTCCGGTCCATCCGGCCGCGCCTCACCGTGGGCCAGCAGGACGGCGAGTACGGGCCCCGGCTGTTCAACAAGTCGCCGGACGAGTGCTGCCAGCTGCGCAAGGTGGAGCCGCTGGAGCGGGCGCTGACCGGCTACGACGCGTGGGCCGCCGGCCTGCGCCGGGACGAGTCGCCGACCCGCGCCAACACGCCGGTGGTGACGTTCGACGCGCGCCGCGGCAGGGTGAAGGTCAACCCGATCGCGGCCTGGACGCAGGCGGACGTGGACGCGTACATCTCCCGGTGGAACGTGCCGGTCAACGAGCTGTTCCGGCGCGGCTACGGCTCGATCGGCTGCTGGCCGTGTACCCGCCGGACCAGGGCGGGCGAGGATCCGCGAGCCGGTCGCTGGGCGATGTTCGAGAAGACCGAGTGCGGGCTGCATCTCTGACCGAACGGGCGGGACCGCCCGGTGGCCTGGTCCGACCCGAGGGGTCGGGGCCGGGCGGAGATCCGGTGCTCCTGGTCGCGCACGGCAGCCGTGACCCGCGAGCGGCCGACGCGACCAGGGCGCTGGCCCGGGCGGTGTCGGCGGCCCGCCCCGGTACGCGGGTGCTGGCGAGCTGGCTCGACCACACCGAGCCCGGCCCGACGGAGGCGCTGCGCGGGCTGGCCGCTGCGGGGCACCCCCGGGCGGTCCTGGTGCCGCTGCTGCTCACCGCCGCGTACCACCGGCGGGTGGACATTCCGGCGGCGGTTGCCGCCGCCCGGGATTCCGGGCCGGCGATGGCGGTACGGGTCACCGATGTGCTCGGCCCGGCCGACGCCGGCGTGGATCCGGCGCTGCTGGCCGGGTTGCGACGGCGGCTGGCCGAGGCGGAGCCGGGCCGGTTCGACGCGGTGGTGCTGGCCGCCGCGGGAACCCGGGACGCCGGGGCACGGGGGTCCGTCGGTCGGGTGGCCGAGGCGCTTGGTGTCGCCCTGCACACCCCGACCCGGATCGCGTACGCCTCGGCGGCCCCACCGGGCGTCGGCGCGGCGGTGGCCCGGCTGCGGGCGCGCGGCGCGCGGCGGGTGGCCGTGGCGGCGTACTTCCTGGCTCCCGGGTTGTTCCACGACGCGGTGGCGGCGGCGGCGCGGGATGCCGGTGCGGTGGCGGTGGCGGCGCCGCTGACGGACGCGCCGGAACTGGTCGACCTGGTACTGCGCCGTGTCGACGCCGATGCCCGCGCCGCCGGCGGGCAGCAGAACGCCCCGGCGGGTTGAGTGCCGGGGCGTGTCGCTTGGTGCGTGTGTGTGATGGGTCAGGCGGTGTGAGCGCGCAGCACCCGGAGGCCGCCGCGACGCTTGACGGCGCGTCGCTCCTCCTCGCTCATCCCGCCCCAGACGCCAGCGTCCTGACCGGACTCCAGTGCCCACTGCAGGCACTGGTCGGTCACGGAGCAGCGCCGGCAGACGGCCTTGGCCTGCTCGACCTGCAGGAGAGCCGGACCGGACGTCCCGATCGGGAAGAACAGCTCCGGGTCCTCGTCGCGGCAGACAGCATGGTGACGCCAGTCCATGGCGGCAACACTCCTCATTCTGGGTGGGTGGCAGATGTTGCTTGTTGGTGCTTTTCCTATATGCATCCGCAATGCCGGTGATGACGGTTCGCGTTCGTCAATTCGGCAGTGCGTGAGCAGGCTGTTGGCCCGGGGACCTGCTGGAACAGCTCAACCTGCCGAGCGCATCCAGGCAATGTCCCGGTAACTCAAGTTTGCTTGTGAATACTTTCACGAACTCACACGATGTCAAGGGTGGCGCTCGGAAAAACTCCGGACGGTGAGCAAGCCCACAACCCATTTGTCCGGGTTGCGGATCACTCCGGCCACCCGTCGTATCACAGTCGAGGATCAATATAGTACAGTCCGCGGAACATTGCTGGCATTTCCGGCATCGGTCCCGGGTGTCGCAGCCGTCGCGCGTGGGGGTCGCGCCGACCAACTCCGCCCGGTGGGTACCGGAGACCTAACAGATTACTCTGAGTGCGGCCGGAACGGAGGTGAATCTGACTTTTTCCCGCTCGCCAAGATAGTCGCCGTCGAGCTGGAATGCCTGCGGACGGCTCGCGACCAGCATGAACTCGGCCACGTCGTGCAGCCGGAGAACCTGACGGCCTCGTGGATCAGGCGTCGGCGAGAAGAACTGCGTGACGGTGCGTGTCGTGCTGGCGACGCCTAGCTGGCGCAGGACCAGCACATCCAGCCCGAGATCGAACGACGCCTCCGGATTCGGGTTGACCTCACGGTCCCCGACGTAGGTCCACGGCGCGGTGTTCTGCACGATGACCGTGGCCAACTCGTCCTCGGTCGCCTCGCCCGGCCGCTCCAACCGGATCGCCGGGTGCCGCCGCTCGTTGCCGAGGAGAAACTGTGCGCTGAAGGCGCGGAAGTAGAGCGAGGAGGAGGAGACCCGCCCGCGGCGGCGCGCCTCCTCGACGCGGCGGATCACCGCCGCGTCGAGCCCGAAGCCGGCGCAGAAGGTGAAGTAACGGTCGTCGGCCCGCCCGAGGCCGATCGTCCGGTGCCGGCCCAGCCGCAGACCTTCCAGGATCATGCTGGCCCCCTCCGGCCACTCCCGGGGCAGGCCCAACGCCCGGGCGAAGACGTTGGTCGAGCCGCCCGGCACGGTGGCCAGGGCCGGCAGCCGCTCGGCGGTCGGCTCGGCGCCGCCGGCGGTGGCCGCGGTCATCAGCCCGTTGACCACCTCGTTGATCGTGCCGTCGCCACCGAGGGTGACCACCGCGTCGACGCCCTCCTCGGCCGCCTCCCGGGCCAGCGTGGTGGCGTGACCGCGCTGGCGGGTGTAGCGCACGGAAAGGTCGACCTCGCTGCGCAGCGCGCGGACCAGCACGTCCCGCGCGCGCTCGCTGGTGGTGGTGGCCTTCGGATTGACCAGCAGGACGGCCCGCATGGGCGGCACTGTACCCCGGAGCGTCACGGGTATCGTGACCGCGTGACCATCGACTCCGACCCGACCCCCGTCACGCTCCGTTGGGCGGTCCGGCTGCTACGGGGCCAGGCGGTCGCCGTCGGGCTGGTCGCCGCCTGGCTGATCGTCGCCGACCTCACCGCCACCGCCACCGACCTGGCGTCGGCGCTGCTGGTCACGGCCTTCGCCGCCGGTGTCGCGGTCGCCCTCTGGTTGCTGGGCGGCGCGCTGGTGCGGCGCCGGGCGGGCGCCCGGGCGCCGGCCATCGTGCTCCAACTCATGCTGCTGCCGATCGGTTGGTTCATGATCCAGGGCGGGCTGGGCTGGCTCGGCGTACCGCTGATCGCGCTCGGCGTCGGCGTCACCTGGTTGCTGGTGAGCCCGCCCACGACCCGGGCCCTCGGCTTCGAGTGAGCTGACCCGCCGGGCCGGTCACCGGCCGAGCTGACCCGCCGGGCCGGTCACCGAGGACGCGCTGACCCTCGGGGGCCGGTCACCAGCCGGCGGCCCGCCGGGTGAGCAGGGAGATGGTCGCCCGGCCGTCGACCGCGACGGCATCCGCCGACGTGGTCAGTGCGGTGAGCACCTTCCACGCGAACGACGACTCCCCTGGAAGTTTGGCGCCCGGCACGGTCGGTACGGTCACCTCGACCGTCAGCGCGTCCTCGGTGACCGAGAAGCGACAGTCGAGTTCGGCCTCCCGCGCGGCGATGGCGAGCAGCATGGCACACGCCTCGTCGACCGCGATGCGCAGATCCTCGATCTCGTCCAGGGCGAACTGGAGGCGGGCCGCGAGGCCGGCGGTGGCGGTCCGGAGAACGCTGAGATATCCACCGTCCGCAGGCACGGTGAGGTGCACGACGTCGTCGTCGGTCGTCGGCTGGCCGCTCAGTTGAGTCACCACTCATCCCCCCGGTCGGGGACTCTACCCGCTGGCGCCGCCGGACGGTCGGCGGCGGTCAGCGCGGCGGTCGGACGGCGCCGGGTGGCCCGGGGCGGACGTGGCCCGACGGGGCGGGGCGGGTCGGCGGTCGACGCGTCCCGGTGAGGACGCGTCGACCGCCGACGCAGGTGCCATTCGCGGGCGATGTCACGCCTGCTTGGTCTCCCAGAAGATCTTCGAGATCTCGTCGATCTTCTGCAGCAGCTCGTCGGCCTTGGCCGGATCGGTGGCCCCCTTGGCGCCGGCGGCGCCGGCCAGCTTGGTGGCCTCGTTGAACAGCTGGTGCAGGTTCGGGTACTTCTCGAAGTGCGGCGGCTTGAAGTAGTCGGTCCAGAGCACCCAGAGGTGGTGCTTGACCAGCTCGGCCCGCTGCTCCTTGATCAGGATGGCCCGGGTGCGGAACTCGGGATCGGTGTTGGCCTGGTACTTCTCGCAGATCATTTTCACCGACTCGGCCTCGATCCGGGCCTGCGCGGGGTCGTAGACACCGCAGGGCAGGTCACAGTGGGCGCTCGCGGTCACGCGGGGCGCAAGGATGCGTGGAAGTCGCATCAGGATCCTCCATGGGAAGTTTGCGATGATCCAAGACGACATTACTCCTGGACGGTGGTCCCCGAGGCCGCTGGAGGTGAAACCCATGCCCGCGCACCGGCTGCGATGGCCGCTGTCGGCCGTACTGGTGACCGGCCCGTCCATGGTGCCGACGCTGCGGCACGGCGACGCGGTGCTGGTGCGCCGGGGTGGTCGCGCGATCCGGACCGGTGACGTGGTGATCGCGGTCTTCCGCAGCCGCCCGGATCTGCTGGTGGTCAAGCGCGCGGTCCGCCCGGTCGACGGCGGGTGGTGGCTGTCCGGGGACAACGGCCTGGTCACGGACGACTCCCGGGCGTACGGCGTGGCCGACGTGCTGGGTCGGGTGGTGGCTCGCTACTGGCCTCGACCCGGTCGGGTGCCGTCCCACCCGTTATGACCCTGCTCACATACTGGACCCACCGGCGTGACTATGCTCGGAAGTGCCCGGGTGACCCCCCGCACCGCGCGCCGCCGCTCGCTCGCCTCACCGTGCGCCCGACCGGCTGGTCCAGCTGCTCGACAGATCCTGGAGTCACCATGCCTGCGTCCACCGTGGATCCTGCTGATCCCGTCTTCCGGCTGCACCGGGGCGGCAAGATGGCCGTCGCCTCGACGGTCCCGCTGAACAATCGGGACGACCTCTCCCTCGCGTACACCCCGGGTGTGGCCCGGGTCTGCGAGGCGATCGCGGCCGACCCGGCCCTCGCCGACGACTACACCTGGGCCTCGCACGCCGTCGCGGTCGTCACCGACGGCTCGGCCGTGCTCGGTCTCGGCAACATCGGCCCGCGCGCCGCGCTGCCGGTGATGGAGGGCAAGGCCGTGCTGTTCAAGCAGTTCGGCGGGATCGACGCGGTGCCGGTCTGCCTCGACACGCAGGACGTCGACGAGATCGTCGCGGTGGTCACCGCACTCGCGCCGTCGTTCGGCGGCATCAACCTGGAGGACATCAGCGCCCCCCGCTGCTTCGAGGTGGAGCGGCGGCTCGACGAGGCGCTGGACATCCCGGTCTTCCACGACGACCAGCACGGCACCGCGATCGTCGTGCTGGCCGCGCTGCGCAACGCCGCGACGCTACTCAACCGCAAGCTCGGTGACCTGCGGGTGGTGGTCAGCGGCGCGGGCGCGGCCGGGGTGGCGGTGACCAGGATGCTGGTGGCCGGCGGAGTGGAACCGGCGCAGGTGGTGGTCTGCGATTCCCGGGGGATCATCTGCGTGCAACGCACCGGGCTGACCGACACCAAGGCCGAACTGGCCGAGTTGACCAATGCCGACGGCCGGCAGGGCGACATCACCGAAGCGCTGCGCGGCGCCGACGTGCTGATCGGGGTCTCCGGCGGGCAGATCCCCGAGTCGGCGGTGGCCGGGATGGCCCCGGGCGGGATCGTGTTCGCGCTGGCCAACCCCACGCCGGAGGTGCATCCGGAGGTGGCCGCCCGGCACGTCGCGGTGGTCGCCACCGGCCGCAGCGACTACCCGAACCAGATCAACAATGTGCTGGCCTTCCCGGGCGTGTTCCGGGGCGCGTTGCAGGCCCGGGCCACGCGGGTCACCGACGCCATGAAGGTCGCGGCGGCGGACGCCATCGCCTCCGTGGTCGCCGAGGCGCTGACCCCCGAGGCCATCGTGCCCTCGCCGCTGGACCCCCGGGTGGCCCCCGCCGTCGCCGAGGCGGTCGCCGAGGCCGCCCGCCGCGACGGCGTCGCCCGCGCCTGAGGGGTAAGGAGGGGCCCCTCCTTACCCCTCAGGTAGCGCAAGGGCCCCTTCTTAACCCGCGCTCAGCTTGTTACGGTGCGGATCATGCGTGCCGCCTTCGCCTCCCGCTTCGACGACGCCGACCCGCTTGCCGCGCTCACCGTCGGTAAGCAGCCCGAGCCGAGCCCGCCCGACGAGGACTGGGTGACCCTGCGCGTCACGGCCAGCTCGCTCAACCACCACGATCTCTGGTCGCTGCGCGGCGTCGGGCTGCGCGCCGCGCAGCTGCCGATGATCCTGGGTTGCGACGCGGTCGGCGTGGACCCGGACGGCAACGAGGTGGTCATCTACCCGGTGGTGGCCACCCCCGGTGATCCGCGCGGCGTGTCCATCCTCTCCGAGCACTTCCCCGGCACGCTGGCCGAGCGGGTGGCCGTACCCCGGTCGAGCCTGCTGCCGCTACCGGCGGGCCTGGCGGCGACCGACGCGGCGTGCCTGCCGACGGCCTGGCTGACCGCGTGGCGGATGCTCACCGCCAAGGGCCGGGTCGACGAGGCCGACGCCGTCCTGGTCCAGGGTGCCGGGGGCGGCGTGGCCACCGCGGCGGTGGTGCTGGCCGCCGCCATGGGCAAGCGGGTGTACGCGACCAGCCGCGACGCCGCCAAGCGGGCCCGGATCGCCGAGCTGGGGGCGACCGCCGTCGAGTCCGGCGCGCGGCTGCCCGAGCGGGTCGACGTGGTGATCGAGACGGTCGGCGCGGCCACCTTCGACCACTCGCTGAAGTCGGCCGCCCCGGGTGCGCGGATCGTGGTCTGCGGCGCGACGGCCGGGCACGAGCCGAAGGTCAACCTGCGTCGGGTCTTCGCCATGCAGCTGGAGATCCTGGGCACCTCGATGGGTACGCCGGACGAGCTGACCGACCTGCTGGCGTTCTGCGCCGAGCGGGGGGTGCGCCCGGTGGTGGACAGCGTGGTGCCGTTCAGCCGGGTCGCCGACGCCTTCGCCCGCCTGCACTCCGGGCAGGTCTTCGGCAAGGTCGTCGTCGACCACACCGCGTGAGCTGGTGTGTCACAAGGGGCGCTTCCGCTACCGGAGGCGTTAGGAAGGGGCCCTTCCTTCGGTCACAGGTGGTTGTCGAGGGTGGCGACGTCGTCGCGGGCGGCCGCGGTGGGGATGCGCTCCTTGGCGTCGGCGTCGCCGTAGAGGGTCCACCGCAGGAACTCGGTGGTGGTGTCGGCGACGACCCGCAGCGCGGCCCCCTCACCGCGCAGCAGGGCCCGGCCGTGGTCACCGTCGGGCAGGCTCAGCATCGCCTTCGGCCAGGGCACCTTGTCGTACACGGCCTTGCCGGCGGCGTACCGCACGACCTCGTCGGCCTCGCCGTGCACGAACAGTTGCGGTGCGGCGGCGCCGGCGAACGCGGTGCCCACCCCGAGGGCGGTGCCGGCGAAGACGATCCCGGCGGCCAGCCGCTCGTCACGACCGGCGGTGAACAGCCCGAGGGTGGTCACGCCGCCCGCCGAGTGCCCGGCGGCGGCCACCCGGTCGGTGGCCAGCCGGCCGCGCAGCGGATCGCCGTCGCGGGCGTCGAGGGCGAGCACCCTGGTCAACGCGTACGACACGTCGGCCGGCTGGTTGAGTACGTCGAGCACGTTGCGGTCGCCCGCGCCCCGTGAGGTGTTCGGAAAGGTCGGCGCGGCCACCACGAAACCGGCGGCGGCCCAGCTGACCAGTAGCGCGTCGTAGTCGTCGGGGCGGCCACCCAGGCCGTGGCTGAACATGACCACCGGGAATCGTCCGGCCGCGGCCGTGGCCTCACGCGCGGGCTTTCCGCCGGCCCGGCCGTCCGCCGGGTACCAGACGGTCACCGGCAGCGGCCGGTCGCCGTCGCGGTTCAGCCGCAGCTGCCGTACGCCGACCGCGAAGGTCTGCTCGGGCGCGCTGCCGGCGGGAATCGCCGGGGCCGACGGAGAGGCCGGTGGCGCGGCGGCGGTGGCCGGCGGATCGGCCCGCTCCGCCGCCTCGCGGTCGGCGGAACACCCCACCAGCCCCCCGCCGAAGAGCACGCTGACGACCACCACGGAAACGACGCGACGCAACATGCCCCCGATTCTGCCTCGCACCCCGGCGGCCCGGGTGCGGGGATCAGGCGGCGGGGCGGGTTTCGAAGGTGGTGACGGTGGGCAGGAGGGCTCGGGTGGGTAGTCGGCGGGCGGCCTCGCGGTCCCCGTAGAGGGTCCAGCGCAGGAAGTCGGTGGTGGCACCGAGCACCTGGGCGAAGCCCGGCCGACCGGGAATCAGGTAGTCGCCGTGTCCCTGCCCCAGCAGACCCAGGAACGCGACCGGCCCGAGCGTACGACGGTAGGCGGCGCGACCGACGCTCACCGGCACCACCGAATCGGCGGTCCCGTGCACGAAGAGCATGGGTGCCGGCCCGGCGAGGCTGCCCGCCATCCCGCCACCGGCGATCACGATGCCGGCCCGCAGCAGCTTCGGATGCCCGGCGGTGAACATGCCGGCCGTGGTGAAGCCGCCCGCCGAGTTGCCGGCCGCCGCCACCCGCTGCACGTCCAGATGGCCGGCGAGCGGGTCGCCGGAGCGGCCGTCGAGCCGGACCAGGTGCCGGATCACCCGCCACCCGTCGGCCGGCTGGTGGCGTACGTCGGCCCGGGAGAACCGGGCCGCGCCGCGCCGGGTGTGCGGGTACGTCGGCGCGGCCACCACGAAGCCGGCGGCGGCCCATCGCGCGGTCAGCCCGGAGTGCAGTTCGGGCAGGCTGGACAGGCCGTGGCTGTAGAGGACCACGGGGAACCGGCCGTCGGCCACCCGGCTGCCCTGCGCCGGGTACCACACGGTGACCGGGAGAGGGCGCTCCGAGGTGGGATCGACGGTGAACGTCCGGACACCCACCGCGTACGGCACCTGCGGCGCCGGCCGGGCCGGCGCCGGCTGTGCGGCCGTGCCGCCGGCCGCCGCGCAGCCGGCCAGCCACGCCATCAGCAACGCCGTGAGCAGCGCCGTCGTCGGCGCGGCGAGCCGCCATCTGATCCCCACGGCCTCACGGTAGGCCCCCCGGTCACCCGCCCGGGTGCGGTTGTCGTGTCGTACGCCACGGCGGGCGCCCGGCGCGTACGGGCGTACGGGGCGGTCCGGCTGGTCCGGTTTCGCTAAGGTTCCCGGCATGGCTGAGAACTACACCGACCCGAGCGGCAACACCGAGGCGTTCCGCGCCTTCGCCAACCCGGATGCCCCGCCGGAGGCGGCGTCGCGTACCGGTCTGATCGTCGCCGTGGCCGTGGCCGCGCTGGTGCTGGTCGCCCTGGCCACCTGGCTCGCCTTCAGCTGAGCAAACCGGGCCGGCTGAGCTGCCCGGTTTGGTGTCAGCTGTCCGCCGTGACCACCGCCCGGGCAGCCCGGGCGATCTCCCGCTCCTCGTCGGTGCCGATGACACAGACGGCTACCTCCGCGCCGTCCGGCGAGATGAGCCGGTCGCCACTGCCCGCGTTGCGGCCCGGGTCGACGGCGATGCCGAGCCGGCCCAGCCCGGCCAGCGCCGCCGCGCGTACCGGTGCGGCGTGCTCGCCGACACCGGCGGTGAAGGTGACCGCGTCCACGTGGCCGAGCAGGGCGTAGTACGCCCCCACGTAACCGGTGATCCGCCGGCAGTAGACGTCGAAGGCGAGCGTTGCCGACTCGTCTCCCGCCTCCCGGCGGGAGAGCAGTTCGCGTACGTCGTTGGCCCCGGTCAGCCCGAGCAGGCCGCTGCGGTGGTTGAGCAGGTCGTCGATCTCGTCGACGCCCAGCCCGCCCTCGCGGCGCAAATGAAACACGATGGTCGGGTCGAGGTCGCCGCTGCGGGTACCCATCACCAGGCCCTCCAGCGGGGACATCCCCATCGAGGTGGCGACGCTGCGCCCACCGGCGACCGCGCACGCGCTGGCCCCGTTGCCCAGGTGCAGGGTGATCGTGTTCACCTCGGCGTACGGTCGGCCCAGCAGCTCCGCCGTCCGCCGGGAGACGTACGCGTGCGAGGTCCCGTGGAAGCCGTACCGCCGGATGCCGTAGCGCTGCGCGACCTCCCGGTCGATCGCGTAGGTGGCGGCGGAATCGGGCAGCGTGTGGTGGAACGCCGTGTCGAAGACGGCGACCTGCGGCACCCCCGGCAGCGCCTCACGGGCCACCGTGATGCCGGCGAGGTTCGCCGGGTTGTGCAGCGGCGCCAGCGGCACCAGCTCGGTGATGGCGGCCAGCACCGCGTCGTCCACCAGCGTCGGCGCGGTGAACCGCCGGCCGCCGTGCACCACCCGGTGACCCACGGCGGCGAGGCCGGTCAGGTCCAGCCCGGCCAGGATCTGCCGGATCGCGCCGGCGTGGTCGGGTGGCCCGCCGCCCGGCTCGCCGATCCGTTCGACGGTGCCTTTGTCGAGGATGTGGTCGCCGTCGTACAGCCGGTACTTGACCGACGACGACCCGCTGTTGAGCACCAGCACCTTGCTCACGGCGCCACCTCACCGAGGGCGGCGGCCTGGATGGCGGTGATCGCCACGGTGTTGACGATGTCCGGCACGGTGGCTCCCCGGGAGAGATCGTTGACCGGCCGGCGCAGGCCCTGCATCACCGGCCCGACGGCCACCGCTCCGGCCGAGCGCTGCACCGCCTTGTACGTGTTGTTGCCGGTGTTCAGGTCGGGGAAGATGAAGACCGTCGCCCGGCCGGCGACCGCACTGCCGGGCAGCTTGGTGGCTGCCACGGCCGGATCGATGGCCGCGTCGTACTGGATCGGGCCCTCGACGGCCAGTTCGGGCCGGCGCTGGCGGACCAGCGCGGTGGCCGCCGCGACCTTCTCCACGTCCGCGCCCGCGCCCGAACTTCCGGTGGAGTACGACAGCATCGCCACCCGGGGCTCGATGCCGAACCGGGCCGCCGTGTCGGCCGAGGAGATCGCGATGTCGGCCAGCTGGGCGGCGTCCGGGTCGCGGTTGACCGCGCAGTCGCCGTAGACCAGCACCCGGTCGGCGAGCAGCATGAAGAAGACGCTGGAGGCGACGGAGACCTCCGGCAGGTTCTTGATGATCTCGAACGCGGGCCGGATGGTCGCCGCGGTGGTGTGGGTGGCGCCGGAGACCATGCCGTCGGCGTGGCCCGCCCACACCATCATGGTGCCGAAGTAGTTCGGCTGCGCCACGATGTCGTGCGCCAGCTCGACGGTGACCCCCCGGTGGGCCCGCATCTTCGCGTACGCCTCGGCGAACTCGTCGCGCCACTGGCTGGTCGCCGGGTCCACCACCCGGGCCGCGCCGATGTCGACGCCCAGTTCCCGGGCGCGCCGGGCGACCTCGTCGGGGCGGCCGAGCAGGGTCAGGTCGGCCACGCCCCGGCGCAGCAGGATCTCCGTGGCGCGCAGGATGCGCCCCTCCGTCCCCTCCGGCAGCACCAGCTGCCGGCGCTGGGCGCGGGCGCGGTCGATGAGGTCGTACTCGAACATCAGCGGGGTGACCCGTGCGGAGCGGCTGACCCGCAGCCGGCTGGCCAGCTCGACGGTGTCGACGTGCGCCTCGAACGCGCCGAGCGCGGCCTCCACCTTGCGCGGGTTGCCGGCGCTGGGCCGGCCCTCGATCCGGCTCGACGCGGCGACCGTGTGGTAGCTGTCGCTGGTCACCGAGAGGACCGCGAGGCGGGCGTTCAACGCCTCCACCAGCCGCATCGCCCTGGGGTCGGGCGGCACGCCGAGGGTGAGCACCAGCCCGGCCAGCGACACCTGCCCGGACACGTGCGCGGCGCTCGTGGCCACCAGCA
Organism: Micromonospora sp. WMMD1082; assembly: GCF_029626175.1. Lineage (NCBI taxonomy): Bacteria > Bacillati > Actinomycetota > Actinomycetes > Micromonosporales > Micromonosporaceae > Micromonospora > Micromonospora sp. WMMD1082. Next base: position 1,645,628 of record NZ_JARUBM010000002.1, on the reverse strand, counting down.
GGTCGTCCCGGTCACCCGGCATGATCACCAGGGCGCCCTCGGTCAGGTGCTCCAGCAGGGTCGGCACGTGCGCCGCGCCGACCACGTAGTCGAGCACGTCCCGGCCGAGCGCGGTGTCGTCGCCGGTGAGCAGGGTGGCGCCGAGCGCCGCCGCCACCTCGGCCACCGTCGGCGCGGAAACCGTCGGCACCTCCGGGATGGCGTACGCGGGCACCGGCAGGCGGGGCAGCGTCATCGCGCCGGGCACCCGGTTGGCCAGCACGGTGAGCACGGTCGCGCCGAGGTCCGCCAGGTCGTGGTACGCGCCGCGGGCGGCGGCGGCGATCGCCGCTGGCTGCTGCCCGAAGCCGTCGACCACCGGTACCACCACGCTGCCGAACTCCGTGGCCAGCCGGGCGTTGAAGGCCAGTTCGCGTGGACCGGCGGTGTCACCGGCGGCGGCGAAGTCGCTGCCGACCACGACCATCGCCGCGAACCGCCGTTCGACGTCCCGGTAGCGCTCGACGATCCGGGAGATCAGCTCCTCCCGGCGGCCGTCCGCGACCAGGGCGGTCGCCTCGGCGTACGTGGTGCCGTGCAGGTCCGCCACGGGCAGCCCCACCCGGTACCGCTCGCTGAGCAGGGTGAGGATCGGGTCCGGCCGGTCCTGCGCGACCAGCGGACGGAACACGCCGATCCCGCCGACCTGCCGGGACAACAACTCGGCGAGGCCGAGGGCGATGGTCGACTTCCCTCCGCCCGAGCCGACGCTGGTCAGATACACGCTCCGGGCCACGGCACCCACGCTACAAGATCCAGGTTCGTCGCGCCCGGCCCCCGGACCCGCCCGTCCGGGCCGTTGGGCCCGGTACGGTGATCAGTCGTCGTCTTCGTCGTCGAGGCGGGCCAGCCAGGTGGCGAAGCGTTCGATCGGGGTCTCGAACTCGGGGTTCAGGTCGACGAAGTCCCGCAGCCGCTCGCCGAGCCACGCCAGGCCGACCTGCTCGTCGCCGCGCCGCTCGACCAGTTCCTCGATGCCCCGGTCGGTGAAGTACATGCGCCTACTCGCTTCCTCACCGGCGTCCCCGGTGCAGCCGGCCGGCCCCGCCCCACCGGTCGGTGGGACGGGACCGGGATGGATCTCGTCAGGGGCGGGGGAGCGCCGCCTCGATCAGCGCGCGCTGCTCGACCTCGTGCATCTTCGCCGAGCCGACGGCCGGGGCGGCGGCGGCCGGGCGGGAGATCCGGCGCAGCCGGACCCCGTCGAGGTGCTCCAGCAGGTTGAGCGCGACGAACGACCAGGCGCCCTGGTTGGCCGGCTCCTCCTGCACCCAGGCGAAGTCCTCCGCGTTCGGGTACTGCGCGAGCGCGGCGCGGATCTCCTCCACCGGCATCGGGTAGAGCTGCTCCAGCCGGATGATCGCGGTGTCGGTGACGCCGCGCTCCTGCCGGGCCTGGTACAGGTCGTAGTAGACCTTGCCCGAGCAGAGCAGCACCCGCTTGACCTGGTCGGCGGCCGGGGCAGCCTGGTCGGCCAGCACCGGGGCGAAGGTGCCGGTGGTGAAGTCCTCCACCGAGGAGACGCAGAGCTTGTGCCGCAGCAGCGACTTCGGCGTGAACACCACCAGCGGCTTGCGCTTCGGCGAGAGGGCCTGGCGACGCAGCAGGTGGAAGTAGTTCGCCGGGGTGGTCGGGACGGCCACCCGCATGTTGTCCTCCGCGCAGAGCTGGAGGAACCGCTCCGGGCGCCCGGAGGTGTGGTCCGGTCCCTGCCCCTCGTGGCCGTGCGGCAGCAGCAGGGTGATCGCGGAGCGCTGACCCCACTTCACCTCGCCGGAGGAGATGAACTCGTCGATCACCGACTGGGCGCCGTTGACGAAGTCACCGAACTGCGCCTCCCAGCAGACCAGCGCGTCGAGGTTCTCCACCGAGTAGCCGTACTCGAAGCCCATCGCCGCGTACTCCGACAGCAGCGAGTCGTGCACGAAGAACCGGGACCGCTCGCCGTCGCCGGTCAGCGACTGCAACGGCAGGTAGTCGTCGCCGGTCTCCGCGTCGACCACCGAGGCGTGCCGCTGCACGAAGGTGCCGCGCCGCGAGTCCTGCCCGGCGAGGCGGACGGTGACCCCGTCGTGCAGCAGCGCGCCGAAGGCGATGATCTCGCCGAAGCCCCAGTCGATGGTGCCCTCGACGGCCATCCGGGCCCGCCGGTCGAGCAGCTGCTGGATCCGCTTGTGCGGGGTGAAGCCCTCGGGCAGGTTGACGTGTGCCTCGCCGATGGCCTTGACGACCGAGGCCTCGGTCGCCGTCTCCACCTGCGGCTCCGGCTCGTCCTGGCGGGACGGCCGGCTCAGCTGGCGGGGCGTGCTGGCCGCGTCGCGGGTGGCCTTGAAGACCCGTTCCAGCTGGGCCTGGTAGTCGCGCAGCAGCTCCTCGGCGTCCTCCACGGTGATGTCGCCCCGCCCGATCAGCTCCTCGGTGTAGAGCTTGCGGACCGAGCGCTTCGAATCGATGATCCGGTACATCTGGGGGTTGGACATCGACGGGTCGTCGCCCTCGTTGTGCCCGCGCCGCCGGTAGCAGACCAGGTCGATCACGACGTCCTTGTTGAACGCCTGGCGGTACTCGAAGGCCAGCCGGGCGACCCGGACCACGGCCTCCGGGTCGTCGCCGTTGACGTGGAAGATCGGGGCCTGGATCATCCGGGCCACGTCGGTGCTGTAGAGGCTGGACCGGGAGTACTCCGGTGCGGTGGTGAAGCCGACCTGGTTGTTGACCACCACGTGCACCGTCCCGCCGGTGCGGTAGCCGCGCAGCTGGGAGAGGTTCAGCGTCTCGGCGACCACGCCCTGACCGGCGAAGGCCGCGTCGCCGTGCACCGCCAGCGGCAGCACGGTGTAGCCCTCCAGCTTGAGGTCGATGCGGTCCTGCTTGGCCCGCACGATGCCCTCCAGCACCGGGTCGACGGCCTCCAGGTGGGACGGGTTCGCCACCACCGAGACCTTGACCGCGTGGTCGCCGTCGGGGGTGGTGAACTTGCCGTTCTGGCCGAGGTGGTACTTCACGTCGCCCGAGCCCTGGGTGGAACGCGGGTCCAGGTGCCCCTCGAACTCCGAGAAGATCTTCTCGTACGGCTTGCCGACGATGTTGGCCAGCACGTTGAGCCGGCCCCGGTGGGCCATGCCGATGACGACCTCGTCCAGCCCGCCCTCGGCGGAGGCTTCCAGCACCTCACCGAGCAGCGGGATCAGCGACTCGCCGCCCTCCAGCGAGAAGCGCTTCTGGCCGACGTACTTGGTCTGCAGGAAGGTTTCGAACGCCTCGGCCGCGTTGAGCCGGTTGAGCACGTGCTTCTGCTCGCCGGCCGGCGGCTTCTCGTACTTGCGCTCGACCCGCTCCTGGATCCAGCGCCGCTCCTCCGGGTCCTGGATGTGCATGTACTCGATGCCGACCCGCCGGCAGTACGAGTCGCGTAGCACGCCGAGGATGTCGCGCAGCTTCATCCGCTGCCGGCCGGCGAAGCCGTTGACCGGGAAGGTGCGGTCCAGGTCCCACAGGGTCAGCCCGTGCTGGAGGACGTCCAGGTCCGGGTGTTTGCGGATCTTGAACTCCAGCGGGTCGGTGTCGGCCATCAGGTGGCCCCGGACCCGGTAGGCGTGGATCAGCTCGTGCACCCGCGCGGTCTTGTTGATCTGACCCTCGCTGTCGACCGCGACATCGCGCATCCAGCGCACCGGCTCGTACGGGATGCGCAGCGCGGTGAAGATCTGGTCGTAGAAGCCGTGCTCGCCGAGCATCAGCTCGTGCATGGCCTTGAGGAACTCACCGGACTGCGCGCCCTGGATGATCCGGTGGTCGTACGTGCTGGTCAGGGTGATGACCTTGCTGACCGCCAGTTCGGCCAGGGTGGCCTCGCTCATGCCCTGGTACGGCGCCGGATACTCCATGGCGCCGACCCCGATGATCGCGCTCTGGCCCTGCATGAGCCGCGGCATGGAGTGCACCGTGCCGATGCCGCCGGGGTTGGTCAGCGAGATCGTGGTGCCGGCGTAGTCCTCCATGGTCAGCTCGTTGCGGCGGGCCCGCCGGACGACGTCCTCGTACGCCTGCCAGAACTGCCGGAAGTCCATCTTCTCGCAGCCCTTGATGGAGGGGACCACCAGGTTGCGGCTGCCGTCGGGCTTGGTCAGGTCGATGGCGATGCCGAGGTTGACGTGCTCCGGGCGGACCATCGCCGGCTTGCCGTCGACCTCGGCGAAGGAGTTGTTCATCTCGGGGTGCGCGACCAGGGCCCGCACCAGGGCGTAGCCGACCAGGTGGGTGAAGCTGACCTTGCCACCGCGACCCCGGGCGAGGTGGTTGTTGATCACGATGCGGTTGTCGACCAGGAGCTTGGCCGGCACGGCGCGGACGCTGGTCGCGGTCGGCACGGCCAGCGAGGCGCCCATGTTCTGGACGATCCGGGCGGCGACCCCGCGCAGCGGCGTGGTCTGCGGCCCGGTGGCGGTCGGCGCGGTCTGGGTGGTCTGGCTCTTCGCCGGCTCGGCCTTGGCGGCGGCCGGCTCGCTCTTCGTGGCGGTGGGCTCGGCCTTGGCGGCAGGCTTGGCCTTGGCCTTGGCCGGTGCCGGGCGGCGTTCGCCCTTGCCTGCCGGCTCGCTCTTGCCTGCCGGCTCGGCCTTGGTGGCCGGTTCGCTCTGGGCGGCGGGCGCGCTCTTCGCCGCCGGCTCGGCCTTGGCCGGGGTGGCGTCCTTCGATTCGGTGTCGGCGGTGGTGGCCGGCCGGCCGTCACCGTTGCCGGCGCGGCCGGTGCTCTGGCCGGGTCGGTAGTCGGCGAAGAAGTCGTGCCAGGCCGGGTCGACGCTGGTGGGGTCGGCGAGGTAGCGCTGGTACATCTCCTCGACGATCCACTCGTTCGGGCCGAAACCCGCCAGTGGGTTCTCCTGCGAAGTCTGCTGGGTCGACACGGCCGGTAATCGCCTCTTTCACGCGGGTGTGGTGTGTCACGCGGCGCCCGGTGACGCCGGGACGGGCGCACAGGACGGTTCCCAGGCTACGCGGTACGGATCCTCGGGGCATTTCCGTACCCGACGCGTGGTCGGATTCACAGAAGATGACAGAAGTTCGGTAAGCGCTGCGTATCCCCTTGATCGCTGCTATGGCCGACCGGCCCGGATCGGCGCCGGGCCCGGCCGGCGACGGCGGCCCCGACGGGCCCGGCCCGCCGGTCGTCGACCGGTGAACCGGGCCCGTCAAGGCGTGGCGCCGACCTGTGGTCAGCCGACCTGCGGTCAGGAGATGTCGCGGCGCCGGGTGATCAGGATGCCGACCACGCCGCTGACCACGGCGTAGGCCACCAGCACCAGCGCGCCGACCCACCAGGCGGGCAGCATCTCGTTCTCCCCCGGAGTGATCATGATCTGGGACGCGGCGGCCGGCCAGATCACCTGCCACTTGATCACTGCCATGTTGTCCAGCACGTTCGCCAGCAGCAGGAAGAGCAGGCCCACCACCTGCGTACCGATCAGGTAGAGCACGGAGGCGGTGATCACCGCGCCCAGCTGGTTGGTGATCAACGTGCCGATGCCCACGCCGAGCACCGTCCAGATGGCGTACGCCATCAGGTTGAGCAGCAGCGCCCGCTGGACCTCCCACTCGCCGAGCTGGGTGCCGTAGTCGTTCAGCGCCAGGAACGTCGCACCGGCGGCGAGGTCGATCAGCGTGGTGACCAGCCAGAACGCGAAGCCCAGCAGGCTGGCCGCGATGAGCTTGCTGACGATCACCGAGGTGCGCCGCGGGGTGGCCAGGAACGTCGTGGTCGCCGTCTGGTGGAAGAACTCGTTGGTGACCATGAGGATGCCGATGAGCATCACGAACATCAGGCCGAGGTACTGCCCGGAGGTGTAGAGGTTGGCCGCCTGCGCCGGCGCGGAGGCAGCGTCGCCGGTGACGCCGAACTCCTCCCCGCCGCCGCTGAGCGTCTCGGTGGCCAGCCAGGCGTTGAAGGCGAAGGCCAGGGCGATCGACAGGAACGCACCGATGGCCAGCCACCACCAGGTGCTGGTCGTACGGATCTTCAGCAGTTCGGAGCGGACGAGGTTGCTCATCGGATGCCCGCCTTTCCGGCCGTCAGCTCCAGGAACACGCGTTCGAGGTCGGGTCGTTCAGTGGTCAGCTCGTGCAGTTCCACCCCGGCGGTCAGCGCCGCCCGGCCGACCGTCGGGGCGTCCACCCCGGCGATCAGGAGGGCGCCCTGCCCGTCGTCCTCCACCGTGGCCGGCCCGTCGGCCAGCGCGGCCGTCAGCGCGTCGGCCTGCGGGGTGCGGACCCGGACGCGTACGCCCTGCGCCATCGATCCGATCACCTGGTCGACCGGGCCCTGCCGGACCAGCTGCCCGGCCGCGATGATCACCACGTCGTCGGCCAGCAGCTGCATCTCCGAGAGCAGGTGGCTGGAGACCAGCACGGTGCGCCCCTCGGCGGCCAGTCCCTTGAGGAACCCGCGCATCCAGCGGATGCCCTCCGGGTCCAGCCCGTTGGCCGGCTCGTCGAGGATGAGCACCCGCGGGTCGCCGAGCATCGCGGCGGCGATACCGAGCCGCTGCTTCATGCCCAGCGAGTAGCCCTTGAACTTGCGCTTGGCCGCCGGGGTCAGCCCGACCAGGGCCAGTGCCTCGTCGGCCCGCTGCCGGGGCAGCCCGGCGGCCGCGCAGATCACCCGCAGGTGACTGATGCCGGTACGGCCCTTGTGTGCGCTGGACGCCTCCAGTACCGCGCCCACATGTCGCAGCGGGTCGGCCAGGTCGGGATACCGGTGGCCACCGATGGTCGCCGTTCCGGCGGTCGGGGTGACCAGGTTCAGCAGCATGCGCAGCGTGGTGGTCTTACCCGCGCCGTTCGGGCCGAGGAAGCCGGTGACCCGACCCGGTGCGATCGTGAACGACAGGTCACTCACCGCGAGCACGTTGCGGTACTGCTTGGTCAGGCCGGAAACCACGATCTGGGCGTCGCTGTTGGGGCTTGGCTGCCCGTCGGTCATCGTTCTCCTCCCGTGTTGGCGCCGGAATGCGCCGTGGCACAGCGTGACGTTACTGGTCAAACAATTCAATCGGGCTCGCTCTGTAGATCGTGATCCGTCTCAGGCAGGAGCCGTCTCCTCCCCAGGTACGAGCCGATCGACGCCCGTGCCTACACGGCGATCCAGGTGGCCCGGGCGTGGCCGAGCAGGTTGCCGTCCGGGGCGTACAGGCTGGTGCGCACGAGCGCCTTGCGGCCCTCGGTGCCGATCGCCGCCCCGGTGACCACGCACTCGTCGCCCGGGCGGGGCAGCGCCTCGACCCGGGCCGTGATCCGGCCGAGCACGTACGGCCGGCCGGCGCCGATCACCGCCCAGCCGCCCGGGCAGTCCAGGGCGGCCCAGACCGTGGCGGGGGTGACCCCCTGCGGCGTCCGCACCGGCGCGGCCGTCCGGCCGTCCGGCAGCGGCCCCGGGAAGATCCGCAGGCCGTCGGCGCGATCCGGGCCGCAGACATAGCAGCCGGGAAACGGGTGGTCGATCAGCCCGGGGTACGCCGCCGAGGCGGACCGGGCGGTCGCCAGGTCGACCGGCGGCACCACCTCGTTGTCCCACTCCTGCGCCGGGCGCAGCTGCGCGACCACCTCGCCGGCCGGATCGTGTACCTCCCCGGCCACCAGCGTCAGCGGGGTGTCCAGCGGCGGCGGTCGCCGCAGGGTCACCTCGACCGGAGCGTCCGCGCCGTACGCGGCGGCGAAGACACCGGCGCTCCACCCGCCGTTGCCCGAGCCGGACGGTCCGTTGAAGCGCGCCTCGATGATCATCCGGGTTCCCTCCGCCGCGCCCGCCGGCCTCGTCGCCGGGGACGCCGGCAGCCTCGCACGGTCGCCGCCCGCGCCTTTCCGGCGGGGGTCGGCCACGGGTCGCCGACCGGCGTTCACCGGATCGACACCGCTGGTCACCGGGGCTGGCAACCCACCGGGGGCTACACAGGGAGCATGGCCGTTCTGCCCGCCGCGGACGTAGCACTGACGACCAGCGGCTACACCCTCTCCATCGCCGACGACCCGCGTCAGGTCGAGGCTGCGCAGCGCCTGCGTCATCAGGTGTTCGCCGACGAACTGGGCGCCACCGTGTCCCCGGACGCGGCCGGCCTCGACCGTGACGCCTTCGACCCGTACTGCGACCACCTGGTGGTGCGCCAGGAGCGCACCGGCGAGGTGGTCGGGACGTACCGGCTGCTCCCGCCGGGGCGGACCAGCCGCCGCTACGCCGAGAGCGAGTTCGACCTGACCGCGCTCGATCCACTGCGTACGCAGCTGGTCGAGGCGGGTCGGTCCTGCGTACACCCCGACCACCGCACCGGTGCGGTGATCAACCTGATGTGGGCCGGTATCGCCCGCTACCTGCACCTGCGAGGGCTGCGCTGGCTCGGTGGATGCGCCTCCGTGCCGGTGGCCGACGGTGGCCTCGCCGCCGCCGAGGTCTGGGCCCAGGCACGGGCGAAGCACCTGTCGCCGCCGCCGCTGCGGGTGCGCCCACTGCGGCCCTGGTTCGCCGAGCCCGGCGTCCCCACCGAGACCGTCGCGGGGTCGGCGAAGCTGGTTCCGCCGCTGCTGCGCGGGTACCTCCGCCTCGGCGCCTGGGTCTGCGGCGAGCCGACGTACGACCCCGACTTCGGCGTGGCCGACTACTACGTGCTGCTCTCCATGGACCGGATCAACCCCCGCTACCTGCGACACTTCCTCGGCGGCCAGCCGTGACCACGCTGGCGCACCCGCTCTGGCGGCCGAGTTCCGGCTGCGGCCCCGGCTGCCTGCCCCGCCCCGGCGAGGCCCCGGTGGTGCCGGCGGTCCGGCAACTGGGCCGCGCCGCCGGCCTGCTCGGCATGCTCGGGCTCGGGATCGGGCTGGCGGCGCTGCTCCCGGTGCTGCCCGCCCGGGAGCGGCAGGTGGCGCTGCGCGGCTGGGCGCGGGCCACGGCGCGGGCCTGCGGCGTACGCCTGGAGGTGCGCGGTCGGCTGCCCCGGCGGCGCGCCCTGCTGGTCGCCAACCACGTCTCCTGGTGGGACATCCTGGCGGTGCTGGCGGTGGCACCGGCCCGGCTGGTGGCCAAGCACGAGGTGGGCCGGTGGCCGCTGGTCGGGCTGCTCGCCCGCGCGGCCGGCACCGTCTTCGTGGACCGTTCCCGCCCCCGCGAGCTGCCCGCGACGGTGGGCCGGGTCGCCGAGGCGCTGCGGGCCGGCCGGTCGGTCGCGGTGTTCCCGGAGGGGACCACCTGGTGCGGTGCGGGGGCCTCCTGCCGTCCGCCCACCGGGTTCCGGCCGGCGATGTTCCAGGCCGCGATCGACACCGGAGCCCCCGTTGTGCCGCTGCGGATCGGCTACCGGTGCGGGGTGACCGGCGACACCACCACCGCCCCGGCCTTCGTCGGCGACGAGACCCTGCTGCGCTCGGTACGGCGGATGCTCGCCGTCCCGGAGTTGACGGTCAGCATCGACATCGCCGCGCCGCTGCACCCGGGCCGCTCCGCCGACCGGCGGTCGCTGGCCCGGGTGGCCGAGTCGGCGGTCCATCTCGTACCGTCGTCGCCGGTGGAGAAGGCGGTGCCGGCGGTCGGGGAGGTGGCGCCGGAAGGGCCGGTGCGGGTGCCGGCGCGGGTCGGGGTCAGACCGGTCGTGCGTCCCGTCCCGTCCGGGCCGGGAGCCGGGCCGTCGCGGGCCGGTACGGGCGCCGACGCCCCGAGCACGCCCGCCGAGACGCCGGACCGGGGACTGCCGCTGGCGGCCTGATCCGCGCACCCGGGATGCACACAGGGTTTTTTCAGGACACGCCCAGCGTGGGCGCAGCGTCTGCGCGGATGATGGGCGGCATGGCCGCTACCCAGACCGAGGCGCGACTGCTCGTCGTCGAGGACGATCCGAACATCCTCGAACTGCTCTCCGCGAGTCTGCGCTTCGCGGGCTTCGACGTGGCCACCGCCACCAGCGGTAGCGCCGCGCTCAGCGCGGCCCGGGATCATCGCCCCGATCTCGTGGTGCTCGACGTGATGCTGCCGGATCTCGACGGGTTCGAGGTGATCCGGATGATGCGGGAGGGCGGCACGCGTACGCCGGTGGTGTTCCTCACCGCCCGGGACGCCACCGACGACAAGATCCGTGGGCTCACCCTCGGCGGCGACGACTACGTCACCAAGCCGTTCAGCCTGGAGGAGCTGACCGCCCGGATCCGGGCGGTGCTGCGCCGCACCAGCGCCGGCGAGCAGGCTCCCGCCCGGCTCACCTTCGCCGACCTGGAGCTGGACGAGGAGACCCACGAGGTGTATCGGGCCGGTCAGCGGGTGCAGCTCTCGCCGACCGAGTTCAAGCTGCTGCGCTACCTGATGCTCAACGCCAACCGGGTGCTGTCCAAGGCGCAGATCCTCGACCACGTGTGGAACTACGACTTCCGGGGCGACGACAACATCGTCGAGTCGTATATCTCGTACCTGCGGCGCAAGGTCGACACGACCGAGCCCCGGCTGATCCACACGCTGCGCGGCGTCGGCTACGTGCTGCGCAAGCCGGCGGCGTGAACGCGCTCCAGCAGGGCAAGCTCCGACTCCGCTCGGTCCCGCTGCGGGTCAAGCTCGTCGCGGCCGTCCTCGCCCTGGTCGCCGCCGCGCTGCTGGTGATCGCGTCGCTGACCACCTACTTCCTCCACAACTACCTGGTCGACCAGCTCGACACGGAGCTGAAGGGCTCGACGCTCAACATCGAGAGCGCCCTGATCACCGCCCAGCAGGGGCGGCTCGGCATTCCCACCGACTATCTCGTCGTGGTGACCAACCGCAGCACCGGCCTCGTCGAGGGGTACGGGTTCGACAGCCGGCGGTTCGCCGCCGCGGACCTGCCGCCCTGGCCCGACGACGCCGCGGGCTTCGAGGAGAAGGCCGGGGAACCGTTCACCACCCGGGCGCGGGGCAGCGAGGTGCGCTGGCGGATGCTCTACACCGAGCTGCCCAACGGGCAGTGGGCGGCGATCGGGCAGCACCTGACCGACGTGGACCGGGCCGTCAAGCGGCTGATCTGGATCGACCTGCTGGTCGGCGGGGCGGTGCTGATCCTGCTCGCCTCGATCGGCGCGGCGATCGTCCGGGCCAGCCTCAAGCCGCTGGTGGAGATCGAACGTACCGCCGCGGCCATCGCCGGTGGCGACCTCAGCCGACGGGTACCCGACCCGGAGGACGGCCAACCCTGTCCGACCTCGGAACTGGGCCGGCTCTCCCGGGCCCTCAACGCGATGCTCAGCCAGATCGAGATGGCTTTCACCGCCCGCGCGGCCTCGGAGTCGGCGGCCCGGTCCGCGGAGGCCGCCGCCCGGGAGGCCGCCGAGGGGGCCCGCGCCTCCGAGGCCCGCGCCCGCCGCTCCGAGGAGCGGATGCGGCAGTTCGTGGCGGACGCCTCGCACGAGCTGCGTACCCCGCTGACCACCATCCGGGGCTTCGCCGAGCTGTACCGCCAGGGCGCCGCCCGGGAGCCCGAGCGGACCTCCGACCTGCTGCGCCGGATCGAGGACGAGGCGGCCCGGATGGGGCTGCTGGTGGAGGACCTGCTCCTGCTGGCCCGGCTGGACCGCGAACGGCCGCTGTCACTCGCCCCGGTGGAGCTGCCGGTGCTGGCCGCGGACGCCGTGGCGGCGGCCCGGGCGACGGCACCGGACCGGCGCATCGAGCTGGAGATCGAGCCCGGTTCCGGCCCGTTGGTGGTACGCGGCGACGACGCCCGCCTGCGACAGGTGATCGGCAACCTGATGACCAACGCGGTGCGGCACACCCCGCCGGAGGCGGGGGTGACGTTGCGGCTGCGCGCCGAACCGGGCAACCTGGCGGTGATCGAGGTGGCCGACACCGGCCCGGGGCTCACCGGCGAGCAGGCGGAACGGGTCTTCGAACGCTTCTACCGGGCGGACGCCTCGCGTACCCGCCGGTCCGGCGGCACCACCGGCACCGGCCTCGGGCTGGCCATCGTCGCCGCGCTGGTGACGGTGCACCAGGGCACGGTCGAGGTGACCGGTACGCCGGGCGGGGGCGCCACCTTCCGGGTCCGCCTGCCGCTCGCCCCGGCCACCGACATCGAGCGTGAGTGATTTTCAGCCAATGCTCAGGCCAGCCCAAGCCGGAACGCAGAGCGATGGGAGAGGGTAGGAACATGACCGAGTACGAGTCCGACCCGCGCCGGCCGGCCCCCACCGACGCCGAGCCGTCGCCACCCGAGCTGTCCCGCGCCGAGTACCCGCGGTCCGACTCCCCGGCCGGCGCGCCCTCCGGCACCGACGCCACGGCCGAGTCGCCGACCGTCCCGGTCCGGGCCGTCGACCCGCCCTCCGGGGGCGCCAGCGGCCCGGACGAGCCGACCCTGCCCGCCCCGCCCGGCGTCGGCCCGCCCGCGACGGCGCAGCCGGTCTCCGGGCAGCCCGGCTGGGCGCCGGCCGGCGCTCACCAGCACCGGCCCCCGTACCAGCACCCGTACCAGCCCGGCCAGCCGAGCCATCCCGGCCACGCCGGCCCGGGCGTGCCCGGCGCGCGCTATCCCGGCGCGCCCTGGTATCCGAGCCAGCCCGGCTGGAGCGGCGCGCACCCCACCTCGCCCGGTGCCGGGCAGCCCGGCTACCCGGGGCAGGCCGGCGGAATGCCCGGCGGCTATCCGGGGCAGCCGGGGCCGTGGGCGCCCACCCCGTCCAGCGGGCCGCGTCCCGGCCGGATCGCCAAGCTGGCCGGCGCCGGCGTCGCGGTGTTCGCGCTGATGCTCGGCAGTGGTGTCGCCGGTGGGGCGCTCGCCCTCGCGCTGAGCGACGGCGGCGGGGTCACCCGCACCTACAACGCCGCCCCCGTGATCGACGGTGCCGACCTGCCGCGCATCGCCGCGTCGGTGCAGGACAGCGTCGTCTCCATCAGCACCGGCAGCGGTGAGGGCTCGGGTGTGGTGCTCAGCGCCGACGGCTACGTGCTGACCAACAACCACGTGGTCGCCGGGGGCGGTGACACCGTCCGGGTGATCTTCGCGAACGGCACCAGCGCCCAGGCCCAGGTCGTCGGCACCGACCCGAAGACCGACCTCGCGGTGCTGAAGGCGGACGGCGTGAGCGACCTCCAGCCGGCCACCTTCGGCGACAGCGACGCGATGCAGGTCGGCGACCAGGTGCTCGCGCTGGGCAGCCCGCTCGGCCTGCAGGGTTCGGTCACCGCGGGCATCCTCAGCGCCCGGGACCGCACCATCCAGGCCGGCGGCGGGCAGCAACTCCCCGGCCAGGCGGTCAGCTCGATCTCGGGGCTGTTGCAGACCGACGCCCCGATCAACCCCGGCAACTCCGGCGGGGCGCTGGTCAACACCCGGGGCGAGGTGATCGGCATCAACACCGCGATCGCCACCGCGGGGCAGGGCAACACCGGCAACATCGGGGTGGGCTTCGCCATCCCGAGCAACAAGGCGAAGGACGTCGCGGAGAAGCTCCAGCGCGGCGAGAAGATCAGCCACCCGTCGCTCGGGGTGAGCGTGAACGCCGCGCCCGACGGCGGTGCGCTGATCGGCGCGGTGACCCCGGGCAGCGCCGCCGAGCGGGCCGGGCTGCAACAGGGCGATGTGATCACCCGGTTCGGCGACAAGGTGATCAATGACTCCAGCGACCTGGTCGCCGCCGTGCAGGCGGGCAAGGTCGGCGATCAGGTCGAGGTGACGTACCAACGAAACGGGGCCGAGACGACGGCAACCGTGACGCTCGCCGAGGCGTCCTAACCGGCAAGAACCTGCTTCCTCCCTCCGGGGCGGCGGGCGGTACGGCCAAGGGGGTTGGCCGCGCCGTCCGCCGCCCCCTCCCGTCCCGGTCCGGGTTCACCCGGACCGGGTGAACCCGGCTCACCCCGCCGGCCGGCAGCCTCTCCGGTGAGACCTCGTGAGGCGTATGGGGGGTGCCATGACCACGGCTACCGCGGCCCGGACCGATGACCGGATCCAGCGCGACGTGCTCGACGAACTCGCCTGGGACGCGCAGGTGCGCGAGACCGACATCGGGGTGAGCGTGCACGACGGGGTGGTGACCCTCACCGGCAGCGTGGACGGCGCCGCCCACGGGTGGGCGGCGGTTCGCAGCGCCCAGCGGGTACGCGGGGTGCGGGCCGTCGCCGACGAGATCGAGGTACGTCCGCCTGGGCCGGTCGACATCACCGACGGCGACCTGGCGATCGCGGCCAGCCGGGCGCTGGAGTGGAACAGCTTCGTGCCGGCCGAGCGGCTGGATCTCACGGTCTCCGACGGCTGGTTGATGCTGCGCGGCGAGGTGGAGTTCGGCTGGCAGCGGCGTACCGCCGAGCGGGAGCTGCGCCGGCTGCGGGGCGTACGCGGCGTCACCAACCTGGTCGAGGTCCGGCCCGCCACCCGCCCGGACACCGACCGGATCCGCTGCGACGTGCAGCGTGCCCTGCTCCGGGGCATCGGCACCGAACGGGTGACCGTGCAGGTGCGGGACGACACGGTGACCCTGAGCGGGGTGGTGCGTTCCTGGTCGGAACGGGAGGAGGCGGAACGGGTCGCCTGGTCGGCCGAGGGCGTGTGCACGGTACGGGACGAGCTGGTGGTGGGCGACGGCTGAGCCGGCGGCCACTGTCCGGTTTGCCGGCGCGGGGACCGGGAAGGCACGTCGATCCCCGCCACATCGCAGCACGGATCGGGGCCGACGCCACCGGAGAGCGACGGGGGAGGGCACGTGGCCGACAACGTTGCGGGGGAGCAGCGGTTGCGGATCGCCATGTTGGTGCCGCCCTGGCTGTCGGTGCCGCCGCCGGGTTACGGCGGTCTGGAGCAGGTGGTGGCCGGCCTGGTCGACGCCCTGGTCGCCCGAGGTCACGCGGTGACGCTGATGGGTGCCGGCACGGACCACGGCACCGCCGCCGACTACCTCGCCACGCTCGACGAACTCCAGTACGACCGCCTCGGCGAGGCGCTGCCCGAACTGGCCCACCTGGCGCGGGTGAATCACCTGATCAGCCCGGCCGACTTCGACATCGTGCACGACCACACCACGATCGGTCCGCTGGTGGCGGGGCGGCGGACGGTGCCCACGGTGGCGACGGTGCACGGCAACCCGGTGGGCGAGTACGGCACGGTGCTCAGCAACACCGACCGGGGTGTCGGCCTGGTGGCGATCTCGCGTACCCAACGGGCGCTGAACCCCCACCTGCCCTGGGTCGGCACGGTGCACAACGCGATGGGACTCGACGACTTCCCGCGCAAGGACGTCCCCGGTCACGGGCCGGTGCTGTGGCTCGCCCGGTTCAGCCCCGACAAGGGGCCGGAGCTGGCCATCCGTGCCTGCCGGGCGGCCGGACTGCCGCTGGTGCTGGCCGGCAAGTGCAACGAGCCCGCCGAGCGGCGCTACTACGACGAGGTGATCCGGCCGATGCTCGGACCGGACGTCACGGTGGTGCTCGACGCCGACCGGGACGCCGTGCTGCGGCTGCTGGTCGAGGCGAGCTGCCTGATCATGCCGATCCAGTGGGAGGAACCGTTCGGCATCGTGATGCTGGAGGCGATGGCGACGGGGACCCCCGTGGTGGCGCTGAATCGGGGAGCGGTGCCGGAACTGGTCCGGCCCGGGGTGACCGGGCTGATCTGCGAGCGGCCGGAGGAGCTGCCGGCGGCGCTGCGTGCGGCGCCCGGCCTCGACCCGGCGGACTGCGTGGAGCACGTGGCGCGGACCTTCTCCACCGAGCGGATGGCCGCCGGCTACGAGGAGGTGTACCGCCGGTTCGTCGTCGCCGCGACCCCGCGGACGGCGGTGCGCGAACCGGCCCGGGTCACGCCGGCCTGACCGGGGCGCGGGTCAGACCTGTGCGGCACCGAGCGCGGAGATCGCCGCGTCCAGCTGTTGGGCGTACGCCGGGCTCAATCCGCCCTCGCGCAGCCGGACGGAGACCTTCTCGCGCAGCCGGGCGACGCCCGGTCCCAACTCGCTCTCGCCACCGGTCACCGCCCGGGTGAGGTTGCGCAGCTCGTTGCGCAGGTCGGTGCCGACGTCGTCGCGGATGCCGCCGTCGGTGAGCCCGGCGCCGATCACCGCTTCCAGCCGGTTCGCCGCCGCGACCAGGCTGTCCCCACCGGCAGGCGGGGTCGGTACGGCCGTCGCCGGCGGCGGCGTGGGTGACGCGCTCGGCGGCGGGACGGGTGGCCGCTCACTCGCGGTGCTTCCCGGGCGGGCCGGCCCGGGTGTCGCGGTCGGCCCGCCGGTGGGTAGCACGGCGGGCGGCTCGGTCGCGTCCGGCCAGAGGGCCGGTACCACGAGCGCGGCCGCGATCAGTACGGCCACGGTCGTGATGACGAGCACCGGGCGCGGCAGCCGCCGGCGCCGGCCACCGTCGGGACCGGGCGTCAGCACGGCGTCCCCACGTGCGGCGCCTCCCAGCCCACCCACGCCGCCGCCGGTCCCGCCCATGGCGCCGCCGGCTCCGGCCGTGGCGCCGTCGGTTCCGGCCGTGGCGCCGCCGGCTCCGTCTACGGTGCTGTCGGTCCCGGCCGTGGTGCCGCCGGCAGCAGCCGGGCCGAGGGCGGCGGCGAGGGTGGGTGCCAGTGCGGGGAGGGTGACGGTGGGGGCGAGCATCGTGCTCGCCTGCGGGTCGGCGGGCAGCATCTGGTCACGCAGCACGGTGGCCACCTGGCGGGCGGTGGGGCGGTCGGCCGGGTCACGCGACAGGCAGCGCAGGCAGATCTGGGCCACCGGCGACGGCAACCCCGGCACACCCGCGAGGGTGGGCGATGCGCCGTCGGCCAGTGCGGCGCTGAGTTCGTCCCAGGTGTCCGCCGGGTACGGCACCCGGCCGGTCAGCGTCTCGTGCAGCAGCACACCGAGCGAGTAGACGTCGGTGGCCGGCTGGGCCGGCGCGCCGTCGAGCCGCTCCGGTGCCACGTACGCGGGGGTGCCGAAGGTGGCGCCGTCCTCGTCCTCGTCGGGCGCGCCGATCCGGGTGGCGATGCCGAAGTCGAGCAGCTTCGCGCCGACCTGGGTCATCATCACGTTGGCCGTGGTGATGTCCCGATGCACGATGCCTAGCCGGTGCGCGGCGGCGAGCGCGTCGGCGACCTGGGCGCCGATCTCCACCGCCTGCGGCCACGGCAGCGGCCCCTCGGTGAGCCGGAACTCCAGTTCCTCACCGGAGAGCAGCTCCATCACCACGAAGGAGGTGATGGCGCCGTCCGGCGACACCGTCTCACCGTAGTCGTGCACCGAGGTGACGTTCGGGTGGACGAGCTGCGCGGCCGCCCGGGCCTCCTCGCGGACCATGTCGCGGAACCGGGCGTCGGCGGCAAGCGACGGGGCCAGCACCTTCAGCGCGACCATCCGGTCGAGCACCTCGTCGTGGGCCCGCCAGATGACCGACATGCCGCCCGCGCCGATCTGGTCGATCAGCCGGTACCGGGTGGCCAGCAACCGGCCGGGCTGCAGTGCTGGCTTCACGGATCGCACCTGCCTCATAGCTGGGAGCGGTATCAGGTTGCGTGAATGTTGCCGCCCTGTCAACGAGCTTCCGGAAGGCCGGAGGCCGGGCCGGGCGCTGCGCGTACCCGGCGGTCGGCGCGGGCGGTTGCCGCACGGCCCGCCGTGCGAGGAGTTCGTTGCGGCGCGGGCGTGCCAGGATGAACGGCATGGCACGGGGACCGGTGGCTTTCGTACTCGGGGGCGGCGGTGTCCTGGGCGCGGTCGAGGTGGGCATGTTGCGGGCCCTGTTCCGGGCCGGCATCCGGCCGGACATCGTGCTCGGCACGTCGATCGGCGCGGTCAACGGCGCCCTGGTCGCCGCCGACCCGTCCGAGGCGGTCACCAACCGGCTGGTGCGGCTCTGGGCCTCCCCGGAGGCCAGCGAGGTGTACGGCGACTCGGTGGCCCGGCAACTGCGCCGCTTCGCCGCCCGTACCCACCTGCACTCGCCCCGGCCGCTGCGCAAGCTGCTGGAGAGTGAGCTGGGCACGGAGACCACCTTCGCCGACCTGAAGATCCCGTTCCGCTGCTGCGCGGCGAACATCGAGCGGGCCGCCGAGCACTGGTTCGTCAGCGGGCCGGTGGTGCCGGCCGTGCTCGCGTCCGCCTCCGTGCCGGGGCTGTTGCCGCCGGCCCGGATCGGCGACCAGCACTACGTCGACGGCGGGATCGTCAACTCCATCCCGATCGGCGAGGCGGTCGCCGCCGGTGCCGGCCGGATCTTCGTACTCCAGGTGGGCCGGATCGAACGTGCCCTGGCCCCGCCCCGGCGGCCCTGGGAGATCGCCCAGGTCGCGTTCGAGATCGCCCGCCGGCACCGGTTCGCCCGGGAGATGGCCGCCCTGCCCGACGGGGTGGAGGTGCACGTGCTGCCGACCGGCGGGCTGGAGCCGCGCGACGACACCCCGTGGGCGTACCGGGACATGGCGGCGGTGGGCCGACGGATCAGCCGCGCGTACTCGGCCTCCCGGCACTACCTGGCGAACCTGGAGCGCTGATGCCCCTACCGCCGCGGTGGCTCCGCCGACTGGTGCTGGCGCCCGGCGTGGTGCTGCTGGCCACGCTGCTGGTGACCACCGTGCCGCTGTGGGC
Source organism: Micromonospora sp. WMMD1082 (assembly GCF_029626175.1). Taxonomy (NCBI): domain Bacteria; kingdom Bacillati; phylum Actinomycetota; class Actinomycetes; order Micromonosporales; family Micromonosporaceae; genus Micromonospora; species Micromonospora sp. WMMD1082. Next base: position 1,627,040 of record NZ_JARUBM010000002.1, on the reverse strand, counting down.
GTTGCTGGCCCTGGCGGTGTCCCCGTTCGTGCCGGGTCGGTTGCGCCCGCTGCGGCTGCTCTGGCTCGGCTGCTTCTACCTGGTCTGGGACGCGGCGGCGCTGCTCTGCCTCTTCGGGCTCTGGATCGCCTCCGGGTTCGGCTGGCGGGTCGGCTCGCCGACCTTCCAACGTGCCCACTACGTGCTGGCGGGCTGGTTCCTGCGGGTGCTGTTCTGGCAGGCGCGGTGGACGCTGCACCTGAGCATCGACGTGGTCGGTACCGACCCGGACACCGCCCTGCCCGGTCGGCCCGAGCTGGTGCTGTGCCGGCACGCCGGGCCGGGCGACTCGTTCATCCTGATCCACGCCCTGGTGAACTGGTTCCGGCGGGAGCCGCGGATCGTCCTCAAGGACACCCTCCAGTGGGATCCGGCGATCGACGTGCTGCTCAACCGGCTGCCGAGCCGGTTCATCGCGCCGGGCCGGGACGGTCGGGGCCCGCTCACCGACCAGGTCGGGCACCTCGCCACCGGCCTGGACGACGACGACGCCTTCGTGATCTTTCCCGAGGGCGGCAACTTCACCCCGAAGCGGCGGCTGCGGGCGATCGCCCGGCTGTGGGACCGTGGCCACGAGCGGATGGCGCTGAAGGCGGAGGCGATGCGGCACGTGCTCGCCCCGCAGCCCGGCGGGGTGTTGGCGGCGCTGGACGCGGCGCCGGACGCCGGGGTGATCTTCGTGGCCCACACCGGCCTGGACCGGATGCTCACCGTCGCCGACGTGTGGCGGGAACTGCCGATGGACAAGCGCCTCGTGATGCGTTTCTGGTCTGTGCCGCCGGAGGAGATCCCGGCCGACCGGCAGCAGCGCGTCGACTGGCTCTACGACTGGTGGAGTCGGATAGACGGGTGGATCGCGACCAATCACGACGACGCCACGTAGGGTGCGCACGTGGAGCAGATCAGCGTGGTGACGACGGTGGTCGACGCGCGTTCGGTCGCCGATCTGCTGGCCGCCGCCGCGGTGGCCGGGCGGCTCGCGGCCTGCGCTCAGGTGGGCGGCCAGGTGGAGAGCACGTACTGGTGGCGGTCGGGGGTGGAGACCAGCACCGAGTGGTCGGTGCAGTTCAAGACCGCGCCGGACCGGGTCGACGCGCTGCTGGATCAGCTGCGTGCCAGCCATCCGTACGAGGTGCCGGAGATCCTGGTCAGCCGGGTGGACTGCGGCCATCCCGGGTACGCCGCCTGGGTCTTCGAGCACACCCGACCCTGAGTACGCGCACTCTGGTGCCGGCGGTGCGCGACCGTCGAGGATGATCGCGTGGACAACGCCTACCCCTGCCCGGCCTGCGGTGCGCCGGCGAATCTCGGCTCCGGCTGCACCGGCTGCGGGCGCCCGCCGCATCCGGGCGCGGCGGAGGTGATCCGGCTCGACCGGGAGATCGTCACGCTGGGCGGCGAGGTGGAGCGGGCCCGAGCGGCGTACGAGGGGTTGGCCGGGCGGCTGGCGGTGCTCCGTCGGCGGCGGGGCGAGCTGGCCGCGTCCGTCCGGGCGGAGTTCCCGGCACCGGCCGTCGCCGGAGGGCCGGGGGCACCGGCCCTCGCTGCGGCCGGGCAGTCGGTTGCACCGGTGGCTGGGCAATCGGCCGCACCGGTGGCCGGGCCGTTGGCCGCACCGGTGGCCGTTTCCGGATGGCAACCGGTCGAGCCGGTGCCGGCCGCTCCGGGCGGGGCGGAGACCTCGACCCGTACCGTGCAGGGTCTGCTCTTCGTCCTCGGCGGGCTGCTGCTGGGCACGGCGGCCACGGTCTTCACGGCGGTGGCCTGGGCGTCGGTCGGGGTGGCCGGCCGGGCGCTGATCCTGCTCGCGTTCACCGCGCTGCTGCTGGCCGTGCCGCTCGTCGCGCGGTGGCGTGGGCTGCGCGGCACCGCCGAGACCTTCGCCGCCGTCGGGCTGCTGCTGGTGCTGCTCGACGGGTACGCGGCCTGGGCCGTGGACCTGTTCGGGGTGACCGCCTGGCCGGGCAGCCGGTACGCCGGGCTGGTCGCGGCGGTCGGCGCGGCGGTCGCGGTCGGTTACGCCCGGCTCAGCCGGCTGGCCGTGCCGTGGTTCGCCGCGCTGCTCGCCGGGCAGCCGGTGCTGCCGCTGCTCGCCGCCGAGGCCCGGCCGGAGCCGGCCGGTTGGGCGGTCGTCTTCGTCGGTGTGGCGCTGGTCGACCTGGCGGTGGTGGCCGCGCTGCGGCGCGGTCGCGGGGATGTCGCGGGCGAGGGGGCCGCGACGACTCCGGCGGTGCGGCTCGCCGGCCAGGCGGTGGCCTGGGTCGGCTTCGCCGGTGCGCTGCTGCTCGCCGCGGGCTGCGCGCTGGTGCCGCTGCTGGTCGGTCGGGCGGGCGGCGTGCCGCTGCTGGCCGGTGCGCCGATGCTGCTGGTGGCGCTGACCGTGCTCGGCGCGGCGCTGCTGGCCGGCGGGGGGCCGGCGCGGGCGGTGGCGGCCGGAGCGGTGGTACCGGTGCTGGCCGCTGCGGTGATCCGGCCGGCGGTGGAGCTGCGCGCCTCGGTGTGGCTGCTGGTGGCGGCGCTGGTGGCGGTGGCGCTGGCCGGTGCGGTGCGGTTGCTTCCGCCCGATTGGCGGGGCGGGCCGCGAGTCGGGGCGTTGCTGGTGGCCGGCGGCGGGGGGTCGCTGACGGCGCTGGCGGGGCTGCTGCTGGCCGGTGCCGCCGTGGGCCGGTCGTTGCCGCCGTGGCGCGGTGCCGACGCGGGGCCGGTGTTCGCCTGGGGGTGGCAACTGCCGGTGGCGGCGGCGCTGACCGCTGCGGCGGTGGCCTGGCTGCTGCCTCGGGCCACCCGGCCGGCGGTCGCGGCGGCCGGCCTGGCCGCCACCGCGCTCGCCGTGCCGGCGGCCTGGGCCGCGCCGTGGCCGGCCGTGGTCGCCGTCGACCTGGCGGTGGGGTCGGTGCTGCTGGCCGCAGCAGTGGCCCGCCCGGCGGTACGGGGGTCGACGGCGCTGATCGCGGCGCTGTCCGGTGCCGCGCTGCTCGGGCACGGGCTGCTGGTCGGGCTGGCCGGCCCGGCCGGCGCCGGCGCGGGCTGCGCGGTGATCCTGGCCGCCGGCCTCACGGTGGCGGTGGCCGGCCGGCATGGCGGGCCGGTGCAGCGCGGGGTGGCCGGCGGCGGACTGGTCGCGGCGGTGCTCGTGGTGCCGGCGGGGGCGGCGATCGCGCTGATCGGCGCCGGTGCACCGCCGTGGTGGCAGGCCCGCGCCGCGCTGGCCGCCGTCGCACTACCGGCCGTCGCGCTGCTCGCGCTGCGTCGACACTGGCCCGACCTGACCGGGTACGCCTCGACCGGGCTCGCCGTGGCCGCCGTGGTGACCGGTCTGGCGCCGCTGGCCGTACCGGCCGCCGAGCCGGTGACCGTCTACGCGGCGGTGGCGGCGCTGCTGACCGCGCTGGCCGGGTTCCGGGCCCGACCGTCGGCGGCGTTGCCGGTGGCCGGGCTGGGCCTGGCCGGCGTGGCGGTGCTGGCGGCCGTCCCGGTGGTCGTGACGGCCCTGATGACGCCGTACGGTCCGCCGGCCGCCCCGTGGTCCGGTGCCCCGGCGGCACCACCACTACCGGGCGCGCTGCCGGTCGGCGTGGCACTGGCGACGTTGGCGCTGGCGGCGGCGCTGGCCGCCTGGCCCGTCGCCCGGTCCGCGGGCACCGCGCCGAGCCCACTCGGCGACTCCGCCGGCCGGGATCGCTGGTGGCGGGCCGGCGGGTGGCGGGTGGTGGCGGCGGTGCTGCCGTTCGTGGGAGCCGCCGGTCCGGTGCTGCTGGTCGCCGCGGCCGCGCCCTGGCCGGTGGTGCCGGCGTCGGCGCTGCTCGGCGGCGTGGCCCTGCTGCTGGCCGGCGCACTGTTGACCTCGGGTACGGCGTTCGTCGGTGCCGCCGTGCCGGTCGGGTCGGTGTTGGCCGTTGCCGGGCTGCTCAACCTCCAGGCCACCCGGGCCGGCACCCTGGCCGGGCTGGGCCTGCTGGTGGTGGCCGCGACCGTCGCCGGGGTGGCCGCACGCCATCGGTTCGTACGCCTGGCCGGTTGGCTGGTCGCGGTCGTGGCGGCGACCGGGTTCGCGGTCGCCGCCCCGCTGGCCGGCGGGCTGCCGTTGCGGATGGCGGCGTTCGCCGTGCTCGGCGTGGCGGCCGTCGCCCTCACGCTCGCCGCGACACTGCCGGCCTCGGCGGTGCGTCGGGCGCTGGATGCTGCCGCGCAGGCGGTGGCGCTGCTCGCGCTGCTGCTCACCGTCGGTGCACCCCGGCACGCCGCGACGGTCTGCGTGCTCTGGGGCGCAGCGGTCGGGATGCGGCTGCTGCGTCGCGGCGAGTCGACCGGTCGGCGGTGGGTCTTCGCCGGCATCGCCGGTGGCAGTGAACTGCTTGCGGTCTGGCTGCTGCTGGTCTCCGGTGGGGTGGCGGTGCTGGAGGCGTACACCCTGCCGCTGGCGGCGGTGGCGCTCGCGGCGGGGTTGGTGGCGTTGCGTACCCGGCCGGGGTTGACCAGCTGGCTGGCGCTCGGCCCCGGCCTGGCGGCCGTGCTGCTGCCCAGCCTGGCCGCCGTGCTGTTCGGCCCCGACCCGCAGCCGTGGCGGCGGTTGCTGCTCGGCGCGGCCGCGCTCGCCGCGACGCTGCTCGGTGCGGTCCGGCGCTGGCAGGCGCCGGTGGTGCTCGGCGGGGTCACCCTGACCCTGCTCGCCCTGCACGAGCTGGTGCGGAGCTGGGATCTGCTGCCCCGGTGGGCCTACCTGGCCGCCGCCGGGTTGACCCTGATCGGCCTGGCGGCCACCTACGAACGCCGCCGCCGCGACCTCCACCGCCTCCGCTCCACCGTAAGCCGCATGACCTGAAGACCGATCCTGCTGGATCTTGGTACGAAACCGCCCCGTGCAGGGTGGTTCCGTACCAAGATCGCCCAGCGGTGGCCGGCGGGGGGACAGGTTAGGGTCTGGGCATGGCAGACGTGCTCACCGCCGGGGCGGTGCGAGAGGAGTTGGGTGGGCTGGCGGGCTGGTCGGGAGACCCCGCCGGGATCACCCGCACCGTGGAGCTGGCGAGTTTTCCGGACGCCATCGCGGTGGTCGACCGGGTCGCCGTGACGGCCGAGGAGCTGGACCATCACCCCGACATCGACATCCGGTGGCGGACGGTGACCTTCTGCTGCGTGACCCACTCGGCCGGCGGTGTCACGGTGCGTGATGTGGAGCTGGCCCGGCGGATCGACGAGATCGTGGAGAGTGCGCGATGAGGTTCGAGATCAGCAAGGTGCTGGACGCCATCGAGGGGCGCGTCTGCACCGACCCGCAGCTGGCCCGTGCGGTGCTCGACCTGGCCGAGGTCATCCGCTACCAGGATCTCGACGGCGGGCGTCCGGCCAGCTCGCTGCGCCTCGGCATGGTCATCGACGCGCTGGCCCGCAGCCTGGAGGAGGACAGCGTCCCGGTCTACGCGGTGGTGCACCGGGGGATGCTCTCCGACGCCGACCTCACCTCCAACGAGCGGATGGTGGTCCGCCGCTGGGCCGACGACGGCCTGGTCGAGGTGCTCGACAACCCGGGTGACCGGATGCTGGAGGTGGCCGACCTGCTCGGCCTGCCGGTGCTCAGCCGGGTCCGCTTCGACGGCCTGCGCGGGCGGTTCCCCTGGCTGGTGGAGCAGCCGGGCCGGGTCCTCGCCCCGGTGCCGGGTGCCGGCGGTCCCGTCTTCATCGCCCACGTCGGCGGTGGCCACACCCCGGTGGCCGGGCCGCCGTCGCCGGCCGGCGCCAAGCTGCTCGCCCGGGAGTGGCGGTGCCCGGAGTCGGGCTGCACCCTCTTCGGCGGTGCCGGGGGCGGCGGCGCCTTCGCCGACCTGGCCCGGGTGGACCGCGAGCCGACGGGTCAGCCGCCACCGGCGCTGCGCAAGGGCGTGCCGACCTGCCCCCGGCACGGCGCCCGACTGCGCGACGCCGGGCCCCGGCCCCGCAGCGAGGTCCTCGCGGTACGCGTCGGTGGCCTGATCCGCCGTCGCTTCGTCCTCACCGAGGAGCAGCCGGCGATGATCGGTCGGGCACCGGACGGCTCCGGTGGGATCATGCTCGGCCAGTGGCTCAACGACGAGGCCCGGCGGTGGATCAGCCGCAGCCACCTGCGGTTGGAGCTGCGGGGCGGCGATGTCGTCGCCACCGACGTCAGCACCAACGGCTCGGGCGTGCGTCCGGGCGGCTCGATGGCGGAGTCCGACCGCATCTCGTTGGCCCCGCAGCAGTCCCGGGTGCTCGGTACCGGTGACATGGTGGAGCTGTACCCGGGGGTCCAGGTCGGCCGCCCGAGCGAGTTCCCGGCGGGCGCGCCGTACAACCCGGACTCGGTGATGGCCGAGGCGCCGACCATGGCGATGCGCCTGCCGCGCTGAGGTCCCCCGCACGACGGCGGGCGCCGGGGCCGTGGTCCCGACGCCCGCCGAGGCGGTACGACTGCTCAGCCGGCCAGCACGGCGGCCACCTGCGCCACCGCGTGGTCGATCTCCGCTTCGGTGATCACCAGCGGCGGGGCGAGGCGGATGGTCGAGCCGTGCGTGTCCTTGGCCAGCACACCCCGCTCCATCAGCCGTTCGCAGGCCTCCCGGCCGCTCATCAGTGCCGGGTCGATGTCCAGGCCGACCCAGAGCCCTCGGCCGCGTACGGCGACCAGGCCCTTGCCGAGCAGCGCGCGGAGGCCGGCGTGCAGCCGCTCGCCCAGCTCGGCCGAGCGGCGCTGGAACTCGCCGGTCGCCAGCAGCCGGACCACCTCGGTCGCCACCGCGCAGGCGAGGGGGTTGCCGCCGAAGGTGGAGCCGTGCTGGCCCGGCTTGAGCACGCCGAGCACATCGGCGTCGGCGGCCACCGCGGAGACCGGCACGATGCCACCGCCGAGCGCCTTGCCCAGCAGGTACATGTCCGGCACGACGCCGTCCAGCTCGCAGGCGAAGGTGGTGCCGGTACGGCCCAGGCCGGACTGGATCTCGTCGGCGATGAAGAGCACGTTGCGCTCGGTGCAGAGCTGCCGTACGCCGGGCAGGTAGCCCTCCGGCGGCACCACCACGCCCTGCTCGCCCTGGATCGGCTCCAGCAGCACCGCGACGGTGTGCTCGTCGATCGCGGCGGTCAGCGCGGCCAGGTCGCCGTACGGGACGATCCGGAAGCCCGGCGTGTACGGCCCGAAGTCGGCCCGCGCGTCCTCGTCGGTGGAGAAGCTGACGATGGTGGTCGTACGCCCGTGGAAGTTGCCCTCCGCGACCACGATGTTGGCCTGCCCGGCCGGCACCCCCTTGACCTGGTAGCCCCACTTGCGGGCCACCTTGATGCCGGTCTCCACGGCCTCGGCGCCGGTGTTCATCGGCAGCACCAGGTCCTTGCCGCAGAGCGCCGCCAGTTCCCGGCAGAAGTCGGCGAACTGGTCGTGGATGAACGCCCGGCTGGTCAACGTCAACCTGTCCAGCTGGGCGTGCGCGGCGGCGATCAGCGTCGGGTGCCGGTGGCCGAAGTTCAGCGCCGAGTAGCCCGCGAGACAGTCGAGGTAGCGCCGGCCGTCCACGTCGGTCACCCAGGCGCCCTCGGCGGAGGAGATCACCACCGGCAGCGGGTGGTAGTTGTGCGCGGTGTGGCGCTCCGCGTCCTGCACCGCAGCGGGAGTCCGCAGCATGTCCTCGATCACTGGCTTGCCTTTCCCTGACGGAGTCGCAACGTGCAGCACTTCGGGCCACCGCCGGCCTTGCGCAGCTCGGACAGGTCGACACCGATGGTCTCGTAGCCCCGGTCGCGCAGCGTGGCGGCCAGGCCGGTGGCCTGCGCGGGCAGCACCACGTGCCGCCCGTCGCTGACCGCGTTGAGGCCGAGCACCTCGGCGTCGGCCATGGTGGCGTGCACCGCGTCGGGGAAGAGCCGGCGCAGCACGGCCTGGCTGCCGGGCGAGAACGCCTCCGGCAGGTACGCCACGGTCCGCTCGTCGAGCACGGTCAGCGCGGTGTCCAGGTGGTAGAAGCGCGGATCGACCAGCTGCATGGTGATCACCGGGTAGCCGAAGACCTCCTGGAGCTGGGCGTGCGAGGCATGTGCGGTGCGGAAGCCGGTCCCGGCGAGCAGGTGGTCACCGGCGAGCAGGATGTCGCCCTCGCCCTCGTTGACGTGCTTCGGGTCGTACATCTCGAAGCCGGCCGTCTCGAACCAGGCGCGGTAGGCGGGCGCCTCGTCGGCGCGCTGCGGATCCCGGAACTGCACGGCCATCGCCCGGCCGTCGATCACGGTGCCGCCGTTCGCGGCGAAGACCATGTCGGGCAGGCCCGGCAGCGGGGCGATCTCCTCGACGGTGTGGCCCAGGTCCAGGTAGACCTGGCGCAGCCCCTCCCACTGCCGGACGGCGAGGTCGGCGTCGACCGGAGCGGTCGGGTCCATCCACGGATTGATCGCGTAGTCGACGGCGAAGTACGTCGGCCGGCACATCAGGAAGCGCTGGCGGGTGGCGTCCATCGTCATTGTCCTGCTCCCAGGTTCGGGCGCGCCCGGCCACCGACGGCCCACGGGCTGGCGCCGTAGCCCAACGTTATGCGGGCCGAAGGAGCAGGATCCACCGCGAAGCCTTGCATATACCGGCTGATCGTTGCGTCTAGCGCCGTGCTGACGATGATTCGTTGCATCTCGCCCTGGGTCTTGCGGCTGAGACGTGCCCAGGGAGGCCCAGTCACTGGAGTGGCTGAGCCTCCTCGGCTCCTACCATCTCGCCCAACTGCAATCGCAATCGGTGATTCAGCCGCTCAAGGCCCTGAATCACGCGAGCGTCATACGATTCGATGCCGGCCAACTCACCGAAAGCGTCGAACGCCTCAGCCAAGTGACGCACTGGCTGAGCGTTGAGGCGGCCGAGCATCACCTCGGCCTGAGCCGACATCACGACTCGGAGAAGGGCAAAAAGCTCGCCCTTGGTCAGTCTGTCCATGACGCCACGTTCCCTTCGGCACCGACGAGCGCTTCCCGGTCATTGTGGCCAGGTCGGCTGTCGGGCAGGGTCGATGGGTGGCGGGTAGTGGGACATGCGTCAGGGGCGGCGGACCGCCGCCCCTGACGAAATGCGCCCGGCTGGTGAACCACCAGAACTGGTCGGGCTACGGCCGGTCGCTCACCGGCCGGGCGCCGATGCACCACCGGCGGGCCGGACAGTGCCCGCTACAGGCGATCGACAAACTGTGAGTCGAGCCACTCGCGGAAGCGGGCCACCAGGTCGCCGTCGGTGCTCGGCCAGTCGTACTGCCCGGTCATCGCCAGTACGCCGAGGACCACCGCGCCGAGACCGAAGGCGATGCCCAGCAGCGCGTCGGACTTGCCGGCGATGTGCCGGCGCCGGGTGGCGATCAGTCCGAGTACGGCGAGCACCGCCCCGGCCGCGCCCACCCCGATGCCGTACCCGGCGAGGATCCCTGTGAGCACAAACAGCACGCCGGCGACGCCGACGATCAGGCCGAGGGTGGCCAACATGCTGGCCCGGGGCCGCGGCCCGACCGGCGCGCGGGTCTCGTCCGGAGCCGGCACCCGGTCCCGGTCGAGGGTGGCGTCCCGGTCAGTGCGGTCCGGATCCGTGTGGTCCCGATCCGTGCGGTCCCGGTCGGTGTGGTCCCGATCCGTGCGGTGCCGGTCGGTGACGGTTGTGTCCCGGTCAACGTCCGGGTCGCGGTCGGCTTCCGGGTCGCGGTCGGTGATGCGGTCGCGGTCGCGCGTCGGGCGCGGGCCGGGCGCGACGGCAGCCCGAGCGGCGGCGCGCTCGGCGGCGGCCTGGTCGGTGGCGGCGCGCTCTGTGGTGGTCCGGTCGGTGGCACGCTCGGTGGCAGCCCGCTCGGCGGCGGCACGCTCGATATCGGTGCGCTCGGTCTCAGCCTGCTCGGCTGCCGGGCGCTCGTTGGCGGGGCGCTCGGTGGCCACTCGGCCGCTGGCGGTCCGCTCGTTGGCGGGGCGTCGGGTGGCCGTGGCGCCGGTCGTCGCCGCCCCGCCGCGCTGCGTGGCGGCGTCGTCGTCGGCACGTTCCTCTACTGTGGACCCCTCGGGGATACGGGTGTCGGTGGCGACCGTGCCGTCCCGGTCGGTGTCGTCGGCCGTCGACGCGGGCTGTTCCCGGCGCGACAGCGAAGGAAATCTCATAGCGTCACCTCCTGGTCGTGCGTGGATGCTTGACCACTCCCGTGCCGGCCCCACGCCTCAGTACCGGCGAGGTACCCACCCCCCACTCGTCTGACACCCCACCCCCGCCCGCCCTCCTCCGCGATCTTGCACTTTCTGTCGCCGCAAAGCGGAAGAAGAGAACCTTTCGCCGACCCAAACTGCAAGATCGGCGTGAGGGCGTGAGGGCGTGAGGGCGTGAGGGCGTGAGGGCGTGAGGGCGTGGCGGGATCCGCGTACCCGCCGACGCGGAGATCCGCACAACTTCCCTGTTGTTGCTGCCTCAACCTCGTGCTGAGGCAGCAACAACAGGGAAGTTGCGGGGATCATGAACGCGCGCCCGAGGGGGTCAGCACGGTCGGGGCGTGTGGCCGAGGGGTCAGCGCGGCCGGAGTGGGCAAGGGATCGGGGTGTGCGGCCGAGAGGGGCAGCCGGGCTGAGGGGCCAGCCCGGGCGGGGGCGGGCGTGTGGCTGAGGGGCCAGTCCGGGCGGGGGTGGGTGAGGGGCCGGGTGCGTGGCTGGGGGGCCAGCCTGGGCAGGGGTGGGTGAGGGGTCGGGGTGTGCGGCTGAGGGGTCAGCCCGGCCGGGCGTCGGGGAGGGGCCAGGGCGTGCGGCCGAGGGAGTCAGCGCGGTCGGGGTGTGGGTGAGGGAGCCCGGGGTGTGGGGGAGGGGTAGCCGGCGTGTGTCGGCCGTGCCGGTGGTTCGGGCGGGCTGTCGGGCCATCACCTCGTTCTCGTCCATCCGACGGACCTTCAACCGCCAGTCGGCGCCTTACCGCTGGGCGGGGCCTTACCGCTGGATGGCGCCTTGCCGCTGGGTGGCGCCTTGCCGTCGGGTGGGGGTGAGTTGTGGTGGGCGGTAGGGAAGGGGGCGGGGTGCGGCGCGTACCAGCGTGATGCCTGCGCGCTGGACGAACAGTGACCGGCGGGCGACCGCTTGGCCCTGGCTGTCGAGTTGGTATCCGTCGAGCCAGACCCAGCCGTCGTAGGTGGTCCAGTCCAGCTCGCGGATCAACCGGAACAGGATCGGCCGGCGGAACTGCACGCTGGCGGCCTGGCCCAGGCGCAGCAGGTCGCCGGCGCCGAGTTGGCTCACCGCAGCCAGCCCAGGAATCGGCGGTGCAGGGTGCCGGCGGTGGACCAGCCCAGGTCCTGGCTGGCGGAGACGAGGCAGGATCCCATGTAGAGCGCCAGGGACACGGGTGCCTGGTCGTACTCGGCGCGCAGCTCGATCCGGCGTCGGGCGCAGGGCCAGGGCCGGCCACATCCGGCACAGTTCCAGGTGGGCAGCACCGGCCCGTGCGCGGTCACCGCCCCGCCCCGGTTCGGCGACGCCTCGGGTGACCGGCCTGCCGGCGCAGAGGACGATGGTGCCGCTTCGGGGCCTCGCTCCATCGACTGGCCTGCCGGGGGAGAGGGCGATGGCGTCGCTCGGGTGACCGGCCTGCCGGCGGGGAGGACGATGGTGCGGCTTCGGGGCCTCGTTCCATTGCCTGCATGGGAATCCTCTTTCACGGAACGGAACCATCCGGTCGGAATTCCGGCGGCCACAGGGACGCCATTTCCGACCCATTCCGCCCGGGGAAGACAGTTCACAGCATGCGGTGGTCCGGACACCTTGCGCAATGCAGCCGCACCTCAATACCCTTATCCCGAAATAGCGCGCGATGAATGCACGAGGAATCTGCGCGGGAGGAGTTGCCCGATGTTGCAGGAGGAGTGCGGTGATGTTGCATGACGGATGAAACAAGCGGTTCGACCGTGCCGCGACGTCAGCTCGGGCGGCTGCTCACGCAGCTACGTGAGGACGCCTCGGTCACGCTCGACGCGGCGGCGGAGGCGCTGGACTGCTCGCGGCAGAAGGTCTGGCGTATCGAGAAGGGGCTGGTGCCGGTCCGGGTGGTCGACGCCCGCGTCATGTGCGATCTTTACCGGGTTCCGGGGGACATGAAGGAGATCGTCGCCGGGCTCGCGAAAGAGACTCGGGCAAAGGGCTGGTGGCACTCGTACGGTGATGTGGTTCCTTCGTGGTTCTCGCTCTATGTCGGCCTGGAATCGTCTGCCTCCCTGATTCGTCGATACGACTCCGAGTTGATCCCGGGCCTGCTCCAGACCCGCGAGTACGCCACCGAGCTGTTCTGCCGCAAGAACCCGACCATGACCGGTGAGGAGCGGGAGAAGCTGGTGGCGGTGCGCCTGCAACGGCAGAACATCCTCGTCCGCCGGCTGCCCAGCGCACCCACCCTCAGGGTGGTGCTCAGCGAGGCCGTGCTGCGCCGCACCATTCCCGACCGGCGGGCGATGGCCGAGCAGTTGCGGCACCTGCTCGACGTGGCCGCGCTGCCGAACGTCTCCCTGCGGGTGCTGCCGCTGGCCGCCGGCCCGCCGCTGGCCAGCGAGACCGGCACCTTCGTGCTGCTGGGCTTCCCGCAGGCGTTCGGCCGGGCGTCGACCGAGCCGACCACCGTCTACCTGGAGAACATCACCGGCGCGCTCTACCTCGACCGACCGGCCGAGGTCGCCGCCTACGAGCACGTCTGGAACGACCTGGAAGCGCTCGCCCTGAGTGAGGCAGAATCGGAGAAACTGATCCAGACGATCATCGAGGAGCATCATGTCTGATCTTGCCGGTGCCGTCTGGCGCAAGAGCACCCGCAGCGGCGGGAGCGGCGGCGACTGCGTCGAGGTGGCCGCCAATCTGCCCGGCGTGGTGGCCGTCCGCGACAGCAAGGACCCGCGCGGCCCGGTGCTCACCGTCACCCCGGCCGGCTGGGCGGCGTTCGTGGGCGAGGTGCGGCGCGGCCTGCGCTGAGTGAGCCGGGCACCGGTCGGCGTCGGGGCCCCCTCCTTCCCGCCGCACCCGATGGCTACCCTTGGTGCCCGTGCCAGAGGGACACACCATCCACCGCCTGGCGGCCCGGCACGCGGAGCTGTTCGCCGGGGGCAAGGTGCTCGCCGCCAGCCCGCAGGGCCGCTTCACCGAAGGCGCCGCCCGCCTCTCCGGCACCGTGCTGGAAACCACCGAGGCGTACGGCAAGCACCTGCTGCACCATTACTCGGGTGAGCTGATCCTGCATGTCCACCTCGGCCTGTACGGGAAGTTCGCCGACGGCCACGGCGAGCCCCCGGAGCCGGTGGGGCAGATCCGGCTGCGGCTGACCAGCGACGGTCCCACGTCGGAGCATGGCGGCAGACCCACCGAGCCGTCGGACGACCGGCGCTGGCTCGACCTGCGCGGGCCGACCGCCTGCGAACTGCTCACCCCGCCCGAGGTGGCGGCGTTGCGCGCCCGCCTCGGCCCCGACCCGCTGCGCGCCGACGCCGACCCGGAGCGGGCGTACGCCCGGATCTCCCGCAGCTCGACGGCGCTGGCGGCGTTGCTGCTCGACCAGTCGGTGGTGGCCGGCACGGGTTTGATCTTCGTGACCGAAGCCCTGTTCCGCGCCGGGCTGTCGCCGATCCTGCCCGGCCGGGCGCTGACCCGGGCCGGCTGGGAGGTGCTCTGGGCCGACCTGGTCGAGCTGATGACGCTCGCCGTGGCCACCGGCCGGATCGACACCGTCCGCGCCGCGCACCTGCCGGCGGCGATGGGCCGTCCGGCCCGCGTCGACCGGCATGGGGGCGAGGTGTACGTCTACCGCCGCCCCGGCCAGCCGTGCCACGTCTGCGCCACCCCGATCGCCCGAGGCACCATCACCGCCCGCAACCTCTACTGGTGCCCCACCTGCCAGGTGTAAGCAGGGGCCTGGATAGCAGGGGACTTCGGCTAACACCTCAATCGAGCAGCCAGCGGACTACGTCGAGGTGGCTGGTGTAGACGTGGTCAGGGGCGATGCTCCAGGCCATCGTCTGACCGATCGTCCAGCCGCGTACCCGGTCGCGGTCCAGTCCCAGCTCGCCGCTGAGGCGATCCAGCCGGCGGCGGACCGCCGCCGGAGAGTGGCCCAGCTCGGTGCCGCGCACCATCGGCACCACCGAGAACTCCCGCTCGCCGACCAGCGGCTTAGGGTCGATCACCAGCCACGGCTCGCGTTCGGCGCGCAGCACGTTGGCGGCGTGCAGGTCCTGGTTGACCAGCACCTGCTCGCCCTGGCTGCCGGCCAGCCCGGTGAGCAGGTCGAGTGCCGCGTCGACCAGTCGCCGCTCGAACGGACGGCCGGCCCGCTCCCACGCGACCGGCAGCCGGACCGTCCAGCCCGCCACCTCCTCGGCCAACGACGTGAACGGCCACCCGATCGCCCGCTCCACCCCGCCAGCGGCCGGGCCGGGAGGTGTCCAGAGGCGGGGGAGCAGTGCCACCACCACGTCGAGCGCGTCGTCCAGGGGTAGCGTGCGCAGCGGCGTACCGGGGTCGCAGCGTTCCACCAGCAGCGCCCGGAGGTCGGGGTCGTGGGCGAGCAGCCGGACGGCGCCGTCGCCGTCCCAGCACCGCAGGGCGGTCGCCTCGTGCTCGCTCTCCGGGTCGGGGAACTGCACCTTGAGCACCGCCCGGGTGCCGTCCAGCAGGTCGGCCGGCACCACCAGTGAGGTCATGCCGTACCCGAAGGGTGGCCCGACGCACAGCGACCAGCGTTGGGCGCACGTCGCCACGCGATCCGGTAGCTCGGCCAACCACTGCGGGCCGCCCGCCATGCCACGCAGCCAGGTCAGTTCCTCGGGGATCCGCAGCTCGCCGGTCACCGGCTCATGGTGGCCGAGCCCGACCCGCCGCCACAACGGAGATCCGGCGCCGCCACCGGCCTGCTGGCGGTCGACCCCGATCGGACGGCACGGGGATCAGCGCAGCCGGCGGATGTCGCCGTACGCGCGGTAGAAGCCGCCTCGGCCGGACTCGCGGATCTCGGTGACCAGGTAGCGTGCCCCGGGCTCGCGGATGCCCTTGGGGAACTGCACGGACCAGTCCCGGTGGTAGCCGGTGGAGAGCACGTGCACCCGCAGCCGGCCGCCGTGCTCGACGCACTCCACGACCACGCCGCCGCCCGCGTCGCTCACCACCTCGACCTGGGTGACGGCCGCGGGCTCCGGCAGCCGGGCCGGGGCCTTGACGTCGACCACCTCGGGCACGCTGCCCGCCTCGGCCGCCCGGATCGCCGGCTCGCTGGCGTCGATGCAGGCCAGGTGGCCGCTGGTGGTCACCACGTAGAGGCGCTGGTCGTGATACTGCATGGAGTACGCCGAGCCGCAGCCGGTGCCGAGCTTCCACAGCCGGGTGCCGTCGGCGGCGAAGCAGTAGATCGAGGACTGGCTGTCACCGGCGAAGACGTACCGGCCGTCGGAGGCGGTGGCGCAGGAGAAGACCGGCGCGTCGGCGCGGTACGTCCGGGAGGCGGTGCGGCCGTCCTTGCCGAGGCGCACCACCTCGCGGGTCGCGGTGCCGGCGAACACGGCGTCGCGTTCCTGCCAACCGAAGAGCACCGAACCGGTCCGCGTGTGCCACAGCTCCCGCCCGGTGCGCCAGTCGTAGCCGCTCACCCCGGTCGAGTCGCCGTGGTAGACCGCGTCGGTGTCGCAGCGCACCATCCAGGCCGACCGGCCGCGCCCGGCCCGGCGCCAGAGGAACTCGTCCTCGTGGTCGATGGCGGCGATCCCGCCGTCGGCGTCGGAGACGCCCAGCACGCCGTCGTGGATGTCCAGCCAGTAGATGTCGATGTCGGGGGCGATCGCGTACGCCACCCGGGGGATCTTGCCGGAGAGGTCGTAGACGTTGCCGTCGTCGCAGCCGGCGTAGACCCAGGCGTCGTCGGCCACGATGCACTTCACCCCGTCGGGCAGGCGGACCTGATCCAGCACCCGGGCGTCGTGGTCGAGCGTGGTGATCACGCCGTGCTCGTTGCCCACCGTGCAGGTGCGGCCGTCGACGAAGATGCCGAACGCGGGAGCGCCGGAGTCGTACCGCCAGAGCACCGGGGCGGTGCGGGCGGTCGAGCGGGTGCTGACGATCTGCCGCCGGGAGACCGCGCGCTTCGGGCGGGCGCCGGGCACCGCCGGAGCGTACCCCTTGCGGATCTTCTCGCCGATCTTCCTCGCGGCGGCGGCCCGCGCCCGCGTGTTGTCGGTGAAGCCGGAGGTCTTCACCTGGCCCCGGTCGCCGATCCGGCCGTAGCGCACGGTCATCGTGGTGTCGTCGACCACCACCTCGTAGAACTTGTGCGCTGCACCGTCCACTTCGGACAGTTCGAGGTAGGTCGTCTCCGGCGACATGGGTTCCTCCGAGGGGTGGGTGGCCGGCCCTGACCGGGCGGCGTGCACACGCTAACCCCCGCCCCCGACAGAAACCGGCCCGGAAGTGTCAGCGGGCCAGGGCGTCGACGGCCTTGCGGGCCGCGACCAGCACCGGATCCCAGACCGGGGCATACGGCGGGGCGTAGGCGAGGTCGAGCGCGGTCATGTCGTCCACCGTCATCTTGTTCCACAGCGCCACGGCCAGCGTGTCGATCCGCTTCGCCGCCTCGGACCAGCCGACGATCTGGGCGCCGAGCAGCCGCCCGCTGGGGCGCTCGGCGATCAGCTTGACCGTCATCGGCCGGGCGCCGGGGTAGTAGCCGGCGCGGTTGGTCGACTCGGCGATCACCGAGACGAACTCGAAGCCGGCCGCCTGGGCCTCGCGCTCGCGCAGCCCGGTCCGCCCCACCTCCAGGTCGCAGACCTTGGTCACGGCGGTGCCGATCACCCCGGCGAAGGTGGCGTACCCGCCGCCGATGTTGATCCCGGCGACGCGACCCTGCTTGTTGGCGTGGGTGCCGAGTGGCACGTGCACGGGCAGCCCGCTGACCCGGTGCAGGGTCTCCACGCAGTCTCCGCCGGCCCACACCCCGGGCACCCCGGTGACCCGCATCCGGCGGTCCACCCGGATGCCGCCGGTCGGTCCGAGCGGCAGGCCGGCCGCCTCGGCGAGCCCGGTGTTGGGGCGTACGCCGAGGCCGAGGACCACCACGTCGGCCTGGATCGGCCCGTCGTCGGTGACCACCTCGGACACCCGGCCGTCGCGCTGGGACACGCCGGTGACCCGCACGCCGGTGCGGATGGTGACGCCCAGCGCGCGCATCGCCTCGGTGACCAACCGGGCCATGTCCGGATCGACGGTGGACATCGGCTGCTCACCGCGCTCGACCAGGGTGACCGACAGCCCGCGACGGACCAGCGCCTCGGCCATCTCGACGCCGATGTAGCCACCACCGACCACGACCGCGCAGCGGGGCTGTGGGTCGGCGTCCAGCCACGCGCGCAGCGCCGAGCCGTCGTCGAGGGTCTGCACCCCGAACACCCCGGCGGCGTCGGCGCCGGCCCAGTCCGGCTTCTTCGGCACCGCTCCGGCGGCGTACATCAGGGTGTCGAACGGCTCGCGGACCTCGCCGCCGCCGTCCAGGTCCCGGGCGACCACCTCGCGGTGGACCAGGTCGATCGCGACCACGTCGTGCCGCAGCCGCACCTCGATGCCGAACTCCTCCCGGTGCGTCTTCGGCGACCGGGCCACCAACTGCTCCCGGTCGGTCACCAGCCCGCTGATCCAGTACGGGATCCCGCAGGCCGAGTACGAGGTGAAGTGCCCCCGCTCGAACGCGATGATCTCCAGGTCGTCGCGGCTACGGCGACGGCGAGCCTGCGAGGCGGCCGCCATTCCGGCGGCGTCCCCGCCGACGACGATCAACCGTTCCGCCACGGCACCACCCCTTCGTCATGCCGGGTTCCCGCCCCGGGTCTGTCGGGCCACGTCCATCACCACATCCTCCAGCCGACCGGTGCGCGCGTACACGGAACGCTGGCGCGCCGCGCCGCTGCCGCTCCGGCGCAGCCCGTCGAGCAGGCCGGTCACCTCGGCGAGGTCGCCGTGCGCGTCCAGGGCCGGCCCGAGCCGCCCGACGAGCTGGTCCAGCAGGTCCCAGGCCGGCCGCAGCTCGCCGCTGGTCAGGTCGACCGCCGCGCCCTCCAACCCGTCGTGGGCGGCCCGCCAGTGCGCGCCGACCAGCAGGTGGTGGTCGACGGGCAGCGGCGGCCGGCCGGCGGCGACGTCGTCCAGGGCGGTCGCCACCAGCCCGCGGACCAGGGCGGCCACCAGGACGGCGTCGTCCACGGTCGGGCAGACGTCACCGATGCGCAGCTCCACCGTCGGGTACTTGGCCGACAGTCGGGCGTACCAGTAGAGCATCCCCTCGTCGAGCATCACTCCGCTGGCGATCAGCTGGCGAATCAGCTTCCGATAGTGGTGGTGGGAGGTCAGGAACGGCGTCGGCGCCACCGACGGCCAGTGTTCCCACTCGATCGAGCGCCAGCTGGCGTAGCCGGTGTCCTGGCCCCGGGCGAACGGCGAGTTGGCGGTGATCGCGTGCAGGATCGGCAGCCAGGGCCGGACGTGGTTGAGCACCTGCACGCCGATGTCCTCGTTCGGCACCCCGACGTGCACGTGCATGCCGTTGTTGCCCGGTCCGGGCACCAGCAGCCGGAACCGCTCGACCATCCGGTCGAAGCGGGGCTTGTCGACCACCGGGGGCACCGGTCCGTCGACCGGGCCGGTGCCGATCGCGAGCAGCCGTACGCCGGCCCGCTCGGCGGCCTCGGCGAGCGCGGTGCGCAGCAGGCCGAGGGAGTGCCGGATCGAGGAGAGTTCCAACCCGGGCGGGCTGCCGATCTCGATCTGGCTGGTCTGGAACTCCCGCTCCACCTGGCCCCGCAGCTCGGCGGGCACCTGCTCGATCACCGCGTCGACGGCCGGCACCGCGGCCCCGGTGTGCGGATCGACGAGCAGGAACTCCTCCTCGACACCCACGGTGAGCAGGTCGGTTCCCTCGACCGGAGGTTCGGGCGCCGTCACCATCTGCCTGACCATCGCCACCACCGTCCGCTCCCGCCGGTGCGGTCGGTCCGCGCCGGTGTTGGCCGGCAATTACCCGCAGTGGTGGGCGCCGGAAACGCCGGCCGGGCGCGACCCGGCGTGTCGGCCGGGCGACGGGCCGGATCGATCGACATTGACAACTGTCCGTGCCGGACGTACAACTCCTCAGAGAGCGCTCTCTCACCCCGTCCCACGCAGAGAGGCACGTCCCATGACACCTGCCCCGGCGGCCGCCGCCGCCCCGCCCACGAGACGCCGGCTGGCGCTGGCGTTGGCCCTGCTCACCGCCACCGCCACCACCCTTGCCGGGCTCACCACGACCGCCGACGCGGCCGTGCCGCCACCACCGGCCGGCTGGAGCCTGGTGTGGAGCGACGACTTCACCGGCGCCGCCGGCACCCTGCCGTCGGCCAGCAACTGGATCATCGACACCGGCACCAGCTACCCGGGCGGCCCGCCCAACTGGGGCACCGGCGAGATCCAGACGTACACCAACAGCACCGCCAACATCAGCCACGACGGCGCCGGCAACCTGCGGATCACCCCGTTGCGCGACAGCGCCGGCCGCTGGACCTCGGCCCGCATCGAGACCGTCCGGAGCAACTTCAAGGCCCCGGCCGGCGGGGTGCTGGCCATCGAGGGCCGGCTCCAGGTGCCCAACGTCACCGGTGCCGCCGCCCTGGGCTACTGGCCGGCGTTCTGGGCGCTCGGCTCGCCGTACCGGGGCAACTACCACAACTGGCCGAGCATCGGCGAGTTCGACGTGATGGAGAACGTCAACGGGCTCAACACGGTGTGGGGCGTGCTGCACTGCGGCGTCGCCCCCGGCGGCCCGTGCGACGAGCACAACGGCATCGGCGCCTCGCGGTCCTGCCCCGGCAGCACCTGCCAGTCGGCGTTCCACACCTACCGCTTCGAGTGGGACGCCTCGGTCAGCCCGCAGCAACTGCGCTGGTACGTGGACGGGCAGCTCTACCACACGGTGAGCCAGTCCCGGGTCGGTGAGCCGTACTGGTCGCAGATGACCAGCCACGCCGGCTACTTCCTGCTGCTCAACGTGGCGATGGGTGGGGCCTTCCCGAACGGGGTGGCCGGCAGCGCCACCCCGACCTCGGCGACCGTGCCCGGCCGGCCGATGCTGGTCGACTACGTGGCCGTCTACAGCCGGGGTGGCGGCAGCACCCCGCCGCCGACCACTCCGCCACCGACCACGCCGCCGCCGGGCGGGGTGCGGGACGCGTACGCGACCATCCAGGCCGAGTCGTTCAACGCGCAGAACGGCGTGATCGTCGAGGCGTGCTCCGAGGGCGGGCAGAACATCGGCGCGCTGCGCAACGGCGACTGGGTCCGCTTCGACAACGTCGAGTTCGGCTCCAGCGGGCCGCGTGACTTCGTGGCGCGGGTCGCCTCCGGCGCGGCGGCCGGGGTGAGCGGCCTGGTCGAGGTGCGGGTGGGCAGCCCGACCGGCACGGTGCTCGGCAGCTTCGCCATCGCCAACACCGGCGGCTGGCAGAGCTGGCGATCGGTGCCGGGCAACGTCTCGTCGGTGACCGGCCGGCAGACCGTCTACCTCACCTTCAACAGCGGCCAGCCCAACGACTTCGTCAACGTCAACTGGTTCCAGTTCCGCCGCTGAAGTGCAAGGAGGGGCCCCCTGTCAACGCCTCCGGTGGCGCAGGGGGCCCTGTCGACAACCCTCGCCCAGCTCTGGACAGAAACAGTTAACAGTCTTAATAATAGGCGCCAGGTTGACGTCCATGGATTTTTGTCCGGTCTGGAGGATCCCATGAAACGGTCCAGAACCCTGGTGCTGTCGGTGGTCGGCACGCTGGCCGCCGCGCTCGGCGCGGTCTGGCTGGCTCCGGCCGCGTACGCCGCCGGGGTCACCGCCAGCTTCGTCAAGACGTCCGACTGGGGCTCGGGCTGGGAGGGGAAGTACACGATCACCAACGAGGGTGGCGCCACGGTCGACGGCTGGAGTCTCGCCTTCGACCTGCCCGCCGGCACCACGATCGGCACCTACTGGGACGCGCTGCTGACCACCAGCGGCCAGCGGTACACCTTCACCAACCGCGCCTGGAACGGCACCCTCGGCCCGGGCGCCGCCGTCTCCTTCGGCTTCGTGGGCAGTGGTGCCGGCGTACCGGCGAACTGCCAGATCAACGGCGCGGCCTGCGGTGGCGGCACCACCCCGCCCCCGACCACGCCGCCGCCCACGACCCCGCCCCCGACGACCCCACCTCCGACGACGCCGCCCCCGACGACCCCGCCGCCGGTCACCGGGTTGCCGAAGCACATCCTGACCGGGTACTGGCACAACTTCGACAACCCGGCCGTCGAACTGCGGCTGCGCGACGTGCCCACCGAGTACGACCTGGTCGCGGTCGCCTTCGCCGACGCCACCAGCACCCCCGGCGCGGTCGCCTTCGCCGTCGACCCCGGACTGGCCGCCTCCCTCGGCGGCTACACCGACGCCGACTTCTCCGCCGACGTGCGGACGCTGCAGAGCCGGGGCAAGAAGGTGATCATCTCGGTGGGCGGTGAGACCGGCCGGGTCGCGGTGAACGACGCCGCCTCCGCGGTGGCCTTCGCCGACAGCGTGTACGCGCTGATCCAGCGCTACGGCTTCGACGGGGTGGACGTCGACCTGGAGAACGGGCTGAACCCGACCTACATGGCGCAGGCGCTGCGGTCGCTGCGGTCGAGGGTGGGCAGCGGCCTGATCGTCGCGATGGCGCCGCAGACCATCGACATGCAGAACCCGGCCGGCAGCTACTTCAAGCTGGCGCTGGACATCAAGGACATCCTGACCGTGGTGAACACCCAGTTCTACAACTCCGGGGCGATGCTCGGCTGCGACAACAACGCGGCGTACGCCCAGGGGACGGTCAACTTCATCGTCGCGCTGGCCTGCATCCAGTTGGAGGCCGGCCTGCGGCCCGACCAGGTCGGCCTCGGCCTACCGGCCGGTCCCGGCGCGGCCGGCGGCGGCATCGTCGCGCCCAGCGTGGTCAACGCCGCGCTGGACTGCCTCACCCGGGGCACCAACTGCGGCAGCTTCCGCCCCCCGCGCACCTACCCCGGCCTGCGTGGCGCAATGACCTGGTCGATCAACTGGGACGTCACCCACAACAACGCCTTCGCCCGCACCGTCTCCCCCCACCTCCGCACCCTCCCGTAACCCACGTCGTCCGCGTTGATCATGAAGTTGTTGTCGACCGGCCCGGCGTGTCGCGACAACAACTTCATGATCAGCGGGCGATCAGGGGTGGGCGCGGGGGCGGGGCTGGGAGCGGGAGCGGCGGCGGCGGTGTTTCTTGATGGCCCAGGAGGCGATCATGAGGGCCAGGAGGGTGAGGATGGCGTAGTCGAACCAGGAGCTGTAGCGGTCGATCCGGTCCCACCGTGAACCGAGGGCGTAGCCGAGGCCGATGAAGAGCCCGTTCCAGATGCCGCTGCCCAGCGTGGTGAGCGTGACGAACTCGACCAGCGGCATCCGGTTCGCCCCCGCCGGCACCGACACCAGGCTGCGCACCACCGGCACCATCCGGCCGAAGAACACCGCCCAGCGGCCGTACCGCTCGAACCACCGGTCGGCCTTCTCCAGGTCGTCGAGGTCGACCAGGGGCAGCCGGTCGAGCCAGCGCTTGAGCCGGTCCTCGCCGACGACGGCACCGAGCCAGTAGAGGACCAGCGCGCCGAGCACCGAGCCGGCGGTGGCCGCGACGGTCACCAGGGCCACGTTGAACCGACCCTCGCCGGCCAGGTACCCGGCCATCGCCAGGACGATCTCGCTGGGAATGGGCGGGATGATGCTCTCCAGGGCGACCAGCAGCGCCACCCCCACCGCACCGCTGGCCTCGATCACCCCGGCCACCCAGCCGGTCAGCCCGCCGAGTTGGCCGGGATCGACGTCCTGGGCGAGCGCCATGGCGATGCCTCCGCGGGATCGGCGTGCATGACCCACCTACCCGCGGAGCGGGTTCGCACACCGGGAGCTGGGCATCCTCACTCCGGCGAGTGCAGCCCCCCGTCGGCCGGGCCGTGCCGCCAGCCGGTGAACCGGACCACCAGCCCTCCCCGGCTGGGCGAGCAGCAGTAGGGGCCCGCCCATGCCGTCGCCTCCGGGGCCAGCGGAGCGAGCCGTACCAGCCGCCACGGCTGCGCGGCCACCCGGGCGCGTACGGTCAGCGCGTCACCGGCCCGGCTGACGCGTACGGTCACCTGCCGGCCGGCCCAGTCGGGGACCGGCGCCACCGACCAGTCGGAGAGGTCCCGCGTGACCACCGCACCGACCTGGGGTTGGCCGTCGCTGACCTCCACCCCGGCCTTCACCCAGTTCCGGTCGTCCACCCGGACCAGCACGCCGGCCTGGTCGAACTGCTCGGTCCAGTCGAGCCGGAAGTCCACCTCCACCGCGCTGCCGGCCGGGAACGGCGTGAGCAGCGCCGGGGCGTCGTCGTGCACGAAGCCGTAACTGGTGTGCCGCCACAGGTCGCTACCCGCGCCCGGTTCGACACTGAGCCCGCCGTCGGGCTCCTCGACCGCCCGTACCGGCTGCCGGTGCCAGCTGCCCTCGGACCACTCGATGCTCCGCATCACGGCACCGTACCGAGCCGCCGGGTTTGCCGCCTTCCCGCGCGGGAGAAGGTACGCAGGCATGTCTGACAGGTGGTACTCCGAGGCCGTCGTGTACTGCCTCGACATCGACACGTTCGCGGACTCCGACGGCGACGGGGTCGGCGACATCCGGGGCCTGATCGGCCGGCTGGACTACCTGGCCCGGCTCGGTGTGACCTGCCTCTGGCTGCACCCCATCCACCCGTCGCCCAACGACGACGACGGGTACGACGTGACCGACTTCTACAACGTCGACCCCCGGTTCGGCACCCTCGGTGACTTCGCCGAGCTGCTGCACCAGGCCGGCAACCGGGGCATCCGGGTGATCATCGACCTGGTGGTGAACCACACCTCCGACCAGCACCCGTGGTTCGTCTCCGCCCGCTCGTCGAAGGACTCGCCGTACCGCGACTGGTACGTCTGGTCCGACCGGGAGCCGGCCGACCGGCACCAGGGCATGGTCTTCCCGGGGGAACAGCACGAGACGTGGAGCTACGACCGCACCGCGAAGGCCTGGTACTACCACCGCTTCTACGAGTTCCAGCCGGACCTCAACACCACCAACCCCGAGGTACGCACCGAGATCAAGAAGATCATGTCGTTCTGGATCCAGCTCGGTGTCGCCGGCTTCCGGATGGACGCGGTGCCGTTCATCATCGAGCGCACCGAGCCCGGTGACCCGAACCCGGACCTGGACTTCGAGTTCCTCACCGAGCTGCGCCACCACGTGCAGTGGCGGCGCGGCGACGCCGTACTGCTGGCCGAGGCGAACGTCGAACCCGACGAGCTGCCCGCCTTCTTCGGCGACAGCGGCGGCTCGGCGAACCGGCTGCACATGCTCTTCGACTTCATGCTCAACGGCCGGCTGATGCTGGCCCTGGCCCGGCAGGACCCGGAACCGGTGATCGAGGCGCTGCGGGACACCCCGGCGCTGCCGGAGGGCGGGCAGTGGGCCACCTTCCTGCGCAACCACGACGAGATCGACCTGTCCCGGCTCACCGCCGAACAGCGCAACCAGGTGTACGAGCAGTTCGGTCCCGAGGAGGACATGCGCATCTACGACCGGGGCATCCGCCGCCGGCTGGCGCCGATGCTCGACAACGACCGGCGGCGCATCGAGCTGGCGTACTCGCTGCAGTTCTCGCTGCGCGGCACGCCGGTGCTGCGCTACGGCGAGGAGATCGGCATGGGGGAGGACCTGTCGCTGCCGGGGCGGGAGGCCATCCGTACCCCGATGCAGTGGTCCCCGCACCCCAACGCCGGCTTCTCCACCGCGGAGCCGGAGAAGCTGGTCCGCCCGGTCATCGACCGGGGCGAGTTCGGGTACGAGAAGGTCAACGTCAACCTGCAGCGTCGGGACCGCAGCTCCTTGCTGGCCTGGTTCGAGCGGATGATCCGGACGCTGCGGGAGGCCCCGGAGATCGGCTTCGGCTCCACCACCCACATCGACGTGCCGATGCCCCCGGGTGTGCTGGCGCACCGGGCCGACGGGCCGACCGGGACGATGGTCTTCCTGCACAACCTCGGCACCGCCGACGCCGAGGTGGACCTCAGCCTGCTCCAGGCCGAGGCGGATCTGCCGATCGACGTCCTCGCCGACCGCAACTACGACGACGTCGGCAAGCTGGACAAGCTCAAGGTCGCCGGCTACGGCTACCGCTGGATCCGGCTCTGCCGCTCCTGGTCGTCGTCCTGACCGCCGGTCGTCCGGCTGCTGGTGATCCTCGCCGCCGACCCGGGTGGGTTAGGCTCCTGCCGTCGAGCGAAGTTACCGGGAGGTAGGTATGTCGGAGGGGCAGCGGGTCGCCATCGTGACCGGGGCGGCGCGGGGGATCGGGGCGGCCACCGCCAAGCGGTTGGCCGCCGACGGGCTGGCCGTCGCCGTGGTCGACATCGAGGAGTCGGCGACGAAGGAGACCGTGGACGCGATCGCGGCGGCCGGGGGCCGGGCGCTCGGCGTCGGCGCGGACGTGGCCGACCGGGCACAGGTGGAGGCCGCCGTCGGCCGGGTCGTCGCCGAGCTGGGCGCGCCGACCGTGCTGGTCAACAACGCCGGGGTACTCCGCGACAACCTGCTGTTCAAGATGACCGACGCCGACTGGGACGCGGTCCTGGGCGTACACCTGCGGGGTGCGTTCCTGTTCAGCCAGGCCGCGCAGAAGCACATGGTCGATGCCGGGTGGGGCCGCATCGTCAACCTCTCCAGCACCTCCGCGCTGGGCAACCGGGGCCAGGCCAACTACTCCGCCGCCAAGGCCGGCCTGCAGGGCTTCACCAAGACCCTCGCCATCGAGCTGGGCCCGTTCGGGGTGACCGTCAACGCGGTCGCGCCCGGGTTCATCGTCACCGACATGACCGCGGCCACCGCGGCCCGGATGAAGGTGGACTTCGCCGCGTTGCAGAAGCACGCCGAGTCGGAGATCCCGGTGCGCCGGGTCGGCCGGCCCGAGGACGTGGCCCACACCATCTCGTTCCTGGTCAGCGAGGGCGCGTCGTTCGTCTCCGGCCAGGTCGTCTACGTCGCGGGTGGCCCTCGGGACTGACGGGGCCCCTGCTTACCGCCGGCGGGTGCCGTAGAGCCAGGCGAGGCCGAGGATGGGGAGCACAAGCGGGATGTAGCCGTAGCCGCTGCCGAAGCCCGACCAGACCGTCTCGTCCGGAAACAGATCCGGGCGGGCCAGGCTGAACGCGCCGATGCCGACCACGCCGACCAGCTCCACGGTGCAGCAGGCCAGGGCGACGCGGCGACCCGCATGACCGGCCCGCGCCAGGCCCACCGCCGCGACGATGTAGACCACCGCGGCGAGCGCGGAGAGCAGGTACGCCAGCGGTGCCTGGTCGAACTTCGTGGCGATCTGGAGGCCGGCGCGGCTGGTGGCGGCAATCGCGAAGAGCAGGTACACCGCGATCAGCAGCCGCCCGGGACCGGCGTTGGTCCGCGGCCGGTCGGCGCGTACCTCAGCCACCGAGCACCTCCCACGTCTGCTGGAGCCGGACCACGACCACCGGCGTCACCAGGCAGACCGCGCAGACGATCGCCGATCCCCAGCGGGTCGGCTCCATCCGGGCCAGCACCGCGGCCAGCGGCGGCAGGCAGAGCAGGGTGACCAGGTAGCCGAAGAAGGCCCCCGGTTCGCCCGGCCGCTCACCCCCGGCGAGCGCCACGGCGGTCACCACCACCAGCCCGAGCAGCAGCAGCTCCAGCAGGGCCAGCCCGACCAGCTGCACCCGGTCCGGCGGCCGGTGACGCAGCGCGGCCACCAGCGCCCAGCCGGCGACCAGCAGCGACAGCACGATGGCGGCGACGGCCAGCGCGCCGTCGGCCGGCGACCCGGTGGCGGTCGCGGCGGCGGTCACCGGGTCCGCCCGGTGCTCGTTCCGATCACCGGCCCACTCTACTAACCCTCGTAGTAAGAGAGGCGGTGGCACCGGGCGGCCGTCGGGCGGGGGACTAGCGTGGACCTGTCGCGGGTCCGCCGCGGCCAGGCGAGGACGCGGAGGTACGCGATGCGGTTCGGGTTGTTCGGCACCGGCCACTGGGCGGCGGAGACGCACGCGGCGGCGCTCGAAGCGCACCCGAGAGCGGAACTGGTCGGCGTGTGGGGGCGGAACCCGGAACGGGCCGCGGCGCTGGCCACCCGCTACGGCGTGCCGGCCTTCGACGACATCGACGCGCTGATCGAGGCGTGCGACGCGGTCGCGGTGGCCCTGCCACCGGACATCCAGGTGGAGATCGCGGTCCGGGCCGCCACCGCCGGCCGCCACCTGCTGCTGGACAAGCCGCTCGCGCTGACCGTCGCCGACGCCGACCGGGTGGTCGATGCCGTGGCCGGGTCGGGCGTGGCGTCGGTGGTCTTCTTCACCGGCCGCTACCAGCCGGACGTCGCCGGCTTCATCGCGGCGACCGCCGCGGCCGGGGGGTGGCACACCGCCAACGTGGTCCGGTTCGCCTCGATCTTCCAGCCCGGCAGCCCGTACGCCCAGTCGCCGTGGCGCCGGGAGCACGGCGCGCTGTGGGACATCGGCCCGCACGCCCTGGCGGTCCTGCTGCCGGTGCTCGGTCGGGTGACCCGGGTGGCGGCCACCGACGGCCCGGGCGGTCTGGTGCACCTGCTGCTCAGCCACGCCGACGGCGCGACCAGCACGGTGTCGCTGACCCTGGACGCCCCGCCCGCGTCGGTCGCCGCGGAGTGCGTGTTCTACGGCGAGAACGGCATCGAGACGCTCCCGAACGGGAGCGGGAGCCCGGCGACGGCGTTCGGGGTGGCGATCGACCAGTTGCTGGCGGAGATCGACGCCGGCACCCGGGACCACCGCTGCGACGTACGCTTCGGCCGCGAGGTCGTGGCGGTGCTGGCCGCCGCCGAAGCCGCCCGTGAGCAGGGGGTACGGGTCAGGTAGGTGGGCGCAGCGCCTCGGTCAACTCGGCGGGTGAGCTGACCTGGTCGACCGGGAGGGCCTTCACGGCCTGCAACTGCTCGGTGCTCGCGCCGTTCTCCTGGCACCAGCGGATCAGGTCCTCTCGGGAGACGGGATAGTCCAGCCCCGCGAGGTACTCCTGCAGGGAGGCGCCGCTGTCGGTCATGCTCTCCGACCTACCCGGGCAACCGCCCGGCCACACCACCGGCGGGCCCCCGCGTTTGCCCGTCCAGGTCCCGGGTAGCCGCAGGCATGCTGGTACAGCGGCTCGGCGCGCCGAGCGACCTCGATCCGTTGCTGGAGCGCGTCCGGGACGCCCGGGTGGTGATGATCGGGGAGGCGACGCACGGCACCTACGACTACTACCGCATCCGGGAGCAGCTCACCCGGCGCCTGATCTCCGAGTGCGGCTTCTCCTTCGTGGCGGTGGAGGGCGACTGGCCGGACTGCGACCGGGTGCACCGCTCGGTGACCGCTGCTCCCGGCGGGCCGGTCGAGCCGCAGACGGCCCTGGAGCGCTTCGAGCGCTGGCCGACGTGGATGTGGGCGAACGCCGAGGTGGCCCGCTTCTGTCGCTGGCTGCGCGCCTGGAACATGGAGCGGGCCGAGTCGTCCCGGGTCGGGTTCCACGGCCTCGACGTCTACAGCCTCTGGGAGTCGATGCAGGCGATCTTCGACTACCTCGGCGAGGAGGACCCGGCGTCGCTGGAGGCCGCGCAGGACGCGTACCGGTGCTTCGAGCCGTACGGCAAGCGGGTCGAGGAGTACGGCGTGGCGAGCCGGTTCGTCTCCGCCCGCTGCGAGCAGGAGGTGATCCGGCTGCTGGCGCGTACCCGGGAACACGCCGCCACCGACGGGCCGGGATCCTTCTCGGCCTGGCAGAACGCGGAGGTGGTGGCCGGCGCGGAGCGCTACTACCGGGAGATGGTGGCCGGCGGCCCCGGCTCGTGGAACGTCCGCGACGTGCACATGACCGACACGCTGGACCGGCTGCTGGACCGCTACGGGGCCGGTGCCCGGGGGATCGTCTGGGCGCACAACACGCACATCGGTGACGCGCGGGCGACCGACATGGCCGCCGACGGGATGGTGAACATCGGCCAGTTGGCCCGGGACCGCCACGGTGCCGACCAGGTGGCGCTCATCGGCTTCGGCAGCTGGCGGGGCACGGTCGTCGCCGCGCCCCGCTGGGGTTCGCCGGCCGAGGCGATGGTCGTGCCGCCGGCCCGCCCCGGCTCGCTGGAGCACCGGCTGCACGAGTTGATGCCGGAGCGGGCGGTGCTGGTCTTCGGCGGCCCGGACCAGCCGGGCTGGGTCACCGACACCCTCGACCACCGGGCGATCGGCGTGGTGTACGACCCGTCGTTCGAGTCCTGGGGCAACTACGTGCCGACCCGGCTGGGGCAGCGGTACGACGCCTTCATCTGGTGCGACGAGACGACGGCGCTGCACCCGTTGCCCGCCCTGACCACCCCGGGCGAGATGGAGACCTACCCGGCCGGGGTGTGAGGCCGGCGACGGCGTCAGGCAGATACCTTCTCGTGGAGCTGGGCGCGCAGCTTCTCGCCCTCGATGTCGACGTTGGGCAGCGCCCGGTCGAGCCAGCGGGGCAGCCACCAGGCCCGCTTGCCGAGCAGCGACATCACCGCCGGGACGATGGTCATCCGGACCACGAAGGCGTCGATCGCCACGCCGATGGCGAGCGCGAAACCGACCGACTTGATCACCGGGTCGTCGAGGAAGACGAAGCCACCGAAGACCGAGGTCATGATCAGCGCGGCGGCGGTGACCACCCGGGCGCCGTGCCCCATCCCGTTGATGGTGGCCTGGTGGGCGGTGTCGCCGTGGACGAAGTCCTCCCGCATCCGGGAGACCAGGAAGACCTCGTAGTCCATGGCCAGGCCGAACAGGATGCCGATCAGCAGGATCGGCAGGAAGCTGATCAGCGGGCCGGGGGTGTCCAGGCCGACCAGATCGGCGAGGTGACCCTGCTGGAACACCGCGACCGTGATGCCGAACGTGGCGGCGACGGTGAGCAGGAAGCCCAGGGCCGCCTTGACCGGTACCAGCAGCGAGCGGAAGACCAGCATCAGCAGCAGGATCGACAGGCCGACCACCAGCGCCAGGTAGATCGGCAGCGCGTCGGAGAGCTTCTCCGAGATGTCGATGCCGATCACCGTCACGCCGGTGAGCAGCACGTCCGCGCCCTGGATGCCGCCGACGGCGGCGCGGATGTCGTGCACCATCGTCTCGGTGGCCGGGTCGGTCGGGCCGGTCTGCGGAATCACTCCGATCACCGCCGTACGGTTGTCCGGGCTGAGCTGCGGCGGGGCCACGGCGAGCACGTTGTCGGTGCGCTGGACCAGGGCGGTCACCTGCGGGATCGCCGCGGCGGTGGCCTGCGCGTCGTCGCCGGCGACGACCACCGCGAGGCGGCCCGTGAAACCCGCTCCGAATCCCTCGGTGATCAGGTCGTTGGAGACCCGGGCGGCGGATCCGGCCGGCGCGGTGCCGGCGTCCGGAAGGGCGAGACGCATGTCCGGGGTGGGCAGCGCCAGCAACCCCAGGCCGAGCACGCCGACCAGGATCACCGGGATCCGGAAGCGGGTGACCAGCCGGGCCCAGCGGAATCCGAACGCCGACGGGTCCTCACCGGCGATGGTGGCGGCCTCCGGTGCCGCGCGGTGGGTGGTGACGTCGCTCCGGTGGGCGTCGGTGCCCGGGGCGTCGTCGCCGCTGATCGCGACCGGCACCGAGGAGCGCAGCCGGCGGGGCAGCACCCGGCGTCCGGCGAAGCCGAGCAGGGCCGGCTGGAGGGTGATGGCCACCAGCACCGCGATGGTCACCGTGCCGGCGGCGGCCAGACCCATCACGGTCAGGAACGGGATGTTCACCACCGCCAGACCGGCCAGGGCGATCACCACCGTGGCCCCGGCGAAGACCACCGCCGAGCCGGCGGTGCCGACCGCGCGGCCCACCGCCTCGTCGGCGGGGAGACCGTCGAGCAGGTTCTGCCGGTACCGCGAGGTGATGAAGAGCGAGTAGTCGATGCCGACGGCGAGGCCGAGCATCAGCGCGAGGATCGGCGCGGTGCTGGTCAGCTCGACCGCGCCGCTGAGCGCGAAGAGGCCGGCCATCCCGACGCCGACGCCGATCAGCGCGTTGAGCATGGTCATCCCCGCCGCCACCAGCGACCCGAAGGTGACCACCAGGACGACGAGGGCCACCGCCACGCCGATCGCCTCGGTGGAGCCGACCTCGGGTTCGGTGTTGAGCACCTCCCCGCCGGCCGCCACCTGCCAGCCCTGCGCCTCGGCCTCGGCGCCGACCCTCTCGTACGCCTCCCGCTGCTCGTCGGTCACCTGGTCGGCGCCGCCGCCGAACTGCACCTGGATCAGCGCGTACTGGCCGTCGGGCGAGACCGCGCCGACCTGGAACGGGTCGACGGCGCCGACCACGCCGGGCACCGTCGTGGCCTCCGTGGTGACGGCCTGCACCACCGCCTGACCCTCGGGTGTGCCGAGCTGGCCGGCGGACGGGGCCTTGACCGCGATGGTGCCGGTGGCGCCGGCCGCCGCCGGGAACTGCTCGTCGAGCAGGTCGAGCGCGTGCTGCGACTCGGTGCCGGGCATGGTGAAGTTGCTGGCCGTCGGGCCGCGCAGGGTCGCCGCGGCCAGGCCGAGCCCGACGAGTACGACGAGCCAGATCGCGGCGACGAGTCGCCGCCGGCGCATCGAGCCCCGGCCGATCCGGTAGAGCAGGGTCGCCATGAGGTTCTTTCCCTCTCGGTCGTCAACAAGTGGTGGGACGGGTCAGTGGGTGGGCTCCAGCGCCCGCCGCAGCAGTGCCAGCAGCGCGTCGCCGAGTTCCTCGTCCGGCACGTCGGCAAACTCGCCGCAGGCCTCGGCGATGCCGGCGAGCAGCACCAGCGCGGCGATCCGGGCCGAGGCCCGCTCGGGGTGCCCGGCGAGGGCGTCGATGAGCCGCTCGGAGATCCGGTGGATGTGCGCGAAGACGGGTTGTTGCAGCAGTTCCGGGAACTCACCGCGAAGCAGGGCGATCTCGCTGCGGAACCGGACCGCGAGTTCGACGAAACCCTCGGCGGCGACCCGCTGCGCCGAGGCCGGGTCGGGCTGGGCGGCGATCCGGTCGTCGAGCGACCGCAGCACCTCGATCGCCGGGGCCATCAGCTCGGTGAGGATGGCCTCCTTGTTGGCGAAGTGGTAGAGCACCGCCGCCTTGGAGCAGCCCACCTCGCCGGCGATGTCCTGCAGGGAGGTGCCCCGGTACCCGATGGTGGCGAAGCGCCGAGCCGCGGCGGCCAGGATCTCGCCGTGCGTCTGCGGGGTGAGGCGGGCCATGACCTCAGCATGCCTGACCGATCGGTCAGAGCCTGACCGATCGGTCAGATTAGTGGCGTTGGCCACAGCCAAGTCGGCGGTCCTGCCGGTCGGCGGAGTGCGGTGCTGGCCCTGTCGAGCTGAGAGCACAGACGGATCGGGCTGGCGGGTTCCGGTTGACCGCTGGGCGCCCGGCCGGGATGGTGGTCGGATGGACGGCGCAGACGAGACCCGGGACGGGATTGCGCTGACCAATCTCGACCAGGCGTTGTTCGACGGGTCGGGGGCGACCAAGCGCGACCTGGTCGATTACCTCGACGCGGTGGCCGGACGGATCGTCCCGCACCTGCGCGGCCGCCCGCTGTCGGTGGTCCGGGTGCGCCCGGGCCAGCCGCCCTTCATGCAGAAGAACCTGCCGCGCCACACCCCGGACTGGGTACGTCGGGTGCCGATCTGGGCCGAGGCGTCGCGCCGCGAGATCGCGTATGCGCTCTGCGACGACCGCCGGACCCTGCTCTGGTTCGCCAACCAGCGGGCCGTCGAGTACCACCCGACCCTGGCCACGGTCGACGACCTGGGCCGCCCCACCCACCTGGTGCTCGACCTCGACCCGCCGTCCGATGGCGGCTTCGCCGCCGGGGTGGCCGCCGCGCTGCTGGTCCGGCAGGCCCTCGCCGACGCCGGGCTGGCGGGCGCCGTGAAGACCAGCGGCGCCAAGGGGGTGCACGTCTTCGTCCCGGTCGCGGCGGGCCCCGACGCCGAGGAACTGGCCGCCGCCACCCGCGCCCTCGCGGCCCGCGCGGAACGCCTGGATCCGGCGCTGGCGACCACCGCGTTCATCCGCGAGGACCGGGGCGGGAAGGTCTTCGTCGATCCCACCCGGAGCGGCGGCGCGACCGTCGTGTCGGTCTACAGCCCCCGACTGCGACCGGGGGTGCCGGTCTCCTTCCCGGTGCCGTGGGCCGACCTGGAGTCGGTGACACCGGCGGATTTCACCATCCGGACGGCTGCCGCGCTGGTGACGGACGAGGATCCGTGGGCGGACCTGATGCCGGCGCCGCAGCACCTTCCCACCGACCTGGTCGAGGAGGGCCGGACCATCCCGGTGCCCCGGGTGCAGGCCATGCACGAGGGCCGCCGCCGGGCCCGCGCCCGGCGTGCCGCCGCCGACTGAGTACGCGGGCCACCGCGCCCGGCCCGCTGTCACCGTTCGCCGTGCGCCCATCCCGGCGCCCGTGATCCCGCCGCGCCGGCGGTCGGACACGACGCTGTGCCGGACCGTGGCGGCGGTCCGGCACAGCGGGTTCGGGCGGGTCAGATCATCCAGCGGTGGCGCTGCACGAAGGGCAGGCGGGCCCAGACCCGACCCAGACCCCAGGTGTGTCCGGCGTACGCGGCGGCCAGGGCGACCAGCACCACGGCGTAGATCAGGTGGTAGTCGACCAGCGGGTTGGTCGAACCGGTCGGGTCGCCGCCGGCGGTGAACCGGGCCAGTGGGAACTCGGCCAGCCACATCAGCGCCATCATCAGCGTGCCCGAGGCGGCCGCGATCCGCAGGCCGACGCCGGCGATCAGGGCGAGGCCGATGGCCGCCAGGCCGACCATGAACAGCGTGTTGGCCCACCAGGTGCCGGCGATCGAGTGCGCGATCGACTGCAACGGTCCCACCTCGACATTGGCGAGGAAGCCCCGGGTCGGCGAGCCGCCGTTGATCCAGGCCCGCTCGGCCGGGGTGGCGTAGCCGAGGCCGAAGGTCTTGTCGAGGAAGGCCCACAGGAAGACGAGGCCGGTGGCGACCCGCAGCACGGCCAGGGCCCGGGCGGCGGTGGTGGTCAGCATCGCGCCGGGCAGCTCGGCGTGCTCGAGGGGCCGTTCGATCGATCGGTGGGTGCCGTGGTGGATGGTCATCGTTGCCTCCGTGGTCAGCTTCTTACGCGACCACCCTCCCTCGGCGGCGGGGCCTGGCGCCTGGGCCGGAACACCCGATGCCGCCGGGACCTTGGTCCTGACCTCGCCGGGCATCCGCAGGATCGATCGTGGTCCTTGTGCTGCCTGACGAGCGGGCACTAGATTCTCGGCGAGCACGTTGGTCAAGGGCGCGCCCGCGGCGAACGCTGGCGAGCCACCGGGGGAGTGACCATGAACGATGCCCATCCGTCGGCCCTCTCCATGCGCGGGCTGCACAAGTCCTTCGGCCAGAAGGTCTCGGTCGACCGGGTGGACCTGGAGGTCCCCCAGGGCTCCTTCTTCGGGCTGGTCGGGCCCAACGGGGCCGGCAAGACCACGCTGCTGTCGATGGCGGTGGGGCTGCTGCGCCCCGATGCCGGCACGTCGGCGGTGCTGGGCGCCGACGTCTGGAGCGATGGCACACGGGCCAAGGCGGACCTGGGTGTCCTGCCCGACGGCCTGGCGATGCCGGAGTTCCTCACTGGCCGTGAGCTGCTCACCTTCCTGGGACGGCTGCGCGGGCTCGGCCCCGGGTTGGTGGACGCCCGGGCACAGGAACTGCTGGCGGTGATGGACCTGCTGGGGGCCGAGCAGACCCTCGTCGTGGACTACTCGACGGGCATGCGCAAGAAGATCGGGCTGGCCACCGCGCTGCTGCACAACCCCAGGGTGCTGGTGCTCGACGAGCCGTTCGAGGCCGTCGACCCGGTGTCGGCGTTGACCCTCAAGCGCATCCTCACCCGGTTCGTCGCTCGGGGCGGCTCCGTCATCCTGTCCAGCCACGTGATGGCCCTGGTCGAGCAGCTCTGCGACACCGTGGCCGTGATGTCCGGGGGCGTGGTGGTGGCCAGTGGCCCACTGGCCCAGGTCCGTGGCGAGGCCACCCTGGAGGAGACGTTCGTCGACCTGGTCGGCGCGGCGACCGGCACCGTCGAAGGGCTGTCGTGGTTGGGGACCTGATCCGGCTGAAGCTCGCGCTGACCCGGAACTCGGTCACCGGTAGCCGGGCCGTGTGGGCCTGGAGCGGAGCCACCGTCGGCGCCGCCCTCGCCCTGGGCGTGGTGGTGCTGGCGGTGCTGCCGCTGCGGCCGGCCTCGGTCGTGCCGGACCTGCTCGCCATCGCCTACTTCACCTGGCTGATCGGCTGGGTGGTCGGGCCGGTGTGGTCACCGGCGCCGCCGCTGCGCCCGGCCCACCTGGCGATGCTCCCGCTGCCTCGGCACCGGCTGGCGGTGGGGATGCTGGCGGCTGGTTTCGTGGGTCTGACCACCGTGGTCACCGTGCTGCTGTTCACCAGCCTCGTCGGCTATGCGGCGCGGCTGGGCGTGCTGCCGGTGCTCCTCGCCGTGCCACTGGTCGCGTTGCAGGTGTCCCTGCTGGTGCTGTTGTCCCGGGTGGCGCACGTGGCCTTCGGCCGGCTCGCCCGGGCCCGTTCCGGCGCGGCGCTCAACGGGGTCCTGCTGGCGATCGTGCTCGTGCTCACCCAGTCCGGCTGGATGGCGGTGACCGGGCTGCTGTCCTCCGGCGTCCTCGATCAGGGCTTCCCCGACGGCTTTTCCACCGCCCTCCGGTGGGCACCGTCCGGGTGGGCGCTGGCCGCGGTGGAAGCGGCCGCGGCCGGTAACTGGGTGCGGACGGTCCTCGTGGTCGCGGCGATGCTCGCCGTGGCCGCGGTCCTGCTCGCCCTCTGGGGCACCAGCCTCGGCGAGGCGCGCGGTGCCCGGGCGGTGATCCGCGGTTCGGCTGGGCGGCGCACCCCGCGAACCGCCCCGTTCGACCGGCCCGCCGGCGCCATCGTGCTCAAGGAGCTGCGCAGCTGGTGGCGCGATCCGGCCCGGTCCGTAGCGTTGTCGGCACCGTTCGCCTGGGGGGTGCTCACCGCGCTCCTGCCGCTGACCTTCGGCGCGGTCGAGCTGCTGCCGTGGGCCGGGACCTTCATCGCGGTCATGTCCGCCACCTGGATGGCCAACATGTACTCGTTCGACGGGACCGCCCTCTGGCTGACCATCCAGACCGGCACCGAGCGGATGGACGTGCGGGCCCGGCAGTGGGCCTACCTGATCGTCTACCTGCCGATCACCCTGCTGGTCACGGTCGGGTTCACGGCCTGGAGCGGGCTGGGCTGGGCCTGGCCCTGGGCGCTGGCGGCGGTGACCGCCACGCTCGGCGGCGGAGCCGGCCTGGTCGCGTACACCTCCGTGGCCTCGCCGGAGCCCGGACCGGACGCCCACGAACGGGCGGAGAACCCGGCCGAGGGTTCGGAGGGCATCGGGCGGGCCTTCGTGGTGTTCTTCGCGGCGCTGCTGCCCCCGTTGCCGGGCCTGGGGGTGGTCTATCTCGGCACCGCCCGGGACAGCGCGGCCCTGCAGTGGCTCGGTGTCCTGGTCGGTGTCCTCGTCGGCGCCCTGCTGGCCTGGGGCCTGGGCCGGCTGGCCGCCGTCAGGCTGGCGCGCACCGCCCCGGAGATGCTGCTGCTGATGCGCTCCGGACGCGCGCCGTCGGACACGGGCACCAGCCCCGACACCACCGCGGACGAGTCGCCCCTGACCGGGCGGGACCTGCTCGTGGAGACGACCTGCTGGGTCCTGGGCGCCATCGCCGTCCTACCTCAGGGACTGCTCACCATGCTGTTCAAACTCACCGGCAACCACGACGTGCGGGTGTGGTTCCTGGCGATGTATCTACCCGAGCCGTGGGGCTGGCTGACCAGCATCGGCATGGTGCTGCTCGGCGCGTACCTGCTGTGGTTCGCCGCCCGGGTGCGCAGGACGCGCGGCCAAGGCTAGGAGCGCCCCAACCGGAGGCCATCTCGACGGGGCCGGGACCAGGGCCCCGACCTCGTCGACCGCCGGCCGTCAGCCGCCGCTGGTGTTCCAGTTCTGCACCTCGATCCGGCTGCCGCCGCTGTGGGGGGTGAAGATGCTGAGCACGTTCTGCGTGGGAAGCAGGGCGTGGTCGATCAGGGGATCGGACATGTAGGTGGCCGCTGACCTGTGCCGCACCGTCCAGTCCGACCAGTTGGACGCCTTGGAGGCGGTCGCGATCTGGAGTATGCGGGTGCTGGAGTGGCCGCTGACCACGTACAGGTTGTCGCGCGAGTCCACCGCGATGTCGCCGCGGCTGAGTCCTTCGGTGTAGCCGAGGTACCGCTGGTTCCATTGCTTGGAGGCCTTGTCCCGCCAGTAGTGGACCAGGACGGCGCTGTTGCGGGCGGTGTTGAAGTCGGTGATGCTCGGGGTGTTGGCCGGCAGGTGCGAGGAGAGCACGTGTACGTTCCCGGCCGCGTCGACCACCTGGGACTCCTGGTTCATCAGGCCGCGGTTCTGGCTGTTGGGCCAGACCCGAAGTCCGGCGGCGTTGGAGGCCAGCGGGTTCGAGCCGGCGGTGGCGA
Source organism: Micromonospora sp. WMMD1082 (assembly GCF_029626175.1). Taxonomy (NCBI): domain Bacteria; kingdom Bacillati; phylum Actinomycetota; class Actinomycetes; order Micromonosporales; family Micromonosporaceae; genus Micromonospora; species Micromonospora sp. WMMD1082. The sequence goes on along the minus strand of NZ_JARUBM010000002.1, from coordinate 1,589,321 downwards.
CCACGGTGCCCGCGTTGTTGCGCCAGCTACGGCCCTTGTCCCGGCTGTAGGCGTAGAACAGGTCGTGATTGGTGCTGCCGTTGGGGGTTTCCCGGACGGTCCAGGTGACGTGCAGCAGCCCCTCGCGGTCGTACTCGATGCCGAACAGGTACGGGTTGTTGTCGTACGAGGTGCCGTCGATGAACTCGCCGATGTAGGACCAACTCCCTGAGCGGTACTCGTAGAGGACCTCGTCGCCGTTGCCGCTGACGCCGGTGCGGATCGCCATCTGCAGCGTGCCGTCCGGAGCGGAGAAGAACTGCGGGTAGGTGACCGTGGGCATGTTGGTGCCGGCGAGGCTGTTCTGCACGGCGCCGAAGCTGCTCGCCGACCAGGTGGCGCTGCCCGGTGAGGTGGCCAACCCGGTCGCGGACCGGCGGTACTTGAACCGGTCGGAGTGCATGTCGAAGGCCAGGTGGATGGTGCCGTCCTGGGGCGAGATGCCGATGCAGATGACGTTGTGCGAATCGGTGGAGGTCGTCCGGTAGTCGGTCAGCCGGATGTTCTGCCAGGTGCCGCTCGGTGCCTGCCGGCGGGACAGGTTGGCGTACCCGTCCTGGTCCCAGAACGCGGCGTACTGCCAGCCGTTGAACGTGGTGATGCCGTCCTGTTGGAACGATTCACCGTTCATCAGGCCGGAGTAGCTCACCGCGGTCCGGCCGTTCGTGGTCAACGTGCTGGTGGAGGCGTGGCTGACCACGGGCGCCGCCGCGAACGAGGCGGGCGTCGGGCCGACCGTGACGGCGAGCGCCGTCACGGTCAGCAGACTCACTGCTGCGGCGGCGGATCGTCTAGGTAGGCTGAAACGTTTCATCGAGGCTCCGTTTGTTTCGGTGGTGTTATGCGGGAGTGTTCGAACGATACGAATGCCCCACCCGTCCGTCAAGGTTCGACGTCGGCCGATGCCTGTGCGTCGCCTACTTCCGAACTTGACCTTGACGCAGCGTCAACCCTGCATGCTGGCGCCATGTCCACCGAGACTCGACCGACGACCGAGGTGAAGATCCTGTCCACGGTACGGCGGGTGTCGATCGGTAGGGATCATGGCGTGGGCCGTGGCGGGCCCGTCGACGTCTGCACCTCGCAGGGGATGCCGGTGAAGAAGAAGTCTCGTGGTGGGGTGAAGTCGCCGGTGTACCGACCGTGGAAGCCGAATTCGATCGGGGTACCGGTCGCCGGCGGCGTTCCCCAACCGCCCGACAGGAATGCCTGGGTGCCGTCGAGGGCAAGGCTGCCGTTCCAGACCTGGGTAACGGTCAGGTGCGGCGCGATGGTGAAGGTGGCCCGCCAGGGCCAGGGCGGCACGCCGGACCAGGGCACAATGCCGTGGACGGCGAAGGACTCGCGTCCGGCACCGATCCGCACCGCGCAGGTGAAGTCGGCGGGCAGCGTACGGAAGGTGACCGGTTCCGACAACGGGCTGACGCTGTAGCCGGCTCCGGCCAGCGGGGCGGCGTAGACCGCGAACGTGTACTCGGTGTCGGGGGTCAGCGCGGCCAGCGCGTACGAGGTGCCGGGCATCGAGGCGTAGCCCTGCCATGCACCGTCGACCAGCCGCTGCATCGAGTACCGGAAGACCGGGCCGTCGGGCCGGCTCCAGGTGAGAACGGCGCTCGTGGCAGTCACCTCGGTAGCCAGCGGCTGGCCCGGTGCGGGCAGCGGTACGAGGGGATCGCCGGAAGCCGGCGTGACCGGTGCGAAGAACCCGGCCAACACGGTCGCCAGGACGAGCACGATGAGACGAGGTGCCGGTCGATGCATGATGGACAACCTCCTCGGCTGCGCGATCGGCGACAGCCTGAGCCATAGATAGAGTTCAAACTCTAAGGCATCTCCGCTGTCGGGCGCAGCCGCGCGGCCTCGATCGTCGTGGGGGTTGCCGGCGAGTGCGCCGCCATGCGGAGCAGCGGCTGAAGGGCGTCCAGTAACGGTCCGGGATGGATGGGCACGCCGTGGGCGCTTTCTCCGGCTTCGCCGGCTTCGAACTCGCCGATCTCCAGCCCGATGACGCCCGCCTCGGCTATCGCGAGCGCGGCGGAGCTGAGATCGCTGAGCGTGAGGCCGCCGGGCACGAGGTAGTCGGTGGGCACGATGCCGGGCTCAAGGACGTCACAATCGAGGTGTACGTAGACCGGGCGACCGGCGATCGCGGCCGCCAACCGCTCCGCGATGCCCGGGCCGGCTTCGACCAACGTGATCACGCCGTCATCGATCAACGACTGCTCGGCGGGATCGATGTCGAGCGCGCCGCAGAGGATCGCGTTCTCTGGTTTCAGCCCCTGACCCAGGCCCGAGTTCCACAGCCCCAGGGGGCCGCTGAAGGCGAGGCCGCCGAGATAGCCCGTGGTGGTGCTGTCGGGCGTGTTGAGGTCCGCGTGCGCGTCGAACCAGACGACCACCGCATCCGGGCGATATCTGGCGACGACCGGGAGCGTGGCCAGGGCCACCGCACAGCGGCTCAGCGCGGTGACGGGAAAGGCCCCGTGCCGAAACAGGTCGTCGAAGTGCGCCGACATGGCTCGCAATGCCGGTCGGGCCGCGGCCAGTTCCTGGTCCCAGTTCGCGCCCAGCGCCGGCTCGGGCGAGCCGATGACGACCGGCGCCGACCCCAGGCGGGCCGCGAGTTCGGCCGCAACCATCGCCGATCCCCGCATGGCGCGGTCGTTGTGGTCACCGGCACGGCCCGCGAAGTGGGTGATCACCGGCGACGGGATGGTGGAGGCGGATACGGTTCTCACTGTGTCAATGTCGGTCTGGGACTAGACAGAAGGGGTGCCCGGCCGGATCGGTGAGTACCCGGAACCGGTCTCCGCCCGGCTGGTACTCGGGCTTGACCGCCCCCAACTCCAGCAGCATGGCCTCAGCTATATCGATGTTCTCGACCGCGAAGTCGAGGTGTAGTTGCTGGGGTGTGCTCTGTCCGGGCCAGCATGGCGGCTGGTAGTCGTCGACTCGCTGAAAGCCGATGAACAGCCCGTCGTCACGGGTGATCCCGGCGAACTCATCGTCGGACTTAGGATGCAGTGCGAGTCCGGTGGCCCGCCCGTAGAACGCGGCCAACGCCAGGGGGTCGGCGCAGTCGAGCGTGATCGCCGCAAGGGTCAGCGTCGAGCGCACGGGCCACTCCTTCGTGGCGATACGCCGGCAAGTCCACAGCAGTGCTGCTCCACGTGGCTCATACGGCGCAACAGTAGTCCGGCGGACGTGGCTGTTCACTGCTTCCGGCGGCGCGTAGGGGACTCCCCGGGTCACCCTGGCGGGGTCTCCCCATGAGTTAGCGGTATTACCGCGACGATCCCCCCGGAAGGCCGACTAGGACGCCAACCGGCGTAAGAAGGGGTCCAAGGGCGGCCGGCCACCAGCCTTCGACCCGCAGCGGTACAAGCAGCGTCATGCCGTGGAGTACGGCATCAAGTTGGCGGCCATCCGACGCCAACCCTGACTACGGATACATGTGGTGGCTCAACGACGGAGGCCGCGTGTTCCCCGCAGCACCCACCACCGGGCGATGTGCCCGAGGGAACCTTGGCCGCCATCTGCTGTGGGTGGACCCGGCCCGGGAACTGGTAATCGTCTCGCATTGGGGAAACGAGCCGGAGATCCTACTGCGGGATGTAAGCGCTGCCGTACCTCTGTCGGTCTCGTAGGCCGCACGGAGCCAAAGAGCGCAGGCAAGTCGGATCCGTTGGGCGCCGAGTTGATCGGCGAACACTCGTCGTCATCGACAAGATGATCATAACCGCGAGGCCATCGCCACGCTGCCCCTATCCGGTGAACACCGGACCACCGCGGCCCGAACGAATACGAAACTGTCTGGCACACCCGCGAGCACAACTACAGACGTCAATTGCGCCATCCTCAAGCAGCTGTCACCGATAAGTCGCCAGGCCAATCACAGCAATCCCCGAACTCCGGAAAAACGGACCGGCCTCACTTGACAGAACTCCCCTTGCGGTCAAACTTCTGAAGACTGGCTCGAATCCAGCTAATCGATCCCACGGAAATGGAGTCGTCATGCGTGGTCTGCGATTGCCACGAAGCCCATCCGTCCACCGGCCCTCGGGGCTGTCCAGGTATGTCGTCCCCCTGGTCGCCGCCCTGGCCGTGCTTGCCGTGCCGTCTGTCGCCTCCGCCTCGGTTGTCACGATAGAGCAACTTGCCACCGCCCGCTGGTCGACCCCGATCCAGTGCCCGGATGGCTCCGCCGCTTCCAACGGCCTCCTGATCGTGCAGTCGCAAAACTTTTTCGACGAGGGCGTGACGCCTGACCCTAATCCGCCCATTTCAGTCACGTTCCGGGGTCAATGCCCGGACGGCACCTTCAGCTGGGGCGCGGGGCAGCCGACCCACCTACCGACGACGCAGTTCGACCCGGACCTCGCATACGTGAGCGTCAGCGGCACATACGAAAACGTCCGGGACAACAGGGGCGGGCTACACACCGTCTCGGTCAACGCCAATTGGACCGCGACCGGACCGACCGTGACCGAGGACGACGGGCATGGAAACTGGCTCATCCAGCGCCCGGCGGCCGCGACGGCGACGATCATCTTCGACGGCAACACGGTCATCGACGGCACCGCCAACTACCCGAACCATACGCCGTTCATCCGAGTCGAGGCATTCAGCTACTAGGCGGTGTTTCGTGGGGCGTTGTTGTTGGTGCGTGGCGGTGGTCGGTAACTGAAGAGGTCTCCGGTAGTTGGTTCAGCGACCAAGCTGGGACTTCACACCGGAGACCTCGTGCCGAGCGTAGCGGCAGTGAGGCGACATGACCTGACCGATGTGCAGTGGGCGGTGCTGGAGCCGTTGCTGCCTGCGGGAACGGGTCATGCTCGACTGCGCAGATGGACCATGAGACTGGATCAACGTGCCCACTGGTGGTGCACAGTTCTGTGAGGTGCCCCCGGCGGGGCATGTCACAGAACTGCAAATGGTCGCTGCCCCCGCCGTCGTCGGCGGGCACAGCGTCGTTTGTGCTGGTGTGGCCGGTGGTGGCACGGGGGCCGTCTGCCGTGGCGCGGGTTAGCCGGGCCAGGTGTGGGGCGGCGTGGTGGCTGACGGTGGCTCGGAACGTGACGTGGTTGGTGCGGACGTCGTGGTGGATCTGTACGGCGAAGGCGTCCAGGAGGCGGCGGAGGCGGTCGGTCGGGAGTAGGCCGAGTTTGACTTCCATCTCGGGTAGGGCGGTGAGGATGTCGGCGCAACCGGGCTCGGCGGGCATGGTTTCTTCGAGGTGGGCGAGTTCGGCGGTCTTGGTTTCGCGGTCGCGGTCGAGTTGGGCTCGGCGTTCGGAGATTTCCGCGAAGACGGTGCCGTCGGGGTCGTCGTTCTCCTCGATGACGCGTAGGAGGCGTCGGCGGCGGGTGGTGATGTCGTCCAAGGTCCGTCGTAGGACGGCGATTTGTCGCCGTTGCTCGTCGGCTGCCTGTTGGGCGGTGATGTCGAGGCTGCGTTCGGCGAGTTGCACCCGGTCGGGGCCGAGGACGTAGGTGTTGAAGAACCGGTCGGCGAAGTCGAGCAGGACGTCTTCGGTCACGGAGATCATGCTCGGGTGGCCTTCGGGGATCGCGCGTTCTCGGGGTTGGCAGGAGTAGTAGGTGTATCCGGTGACGGTGCGGCCGAACATGCGTCGCTGGCACGGGGCGCACCAGACGTAGGAGCGCAGGGCGTAGACCCGTTTGGTCTGCCTATGCCGGTTGGGCGTTCCGTGGTGGGCGTCAGCGCGGGAGCGTTCTCGGGATCGGCTCACGTTCTGCGCGGCGAGGAACGTCTCGATCGGCACGATGCCCGGGTGGGTGGGTTGGGCGGAGACGATCCACTGTTCACGGGGGTTGACCTTGCCGGGGTGCAGTTTGTCTTTGGTCGAGCGCCGGTTCCAGACCATGTGGCCGGTGTACTTGGGGTTGACGAGGATCTCGCGGACGGCCGAGCCGGTCCATCGTCCGACCGCGCGGGCGGGGTCGACGGGTTGTGGGGGCGGGTAGCGGTCGAGGTCGATGTTGAGCCGCTCGGCGATGGCCCGGTACGACAGCTTCTCGTCGACGCGCCAGGCGTAGATTCGCTCGACCACCGGTCCGCGATTCGGGTCGATCTTCAGCTTGGTCTTGTGTTTGCCTTCCGCGCGTTTGGCGGGGACCGGGTGTTTGTGCTTCTCGGCGAGGTAGCCGTATGGAGGCTTGCCGACGTTCCAGCCCTGGGTGGTGTGTTCCTCGAAGCCGTCCCACGACTTCTCCAGCATCTCGATCATGTACCACTCGGCGACGCCCTGTTTGGTGCGGCGCAGGAGGATCTGGGCGGCGCGTTTGCGGCTGTTCGACTGCGTGATCGGCTCGTCGGCGGCTAGCAGGGGCACCCCGGCGAGTTCGAGGTCGTGCTCGATCTTGGTGCCCTGGTGGGTCCACCGGGCGATGCGGTCGATCGACTCGCAGATCACGACGTCGAAGCGGCGATCCGGTGAGGTGGCCTCATCGAGCATGTCGGCGAGGCCGCCGTCGCGGTGCACGGCGATGTCGAACTTCTGCCACGCGGTGCCCCGGCCGCGCTGGCTGAGTTCCTTGCGGGAGGATTCCACGTCCCAGAACCACGCGACGATGACCATGTTGGGCAGCAGAGCCCGTTCGGAGTTGGTCAACTGCCGGGGGATCGACAGGGTGGGGTCCTGCTGCTCCTCGGTCGAGGTACGCCCGAGGAACGCGACCCGTATCGTCCGCTGGGGTACGGGCGTGGTGGCGGGTGGGCGGAGCCAGTCGGGCAGGGTGCGCGTCACCGGTAGCCTCCGTCGCGGATGAGCTGGGTCAGGACGTTGATGTACTCGACGCTTCGCAGTCGCCAGGGCATGACCGGCCGCCGGTCACCGTCGCGGATTTCGGGGGCGTGGAGGAACTCGATGCCGGCGACCGCGAACGTGCGCAGGAGCACGGTGCTCGTCGTCGTGTGGCGGGATAGGCGGTGGACGTCGGTGCTGATCACGAAGTCGAATCGGCGTGCTGGCCGGTTCGCCTCGGTGAGCAGGTCATTCAGACCACCGTCACGGCTGATCTCTCGCTCGGTGTCGAGGAACAGGCTGGCGGGTGTCCGCTGGTAGTCGGGTCGGGTGCCGAGGTCGGAGAACACCGCCGTGATCGCGCCGTCAGGCAGCACCGAGACGCACCGCTGGTACTGACCGCCGAGCACACGGGTGGCCGTGGCGAGGTCGCTGGCCTCGGCGGTCCGGCCGTAGAACGCCACACGCGGAAGCACTGTCGTGCGGCGGATGTTCATGCCTCGGCCGAAGTGCCGGTGGTGCGGTCAGCGGCCCCCGGTGGGCGGACGGCGACGGTGACTGCCCCATCGTTCGGCGCTGTGGCTGGTTTGTCGTGGGGGCCGTAGACGACGATGCGCCCGCTGTCGTCGCGGGTAGCAGTGGCGTACATGACGCGTACCTCCTGCGGTTGGTTGGTGTCTGGTCAGGCGACGGCCGACCGCCGGTGCTGCCGGTCGGCCGGTGGACGTCGATCACCGCTCAACTCGGTGAAGGGATCAAGACCGCCCCGACGGCAGCACACTCCACGGCACGCCGAGTGGCCCGGAGGGTGACCGGTCAGGCGGGCTCGGCGCGGTGCCGCTGGTCGTGAAGCCAGGTCAGCACGTCGAGGATCACCTCGGCTTGCAGCACGGCCAGCCGCCGACCGGCGTCGCCGTCGAGCACGGTGACGTCGAATCGCACCTCCGGTGCATCACTGCGGGCGACCGTGACCTCTGCCGACTGCCCGTCACCGCGAGCCGGAGACTCCCGATCGGGCTGGGTCGACGCCCTGCGTTGTCTGCCGTGGCCCGGCTCAGGGGCGGACGGTCCGCGCCCGTCCGGTACGCCCGGATCGGGGTTGCGGGGGACGTGAGTAAAGGGAAGGAGAAACCCGGCGGGTGCCGGTTGGGGCCGGTCGCCGGGGCTGGTGGAGCTGGGCTTCGGCATGGGCGTGTGGGCCACGTCCGCCGACGAGCGCTGACACTAAGGGATTACAAATCCGGGCCTCGGATTGGAAACCCCGCCCCGCGCCGAACAACTCGCGTCCCCCGAGTTGCTTGGTTGAACAAGATCCTCAACGGGTTGAACACACAGGTCAGGCCCCTGAGGTGCCGACTTCCGGCGGCACGGGAGCGGCGTGGAACGCCGATGCGATCGGCGACAGATTGCACAGAATCTCTACCTGCTTGAACAAGATCATCTTCTGCTAGAACGCGCGGTCTGGCTGACCGTCTCGGGCCGTGGACGAGATCGCCATGAGGTGCGGTGCGCCAACACGCCCCGTCCGCCGACCTCGTCCGCCGTCCCGGACGGTCGGCGACCCCGTCCGCGCCTCGTCCTGCAAGGTCGTCTGCATCAACCAGTACGACTCCCTCCGTCCCCGTCCGCCGTCCGCGCCGGACGGCCTTCGTCCCCGCCGCCTGCTCGCCCCGTCCAACCATCCCCACCGCAGCGGCGCTCGTCCCATGGAGGGGTGACCAGCGGTAAGCCCCCGAAGCGGGGAGGCCCCCATCAAGGCTCGGATACCCGTATACATCGAGCGCCTTCATCGGATCACGATCGGCACGTCGGGTCGGCAGATGGTGATCCTCGCCGTGGTGCGTCTGCTGCTTTACGTGGCGGGCTGCGCCGCGCCACGCCGCGCCGCGCCACAAAGGAGCATCGCGGGTTGCTCGGCGCGACCGCTGCTACAGCTCGAATCCTCGGCACCCGCCGAGCATGCAGCGGTCGAGCTGATTAGCCGCAGAACACCTGCTGTTCAGGGTGAGGGTTCTAACGAGAGGTCTTACGAGCGATCCAACGAGGAACGCAACGACCACGAACAGCTGGGTGAACACGCCCCCTTGAACAGGTCGTACCCGCACGTGGACGGCGGTGAGGAGAAGCCGTGGACCGGAACCGACTGATAAGAGATATCCCTCCTACTCGCACATCTGCCACCGTCAGTCCCCGCCTGGCGGCGTCCGTCATGGCCGCCGAACCCGGCCGACTCACCCCGAGAACGACCCCTGCTTGGCGCGCTTCCAGAAGCCACGGGTGGTCGTGTTTCGTCCGAGCTCCACGTTCGCGCTCGCGACCGAACTGCGGGATGCCGTGCGCGACTATGCCTCGGATCCCGTCCCGGTCAGCTCGTGACCGTCGCCGTCGGTCGCCGACGCGAACCACGAGATCGGCGCAGCACTCACCGTGGTTGGCGAGGTGCGGCGTACCCCTGAAGCGCCTGGTCGACGGCGCGGCAGAAGTCCGTACTTGATGATCGTGGTGCCGGCCTCTTGGCGTCCGGAGCACGGCTCGACCTGGCCGCACGTCACGCACTCTCCGGTCGGTCGGACGGTCAGGTGGCGTTCAAGTTCGGCCTGGGCTCGTTCGACCTCTTCCATCGCGGTGCTGGCCAGGTAGATCGTGCTCATAGCGACCTCGACGATGGCGTAACGCGCAAGGCGCTCATCCGAACGAGTGCCGGTCGGGAGCTTGGGCCGAGCGGCGTGCCGTCTACCCGTAGCGCCAGACTGTTCCCGTTCAACGACCCGTGGCCGTGCATCCGGACCTGGTCACCGACGCAGGTGGCTCGTGGAGTCAGATTACGGTTTCCGTTCATGTGGTCCTGCTCCACGACCTCAACCACGTCGCCTAGCTATCACGGTTCCGGCCAGATCGAGTGCTACGGAAAGCGGATCACTCGCGGTGGCTGGCAGGTATCCCTGGTCCAACCCGCTCGCCTTCATCAAGGGGCGTAACGTTCCTTGGTGTTTGGCCGCGACAGCCGAGTGATTGATGAGGTCGCGCGCCGCGTTCGCGTCCTCGTCGTGGATCGCATCTGCCACCAGCTGTTTGATCAGGCCATCTACGACATCGGTTGGCAAGCCCGGCGAGAGGTCCAGGGCCGTCAACCCGAGGCGAACGCGGAACACTGCGAGCCCGGGAGTTCGCGGTACGGCGGACACTCGATCGACAAGGTCGGTGAAGTCGACGGCGACCGTCACCATGGCCAACTCCTGCCAGGTCTTGAGGAGCCCATGCACCGCTTGCTCCCACGGCGCCTCGATCTCGGTGGCCGCAAGGAAAGCCGCTGCTGACGGCCCTTCGTCCCGCAGCAGATGAGCGACGATCGCGACCTGTCGTCCATCAACGAGTGTCGGTCCGATGCCGTCGTATCGGCGTACATGGGTCACGGCGTCGTCCCACCGTCCGGCAAGGGTGAGGGCGCGGGTTCCGTCGGAGAGGAGGGTGCCGCGCAGCCAACTGTAGATCTGACTCAGTTCTTCGGGTTCGGCGGAAAGTTGTCGAGGGTGTATCTCCAGGCCAGCCAGATGAGCGGGAGTGCCGCCGACGATGGCCGTGTACAGGTGGGTGAGTAGGCGGTACGCGCCGTCGCCGTCGCCGTCACGAATGCTCAGGCGAGCGAGGTTGACGACTGGTTCGAGAGCGAAGCGGGCCGTGTAGCCGTTCAGCGGGGCTTGGCTGAGGTAGAGGCTGGCGTGGCGGCGGCACCAGGCGCGGGCAAGATTGGGGTCCCCGCAGTCGGAGGCGACGAGGGCCGCCCCGTTGAACACCATGGACGCCTTGTCCGGGTCGTTCTCGCGGTGTGCGGTCTCGGCGAGCCTGACGAGCCGGTCTACCCGAGCGTCCAGTGGTTTCGCGGGCGGTCGTTTGCGGGCGACGAGAGGGAAGCGGGCCGCGATGGTGGCGGCACGAAACGGAGTCATCATGTCCTCATCCGCTGCGGAAGGGCCGCATGTGGGCAACGAGGTGCGTTCGGGTCGTACGTGACGGCGCAGCCGCGCTCGTCCACCGGGGCGGGACAGGACACCGCCCCGGCCTGAAGGCGGTCAGAAGGAGATCGTGAGGATCGTGTCGGCTCGGCTGATGTCGCCGTGGCCGGCGGGCCGGGTTCCTGCCCGGTGCGCGGTGACGGTGGGCTGGTTGGGGCGGTTCGCCTCGTCCCATTGGTCAAGCAGGTTGGTCAGCTCGGTAGCGAGCGTGGTGGCGTCCGGGCCGTGGGCGATTGCGCCGAGTTCGTGGTGGCCGTTGCCCGCGTCTTGGAAGGCGAGGTAGGCGATGGTGCCGCCTTGGTAGATGGCGGCACCGGCCCATCGGTAGGCGGGGGTGACCAGTCCGCTGGTGCGGGCGGTATCACCGACGCCGAGGCGGCCGAACGGCTTGTTGGCGTGCACGATGAGCCACAGGTCGAGGTGGCCGATGGGGTCGGCGTCGCTGACCTGGATGCCGGTCCAGCGTTCGAGCCGGGGGTGGCTCAGAGCCTTGGCGAGGGCGGCGCGGTCGGGTTGGTTGGTGGCGTCGAGTTTGAGAACCACGTCGGTGTCGAGGCGTACGTGGTGGTCGGTGTGTTCGGTGCTGCCGCGCATGGGGACGAATCCGCAGACCAGCGGTGTCGTGGTGCTGACCAACTGGTGAGAGCCGGCGCGGTCGAAGGCGAAGCAGCGGGTCAGGCCGCTTTCGTGTACGCGCAGGGGCACGACGATGCGGCCGTGGTCGGCGAGTTGTTCCCACCAGGCGGCGGAGATGTCCCAGGCTCCGGCGGTGACGATGATCCGGTCGTAGGGCGCGTGATCGGGGTCGCCGAGGGCTCCGTCGCCGCAGATCACCTTCACGGTGTTGTAGCCGGCGCGGTCGAGGCCGGCGCGGGCGCCGTCGGCGAGGTCCTGGTCGAGTTCGATGGTGACGACCGTGCCGCCGGGGCTGGTCAGTTCGGCGAGTAGGGCGGCGTTGATGCCGGTGGCCGCGCCGATCTCCAGGACTCGGTGGCCGGGTTGTGGGGCGAGTTGTTCGAGCATGTCCGCGACGAGGCTGGGGCTCGACGCTGACGACAACGCCGCACCGCTGGGGTCTCGTTTGGTGACGATCTGGCGGCGGGTGTACACGGTTTCCAGGTCGACGCCGGGGAGGAACCGCTCGCGGGGCACCGTACGGAATGCGTGCGCGACGGCGGCGGATCGGATGTGGCCGCGCTGTTCGAGCGTGCTGGCGAGCTGTTCGCGGAGCGTCGCGGCACTCGACGTTGCCGGTGCGGTGGGGGAAGTGTTCACTGCGTTGACCCTACTTCCGATCTTGGCGGCGGGTTGATAGCCGGATGGGGTGTCGAAGGGGTGGTGGAAGGTGACGGTCACGGCCGCCGTCGCGAGTAGCCAGGTGTCGGTGGCGGAGATGCCGAGCCGGTTGAACAGGAACAGGAGGTGGTGCGTCAGCACCTCGCGTAGGTCGCGGGTCAGCGCGCCGTGTCGGTCGAGGAAGCCGAGGTCCGTGCCCGCCTGCTCGTGGGCTCTCGGCCATTGCGGGGTGATGACGAGCGGGCTTCTGGCCGTGTGGTCGGCTGCGGTGAGTAGGCGCTGCACCGCCGCGATGAGCCGTGGGCTCGGCGCGTGGGCGTTCGGCTGGTGCCGGCGCGAGGCGAGGAGCCGCCAGACGTCGCCCTGCTCGGAGAACTCCAGTCCGGCGGCGCGCATGAGGCGAGTGGCGAGCAGGACACCGAGTTCACGCCGATGGGCGCCGCCGGCGGTGGCGAGATGACCGAGGGTGTGGCGGCTGTCGGCGTGGAAGAGGGTGTGGGCGATCGTCATTGCCTGGTCCCCGCCGAAGGCGTACGCCTCGGGCCGGTAGACGGGCTCGGTGACACCGCGGACACGGTCGTCGTCGGTGATGGAGGCGAAAAGGGCGTAGACGCGGGCGAGCCGGTCGCCGGACAGTAGCCGCAGCCGCCACGTCTCGCTCTTGCGGATGAACCAGAAGGCGACGATCGCGCGGTGGTCTTCCGCAGCGGTGAGCTCAGGGGCGAGCCGCGTGGCGGCGAACTCCTCAGCGGTCTGCCAGTCCGAGAAGGTCAGGTTGAGTTGGCGCCATCGGCTTACCGGCGCTACGCCTGGTGGCTCGGTGTCGGGTTCGTGATCGAGATCCACAACGCTCTCCGTGTCTATTTGATCAGCAGGCTGGTGGCCCAGCGGAAGTCGGTGCCGGTCGCGACGGTGTGCAGGGTGAGGGCGATTCCGGCGGGGCCGGTGATCAAGCCGGATCGTGTCGGGGTGGTGTCCGTGGCGTGCTGGATCAGCAGGCGCACGATCTGGGGTAGCTGTTCCTGGAGGCTGGTGGTGCGGGCGTCGGCGGCGGCAGACCAGGCCGTAGCGGCAAGCCCTGCCCAGCCGTGACACAGCGACGGATCGACGATCCGGCTGAGTTGGCGGGGATCGGCCAGGCAGAAGGTCAGGGCCTCTTCCGCCGCCTCTTGCCGGGCGGCGTCGTCGAGAGCGATCCCGGCCAACTGCTGGGCGCGGGCGACTCCAGGGGTGCCGTAGCACCAGGACGGCCGCGCCGGTCCGCCCATGGAGGGCCTCCCGGCGTGCAACTCCGCGAGGGTGATCTTCTCCGGCCACCATGGACCCGCAGGGCTTGCCTGCTGCCAGCAGTCGAGCCACGCGCAGATCCGGCGAATCGCCTCCGCGTGCCCCGGTACCCGAATGTCCTGCCGCATTGCCAGCGCCAGGAGAGCCAAAGGGCCGGCGATGCCGTGCGCCATGCCGACGTTGGCATGCCCACCCTGCTCCGAACCTTCGCGGTCGGCGGGGTCTGCGCTCCACCACCCCGGCGCGAGTCGACCTGCGGCGTCGTCGGTCTGCGCCGGCTCGGTGAGCCGGACCAGGTACGCCAGTACCCGCCGGAGCAGATGTCCGTCCGGGGCGCGGCGCAGCAGGTGGGCTCCCAGGCCGGTCAGCCCTCGTACGAGATCGAACTCCGACAGCGAGGGCCGGGTACGCGCCGCGAGGCGTGCCGTGGCAGCGACCAGGCGGCGTTCCACCAGATCGTCGAGGGCATGATCAAGCGCGTCCAGGGCTGCCGGGCGGGAGTGCGGCATGGCCATGGTCAGCGCGTGGGTGACAGCGGGTGCGCCGAACCAGAGTCCGGCTCCGCTGCCGTTGTTCAGCGGGTCAGCGGTCGCGCGTCGCAGCCATTCATGGACCGGTTCCCACCCACCGTGTCCCGTTTGCGCTCGCACTCCGTGCAGGAGTGCCACCCCGGCGGCACCCCGGGACAGCGACTGGGCGTACCAGCGGGTACTACGTGGCCCATAGTCGTCCGCTGCGAAATCCGGGGGCGGCGGCTCGGTAAGGGTGTCGGTGATGCACGCGGCCATCGCCTCGGCCGCCCGCAGTAACGGAGTCCTCATCAGTGTTTCGGTCATCGGGACGCTCCTTCGGCGCGCACCCGGCGGCGCACCGCCGCCAGCGCGACATGGCGGGCTAACCGATACGTGAGCTGTTCGGCGTCTTCGTCCGGGCCGAGAGCGCGAACGACGTGCAGGTGTATCAGCGACGCGAGCACCGAGGCGGGGGTGAGCGGGCCGGCGACGGCGGACAGTTCGGCGGCGTACCGGGTTGCGGCCGTGGAGCGTTCCTGCCACGCATGCTGGATGGGCTCCGGAAGTTCGCCCGGGTTGAGGGTGACTGCTTGACGCAGCACGTCTCGCTGGACCGGTGCCTGCCCGGTCTGCTCGGGGCGCGCCACCAGCCACTCGCATCCGTTGGTGCGGCTGCCGAGCATCGAGACGGCCAGGTCGACCATGCTCAGGGCGGTCAGTGCCTGCCGATCGATCCCAGACGCGGGCTGCGCAACCAGCTGCGCCAGGGCTGCGGTGGAGTCGGCGGCGAAGAGTTCCTCGGCCGCTGCCAGCACGGTGCCACAGCCGTACCGACCGGACTCGGGATGGTAGGTGTCCAGGCTCCAATCGCCGGCAAGGCGCTGCTGTCGGAGCCCGGCGACCCACCGCCCGACCCGTACCGCCGCGTCGCCGTAGTCATCGGTGTGCAGTCGTAGTCGAAGATGCGGGGTGGGGCGTTGGATACGCACGAACCACCACAGCGGCGGCTCGGGCCAGTCGGCGAGCAGCGCGGGCAGCCCTCGCGTCAAGACCAGCTCCATCGTCGAAGGATCGACGGCTACCGAAGCGGACAGCAGGCCAGTGGCACCCGGTATGACCGGCTCGGGGGGAACGGGCGAAGGCCATGCGCCTCGTGCGCCCGCAGCCGGCGCGGCAGCGGGTGCAACCGTCGAGGCGACTGGCACGACGATCTCGTGGGCGCGGCCGGAGAGCCAACCGAAATCCTCCGGGCTCGCCGCGTCCACCACGGTTACCGGTCCGGCGCTGGCGTCCAGGTGGGCACGCAGCAGGGCACGATCCATGGACTGATCGAGGTTGAGCCGAAGCCGCTGGTCACCGTTGCCGACCTGCACCCATGCCGGCAGCCGCAGCCTCGTCCGCAGCGCCTCCCAGGCCGACAACCATTCGCCATCGCCGGCGTCCGCACCGGGCAGGGACGTCGGATCGACGCGCCACCGGGCCGCCACCAGGAGGACACGGTCGTACCTCAGCGCGGGTCGAAACGGCAAGCATGAAGCCGCACCCCAGTCGAACGGTTTCAGCCGGGCATCCGTGGCTCGCGGCAACTCCAGGAGAAACCGGCCGAGCAACGGCATCGTGTGTACGGCAGCCGCGTGCCCCACTGTCGGCTCCACCACCCGCCGCCGCGACATCGACACCAGCACCAGCCGATCCCGGCCGGCGGTCACACCGAGGTCGTCGAGGCCAATCACGTTCTCGGCCACGGGCCGGTGCTCGGCCAGGCTGACCAGCCACGGCAGTACCTGCCGGGAGTTGAGCACGTTCTGGCTGTGTAGCTTGCGCGGCGGGAAGCTCAGTTACGCCGGCATGGCCCCGGCCACCGCGACCGGAAGGCGGGCGAACTCCCGGCACATCAACTCCCGGTCGGCGTAGGGCAGCCTGTCGAGGAAGCGCCCGCTCGTCGCCATCGCCGAGCGGCCCATGCCGGTCAGCGCGACAGTGAACCGTCCCTGTGTCAGCGCCTCCAGCGAGACCGCGCGGACCTCTGCCGAAACGTCGACGTGAGGGCTGACAGGCCCGGTGACCCGGCCAGTGCCGGCGAGCCATTCGACGGCCGCGTCATCGAGAACCACCTCACGAGCACCATCGATCACCGCCTGCTGAGCCATCGCGAGCAGACGCTTGTCACGGTCGGACAGCAGAGCCACCGGCGCATCGGCCACAGTGGCGAAGTGTGCTGGGAAGCCCAACCCGACGAGCGGATCTACCAGCCGAGCGAGCGGCACCACAGCCGTCATCCCGTAACGGTCGACGAACCGGGCACGGTACGCACACCACTCGGGCCGCCCCGCCGGATCCGGCGTCAGCCGTCGTAACACCTCCACCGAAGCGGCGATCTCGGCGGCGAGCTGCTCCGGCAGGGCGACCTGATCCGCGAGCTGAAGGTCCACCGCGAGCGGCTGGGTGGCCGGTGCCACGCTGCGCATATCGTCGGCGAGCCCACGAAGGTACGTCGTGCTCCCCGCGCTGATACCACCGAGACGACCATGCAGCGAGCGCAGTTCGGCCCGAAGGGCTCGCTGTCCCTCAGGAGCACCGTCGAACATCGCATCGATGGTGTCCAGGACATGCCTGATCGAGTCTGTGCACGTCGATGGTGGTCGGAGAGCGGAGATCAACACGCCGTGGTCCACCAGGCCGGCAACCATCGCGTCAGCGGACCCGCGTGGGAAGCCTGGAAACGCAGCAGCGACCGTGTCGACCAGCTCAGCCCACGGCAACGGGGAATGGGCGAGCGAAAGCGCCAGCCGTACCGCTTTGGTGTTCCTGACCGAGGTCGACTCCGCACGTGCAGAGGCATGCGGTCGGCGCGCCACGACGATCCGAGGCCCGGTCACCGGCGCCAGGTTGTTCGCCTGCACGGGCAGACGGCGGCGCACGTTGGGCTCAGCTTCCAGGCGCGCAATCAGGGACGCGAGCCAACTCGCGTCCGGCCGTACCCGGATCGCGGGCCGCCCTGCCGGCACCACCGCAGCCACCGTGTCGAACCGCAGGGTCGCCACCCCCGAGAACAACCCGAAGGGCGTCGCACGCCGCTGCGCACGGACCAGGTACCGCGCCAGCGCCAGCGCCATCCGCCACCCTCGGTCCGGAGTAGCGCTCCCGGTGGCGAGGACCGCTTCTACGCGAGCAGCGAACTCGGGGCTGGCGGCCCAGATAGCCTCGGCCAGGCCGACCTTCCGCCACGTCGCTTGCAACCAGTTCGCGATACCGGAGGCGTCGCTCCGCTCCGGCCAAGGCGCTGGGCCGTCGGGCCATGAGTGAGCGGCAATGCGGATCGTCGCGGCATCGACCGACCGAAACATGAGTCGTCCTCCTTCCGTCACGAGGCGCTCCTCCAGGGACATGGCTGGATGGGGGTGCTGGTTCCGGCAGGCATCGGGGGATCGCCTGCCGGAACCAGCGGGGGTGTTCGGTCAGCAGTCGCTGCCCTTCACGGTGTCGCAGCCGTCGTCCGTGTCGGCCAGCAGGGCGGCGGCGACCGGACCCTCCGTGACGATCTGCACGTCGAGCTCGAACGGGTCGTTGCTGACGGCGAGCAGGCTGTTCATGGCAACCTCCAATGGGACTGGGATGATGGGTGGGCAGGTAGCCCCCGCAGCTACCGGCACGTTGGCTGGCGGATCGATCCGCCTTCCTGGAACGAAGCCCCAAGAGAACTCGCGACGTTCGGCCTGCCCGCCGCCACGCCCTCCCTGGCAGCGACAGCGGGCAGGAGCCCCAGTTATGCCGGATGGCGATCAGCGCTCGTGGCGTCCATGCCGCTCCTCCCGCACCTCGGACGTGGGGGTCCGCCGCGAAACTGTCGCCACGTGACCCCACTTCAAGCCGTATACACATCGCTTGTTGTGCTTCCACGATCGCGGTTCTTGCGCAGCCCCCGGAACACCGACCAATGGGGAAAGTTGGGGGGAGACCTACCGGTCGCCGCACGGTTGACCAGGGGTTTCTATACGGAAAGCAGATCGGCGCTGGCAGTGATCGGCAGAACAAGCATTAGGCTCTCGTCACCGGGGTCCAGGGTGGATCGCCGGGCTGTTCGCGTCTCTCGCCGGAGGTATCGGTGATCAGTCCATATGTCCGTCGCCGCCGGCTCGCTACCGAACTCGTGCGACTACGAGAGGAACACGGCTACTCCGCCGAGCGGCTCTGCAAAGAGACAAGAATCGCCAAGCAGAAACTGAGCCGTTTGGAAAACGCGAGAGTCCGACCAGATCAAGACGAGATCATGCGAATCCTCGACCACTTTCGGGTTGACGAGCAGCGGTGGGCAGAGATCATGGCTATTGCTCGGGAGTCCCAGGAGAACGGCTGGTGGGAGAAGTTCCGCGTCGAGATGGGACCACGCCAGGCCCTCTACGCGGACCTGGAAGCCGGTGCTGAGCACATCGCCGAGTACCACATCACCCTGCTGCCGGGCCTGTTGCAGATCCCGGCGTACACCGAGGTCCGCGCGGTGGCAGATCGTGCTGCCTACCCCCGGAGATTCACGGTGGAGCGAGCACTGGAAGCCCGAGCTGCCCGGCAACGGGTCCTTGACAGGCCCGGCGGACCCACCTACGAAGTGATCATCGATGAGCTCGCAATCCGCCGGCACGCCGCACCGCCGGAGGTCGTCCGCGCACAGCTTGACCACCTGATCTACGTCGGTCACGAGAAGCAGAAGACCACCATTCAAGTACTGCGGCTGACGGCGCGAATCGCTGGCAACGCGGTACCCCGGTCGTCGTACTTCAGCTACCGATACCCCGACCCAAGCGATCCAGTGGTCGTCGCGGTCGACACCATCACCAGCGACTTCGTCCTCACCGACCCGGACGAGGCTGCCAACTGCTTAAGCCGGACAGTGTTGCCTTCCGCGACCGGGTATGGGCAACTTTTGCTCGCTTGCAATTTGGCACCATGAACGTCGGTGAAGAGTTCTGCATTGATCTAGATCAACGCGGAGAGGCCCGATTTTCGATTCTTGCTGCCGATGACGAAACGGTGCTGGTCGTACAATGTGTTTCTGCCAGAGAAGTCCGGTCATCCCAACTGAGGGCTGAGATACACGCCCTTCGCGACGTTCGAGTCGAAACCCTTCGGGCACTGCGACGAATTTTTCCCGGAAGAAAAGCAAAAATTATTCTCGCTACTAAGAACATTGCCTTGATGCCTAACGCGCAATCGTCTCTCGAAGACGCCGACATCATACACATGGACGAAGAGGCGATTAGCTACTTCCTGTCTTTGGCGGAGCATCTCGGCAAAGCGGCCCGATTCCAGCTATTGGGCAACCTGTTCGCGGGGCAGCGTATACAAGGTTTAGACTCGGAGGTTCATGCCCTGCGAGGAAAGATGGGCGGGATTACATACTACTTTTTCGCAATCGAGCCTGACCGACTGTTAAAGATCGCCTATGTACTGCATCGGAATAGGGCCAACAGCGATCTAATGCCCACCTATCAGCGGTTGATAAGACGTTCAAGGCTTCAGGATGTGTCTAGGTTCGTTGACGCCGGAGGGTTTTTCCCGAATTCAATAATCTTGAATATGGAGACAGGGAGATCCCCGAGGTTTGATCCGGCTACGAAGGCAGGGGATGGGCCTGTGATGGGTGTCCTGCACCTACCACAGACGTATCGTTCAGCTTTTGTGATCGACGGTCAGCACAGACTGTACGGATATGCCAACTCTGATCGAGCGGTATCGGAACTGATCCCAGTCGTGGCTTTTGTGAACTTGCCGAGGTCGGAACAGATCCGGCTTTTTATGCAAATTAATGAGAACCAGCAGGCGGTTCCTAAGAACTTGCGCAATACTCTAAACGCCGACCTGCTATGGGATTCAGACGACCTTCGCCAAAGGAGCAGGGCGCTCAAACTTCGCGTTGCCCAGCATCTTGGCGAGTCCAAGTCATCTCCCCTCTACGGCAGGGTCATAATAGGCGAGAATACTCGGTCGCCCATCCGCTGTCTGACAATTGAGGCGATCAGTAATGGCCTAACCCGCGGTAGTTTTGTCGGGTCCTTCAACAAGTCGAGCGTCAAAGACAGTGGCACGTTCTACATGGGCACAAACGACGCGACGTTCGCGTTACTTGTCCCATTCCTTGAAAGATGCTTCCGGCATCTTCGGGATAAGCTATTTGCGCAGTGGACGCTGGGCGGCGCTGAAGGCGGATTTGTCTTCATCAACCCAGGCATCGAGTCTTTGTTGAAGATTTTCAGCGATATTGTCGACCACTTAATCCTGCAAGGCGCGATTGATCCTCGCATCACCCCAGCCGAAGATGTGTACCGTCAGTCGAGCGCATATCTTGATGCGATCGTTGAATACGTGGAGTCACTGGGGGTCGAGCAAGCGGCAGAGTATCGGCGAATGTACGGTTCCGGTGGTACCACCAGGTACTGGCGACGGCTCCAGCGGGCTATACAGAAAAGGCACCCGGACTTCGACCCGCCCGGCCTGAGTGCGTTCCTTGAGGACGAGGCTAAGACTTTTAATACGGAATCATTTAAGATGATACGCGAAATCGAAACGTTCTTAAATGAAGACATAAAACGCAAGTTGCAGGAGAAATTTGGAAAGATAAATTGGTTTGCCCTAGGCGTGCCACGCAAAGTCCGCGAATCCTCAATGACCATGGCGGCTCAGAAGAATGTCGACCTTCCGCCTGACAAGCAGGTTGGGCCATGGGACTGCCTCCATATCATTGATTACTGCACTATCATGACGCAAAGCCAAGATTTATGGCTGGAGCTCTTCGCCAAGCGATACACGCTTCCCGGCGAAGGGCGCCCGAAAGCAAGCTGGCGGTCCAGATCCAGCTGGATGAACGAACTGAACAGAATTCGGAATCAGAATTTCCACACATACACAGTCAAGCCGAGCGAGTACGAATTCTTGGTTGAGGTGACGGGATGGCTCTTGAGGGAGGAAGGCGAAGACGACATCTAGGGTCAGAACCGCCCCGCTCGTCCGTCCGCACCACACGGCAGGCCGTGCTGGATAGATCGACAACACAAAGCAGACTACTCGACTAGCTTAAATGTTTCGATGACTCACTGCCGTCGGTTGAACAACTCTACCGCCCCCATGGCGAGAATTCCGCCATGCGGACCAGCGTCGCGCAAGCGTTCGCCGAGAACAGCGACGCGTTCATGCTGCGGGGCAATCCGTTGACCTGGGACGGGAAGTGGCCCGACCCTCCCACCGGCGAGGCCGCCCGCCTGGTCGCTCACGTTATCGAGCGGTACACGCAGACCATGCAGCGCCCGCCCCGCCGGCGTCGTACACAAGCAGTCGATTCTTCCCCGAGGAACTTTCCCGGTTCCAGGACGCCCTCAACGGCTACAAGCATGACCTAGTCAACCTGGCCGCGTCGACTGGCGTCCGCCTAGAGCACCGACCACATCGGCGAGTCAGCCACCCGGAGAACTCCTCCGTGAGGTCCTGCTGTTGAGCAGGATGAACTGGAACTCTGCCCGGACTGCCGAAAGGATCCCAGTCGCCCTCCCGGTGCGCTAAGGAGGTTGGCGCGATCCTGCGAGACCTTCCAGCCGGAATCGCGATATGCCTTCTACGTGTGAGAGGCCGGTCCGGAGGTCCCCTCGGCCATCGGCGTTACTGGTTGGACTACGTTCCATAGGACGATGTGTCTTGTGATCAGGTGCCTACGCTGGCATGCTGGCGTGGCATTCCGGCAAACCGGACCGTCGGGTCGCCTCGTTCGGCAAACGGACGCCGAGGTCCAGCAGACCAGGGATGAGGTGGCAGTGTTCTTACAGGGCCGCCCGAGAGGGCTACCAGCGAGCTTCGACGGGCGGTGATGGGTTGGCACCGAAGTCAGGTGCGGCAGATGGCCCCAACACGCTGCTCAGCGACGCCCGCCGCCGGCTTCTATCCCCGAGCGGTTCAGGCCGACGGATGTCCCGGCAGGAGGTCGCCGAGGCGGTCAACAACTACCTGTGGGACACCTACGGCACGAGAACCAGCATGGACGCCAACCACGTCGGGAAGCTTGAGCGAGGAGAACACCGCTGGCCCAAGCCCACAACCCGGGAGGCGTTCCGGGCGGTGCTGAAGGCATCGCGGGACGCTGACCTAGGCTTCTACATCACCCGTGGCCAACGCCATTCCGATCCCGTTGTGCACCAGATGCCCCCTGGCGAGAGGCTCACCGCTGATGATGATCATACTGGCGAGTCGCTGACCGGCAGGGAGATCACGGACACTGGCGACATGAACCGCCGTCAGTTGCTACGCCTGCTGAGCCTGACAGGTGCGCTGTTGGCCGCGCCCGTCCCGGGAAGCCAGCTCGACTTGGCGCGCATCGAATCCTCCAGCGACGGGAACAGGCGACTAGACCCAGCGACCCTTGACGAGTACGAGGGACTGAACGCCCAGCTGTGGGCGGCCTTCGGCGCAGCCGAGTCCAAGGCAGCAGTATCACCGCTGGTCAACCGTCAGCTGACGACACTCACGGCCAACCTACGCCGCTCCCACACGACACCCGTGCATCGTAGGCTCTGCCAGGTCACCGCCGACCTCCTCCAGCTCGCCGGCGAGGTCGCCTTTGACGCGAACGCGTACGGCGAGGCCGCGCACTGCTACACGCTGGCAGCGACCGCCGCCCGAGAAGCCGCTGCCTACGATCTTTGGGCGTGCGCGATGATCCGTCACGCCTTCATCAGCGTCTACGAGCGCGACTTCCGGCACGCCGCACCGATGCTGGACGTTGCCACCGGCCTGGCCCAGAACGGGGACAGCGCGCTGTCGACCCGGCACTGGGCACGAACCGTGCAGGCGCAGGCTCTCGCGGGCCTCGGCGACCTCAGCGGATGCCGGCGGGCGCTCGACCAAGCCGAAGAGGTCAACCGCCTGCCCGGCCGGGTTCACAACGGCGGATGGTTGCGCTTCGACGGCTCCCGGCTCGCCGAGGAACGCGGGGCCTGCTACGTCGAGTTGAGGCGCCCAGACCTGGCCGAACCTGTGCTGTCCGGCGCTCTGTCGCAAAGCCTCTCCACACGACGACGCGGAACCGTCCTGACAGACCTCGCCTTGGTCGGAGTTCACCGTAACGACGTACACCAGATCGTGCTCTACGGCAGCGCCGCCCTCGATACTGCCCGCCAAAGCGGCTCCGGCGTGGTCGGCTCCAAACTCAACCGACTACACCACCACTTGCAGCCGTTCCTTGCTGACACTCACGTGCGGCATCTCAACAGCCAGATCAATGCCCTGATAAGGGCAGGGAACTGACACGACCAGAGGGAGGACCAGCGTGCAGGTCGAAGAACCAGGGCGCGTGTTCCGGGAGGCGTGGATCGCGGGAGTCCGTAAGCACTACCCCGGCGAACCGAAGCCGGGCTACGTGACGCCCTGGGATGATACGCCCGAATGGGAACGGGACAGTGCCGCCGCAGTCTATGAGCAGGTCCGCCAGTTCATCGAGGCCGCCGACGGCGCAACCGCGAAGCTGACCCGTGAACAGAAAGGACGCTTCGTCGCCCTGTGCTGGATTGCGCAGATCTTCAAACACTTTCCCAGCCCGAAGGCTTCCTACGTGGCCGACTGGTCAGACATGCCAGAGTGGCAGCAGGAGACGGACTCGGACATCTTCGAACACATCGAGCAGACGTTGGTCTCGATGCGCTGAGCTGAGCACAAATCGACAGGAGCGCGCAACTCCCACTTGATGCTCGCATCGGAGTCCGGCTTCTTCCGAGCCGGCGCGAGATTGGCGGACAGGGCACTACGCCGGCCAGCATGAACTGCGCCTGCAAGCGGTGACACTCCCAGGTCTTGCGCGGCGCGCCCGGCTTCCCGGGCGCGCCGACGAGGAGCATCTCAGTGTGCGTCAAAATCACCTTCGCGGATGCCGTCAGTGAACGCCGTCCACTCACCCCGGGTGAACCCCAGCACTGGTCCCGTCCGGTCCTTCGAATCCCGCATGCCCACGGTGCCGTCGAGCGCGAAGGCGACCTCGATGCAGTTGTCGCCACCGCCGGAGCGGCTGGACTTCCGCCAGTTGGTGAACTTCTCGGGGTGCATGGTCATCTCCTGGTGTAGTCGGGCAGTTCCTCCGCCACGCTGGCGAGGAAGTCGAGGCTGTCGGCGGGGCTGAGGGCTGCGGATCGCAGGCGCTCGTACAGGGAGGCGTAGGCGCATCCGCGCGGATCGCTGTCCGTATGATTCAACTGCCCACCCTCGCTCCTCGTAAGACTGCACGTCTTTGCGAGATACGGTCACATACGAGTTGGGCAAGAGGCGTAGCCGAGCTTCCCGGGCGATAGCTCTTGGATTCTGCAAGAAGTCGTTGGCGTCAGACACGGGTCACATCAGCGCTTCCTAATAGCGAACAATTCCTCAGTCGCCGTGCCCACATAGCCAAAGCACCGCGCACCGCATTCCTTCGACCTTCCGGCAATCGACTACTGTTCAATATTATCGCGGATCGGAAGCGCCGCCCATCAG
Organism: Micromonospora sp. WMMD1082; assembly: GCF_029626175.1. Taxonomy (NCBI): domain Bacteria; kingdom Bacillati; phylum Actinomycetota; class Actinomycetes; order Micromonosporales; family Micromonosporaceae; genus Micromonospora; species Micromonospora sp. WMMD1082. The sequence continues at coordinate 1,564,908 of NZ_JARUBM010000002.1, read as the reverse complement.
GAGCAAACATAGATATTCTCCACCGCTCGCTTCTTCTGCTCTCCGCCGGATGCTCCAAGAGTGGAGTGGCTATGCGGGCGGCTTTTTAGTGTGACAGACGTAAAATGAGACGTTAGCAAGTCAAGGAGGTTCACGCCGGCGAGACTGAGGAGTCCATTATCAGGATAAGAGAGGACTAGAGGTATACCCCTAGCTCTGACTCCGGATGCGAGCGCCTCGAAAGCGCTTTGTACCTTGGTTTTTACGGAGAAGTCGGTGACGAATCGATCATTCCGGTACCGGCCAGCGCCAGTTGAAGCTGGGTAGTCATAGCGATACAGAGTTTCATAGACGTGATAATAGCGCGAGTAGTGATCTTTCGTGTACGGCGGGTCTGCGTAGACCACTCCTACACCATCTAGTGCGTCAGATGAGATTATTTTCAGGGCATCAGCGTTGCAGGACATATTGCCTTCCCGCCACTTTTGCGTGCCCTCTTGCGTCATGTCTATTATGCGGTCGGTAAACACCGCCCAGATGTCTCTCGACCATGCTCGCCGAACTCTTGTCTGTGAGAGCTCGCCCGAAACTCGTAGGTATTGAGCTGTGTGGCCTGGCGCGTTCATGACGGTCGCCGCAGCGCTGAGCCAAGCTGCGATCATCCAATCCCAGTCGACACTGCATGGCGCCTCCTGGTCGATTGCGTATCGCAGTGAGTCGATCTGGATCGACTGACGGACGCTGAAATAGCCAGCCGCAAAGTACAAAGTAGCTAGACTGTACTTCTCGCGTGTGTCCGCTACGGCACAAATCCTTGCCATACACCTAGCGTCGCTACTTATGCCAACATGCGGATAATTCGCCATGAATGTTGCAAGCGTCTTCCAGTCGGCTTTCAGTGCGACGGACTCTCTGGCGAGTACCGATTCGTGAGCTGTCTCCAGTTCTTGCTCTCTTTCGCGGTAGCGAAGCCGTATGCTGGGCAGTAGGTGAGCAAATTCAGTTCGACGGCCGCGGCAGAAGCGTGCTCGGGCTAATACTGTAGTGAAGCTAAGGGCATCGTTTGTAATGACGTGGTGGTCCGGTGAGAGCGCCGAGGCGACTGCACCTATACCTGAGAATAGATCAACAACCGACCCTGATGGCGTCACTGACTCGATCGCCGTCCTAACATCCGCAGCAAGGTACCGTTTCGTGCCCATGTACCGGACCGGCATTGCGACAGCCTCCAGGGCGCTCATTGGTGGCTACATCTTGACACTGAATGAGCACGTAGCGTATTGGGCGCAATAGGTGCAGTACTGTACCGTCCAGGATGGATCTCTAGCAACCCTACGCGCTCATTTTCCCCGATGGTGGGCACGCGTTCTCGTGCTCTGGTCGGTGACGGTGGGTCGCCCAAGGGCGGCGTTCGCCGCGCTCGCTCCGCAGTTTGCTCTTGGTGATTTTGGCGGATCGGTGGGTTGTACCCGCAAGCTTCTAGTACGGCAGCCGCCATTTGCTAGTTGAGCAGGGCATACTCTCGCCCGAGTCGGGTTCGTTGGTGGTGCCAGCGTGCTCGGGCTTGGTGGCGGCGTCGCCAGTTGCGCCAGTGGGTGTCGTGGTCGGCGGGTTTCGGCCGGTGCCAGGTTGTGGCGAGCAGGCGTGCGGTCTCGGGGATGGTCAGCGGGATCATGCCTGGTTCGGTGGGTGGCCGCTGATCGGGTGTGTCTGGTGGCGGGGCTTGGGTGTCGGTCCTGGTTTTGAGGCGAGCGGCGGCGATCGCGCAGATGGCCGGGGCGGTCATGACCAGCACGGTGTGCCGGATGATCGCGGTGTGGAGGCAGGCTTGGCATTGATCGAGGCCGAAGGAATCCTTGCTGAACTCGAATGTTTCCTCGACCGGCCAGCGCAGCCCGGCTGCCCGGACGAGCCGGGCCAGGGTCAACGGTTGGCCTTGCGGGACGTAGCAGTAGTGGAAGGCCAGTTCACCGCTGTTGAGGTGACGGCGGACCAGGAGGTAGTGCCGGGGTGAGTCGGTCGCGATCCATGCCCACGCGTACCAGCGTTGTCCCTTCGAGCCGGTACCAGCCGAGCGGACCTGCCACCGGCGTTTGTCGGCGGCGAGCAGGGCGACGGCCTTGGCGCAGGTCATGCGGGTTTCCGGGTTCAGGGTGAGCATGAAGGTCGAGGCGACGCGCAGTACGTAGGCCTGCTGCCGGTCTTCGAAGAACTCGCGTAGCGGGGTGCAGTTGCCGTAGACCTCGTCGCCGCAGGCGAAGTCGAAGGTGACACCGTCAGCGTAGGCGTCGGTGCAGATGTCGATGGCCAACTGTCCTTTGGTCCGGAACGTCACCGTCTCGGCGATGCCCATCCTCGCCGTGGTGCCCGCGTCTGCGAGGTGCTCGGCCGGGATCCACTGCCGGGCGGCGATCAGCGCGTGTCCGACACGTTCGCGTGCATACGCCAGGTGCACCGTGTTGATCCCGTTCGCGAGCCGGCCGGCGCAGCCCATGTACTGCCGTTTAACCCCGCACGTCGCCGTGCCCTGCTTGGCCTGGCCGGTCTCGTCCAGGGCGGCGATCCGCAGCCCCCGGCGCGTGCGGCGCCCGGCCACAGCGTCCAGGCCGGTTACGACGAAGCGGCGCACCTGACTCATCGCCGCGTGCCCGTCCCACACCGCCCGGTTCAGCAGCCTCTGGGTGCGATCCGGCGTGCGGTCCCCGGCCTGCTGCGCGATCGTCCACCCGTTGCGCTTCGGGATCTCGCTGACCAGCGCCGATACGTACCGGCCCGCGTGCTGCCAGGTCTGCGTACGCACGAAACACGACCGCAACCGCTCCAGCAGCTCACCCGCGGTCCGGGCCGTCCGGGCAGCCTCTATGCTGGCAGCAGCAGCCGCCTTCGATCTTGTTGTCTTCACAAACACATGATCAACAGGCGGCTGCGTCCATGATGGCCACCACCCCCGCCGCATCCCAGCAGGTCAGACTGCTAATGGCGGCTGCCGTACTAGCCACGAAGCGAGCCGTCACGCCGAATGCGAATGCGCAACACCCGGTCCACACATCGAGATCGTCGAGGTGCGGAATCCGCTTATTGCGGGCGAAGCTCGTGTCTGCTCGCGGGTGCACCGTGTCCGAGCCGGCGACCTCGTCACAATGGTATGTGGGCACGCCGGGAGGGGGGTCGAGCCCGACGAGCTGGCGCACCCGGTCGCCGCGCATCGGCCGCGCGCAGGTGCTGGTTCGCTCTCGCGCAAATGCGGTAGCTCAGGCGCCAGCACACATCCGCGTCCGGTCGCTTCGGACCGACCGCAGTCGCCACATCCTCGAACTCCGTGAGGCGTGCCTCGATCTCCAGGCGGCCTACCCTGCCCCCGGCCACACGCGCGTAGCCGCGAGCCGGGCGCGTTGGACGCTCGCGCATCAGGCCAACACGAAGATGCCCCGGCCGCTCGGCCGGGGCATCTTCAACCGTTTACTCGAATGCGAAACTGGCTTCAACGATCAGCGATCGACCGGTCGCGGTACGCGTTTGCAGTTCTGTGAGGTGCCCCCGGCGGGTCCCGTACAACATGGGAACGCGCTGCTACCAGCGACAACACCGCGTTCGTCGTGATCGACGGTGTCTGGCCGTTGCCGCCAAGGGGCCATTAGGCAGGGCGGTCCGACTACGGGTCGACCCCGCAGGATGGCGGTCCAGCTAAGAAGCTGGCGGCGTCCAACGCCGCCAGCTTGGGCTACTCGGCCAGCTGCTCGCCCGTCCGTGGATGTGTGCGTCTGTGACCTGCTCGCCGGGGCTACTAGCAGCGACCCTGCGGGACCCGTCCGACTGAATTTGCTTCCCCGTGGCGGGCAGATCGGTCACAAGGTCAAGCGTTCAATGCGGATGGCGGCGGGCTTCGAAGGCTGGCTGGCTCAACCCCTGGGCTCGGCGTTACCCCTGGATGCAATCATGCGCTGGGACGGGGGAGGATCATCCCCACCGACTACCGGGGCCGAACTCGGCTCAGATGGCCCACCGTTCGTCGATCTGGACGGGTAGGTGGGCGCCGCGCGAGCCAGGGGAGTCAGCAGTGGGTTGAGCCGCGCGCTGAGGAGTGCCGTGTCGGCGGCAGAAAGTGCCAGCAGCGGACGACGAAGGTAGATGCTCCATGCCTGCGGCTTGGGGAACGCATCCAGCTCTTCGACGAGCGGAGCAAGCTCGACACCGCCCGGGTAGACCACGGCGCCATCGATGTGAAGCGGACAGCCCGAGCGGAACTCCCTGCCGGCTAGCTCGAGCGGCTGGCGAAGGAGCTGGACGGCGCCAACCACAGTCGCGTGGCCGATGATCCGCCCACGGTCGCGGGTGGGGTTGTGCCATGCTCCCCTCGTGGCGTAGAGAAAAAGCTCGTCACCCGCGGCGAGTGCACTGACTTCCGCCCGGGACCCGGCGGGGAAAGCCATCCGCTGCTCGCGGAGCACCCATGCGATGCCGTCTCGGTCGCCCAACACGAGGAGATAGGCCCGGCTCATGCGGAGAGCGTAGCCGCTCGTGCCTCCCGGACCGCCAAGCATCACGGTAGGCTCCGCAGGCGATGTTCCGGGGAGGAGGTTGGTGGCCCCCGGTTCTCGTGGCCCGGTAGAGTCCTGGGGGCCTCGGCGTGCATGCCCTGCTCGGCCGGGCCAAGATGCTGCAAGGAGTCTGCGGAGACGATGGCGAGCGTTACCGGTCGGCTAGCCCTAACATGGGTAAACAAAGACAAGGCGTTGATCGGCGCTGGCGATGGCGGCTATGAGTGGGCTCCCCGCGATGATCCGCGAGTCACAGAAGTACGCCTTCTACATGAGGTCGGGGACGTCGGCGAAGCCGCCGACAATCTATTGATTGAAGGTGATAGCGCACACGCATTGCGGGCCTTGTTGAACATCCCGGAGTACGCGGCGAAATACCGGGGCAAGGTCAAACTTGTATACATCGACCCCCCGTTCAACACTGGGCAGGCATTCGCTCACTATGATGACGCGCTTGAGCACTCCATCTGGCTAGGGATGATGCGAGAGCGCCTTGTTCTGATTCGTGATCTCCTGTCTCCAGACGGCTCGGTCTGGGTTCACTTGGATCATACAGAAGCGGCATACTGCCGCGCCCTGATGGACGAGATCTTTGGTCGAGACAACTTCCGCAATGCGGTGGTTTGGAAACGTACTACGGGAAAGAGCTCGGCAGTTCGTGGTCTAGGGACCCTTCATGAAGTCATCCTCTTTTACGCTCGGTCGCCAGAGATGCAGCCCAACCGGATACTTCTGCCCTATGACGACGAGTATTTGTCAGTAAAATACTCTAGCTCCGATGCGAAAGGTAAGTACCGGTTAGGCGACCTCACGGCGCCCGGCATCCGAGAAGGTCATAGCGGGCGACCTTGGCAAGGCATGGACCCGAGCGCGAAGGGTCGTCATTGGGTGGCACCCAATCCCAGCGGGGTTCTCGATAGGCTTCCGCCCGATGCTACGACCCAACAAAAGCTTGACCTCTTACTGGAATGTGGGTATGTCCAGCTTCCTCGCAAGATCGGGCAGTGGCCGCAGTTCAAGCGCTACCTGAATGAATCAGGTGGGGTCGCACTGGGCGATCTTTGGACGGACATTCCGGTCCTCAACAGCCAAGAGGCGGAGCGGAACGGCTTTAGCACACAAAAGCCGGAACGGCTGATAGAACGAATCATCGAAATTACAACTAAGCCAGGGGACGTAGTTCTCGACTGCTTTGGCGGCTCCGGGACGACCGCAGCAGTTGCCCATAAGATGAACCGACAGTGGATTTTGGTTGAGCTGCTGCCATCCAATCTAACTTCCTTCATCCAGCCGCGGCTGACCAAAATAGTAAATGGCGAGGATCCGAGCGGGATCACTCAAGAGGTCGTCGAGGAGTTCGAGAACACCCTTCCCGACGGCGTCGGATACGACGAAGTGCGGCGCGCCGCCGCTGTCGTGAAGAAGATGGCGGATGCGAATGCATTCGATGACCTCGGCGGTCCAACCGTGTCGACACTTGAGGCAGTTGCCCGAGCCCTGCGCTACATGGTCCAGTCAAAGAAACAGGTAGTGAACCGCTGGTCCGGTGGGGGCGGTTTCCGGATCGTCCAGGTGGGTCCTTCGATGTACGAATTTGGAGAGGGCCGCGTCTTCCTCTCCGAGTGGGCGACTAACGGCCGATTTGCGGAAGCTGTGTGTGCCCAGCTCGGCTTCGCTGTTGAAGATGCACCCCCCTTCGCCGGACGTAAGGGTCGGACCCGCCTAGCCGTAGTCGACGGAGTGGCGGACGAGGGGGTCATAGCGGGTCTCGTTTCGCGCCTTGCCGACGGGGAGCGAATGGTCCTTGTAGCCAAAGCCGTGACCGAAGACGCAGCGGAGGCCCTAGTCAAGCTCAGTCCTGGATCGAAGCTCAAGAAGGCGCCGCGAGACGTCCTAATCCGTAAAGGACGAGTTTCCCGATGACCTGGATCGAAGCGGACGAGGCGCTCGTTGACGACATCGCCTCGCGTATGGATCTGCGCATACCAAACCGCAACGCGTTGAAGACCATCGTCGAACACATCGCCCCTGGCGACGGGCGCGAAGTGGTAGCTGACCTGGCGACAGGTGTCGGCAAGACATACATAACCGCAGCGCTTATCGACTACCTCGGCGAGCAAGGCGTCTCCAACGTTCTGATTGTTACACCTGGAAGGACGATCCAGGAAAAGACCATTGCCAACTTTACGCCTGGGCACGCCAAATTTGTGCCTGGAATGGAAACCAACCCCTTGCTTGTCACAGCAGAGAACTTTGCTCGCGGCCAGGTGGGGGATGCGCTGCGTGACGGCAGTGCCCTTAAGGTCTTTGTCTTCAACGTTCAGCAACTGATTCGTCCGACCGCAAACACCTCGCGGCGGGTTCGAGAGGTCGATGAATTTATAGGCGCGGATCTCTACTCCCATCTCCAAGAGGCCGACGATCTGGTGGTGATCGCGGACGAGCACCACGTGTATCGGTCCCAAGCGAGGGCGTTCTCGGCGGCTGTCCGGGACTTGCACCCTCGCGCGTTGGTTGGGCTAACCGCCACACCAGACGCGGCCGATGAGCAAAAGGTGATCTTCCGGTACAGCCTAGCGAAGGCCATCGCGGACGAGTTGGTCAAGGTCCCGGTGATCGCCTACCGCGAGGACGGCCACAATAGCGTACGAACTCAGTTAGCGGATGCCTGCCATCTCCGCCGTCTCAAGGCTCAGGTGATGACCGATTGGCACACCGAGCGCGGAAACCAACTGGTAAACCCAGTACTTTTCGTCGTCTGTCAAACTATTGAAGAGGCAGACGACGCCGCCGCAATCCTTGCTGAGGATGGTTTCATAGGGGATCCTAATGCCGTACTCGTCATCACATCCCAATCCAGTGACGACGCCCTAAAGGCGCTGGAAAGAGTCGAAAATCCAGACTCCCCTATTCAATGTGTAGTTTCCGTGAACAAGCTACGGGAAGGGTGGGATGTCAAGAATATTTCCGTAATCGTTGCGCTGCGGAAGCTCGCCTCCGAGGCTCTAACGGAGCAAATTCTCGGTAGAGGGCTCAGGCTCCCCTACGGGCGACGCGTGGGGGTTCCCATGCTCGATAGCGTTGACCTGATCGCCCACGAATCATACCGTCGATTGTTAGCCAATAAGAACGTTCTCCTGGAAAAGGTCCTCGTCGCGCCACAGGACACGGCTGGACGCACGGGTAGCAACGCCGCGACACCAGAGGCAGAGCCGGCGGCCACTCAAGGATTGCTCCCGTTGACCAACGCGCCGCAGGTGATTAACGGGGAGGAGACCGACGGCAGCCTGGCGATGATCCTGGCCTCAATGGATGCGCTCGACGCCGAGGCTCAGACCGAGCGCGAGCGTCTACATCAGGTGCTAAAACCTGTCGCGGGCGCGCCTACCATCAGATTCCCTCGTCGTGAACGCGAGATCCGACCGTCACGGTTCACGTTGTCGGATGTAACAAGCCAGGACGCCCGGCGCGAAGGCGCACGATTCATGACCGAGATCGCCATCCCACTTAGGCGGGACGCGCTTGACGCTACGCACACGATTGACGGCGACGTCCAAGTCGTTCGGCGAGCCGAGGTGTCCGAAGTTGCCACGCAGAACTTTATGCCTGTCGACAAGGTGCGCGATAACCTTGTTAACCGTCTTATGAACCTTCCGCTCATCGAGTGGAATCTCTCCGAGTTCAATGCGGCTAAACGTGTGGTTGACAAGTTTCTAGAGGGCGCAGGCGTGACATCGGGCGACCAGGTTGATTGGGGCGAAGCGCGTGCCCAGGCGGCGACGTTCGCCTTCGAATCGCTAATCCGTTCCCGCTTCGCCTCGCGTGTCATGGACGCCGTGTTCCGGTTCCGGATTGTAAATGTCCCGCCCCCGTTGCAACCCATGCCGGTTGATGTGGCGGATCACATGATGATCTCGTCTTCCCAACCGTTTTTAAGAGGTCGTTTCTATTCCGGATGGGTCAAGAGCATTCTTCCGCTAGCGTCTTTTGACGCCGAAAGGACGGAGTTGCGTTTGGCGCGGATTCTCGACGCGGCGTCGCAGATTAGATGGTGGCTGCGCATCTCGACTCAGGATCAGGCATATCTTGAAATGGACGATGGGACACGCTATTTTCCAGACTTCATCGCCATTGATTCCGATGGTGTGCACTGGGTCGTGGAAGGCAAGTCCGACCGCGACGCAGATCGCGCGGATGTGGTCCGGCGCAAAGCGTCGGCTGAGAGCTGGGCGCGGGCGGCAAACGACTCCGACGCTGTTGAGACGACTTGGCGCTACCTCTTCGTAACCGAAAGTGTGCTGCGGCAGTCAGCAAACAATTGGGCGACAATCCTGACGCTTGCACCACCCGAGGACTAACGTGGAGGTCGGACGCTGAGTCGAGCCCTTAGGCGGTTTGTGGAGATCACAACCACAGCGCTCGACCGACTTGTTCCTTCTGGGCGGTCGTCAACCTAGGGCAGGGGTACTTGTGCGGGAGCATTCGGCGCGCACACCGATATCCGCAAGCTGCGGCACTCCGCACCGCACTGCTAATACTTACCGCCCTGAATTAACTCTGCGTAGAGGTGCGCGTGCGCCTCTCTGATCCTTTCTACCTCGAATCGCCGTGCCGCTGTGGCCGCGTTGTTTGACAGTGTCTGCCAACGCGGCGAGTCCGACAACGCTGCGATTAGCGCGGCGGCGAGCGCAGCGTGATCCCCTTCGGCGACCACAATTCCGGTGAGTTCGTTTTCAATGAACTCGGGTATCGCACCGTGGTTGGTCGTGACGACCACCCGGCCGGCCGCTTGGGCCTCGATGTTGCCGATGTGCTGGGACTCCGAGTCTCCGTCAGGCCCTGTGGTGCTGGGCGATACGTAGACCCGGCAGCGGCGGATTAGGCTGAGCACCTGGCCGCGCGGGTCGATGGGGTCCGGCGTGTGGACCTTGAGTCCGGATTTAGGATCGGACGACGGCGCGCCGTCGCCGTAGCCGAGCAGCGTTAGCTCCGCGCCTGGAACCGCCTTCCGCACGAGCGGCCAGGCCGCGAGTAGGACGTCAATGCCCTTCTTAGGCACGAACCGGCCGATGAACGTCACGCGCGGCTCCGCCGGCAACGGTGTCGGGTCGAAGAATCGTTGCTCGACGGAACCCGGAACCACACGGATGCGCGCCGGTTCGATCCCGAGGTTCCGAACGATCTCAGCCAGGAACCGTGAGGGCACGACTGCCATGTCCAGCGCAGTGAGAAGAGGCATGAGCCGCTTTGGCTCCTTGCGTGGAAGGGCCGTTACGTCGTAGCCCCAGAATGACACTACCAACGGTATGTCCAAGGCCCGGGCCAGCGCCGATGCGTCCGGAAGACAATACCCGTGGTGGAGGTGAACCAGGACTGGACGTGACCCGTCAAGACGGCTGATCACAGCCGAGGCAGCCGCGGCGCCCTCCGCGGGAGCTTGGCTGTCAAGGCTGATGAGGCCGGCTGGCGGCGGATAGACATGGCTGTTGGTGACGGGCATTCGGCTCACCACGGTCGCGCGATACCTGCTCGCGGCGATCGGCCCGTGTACGAAGCTGTCGCTGAGCCACATCCACTGCGTTAGGTAGTGAAGGATCGTTTGCGTCATGCCGGCTCCCCTGGCAACGTGCACCAGAGCCCGTCCGGCCGCAGCGCCGCGAGTACCGAGCCAATGGCCTCGTTGCTGACTCCCCGGGCCGGCTTGGTGGCCCATGGCGCCCCGACAAGGGTCAGCGCACGTACGTGCAAGTCGCGATAGGTGGCGAGGTCGAGCTCGGCGACGCTTGGCGGGCCAGCCAGTACGAGGGTGCCGAGCCGAGGGAGAGTGGTGACGGCGTGCCGGATCTCCTCAGTCGAGCCAGTGGTGTCGATGATGACCTCGGGCGGGTCCTCGCCGTTTCCCGGGATGAGTTTCCGGATTAGCACCGCCAGCAGGCCATCGCCGGTCACCATTACCGTCTTACCGCCGACCCGTCCAGCCGCGACGGCTGCCTCGGCTGTGGCGATGAACTCTGCTGCGGCCAACCGGCCGGATTCGGGAGTTGCAGCGTAGATACGACCCCACAGTGCGCCTTCTCTGCTGCCGTTTAGGAATGCCCGATGGCCTGCGGGAACCGCATCGCCCACGTGTAACGTCGATGTCCAGAGCCAGCTCATGACATCTCCAGCTCAGCCAAAAGCTTGCAGGGATCGATCGGTCGACCGCAGTTCGCCGACTCGTACGCGGCGGCCACGATTGCCTGAACGGTCAGTGCATCCTCCATTGTGACCTCGGGGCGCCGCCCGCTTCGCGCCGCGTTGACGAAGCTGTCGATGGCCGCCACGTCGGCGTCATCCGGCTCAGGACGGGCACGTACGTCGGTGCCGGGATCGCGTCGCGATGTGAACTGCCACTGCGGCAGCACTGTGCAGTGACCTTCTGAACCCCACATTCGCAACTCCTGGCCGGGCGGACCAGGAATGGTGGCAGTGCCTACGAACGTTGCTACTGCCGTACCGAAGCTTACCGTCAGTGAGGCGAAGTCTTCGATCTCGGCGGAATGCGGTGATGCGAGCGTCGTTGCAAATACCCAGTCCGGATCATCGGGCAGTAGAGCATTCGCGATGTCGATGTGATGCAGGAGATTCATCATCACGACGCCGCCTCCGGAGCGAGTCTTCGAGAGCCTCCAGTCCGAGACCGCACGCATGCTGTAACCGCCCCGATAGTACGAAGTCGGCTTGTCCACGAGATAGGTCGACAAGAGGCCGACCGGCGTCCCGATGAGCCCTGCGTCGCGGGCACTCCGTGCATAGCGATAGGCCGCCTCGTACCGACCCGGGAACAGCACGCTCGCGGTGGTGGAGGCGTCACCTGCGGCACGGACGATACGCCGGGCGGACGCCAGGTCAGCCGCGAGCGGCTTCTGCAGCAGCAGGTGCTTGCCAGCGTCGAGTACGGCAGTTGCGAGACGTTCATGGGTGTCGTGTGGCGTGGCGATCAGGATTGCGTCCACTCCAGGATCGTTCAGTACGTCCGTGAGATCCCCAGCCGCAGTTGCGCTGGTATCACGGGCGAGAGCCGCGGACAGATTGCGGTCGGTGTCGAACACACCGACGAGCGAGGCGGTGGCGGCGCGGCCCAGTGCATGGGCGTTCTGCGCTCCGATGTCGCCGCAGCCGACAAGTGCGAACCGCATCGGCGGTGGGGGCTCGTGAACGCTCATGGCCGAGGTTCCCGCGCGGGCGTTCCAGCCAACTGCGGCGGCGATCAAGTGACGGTCTTCCACGAGCTGGCGGTACAGCAGACCGGCCTGTCCCGGTGTAAAGGTCGTGACCAGATCCGCCATCGTCAGGCGACCCGCAGCGAGCAGCTCGAAGTACTCGTCTGTGTAACCCGCGAGCAGATTCTCGCCGACGGCCGTCGCGGCGTCAGACATCGTGTCGATGTGGGCACCGATCAAACGCAGGCCCCGCTCCTGAATCTCCCGCACGGGAACTGCGGCCGTGGGAATCCTCGGCGACCCGAGCAGAACCACGCGGCCACCGTCCTCGGCAGCGGCAACAGCAACCGCCAGACCAGAGCCACTCCCCGTAGCGTCGATCACGAGCGGAGTCCTGTCCCGGACTGTCCCGGATTCCAGTACATCGAACGTGACGCTGGACTCGTGCGCCAGGCTCCATCGCTTTGCAGCCGAAGTCGCTAGGACGGTGCACTGTTGTGTGCCGCGTGCGGCGGCCACACGGCGGGCCATCGCGCCGATGAGGCCCGCGCCCACCACCGTCAGGCGGTCGTCGGGATCGAACTCGCCGAGACCAAGGCCGTGCATGGCGATTAGGCCGACTTGCCACAGGGCGGCGTCGACGGGGGAACAGCCGTCGGGCACTGGGTGTACGCGATCCAGCGGGGCCACCACCACGCTCTCATGGGTGGCGGCCCGTACAGCCACGAGATCGCCCGGGCGGGCGCCGGAGTCGGACTCAATGACGCGTCCTGCGGCGCCACAGCCGGGCAGGTGGGGAAAACCGATGGTGGCGTTGGGCAGCTCTCGGAAGCGGGCGCGTTCCGTGCCGGTGTTCGACACGCTGTGCGTTACGGAGACGACGGCGTGCCCGCTGCGTCCGCGGGCCACTGTCTCCACCAGCCCGACTTGCCCCGGGGCTTTCCAACAGACCTGAATAGCCTCGTAATCCATCTACTCTTCGTTTTCTGCGAGAACGGGAAGTCGTCCACCCGCGTAGGGGCCGCTCATGACACGACTCTCAGTCGGGTTCCATTCGTGCCCAGGAGATACGAACGGGGAGTCTTTCTCCCATTGCAGCGCGCCCTGGCAGTACTTGAAGAGCAATGCCATCCGGTCGCCCTGGCCGCGCCATCCCATCGCCCCGTGGGTGACCGCCTCGGTGAAAATGAGCACGTCACCGGGATTCATCGGTACGCGCCGCACGTGTGCGCTCCATTCGTCGTCCAATTCCTCCAGGGCTGGCATTTCCGACGGGAGTGGGAAATTCGATTTATGACTGCCTGGGAGGCAGCAGAATCCACCGTCATTCGGGCCGACCTGCGTCAGCGCGAACTGCGCGACCACCATGGAATTGTGGATCCTCCCGTCGCGGCAGACGTACATCTGCGTAGGGTCGAAGGGAGTCGCGCCGTTGTGCAGCGCATGCGAAGTGGTCCGGCCCCGGGAGAACACGCCATACGCGTGATCGAGCCGGTAGTCAGGCCCGACCAGGGCGGACAAGTACTTCAGCAGCTTGGGATGCGCCACCAGCGACCGGACAGCGGGTCCCCAGTCGAGAACGAATGATTCTGAGGAATAGCGGTAACCGTCCTTGCCCGTCCACTCGGCATCATCATAGTAGTCGCGTGGGAATCCGGCATGCAGGTACTTTTGGGTGGTCAATGCATCCTCCACCCCAGCGCCTCGCACTTCGGCGCGTAGTGCATCCAGTTCCGGCTCGGTCAAGACCGATCGCACAACGATGTAGCCGTTCAGGTCGAAAAGATAGCGTTCTTCCTCGCGCATGTCTAGGACTCCGTCTCCCTGATCGTTGGGGGTTGATAAAGGATGTCGACATCGTTGCCCGAGTAGTGTATTACTGTCCTAGTGAACTCCAATCGAGAAGATTCGCAGCCTGGTCCCGATCGAAAGCAGGGAGTATCGAGACACGTCCTGCTCGTCAACTATTTCTTTCCGCCGATGACTGGAGGTGGTGTTCCGCGTCCAGTAAAGATGGCGAAGTACCTGCGGCACTTGGGCTGGGACGTCACCGTGCTCACCGTCCACGGTGCCGGTCCAGTCGACCCGCGACTGTCCGTTGACGGTGTGGCAACAGTGCTCCGAGTTCGGGAATGGCGGCTGGGATGGCTCCTCAAGGTGGTCGGCGGCACGGTCCGTGTCCTGCGCTTGGCTTCGGAGCGGTTCGCCCGGCGCGGGGAAACCGGCCGAACGTCGTTGGACCGCGGGTTTGCGTATGAGGAACGAGAGATCGAGTCTTCGAAGATCGGCTGGGTGCTTCCTGCCCTGCGCGCCGCTCTTCGAGCCCACCGCACCAGTCCGATCGACGTAGCGGTCGTGTCGTTGCCGCCTGCGGCGTCTGGCACGGTGGGCTGGTTGTTGAACCGTCTGCGGGGGATCCCCTACGTGGTCGAGTATCGCGATCCGTGGACGGTGGGCGCCTTCTGGACGTCCGACGCGGACGGCCGACCGCGTAGCGATGTGGCGACCCGTGCGCGATACCGCCTCACCCGCCGGCTGGAAGCGACGCTGCTGCAAGCCTCGGCGGGCGCCATCATTGTCAACGGCGAGGCGCACGTGGATCGCTTGGCAGCGGCGTTTCCGCGTCAGACAGCAGGCAAGCCAATCGCCCACATTCGGAACGGAGTGGATATCGAGGACACTGCTCCAGAACGGGGCTCCGATGCCACCACCCCGGTGCTGAGGTTGTTGCACACCGGCTTCTTCTACCACTTCTATACACCGCACCAGCTGATCAGCGCCTTGCGGCTGGTACTGAGCCGCAGATCCGAGGCACTCGACGGCATCGAACTTGAGTTCATGGGCTCGGGGTTCCCCGAGCACCTGGTCCAGGAACTCGACGGCTGGGGGCTCAGTCACCTGGTCCGGCTGACCGCCGCGGGGAGCTACTCCGACGCGTTGGCGGCGACGCGCCGCGCTGACGGGCTGTTCGCCGTGCTGCCGGCTCTCGATAGCGACCGCGATCGCCTCCCTACCAAGGTTTACGAGTACCTTGGCACCGACCGTCCGATCCTCATCGTGGCGGATCCCGCTGGAGCGGCATCCAATCTGGTGGCTGGGTTGCCGGACGTGCTGATCGCCGACAACCGCAGTCAGGAGGCCATCGCCGACGCCTTCGCGTCCTTTGTCCAACTGGCACGTCGCCGACGCGCCGACGGGTGCCCGGCGGAGAATGGCAAGCGTGGCGAACCGCACCACTACCTGCAGCGTGCGGCAGAGATGGACCGCTTCCTGCATCAGGTTCTCAATCACCGGAACGTGTCGGCCGGTTCGTGACCCCATGGTGCTGTCAGCTCGCGCCAAGGGCCTGCCGGTACGGCGTGCCATCGAACCCTGGATAGCGCCGGCCGACCGCCTCAATGGTCGCGGGCGTCCAGTACGGGTTCCCGACCGCCGGAAAGCCGAGCAGAACCCGCTCGTCCGGTGTGAGAGCGGCGATGAGTTGCCGGACGGCCGGCTCGTCCGCTCGGTTCGGCCAGGAGTAGAAACCGTGCCAGGGTGCCGCCACCCCGTACGCGAAGCTCAACGTCAGCCGATTTGCGGACTGTCCGTGCAGGGCACTGCCGCGGTGCAGTGTTCGGTAGTCGTATACGAGCAGGGATCCCGCCTTGCACAAGAGTGGTTCCTCGTGTTCGTAGATCTGAGGCCATCGGTCGCGTTCGAGGTGTGTGTCCGTGATGCGTAACTGACCGCAGTGCGTCCGCGACACTGCCATGGTCGGGCCGGTGTCGGTGGTGACGTCAGTGAAGTATGCGAAGAAGCCGACCATGGCGGAGCGTTCCTCGTCCGGCAGGACGACCAGCGTGTGGTTGGTGTAGTCCAGGTGGAGGATTTGTTCAAAGTCTGCGGCTGCAGTGAACTTTGATTGGTAGCCCCCGCGCATGAGCCGAAGATCGTTCGATTCGGTCACCTGCACGGCGATGTCCCGTACCCGGTGGTCGAAGGGCAACCCGTCCAGCAGCGGCACACCGGTCGGAATAGTTCGCACCGAGTCGAATTGCCCACCTTGCAGCTCGGGATACCGACTCGGATCGGCCCAATAGTCGTGTGGGGCTGGGAAGATCTGCAGGAGATCGGCGACGATCTGTTCCAGGTCAGGCGAGAAGAAGTCCGGGATAATGAGCCAGCCGTGACTTCGGTACGTGTCCATCTGTTCTGCGGTCAGCACGAGTGGTCTCCGATCGTGAGTGGTGACGACGGGCGGAACAAGAGATCATGCGGGAGTCGCAGCCGGGGCGGTGCGCGTTGCCGGCGCGGAGCTATCAGCGGTGCTCGGTGCGTAATCGTTGAATCGGCCGGGTCCTTCGAAGATCTGCCGGCCGAAGCTGCGGTTGAGCGCGGCGTGCCGTGCTTTGGCGACGGCGCCGTCCTGCCGGCGGAGCAGCCGGGCCAGATTCTTGGCTTGGGAGTTCTCCGCCAACCTCACCAGGCAGTCGTCGAGGAGTAAGAGGTCGAGTTCGGCCAGCAGGAACGCCGCGACGGCATCGGCTGCGCTTGAGACCATAGGCTCGTCGTGAATGTTAAAACTAGTGTTCACCAGCATGGGGAGGCCGGTGCTCTCCTCGTACTTACCGAGCACGTCATGTAGGAATGGGTCGTCCTCACGCCGGAGAACTTGCGGTCGGGCCGTGCCGTCAACATGCACCACGGCCGGACACTTTTCTGCCACCCACGACTGCACCGGAAGGCAGATCGTCATGAATCGTGCACAGTCCTCGACATCGGTAGGTACCGCGTCCAGGTCGAAGACATCGGCGAAGCGCTCGGCCCGAAGGATCGGCGCGAAGGGCATGAAGTCGGTACGTCGCAGCTTTGCGTTAAGCCGATCGTTGAGCGTCACGTCGCCGGCGCCGGCGAGGACGGATCGTAGGCCCAGTGCCCGTGGTCCAAATTCCTGCCTGCCGCGGACCACCGCCAGCAACTGCCCTGAGACGAGGGCGTCGCTCAGTGCACGGCTCGCAGCCGAGCGGCCGAGGCGGTGGTACACAAGGCCGATCTCCTCCAGAGCCGTTGACGCGTCGCTACATGGGTCTGGCCCAAGAGCCACGGTGTCTCGGCGCGGCCTTTGGCGCGACGGTACGGAGTTCCGACCGCGAGTTCCTCCTTCGTACCGGTCAAACACCGCCCGGGCCGCCCCGATCGACAGGCCCTCGTCGCCCATCGGCGGGCAAACGAACACAGCCCGGAATCCGAGGCGAGCGATCTCCAGGTTGACCTTGACATTAGCAAAGACGCCGCCAGAGAGCAGAAGTGGCAAGTCTGCACCACATTGCTGCTTGATCCATCGGGCGATCGTGACGACCTTTTCCTCCAAGACGTCCTGTGCGGCTCGGGCGATGTCGGCGTCGGTGTAGGGAAGCTGTCTTCGGTATTGCGCGATCTGGTGCAGGTTGGGCTCATAGAATGGCGGGACGTCCTCGTCGCAGAAGCCGATCCATCCATACGCCCTGGGGTGCTCCGTGCGCATCTGCCGGTGCACCCGCCATACCTCCCGGCGGCAGTCTGGCCGCGAGATCCCGTGTGCGGCCAAGCCGGTGACCTTGCCCTCATGCTTGCAAGGGGTGAATCCGAGTAGCGCGGTGACGTCGGAGTACAGCGAGGCTAGCGTGTCCAGTTCCCCGTAAGCGGCAGCCGCGAGGCGTTCGGTCGCCCCGGCACGGACGTGGAACACAGCGGCGGTGACCGGGCACGTGTACGCGCCGTTATCACACGTCAGAACGATCGCTTCGGGGTACCCGGCAAGCACGTAGGCCGAAAAGGCGTGCATGTCGTGGTGGTCGAAAAACTCAAGCGGCCGGCCTAGTGCGGTCAGCCGGTCACGCCACACTGCGGGGAACTCTCCAACCTGGTAACCGGGTAGCGGCGCCATGACGTCCCGGAAGACCTCGTTGCTCGGGACGGCAGGCCCGCTGGCCGCTAAGTACGGCACACCGATTGCCCGGATCTGCCGGAGGTCGATGCTCGCTAAGGCACGGTTGGGGAATCTTCCATCCTGCTTGACACGCGAGAGGCGTTCCTCGCTGACGGCGTACCGCACGATTCCGTCAGTGCCCACCAGGCAGACGGAGCTGTCGTGCATACCGTTGTAGTTGATGCCTAAGTACATGCCAACCTCCGTGTCGGTCAACGGTGAGCGTTGTCAGAGGCCAAGCGGCACAGTGTTGTCAACGCAGCCGTTGTCCGCCCAAGGGTCCGCACGGACCCGCTCGACGTGTTCCCAATCGATGTCAGACCGAGACAGCGGCAGCCAGGTCCTGCGGTTGGCCTGCCGGTGCGGTGTCGGCTGCCCAACCGTCCCGAGGCACGAGCGGCACTCGGGCAGCGGCGTCGTGGCATTGAGAAACGCATCTAGGCGCTCGGCCAAGGTCTCCAGCGGTTCGATCGCGCACCGGCTGGCCTGCGGTTGCCGGCTAGACGGCCCGGGCACCGTCATCGGACACAGATAGACGTAGCCTTCCTGGATGGTGTGGCAACTCCACGAATGGGCGACCTGGCAGGTCTCGAAGACCGCCGCGACCTGGTCCGGCGTCAGCGGTCTCACCGGGACTACGGGACGGAAGTTGGTGAACCGATTGACCGCCACACGCGTTCCGGCCTCGCCAGCGCGGACTCGAAGGTCCCGCACCGCGTGGGCAGAGATGACCGCACCGGGATAGACCGACACGTACACCTCATCGACGAGCTCGACCCACTCCAGCCCAACGCGGTGCAAGCGGGTGCCATTTGTGATGACACGCACTGTGCCGCCGATGCCGGAGCTCTTGATAGCCCGCAGGACTTCGGTGAAGGACGGGTGGAGTAGCGGTTCGCCGCCGACGACGCGTACCTCGTCGACGTCCGCGACCGACGCCACTGCGGTCAGGTCGCGTAGCACCGTCCGCGGATCGGCGCTCCAGGCCGTCGCGACCGGACTCGCGTGGCTGCACCCCGCGCACGCGAGATTGCACTGCATAACGGCGTTGACCTCGATGCCAAAGATGTGGAGCCGCACGGGGGTCCTTCCTACCTCTTCGAGTCGACTGTTGATGCCACGGACGCCCGCAGGTGAGCCGCATCGCCGCCGCTTTGAACCCGGCGGTGTTGCGACATCGCGTCGGATAGCGCCAGCGTCGGTGACCACCCCAGAAGGCGGCGGGCGCGTGCTGGATCGCCGACGAACCCGGCGATGTCGCCGGGCCGCCGGCCGGCCTCAACCAGCCGCACTGGGGCGGTGCGCAGAGACTGATACAGGCCGAGGAGCTGCCTGACCGTTGTGCCAACGCCGGTTGCGAGATTGAGAACGTCAAAGGTGCCGTGGACCCGCCAATCCGCTGCGGTGATCAGGGACATGTGGGCGCGGGCGACGTCTTCCACATGCACGAAGTCACGTAGGGCGGTCCCGTCGACGGTGGGCCAGTCGGTGCCGTAGATCTTGAACGGCTCGCCGTGCTTGTCAGCGTTCTGCAATTGAGACAGGACGTCCCGGGAGGACCTGTGGCGCGGCAGACCGTCACCGAAGCCAACGACATTGAACAGGCGCAAGCACACGACTTGTAGTTGGTGAACCGCCGCGACATCGCAGAGCATGCGCTCGAGGGCGTACTTCGAGTAGGCATACGGCGAGACGGGGCGCGCCGCGGCCTGCTCATCGACGATCGGTACGGTGCAGTCGCCGTATACCGCTGCCGAGGACTCGACAACCAGCCGTGGGCAGCCTATCTCGATGAGGAATTCGCATAGCCGCAGCGTCTTCGTGACGTTGGTTTGGTAGTACGCCATGGGCTCCGTCATAGATGCACCAGCGGAGATCAAGCCCGCCGCGTGCACTACGACTCGCGGCCGGCCATGATCGGTGACGATCCGCCGCAGCAGCTGCAGGTCGGCGAAGTCGCCGAGGTAGAACGGCAAGTGCGCGGTGACCTCGGCGTGTCCGGAACTCAGATCGTCGATAACGACTGGGGTGATGCCGTACGCGCGGCACATGTGGGCAATCGTCGACCCGATGTACCCGGCGCCTCCGGTGATCCACACGTTCATGCGCACCTCTCATCGTCGGCATGAGCGCATGTCTCGTTGCGGTACGTGCCCGATCCCACGTCGAGGTGGTCCATCCGTGACGGCGGACGGGCGATCCGCCATAACTGATAGGACCGCCCGCGGCGGGCATCGAGGTAGCCGTGAATCCTGGCGGCTGTCTCAAACCCAGCGAGCACAAGCACCAGCGGAAACCGCCGCAACGGCAAGCTGCGAAGAGCCAAGAAGATGAGCCGTGGCTGGGTGGTCGACGGGCGGTATCCGCGCAGACGTCGCAGGGCGACATGCTGAGCCGCAACTCGTCGACGCTGCCGGTATAGCTCCCGGACGTTGGTCGGGGCGAAGTTGTACACCAGGGCATCAGCTACGTACCCGAGGCTGCCGCCCTGGTCAACGACGATAGATTCCATGAGCGCCTCGTCGCAGTGGATTCCAGGTGGCAGGTGCCGTTGTAGTACCTCACTCCGGATCGCGACGATCTCACCCAGTTTGGGGTTGTGTAGCGATACGGCATGGTGCAGAGCCCACAGAACATCGTGCAGGTGGTCGACGATGCGGCGCGGGATCCACGTCTTGGCCATCACGACCCGCGGCCCCGTCATCATGCATTGGCCGTCCTCGGCCAACGGGGACACCAGCCGATCAATAGCATCGTCGGCTGGCACTACATCACCGCTGGAGAGCACCAGGACATCGGCGTCGACGACGCTTAGGAACTCGTTGATTGCCGCTACCTTGCCTTCACGGCGCGGCCGGACCAAAAGGCGGACCCGCGCGTCGCTCGCGGCGACATCCTTGACCATGTCGACGGTGTCGTCCGTGCATCCGCAGCAGACGACGACGACCTCGCACAAGGACGCCGCGCGCATCCGCTGTCCGAGGAAGCCCTCGACCACGTACCGGATCGTTGCCTCCTCGTTGTGGGCGAATATGCCGACGGCCGCACGGGGGGTGGCCTGCGTCGATCGGGCGCCCGGCAGCGTCACGAGGGGACCCCCGGCCTAGCCAACCGACGGTCGCTGTCGACGACGGATGCGAACCATTCCAGTGCTGCTAGCCGATGCTCCGGCTGGACTCCGAAGTCGCATACGACGATCTCGCCGACGCCCGCCGCCGCGTACTCAGCCAACTGGCGGCGGATCTCTGTCTCGCCGCCACGTAACTCTGCCGGCCAAGGCTCCGAGTGCTCACGAAGCGGTAGATGGTGGGGCAGGATCATGACTATCGCGCCCCTCGCAATATCTTCGGGGCGCCGGCCAGCGTCACGGGCGAAGGCGGACAGCGTCGCACCCTTCTCCGCAAGGTGCCGCGGGGTGCCCCAAATAGTCCAGCGATCGGCGTACTGAGCAGCGACCCTCAGGACGGCCGATCCGCCGCCCCCGACAAGGAGTGGAATGGGCGCGTGCGCAACTGCCGCTCCGTCGCGGGTGCTGGACCAGGGTGAGCTGGTAGCTACGCTGTCCCGGACAAGCATGCATGTCTCCCGAAGCGCCGCCACCCTCCGATCGAGGTCGCCGAACGCGACACCGGCGCGTTCGTGCTCCTCCTGAGAACCTCCGGTTCCGAGCCCCAGCACGAAGCGATCAGGTCCGATGCCGGAAAGAGTCCTCGCCATTTGGGCGGTCAGCAGAGGTGGACGGAGACTGCTGGAGGCCACCAACGTCCCCGCTTCGATACGTGGAACACAGCTCAACACGGCGCCGAGGGCCGTCCACGGGTCCAGGAACCATCTGCCCCGCTCGTCGGTCAGGTGGTCGGACAGCCAAACGCTGTCGAAACCAAGGCGTTCGACCTGTTGGGTCACTTCGAGTAGATCCGCCCAGGGGAGTCGCTGCTCCGCTAACCAGCCGATCCGGATGGCGCCTGCGTAATTGGTCATGCCTGGCACCCATCCGGGTCGCCCGACATGGCCGCTGCACCAACGTTGGATTCTGGCGCGGTGTCACCGCGACCGGATCGGTAGGCGGTGGTGACACGGCTTGCCATCGCCGCCACGGAGAGCGTCCGCTTCGCATGGGTGCGCGCACGATGGCTCATCTCGCGTGAGAGCGACTCGTCGCCGAGTAGCCGGCTGACCCGCTCGGCGAGGGCCGCTGCGGAATCCGGCGGGACGAGGAACCCCGTCCTCCCATCGACGATGAGGTCCGGTAACCCACCCACTCGGGAAGCGACGACGGGCACGCCGGCAGACATGGCTTCGATCACGACTCTCGGAGTTCCTTCCGTGTCGGACGGGCACACGAGCACGTCAAAACACTTCATAAGGGATGCGACGTCGGGCACCAGCCCGGTGAAGGAGATAGGCACATTCGGAACGGCCGCGGCCAGCCGCACGGTTTGGTCATACCGGTCTCCGCTGCCGACAACGATGAACTCAGCCTCCGGCCGGTCCCGGGCGACGAGGGCCGCCATAGCGACGAAAAGGTCGGGGCGCTTCTCGGGGGACAAGCGTCCGACGAACGCGACGGCCCGTCGCGCAGGGTTGGCACCGAGCCGTCGACGCGCCTCGTGGCGAGGAAGGAGCTCGGTGTGTGCAACTCCGTTGGGTATGAAGCTCACCTTCCGCCGGAGCATTGCGGTCAGGCGCTGAGTCTCGGGCGAGCTGACCGCGATCACGACGTCGGCGTACCGCAGTGCGTGTTCATTCAGCCGGCTCATCACCCGTAGGCTGTGGGGCGTCCGGATGAAGCCGTGGACGGTCATGGCCAGGGTCCACCGCGCCGATGAGGGCCGGAGAAGCCGCAGGGCCACGGCCACAAAGTCAGCGCGGTAGCCATGCGAATGCACCACGTCGGGCGGGTCGGCGCGCACCGCGGTCCAGGTGGCGCGTAGCCACGCGATCATCGACATGGAGTGGATGTCGATCACCGGTACTCCACGGTCGCGTAGCGCCATGCTGAGGTGAGCCGGACCCAGAAAGACCACGCGAACACCGTGGCCGGCCGTAGCTTGCGCCGACGCCAGATCCAGGAGGTGAGCGTCGGCGCCACCGACTTCGCCAGGAGGCTTCGCTCGGATCAGGTGGGTGATCCGAAGGGGTTCATTGGCCATCAAGGCTCCAAAGCCTCTCCGCATAGTGGCCGCAGCCGATCGAGCGGGCGTATGCGCCAAGTTGTTCCCGCCATGCGTCAGGCTCGTACCAAAGCACCTGCTGCTGCGATGCGTACTCTTCGATGGCCCTGGTTTTGGCTGACCAGGAGTCCGACGTACTTGGATACAGGTAGGCGTGCTGACCCTGAAAGTCGTCTTCCCAGCCCTTGCACCGGTCGTACAGAACGTAAGGAACGTCCTCGTAGTAAAGGACGCGCCGGTCGAGCCGCCGGGCCGCCATAGACACCAGCAGGTGGTCGACATGGCCGCCGATGCCGAGCGGCGCAAGCACCAGATCGGGATCTGCCGCCTCGACGCACTTGTGGACGGCGTCTAGGACCATGGTCAGTTCCTGGCCGGATTCGGAGATGCTGTCGACAAAGATCGCGGTGTCCGAGTCGTACAGCGGAGCGCCGTACTGGTCCTTGCGGTACAGTGCCTCGGGCAGTCCGAGGCGCGTCTTGCTAGCACCGACGAGACTCAGTGCTCGGTCGTCCTCCTTCTCCCGCTCCGTCATGGCGTTGTTGTCGGTATGGCCGCACCGCGCGTGGAACCGTGCGGCCGACTCAGTTATCGGTGGGACCGGCCGCCCGTTGAATACGGTGGTCACGATGACCGAGTCCAGAGCCGCTATCAGGGCTCCGCAGGACAGCACCGCGTCGTCGAGATGCGGTGAGAGGACCATGACGGTCGCTCCTCGCCGCAAGGAGAGGACGGACGACATGCCGTTCAGAACCGCGATAGTTCTTGCGGCGGGCCGCCAACCATGTTGAGGTATTCCCAGAATTCCAGCCCGAGGAGCTTGCGGCGCGCGGGAGAGAGACTGGCGCGTATCTCTGGTGACAAGCTCAATGCCATGTTCTCCTGCTGCCGGATATACGGACGGCAGTAGTAGGCGAGGACTCCGGTGCGGTGCTCATCGGCGGTGACGTTCGCCCCCGTGCCGTGCCAGACGCGGCCGTCGATGATCATTGCGGTGCCGGCTGATCCCGTAGCGGGCACCATGCAGTCACCCTGTGGCGGCGTATCCATGAGATGGCTGCCTGGCGCGACGAGCGTCGCGCCGTTCTCCACCGTGAAGTCGTCGATCATCCAGATGACGTGTGCGACGAAGGCATGAGGCCAGGGACGTTCGGCCCAGTCTTGATCCCAGTGCGGAGCCATGGCCGCCCCGCCCGGGCCTGTGATATTCGCGCTCAAGTTGGAGACGAGCGCATCCCGGCCGAGTACCGCATGGACCGCCTCCAGCGTCGCGCCGTTTTCGAGAAGTTCCAGGAAGCATTCGCCACGGTTGAACAACGTCCAGATCCGTTGGTTGCTGCCTGCACCGTAGAGGTAGGACCGCTCGGCTTTCGCGTCCGCCGTCGCCGCCACTCGCAGTTCACGACGGAGAACGTCCAGGTCTGCCGAGGGCAGTGCGCCTTCGAGCCGGCAGACGCCGTGCTCGATGAGGTGCGTGCTAGCCTCTTTGGGATCATCAGTGGCGGGTGGCAGCATTGGTTTCCCGGGCTGTTCAGTCATGCTTCGTCCATCCGAGGTGGGGGCTGATATGACGTACGCGTCCAGGGGAAGCCGCTCGACGGGAGCCGAACCTGTTGCTTTCCGCCTTGCCTCCCTCAATGCGCATTGCGGGCGGGATGCACTCGGGGCCTTCTACTCCATGCCTTCCGTCTTGGAGGCCCTGGCAGCCGAGGTCATCCTGGTGCAAGAGAACTGGCGACCCCGCGGCGGCGACAGTGCCGCGCTGCAGGCCGCGGTGACGTGCGGCTATCCGCATATCACCGAGCTCGACGTGCTCGCCGACACGAGCCTGTACGACCTCGGTGTCGTCACCGACCGAAGGGCAGATGAGCCGGGAGCCTGGGGACTTGCGGTGCTGAGCCGGATTCCGCTCGTGGTCCAAGAACCGGTGTGGCTCGGGGTCGCCCCGCGCGACATGGGCCAACGAGCTGCGCAAGTCATCGACCTCGTCGTGGACGAGCGCGTTACCGCTCGGCTGGTCAATGTGCATCTCACGCACCGGCTCATACACGGCCCGCGGCAGCTTCGACGCCTCGTTCGTGTACTTCGGGATGACGGTTTGCCTACGGTGATCGCCGGCGACCTGAACATGTGTCGGCCAACCGTCTACCTCGCACGGCCGTACCGTCCACTGGTCCGGGGCCGCACCTGGCCGACCAAGCGCCCAGTGGCCCAACTCGACCATGTGCTGGGCGGCACCGAGGTCTGCGCCAAGGACAGCACAGTCGTGCCGGTGCGGGGCTCCGACCACCTTCCGGTCCGAGTCACAATCGAGGTAGGGAGCCGCCCTGCGGGTGGCCATCATGGCAGCCGCTCGATCTGGGGAGGAACCACGATCTCGAACAATGGTTCCTTCGGCTGAAGGCTGAAGATCCGGGCCTTGTCACGTTCGATGGCGTCCGTGTGGATGTAGCAGTCGCTGCTCGGATTGTCACGCGTGTAGATATACAGCACCTCGGGGAGCATCAGGTGGCGGCCGGATGCCATTTCCAGGGCGGGGATAGTGATAGCCAGGTCGTAGCAGGTCTTGAACCATGAGCCGTCGGAATGCATGAAGTCGATGGCTGGGTCAAGCCGGGCGAACAGACTATGCTTCAGCGTCCGCAGGTGGTTGAACCAGATCGGATCCTCGTCAGTGTCACGTGCACAGAACGCCCGGTATGCGTTGGTGACGATAACCTCGTCCGGCAGGTGCTTCGCCGGCATGACCCGCCAGTCATCCGGGTCTGGCACATAGCTGCCGTAGGTGAGAAGCGGCTGAAAGTGGTCATAGTATGCACGTACCTTGCCGAGAGCGTCCGGGCCGCTGAGCCTGTCATCGGCATCGACGGAGACGATAACGTCCTCTGGCTCCGGCGACAACGCGTCGACCGCGGCGACGTGGTTATACAGCGATCCCCGATGGTCCTCGTTCCGAATGAATGTCCATGCATGATTTCGGCAGAACCGCTGCATGAACTCCGGCTGGCGCTCGTCCAACGAGGCGTCGTCGATTACGCAGACGTCGACAGCTGAATCGAGCTGCGCCGCCACGGATTCCAGGCTGCGAGGGACGAAGCGGAAACAATCCCTGCCCGCCATTACTACTTTGAACCGCAAGGTCGCTCCTCGGTGATTGGACGCATTAACCACGTCTTCGCCCAGTCGGCGCTCGATGCGACATGATCCAGAGGGGCGGGACGGGCGCCTCCTCCGCGCGGTTGTCGAGCTTGCCATCGCCTCGTCCCGACTCGACGAATATTAGCGGAGATCGCTGTCGATGAGGAGTACGTAACTGAACGTAGTCGATTGCGGCTGCGTGTTGCCCGAGAGCCGTTTTGCAGGGAGTCGGGCGCCCTGGGGTGTCGCTGCGGCTTCGGCGGGGCGCTCTCGGGATCAAGCCCTGCGAACACATAGCGTTACCGCGAGGTTGCGCATGGGGCACATCGACTCGCCGCGAGCCTCGACGCGGTGGGCTGTCGCGAGCGCCTGAGCAACCCGCTTCTTCCCCCGTCCCCCAGGTGCGCCCTGCTCTGCCCGGGGGAAAGCCTGCGCGTATAATTAGGGGGTGCGCTATCTGATTCAATTCCCTGCGGGGCTTTCCGAGCTTGTTGAGCAGGTGGCTCACGGTGACTTCGCGGACATGCGGGTCCGGTATGTCGACGACAGTGCTCTGGTATTCGACACCCGAGACCGAATCCGCTCTGCCGACGACATTCCGTACGCCAAGAACGTATTTCTCGTTCATGCCGAAACGAAGCGCCGAGGGCTCGGGCCGTCTGTCTCGGCACTGGCCGGCGGCCTGCCATCGCTGCGTAGCCCCAAGTCCCCGGGATTCCGGCTGATGTACCACATCGACGGACAGTTGGTCTCGCCCGACCCCGGCGCCCGCCGGGCTCTCGAACGGGCGGTCCTGCAGGCCAGCGGCCTGAGGCTCACCCCCCGCGGCCAGTGCCTCGAGTTCTGGGTCATCGGGCGCCGGGAGTCGCCGGTTTTGTACTTCGCCGAGCGGCTGCCGAGCCGTGGCGCTCACCAAGCCCGGGGAGCGCTCTCCCCGGAGCTTTCCGCCCTGCTTGTCGCGGCCGGTGAACCCCGTGCCGACGACGTGTTTTTGGACCCGTTCGCCGGGAGTGGTGCACTGGTCCGCGCACGGCTGCATACTCCCGCCCGATCTGTCATCTACAACGACATCGAACTCGACCGCCATCGGCAGAGCTTCCGACCACCAATACCCCGCAAGGTGCGGTTCCTCGGCGAGGACGCGCTGCGGTTGCCGTCGCTGAAGACTGGCACCGTCGATGTGATCGTCACGGACCCCCCGTGGGGCGAGCATGAGCAGTCCATCGGTGACTACCGGGATTTCGCCGCGAGGATGGCCGAGTCCTTCAAGCGGGTACTCAAGCCGGACGTCGGCCGCGTCGTCATACTCGTTAACCGTCGCAACGAGGATGTGCTGACCGACGCGCTGGTGGCGTCCTCGATGAAGATCTACGACTCGATTCACGTGCTGGTAAATGGCCACCCTGCCAGTGCCGTCCGGGCGCAGGTGTGAATTTGGCAGGTAGAGGCTAATGGTGCCGCCGGATAGCAGCAGCCGATGGTCGCCGAAGCTTAGAAACAACACCGCATCTACACCTACGACTTGGTGGTAGCGTTTCTCGGCGCTTGCTGGGTGCCGGCTTCCTAAGCCAGTTGGTCCGAGGTTCGCGTCCAGCGGTTCGTCAATTTCCGGCGGTGCTGAGCGGACAGAGCTGGCTGTAGGGCGGCATCCTGACTGAGCCGGTGCCGGTGGGGATTCAGGTCGTATCACGGTCATCGTTGCGGTCCCAATTAGCTTCGTGCCGTATTCGCGATGCGTGCGGCGCCCAGGTCCGGTTGACACAGAGGTCGTGCGTCTGAGGTGGAGCGCCTTGGTTCGAGTGACCCACCGCGACAGCCGTCGTGAGGCGGGGTGCGTGGCCGACGGCGGCAAGTAGGCCGGCGACTTGCGAACTGTCGCTTGCACTTGTCGGCAGCGCCAGCTCATCCAGGTCCCGGCGCCAGCGGGTGACGGGCACCAGGTCGTCTGGTTCCTGGGAGCGGGGGTCGGGGGAAACTAGGTCGAGGCCGGCGAGAAGACCCCGTATCTGCTGCCGGCTGCGAGGGTGGATTGGCGTAGACGTCTTGCCGTACAACTCGCGGATCGCGTCCGTCATAGATACGTCCTCCGAGTTGCAGGCGTGGGAGATGACGATGTAGCCCCCTGCAGCCATTACCCGACACAGCGCGGCGACCACGCCGGTAACGTCGTCAGGGACGAAGTGCAGCACGGAGGCGAGCAAGATCGCGACGGGTTCGTGGAAGCCTATGAGCCGGCGGACCTCGGCATGGTCGAGGATGAACGTGGTGTCGCGAATGTCCGCGTGGAGGACCCCGACTGTCATTAGGCCGCGTACGGTGGCACGCGCGTGAGCGATGACAATCGGATCGATGTCGACGTACACCACGCGAGCGTCCGGGTCTACCTCATGGGCAATGGTGTGCACAGCGCCAACCGCGGGCAGGCCGGCGCCGAGGTCAAGGAATTGCCGGACTCCTTGTGCAAGCGCATATTGGACTGCGCGCCGCAGGAAGGCGCGATTGGCGCGGGCAGCGTGAACAAGTCCGGGGACGACGGCGATGGCGGCGTCGGTGGCGTCGCGGTCGACCTGAAAGTTGTGAGCGAAGCCAAGGAGATAATCGTAGATTCGCGCGACACTGGGCTTGTCCAGGTGGGCCTCGGTCGGAGGTTCGTGTAGCAGTCGCAGCCCGGTCGCCTTCACCGACGGTTCCGGACGGGGCCGGTTGAGCGACCTGGTCACCGTAAAAGGGTGGTGTGCCGCCGGATTGGGAGGCGGTGCGGCGGCACACCACCCGGGCACCGCGGCCGAACGTTGCTCGGGTAAGTCACGGCCGTTAGGTGCCAGCTGCCCACCGACGGATCCAGACGGCAGGCGGGCAGCGGAAGAAGCGTCGTGCGTGAGGTGTACATCGGCAATGGCGGCCATAACTGTCACCTCGTTCGATTCCCGTGTGATGGGCCTGTGCGAGGAACCCGAGCAACGCCTTTGCCGGGATGCGACGGCTTGTAATGTGCGGCGACCCGTACGCCAGGGGTACACATGGGGCTGCCTCTCAGATCCAGGATGAATGTGTGGGCATGGGCGCGAACCGGGGTGTCACGCCATGGCGGCCACGGCGAGATCGCCGCGGCCGGCGTCGACTGCTTGCACCACGGCGGTGATGGTCGGGTTCTTGTGCTCGGTCACGACGTGCCGCAGCCACTGGGTCAGTTCCCGGGTCGGCATGCCGTCGTACAGGAACTCCGCCAGCTCCAGCGCGGCGATCAGGCCGCACAAGGCCACGCATTGGTCGTCGGGCGCCGCATGCCGGTGCTTGCCTCGCTGCTGGTGGTAGGCGACCGCGTCTTTCGCGTGGGCGCGGGCGCGCACGGCATAGCCGTAGTGGACCGGCAGGTAGATGTCGGTCTTGACGAGTCCCCCGAGTCTGCGGCGTTGAGTGCGCTGCAGCAGCCCCACGGCCAGCAGGGCGGCTTGGACCCGCTCGTAGAGCTCGGTGGCGGCGAACGAACGCAGCCACGCCCGGAGCTGGTCCCCGCTGAGCTGGGTACGCACGGTGCGTTCGACGGCCGCCAACGCGTCGTCTAGCGGAAGGCTCCCGGCCGGGCCGGGCCGGCAAACGGTCAACCGGCCCGGTTGGGGCTGCCAAACGCGGCTGAATTCGTTGTAGACGTAGCCGATCGCGACGTGCCCCTTGAGCGACAACTCCAGCAGCAGCGCCCCGGCCAAGCCGATCGCGAGGGACTGCTGGTTGATCAGTAGCTCGCCGGTGTCGTCGTCGTGGGCCAACAGGTACAGCTCGGCGTGCAGCGGCAGGGCCGCTCGGGGGTCGAGTCGGATCGTTGTGGGCACGGGGCGGGCCTCGTCAGCAGTTACGGACAGGGTCATGGCGCACCGGTCCCCGGCGCGACATCAGCTATGGCACGCAGCCGCTCGTGGACGCCGCCGTAGGTAGCGGCGCCGCGCAGGACTCGCTTGGGAAGGGCGGCGAGCATGGTGTAGTTCGGGTCGCACACGTTGCCCACCGGTGCCGTGCCCGCCTGCGCGACGAGCTGGTAGGCGTCGAGGGTGTCCAGGCCGGTCAGCTCGGCGGTCCATCCGACGAGGTCGTGGTGGCTGATTCGGAACGCGTCTTCCAGGGGGCGGGCGCATCCGACGGACATGATCGTGTCGTCGGTCTCGATGCGCGGCCATGGGGTCGGCGCGCCCTTGATGACCTCGACGGCGATGGTGGTGCGCATGGCGACCTCGACCGCGACCCCGCTCGCCTCGCCTTCGCCTTGGCGGGCGTGCCCGTCGCCGAGGCCGAGCATCGCGCCGTGCACGTTGACCCCGAGGTACAAGGTGGTGCCCGCCCGCAGCTCCGGGGTGTCCATGTTCCCGCCGTAGGTGTCGCAGGTGATGCTGCTGCGAGCCTCGAACCCGGCGGGGGCGACGCCGACCGTGCCGTGCATCGGGTCCAGGGGCAGGTCCACGGTGTAGTCGGAGTTTCGGGCGCGGTAACGCACAACGCCGGCCTCGACGTCGATGTCGTACAGCCACACCCGTTCCTCCAGCGGCGGCTGCAACGTGGCCGTGTGCGACGTTGAGGTGAGCGCGCCGAAGTGCGGGAACGTGCTGGACACGCCGACCGTGCGGGCCGGGACGATTGACAGGAAATGGACGGCCAGGGTGTCGCCGGGTTCGGTGTCCTCGACGAAGAACGGCCCGGTCACCGGGTTCAGGTACGGG
The DNA here is from genome assembly GCF_029626175.1 of Micromonospora sp. WMMD1082. Classification (NCBI taxonomy): domain Bacteria; kingdom Bacillati; phylum Actinomycetota; class Actinomycetes; order Micromonosporales; family Micromonosporaceae; genus Micromonospora; species Micromonospora sp. WMMD1082. The sequence continues at coordinate 1,534,218 of NZ_JARUBM010000002.1, read as the reverse complement.
AAGGTGCACACCTTCGACGGCAGGTCGTCCACGGTGGTGACCGCGCCGCCGAAGCAGTCCTCGGTGTAGGTGGACAGCACGTCACCGGAGCGCAGGTGCGCCAGCGGCATCCGGCCGCCGAACGTGTACGACAGGTCCTTCTCGGTCGGCATGTACGTGTGCTTCTCGCCCATCGTTCAGACCCTCTCGGTCACGGCGGCGCCGCTGTGCTGCGCGGGGGTAAACCCGGACAGCTCTGGCTTGCGCCCGGCGGCGTACAGGCCGATCAGCACCACGACGCCGAGTCCGATCCACACGAACCCCAGTCGCTGCGCCGCGACGTTGGCGTTCCACACGACGAACCCGAGGATGGTTCCGCCGATCAGCGGCATCAGCAGGTGCGCGAACAGGTTGCCGCTGCGCTTGCGGATGACGTAGTAGACGATCACGGACAGGTGCAGCAGCAGGAATGCGGTCAAAGCCCCGAAGTTGATCAGGCTGGCCAGCAGCGAGATGCCGTCGGCGCGGCTGTTCATGTACAGGCCGAGGGCGAGGGACACGGCGGCGACGAGCAGGATCGCGTTGCGGGGCACGTTGCGTTTGCGGGACACCTTAGCCAGGAAGCCCGGGAGTTGCTTGTCGCGGGCCATCGCGTACAGCAGCCGGGAGATGGCCACCTGCGCGACCATCGAGTCCGGCAGTCCCCAGGCGATGGCGGTCGCGACCGCGCACAGCGTGGCCAGCCACGGCCCGGCGGCGACCTCGGCGGCGGCGTAGAACGCCGTACCTGTCGCGTCGCCGTTGGCGATGAGGGCCTGTGGGTCCGGGGTCAGGACGGCGGCCAGCCAGGTCTGGGCGATGAACAGCAGACCGGCCACGAACAGGGCTCCGGCCATCGCCCGGCCGATCACCCGTGAGCCGCCCTTCGCCTCCTCGGCCAGCATCGCGATGCCGTCGAAGCCCAGGAAACTGAGCACAGCTACGGCGGTCGCGGCGAGCACCAGCGAGACGCCGAACGTGTCCGGGTTGTACAGCGGTTCCCACGTCCACCGGCCCTTGCCGCTGGCAATCGCCCACGCGCCGAAGCCGAGGAAGACGAACAGCACCACCAGCTCGCCGGCCAACATGATCCAGGTGAACCGGGCCGTCATCTTGATGCCCAGCGAGTTGACGATCGTGTTCGCCAAGACGAAGGCGACCAGCCACGCCCACACCGGGATCGCCGGCAGCGTGGCGTTCATCGCGACCGAGGCCACCAGGTACAGCAGCGACGGCACGAGGATGTAGTCGAGCATGATCGCCCAGCCGGCCACGAATCCGACCGGGGCGCCGATGCCCCGGCCGACGTAGTTGTAGACCGAGCCCGACAGCGGGAACGCCTTGACCATCTGCGAGTACGAGAACGCGGTAAAGATCAGCGCTACCACGCCGATCGCGTACGCCAGGACCACCATGCCGCCCGACGCGGAGAACACCACACCGAAGATCGCCATCGGGGCGATCGGCACCATGAAGATCAAGCCGTACGCGAGCAAATCCCGAAACCGCAGCGCCCGCCGTAGCTCCTGCTGATAGCCGAACCGTTGCAACTCTTCGACCGGATACGACACCGGGGGAATCCCTTCACTGGCTGCTGTTGAGGGGTATCGACTCCGCAGGCCCCCCGCGGGGCGAGCGAGCGGAGAAGTCATGGGTTTACGTGGACGGGTGCCGTGCGGTACCAGGCATGCCGGGCGAAGCCGCGCCACCCGCCGCCGCGCCCTCCCCGGCAGCGACGGCGGGCGCGGCCTATGTGCGCCGGACGAACCGCACGTCGTCGACCGTCCCGCCAACCTCAATCCGGACGTACAGACGGGCCAGCAGCTCGGAAGGCGCTTCCGTCCAGCAGCCGGCGGCCAACGCCGGATCGAGCCTCGCCGCGTCGGCGTACACGCGGCGCTCGATGGCGCCCGCGTCGATCGGCCGCAGCCGGCACCCACACAGGGCCATGTACTCGCGCGTCCAGTCGAGCGAACCCCACCGGCAGAACCGCGCCCCACAGCGACAGAACAACCAGCCGCACAGCGGATACGGATTGCTCGCGGCGGCCAGGCGCACCAGTTCGCCGGACGCGCAGGACTCGACCTCGGTCGAGGCGAGTGGACGGGACGCCACGAACGCCTTGCGGCCGTGCGGTTGGTCGCGCCGTGATCGGGCGGACCAACCGCACGGCCGGGTCCGGCCACGACACTCGGGGGAAGGCCGTGACCGGACACCTCCGGCGACCGCCACCCGCACGGGTGAACGGTGGCCAAGACTCGTGCCACGCTGCTGGCCTCGTCGGCCAGAGCCGCCGCACCGCGCGGGCACGTCGACATCGGCCGGGTCGACTCCAGCCGCCGCGATGACGCTCGCCGCGTGCACTCGCGACCGGCACGTCTGGGTCATGCAGGACCGGCACCGGCCAGCGCAATCCCGCTGGTGCACCCTGTAGACCTGCACCGCCAGCACGAACAGTGGCGAGAACCGCAAGCCGCAAATCACCGCATCGGCGCGAGGGGAGACCGGACGACTGAGCGTCACCGAGGCCGGTGCCACGCCGGGCACGGCCGAGTGGCGACGGCGTACGGTCCATGTCGGTGACCCGGTGGCGGTCATCACATCCTCCTCGGCAACGGTCGGATCATGCTCGCCAGTGGTGCGGCTGTCTGAGCGGATGATTGGCGGCCCGCGACATCGATGCGTCGCGTGCCGTGTGCCTACGATCACCGACGGTCCGCGAGTGCGGAACCCCGAGTTGATAGGAGATTTAGTAGGAGAGTTAGCAGGAGACGTGCCCTTGACCTGCGGTTTCTTCACGATGCGGGGCGCCTTGGAGGATCTTGGTGCCGGAATTTGGGGTTACGCTCTGGCCGCACCGGACAGTCCCGCGCGGCTGGACAGTCACGGTCGCCTTCGCATCTGTCCGCGCGGGAGGTTCGTTGATGATCAGCCCCTACGTGCGACGCCGTCGCCTCGCGGCCGAGCTAATCCGGCTACGCGAGGAACACGGCTACTCCACCCAACGGCTTGCCGCCGCCGTCGGCATACCTCGGCAGCGGATCAGCCAACTACAGAACGGGCACGTGCGCCCGAACGATGACGAGATCATGCGCATCCTCAACGTGCTCAAGGTTGGCCAGCGCCGCTGGGACCAGATCATGACCATCGCCCGAGAAGCCCGAGAACGCGGCTGGTGGGAGAAGTTCCGCGACGAGATGGGTCCGAGACAGGCCCTCTACGCCGACCTCGAAGCCGGCGCTCGCTCGATCGCTGAGTACCAACTGACGCTGCTCCCCGGCCTGCTTCAAATCCCCGCGTTCACGGAAGTCCGAGCCCGCGCCAACCGCGGCAACCACCCGGAGCACTTCGACCCCACCCGCGCCCTGGAGGCCCGCGCGATCCGCCAACGCGTCCTCGCCCGCGCCGGCGGACCCAGCTACGAGGTCATCATCGACGAGCTCGCCGTGCGGCGCTTCACCGCCCCGCCGGACGTTGTCCGCGCCCAACTCGACCACCTCGCGCAGGTCGGATACGACCACAAGAGGATCACCATCCGAATTCTGCCGCTGTCAGCGTCGCTCCCCGGGCACGTCGTACCCAGGTCGGCGTTCTTCACCTATCGGTACCCTGATCCCGGCGATCCGGTCGTCGTAGCCGTCGACACCGTCACCTCCGACCTGGTCCTCACCGAACCCGCCGACACCAGCCCCTATCTGGACCTCTACCAGCGTCTCCAGCAAGCGGCGCTCGCCCCCGCCGACAGCCTCGACCTCCTCGCCGCCGTGGCCGAGGAACTGCCCGACTACACAGGGAGCCGACGATGAACCCCAGCAAATTCACCAACTGGCGCAAGTCCCGCCGCAGCGACGGCGACGGCAACTGCGTCGAGGTCGCCTTCGCCGCCGACGGCTCCGTCGGAGTGCGAGACAGCAAGAACCGCACCGGGCCGGTCCTCGAGTTCACCCCGGCTGAGTGGGCGGCGTTCACCGGCGGTATCCGTGACAGCGAGTTCGACGCCTGACGTTTGTTTGTCGGATGGCGTGATCGTCCGGTCATCTCTCGGCGGACGGGGCGCACGTGGCGTGCGCTTCCGTCCGCCAAGCGGGGTGCCGCTTGAAGGCAAGACGTTCACGCTGCCATGCTGAGCCCTCAGCAGACAACACGGGGCGAGCCGGTAACCCAGGCCGCCTCGATCGCAACGGCGGCGATGGGCTGACAGGAGGTACCGGCATGGCGGGCGACCGCCGAACGCCAGGCGCAATTCGTATTGCCGGGCGACCCGACGTTTGTCGGCGTTTGCCTGGTGGCGGCGACACCATCTGAAGGAGAAGGGTCGATGCAGCGCAATCCGGAAAAGGTGGTGCCGCCGAATGTCCTGCTCCAGCAGGCGCGGCGCCGCCTGACCTCGCCGTTGCGCCCTGGCAGGTGTATGTCTCGGTCGGAGTTCGTCACCGCCGTCAACGCTCGGCTGCATGCGAACGGGATCCTCGACGCGGACATCGACGCGGACTATGTCGTGAAGCTTGAGTCCGGCAAGCACCGTTGGCCCCGCGACGAGCGTCGCCGATCAGCCATTCGGGCCGTTCTCGGGGTGCACCTTGACGCTGAGCTTGGATTTCACCGGACTCGTCGGAGTCGGTTGGATGATGAGGCTGACGCATCGAACGGCATGACGTTTAGCGGGCAGAGTGGCGACGTATGGGCAGTGGCGATCGAGCCCTCGCTGTGGTCGCTGGATGCCTCCATCCGACTGCTTGACAGCCTGACCACAGCGTCGGTGACGCATGGGCATGCGGGGCTATATCCCATCGCCGTGGAGCAGATTGGACGGCTCGACCACGCTCGCCGGTCAAGCCGGCTGCCGCGAGTTGACCTTGCCACCGCAGACACCCGCTGGTCGGAGTTCATCTCTTGGATCCGTGACAACGACGGTCTCGGCGATGCCGCCGAGTGGCTGTCACGGGCTCACGCCCGAGCGGTGGAGGCCCAAAATACCCATTTACGTGCTTATGTATTAATGCGGCAGAGCCAGCGTGCCGCCGATGACGGAGACGCGCCCGGCGCCACGCGTTTGGCCCGGGATGCCTTGCAGGGCGAACCGCTCCCCCCAAAGATCCACGCCCTGTGCCTGACCAGGCTGGCCGAAGCCTTGGCGCTCAGCGGCGACGATGACAGCCTGGCGCTCGGCGCGACCGCGGGCCGACAAGCCGGATCTCCTAGCGACGATCCGGCCAACGCTCTCGCCCGGCATTGCGACCATCGCTACATCACCGCCGCCAACGCGCGGTGCCGGTACCTGCTTGGCGACCACCGCAGCGCGGCCACGATCCTCGAAGAGGTCCTATCCGAGGAATCGCCATCGACGCCGTTGGACGCCGGCATCTGGCTGGCGTACCTTGCCGACGCCTACCGGCTTCATGATCCCGAACGTGCGGCAGACACAGGCACCGAGGCTCTCGCCATCGCCCGACAATGCACGTCAGCTCGTGTGGTCCGCGCACTGCTTCCACTCGCCATCACCCTACGGCCGTACCGTGGTGTCGAACCGGTCGACCGGTTCCTCAGCGCGCACCGCGAAGCTCTCATCGGCAGGCTGACAGGATGAGAGCGTGAACCTGATCCCAAGCACCACCAGCGCGGACGTACGACGCCGGCAGCCGCTCATCGCGGCCCTACCAGTCGGCAGTTTCGAGCAGCACGGCGACTACCTGCCGCTCGCGACCGACACGATCGTCGCGAGCGCCATCGCCGCGAACATCGCCGCCGCCCACAACGTACTCGCACTGCCACCGATGACGGTCTCGTGCTCCCATGAGCACGCAGCCTGGCCCGGGACCGTCAGTGTCACTCACCAGACGCTGTCGGCCGTGGTGACCGATGTGGCCGCGTCACTGAGGTCGCAGGGCATCACCCGCTTGGCGCTCGTCAACGGCCACGGCGGCAACTACGTCCTGTCCAACATCGTGCAATCCGTCAACGCCGCAGCACCGGCGACCATGACGCTGTTTCCCACACGAGCTGACTGGGACCGTGCGCGAACGGCCGCCGGCCTGCAGACCACGTCGCACCACGACATGCACGCTGGCGAGCTCGAAGTTTCAATCCTCGCCGCCGTCTGGCCAGAATCGATCCAGGAGGGCGCGTACGGCGCGGATCATATGGTGCCCGACCGATCGATGCTGCTGGTGCACGGCATGGGCGGCTACACCGAAAGCGGAGTGATCGGCCTTCCCTCCGCCGGGACCGCAGCCAAGGGCAAGGCCATTCTCGATAATCTTGTCGGGGCCTTCGCCGATCACCTGACCGCTCTGGGCTTGGGTGGCGACACCAGCCGCGTGCCGACACAGTAGCTGTTTTGGGAGGTCGAACTGACGTGGTCAGCCGCAGGTCATCGCCGAACACGCTCCTCAGCGATGCCCGGCGCCGACACCGATCACCGACAGGCTCGGGCCGACCGATGTCCCGCCAGGAGTTGGCCGACGCGGTCAACGCGTACATGTGGACCGCGCATCGGGTCCGCGAACGCCTTGACGAGAAGGACATCGGCAAGCTGGAGCGCGGTGAGAACCGTTGGCCGGGGAAGCTTCGACGTGAAGCGTTCCGTTCGGTGCTCCAGATGGAGACAGACGCCGAGATCGGCTTCTTCATCATTCGCGGAGCAGCCGAAGGAAACGATGTCACCGCCGTGCTTCCCGGCCTACCTGATCCCCAATCGGTCGCGAACGCGAGCGGTTTGGGTGAGCGCCGTCGGGTGCTGCTCAGCGGCGTCGCGATGATCGCGGCAGCATCGGGGCTGTTCGGCGGCTCAGCGTGGGCAGGGCGGGGCCGCGTGGGTTCAGCAGATGTGGCGAGGCTTAACGCTCTTACCATGCTGTACCGGTCGATGGACTACGAGTACGGCGGCGGCGCCCTGGTGACGGATGTCGGCAGGTTCGCGGAGTCGGCTTCCGCCCTGCTGGACCTGTCGTATTCGGACTCGCTGGCACCGGCGCTTCATTCGTCGATCGCCGCCGCCCGTCAACTCGCGGGGTGGACCGCTTTCGATGCTGGTCGCCACTCGGACGCACAACGGCATCTGCTCTCGGCGGAACGGGAAGCGGTTGCAGGTGGCGATCTGTTGCTCGCGGCGCGGATTCGCTACTGCCAGGCGCGGCAGCTCCAGCACCTTCGCCACAACCGCGATGCCCTCGACACGCTACGGCTTGCCCGCGACCAGCTCGGCGCCGCCACTACGCCAGCGGTTAGCGCCATGATCTACGGTGCGGAAGCGGCATCGCGGGCGGCACTCGGTCACGCCGACCTGGCCCTGTCCGCGCTGGGCAAGGCCCGCAACGAGTTCGACTGCATCAACCCCGACCGGGAACCCGATTGGATGGGCTTCTACGACCAGGGCGAAGTTCTAGCCCAGTACGGGCGGGTCTACCGGGACCTGGCTCGCGCCGACCGCAGCTATGGCCCCCAGGCTGTGCGGTGGGTAAGCGAGGCGGTCGCCGCGTTCGGACCGCAGAACGTGCGCAGCACCGTCCTGAACGAGGTCGGCCTGTGCAGCGCGCTGTTCCTGGCCGATGAGCCGGAGGAAGCGCTGCTCGTGGGCCGGCGGGTCCAGCAGCAGTCCACACAGGTGTCCTCGCGCCGGGTGACCGATCGGATCGCCAACCTACGCCGGGACCTCGCCCGTCACCGCGACCTGCCGGCGGTCGCCGAGTTCGCCCGATCCCTGCCGAAGCCTCTGGCGGGTGCGGCATGATGACCTCCACCGGACGGTTCACCGAAGCGGCGATGACCGCACTGATGCGGCGCATCGCCGGGCAGATTGGCGCTATGACCGATGATGCGCGGCTGCTTCGACTGACAAACAATGCTGTCTTCGCCTTGCCGACAGCGGGATTGGTCGTCCGAATCACCCGGTCGCACGGCCTCCAGGACCGGGTGCACAAGGTCGTGAGACTGGCGAGCTACTTCGAGAGCGTGAACGCACCGACGATCCGGTTGGCCACTGGCGTTGTGCAACCGGTCGAGGCCGACGGCCTCCTGGCGACGGTCTGGCGCTACGTGCCGCCCACGCCCGCAAAGCCGACCGTGGCAGATCTCGGTGCTGTGCTCCGCCAATTCCATGACTTGGGCGCCGCCACGGTCGCGGTGCCGGCGTGGGATCCGGTCGGCGACGCTCGCACGCGGCTCGGCGACGCCGAGGCGCTGCGTGACAGCGACCGCGAGTTCCTGCTCGACTGGTGCGACCGGCTGGCACCACGGGTGGCCGAGCTCAACGCTCGTGCCGAGCGCCGCCTGGTCCACGGCGACGCGCATGTGGGCAACTTGCTGCGCGGGCCGGAGGGTCGGCCCGTGTTGTGCGACTTCGACGCCACCTGTGTCGGCCCGTGGCAAGTTGACCTCGTCGCGGTCGCGGTCGGCGAGGCACGGTTCGGCCGTGCCGGCGCGCACCGGGCGCTCGCCGCCGCCTACGGCTACGACGTCACCACCGATGCGGACTGGCGGCTGCTGCGCGAGGCGCGTGAACTGAAGATGGTCGCGGCGGCGGTACCGCTGCTGGCCAGCGCGCCAGGAATAGCCGACGAGTTCGCGGTACGGCTCGGCTCCATCGTCCGCGACGATCCTGACATTCGGTGGACACCGTTCGCGGACGTGTCCAGGTGAACTGCTGGTGGAAGACCACCAGCTCGCGCTGGCCCCCAAACGCAAAAAGGGCCAACTGCGTGGGCAAAGCCCGGGAGCACAGGCGGGCTTTTCCTGTGCTCCCGGCGCTTGCCGACTAGCTGTCCGCAGCCGTTGAGTTGTCGTTTTCAGCTCGTCGTCGGCGGGCTGTGCCGAGGACCCGCACGGTGGTGCTGGGTTTGATCGGGGTGTCCTGCGGCCCCTTCAAAAATGGGTCGATGTCGATCTTCTTGCGGAGGCTTCGGCCAGGGCCGTACGCCTGGTTGCGCTCGTGTGCGCTGACCCAGTAGCGGTGATCTGGTTTCGCCCTGCCGCTCCGCGTGCGGTCACCTTCGATCATGGGGGGAAGGCTTGGTCGGGAGGTGGCCGGTTTGATGCGGACGAGCCGGACTTCGGGTGGTGGCCGGTGGGCGCGGGTGTACGCCTTGCGGATGGGCGGGTCGACCGGGGTCGGCTCGTCGTGGGTGAGCTGCTGGGCGATGATCAGCCAGGAGGCGACCAGCGCGGCCAGGGGGTGGTCTCCGTTGACGGTCAGGTCCTTGCGGACGTGTTCGACGTGGATGGGCACGAGCCAGCCGATCTCGTGCCGGACCGTTTCCATGATGGTTGGTGGTAGGTCGAGGCCGAGGCTGCGGTAGCAGACGATCTGCCAGCCGTCTGGGCGCGGGGTCCAGCAGGCTGCGGCGATGCGATGGCGCCGGTCGAGCGGGGTGGACCAGGCGAGCAGGCCGCTTCCGCCGGGCGCGATCCGGTCGGTGATGTGGGTGTTGGGCAGGTCGGCGAGCACTTCGGCGACGAGGGTCGTGAACTCGGGGTCGATCCAGTAGAGCCGGGCTTGGTCGAGCCCGTCGGCGATGAGCCGGCGAGGTTCGGCGTGGTCGATTGGCGAGGGCAGGCCGATCGGGCCGCGCAACAGCCCGGTGAGGCGGTCGCGCACCTTGGGCAGGGTCGACGCCTTCAGCGGTGCCGGGCTCCAGTCACCGGTGGTGAGTAGGGTTCTGCGTGGCTCGCGCATGAGCACGATGGCGCGGTGGAGGACGGCGAGGATCTGTGCCCTCGGGTCGGTGCGACGCCAGCGCATGACGGCGATGCTGGCGTCGGTCAGCGTGCGGTGGTCGTCCTGCTCGATGAGCGCAGCACATCGGCAGCAGACGTTCCATTGGGTGCTGTAGGTCTCCATGACGGGGCGGGTGCCGCCCTGGGACAGGGCCTCGATCTGCGGGGTCCGGTACATCCACACGGGCGGGTTGGCGCTGCACAGGTGGCAACGCCGGAACACGTGAGCGAGCTGGTAGGCCGGCACCGGTGCCGGGTCGTGGTCACCGCTGGTCGGTGCGACGGGGTGTTCGTAGGTAATGGTGCCGTCGTCGTCGATGGCGTTGAGTGCGTAGGTGCACACCGTGCACGCCATGTCGTGCTCGATCATGCGGTCACCTCGCTTCGTTGTCTGCGGGGCGCTGGTCTCGTCTGCGTGGCCCGTGCCGGCTGGCGTTGCGGGGCATCCGCATGTGCGGTTCGTAGGTGCGGTGCGTGCCGCGTTGCTGTTTGGCGTGGTAGAGGGCCACGTCGGCGTGGTGCAGCATCGTGTCGAACGTGCCGTAGTTGCCGTCGTAGACGGCGATGCCGGCGCTGGCTTCGGGGTGCACGACGATGTCGCCGTCGTCGGTGGACAGCGTGGCGGGTTCGGCGAGCAGGTCCAGGATCGCCGCGACCGGCTTGGCCTGGTCGGTGTGATCGTCGGCCGGTAGCAGCAGGAGGAATTCGTCTCCGGCGAGGCGGGCCGCGGTGCCGCCGTGGGGTTTGACGGCCTGGGCCAGGCGTTCGGCGATGGCCCGGAGCAGGTCGTCGCCGACGTGGTGGCCGTAGGTGTCGTTGGTGTGCTTGAACCGGTCGAGGTCGATCAGGGCGACGAGGGTCGGCAGGCCCTGCATCTCCCGGATGAGGAAGACCTTCGCGGCCGAGGACCGGTTCGGCAGGCCGGTGAGGCGGTCGTGCCCGGCCATGTAGGTGGCCAGGCGGAGCTGGACGTCGAGGTTGTCGACCAGTTCACGCAGGTGCGTGTTCTCGGAGCGAAGCTTGCGGAATTCGGGGCGGTTGCTGAGCCGGCCCAGGATGAAGCCGAGCGCCGCGGTGGCGGCGAGGGCAGCGAGGATGGACACTGGAGTCCTCTCTTTCCGAGAGAACCCGGGACGCATCGTTTCTGAGGCGTTGGCGTCCCGGGTCCAAACAATGACGAAGGCCCGCCGGCGGTTGGCGGGCCGCTTTTGTGTTTGCGCCGCCGGGTGGCGGCGCGCGCTCTGGTGGTTGCGGGGTGCGAAGAGGTTTGCGTCGCTGGTTACCGGAGGGGCTCGGGCCCGATCTCGACCAGCCGCCCGTCGGTGTAGTCGAACCTGGTGGCCGACATCCACGCGGCGGGCAGGAACATCAGGGCGGGTGGTTCGCCGATGGCCGCCACCTCGTACGCCCAGGTGACGGCGAGGATGACCGGGTCGGCTTTCTCCATGTCGGTGAACCCGGGCGCGGCGGTGACTTCGCTGAGCCCTCGGCGGCGGTGCCGCTCGATGGCCAGGTACGGGCACAGATCCAATACGGCTGAGCGCATGCAGTCGACGTGGCCTGGCGGGTCGGTGTACATCCGCTGGCGGAACCCGCCGAGGCCGCCGACGAACGCGACGAGGAAGTCCTGCCGTTGTCCGCACAGCCCGCACAGCCGATCCCGGACACATTGCAGAACCCGGCCGCCGTTGATTAGCGCGAAGTTGACGCTGCCGTCGTCCTGCTCGCTGACGTACGGGATAGGTAACCCTCGACGCGGGTCGACGGGCCGGGCGGCAAGCCGCGCCGGGATCGCCGGCCGTTGCCCGCTCATTCGGTTTCTCCCGGCTGTGCCGGCTCGACGCGCCGCCACCCGTTGCTTTCGCACGCCCACATCTGGCCGTGCGCGGTGACCGTGTCCCCGACGGACAGGCTCCGCAGCGGGTGGTCTACCTGTTCGGCGAGGGCGAGCTGGATGGCCCTGGCCGGTCCGGCGGGTGCCTGGCCCGGATAGTTGGACGCGACGAACGCCGCCTCAGCCCAGTCCTCTGCGCTGTACTGCGACCCGTCGCCTTCCAGCGCGATGGTGACGGTCACTTGCCGCGCGCCGACCCGGTAGCCGTCGGAGAAGCTGATGTAGTCAGCGGCGCGGTCGGACTGGGTGAACCCCAAGATGATGATCACCGGGTCACCTCGCCGGAGGCCACGGTCCACGGCCAGAGGTGGACACCGAGGGCGTACCGTCCGGCGGGGTCCGGGTGGACCCGGTCGACTTCGACCTCCCGCGGGTTGTCGTGGCCGTCGTCGACCTCCCAGCAGATGACGGCGATGTCGCCGTGGAGCCGGATGCGTGGGTGTTCGCCGGGCATGTCGCCGACGCGGACGGTGTCGAGGATGTCGGCGATCTGTTCGACGGTGGCGCGGTCGAAGGTGGGCAGGACCCCGCCGAGGACGGTGTAGCCGTCGGCGATCAGGGCCGGCAGTTCGATTTCGACCACCTCGCGGCAGGTGACGGTGGCCGGTGTCCAGGTCGCGTCCGGGGGTGCGATGTCGTCGTGGTGGTCGAGGACCTGGATGCCGTCGCTGGTGTGCGCGGCGTTCGGGTCGAGGACGAACCAGTGCCCGCCGGCCTTGGCGCCCTGGCGTAGTACCTCGATGAGCGGCTTGCGCCGGCGGTCGCGGCTGCGGCGGTCGAGTCGTAGGAACCCGGCGGCGCCGTCGGGCTGGCCGGGGGTGCCACGGGTTCCGGTCGGGGTGTGTATCCAGGTGCGGGCCGGCACCCGGCGCGGGCTGCCGTCCTTGTCGTACCAGATGGGTACGCCGTTGCTGCCGAGCCAGTCCTCGTCGGGCTCGGATTCCCAGATCAGCGCCGGGTGGGTGGCCGAGCCGGCGAGTGCCTGTGCCCGAGTGAGCCGCCGTTCGGGGGCCGCCAGCGCGTGCTGCGCGATCGGTAGTACGTCCTCCAGGTGCCACCAGAGGCGGGAGGGTTGTGCGGGCATAGCGCTACTCCTTTGTGGATGGTTGCGGCTGTGTCGGGTTGCCGGGTTGCGTCGGCTGTCCGCCTGCGATGGGGCGCACGCGGAGGATCTGCTTCGGAAGCAGCAGGGCCGCCGGAAGGTTGGTGACCGGGTCGGTGATGACCGTGTAGTCGCGTGCCCAGACGGCGTGCCACGGCTCGGCGGGCTGGCCCGCGCGTCGGTCGGTGGGGTCGCCGAGGATGCTGCCGATGCCGGCGAACAGCTCGGCGTTCCCGCTGGTGCGGTAGTGGTCCATGCGACCGGCCAGCATCGGGCACGCGGCGACCGAGTAGCCGAAGCATTCGGGGTGCATCGCGGCCTCGGGTGCGGTGTGCCGGTCCAGGTCGCGGTCTCGCATCGCGAACACGAACCGGGCGGTCAGGGGTTGTCCGCAGGTTTGGCACCACCGGCGGTGCAGCGCGTGCGCTGCGCGGTCGGCGTCGACCGAGCCGAACCGGTAGCCGCCCTGCGGAGTGCGGGCCGTGATGTACGGCACGACGAGCCCGGCGAGCAGCGGGCGGTGGCGCAGCCGTACCGGAATGGCAGGTGGACCGGAGTCATTCACGGCTGGCCTCTGCGGTCCGCTGCCAGTGCAGGATGCCGGCGCCGATGGCGTAGAGGCCGTCGGCGTCGGGTTGATACCGGGTGGGCTGGACGCTCGTGTGTTCGCCGTGCGAGATGGTGAGCACGTCGCCGGTGAAGGTGAGGCTGATGGGCTGCCCGTGTTGGGTGGCGAGATCGGCGCTGATGCGTTCGGCGGTCGTGCGGGTGAACCGCACCGGCGCGTCCGCCCGCTTCGTGTGGGCCAGGGCCGGGTACGTCTTCGATCCGATCGCGTGTGCGTGGACGCAGACCGGTGTCCAGCGTCGGTTGGCTCCGGTGGGCAGGCTGGCGAAGCCGGCCTTGTGCGCGGCGGCGGCGTACGCGGTGATGGCCTGCCAGGCGAGGTCGCGGGCGGCGGCCAGCAACCGCACCGGCGGGTCGACCATGCCTCGGCCGGTGCTGGCGAGCTGCGCGGCGAGGGTGTCGTCGGTGGTGTCCAGGGCCGTGGTGAAGCCGGCTGCGTGGGCGGCGGCCAGCATCCCGGTGGTGGACACGTAGAGGTCGAAGTCGGGTCGGTCGGTGTGCAGGGTCAGGCCGTACCAGTCCTGCACCCATCGTTCGATGGTGGTTGTCACGGTGGTCCCTTCTGTCGTGTCAGGGGTGGATGTGCCGGCAGCCCGCCACCGGGTTCGGTGGCGGGCTGCCGTAGTGGGATAGGGGTGCGCCGGGTGGCGGGGTCAGCCGCGTTCGGCCCGGCGGCGTTGTTCGGCGGCGTACGCGTCGGCGGCGGCGGCCAGATCCGGGTGGGTGCGCCGCATCGTCGACCACATTTGATCGAGTAGCGGCGAGATCTTCGCCCACGGCACCGGGTGCGGGCATCGCGGATCGACCGGGTGTTCGAAGGTGAATGGGCCGACGGCGAGGTTCCACTTGCCGTCCAGCCACCCGGTGGGCACCTGTTCCCCGGTGGGCAACGTGCGGGTTGCGGGGCGAGGGCAGCCCGGGTGCGGACAGCCGTCCGGGATGGACGGTGCGCTCGCGGGCCGGTAGACCCGAAACCACGACGGCGTGGTCGCCGATGACCGCCGCGAGATTCTCCGAGTCCGGATACCGGCCTCGATCGCGCCGCCATCGGTCCACAGCGCCACGTACTGCCGGCACCAGGAGCAGTAGGTGCCCGGCCACACGAAGCGCACCGGCGAGATGACGGCGGTGTGACCGGTGATGCTCAGCACCGGCTCCGGTGTGTGGGCCACCCACGGGTTCACCCCGCCGGGCTCCGGGTCGTCGGTGGTCACTGCGGTTCCCCGGGCTCGTGGTCGCCGGCCGTGTCGCGGGCGAGGTCGAGCAGCCGGCCCAGCCGCGTCGTGTACCGCTCGACGCGGTGCAGCTCGGCGCGGAACCGGCCGGCCGCGACGCGGTACCCGGCGGGTGTCGGCTCGATGTTCATGAAGCCAGGCGGCGCTGGCTCGTCGCGCTGGGGTTGCTGCGCGGCGGTTTCGGCGCCGTCGATGGCTTCGCGCCACCGCAGTTCGGTCAGGGTCAGGCAGTGCCGCAGGAACTCCAGGTCGTCGACGGTGAAGGCCACCGCGACGCCGTCGCCGGTGGCCACGCCGAGCCGGGCGAGGTGCACGGTGAGGTCGGCGAGCCGATCCCGGAACTCGCCGATGAGACTCGCGACCGGTTCGGTGGCGGCCAATACGCCGAGGTCGGCGGGTAGCCCCTGGGCGGGGACGTCGGGCCGGCGGACCCCGAGGTCGAGGAGTTGACCGCCGACGTGTCCGACGACGGACAACGCCACGGTGGCGGGCCGCCGTGCGGTGGTCGGGTCGGCCGGGCCGCTCGGGGTGAGCGCCTGCGGGTCGTACTCGACGTAGATGGTCAGCGTGATACCGCTGCCCAGGCCCGGAAGGGGCACGGTGCCGATCGGCTTGGTGGTGTGCATGAGGTTCGTCCCTTCAGACATACGAAAGCCCACCCGAGGTTTCGGGCGGGCCGGGGCTGTTGCCGCGCTTTGGTCAGTCGCGGTCGGGGTCGA
This sequence comes from Micromonospora sp. WMMD1082, assembly GCF_029626175.1. Lineage (NCBI taxonomy): Bacteria > Bacillati > Actinomycetota > Actinomycetes > Micromonosporales > Micromonosporaceae > Micromonospora > Micromonospora sp. WMMD1082. The sequence continues at coordinate 1,518,912 of NZ_JARUBM010000002.1, read as the reverse complement.
GCCGGTGGTCGATGTACTCGCCGAGGTACACCGTGGACAGCGGCACCGGCGCGACCTGCGGCAGTTCGTCGGCCAGGACGCCGAGTTGCAGCCGCGCCGCCTGTTCGGCGAGCCGGGTGCAGTGGGCGCCGCGCAGGCAGACCAGGTAGCTGTCGTGCCAGGTCACTCGGTAGCGGTCCTCGCCGTCGGCGACGATGTCCGGCTCGCGGTGCGTGGCGCTGACGGTGATGGGCAGCCCGTACTGCGGGCAGGTGGCAGACGCGTCGCGCACGGCCCGGTAGGTGGCCAGGCGCGCGGCGGCCGGGGTGTCGGCGGTCACGGTGAGCGGGATCGCGACGGTGATCTCGTACAGGTGGGCGTGCGGCAACCCGGTCAGGCCGAGGTCCCGCAGCAGGTCATCGACGAGGCCGTACGGGGCGTGGCAGCCGGGCCGGTCGTCGATGTCCCCGGCGATGAGCACCTCGATCAGTGCCGCCCGGATCTGCCGCACCTGGTACTGCCACGCCTGCATTGCGAGCCGCCGCGCCGTGCACGCCTCGGTGAGGTGCGCCAGGCGGTGGACCGGTGGTGGGCTGCACGGCTGGCGCGGTGCGTCGATGTCCACGTCCAGCTCGACATCGGTTTCCAGATCGGGTTCGGCGTCGGTCGCCCCCAGGCTCGCTTCGACGCCGGGCAGCTCGGCGAGGCCGACGGTGAGCGCCGCGACCGCCGTGGTGCGCGCCTGGTGACCGGTCTCGGCGCGCACCACGGCGGTGATCACCGGTTGGCCCCACGTCTCGTAGCGGCGGTGGCCGGAGTCGTCGCGGGGGCCGGCGGCCAGGGCCTGCGGCGGCTGCTCGAACGCGACGGTGGCGGTTAGGCCGAGCACTCGGCGTACCGTCTGGTGCAGGTCGTCGCGGAACGCGGTGACCGCGCGGTGCGGGCTGGTGGAGCTGGCGCGGCGGCGCAGGTTCGCGGCGATATGCACGGTCCACATCTCCGGCAGGGCCGGCAGGCCGGCTGCCCGCAGGATGCGGCAGGCGACCTCCAGCGGCACGAGGTTCGCGCGCACGAGGGGGATCAACCGGCGGCGAAGCTCGACGCCCAGCGCGTGGGTCAGGTGCCGCCAGGCGGCGGCCTCCTGCCCCACGACGGCCGCTGCGGTCGCGGTCGAGGGCTCGGGACATGCGGTGTCTGGCGCCGGGTTGACCGGCGGTGTGGGTGTCATGGTCTCCTCCTGGAGTGGTGTGCCGACCACGGACGACGGGGCGAGCCGTGCTGGCTCGCCTCCGCCGTCGGCCGTGGCGTCGTGGTCGGGTGGCTGGTGCGAACAGGGCCGCGTCGACCAGCCGAACGGGGTTGCCGAGATCAGGACTGCGCGGCTGGTTCTCATGCCCGTTCGCGGTGGCGGGCGCGGTCCTCAGCCAGTTCGATGACCCTGTCGCGGCGGGCGGCGGGCAGGTCGGCGAGGAACTCGATGCATCGCTGTTCCTGGTCGCTGACCGGCTCGGCGAACGCCGCCTTGTAGGCCAGCCGGGCTGCCTCGTGCGCGGCCTCGATCGGCCCGCTGTGGTCGTGGCCGTAGACAAGCTCTTGCAGTTGCTTGGCCGCGCGGACCGGGTCGCGGGACAGGGTGATGTCGTAGACGCGGAAGTTCGCCGGGATGTCGGCCGCGCGGAGCGCGGCGAGCAAGCACAGGTCGGCCTCGACGTAGTGGGCGAACGCCTCGGTGCGTCCGGGAACCTCGCCCCGGGCACGTACGGCGGCGCGACCGGCCTGCCAGTTCAGCCGGGTCTCCTTGGCCCGCTTGGCGAGCGCGAGCAGCATGCTGCGAATGGGGTCCACTGTGGTTACTCCTGTTCTAAGGGGTTCTCCCTGCCGCCATGGGCGGCACCGGGCTGGTGTGGGAGGGCGAGCGGCTGCTCGCCTCGGTGAGCCGTCTGTCGGGTCACTGGCCGCTGAACGCCTGCTGGACCACCGATGGCGGCAGCCCAGCCTGGAGCGCCTGCAACAGCAGGCCGGCGAGGGTGTAGTCCGGGTCGATGTGCAGGGCGTACTCCAGGGCCATGGCCGCGAGAACGCCGTCACCACAGCGCCACGCGGCGAGGGCAAGCAGTGTCGCCGGTGCCGGCACGAACGGCTCCTCGGCGCGGCGGGTGACCTCGGCCCAGACGGTGACGTGCCGCTCATGCGGCTCGGTGAGTTCGGCGGCGAAGTCCCGCACCACGGGGTGCGCGAGTAGCAGGGTGAGCCAGGCCATCTCGTCGTCGGACAGGTGCCGGCCGCCGTCGTGGTTGCCCAGCGCGTCACGCACGGCGGCGGCGCAGGCTTCGTGCATGGCGTCGCTGCCGGCGTCGGCCAGGGCTTCCAGACGGCTGGCCGCTGCGAGGGTGGCACGGCGCATGCCGTGCCGGGCGGCGCCTTCGACCGGCGCGAACCGCACTGCCATGGCCGCCCGGTCCGGCAGCGCGACCATCCCGGCGACGGTGGCCTGCACCGCGACCACGGAAGCTGTCTGGTCGAACGGGGTGCCCTGCGGTGGGCAGCAGGCGGGGTTATCGCAGGTGAGGCTGAAGAACCGCCCGGCCGTGACCCGCAGCAGCTCCCGCACCGGCAGACCGGCGGCGGTCAACGCCTCCTCGACGGTGCGCAGTGCCGGGTCTACGTGCGCGGCGTCGCCGTAGCCGATGACGACCACGGCGGTCATCGGCTGCTGGCGCCGCACCACCGGAACCAGGCCGCCGGCCAGCTCGTGGATGTGGGCTGCGGCGGCGTCGGGGTCGGGCAGGTCGGCTCGGGCGGCGAACGTCACCCGGCCGCCGGCACAGACGATCACGACGAGGTTGCCGTCGCCGGGGTGGAAGCCGATGAGGTAGGGCACCGCCGTAACCATGTCGGCGGCGGATCGGACCGTCAGGGTGCTGCTTGAAACCATGATGATCTCCATAAATGTTCGCGAAGACTGGTTGGGGTAGAGGTGTGGGCCGGCAGGTACCGGGTGAGCGGTGACCCGCACACCCGGCGCGCGGCTGGTGCGTCGGTGGGCGCGCACGGCAGGGCCAGCCGGTGACGGCTGGCCCTGCGATCGGATGTGCGAACTGGTGGCCGGGCTCAGGCGGCCAGGACCAGGTCGAAGGCCCGCTTCTTGGTGGCGGCTACGGTGCCGTCAGCGAGGACCTTGTTGGCGCGGTGGAAGTCGCTCTTGGCGGGCTGCTTGTGGTCCAGCCACTCGGTGATGGCCTGGTATCCGGCCCACGCGGTACCGCGGATGTTCTCCTGCGTGGGGGCTTCCTCGAACAGGTACTTCAGGTCCCGCTCGCGGCCCAGCTTGCGCAGGAACGCCGCCTCTTTGTCGTCCTCATCCAACGGCCACAGCTCGTCGGAAATGCGCTGGAGCTGCTCCCATTCGAGCTGCTTTTCAATCATCTTCTCGGCTTCGGCCTGGAACTGGTCCAGGTACACCGGCACCAGCTTCAGTGCGTCGCGGACCTCGGTCAGCTTGCCCTCGATGTCGCCGGAGTGGCTGAACGCGTACTCGCCGACGTTGTCGGCGAACGCCGCCGCCTGCGTGTTGGCGCACACGATCCGCACCGGTGTGACGAGCACCCGGGCCAGCCGGGAACCGTCGTGCGAGGTGCACATGGCCAGATACAGGTCCATTGCGTCGATTCCGGCCACCATCATCGAGTCGGGCAGCTTCATCGTCACGAACACCTCACGGCCGCCCCGTAGACTGCCGGCGGTCTCGAAGTGGGCGCCGGTCGCATCGACGATGAAGTTCAGCAGGCCGGCTGCCTGCTCGTTCTGCACGACCTGATAGGACTTTCCGACCATGCCGAGCACCTCGCGCAGCCCGGTCTTCGGGTGCTTGCGGGTGGTGGCCCACCGGTTCGGCACGGCCGCGCCGGACGGCACGGTCTGGAGGGTTTCCTTGCGCACGTCCCAGCCGCCGAGGTAGGCGACGTCCATCACCTGCGCGGCGGTGAGGCAGTCGGTGGTGACGGTGCCGAGCCGGTGCCAGGCGTCCTGCCTGGCGGTGAAGAACGCTGCGGTGCCGTCGGTGAACTGTTCGATCTCGTGTGCCACGAAAGCTCCTTTATTGGAGGGAATGGAAGACAGGCGCCACCCGGGATTGGGTGCCGCCTGCGTGGTGCCGAGGTTGAGTGGTTGCCGACCGCCGGGCCGGCGGCCGGCGGGAGGTTCAGTCGGTGTCGGGGTCGAGGTGCTCGTCGATGCCGAATCCGACGTCGCGGTGTTCGATGGCGGCGACCGTCTCGGCGCGCAGCTCGCGAACCCGAGCCGGCACATGGCCGATGGAGATGGTGGTCACGGCCGTGCCGCCGGGCGGGCGGTGCTGCCGGTGGCGAGGTGGGCCTCCTTGAGCAGCCCGGCCGCTTCCTCCAGTCGGCAACTGGCCGCCGCCACCGCCGTCGTCAATGCGGCCCGGTCGTCGGTGGGCAGGTGCGAGAGGTCGGCGCCGGTGCCGGTGTCGACCTGGTGGGCCAGCCGGCCGCTGACCTGCGCCGCATAGGCAAGCAGCAGGTTCAGGCCGGTGAGCAGTCGGGCGAGCTGGTCGGTGTTGGCCACCGCGTGCCGGCCGCCGTGTGGGATGGCGTCGGACAGGTGCTCGGCCATGCGGAGCATGACCTCGACCGCCGTGGCGGTGTGCGCCGGGCTGATCCCGGCCTCGTCGCCGAACAGCTCCTCCAGCGTCGCCATCAGCTCGCTCGCCTGCGGCAGGCGCGGGAAGTTGGGGACGCCGTCGAAGAAGTCGGCGTGGGTGATCAGGTACCAGGCGTTCTTGAGCATGGTGCGGTTCCCCTTTCGATGGGCACGGCGAAGAGGGCGGCCACCGGTGGTGGCCGCCCTCGCGGAACAGGGATGTGCTGGGTCGCCACGCGCGCCTGGTTCGGGCGTGCGAGGTCGACACGGTGTGGGAGATAGGTGCTGGACGGCTGTCAGCCCGAGCGTCGGCGGCCGACCCCGGCGGGGTGGGCATGGTGCCGGCGTACGGCGGCTGTCAGGTCAGCACGAGGGTGTTGCGAAAAGGTGTGCGCCGAGGCTAACTCGATGACCTGTCAGCCAGGCCAGCCCGCGTCCGGCGGTCCTGACCGGAGCTGACAGCACCCTGTGCGGGACGTCTGACAGCGTCGTTCGTGGAAGCAGAAGCTGTCAGCGTCGCTCGCGGGACCTGACACCGCAGGTCAGCGAGACCGGGGTAGGTTCATCCGCCGGCGCCGGGCTCGGGTGACGAGCCGGAGCCGGAGCCGGTCAGCGCGGCCGGCGCAGCACGTACACGTCCTCATGCGCGACGAGCGCGACCGGGATGCCGTCGGCCCGCGCCTTGCGCACCGCCATGAGCCCGAACATGTTGGCCCGGTGGATGAGCTGCCCGTCGCGGACGGCGGCGAGCATGGCCACGCACCGCTCCACCGGCTCCAACCCCACCGACAACGCCACGGTGAACAGCTCGCCGGGCAGGTCGATCAGGTCGTCCGGGGTACGGCGGACCGGGCGGCCGGTGAACACGAAGGTGCCGCCGGGGCGCAGCATCTCCATACAGCCGGCCACGATCCGCCGCCACCCGTCCAGCAGCCGCTCCCAACCGACGTAGGCCAGGTTACCGGCGCCCCGGTCGCCGTAGACGTGGTCGCGTTTGTGGACCCGCTCGCCCGGTTTGGTGCGGACCAGACCGTGGGTGCGCCGCCCGTACGGCGGCGAGGTGAGCACCAGCGACACCTTGCCGTGCGAGCTGGCCGGCAGCAGCGAGGCCACGTCGCGGGCATCACCGCAGGCGACCTGCCCCCACGCGGTGCACCCATGCGTGGCGGCCAGGGCGAGGTTCGCGTGCGCGAGGGCGGTGAACTTGGGTTCGATGTCCACCCCGATGCCGTCGCGGCCCAATCGGACCGCCTCGACCATCGTCGTCCCGGACCCGCACATCGGATCCATCACGAGGTCGCCTGGGGCGGTGTATGCCTTGATGGCGTGTGCGGCCAGGTCGGGCAGCATCTTCGCCGGATGCTTCGAGGTTTCCTCCACGTACCGGCCGCGTCGCTGGTCACGGGCCGGTCGCTGGCAGGTCAGCCAGACCGAGGTGACCGGCAGCAGCTCAGCCATCGGTGGACCCCCGCAACGCGTCCAGCGAGCTGCGAAAGATCAGCACGTCGCTGTGCACGGGAAGGTGGGTGCCGCCGTCGAGCTGCCCGGACGGTGCGGTCAGGTCGTGCGCGGCCACGATGTGCTGCAGGTAGGTCAGCCCCGCCGCGCGGGCGGCGGCGATGAGGACCTGGTTGACGGTCAGCTCGGCCGCCTGGAGCACCACCGCGACGCAGCCGCCGACCATCACCCGCTGCGCGCAGTCGGCCAGGAACGGCACCGGCGCGGTGTCGCCGAGCGGCCAGCCGGTGACGATCAGCGCCGCCCGGCGGATGCCGACGGTCACATTCTGCGGGGTGTGCCGTGCGTGGTGGCGCTGTGCCGCGCGGACCGCGCGGGCCAGTTGCTCGCCGCTGGTCAGGTCGAGGACCAGCCAGCGCCGCCGGGTGAAGTTGCGCACCAGGCGGTCGGCGAGCATGACGGACATGGTGTCGCCCGCCTGCGGGGCGGGCGCGTGCCAGACGGTGATCGGCACCGGCGGCTCGCCGGGGATGATGTCGCCGACGGCTTCCGGTGCGGGATGACGAGTGGGTTCGGTCATGGGCGTTGGCCCCCGGACCGGGGCGGGCGTACTGACACTGCACAGACGCGACCTGACCGGTGAAACGAACTGCACGCCGAGCTGACAGCACCTAACCGGAGGCGGACCTGACAGGCCGCGAACCTGACCGGACCTAACCCGACCTAACAGAACCTGACAGCGGGCTGTGGTGACAGGTCCCGATGGCGCAATGAGGGTCTTCGCCCCGCACCAGGTGGGGCAGTCCTGCTTCAGGAGCCGCTATGCGCCGTACCGCCCTCACCGTCGCCGAGGACGCCTTCCGGCTGCTGGTCTGCGAACCAGCGCCCCTCGCCTTCGACGGCCGCCCGATCGCCGGCCTCCCCGACCGGCACATCCCCCTCGATGAGCTGCGCACGCTGTTGCGGGCGCGCACGATGAGCCCCGACACATCCGACGCCATCTGGCGTCAGCTCGCCCACCAGGCCCAGCACTGGGGTCCGGCGTGGACCGTCGGCGCGGTCGGCGTCGCCCTGCCCGGCCTGACCCACCTCGCCGCGCGCCTGTCCAAGGGTTTCGCGAAGCTGGCCGACGACATCGACTCCGAACTGCTCGCCGCGTTCCTGCACGCGCTGCGTACCGACGACCTTCAGGCGCCGCGGGTGTGGCTGCGGCTGTGCTGGGCGGCGTGGCGGGCCGGGGTCAAGGCTCGCCGCAGCGACGACCTGCTTGAGCTGCCGCCGGACGTGCCGGTCGGTTCCCGCACCCCGTACCGGCCCTACGGCCACCCGGACCTGGTCCTCGGCCGCGCCGTCGCCGCCGGCATCATCACCGAGGCCCAGGCCGAGCTGATCGCCGCCACCAGGCTCGGCGACGTGCTGATCGAGCAGATCGCCGCCGAGTGCGGCCAACCCGGCGCGGTCGTGCGGATGCGGCGCAAGCGCGCCGAACGCAAGCTCGTGGCCGCTCTGAAGCAGGGTCAGCTCGCCGTTCCACGCCGGGTCACGGCCGCCGTGCCAACGGCCAACGCGTGACGCACGGCCAGACAACTCAGTCGCGTATCAGCGGGATCACCGGCGCTCGACGACCCGCGGGGCGCTTCCGGCCGAGCTAGGGGCCTGGCGGACGGGGCGTGGCGAAGCCGAGGTCGGCGTCGCCCGCCACGCGCAGCACCGCCCGCAACGCCGCCCGATACCGCTGGTGCGGCCACCGGTACAGACCACGCTCCAACCGGCCAATGTAGGCGGCATCCACCCGCGCCGCGATCCCGGTATCGGCCAGCACCTGCGCGTTGACCCCGTCGGCCAGGTCCGCCCGCGACATCGCCCGCCCGGACCCGGACGCCGAGCGCAGCCGCGCCTGCCGCAGGTGCTCGTTCGGGACGACTCGCCCGCCATCGGCCACCACAGCTACCGCCTTCCCGTTCGCCCGCGTGCGCGGCTCCAACAACCGCCCCGCCGTATCGGCCAGCGTAGGCGAATCGTGACCGACGGTGCGAGCCCCGGCGAAGGGGTTGCCCCGCGCGGTGGAGGCCGCCGCCGCACCCGGTGAAGTGGGCAAGGCGAGGGCGGCCCGCGCGCCGGCCGCTAGCCCGTTCCTGGTGGGCCGAGCACGGCAGCCGCCTGGTCGGCGAAGGCGTCGACGGCCCCGTTCCCGTGGTGCCGCACGAGCAGCCGCCGGAGAAGCTGGACACGTTCGGTACCCCGGGCGCTGGTGACGCCGGTGGACAACGTGAGGCAGCGGGCGGCGAGGTGCGCGGCCTCGTCGATGTGTCCGGCGTCGATGTGCGCCTCGGCCAGCCATGACAGGTACAGCGACAGCTCGCGGGCGTGGGTGTCGTCGTACCGGTCGACGGCGGCGGCCAGCAACGGGATGGCGTCTACGGGGCGGCGCAGTTGGGTCAGGCAGCGTCCGGCCATCACGTCGATCTCGTCGCGGTTGAGCCAGTACACCCATGCCGGATCGGCGCTGGGGTCGGTGTTGGCGTACGCGTCCTCGACCTCACCGAGCGCGCGGAGGGCGGCCTGCGCGTCGCCGAACCGGGCGTTGGCCCACGCCACCCGCTCCAGCAGAAGCGCCCGCGTGGTCGCGGTCGCGGTGGCCTTCGCGCCGTGGTAGGCGCTGGACGCCAGCAGCACCGCCTCGCGTGGGTCGGCGACGTTGGCCTTCTGGTAGGCCAGCGATGAGAGCAGGTTCGCCGCCAGCGGATTGTCCTGCGCGGCGTGGGCGGCGGAGACCCCGCCCAGGTAGTACCGCTCGGCTTGCCCGGTCAATCCCGCATCGCTGGCGACCCAGCCGGCGAGCTGACACAGCTCGCCCACCGCCGCCAGCAGCAGTTTGCCGGTCGCCTCGGTGTAGGAGGCGCTGCGCACCATGTCCACCGTGACCCGCAGCTCGCGGCGTACGAGGTCGTGCATGTCGCCGCCACCGAGGAAGTCGTCCATGCGGCGCAGCATGTCGGCGCGTTCGGTCACCATCGCCGCGAGGCGGCGCCCGACCCGCCGACCCGAGCGCAGCTCGACGATCTGCGGCGGATCGACCACCCGCCACTCGTGGGACAGCCGCATCGCCTCATCCGGGCCGAGGTCATCCTCGTGCGCCAGGAACGCCGCCAACGCCGCCGCGCTCGCCTCGTCCCAGGTGTCGCCGCCGAGCAGCTCACCTCCAGCACGCCCCGACGCTGCGGTGTCGATGATGAGCATCGGGCTGCCGCGCCCGGTGTGGAAGCCGAGTTGCGCGTCGGTCGCGCCCAGCACGGCGCGCAACGCGGCCCGGTACCGCTCGTTCGGCCAGCGGTGTTCGCCCCGCTCCAGCTTGCCGATGTAGGTCTCATCGAGGCGGAACACACGGCCGGTATCGGCGAACAGCCACGCATTGACCGCCTCGGCGAGTTCCTGTCGCGACATCGCCCGCCCCGACCCGGACGGCGAGGGCAGCCGCAGCCGCGCCCGCCGCAGCAGATCGTTCGGGGCCTTCCGTTGATCCGGCACCGCAGCTATCACCTTCTTGCGCGTTCGTCGCTCCGGCGAGCCGGCTCGGCGGTACCGAACCACAATTGCCTGCCCGCCGACCGGCAAGCGTAGTGGACAGCTCACGGCAGGTGAGTGCCCTGGAGTCTGACAGACGCCCCGCGGCCGTGCTCGGACCTGTCACCGCTGGGCGCTCGGCGGCTGCGGTGAGGGTGCTACCAGCGCCGTTAGGTGCTGTTAGGTCGGGTCAGGTCGGCGGGGAGTTCGTGCGGGCTGACAGCGGATGTCTGGGCGGGTGCATGCCGCTGATGGCGTGCCCGCCTCGGTGGGGACGCAGTATCCCTCGGGCGGCTGGCCGGATCACCGGTGCGGCGTACTGACTACCGACCTTCGCACACGACGTAGGGAGGAGCGCCCCCACCGGCCAGCACCCGTCATGGGGTTTCCCCATCGAGGCGGTCTCACGAGTCCCATGTGGAGACCGCCCATGCACACGCACACCCTCGTCTCCGTCGCTGGAGACATGCTCGCCGCAGCGCCCGCACCGGATGTCCTGGCGGCGAAGACCATCCCGGAGGTCATCGATGGCCTCAAGTTGTGGATCATGGGGATTCTGGCGGCTGTCGCCACGCTTTTCCTCGTGATCGGTGGCCTGCGGTACATGACCGCCGGAGGTGACCCGGCCCAGGCAGAACAGGCCAAGGGCAACTTCAAGGCGGCCCTGGCCGGTTACGCCCTGGCCGTACTCGCACCGGTGATCCTGCAAGTCTTGCAGGGCATCCTCGGCGGCTAGAGGCCGTCATGACCGATTGGCTGTACAACGGCCTGATCGAGTGGCTCGCCGAGCGTGTCCAGGGCATGCTCGGCGGGCTGGTCTCGCTGCTGACCGCGACGTTCTTCACTTCGCCGGACGTCACCGTCTTTCCGCAGGTGCAACTGCTGGTGGGAAAGTCGATGGTGCTCGTCAACGCCGCCTTCGTGTTGGCGATCATCGCCGCCGGGGCCATCGCGATGACGCACGGCACCTTCCAGATCCGCTATCAGGCCAAAGACCTGCTGCCACGGCTGGTGTTCGGGTTCGTCGCATCGAACTTCGGCGTCGAGCTGTGCCGGATGTGCATCGAGACAGCCAACGCGTTGACCGTGGCGATGGTCGGCCAGACCGCGTCCGGTCCGCAGATCATCGACTTCGTCAAGGCCCGCATCGTCGGCGCGTTGACCAGCCCGTCCTCGGCCGTGCTCGCGGTGGTGATCGGGCTGATCATCGTCGTGCTGTTCTACATGCTGCTCGTCGGCTGGTTCGCCAGGATCGCCACGCTGATCGTGCTCGCCGGGATCGCCCCGGTCGCGCTGGCGTGTTACGCCCTGCCGCAAACCCAGGCCGCCGCCGGGCTGTGGTGGCGCTCGCTACTGGGGTGCCTGGCAACGCCGCTGCTACAAGCCATCTTCTTCACCACCGGCGTGAACCTGCTGCTCGACCCGGAGCACAACGTGCCGATCCTGCTGGGCCTTCCCGGCGGCGCGAGCACCGACGTGTTCAACCTGTTCATCGCCGCCTGCCTGCTCATGGTGACCGTGCGCATCCCGAAGCTGGTCGGCCGATACGTCACCCGAGGCGGCCAGATGTCCACCGCCGGAGTCGTGCTGCGCGCCGTGATCATCCAGTCGATCACCCGCCGCATGCGCATCCCCGGCCGCCGCTGACATCCCTCGCTGACAAGGAGTTTCACTATGGACGACGACATCCCTCGGGCCTCCGTGCCCGCAGACATCGGAACCCCGGACAAGATCGCCTGGGGTTTGACCTTCCGGCAGCTCGCCATCATCGGCACCGTCGCCGGTGCCGGCTGGCTGCTGTACTCCAACCTCGGGCCGCTGCTGCCACCCATGGCGTGGGTGATCGCCGCGATCCCGGTTGCCGGAGTCACTGTGTTCGTGGCGCTCGGCCGCCGTGACGGCCTGCCCCTGGACGTGTGGCTTCGCCACGGGTTCGCGCTGCGGCGGGTGCCGAAGCTGCAAGCCCCGGGCCGTGTGCGTGCCGGGCACGCACTGGTCGACACGGCGGCGCCGCCGAAGGTGCCGGCGCCGCTGCGCACCGCCGCGACGAGCATCGCCGCCGACGGCACGCTCACCGTGGACGGCACGGCCCGATCGGTGATCGCCTGCGGCACCACCAACGTCGCGTTGCGCACCGGCCAGGAACAGGGCGCCCTGCTGGCCGGGTACGGGCAGTGGCTCAACGCGTTGAACGGCCCGGCGCAGATCGTGGTCGCCGCCCAGCGGCACGACCTGACCCCGTACGCGCAAGCCGTCGTGGACAACACCGCCCGGCTGCCCAACGAGGCGCTGCGGGCGGCGGCCGACGACTACGCCGCGTTCCTGCTCGACCTCGACGCCACCCGAAGCCCGCTGCGCCGCCAAGTGCTCGCGGTGGTCCCTGCCGGTCCGACCCGCGAGGCCACCGTCCGCGCGTTCGGCGCCCTCGGCGTGTCCGCCGACCCGCTCGACGGCGGCGCGGTCACCGCCGCGCTCGCCAGCGCGGTCGACCCCTACCAGCCGCCGGTACCCGGCCCCAGGGCCGTGCCCGGCATCCCGATCACCACCCGGAGAACGCCATGAGCCTGCTCACCCGCAAACGATCCACCCCCACCGCGAAGGCCCCGGTCGACCCGGTGCCGGCGCCGGCGGCGCTGGAGATCACCCCGACCCACGTGCGGGTCGGAGACGACTACGCCGCCACCTACGCGGTGTGCGGCTACCCGGCCGAGGTCGGCCCCGCGTGGCTGGTCCCGTTGCTGTCCTACCCGGGCCGAGTCACCGTCGCCGTGCACACCGAGCCCGTGCCGGCGCCGATCGCCGCGCCGATGCTGACCAAACAGCGCGCCCGCCTGGAGTCCACCCGCCGCATCGACGCCGAACGCGGCAAGCTGTCCGATCCGACGGTGGACGCCGCCGCCACCGACGCCGCCGACCTGGCCGAACGGGTCGCCCGGGGCGCGTCGAAGCTGCACCACGGCGCGGTCTACGTCACCGTGCACGGCCGCAGCCTCGACGAGCTGCACGAAACAGCGGCCGGCGTCCGGTCGGCCGCCGCGTCCATGCTGCTGGACTTGCAGCCGGCGACGTTCCGCCACCACCTCGGCTACACCACCACCCTGCCCCTCGGTGTCGACGGCCTGGGAATGCGGCGCATCTTCGACACCGAAAGTCTGGCCGCGGCGTTCCCACTCGCCTCCGGTGACCTCGCCGCACCCGCCCCCGGCCAGCACACGTCCACGCAGGCGGTGATGTACGGGGTGAACACCACATCCCACGGAGTGGTGATGTGGAACCGGTGGAAGCAGGACAACCACAACTCTGTGGTGCTCGCCCGCTCGGGGGCGGGCAAGTCGTACTTCGTCAAGCTCGAAGTGCTCAGGTCGATGTACCAGGGAGTCGAAGTCGCCGTGATCGACCCCGAGGACGAATACACACCCCTCGCGGCACACGTCGGCGGCACCGTCATCCAGCTCGGCGCGCCCGATGTCCGGCTCAACCCGCTCGACCTACCGGTCGACACCGAGTTGACCACGTTCCGCGACCAGCAGTTGGCCGTCCACACGATCATCAAGGTGATGCTCGGCTCGGGCGGACAGGAGTTTTCGATCCCTGCCGCCGAGAAGGGCGCGTTGGATCGCGCGATTCCCGCCACCTACGAGGCGGCCGGGATCACCAACGACCCGGCGACCTGGGGCAGGCCGGCACCGCTGATGCGGGACCTGGCCGCCACGCTGAGCGCCGATGCCGATCCGGCCGCGCAGCAGATGGCGGTCCGGCTCGCCCCGTGGGTGTCCGGCACGTTCAAAGACCTGTTCGACGGTCCGAGCACGAGCCGTCCGGACGGCCACCTGGTGGTGTGGTCGTTGCGGCACCTGCCAGACGAGCTGCGCACCATCGGCACGCTGCTGACCCTCAAACACATCTGGGGTCGCATCGACCAAACCGCGACCGGCGGGCAGCCGACCAAGCGGCTCGTGGTCATTGACGAGGCATGGCTGTTGATGCGTGATGGCGAGGGCGCCCGGTTCCTGTCCCAGATGGCCAAACAGTCCCGCAAACGCAACGCGGGCATGACGGTGGTGACCCAGGACGCCGCCGATGTGCTGGGCAGCAACTTCGGGCTCACGGTCGTGTCGAACGCGGCGACGCAGGTGTTGATGCGCCAGTCCACGCAGGCCATCGACGCGGTCACGAAGGCGTTCGGCCTGACCGGTGGGGAGGCCCGGCTGCTGCTGTCCGCGGGCAGGGGCGAGGGCCTGTTGGTCGCGGGCCGATCGAGGGTGCCGTTTCGATCCCAAGCCTCCGGCAGCGAGCACCAGATCGCGGTTACAGGAATTGGCGGTGAGCAGCGATGACCAGCCAGCCGTGGGAGTCCTGGGTGTCGTGGGTGACGGCGCGGCCGTGGCTGGCCGTCCCGGCGGCGCTCGTTCTGGTCGGGTACGTGTTCGGCCGCGACCAGCTCCTCGCGTGGCGGCACCGCCGCCTCGTCGAGGGCGCCCGATGGGTGACGATCGCCGCGCCACCCGAGGTCGATGAGCACTCCGCTGCCGCGCTGTGGTCCACGATGACCGGGGTGCTCACGCCGTCGGTGTGGCGGCGCCGGCTGTACGGCACCCCGCATGTGGCGTGGGAGTACACCTGGACCGGCCGCACCCTGAACATCCGGCTGTGGGTGCCCGGCACGATACCGCCCGGGGCGGCCGAGAGCGCGGTACGGGCGGCGTGGCCCGCCTGCACCGTCGCGGTCGACGAGACCGCCGGGCCACCGATCCCGGCCGCCGTGGCCGAGCAGGCCGGTGGGGCGTTGTGGCCGCAGGAGACCGACGTGCTGCCGCTGCGCACCGAGCACGAGGCCGACCCGTTGCGGGCGCTGCTGTCCGCCGGAGCCGGGGTCCGGCATCGGGAACACGCCTGCGTGCAGATCCTGGCCCGGCCCGCCTCGGCCCGGCGGGTCCGCCGAGCCCGCCGCACGGCCGCGAAACCCGCCGGCACCCCCGGCGGCGACGTGGCGAACAAGGCGGTCAACAGCATGGCCCGCCTCGCGATCGAGCCGATCCTGTGGCTGCTCGAAGTGTTCCTCCCCGGACCGTCTCGACGCAGCACAACCACGCGCGGAGGATCCCGCCCGGAGGGCCGGGATCCGGTGGCTGAGGCGCATCAGCATGCGGTGGTGGACAAGGCGGTGCGGGTGCCGCACTTCGAGATCGCCATCCGCTACGGCGTCGCCGTCGATGACGACACCGCCAGCGCGAACAACACGACGGGCGGCGAGCGCAAAAAGCCGGACAAGCGGACCAAGGAGGAGAAGTGGCGCGACGACGAGCGGCGCAGGCAGATGCGGGCGCGGCTGGCCGGGCTCGGGCACACGTTCGCGTCGGCGGCGGCCACCTACACCCGCCCGAATCGGCTGCGGCGGATGAAGATGGCCGCACCGGTCAGCGTGCTCGCCTCCCGGCGGCTGCTGCGCGGGTTCCTGGCCACGGTGGAAGAGCTCGCGGTCCTCGCGGCCCTGCCGCAGGACCTCGCCGTGCCCGGCCTCGACCGGGCGCGGGCGAAGGCGATGCCGTCGCCCGCGGCCATCCCGTCCGGCGGACGCGGCGTGAAGGTGCTCGGCCGCTCGCAGATCGGTGGGCACTCGGTCGGGCTGAACGTGGTCGACGCCCGCCAACACGTGCACCTGATCGGCAAGACCGGGGTCGGGAAGTCCACGCTGCTGCTCAACATGATCCTGTCCGATGTGCACGCCCGACGCGGGACGGTGGTCATCGACCCGCGCGGCGACCTCGTCCTGGACATTCTGGACCGGTTGCCCGCCGAGTACGCGGACCGGATCGCGATCATCGACCCGGAGCAGGACAACCCGGCCTGTTTCAACCCGCTCGATGACGGCGGGGACGCGCACCTGGCGGTGGACAACCTCGTCGGCGTCTTCTCCAAGATTTTCCAGCGGCACTGGGGGCCGCGCATCGACGACACGTTGCGGGTGTCCTGCCTGACGCTGATGCGTCACGCCAACCCGACGTTGGCGTTGGTGCCGCCGCTGCTCAACGACCGGCAGTTTCGGGGCCGGTTCGTCTACGACCTGTCCGACCCCGAGGGCCTGGGCGGGTTCTGGAACTGGTACGACTCGATGAACGAGGGCCAACGCGCCCAGGTCATCGGCCCCGTCCTCGCGAGGTTGCGGGCGTTCCTGCTGCGGGATTTCGTCAAGAACGTCATCGGCACCGCGCACACGTCGTTTCAGATGTCGAAGATCCTTGACGGCGGGCTGTTGTTGTGCCGGCTGCCCAAGGGGGTGCTCGGTGAGGAGACCGCCCGGATTCTTGGCTCGCTGATCGTGGCCCGGGTCTGGCAGGCCGCCATCGCCCGCGCCGGACAGAGCGAGGACGAACGCCGAGACGCCACCCTATATATTGATGAATGTCAAAATTTTCTTAATTTGCCGGGTTCGGTGGACGACATGCTCGCCGAGGCCCGGGGATTCAGGTTGGGCCTGGTGCTCGCGCATCAGAACCTGGCCCAGTTGCCGAAGGAGACCGCTGACGCGGTCTCCGCGAACGCCCGGTCGAAGATCTTCTTCAACGTCGACCCGAACGACGCCCGGGAGCTGTCCAAGCACACCAGGCCGGAGCTGGACGACCACGACCTCGCACATCTGGACGTGTACACCGCCTCCGCCCGGCTGCTGGTCGCCAACCGGGAAATGCCGGCGTTCACGTTCACCACCAACCCGCCGGTGGAGCCGGTCGGTGAGGCCACCGCGATCCGACAAAGTGTGGCCGCGGCGCACGCCCGGCCCACCGAGGAGACCGCCATGCAGCAGGTCGCCCGCAAGTCGCTGCACCGGCGCACCAACCCACCACAGTCCTGAACCGAAGCCACTGAACCGCAGCAGCGAGGACCTCCAGCGGGTGTCTGGTGGTCCTCGTCCGGCTGCTCGGCGGGGTTCTCGGCTGGTCGCTCGTTTGGGGGCGTTTGCGAAACGAGGCCCGAACGAGCCATGAGCTGGGCGGCTGTCAGGCCGTCCACCAGCGGACCGGTCAACCGGTCCGCAAGATCCACCTGTCCAGACTCCCGTACCGGGAGTATCTCTCTACCTCTGAGGGGTGACTGCCTATGGCTCCATCCGCATCGGCCAACAATCCGCTGGCCCTCTACCACCGTCTGACCCCCCGTGACCGGGATCTGCTCGCCCTGCTGGACGAGCACTCGGTCCTGACCACCGATCAGGTCCACCGCCTGCACTACCGGGCGCTGCGCACCTGTCAGATCCGGCTGTACGAGCTGCACCAGCTCGGCCTGCTGGACCGGTTCCGGTTCGCCCGCCTCTACGGCGGGTCCGAGCCGTGGCACTGGGTTCTGGGCCTGCACGGCGCCCGGTTCATGGCCGGAGCCACCGGCCGCCCGGCACCGACCGTGCGCGCCCACCGCGAGCAGGTCAACCGGCTGGCCGCCAGCCCGCGCCTGCCGCACCTGCTCGCGACGAACGAGTTCTTCGTCCGGCTGGCGTTCACCGCCCGCATCGACTCCCGGGTGCGGCTGGACCGGTGGTGGTCCGAGCGGACCGCCACCACGAGGTTCATGCGCATCCGCCCGGACGGGCACGGGCTGTGGACCGAGCACGGGCGCACGGTCGGCTGGTTCCTGGAGACCGACCGGGGCACCGAGCCATTGACCCGCGTCATTGGCAAGTTGGAGGCGTACGAACGGCTGGTCGCCTCCGGCGGCCCGCGGTACCCGGTGCTGTTCTGGCTGCCGGGCGCCGAGCGGGAGTCGCACCTTCAGCAGGAGCTGCGCCGGCGGCTGCCGCAGGTGCCGGTGGCCACCGCCACCCACCAGATGGACCCCGCCGGGGCGGTGTGGCTGCCGATCGACGGCTGGCAGCGGATCTCGCTGCCGGACCTGCCCAGCGAGCACGGCCGCAACGTCGCGGAGAACCCCAACTGGGTCGGCGGACAGCTCGACCTGACCGGTCAGGCCGACCTCGCGGCCTGACCTGACAACGGGCCTGCGGGCACCTGACCGGACCTGACAGGACCGGTCAGCCGGCGGCCCGATTCCTAACACCGCAGGTCACAGCCCCGCCGGAGATTTCCTGCGGGGCCTGGCCTGTCAGGTGGCGAAGCTACGGTGCCAAGCACATCTATTTGTTCCAGCACCGTTCGTCGCCACCTTCGACTCGCGCGCCCGCGCGAACACATCTTCAGCCCACCCGTTCTCGGGTCGGCTGGTGTTCGCCTCGGCGTTGTCCACAGCAGTCCGTCTGGCGACGGCACCGGTGTCAATCCCACCTGTCCGCAAGACCCTTGCGAAGGGAGCACCCTGCCGTGTCCACCAACACCAGCACCGCTCGTACCGTCATCGTCTGCATGCCCGCCGACACCACCATCGACTGGTTCTCCGCCTCGGAGATCCTCGACTGGCACAACCTGCCGGCTGGCACTCCACGCACCATGTACCCGGTCCGCCGGCCCCGCCTCATCGGCTGGGTCAGCCGGTGGTCGGCTCGCCACCTCGTTCAGGTGACCCGCCGCTTCGGCGCGGTCGTCTGGGCCGCCGGTGGCCGCAAGAGCCGACTCGACCTGACCGCAGCGGTCACCGCAGCCAACACGGCCGCCGTCTACCGGTGGCGCACCTGGGCTCAGGTGGTCCGCAACACTGCGGTCGCCAAGACCTGGGGTGACTACCTCGCCCAGCACAAGGCCAACCCCACCAAGGTCACCTTGGAGGAGGCCCGCCGCCGGTTCGAGGAACAGCCCCGCGTGCTGGCGATGCTGTCGTTCAACTCCCACCCGATGTCCAAGGTCGAACTCAACCCGTACGAACTGGACGCCTACCAGGCGGGAGAAGCGACCTACACGGTCGTGCACTGGCAGCAGGCCATCACCGGAGACGCGGTCGTCACCGACGACGGCCGGCTCATCGAGCCCGCCTCGCCGTCGCTGGCGGACAAGCTGCGTTTCCTGGCCGAGGCCGGCGCGTATCTGAACAAGCTGCGCCGCAGCCACCAGATCCTCGCCGTCACGGTCGCAGCACAGCCCTAACCCATCCATCCATCAACTCTCCTGTGAGGACAGCCGGTCGCCCTTTGGCGGCCGGTTGTTCGCCGTTCGAGTCCTCCACCGCGCCTTGACCAGGCGTGCGGATGGAGCGGCGATACGCCCCGGCCCATGCCGGGTGGCCCATTTCGGCCGCCCGTCGGGGCGGCCCGAACGCCCGTGAGGAGACCCCACACCGTGCCATACGACCCCGCGCTGACCGCTATCGCGGTCGCCACCAACGACGCCCTGACCGAACCCCTGTGGCGCCACGACACCGGCGACACCGACCACGGCGACCCGATCGCCCACATCGCGGTCGAGCTGCACCGCGCCGCACACGACTTCAACACCACCACCGACCTGCTGACCCGCCTACTGGCCCACGTCGGCGAGCTGTGCCGTCGGCACACCAGCACCATCACCGACCTGGCCACCATCTACCCGCACTCGCTGGACAGCGACACGGTCCGCCTCGTGCAGCAACTGGAACGCTTCGACACCCAACGCGAGACGCTGCTGAAGCTGTACGGGATGTGGCGCCGGTACCGGCACACCACCCGCGACCCTCGCGCACGGCACCTGCTGGTCCAGCCGTACGACCCGAGCAAGGGCATGGTCGCGCTCAGCTCCGACGAGACCGGACTCGGCTGGTTCGTCGCACCGGACCAGGTCGCCGCCGAGGTACACGGCCTGTCCACCTACGGCGTCCTCGTCGGCGGCATCTGGCACGGCAGCGCCGGCTGGCAGGCCACCGCCTTCACCCACCCCGAGCACCGGGCCACCTGCCCGCACCTGGTCTACCCGCTGCCGCCGGCCGACACCGAGGCCGCCGCCTGCCGAGCCCTGCTGCGCTGGTGGGCGCTACGAGACTCCGAGCAATGGCACGGCCGCACGCCGGCCGAACTCACCGCCGCCGAGCAGGCCGCGCTGGTCGCCTGACCAGTGGCACCGCTCGATCACCCCAGACCGCTGATGCATCGCTGAACCACGGCCGACGCCCGGCCAACCCGCGCCACCGCGCGCACCCCCGGGCGTGGCCGCACGGCCATGCCCGGGATTGCCCACCGCTGAAGGGAGTCCCTCTGCCATGGCCACACCACCGCACCGGCCCACAGTGATCGACCGCCGCCGACGCGGCGCCACCTTCGATGCCGGCCTCGTCGAACGGACCCGCTGCGGCGACCGGGCCGCGTTCGCGGAGCTGTACCAGCTCACCCTGGACGCCGTGACGCGTTACGTCGCGGTGCGCATGCGCGACCGCGACCGCGACGCCGTTGGGGACCTCGTCCACGACGCGTACTGCTTCGCGCTGGCCGAGCCGACCCTCATCGGCGACGACCCGATCGGCTCCATGCTGCGGCTCGCGGCCCGTGCGGTGACTCGGCACGGCTGGTCGAACCGGCGCTACATCCGCGCGGCATACACCGTCGGCGAAGACCAGCAGACCAACCCGGTCCCCGACCTCATCGGTTCGACCACGCCGACTGTGTCCGAGGCCGTAACGCGGATGACGTTCGTGCACGCGCTGGCCCGGCTCACCCCAGGCCAGCGCCAAGCCATCCAACTCCGGCACATCGACGGCTACCCCCGCGACGCCACCGCGAAGGCGATGGGCCGAACCGTCAACGCGGTCCGGCATCTCGAACGCGCCGCCCTGCGCCGGCTGCACCACCAGTTCACCCCAGCCGCCGAAGCCCCCGTGCCGGTCGCCGAACGGCAGACCGCGCAGGCCGGCGCCACCGCCGCCCGATAAGGCGGCACCCATAGACGAGCCCGACCTCGAACCCGGGGTCGGGCTTTGCCCTATCCATCAACCCAAGAAGGGAACTGTCCGCAATGGACAAGCTCACACCCAGCGCGCAGCGAACGCTCGACGCGCTGAAGACCGGCCCCGGCAACGTGCACGAACTCGCCGAGCGCACCAGCCTGAGCCGCTCGACCACCGACAAGGCCATCAACGTCCTGGCCAAGGCCGACCTGATCGTCAAGGTCGACGACGGCGGCGACCCCGCCGACGGCGCCCCGGCCCGCTGGCAGCTCGCCGACCCGGCACCCGCCGCCGACGAGACCACCCAGCCCGAGGCGACCGACGACGGCGATGGCACCGAGCCGGACACCGAGGTCGCCGGCCCGGCCGAGGCCGACGCCACGACACCGGACCAGGCGACCGACCCGGCACCGTCGGGCGACTCGCCGCAGCAGCCGCAGGACCCGCAGCCGGTCACCGACAAGCCGGTCACCGACGACAGCTCCACGGACGCCGGCCCGGCCACCGACGCACCAGCCGACGGCGAGGTCACATCGGACGGGGACGCCGAGCAGGACGGCGAGCAGAAGCCGGCCGAGGCGGAACCGCCGAAGCTGTGCCGCGGCTGCCAGGCCCAGATGCCGAAGATATGCGAGTGCTGCTGGCAGAAGACCCCCGCCTACTGCGGCAAGTGCCGCAAGGACATGCCGCAGGCCCGGCGCGGCGAGCCCGGCGAGCCGATCATCCTGTCCAACGGCCTGCCGAAGCTGCGCCCCGGCGAGTTGGAGGACATGGTCGCCAAGGTGATGCGGGAGCAGCCGCTGCCCGCCTTCGCGGGCATCGTCGGCTGGACCGGTGGCCGCCTGGCCATCCACATCCCCGGCCGCAGCCCCGGCGCGATGACCAACGCGATGCGCAAGTTCGCCAAGGAGGGCAAGGCCGAACTGATCGGTGACGACCCCGAGCGCTACAAGCTCATCGACACCGCGCAGCCCGACGCCGCCACCGACACCAACGGCGAGACCGACACCAACGGCGAGACCGGCAGCGACGACGCGGCGAGCCAGCAGGAGGCCGGGCAGCCGGACGGCAGCACCGAGCAGCAGCCGGACAACGCCGGATAGCTGCACCGCGCCACCAGTTCACCCAAGGTCGGTGGGCCGCCCCGTGAGGGCGGCCCACCGGCCTTTTTCCGCTTCACGCCCCGGAAGGAGGCGCCGCCATGCGCAAGCTCATCAGCCTCATCGTCGCGATCCTCGCCGCCATCATCGCCATCCCGCTGCTCGGCGGCGCCGCCATCTTCGGCGGCGGCACGACCTGCATCCCCACCACAGCGGCATCGGCGACGACCGCACCGGCATCGTCCAGACCGGCCGCGCCGGGCGGACCGATACCGCCGGTCGAGGGCTGGGATGCCGAGCAGCTCGGCAACGTGGCCATCATCCTCACCGTCGGCAACAGCAAAGCCGTGCCGCCGTGGGGATGGGTGGTGGCCACCGCGACCGCCATGCAGGAGTCGACGTTGCGGAACCTGTCCGGCGGCGCGGACGACTCGATCGGCCTGTTCCAGCAACGGCCGTCGCAGGGGTGGGGCACCCCGCAGCAGCTTCGCGATCCGGCCTACCAGGCGGGCAAGTTCTTCGACAAGCTCGTCACGATCGAGGGCTGGCAACAGATGCCGCTCACCGAGGCAGCCCAGAAAGTGCAGCGTTCGGCGTACCCGGACGCGTACGCCAAGCACACCGCCGAGGCGATACGCCTGGTCAGCCACGTCGGTGCGGCGCTCGGCCTGTCCACCGTCGGGATCAACCCGTGCAGCGAGGTCTCCGCCCAGGGCTGGACGCAGCCGGTGCGTGCGCTGGTCGTGTCCGGGTTCCGTACCAGCGAACGGCCCGGCCACGACGGGGTCGACCTCGGCGCCCGGCGGCACACCACCATCGTGGCCGCCGCCTCCGGCACCGTGCAGCGGGTGCGGTGCAACGCCATCGACAGCCGCACCGGCGGCGAGTGGGGCTGTGGCCGCGACGGGGACCCCGATCTCACGAAGGGTTGCGGCTGGTACGTGGACATCGGGCACCCGGGAGGGATCACCACGCGGTACTGCCACATGCATACCGAGCCGTACGTGAAGGTCGGTGATCCGGTGATCGCCGGGCAGCCGATCGGCGAGGTCGGTTCCACCGGCCACTCCAGCGGCCCTCACCTGCACTATGAGGTTCATGTCAACGGCGGGCCGGTGGACCCGGAGGGCTGGATGCGCGCTCACGGGGCGGCGCTCGGCCAACCCTGACGACGGTGATCGCCGTCGCTGTCGGCACGTCCTGTAGGGACTCCTCAGCGCTGCCTACGCGGGTGGCGCACGGGCAGCCGAATGTTCAACAGCGCCGCCCAGTACCGCTGCCAGAGGCTGTAGCCTTCCCGGCCGCGCTCGGCGGGCACGTCACCGGCGGTGTGCCCGCCGATCAGCCGTCGTGTCGCGCGGTCGGCGCGCGCACCGTCGTGCAAGCGGAACGGGCGGGCCGCCGCTGGCGACGACCGGCAGCGTCCTTCGCCGCTCTCAGGGTAACCCGCTGCGCGGTGGGCGTACCGGCCGCTGCTGCTCGGCCGGTGGCTGGTCGGGGATGCGGTCCTCCGCCGGCCTTGACAAGCGGGGCGGATGGAGCGGCGATGCCAGCCGCCGCACCACAACGGCGGCACGCCTGTCACCTGTCCGGGGAGCGATCATGACCGTCACGCCCGACCTCACCCCGTTGCCCACCGTGGCCGACCGCGCCGACGCCGTCGCCACCGACCTACGCCGCTTGGCGACCAGCGACGGCGCACCCTCGACCCGCGAGTTGGTCGACCTCGCCGCCGCAACCGCCGCGATCACCGTAACCCTGCTGGAGACGGCGCTCCCGGCGGTGGACGAGGACGAGCCCGGCACTGGTGAGGCGTTCGAGCGCGCCGCCGAGCTGGGCGACGACGCCCGCCGGCACCTGGTCACCGCGTTCCACCTCATCGCGGGCGTGCACGGCATCGTCAGCGTCCGCCCACCGACGACCTGACCACCCGAGTCAGGTTTCCCCGCCCTGCCCCGCCCGCGCGCCGCGCGGGCGATCTCGCGGAAGGCGGGGTCAATCCCCATCCCTGTGCGCCTCGCCGCTGGTTGTGCGGCGAGGCGCCTGTTCGTGAAGGAGCACCCAACCCATGGCCACACCGCACCACGCCACCACCGCCAACCGGCGGGCTCGACGGGGGCACGCGTCATGAGCTACGCCACGGCCACCTCAGTCAGCCTGACCGGCATCACCGGCCGCCTCGTGCCGGTGCAGGCCGAACCCGCCGCCGGCCAGCCCGGCGGCATCGTCATCCTCGGCCCGGACGGGCGCAGCATGGAAGAGGCCCGCGACCGGGTACGAGCTGGCATCGTCAACGCCGGGCTCTGCCTCCCCGGACATCGGGTGACCGTCACCCTGCCACCGTCCGACGACCCGGCACCCGGCTCCAGCACCGATCTGGCCATGGCGGCGGTCATCCTGTCCACCGCTGGGCTGTTCCCACCGGCCGTGCTGGACGCGGCGGCGCTCATCGGCGAGATCGGCCTCGACGGCGCCGTCCGCCCGGTGCGCGGCGTGCTGCCGATGGTGACCGCCGCCGCCGACCTCGGCATGCGCACGGTCGTCGTCCCAGCGGCCAACGCCGCCGAGGCCCGCCTCGTGCCCGGCATCACCGTCGTCGCCGTCGCCACCCTCCAGCAACTTGCCCAGTGGGCCAGCACCGGCCAGCACCCGCCGACGCCGAAGCCCGCCACCGGCGAGCGGCCCGGCACCGGTGACGGGTACGTCGGCGATCTGGTCCACGTGCCCGCCGTTATGACGAAGGCCCGGTGGGTACTGGAGGTCGCCGCGGCCGGCGGTCACCACCTCGGCCTGGTCGGGCCGCCCGGAGCCGGCAAGACCCTCATCGCGCAATCCCTGCCCTCGCTGCTGCCGGACCTCGACGACGCCGCCGCGTTGGAGGTGGCCGCGCTGCGTTCGGCCGCCGGGGTGACCCCGCCCGGCGGTGGGCTGGTGCGCAGGCCACCGTTTCGGGCGCCGCACCACACCGCGTCGCTTCCGGCGCTGCTCGGCGGCGGGCCACGCGCCCCGTACCCGGGGGCGGTGAGCCTGGCCCATCACGGCGTGCTCCACCTGGACAACGCCCCGGAGTTCGGCAACCGGGCACTGGTGGCGCTGCGCCACCCGCTCGATACCGGACAGGTGATGCTCGCCGGAGCCCGCCGCGCCGTGACCTACCCTGCCCGGTTCCAACTGGTTCTCGCCGCACAGCCGTGCCCGTGCGCCCGCCCGAACGGCGCCGACCTGTGCACCTGTACGGACTTGGACCGTCGCCGCTGCCTGGCCCGGATGGCGGACCTGTGGCGGCGCACCGACATCCGCCTGCACCTCGACGCGATGAACCCGAAAGACGCGGTGAGCCCGGACGACGCGGCGGCCGGCGAGTCCTCGGCCGTGGTCGCCGCCCGGGTCGGCTCCGCCCGTGAGCACGCCGCAGACCGTTGGGCCGCGCTCGGCTACCGCGTCAACGCCGAGGTCCCCGGCGAGATCCTGCGCACCGGCGTGTGCGCGCTGCCCACCTGCGACATCAACCCGCTGCTGCACCTGCGGCGGGTGGGCACCGTCTCCGACGACGGCCATGACCGCATCCTGCGCGTCGCCTGGACGCTGTGCGACCTGCGCGGCGCGGACCGTACCGACCTCGACGACGTCACCACCGCCATCGACTTGCACGTCGACCGGCAGCCCTGACGACCCGCCCCTCCAGCCACCCCGCCCCGCTGCAATACCCGGGCGGGCGGTGGTGCATCTCCGCTGTGGCTTCGCCGCCCTCGCAGGCGGCGAAGCCACACCGCCACGAAAGGACGCTGACCCCTTCCATGACCAGGCCACCGAAAGCGATTCCACCCTGCCTCGTCTGCCGGCAAACCCCAGGCCACGGCGAGCTGTGCCCGTCCGACGACGACGAAGCCACCTACTACCTGCAGCACCCGATCCCGGGCGGGCACCGCGACTGGACTCCCGCCGGCATCCGCTACACCGGCACCCCCGCACGCCGTACGGCGGTCCGCGCGCTCATGGCCACCACGCACTGGGAGCGGATGCACGGCAAGCCGGAACTGCCGATGTCACCCGGGCTGCTGCTCAACCAAATCCTCGCCGGGTTCGGCAGCTCCGCCACCAAGACCGCACGCGTCGGCTACACGGCCGGCGAGTTCTTCACCGCGCTGGACTGCTCCTGTCCTTCGTGGCGCTGCACCCACGACCACGACACCACGACCGGACCCTCCCCGGACTGGCTCACCGCGCCGGGCATCGACCCGGACCTGCTGGTCAACGTGGGCCTGGTCGCCGTCGAGATCCGCTGGGCCGAGCTGTGGCAGACCTACTGGTTCGCCGACACCGGCGGTGCGGTGGGGCTGGCCATCGACACGGTTCCCGAGATCAGCCCGCCCGGAATCACGGTCGCGTGTCACCGCCGCTGGTGCGACCTGTGCCCCGGGCAAAGCAAGCCCGGCCCCCGCGCCAAGGCTCCTACGCCGTGCCCGTGTTCCTGCCACACCGGGACGCGGTCGTGACCGAGGCCCGGTTCATGCGGATCGCGACGGGAGAGACCCGCGAGATCACGAGGTGGTTTGAGGGTGGCTGGTTCAACTGTCCGTGGTGCGGGGCCGCGAACCCGCCCGAGGCGGAACAGTCGCAGCACTGTGACAACCCGGCGTGCTGGGCGTCGAAGTACGCCACCGCCGACCAGGTGCGCGCCGAGCAGGACCGCAGAGCCCGCCAGGCGGCCGAACGTGAGCAGCGGCAACGAGATGCCGAGGCGCAGGCCGCCGCGCAGCAGCGCTACCAGCAGCAGCGGGCGGCGCTCTGGGCCGAGCGGGTGGCCACCGCCACGGAGCGCGGCGCCTGCCTGACCTGCCTGCGCAACTCCCGGTGGGAGACCGAACCGCGGTACCGGCGGCATCGCCGCGCTGACTTCCACACCGCGCAGGCGTGAACCAGTGGCAACCCCTCCGGGTGCCTGCCGACCCCGGGCACCACCCACGACACCGCCCGTCCCGACGGTACCGACACGACCAAAGGAGACCCATCCGATGCCATTCATCGAGGTGAGTGACGAGGCGTACGCCGTGCTCACCGAATACGCCACCCGCTGGAACCAGACCCGAGGCGAAGTGGTCGACACCCTGATCCGGCTGTACACGCAGCCGGAACACACCGTCGCCGCGCCCTGCGACGACGGCGAGGCCACCGGCAACGCCACCGCGGCGGCACAGCGGTGATCGCCGACATCGCGCTGACCGAGCCGATCGACCCGGACGAGCGGGTGATCCGGTTCATCCAGGTCACATGCCGCTGCGGCGAGAAATCACCGGTCGCCCGCGACCCCATGCAGGACAAGGTGCCCAACGACGCCGACGACTGGCACGCCGCCCACTTCGACGCCACTGGCCACCGCGACTATCACCGGTGGACGCTGGAGCGTGGCGCCGGCCGCATGTACCGATTCTGACCGCCACTATCGGTGCCGGGCATCCCCGCGTGGGATGCCCGGCACCATCTCTGCGGCCCGCCGGCCGCAAAGCCCGGCTCTTTTCGCATTTCTGGCGGACCGCGCTGGCGTTGTCCCCCCGGTAGTGGCCTCGACTACGATCCGTGGACGCGTGAGCGGCATCATAGGGAATGTCCGGACCGGCACTGGTACCGGCAGCGGGCTCGCGGTGATCGTCGGCCTGTTCCGGACGCGGGTGGGAGGTGCCGCTGATGTCTCGGCGTCGAGACCAGTCGCCGAATACCCTGCTGCGGCAGGCTCGGCGTCGGCGGGTCTCGCCGTCCGGGTCAGGGATGCCGATGTCGCGTCAGGAGCTGGCCGACGCGGTCAACACGTGGCTCGCGGCGAACCGCAAGAACCACCGGACCGTAATCGACGACACCTACGTGGGCAAGCTCGAACGTGGTGAGCACCGCTGGCCGACCGGCCCGTACCGGGACGCGTTCCAGGCGGTCCTCGGCGCGGCCAGCCCCGCCGACCTCGGGTTCTACCCCGGCCAGCAGCCCTCCGAGCACCCGCAGGTCGAGGCCGACATCCCGCTGACGCGAACGCCCGGTGACCTGAGCGACCTGCTGCCGGCCGTCACGGAGATCGTCGTGCGGGGCACCGTGACGGTGCCGCTGCACACACGGATCATGAACCTGATCCCGCCGGTGAGCATGGACGTGCCCCGCCGGATCGGCGCGGCGGACGTCGCCCGGATCGAAGCGACCACGAGCGCGTTCCGCGACTGGGACAACCGGTGGGGCGGCGGCCTGTCCCGCGCCGCCGTCATCGCGCAGCTCCAATGGGTCGCCGCGACCGCCTCCCGATCGGTGTGCTCCTCCGAGACTGTCAAGAACCGGCTGCTCACCGCGCTGGCGGACCTGGCCGGAGTCGCGGCGTTCCTGTCCTACGACGTGAACCACCACCCGCAGGCGCGGGCGCTGTGGACGGTCGGCCTAGACGCCGCCAGCGAAGCCGACAACGTCGACCTGGTCGGTACCACCTTGCGGCAGCTCGCCCACCAAGCCCTGCACCTGGGCCGCACAGACGAGGCGCTGCGGCTGGTCCGGTTGTCCTACGCGACCACCGTCGACCCCGGCCACCACGTCTCCGAACTGGCCCTGGCCGAGATCGCCGCCTACGAAGGCTGGTGCTTCGCCGCCACCGGCAAGCTGCAACCCTGCCACCGCGCCTTGGGTCGAGCGCAGGAGCACTTCGCCAACGCCGACGGT
Organism: Micromonospora sp. WMMD1082; assembly: GCF_029626175.1. Taxonomy (NCBI): domain Bacteria; kingdom Bacillati; phylum Actinomycetota; class Actinomycetes; order Micromonosporales; family Micromonosporaceae; genus Micromonospora; species Micromonospora sp. WMMD1082. Next base: position 1,490,668 of record NZ_JARUBM010000002.1, on the reverse strand, counting down.
GAGCCGGCGCCGCCCTGGCTGTCCCACCTCGACGCCGCCGAGCTGGCCGCGTTGCGCGGCCACTCCTACCACGTGCTCGCCCACCGGGTGCCCGAGGTCGCCGACGAGGCCGAGCACCTGCTGCGGCAGGCGGTCGCCGGCCGCGACAGCGCCTACGCCCGCAGCCGCACCCTCAACCTGATCGCCCTGTCCGGCACCTTCTTCCAACGCGGCGACGACCTGGAGCAAGGCGTCGCAGTGGGCGACCAGGCGTTGGGCGGTGCCGGCACGCTCACCTCACCTCGCGCCCTGGACCGGCTCCGCGCGCTGAAGGCGCTGACCGTCCCGCACACCGCCGTCGCGGCGGTGGCGCAGTTCCAGCACCGCATCGACGCCGTCCTCGCCGATGCCTGAACCGCTACCCGCCCCGGTCGCCGCCGCCGCGCGTACGGTCGCCGCACGGCTCGGGCTCAACGCCGACCAGGCCCGGACGCTGCGGCTGCACGACGCGGCCACCCTGCTGCTCCCAGCCGATCACGTCGTGATTCGGCTGGTCCCCACGACCGAGGAAGCCGTCGCGCGAGCCCACCGCGCGGTCAGCCTCACCAGGTGGCTGGCGACGCGGGACTTCCCAACGATCCGCCCAGCCGCCGACAACCCGATCGAGACGAACGGTTTCGTCGCCACCGCCTGGCACGAGGTTGCCGCTCGTGCGCCAGGCTCCCCGGTGGAGGTCAACACCGCCCTCGGGCGGCTCCTGCGCGAGCTGCACCTGCTGCCCGTACCACCGCTCGCCTTGCCCACCGCGGACCCCCTCGCCCGGCTGCGCGCGGCGCTGCGCCTCGACGCGGCCCGCCCCGAACCGGTCCTCGACCGCGACGACACCGCGTTCCTACACCGCCGTATCGAGCACCTGTCCGCCCGGTACGCCAGCATGCGGTTCCCGCTCGGGTCGGGACTGATCCACAACGACGCCCACCCCGGCAACCTGGTGAGCGACCCGGCCAGCCGGTACGGCTACCTGCTCACCGACTGGGAAGGCGCCTGCCTCGGCCCGCGCGAGTTGGACGTGGTCCTCGTCGGCGCACCCGGCAGCCGCTTCGGAGACCCCGATAACGAACGGCTCGCCTTCACCACCGCGTACGGCTACGACATCGCCACCTGGCCCGACTACCAGGCCCTGCGCGACATCCGCGACCTGCACTCCCTCGCCGCGTACATCCGCACCGGAACCCGCAAACCCGCAGCCCTCGCACAACTAGGCATCAGGATCGCCTCGCTGCGCAACGGTGACCGGTCCGTCCGATGGGCGGCAACCTGACCACGATTCGAGGGTCGACGACGCAGGCCGCTCGCGTACCGACCCGGGGCTTCGAGCCGGCTCCCAGCTCACGCCCAGATCCGGCGTTGCGCCAGCACGAACCTTGGCGGACCGTAGGTGGTGGGCGTCCGCATCGGCCTCGGCTGACCCGCACACCACATGACCACGGCCGCGACAAGCCCGGGGGACGGCACATGGCATATCGCATCAACTATCTCGACTCGGCCCAGTCGCCGCAGCTCATCGCGGTGGCCGAGACTCTCGCGGACGCCCACAGCGCGATGCGGTACGTCGGCACGTCCCTGCCCGAGCAGGCGGACCGGCTCCAGATCGCCGAGGACCCGCTGCTGGGCACCGACACCCGTGTGGTGCAGCCGCCGGAGAGCCTCGACACCCCCGGCGGGCTCTCGGTGCTGTATCTAGGCGGCACGATCTCCCCGGACCGCAACTGGCAGGCTGAGGCTGTCACGGCGCTGATCGCCCATCCGGTGGTCATCACCAACCCGCGTCGGGAACAGCCGACCAGCTCCGATGATGAGGTGCTCGTCCAGGTCGCCTGGCAGCGACGCCACCTGTGGCGCTGCGACATGGCGATGTTCTGGTTCGAAGGGTCCGACGCGGACCCGTCAGCGCTGGTGGAACTCGGCACCCAGATCGCCAATCCGGTACCGCTGGCGGTCGGCATATCACCGGAGTACCCGCAGGCCCTGGCGGTGCGGGCGCTGGTCGGCCACTCCTTGACCGAACAAGCCGTGCAGGAGAACCTCGCCGGCACGATCGCCTGCGCTGTCGATCTGATCCGCAAGGAAGCCAAACCGCCGCTGCGCCTGCCCTACCACAACGGCGACCCAGGGATCAGCGCCCTCGCCCTCCAACTCAAGATCGCCGCCATGCGGGAAGGGACGCCCGGCCTGCCGATGGCGATGAACGAACTGGCCATCGAAGCCACCTGTGCGGTGGACAAGGGACTGGACCCCTGTTTGTTGGTGCGCATCCACGCCGGTCTCGACCGGCTCCGCGCCGATCCGGCCGATCCCCTGGGCTGGGCCGAGTTGATGGACATCGTGCACGCGCTCGGCTCCTACTGAGCTAACAAAACGGGGTTCCGCGTGCGCGCGGATGGTGCGCCGCTGTCCACAGCGGCGTTCGTCCGGTCGAACCCGTGGTCAACGGTGCGGGTCGGCGTCAAGCCCCGCGATCAGCGGATCGCGGCGGCGACGGCGACGGTGGTGATCGACGCGGCGATCAGGTAGGTGCCCATGGGTATTGGCGTGTGTCGCTGGTCCGCGCGTCGGCGAAGAGGCAGCGATGCGACGGCGGCGACGTGTCCGAGCACCGTCGCCGCGACGATCAGACGCCAGTCGAGCCAGCCGAGGGCGATGCCAATCGGGACGGCTACGGCCACATCCCCGAGACCAAGGTCGCCGCGTGAGGCGAGGTGGATGACGGCGTAGTAGGCGGCCAGCACTGCCGCGCCGATCGTGGCGGTCCACCACGACGTGTGCGGGTTGTCGGCGAAGGCGAGCAGTACGACGGTGCCGGCGGTGGTCGTGGCCGTCAGCCGGTGCGGCAGGCGCAGCACGGCGGCGTCGACGAACGCCAGGACAAGCAGGCCGGCGGTCCACCAGAGGTAGGCGGCCAGTTCCCAGCCGTGCATCCCGGAGAAGATCAGCAGCCCGGTCGCGGCGAGTGCCGCGAGCTCCAGCATGTACGGCGGTGCGCCGAGGCGGGTCCGGCAGGTGTGGCACCGACCCGAAGGGGCACACCCGGCGGGCCACAACGAGGTGGCGCATACCTGGCATCGGGTGCGCCACGGCTGCCCGGCGGGCACGCTGTGGTGGGCGATCAGCCAGCGCAGCAGCGGCGTGACGGCAAGGGCATATGCGAGCTGGCGCGGCCGGTGCCGGGTCGCTGTCGGGGTGCTCACCGCTGCTCCAGGCTGGCGCGGAGCTTGGCGGCGAGGTCGGTGGTGGCCTCGGCAGGTTCGGCGTCCAGGTCGGCGAGGGCCTTGGCCAGCGCGCGGAGCAGAGCGCGGATGCCGTCGGCGTCGCGCAGGGCGTGGCGGGCGTGCATGGCCTTGCGGTACAGCTCCTCGTTGTAGCGGTCCAGGCCGATGGCCTTGTCGAGCAGGTCGGACGCGGCCTGTGGGTCGGATTCGAGCACGTCGTCAGCGAGCAGCAGGTGGGCTTCGGTGCCCGACTGGCGGGCCTTCTCCCGGTGCGGGTCGACCCATTCGTAGTCGCAGCCCTCCGCGAGCGGTGCGGTGTACAGGTCGCAGGCTTCGCGCAGCAGCTCGGCGCGGGCCGGGGCGGAGGCGAGCTGGGCGCGGGTGAGCAGGTCCCGCAACTGCCACAGGTCGACCCGCACGGTGGCGGGGTCGAGTCGGTAGCGGGCGGACGCGCCGCGTTTGAGCACGTACCCGCCGGTGATGGGTCCACCGGCGCGGCCGAAGACGTGGCGCAGGTTGGAGGCGTTGGTGTGCACCAACTGTTTGGCCTGGCGGCGCCGCACGTCGGGTACGAGGTATTCGGCGATGGTTTCGGTGTCCGCGCCATCGGGGTGGCAGGCGAGGAAGACGGCCAGCTCGGCGGCCCTGCCGCGCAGGTCCCGTCCGGGCAGGGTGATGTCCTCCACTTCCGGCGTGCCGAGCACTCGTAGGTGCACCTTGACACGCGGTTTGCCGTCCACGGCGGGCGGTGGCGCGTCGAGCGGATGCTCCGCCGGTGCCGTCTGGTCAGCCGGTTCGTTCGTGGCGGGCGGAACCGGGTCGGGCTCGGCGGCCGGTGCGGCGGGCCGCGGCGCGGCGGGCGGTCGGAGGACCGGGTTGGGTGGTTCGCCAGTGTGGGCCTCGCGCAGGGTGGTCAGGATCGCCACGGCCTCGGCGGTGTCGAGCACGGCGACGCGTTCGCCGATCGCCTTCACCGCCGGCCCATCAGCGACGCTGGTGTGCCCGTCGCTGCTGACGGTGATGGTGGACCCGTGCGGCCATTCGCCGAGCAGCAGCGCGGACACGTCCAGGCCGTTGCCGAGGCCGAAGCTGACCCGGGCGCGCATCCGCGCCCCCGCCGGGGGTGTTTCGCAGATCAGCAGCACCGGCGGCAACGCTTCCTCGTCAGGTGCGCTTTCGCGTAGGGAGTCCACGTCGGTGAGGCTGTGTTCGTCCAGGACCCGGGCTCGGTGCAGCAGCCGCGCGTCCAGCAGGGACAGGGCGTGGTCGATGTCGTCGGCCACGTGCAGGCGCGGCCAGGGGCCGAGAGCGGCGGCGTCGGCGCCGATCAACGTGGTCAGGGTGGTGCCGTCGATGACGACCTCGCCGCGCCGGTCCGGGTCGCGGGGGCCGCCGGAGGCGAGGCTGGAGACGAGTGCGGCGCGGGCGGCGGCGTGCGCGCCGTCGCCGACGAGGCCGACGCCGCCGGGCGGCAGCAGCGGCAGGGCGGGTACGGCGGCGGCGCGTTCGGCCAGGTCGCTCGGGACGGGCAGGTCGGGGTTGCGGGTGACCTGGCGGTGCAGCTCGGCGACGGGTGGGGGCAGTTCCGGGGTTTCGTCGTCCTCGGCCATTTCGCCGGGGACGAAGCGGCGGCGGCGTTGCAGCCACACCATGGCGGCGGCGGCGACGATCGCGGCGGCCAAGGTCCACGGGACGAAGCTGCCGCCGGGCAGGCGGACGCCGTCCTCGTCGGCGGACGGGCGGCCGTCCTGCGCGTCGTCGGCCGGGCTCGCCGTCGTGGTGGGGGTCGCCGTCGTGGGTGAGGCCGGGGCGGACTGGCTCGGTGTGACCGGCGCCGAGCTGGTGGCCGGCGTCGGGACGGCACCCGGCGCGGCGGTGGTGGCCGAGGGGGTGGCGGACGGTGTGGCCGACGGGGGTTCGACCACGCCGTCCGGGTCCTGGGTGGGTGCCGTGCTGGCGCTGGTCGACGGTGCCGGGGTCGACTCCTGCGTGGGGGCGGGTTCTGGGTTCGGCTCGCCGGTCTGCGGCGGCGTGGTCGGCGCTGGCGTCGCGTTCGCGGGAGGTTTCGCGTCGGCGGGTAGCCGCAGGTCCCAGCCGGGGTAGATGAGGTTGCAGTCGCGCAGGGTGCCGCCGACTTTCGGGAAGTGGCGGTGCCAGTTCAGCTCGCAGATCTCCGGCCACCGGTTGGCCTCGCCGAGCCACTCCTTGGAGATTTTCGACAGGGTGTCGCGGCGTTCGACGACGTAGGTGTAGGTCTTGTCGCCGACGTGGATGGTGGCCGGGCCTTGCTGTACCAGCACCGGCGGGGCGGCCTTCACAACCTGGACGGTCGCGGGCCGGGCCTGGGCGGGGGTGGGACTCGCGGCGGCTGCGGCGCCACCGAACAGGGTGCCCAACGTCAGCGCGGTGATCAACGTGGCGGCGGCCAGCCGGAGCGGGTTCGCGGTGCGGCGGGTGGTGGCCCGGGTGGGCAGGCCGCGCCAGGCGGCGCGGGCCTCGGCCGCGATGGCGTGCAGGAACGCCGCCCACAGCAGCCACGCGGCGACCGCGAGGGCGTTGAGGATGACGGCGTCGGTGACCGGACTGGTGATCCACGCGGAGAGCTGGTCACCGGTCGGCACCTTGGACGGCAGCGGCCAGCCGATGAAGGCGACGAGGGCGGCGGGCAGCCCGGCGACGGCCGCCGCCAGCAGTGCGGCGGCGACGGCGCGTACGGCGAGGCGGCGGATGGCGCCGAACATCGATACCCGCCTCCCTTCTACGGTTCCACGGCGGTGGCGGTCGCCTGCGCGGCGATCGGGATGGAGGTGATGCCGACCATTTGCAGCAGTTGGGTTTGCTGCGCGGTGGTGACCGAGACGGTGACGGTGTTGCCGGCCACGGTGACGGTGCCGGACAGCCCGGAGTTGGCCACCCACTGTTCGGCGGTGTCCTGGGCCTTGACCGGGTCGAGACGGATCACGCCGGTCTCCCGCAGGTACAGCACGTCGAGTTCCCGGGCACCGGCACGGGCCGATGACTGCGCGATCGACACCGCGTCGACCTTCGTGGCGATGGCCAGGCCGGCGTCGAGGACGAGCGCGGCGAACGCCAGCCCGGCCAGGCTGGTGATGACGGTGTAGCCGGACACCGACCCGGCATCACGATCCAGTCGCCTGCTCCACCGCCTGTACCTCATATGTCCGCCTTGTAGGTCGCGATCGGTTCCGTCGCCGTGCCATGCACGGTCTTGCTGGCGCCGACCGGCAGGCCGAGGTCGGACATCGGCACCACGCAGGTCACCGTCACGGAGACCTGCCCGCCGCGATGGTGCTGCGCGGTGTTCGTGCTGGTGGTGCAGGTCCACACGCTGCCGGCAGTGGTCGCGGCGACCGCGTCCTGCGCGGCCGTGACGGCGGCGCCGGGCGTGGGCGCGTCGGCCGCCGCGCGGGCCGCTGCCGCCGCTGCCGACTCGACGTCGATGACGGCGGAGGCGGCCCGGCCGCAGAAGATGAGGAACACCGCAACCAGGATCATGAACGGGGTGGCGAGCACGACCATCTCCGCCGACACCGATCCTCGGTCCGACACCATCCCGCGGGCACGCTCGGGGGTCATGGCATCCCCGGCACCTTCTCGCGCGGTGCGGTCACGCTGACCGTGATCGGCAGCGACAATCCCGGCACCACGGCGGCGGCCTTGCCGGTCACCGTCACCGTCGAGGTCGTCGCCGTGTTGTTCGCGCTCACGCTGCGGTCGGCGAGGATCGACCCGGCCGTCTGATCCAGGATGGCGTTGGTGTCATCGACACCCGCATCAGCGGTGGAGCCGTACGCGCGGGCGGTCTGCACGCCCTGGTTCGCGGCGGCCTGCGCGACGTGGGTGGCGTGTGCCCAGAACGCGAACTGCACGATGAGCAGCAACAGCAGACCGAGCAGCGGCATCGCGAGGGTCACCTCGACCGTGGCCGAGCCACGATCGCCGCCGCCGTCCCGCAACCTGCAAATCATGGCGCCGCAGGGGCGGGGGCATCGAGATCGATGTCGTTAGCCTTGTTGGTCACGGCTGTTGCCAGGATGGCGAGCACTGCGATGGCGAGGACGACCAGCAGCGAGGCCACCAGGATGGTCTCGGTGGAATAGCCGTCATCGCGGTAGACGCGCACCAGCCGCTGCCGGGCGGCGCGGATGTGAGTGAACAGGTAAGACAGGGCCAGGTACGTCATAGTGTGACGCCTCCTCCGAAAGTGACTTTGTCGGTACTGCCGTGAGTTCGTTCGGGTCAGGTCAGCGCAGCGATGATGAAGACCACAGCGAGCACGGGCCAGATGATGCGGTCTTCAGTCATGTCGGGGCTCCTTCGACGTAACGACTGCGAGTCATGGGATTCGATGACCTAGAGCGCTTCGAGAACCGTGGCGAACGCGGGATAGCCGATAAAGATGAGGAACCCGCCGAGCAGCCCCACCACCGGCAGGACCATGCGTTCGGTGGCCGAAGTGGCGGCGGATTCGGCCTCGGCGAGCTGGTGCGCGGACAGCGCGGCCGACCGGGCGGTCAGGGTCGCTTTGATGCGAGCGCCTTCACTACCCGCGAGAGACAGCGCGGCGGCCAGTTCGGACAGGGTGGACACGCCGGTGGTGTCGCCGAGCCCGCCGATGGTCTGCCACGGCGGGACGCGGGTCAGGTGCGCCGCCTCGACCGCCTGCCGCAGGGCGCGTTGCGCCCAGTCGGTGGGCTCGTCGGTGGCATCGCGCAGGGCCTGATCGACCCCGGCGCCGCCGGCCAAGGAGATGACGACCATGTCCAGCATGCTGGCGGTCGCGTCGCGCAGTTCCTTGCGCCGCTTGGCCGCCTCGGAGGCCAGGGCGAGGTCGGGAACGAACAGGCCGAGCGCGGCACCGACCAGCGCCGCCCACAACGGCGTCTGCCAGCCGACGGTGATCCCACCGAGGTAGAGGATGCCCGCCAGCGCCGGCACGGCCAGGAAGCCGCACAGCGCCATGGCGGCCTGCTCGGCGAGGTGGCGGGCCGGGTCGCGTCCGCAGATGGCCAGATCACCGATGGTCGCCGTACGCGGCAGGCCGGCGCGGGCCAGCAGCGGCACCGCCGGCTTGCCGAGCCCGGCGATCCAACCGCCCGGCTCCGGCGGCAGCAGCAGCGGCACCGGCGTCACGGTCGGCGCGGGCGGGTGCAGCGCGGCGAACGCCTGCGCCAGGCTCAGGCGTGCCGGCAGCAGCCAGCCGACCAGCAACGCGAAACCGGCACCGAACCCGGCACCGAGCAGCAGCGGCCCGGTCATGACGGCCTCCTCGATGCGTCTAGGCCGACGCGGGCCAGCCGCGAGATGCCTACGAACCCGGCGGCGAAGATCAGCCCGACCACGACCAGGACGAGCTGCCCCATCAGGTCGTCGTACGGGGCGAGGAACTTGCGGTTGAACAACGTCAGCCCGGCGGCCATCGCGAGGGTGAAGGTGACGATGATGCGGGCGTTGGTGCGAATCCGCGCGTGGCCAGGAGCGATACGCAGCCGCAGGTTGGCCCGCTCACGTGCCCGGCGGGCCATCTCCGACAGCAGCTCGGCCAGTTGCCTCGACTGGCGTTGGCTGGCCTGCAACAGTGCCCGCACCACCAGGCGTCCGGTGGGGTCGTCCATCCGTCCGCGTAGCTCGGTCAACGCCACCGGAAGGCGGGTGCCCAGCCGCAGCGAGGCGGCCAGGTCGGCTATGTCGTCGTGGATGGCCGGTGGCGCGAACGGGGCGGTGACGAGGATGGTCTGCTCCAGCCCGGCCGCGGCAGACAGGTTGTCACGCAGCATCTCCGCCCACGCCGCGACCGCCTCGGTACGGGCCAGCGCCTGCTTCTGATGCCGGTCCGAGCCCAGCGCGGTCGGCAGGGCGTAGGCGGCGATGCCGGCCAGCAGCGCCCCGACCGGCCAGCGGGTCCACAGCCCGACGGCCGCCGCGATGAGCACCGCAATGGCGGCCCGGATCAGCATCTCCCTCGTGAGCACCGGGCGGCGCAGCCCGCTGGGCTGCACGGCCCGCTTGCGCAGGCCCGCGACGACACCGAACACGCTGAGGGCGAACCCGGCGCCGAGAAGCGCGACGACAGCGACCATGCCGTTACCACCCGATCCGGTCGATGGTGGCCGCGCGCAGCCCGGCGGCCTCCAGTCGGTCGAGGGTTTCGGCGCGCAGCGGGGTGTTCGGCATCGCGCGGCGGTCCGGGCCGGGCCGCCACACCTCGTTGGAGGCGACATCACGGCCGTCGAACCCGACGACCTCGCGGATGCTGGACACCACCCGCTTGCGGTCCGGTGTCCAGTCCAGGTGCACGACCAGGTGCACGGATTCGGCGATGAGCATCGCCGACGCCTCGAACGTGAGCCGTTCCGGCGCTTGGACCGCGTACATCATCAGCCGGGTGAACGCCTGCCCCGACGAGGAGGCGTGCACGGTGGCGAACGAGCCGTCGTTGCCCTGCGACATCGCCTTGAGCAGGTCGATGACCTCGTCGCCGCGTGCCTCACCGACGACGACCCGGTCCGGGCGCATCCGCAGTGCAGTGCGCACCAGAGCGGACATGCTGACCGCGCCGACGCCTTCCAGGTTCGCCCGCCGGGACTGGAACGCCAGCACGTTGGGGTGCACCTCGGGGTCGTACAGCTCCAGCTCGTACGCGTCCTCGATGGTGATCAGCCGCTCCGTCGCGGGGATGGCGCGGGCGGCGGCGCGGGCGAAGGTGGTCTTGCCCGTGTTGGTGCCCCCAGCGAAGATCGTGTTGAGGCGGGCGCGCATCGCGGCCTGGATTACCTCGGCCATGCCCGCCGAGAGCATGCCGCGGCCCACCAGGTCGTCGAGGTTCGCCTCGATCATGGTGGCTCGGCGGATCGACAGCGACGGCCGCGCCGACACCGACATCACCGCGCACAGCCGTGACCCGTCGCGTAGGCGCAGATCCAGCACCGGGTTGTTGCGGTCGAAGGTGCGTTCCTGGCCGGTGCCCTTCTCGTCGTCGCCGATCGCCGCTTCCGACGCAAACGCGCGGATCAGCTCGACCAGTTCGTCGTCGGACTCGGCGATCGGGGCGACCCGTTCGTAGCTGCCGTCGGTGCGGTGGACGAAGACGTTGTCGCAGCCGTTGGCCTCGATGTTCTCCACGTCCTTGTCGCCGAGCAGGCTCTCCAGCCCACCGGCGCCGGCGATGCGGTCCACAATGGCCCGGCTGATGCGGGCCTCGGCTTGCGCGGACAGCGGCGCGTCGCCTCGGGCGACGGCCTGCTGGGCGTGTGCGTCGAGCACGTCGGCGGTGTACCGCTCGGCCAGGCGCCGCCGCTCGGCGATCGGCATCGGCCCGGTGCCGGCGTGCGCGGCCATCTGCCCGGCGACCAGCCCGCGCATCTCGGCGACGAGTTCAGCCTCGGTGGCCATCACACCTCACCCCCTCGGTGGCTGCGAATCACGGCCGGTGTGGGCACGGTGGGCGGCGTGGCGAGACCGGTGGCCAGGGCGCGGGCAGCGGCCGGCAACCCACGGCGCGTCCAGGCTTTGCTCACCTTGCGCCGCCCGGCGACCACGTCGGCGGCCCGGCGGTCCCACGGCACCTCGGCCGCGACCTGCAGGCCGGTCCGTTCGGTGATCTCGGCGTGCGTGTAGCGGCTCCCGTCAACCAGCACCAGCCGGGTAGTCCCTGTGGGCAGGTCGGCGTCGGCGAGCCGAAGCAGCGACCCTTCATCACCGCGTGCGAGCACCAACACCGTGTCGGCCTGCTCGACGACGGCCGCGCTCGGCGCGCCCGGTTCCAGCCGGCCCACATCGGCGATCGTGGGCCGCTCCTTCGTCCACAGCGCAAGGTTGGCCTCCATGAGCAGCCCCACCGCGACCGTGGCCGGGTGCCGGCCCGCCGGGGCGAGCGCCACATCAACCCCGCACGGCAGGCGGGTCAAATGCGCGTCGAGGGTGACACTGCCGGTGCGGCTCTGCGTGGCCAGGGTCGCCACGCCAGGGCTGTCCGGCAGCCAGTGCCAGGCACCGAGATCCCCACCGGCGCAGTCGGCTTCCACGACGATCGGCGCGTCGTCACCGGGCCACACGGCCGCCAGCACCACGGCGAGGGTGGACACCCCGGCCGAACCCTTCGTAGACGTGACCGCGATCAGCATGGCTCAGTCCTGCGCAACCGCGATCGACATGTCACCTGCGGCGCCGGCCACCCGGACCGCGTCGGCTCGCGCCACCAGCAGCGACACCACGAAGGAACCGGCGCCGTCGGTCGCCGCGACGCGCACGACGGTCGCCTTCACCGGAGCGGGCGCCCCCGACGCCGAGGGTGCCGGCTGCGGGTCGCCTTCCTTGGCCACCGGGATCACCAGCACCCGCACGCCCGGGGTCACCCCGGACGCGATCCGACCGGCCTTCACCGGGATCGCCACCACCGCCTGCCCCGACGGCGGCCACGCCGCCGGCCCGAGCTGCGACTCGGTCAGCAGCGAACCCGCCGCGAGCGGTACCACCGCCGTCGCGCCGATCACCTGCGACGCCCGGGAGGCCGGCACCAGCGCGACGCCCGCGTCCGGGACGACGCGGACCACCCGAAGGTCCGCCACCGCGATCGTCTGCCCGGCTGCCACGGCACGCGTGACGGCGAGCACCTGAACCCGCGTGTCGGCGCGTACGTAGACCAACGCGAACGCCCCGGCGCACACCACCATCGCGAGCAGGCTTACGATCAACAACCAGACCCGCCGCCTCGGTCGAAGCGACGGCGTCACCGCACGTACGGCCGTCGGCTGGGCGCGCGACGGCGCCACTCCTACGGTCATCGGCTTGCCACCCCTCGTGAGCTGGAATCCCTTCCAGGCGTACAGGATCAGCGAAGGCCGGTCTACGGACATTCGCTCGCGTACACCGACGTACGTGCGCCGCGGTAAGTACACGCGTGTCAGCGGCAAATCATGAAAAGTCTTCCTATGTCCTCGATCAAACGGCCAACCGAGTCAACACCCAGACGGGCAGACTCCGTTGTGAGACCAGGATGTAGAGGAATATTTACCTTTCCGATGCGGCACGGACGTGGCACTGTCGAGTCTTGGACTCGCGGTATCACTCGGGGGAAAGTTGTGATAGATGTAAATGTTTACCTAGAAATTTCTGATCTCTTTCGCTTCCGCTACGACCCGGCCGTGCTCAGCGCCATCGCCGAGCGGCCCTACCGCTTCCGCGAGCTGGTCAGCCGGTTGGAGCGCCAGGTCGAGGGCGGACACGTAGACGACAACGCCGTTGGCCGCAGCCTCCGGCGCCTCGCCAACGACAACCACGTCCGCAAGTCCACGATGCGCGACGGCGACCGCCTGGTCCCGGTCTACGCCATCACCGACGAGGGGCGGCTACAGGTCCACCTCTACCACGCGGTCATCGACGCCTACCATCGTATCCAACGGGGATGACGACGCCGCCCGACACGAACCTCGACGGCCACTGCCAGCGTGTACGTGCACACGTGACAGTAGCGGCGAACGGACATTCCGAGGTACGAACAGAAGCGGCGCTGGAGGGCACATGAACCGCACCACCCGCACCATCACCGTGACCACCCTGCTCGCCGTCGCAGCCACACTGGCGGCCTGCACCGACCCCGAAGAACCGCCCATCACCCTGCCCAGCGCCAGCCCGAGCATCGCGACAACCTCGACGCCCACTCCGTCGAACGACCCGGACACTAACGTTCAGAGGCAGGCCATTGATGCCTACCTCGGCGCACAGCGGGCGTACCTCAAGGCCACGGAAACGGCCGACCCCGACTACCCGGGGTTGGCCGCGCACGCGGCTGGCAAAGCGTACGAACGTCTGCGGGATGGCGTGAAGTCGTTGCGAGACAAGGGCCTTCGCAGCCGCGGCGAGACAAAGTTCAGCCCCTCGATTGTTAGCCTCGAACCTCCCAAGACACCGACCAAAGCACGGATCCGCGACTGCATGGACACCAGGGGAAGCCAGGTCTACAAGGCATCCGGCGAGCCCTACAACGACACGCCCGGCGGCTTTCGACTCGTGATCGCCGACCTAGAAATCGTCGACAACACCTGGAAGGTCACCGGCATCGGCATCCATGGAGTGGGATCATGTTCCGCACAAGGCTCCTCATCCTCATAGCCGCTTTCGCCACCATCGTGCTAGCGCCCGCCGCCGCAAGGGCTGACGACCCGTGGGGTGATGTCGACTGCAAGGCCCATCCGAACGATCCACAATGCACTGTCGTCGTAATCGACCCTGGCAGCGGCGGAGGTGGCGGGGACGGCGACGGCGGAGGGTCGCTGACCTGCAAGCTCGGCGGCGAAGTCGTTCCCTGCTACTCCGAAGCGTGGGGCTGGCTCGGCAGCGACGGATGCTACTACGGCAAGGACGGCGGCGGCTTCCTGCCCGAGCAATGGTACATCAGGCTGTGCTACGACCCAGCGAGCGGCAACATGAACTTCGAGGGCACCGTCTTCCTGGACGACCCGCCGCTCACTCTGGCCATCCTGGCTCAGCGAGCCGTGTCGCAGCTAAAGATGCCCAGACCCGTCATCGCCACGAACCCCGGTCTGGACAGCCCGCAGGTAGTCCACGTGCCGGTGTGGTGGTGGGTCCAGCCCGGACTCTGGAAAACCCACACCGCCACCGCGTCGCTACCGGGCATCACCATCACCGCGAGGGCGGAACCGACAAAGATCACCTGGTACGCCGGAGACGGCAGCTCCACCGTGTGCCGAGGCCCCGGCACCCCCTGGACCGGGAGCGCGTCACCGCTGTCGAAGTCCGACTGTAGCCACACCTACACGACCACATCACGCGAAGCGTCGGGCGGTAAGTTCACCCTCCGCGCCGTCGTGATCTGGCACATCACCTGGGCCGGCGGCGGCTTCAGCGGCACCGAGCCCCCGGCCACGACGGCTGACCAAGCCTCCATCGAGGTAACGGAGTCCTTGCCCGTAATCACCGGCTGACCACTTCGACCCAGCTTCACGACATTCCTGTCCCGTTGATATCCCGAGTAGCTCGCCGAGCGCCGATGGGCTCGGCGAGCTCGTGTGACTGGGTCTGGGATAGCGGTCGCACAGGTATGGGCCAGGGCCACCACCAGCTTCCGTGACCGCGATCTTTCCAGATCATGATCCGCGTGCGCATTCCTGGTATGCGGTGGCGTCCACCCGAACACCCTGGGCACACGCCGTACTGACATGGCGTGCGGCGTCCTACAGGTCGTCGTCATCCAGGCGGTAGTCGGGGTGTGTGAGGTCGGCTCGGGTTGATAGATGTAGTGGTATGGGGCCGAGGGTGCGGTCGTCCCAGGTGATGGTGTGGTCGGATAGGCGGGCGGTGAGCATGACCAGCGCGTGTGCGGTCCAGATCCCGGTTTGGGGAACGGTGATTTCGGTGCTGGTGTAGGAGTGCCAGTCGTCTTGGAGCATGTAGCGGAGGTTCGTCGGCAATGTCCAGGGTGTGTACCGGGCACCGATGCTGCCGCCCTTGGCACGGTAGAGGCGGGAGGATTTGGGAAGCAGCCACAGGTTGCTGCCCGCGAGTTGGTAGACGTACCGGTCAGGGGATGCGGGCTGGCGAGGGTCGTCGGGTTGTTGGCCACCTTGCCGGTTGACGGGGCGGGGAACTTCGCGGCTGGTGTTGCAGCGGACGATCGCCACGTCTCGTACCGCGCTGAGGCTGATTGCCGGCAGCGCTCCGACGCCGAAGTGGTGGTTTTGCAGGCCCGGGTAGATGGAGCGGAATGACAGCGTGTCGACCATGATCACGGCGGGTCCGGGCGGCAGCGCGTCGAGTATTGATTCGATGTGTAGGCGAGACTCGACGGCTTTCTCACCGCGACGGCCCCGCTGGGTGGACCCGATCGGGCCGGCGTGGAAGTGGGCGATGCCTGTGGGCTGTGGAACCCACTGGTTAGCGGTGTCGCTCCACATGCGCACGGTCCATGGCCGGCGTGGGTCGTGGTGGGCATGGATGGCCGTAGCGGTGACGACAAGTTTCGGCGGCACGCCTTCGACACCGGAGTGCTGAAGCCGGGAGTGCAGGCCGACGAGGTGCACTGATGGGTGGCCAGTGCCGTCAAGGAAGTCCTGCAGGATATCGCTGGTCATGTTGGGGTGTATGACGCCAGTTGTGCGTAGCAGCAGGTCTGCCGCTGCTGCCATGGCGCGATGGTCTGTTTTGGCGTCGGTGTTCTTGCCTCGGCCACGGCGTGGCGTCTGTTGCGGGGTGTCCGATGGTGGCGTGGCGAGGAACTGCGCGGAAATGCCGAGTTGCGCCAGCACGCGGCGGACGGGGTTCTTGGCGTCGTCGGTGGCCTTGCCGGTTTTCGGGTCGTATTCGGTCTCGACCCAGGCCACTACCGTGCCTGCTTCTTGTTTCGCGATGGCCTCGATGTCGCTGGCCAGGGCCATCCGGTCACGGTCGCCGTGCGCCAGCAGTTCGGCGACGCGGTGAAAGGATACGACGAGTCGTGGATGGACTTCGACCGCCTCGTCGTCGAAGGTTGGAGCCGCCGCTGGGGTGAAGGCACGTAGCTGGGTCGTCATGCGCTGGCGGGCGGCCGAGGTGTCGTAGAGGCAGAGCAGCCGCAGCCGCTTGCTACCGGCGGCCTCCATCGCGTCTGCGATGATCTCCGGGGTGACGAGGAGCGTTTTCTCCTCACCCTTGCCCTTGGGGTCTGTGAGGACTTGCCGTCGCGGTGTTCTGACCTTGGTGGTCTTGTTTTTGAGCCACTCCAGTGGCTGCAGTTCCGGGCAGGTTCTGGCGATGTGTTCGGCCAGGCGCATCATGACGCGTGCGCCGGGCCCCTTGCCGACGGGGTGCACGCGAGGTCCCGGCACCAGCGGGCGGACCCGCCCGGGCCGCGCGGGGAGCTCCTGGTCGAGGTCAAGGCGTTCCATACCGCACGCTTCGGCGATCACTGCCGCATGGTTGGCGACGACGGTGGTCCAAGGCGCGTCGTCTGTTGCGGGCCGTACGTTCTTGACGGGTACCCGAAGGATCGGCAGGTCGCTGTTCTGCCGTTCGATCCAAGCCGTCTTGGAACCCCGCCACTGGTTGTTGATCCTGGACATGTGGGCGTCGAAGACGATGGCCAGTTCCGGGATACGGGGCAGTGTGATGATCCGCGCGGTTACACGCAGCATGGCGTAGCCGATGTAGTCGGACCACTGGTTGGCGATCAGGTCGTCCCATGCGAGCAGCGAACCGTCGGTGTCCATGCGCAGCGTCAGCGCCGGTCCGTTGTCCTCCAGGCGCAGCTTCCGTGACGCCAACTTAGCCATGATCGCCCAGACGGCGGACTCGAACAGCCACCCTGGGGCCTGGGCGGTGCCGGAGTCGGCGACGGTGATGTAGTCCGTGAATGCCCGGGAGGTATCGACCGTGGGTAGTGCAGGTGCGAGAGTGTTCCGGTCTTCTCCCTTACGCAGCTGACGCTCGAAGGTGCGCACACAGGTGGTCAGGTGAAAGGGGTTGATCGGGTCAGTCGTGATGATCATGCCTTCGATGCCGGCGTCACGGTCCTCGTCAGACAACTGCCAGTCCTCAACGATCCGCACCGGCCGGCCGTGTACTGCGGTCAGCCCGGTGAGTAGCTGCCGGTACGGCGGCTTGATCGGGGCGCCGCCTCGGCGTGGCGTTTTCGGCAGGCGCTGCCAGGCAGCGGTGAAGTCGCTTCCCCACGGGTAGACAGCGACCTGCCCGAGCAGCGATCCGACGTGCGCGGCGGGAATGCGGAAGCCGAGGGTGAGCATCGTGGTCCCTTCGTCAGGCGAGGAGTTTGGCTTCGTCGTCGGCGTAGCGGAAGAACTCGGCCAGGGTGGTGCCGTACAGCTCTCGCATCCGGGACAGCTGGCCGGTCTGGTCCCAGTGGTCCCGCAGCTTGCGGATCAGTGTGCCGAATGTGGGGCCGCCGCCCGGGTCAAGCAGGGCACCGTCGGCGAGGTAAATGGCGGCGGGCGTGCCACCGCGCCGAGCGCGCCCGACCAACTGCACGATGCCGTTCATGATCTCAGCGGTGATCGAGAGCTGGACCGCCTTGGGCATGGTGCGGAAGTAGGGCAGGCTGGTGACGATCTCCTCGAAGTAGTGGCCGGCGGCCTGCTTGCGGGCGTCGAGGACGTCAGCCGGTCGGCGGCGCAGCGTGCTCAGGACGTCGTCGTTGGCGTCGGGGGCGAGCGGATACGCGTTCACGTGTGCGATCAGTTCGGCCGGCTCGTCGATGATCGGCACGGGGCGGACGAGGAGCCAGATGGAGCCCAACGCCGAACGGTCATCGGCTCCGATGATGTTCACACCCCGCTGCACCCGGGCCAGTGGGGCGATGAGGATGTCCACATCCAGGCCAGGCACCTCTTCGAGCCGGTCAGCGGCCAGTTCCCGCCAGCTGGTGCGGTCCTGCTCGTCGTCGCTGGTGTCGCCGATATCCGGGGCGGTCTCCGGGCGGACGGCGAGGCATATCCGTCGTGGATCGACGCCAGCGCGCACCAAGCCTTCGGCCACAGCCCGCCCACCGTCGTAAGAGGTGGTGGCCAGCAGCACCAGCTGCCGGTTCGGGTCTTCGACCGATAGGCGCTGCAGCTCCTGCTGCAACCGGGTACGCCACAGCAGCTCGGCGAGGCGGCGCAGTGCCTCGTCACGGCGGGCGCCCTCCGTGCCAGACACTCGCACCAGCCGGCGTTGCTCCGCGACCTGATCGGCGACGTACGCCGGCAGGATCTTCACGCCTCCCGGGTCCTCGTCGGATACCCACCAGTACGGGTCGACGTGGACGTGGTGATGGGGTGCTTGCGGGAAGAACGCGGTCGCCGACAGACCCAGGACGGCGCGGCGGGTTCCGGCCCGGCACAACGCGGTGACGTCGCCGAGCGTGGTCGTGTAGACGTGAGGGTCACCGCCGAACGCGGCTGCGTTGAGCCGGATCGGCAGCCGGCCGCTGGGATCCACGTGGTGGCTGAACGCGAACAGGAGCCGTCCGAGCGGTCCGGTTGGCAAGGGGCGCCAACGGCTGTACGGGCCGAACGTTTCGGCGATTTCCCGCGCGGCCGGTACACCGGCAGCGGCGAGATGCGGTGCGTCGTAAACGAACTGCCGCAGGTGTTGACGAAGCCGTTCCAGGATGGCGCGTTGCAACAGTCGGTTGATCGCTCTCGTTCGAGCACTGACGTCGGTGATGCGCGACTCCAGGAGCGCGTCAAGGCGGTCACGGCTGTCCTCAAGGTGCTTGGCGCCGCTGCCGACCTCCGTCACGGTAGCCAGGATTTGCCGGATGGCCGGGAACTCCAGCGGTTCGTCGGGTTGTGACGGCTCCTCTCCAGGAAAAAGGGACCTGAAGCCGCTTACCATCGCCGGGGTCAACGGTTCGTGCTCGGCCAGCCCGTACAGTTGCGCGGTGAGCGCGCCGTCCCATCGGCGGGGCACGATCCAGTATCTGCCGGTCACCGTGCCCAGGCCCTCCACACCGATCGTGCCGAAGTACAACGCCGCGGTGTAGAGCGAGGCGAGGAACTTCGAGTGGTGGACCATGTCCCGCACGCTGGACTCCACCTCCCGGTTGATCCGGCCAGCGGCTCGTACGTACTCGGATTCCAACTCATGCAGCGGGGTGCGGGTACTGCCCCGACGGTCCAGCACCAGTCCACGGGCAGCCTGCGATATCACGTTGCTCTGGAACGCGTCAATTTCGTCGATTACCACGAGGTGGCTGCGGCGGAACACCAACTCCTCGACGGTCGTCCGGTCGGTGAGGCCGTGCTCGTCCTGAACCGGAAGGTGCAGCCGGCCGCTGTGGAAGTTGGCGTGGCTGGTGACGATCACGGAGGCTTTCATGGCGGCGCGAGCCAGGCTGGACTTCCCGCAGGTCGTCCGCCAGGGGCAGGCGCGTTGCTTGGCGTTGTCGTCACCGGTCGCCTGCAGCGTCACGCATGGTTCGGATCCCGGTGACCAGCCATCGACGGCCGCCTCCGTTTCGGCTGACGCGGCCAACGCACAGCCGTAACCGAGACGGTCCGTGGTCCATTGCCCGTCGGGATCCCAGCTCGGCCTGGTCTGGATTACCTTCTGTGCGGTCTTGAACACCGCTGAGGGGGACATCAGGGCGGTCGCGGACGCGTCGAGGCCCAACGCGTCCAGGTCGAGTTCGATAGCCCTGGTCAGCTTCAGCACGTCGCTGTTGGTTGGTACCACCAGGGTCATGACCAGGCCGTTCGGGTTCGCGGCGATCCAGCAGGCGATGACCTCCATGAGCACGCTCTTGCCAAAGCCGGTCGGCGCGTTGAGCAACCGCATTTTGCCGGCGGGCAGCCCGAGAAGCCCGTTGATCGACACGAAGCCATCCGCGGTGCGCAGCCGTTTGCAGAGCTTCCTGACGTGCCGGGCACGGTAGGCGCCACCACCGCGCGTGGCATCAATCTTTCCCGCCAGCTCGATAAGGTCGTTGACCGGGATCATGATGTCCCCGACGTGGGCCGAGGTCCGCAGTTCCGGCGCTGCCTGCTCCTTCGGTGTCGGGTAGACGGGGATGAGATACCTCTGGTCTACGGCCTGTGTCACACCAGTTGCCGTCGTGACCCGCATGGTCGTGTGATATCGACCGGGGCCAGCCACAGCGGTGTGACCACGTCCGACGCTGCTGCGCCGCGCCAACTTCCCCAGCGCCTCGTCGACGAAGTCGCGGGGCGGCATCCCGGGCGCGCAGGCGATCGTCAGCCCATCGTCGGCATCGTTCACCAACTGGCAGCCGGGTAGTCCTTCCTCCTCCAATGCCTGCCGAAGGGCGCGCCTAACCCACTCCCCGTCGGCGTACTCCGACCGGCGCAGCCGCAGCAGTCGCACGATCCGGTGGGTGTCCTCCTCAGCCAGGCCCGGCCAGGCCGGCCAGACGTCAACGTGCCCGTCGAGGAGAAAGGCCACATCCCGACTGGACACCAGGACCGTCCCGGCGTTCGCCTTAAGCGGGAAGTGCACCGCTGCCAGCCCTATCGCCGCGCGCAGCAGTAACAGCGTGTTCTGGTTTAGATCATCACGCTGACGTGGCCGCGTCATCTCTGCTCCGCTTCTGGCGCCGAATCTCGTTCTTGACCTGCTTGATCAGTTGACTCTCGGTGAGCACCCGGTAGGTCGGCAGCGCTTGTTCGACAGCGTGGAGCTGTCCTTTATGGGTGTCGGGCACCAGAATGTGCCTGGCTGACGGGGGCTTCTCCCTGATGCGACGCAGCAGCCCCTCCACGGTGGCGTGCTCCTTCACGTCGACATCCCACGGTCGTTTACCGACGGTGATGTCCAAGTCGTAGGTGTCACAGCCTGGATATAGCTCCACCTTCGCGCCCGCCTCCGTGAGTAGACGCCAGAGGCGGACCTCCGTCGCACCTGGCACCACGATGAACTGCCAGACCGCTTCTTCCGCCTGGATAGATATGTCGGCGTCATGCCGTTCCGGCAGCCCTCGCTTCACACCCACGGGAAGGCGCTGATCAACGGCGATAAGGATCGGGCCCTTCCCCGACCGCTCGGCGACCTGGTAGGTCGCCATGTGGTAGGGGTACCGGCAGCGGACCAGCCGACCCCGCACATCCATCGGCCACCCGCAGACGCGGCATGGCCACCACCACCGGCGCTGCCCGCACCGGTACGACTGCCCCTCGGTAATCGGAACGTAACGGGCGACACGCATCGCACCGCGCGCATTGCACTCCTCGACCACGGCCTGCTCCTCACCGGCCGGCAACTCCACCACAAACTGCCGGGCGGCTCGGTAAGCGGCTTCGTCATGAGCGGCTATCAGGCGGCCGAACAGTTCGTTCTCGATGTCGTTGGCCCGCATCCAGGACCACGAAGGCAGCCAGTCCCGCCCGGAGTCCAGCCCATTGATGACCTCACGCACGTAGTCCGAGCCGATCTCGTACGCCACATCGGTCAACGTGTCGTCATCGCCGAGCAGAACCACCTCGTCGATACCGGGACCGTAGCCGCCCTTAGCGTCGTCACGCAGCGGCGGCAAGAGTTTGCCCAAGGGCCGCCGAAGGCTCCTCACCAGCTCCAGCGGCGTCACCGGACCATTGCCTGGCCCCAGCTCGAACATCACCACGCCGGTCATCCGTGCGATCTCCTCAAACGCCCTACGTTCCCGGTCTCGAACCGACCAGGCGTACGCGGCACGTAGAGCCGCCGAGGTGATCCGGGCTCGACGGTCGAGCACGTCGGAATCAGGTCCACCACGCACCGTCACGCGGCATCCGCCTCCCTTGAGCGGTAGACAACGGTCCCTTGTCATCGGCGGAACGTCGTCGCGTCGGCGACTAACGACGCGCAACGGTCCGCAAACTCAGCACGCAACCGGTGAAGTGGCACTCGGCAACCCAGCATCCGGAAGAACTCGTCGACCGGCCAAACGGCAAGGACTCCGATGCGTGCCATATAGAACCCGACCACCTCAATGCCGTAGCGGTCGTCGTAGTCAAGCAACACATAGCCCGCCAGCTGCCAGATGATGTGGTCACCAAGACGGCCCGGTTGCGACACAGCCTTGATATCTATTAGCCGTCCGCCAATGATGAGGTCGGCGTCCGCGCCGTTGACGTCGCCGCTGCCGGCGAAGGTCGGTGCCGCATGGCAGTCGGCCTCGTCCACTGCGTCCCGCAGCGTACCCAACGCCCGTTCTGCTAAGCGGATCTGCACCTGCAGGTCCATGATCGCGTAGTCGGGGACAGCCTCAAGTAGCCCTTCGAGCCCTGTTGGGATGATAGTGGCACTTGTCAGGGGCGAACCGACAGGGATAGAACCATCCCGATAGACACGATCGAACCAGGCCAAGGCGAAGCACATTTGATCAAGCGAAGCCTCGGCCTCCTCGTCGAGCAGCCAACGGCGCCCACGGCGCTGCGGCTGGAACCGGCGCAAATGCTCCTCGAACGCTGAAAGCAGCGCCACGCCGACCTCACGCACCGCCACAGAGCCACCGAGTGCGGCAGCCAAGGCCACGCCGGCCGCAGCGGACGGCGCCACTCCGGATTCCACGAAGGCGCACCGAATCCGAAAATCTATCGCGGTTCCGAGCAGATCCCACCGAACAACCGTCCGCCCGGCCGCCACAGGTCGCTGTACCCGACGCACAGGCAACCTCGAACGGTACGACGCCCGAACCGCGGCCGTGTGAGGCATCCGTTGCCGCACCCACTGCGCCAACGGATGCTCTTGATCCGCGATAACAGCCGTGAGACTCACAGGCGGGAGAGTAGCGGCCCGGACCGACAGTTCCCGCAACCTCGAGCCGCCTTAATACGTGAATCGGCTTCGCGTTACTGCCAGGCGGCGATCGTGCCGGATGCGGAGGCTGGAAGGTCCTACGGCAATGTCGAACAGTCAGGCGGGATACGGCCCGGATGAGGACGATGTAGTGGCGGTGCGGGTCGAGGCCTCCAATCCAACGGTGTTCACGCTCCGCCGCACCAACGCGGCGCTAAGAAGTCCACCGGGCGACCGATTGGACGTCCAGGGCGAGGTACGTGTCGCTCGTGGCCGCTTCGACGATGGCTGGCGGAGTGATCCGACGTAACGGTGTGCGTTCGCCCAACAGCGCTTCCCAAGACTGCCGCTCTCCGCTGGTGAACCCCGCACGGAGCGCACCGGCGATGTTGGACGACAGCGCCCGTTCCTGTTGCCAGTACAGCGAGCGACGTTGCTCGTTACGCACCTGCATCTGTTCGTCGGAAACGGCCTCCAGCTCGTCTCGGCCGACGGACGGGTACTCGCGATCGACATCGGCGACGATCCTGGTCTGGATCTCGGCGAGGCTGCGGCAGGCGGCGAACAGCCGGCGAGACATGCCGATGATCAGGTCGGTGCCGGGGACCCGGCCGATGAGCATGTCCAAGCGTTCCAACCCGGGACGGCGGAGGTAGCGGGCTTCGTCTCGTCGGGCTGCGGATCGCTCGGTGGTGGTCGTGTCGTCGTCCTCCAACAGCATCACAGTGGCACCGGCGCGGCGCCCCGCGCGGTCCCTGACGCCATGTCCAACGGGCACGATGCGGCGCTCGGCCCCTGACAACGAGATCAAGGCCAAGTAAAACAGCATCCGGGAGCGGGCAATTGCCATGAGTGTCTGGTCGCTACTGCCTGGGTCGTCAACGTCATGGATGGCGCTGTCTCGGTCTTCGCCCTCGATCTTTTCCACATCGATAGTGACGAACAGGCGGTGTTCGAGGCTGGCGCCGCAGAGCACCCGCATGTGGGGGCCATGCACGAGGTCGGGGACGCAGAGCTGCGCTGCGCCTTTGACGAGCGTCCTGCGCATAAGCCTGCGCGCGCCTTTGGCTTCGACCAGCCAAGTCGACGGGGCAATGGCGTGATCGCCGATCAGGTCGGGCAGGCCCAGTGCGGGTGACCAGGCCGGCCCCGCGCTCGCCGGCGTAACGGCTTCCGCGTGTGTGGTTGGTCCCAGCCCCATGAGCCCTCGACACGCCCACTCCGCCATGGTCATGCCGATGCGGTAGGCGAAGGCCGCCTGGGCGGTGCGTTCCGTGCCGTCGCGGTAGACAACGTTCGGCTCGATGGAGAAGCCGGTGCTGCCGCCGCTGGGAATCCTACGGCGGCCGAGATAGGCCGCCAGGGGCGAACGCCGGGCGATGATCTCCGACGAGGCAAGGGCGGGCACGGCAGCGAGCCAGGCCGTGGGATCCCTGCCGACGGATAACGCGGCGTCGATGACATCGCGCCACGTTGTCGGGACCCGGTACATGCCGTTGGGAGCAATCTGGGCAGGGGCTGGCCATGGGCGGTGCGCGGCGTCGATACGACCGCGACGCGGTCGCCGTCCCGGTCGTAGCGGCGTCGACCACCGGACGAGAACGGGCACGTCAAAGGCGTCACGAGCCTGGACTGGTACATCGGCGGCGCCGGCAGGAGGGGTCAGCTTCACGCGCACAGAGTGCCAGACAAGTCGGTCAGACGTGACAACCGTCATTGTGCCG
The DNA here is from genome assembly GCF_029626175.1 of Micromonospora sp. WMMD1082. Classification (NCBI taxonomy): domain Bacteria; kingdom Bacillati; phylum Actinomycetota; class Actinomycetes; order Micromonosporales; family Micromonosporaceae; genus Micromonospora; species Micromonospora sp. WMMD1082. The sequence continues at coordinate 1,466,451 of NZ_JARUBM010000002.1, read as the reverse complement.
CGACCGGTGCGGCACGGTCCTCCGCGCGACTTCATCCCGCTGAAATGTCAAATCAAGAACGCTGAGTTGCCGATTCGCGGCGCTTGGCGGTAGTCCTCCGTTCCACTTCGGAAACCATCCGATTTCGAGTCAATACGACTCTGTGTGGAGTCAGGAAAGGAAATGAAACCCAATGAATCGAGTCGCATTTATCGCTTTGTTTATCCGCTATCCAAAACAGGGGGAACTATGCAACAGGGAAACGATATTCCAGCCGCCATCGACTATGCTGGAACAGGCGAAATGCGGGCAGAAAGCGGCGACCGCGATGATGGCAGCGCTGCCGCGAACGGTCGGGCAGAACCAGAAGTGCTGGTCGAGTTGGTGGTGGTTGACGGACCGGAAGGTCAGAGACTGCACGAAATACAAGCCGACGTCATCTATCGCATCCTCGCCCGCATGGCCGAGAGACAAATACAAACCCCTCAGAAAGAGAGCCGCCTATGACTACTATCGACCTCCCTGACGTTAGCTACAGCGATGGCACGAGTGTGTTGTCCTGGCTGCAAGCTGTCGCGGACCGTAACCGCCCAGACGATGTCACGCCCGCCGTCATCCCGGTGGCGTGGATGGGGCGAACCTCCACCGACGACCAGCAGGACCCGACCCTGTCCCTTCCACGCCAACTGGAGAACTCCCGGCGGGCCCTGCCCGCCCCGTTCGTCATTGTGGCGAAGTTCTACGACATCGAGTCCGGTCGCAATGACCTGGAACTTCGGGGACACGGTGATGCCCACGAACGGTTCGACATCCCAATTGCCCGCGACGGCGGAATCGCCGACATGCTCGACGAAGCCAAGCGTCCCGATAGACGATTCGTCGCGGTCGTCTGTGAATCGATCGAACGGGTCGCACGGGTCAGCTACTTCAGCACCAAAATCGAATACGAACTGGCCCAGGTCGGCGTCGCGCTGCTCGCCGCAGATGAAGGCATCAAACCCGACGCGGTGCTGCGCACCGGCGGTGAGCGCCCTAAGCAGGCGACGCAGATCCTAACCAGGAGGGTCAAGCAGGCAATCGCCGAGTGGTACGTCGTCAACATGCTCGAATTGTCGTGGGATGGCGCCATGGAACACACTCGGCAAGGTTGGAACATCGGGAAGCCACCATACGGCTATATCGCCGAGCGTCATCCACATCCGGTCAAAGCCAAACGTGACGATGGCAAGGTCAAAACCAGACTCGTCCCGGACGCGGTCCGCGGACCAGTGGTCACGCAGATATTCCAATGGAGGGCGCTGCAACGTCTCGGCGCGCAGGACATCGCTGACCGGCTCAACGCGGACCTGGAACGCTATCCACCACCGCAGCCGATTCCCGGCAGGGGACGGCGAGCGATAGGCGCCTGGACGAAAACCTCGGTCCTGGACCTGCTCGCCAACCCGAAGTACACCGGCTACATGGTCTGGAACCGGCGCAAGCGGTCACGTCCCGAGCGCGGCGTCTCAGGCAAGGTCAACCCACCTAGCGAATGGGTGTGGTCACCACGTCCCACCCACGAACCCCTCGTCACCAAGGCGATCTTCGACGCCGCCACGCCTATCTCCCGGCTGCGCCAAGGCTCGCGCACCGGCGCAGGCCCCAACGCGGCACACCGGCAGGCGCAACGCAGCTACGTTCTGCGCTCCTACCTTGTGTGCGACCTGTGCAATCGGAGGATGTTCGGCAAGAACCGCGTCCGCCGCGGCCAGGAGACCGTCTACTACGCGTGCGTCACCAACCCAGAGCACCACCAGGAGCAGAGCTGGTACGCCCAGCACCCGAAGAACATTACCGTCCGCGAGGACCATCTCCTGCCCGCCATTGGCAGGTTCTTCGGCGAGCGTATCCTCGGGCCGCAGCGCGCTATTTACCTTAACCATCGGCAGCCGCAGCCTGACACCGGCAGCGGCGTCGCCGCCCAGCAGGCGGCCCTTCGCAAACAACTCGAACAACTTGGCCGGGCCCAGACCAACCTGATGAAACAACTGGAGGACTACGAACCAACCGGCGACGACGACATCGACACCGAGTGGCGCGGCGCACTGCAACGCCGGTTCGCTCAGATCGCAGCCGAGCGCCGAACGGTCAGCAACAGCCTCACAGCGCTCGACAAGCAGGATCGGGACGCAGGTGGCGGCAACCCAGCCCTGCTCGACCTACTGCCACAGGAGGCCATCGATCCGACCCTCCTTCCAGAGGAAGATCAACGCGAGCTATACGACGCCTTCCATCTACAGGTCCGCTACGACCGCGCCAAGCACCAGGTAACCCTCCGAGTCACCATCTACGCGGAAGCCGTCGGCGTGCTGACGCAAAAGATCCGTTCCATGACCAGCAACGAACCACGCAAAACGGCTCATAGCAACGAAACCGCCCCGGTGGCCGGCATGCCGGCCACCGGGGCGCGTTCCCATGTTGTCAGTGCCCCCGGCAGGATTCGAACCTGCGACACACGGTTTAGGAAACCGATGCTCTATCCCCTGAGCTACGAGGGCGCGAGGGCCTAGTCTAGCGACCTGGGGGTTCGCCTGGGGTGGCAGGGAGTGGCCCACGTTCACCCACGTTCCCCGGATCGCCGTTCTCCCAGCCCAGGGGCTCGTTGTCGCATGGGAAACTCTCGCTGTGGGCTCAGGTGTTCCCGGACGATCAAGGCAGTCGACACGTCGGAGTTGATCCGGCTCGACACCGAGGCGATTCATTGCGGATTGAACCGCAATCACGGGGCAGGGTGGTTGGCGGAGTTCGCCGATCCAGCAGCGGTGCACTATCTGTGGCCGGTACTGGTGCACCGGTTGGGGCACCGGCCTGAGTCTTCGCCGCACTGGCGGTGCATGCTGCTTTTGACGGTGCGAGACGGCCAGCAGATCTTTTCCCTGCTGGATGTCCTACCCGCCTCGTTCGAGGATCTACCCGAGACGCTGGATGCGGCCACGAAGGCCAAGATCGCCAACCGGCTGGAGCACGAGGGCCTGCTGACGCAGGCGCAGTGAGCCGACCTCAACCCCTGATCCGGGTACTGCTTGGCGGTGATATACGGCGGCCAAATAGGGCGGCGAACCGTGCGTCAGTCGTCGAGGCCTGCGAGGTTGAGTCGTTCGAGCAGGCTGGGCTTGCGGGCGTGCACCGCCCGTAGCTCGGCCAGCCGCTGTTGGAACAGCCCGCTGTCTCCGTGGCCCTCGGCGAGATCGCGCAGGTCGACGAGGAGTTGAACGGCCGCATCGTACTCGCGGGGTTTCTTCGTGGCGATGAGTTCGTCGACCCGCCGCCATGCGGCGGGTTGGTCGACCGCGAGGGTGTCGAGGTGCCGTTGCCGGGCGGCGGCTGCGGACCGCTCGCGGCGAACCCGGTCGCGTTCGCGCTGCTCGGCGTCCCGTCGTTCCCTTTCGATGCGCTGGTCCGCGACGGTGGCGAGCAGTTCCCCGGCGGTGCGGGCGGCCGTCGGAGTAGACGCAACGGTGGGATGCGCGTCGCGGTACCGGTGCAGCAGTCGGTTGCGTAGGTGGACGTCGCCGCCGGTGATCAGGTCGGTCAGGATGGCGTCCTTATCCCGGGCGGGCAGCCCGACGACCCAGTTCCGTAGTTGCGCGGCGGTCGGTTCGCCGGAGGACGCCGGCGCCGACCCGGCGGCCGCCGCCGCGATCAGATCGGGGTCGATGCGCAGGAACTCGGCGATGGCGGTGAGGGGCGCGTCGAGGGTGCCCAGTCCGGCGGGGACGGGCGGTTCGGGCTCGTCGTCGGCGATCTCTTCGGACTGTACGCAGCGCAGCCAGGCCAGGTACAGCAGGCGCAGGTCGCCGGCGGTGAGGCCGGCCCGAACCGGGATGATGGAGGTGAGCAGGCCGTGGCCGTCGAGGTCCCACTCGTCGGTGCCGTCCTCGTCCTCACTGTGCAGATCGATGATGACGTGCGTGCCGGCGGTCCAAGCGGATGCGCTGTCGCCCTGGCAGTACTGGGCCACCGCGGCGGGGTCGAGCCCGTGTTTCGGTAGCCGCAGCATGAGCTGGCGGGTGCCCCAGTTCGCCAGGTACAGGTGCGCGTCGAAGTATCGTTCCATCAGCTTGCGTGGGTCGCCCTTGAAGTCGCCCCACTCGTAGGTGTTGACGAAGCTGGTGGCGGTGATGTCGGCCCGGGTGGACAGCGACCGCAGCTCGGCCTGGTCTCGAGCGGCGAGCGGCCGGTCGACGGCGGTGAATTCGTAGTACTGGTACTCGCTCATCGTGGCCTACCTCCGAGCCCAGTGCCGGTAGGCGTCGATCCACGCGGCGCCGTCCGGTGCGGGGGTGGATAGCGGCAGGTCGAGGAGATCGATCTTTTGCCGGTGGTGGCCTCGGGCACAGAATGCTCCTCAATCATGGTGAACAGGCCGGTGAGCTGTTCATCGTCGCCGTACGCGTCGACGGTGGCTTCCCCGATCATCGCCTCCAGCGCGGCGGTTCCCTCTGATGCCATCGGCGGAGGATAGCGGGCTTCCGGATCTAGCCGATGTGCGTGCGGGGGGCTTGAGGGGTCGCAACGGCGATGAGTTTCGTTATGGTGTCCAGTCTGAATTCCCGTGCACCGATCTCCCGACTCTCGGGCGGAGCGTCATGACCGCTACGTACAGGAGGCAAGCGTGAAGCTTCTTCTCACATCCGCGGGTGTCCAGAACCCGAGCATCCGCGGTGCGCTGGTCGACCTGCTGGGCAAGCCGATCGCCGACTCCAGCGCCCTCTGCATCCCTACGGCGTGCTACCCCATGGGCGGGCCAGCCTCGGCCTGGCGCTTCATCACCGGTCAGACGCCGCTACCCATGTGCGACCTGGGCTGGAAGTCGCTGGGCGTCCTCGAGCTGACAGCGCTGCCCAGCATCGGCGAGGAGCAGTGGGTCCCCTGGGTCCGGGAGGCTGACGTCATGCTCGTGGCCGGCGGCGATGCGACGTATCTGTGCCACTGGATGCGGCAGTCCGGGCTGGCGGACCTCCTGCCGTCGCTGTGGGACACCGTCTGGGTGGGGTTGAGTGCTGGGAGCATGGTGCTGACCCCACGGATCGGTGCGGACTTCGTCGAGTGGCAGTCCGCGCCCGACGACCGCACACTGGGGCTCGTCGACTTCTCGATCTTCCCGCACCTGGGTCTCGAGCCGGACAACACCATGGCAGGTGCCGAGAGATGGGCGGCCGAGATCGCGGTTCCGGCGTACGCAATCGACGACCAGACGGCCATCAAGGTGCTCGACGGTACCGTCGAGGTCGTCTCCGAGGGGCACTGGAGGCTGTTTCCCGCGTAGCCGCAGCCAACGGTGATCGGCGTGGCGAAGCGCCCGCTCATGCCGCCGAGCGAGCGTCGCTGGTGCGCACTCTGCGCCGGCTGGCTTCCGGGTCGCGGCTCCGAGCGGTGCTCACTGATCGGGGAGTGCGTCGGATCCGCGTAGCGCGGCGTACCGGTCCAGCAAGATCGGCACTCCCGTGTGTGCCCACCACGGAAGGTGAACGGTGCCGGCGGACATGCCGTGGCCTGGGTCGAACTCGGGGAGGTATATCGCTGCGGTGCTGTCGTGCCACGGTGTGGATTCGCGGTTGGTGAGAGGCTCGCCAACGACCTGCTCGATGACGTGGGTGATGAGCGTCCGCAGGGTGAGCCAGTCGTCTGGCAGCGGCATGTTCGCGAACCGCGCGCGAAGTTCCCGCCACAGGTAGGAATCGCCACGTAGGCCGAACTGGATCGGCTCGCGTTCGAACAAGCAGCCCACCGTGCCTGAGCCGACGGGCGGCGGACATTGGGCCCAGAGCACCGAACGGATCTGCTTGTGTACGGCTTCGTCGAATGCGACGAGCCGTACCTCGTCGACGCGGGTCCTGGCCGCCGCGATGGTCTCGATCGCCGCCGCGATGGCATCGGCACGTGGCCAGCCGTAGGATCCCGTGCTGATCAGCGGAAACGCGATGCTGCGCGCGCCGAGTTCGTCGGCGACCTCCAGCGCGCGCCGGTAGCACCCCTCCAGCAGGGAGCGGTCACGCTGCCCGGTGCTGTAGTTGGGGCCGACGGTGTGGATGACCCACCGGGCGGGCAGATCACCTGCCGTCGTCCAGCCGGCGTCGCCGGTGGCGAGGCCGTTCGGAAACCGGGCGATGCAGTCACGCAAGATCGCCGGGCCGCCGCTGCGATGGACGGCGCCATCCACACCGCCTCCTCCACGCATAGCCTTGTTCGCCGCGTTGACGATGGCATCGACGTCCTGCGTCGTGATGTCACCGAGGACGGCGTTGATGACTGGCATGCCGTTCATTCTGCTCGTAAGCACCTTCTACAGAGCCAGGGGCCGTTTTGGTTCCGTCGGGCGTGCGGGTTGCGCCGGCCGTAGCAGCGGTCCCTTCTGGCCGCAGTGGCCGAGACGGTCTGCAACTGCTGGCGCAAGCGGTCGTCAACGCGTCCCTCGACGGCGACGTTGCGGGCGGCGCTGCTGAGGACAGTCGTCCCGTGGTTCTCATGGTCGTGCGTCGAACTGAGCGCGAGCCGTGAAGACGCGATCCATGTGCGCCTCCGCCCAGGTCTTGATCGCGACCATCACCGGGAGCAGATCGCCACCGAGTGGGGTGAGCGCGTAGTCGACGCGGGCGGGCACCGACGCGGTCACCGTGCGGGTGAGCAGGCCATCGCGTTCCAGCTTGCGCAGCGTTTGGGTGAGCATCTTCTGACTGACGCCGGCGATGCGGCGGGCGAGTTCGCTGTGCCGCTGCGGGCCGTCGGCGAGCGCCGCGATCACCAGCGCCGCCCATTTGTCGGTGAGCGTGCTCAACAACTCCCGTGTCGGGCAGGCCGCCAGAAACGCGTCATAGTCGCGTTTCGCCTGCTCACGTCGTTGCCCAGCGGTCGTTGTCGCCACGTCCCACCACCTTTGCCGGTGCCCTAGGCACTTTGAGGTACCTACTTTCTCGCAGTGCCCAATGGTACCTACCGTCCAGAGAGACCACGACATTCAGCGGAGGAGGCGGCAATGCGCGCAGTCAGCTATGCAGAGTTCGGAGGGCCGGAGGTGTTGCACGTGGTGGCGGACCTGCCGGTGCCCGAGCCGGGGCCGGGGCAGGTGCGGGTGCGCCTCGCCGCGTCCGTCGTCCACCCGGTTGACCTCATGATTCGTGCCGGCCGATTCCCGGCACCGCTGCCGTCCGGGCTGCCGTATATCCCCGGCTGGGATGTGGCAGGCACGGTCGACGCGGTCGGTCCGTCCGTCGCCGGTTTCAGGACCGGTGATGATGTCATCGGCTTCTCGCACTGGCTGCGCACCACGGTCGGTGCCCACGCCGAGTATGTGGTCTTGGCGGCCGAGTGGCTGACCGCGGCGCCCACCGGGATTCCCGCCACCGAGGCCGCGACTCTGCCGACCAACGGCCTCACCGCCGCGCAGGCCCTCGACCTGCTCGCGCTCCCGCCGGGCTCCACCGTGCTTGTCGCCGGCGCCGCAGGGCAGGTCGGCGGGTTCACCCTCGCCCTGGCCCGGGTCGCCGGTCTACGCGCCACCGGAATCGCGGGAGCCGGCGACCGCGAGTTCGTCGAGTCGCAGGGCGCGGCGTTCGTGCCGCGCTCGGACGGTCCGCTCGCGGTGACACCGGGCACCTTCGACGCGGCCGTCGACCTGGCGCTGATCGGCCCGTCACTGATGGAACTGGTCAGCGACGGCGGTGGCTACGTGGCCGCCGCACCCCCGCTGCGCCCAGCGTCGGTGCGGGGGATCCGGACGTTCGCCCTGGAGGTGCTGCCGGACGGATCCCGGCTCGGCGAGCTGGTGAAACTGGTCGAGAGCGGCGACATCCCGTTGCGGGTCGCCGGGGTGTACTCCTTCGCCGACGCCGCGGCGGCCCACAAGCGACTGGCCCAGGGCGGCGTGCGAGGCAGCGTAGTGATCGTTCCCTAACCCGCCACCGGCGTCATGCCCGCGTACGCCCCGGTGGGGGTGGTTGCCGAGACGCCAGCGGGTGGGCGCCGTTAGCCTGCCTGTTCATGGACGCCGACGACCGCCTTGAGCTGGCCGTCGATCCGTCCCGGCCCACCGGGCGTACGCTGTTCGCCGGCGGCGTCGAGCAGTCCTACGTGGATGTCGCTGATCCCACGTACCTGCACTTCGAGTACGTCCGCCGGATGGCCGCCGTGGCGGATTTCGCCGCGCCGGCCGGTGATCCGCTGGACGTGCTGCACCTCGGCGGCGGTGCGCTGACGCTGCCGCGCTACGTCGCCGCGACCCGGCCCGGCTCGACGCAGGTGGTGGTCGAGCGGGATCCGGCCGTGGTCGAACTGGTGGCGCACGAGCTGCCACCCCGACCGGCCGGTGTCAAGGTGCATGTCGCCGACGCCCGGGAGGCCGTTCTTGCCGCGCCCGCCAGCGCGTACGACCTGGTGCTCGCCGACATCTACCGGGCGGCCCGGATGCCGCCGCACGTGGCCACCGTGGCATTCGCCGCCGAGGTCGCCCGGGTGCTGCGACCGGACGGCATCTACCTGGTCAACGTCACGGACCTGCCGCCTCTGGTCCTCGCTCGGGTGCAGGCGGCCACCCTGCGGGCGGTCTTCGCCGACGTGTGCGTCGTCGCCGACCGGCGGATGCTGCGCGGCCGCCGGTACGGCAACGTGGTGCTCGCCGCGGCGCCGCGCCCGCGCCGGCTGCCCGTGGCGCGCCTGGTGGCGCGGGCGCTGCGCGATCCGGTGCCCGGCGGGGTGCTGCACGGGCCGGCGCTCGACACGTTCATCGCCAGCACCCGGCCGAACGCCGGCGAGGCCGAGCGTTGAGCCGCCGGTCAGGGTGGCTTCGCTCGGTGGGCAGCTCGGCGTCGTTCGACCTCCCATGCTCGCGATCAAGACCTGGGCGGTCGTACGTGGACCGATGCGGCTCGCGGTAGCGCCGACTGAACACGTTCGGGCGTGTGGATACACTCAGTCCGACGCTCGGCCCACCAAGCGGCTCGGCCGACTGTGATCCGGTGTGGACGAGGAGACGAACTGTGGCGAGTAATGAGGCGGCACCGTCCGGGGTCGACGTCAGCGTGCCGAGCATTGCCCGGGTCTACGACTTCATGCTCGGCGGCAAGGACAACTTCGCGGTGGACCGCACCGTGGCTGAGCATGCGCTCAAGATCACGCCGGATGGTCCGCAGGCCGCCCAGGCGAACCGGGCCTTCCTGCGTCGGGTGGTTCGCTTCCTCGCCGCGGAGCAGAAGATCGGCCAGTTCCTCGATCTCGGTTCGGGTCTGCCCACGCAGGGCAATGTGCACCAGGTGGCCACGCGTCACGACCCGCAGGCGCGGGTGGTCTACGTCGACAACGACCCCATCGTGCTGGCGCACGGGCGGGCGCTGCTGGCCCACGAGGGCGCCGCGACGGTGATCCAGGCCGACGTCCGATCGCCGGAGGTCATCCTGGAAGGTGCGGAGGTGCGCCAGTTCCTGGACTTCAGCCGCCCGATCGGGCTGTTGCTCTTCGGGATTCTGCATCACATCGGGGACGACGAGGACCCGAAGGCGGTGGCGGCGAAGCTGATCGAGGCGCTTCCGTCCGGCAGCTACGTGGCGATCTCCCACTTCCGTGATCCCGGCGAGCGGCAGCCGGATGCGTCCCGTAAGGCGCGCGAGGTCGAGCGCATCTTCAACGAGTCGCTCGGCACCGGCCGCTGGCGTACCGATGAGGAGATTCTCTCCTTCGTCGAAGGCCTGGAGGTGCTGGAGCCGGGGCTGGTGCCGCTGGCCGAGTGGCGGCCGGAGCCGGGCGAGACGGCGCCGAGTCAGAGCGACACCTACCACACCTTCGTCGGACTCGTCGCGCGCAAGCCGTGAGGCCCGGCACCTTCTCCGGTCCGCCCTGGTCGCGATCGGCGGGTGTGTCCGGAACCCGGGTGGTGACGGCCAGAGCCGAGCGGTCAGCCGAAGGCAATGACCGACCGCTTGGCGGCCCGGCCGTTGGCCATGGCGTCGAGCGCCGCGTTGGCGTCGCGCAGACCGATCGGCGTGAAGTCGGGCACGATGCCGTGCGTCGCCGAGAACGCGAGGGTGTCGCGCAGGTCGTGCGGGGAGCCGGACGGGTTGACCATGACGTGCAGCCGGTTGAGGACCATCGGCTGGGTGGACAGGGTCAGCGGTTCGGGGTCGTACCCGCACAGCACGAGCCAACCGTCGGGCGCCAGGCCGGTGAGCGTGGCCACGGCGGCCGAGGTGGACGGTGAGGCGTTGACGACGAGGTCGGCACCGCCGTCCCAGGCCCTGAGCGCCTCGGCCGGGTCGGAATCCTGGGTGGCGATGAACCGTTCGGCGCCCATCTCCCGGGGGTGGCTACGCCCGCCAGCGCCGCGAGGCCACCCGTCGCCGGTTCCACTGCGACAACATCGCTCATCCCCGCCCGGAGCAGGCGTTCGAGCAGGAACGCCGGCGAGCGCATCACGGGCCGGACAACTGGTCGCGCCGACGGGTGAGATATGCGGTCTCGGCGGTGTTGCCGGCCAGCCCGATGGCCCGGTCGTATGCCGCCCGCGACTCCTCGCTGCGGCCCAGCCGGCGCAGCAGCTCGGCGCGGGTGGCGTGGTAGGCGTGGTAGCCCTCCAGTGGCAGACCGTCCACCTCGGCCAGGGCGACCTCCGGGCCGTCGAACTCGGCGACCGCGATCGCCCGGTTGAGCCGTACGACCGGCGAGGGGTCGACGTGGATCAGCTGGTCGTAGAGCGCGATGACCTGCGACCAGTCGGTGGCGCGGACGTCGCGGGCGTCGGTGTGCAGGGCGTTGATCGCAGCGAGGATCTGGTAGCGGCCCGGCGCCTGGCCGCAGGCGAGACGCGCGCGGACCAGGGCGTGACCCTCGGCGATCAGCTCGCGGTCCCACGCGCCGCGATCCTGCTCATCGAGGGTGACGAGCTGACCGCTCGCCGATACCCGCGCGGCCCGGCGGGCCTCGGTCAGGAGCATCAGCGCCAGGAGCCCGACGACCTCGCCGTCCGCCGGCATCAGGTCACGGAGCAGCCTGGACAGCCGGATCGCCTCGGCGGTCAGGTCGCCGCGGACCGCCTCCTTCTCGGGGTTCGAGGCCAGGTAGCCCTCGTTGAAGATCAGATAGAGGACGGTGAGCACCCCGGTGACCCGGGCCGGGAGATCCTCCCGTAACGGTACGCCGTAGGGGATCTTCGCCGCCTTGATCTTCGCCTTCGCCCGGGTGATCCGCCGGCCCATGGTGGTCTCCTGCACCAGGAACGCGTGGGCGATTTCGGCTACGGTGAGCCCGCCGACCAACCGCAGGGTCAGCGCAACCCGTGCCTCGACGGCGAGGGCGGGGTGACAGCAGGTGAAGACGAGACGGAGCCGATCGTCGTCGATGGCGCCGAGCGGCTCGGAGGTGCCGGACAGCATCAGCGCCTCCCGGTGCTTGTCTTCGCGCCTGGCCTCGCGCCGGCGCCGGTCGATGGCCTTGCGGTGGGCGGTGGTGGTGAGCCACGCGCCGGGATTCGGGGGGACGCCGTCGCCCGGCCAACGCTCGATGGCGGTCGCGAACGCCTCGGCGGTCATCTCCTCGGCGATGTCGAGATCCCCGAATCGCCTGGCCAGGGTCGCGACCATCCGGGCCCACTCCTCGCGGTGGACCCTGGTGATCACCTCGTCGAGATCGGTCATGCGTCCAGGAAGTACTGCGCCACCGGGCTCATCTCCTGTCGTCGTTGGCTGTCCTCTCCGACACGCTCCGCGGAGACTTCCTCCACTATCTTCGTACGCCGGTGGCACGGTCGTCGCCTGCCGGTGCTCCGGTGCCGGCCAGCCTGGGTCCGGGCATACACTCACGGCGTGGCCGGCTTGGGCTGCGCGCTGATCTGTGATTGTGACCAAAAAGGGCATATGGACCAGGTAACGACAACGGCAGCCCAATCGTTAAATAGCCGGGAGCCGGGAGCCGGGAGCCGGGAGCCGGGAGCCGGGAGCCGGGAGCCGGGAGCCGGGAGCCGGGATGGGACGTCTTCGTCAGTTATGCCCGGCATGATCATGCGGTGGCGGATCCGATCGTGGCCGCCCTGCGGGATCGCGGCCTGCGGGTATTCGTAGACGAGGCGGTCGTCGATGACTTCGCCAGCATCAGTCGCACGATCAACCGGGAGCTTGCCGCTTCGTCCGTGTTGTTGGCGGTCTACTCGGAGTACTACCCACGGCGTCGGGCGTGCCAGTGGGAGTTGACGGCGGCCTATCTGGCGGGTCAGCGCGAGGGCGATGTGTACCGGCGGGTGCTGGTGGTGAACCCGGAGGCCGGCGCCGAGCACATCCATCCCGTGGAACTGCGGGACGCTCGGCACGGGCTCGCGGGGCCGGCCTCAGCCGCACCGGCCGTTCTCGCGGCGAAGGTGGCGGCGCACGTGCGTCGGCTGGATACTCCGATGGGCCGGGTGGAGATGCTGACGCCGGCCCTGTGGCTGCCGGCCCCGCCGCGGAGTGGGACGCCGGACTTCGTCGGGCGTATTCCGCATCTGTGGCGGCTGCACAGCGCGTTGCATCCGCACGTGGCGCCGCTGTTGACCGGTCGCGGCCGGCCGGCGACGGTCATTCTGCGAGGTGGTCCGGGCACCGGGAAGACGACCCTGGTCGAGGAGTACGCCATCCGGTTTGCCGCGGCCTTCCCGGGTGGGGTCTTCTGGATGGACCTCGACGGGCGTGCCGACCCGATGGGGGCGTACGCCGACCAGTTGCGCTCCGTCTGTGCCGCGCTGGGCGTACCCACGGCGCTGTCGTTGGACGACTGCCTGAACGGGTTGGCGATCATGCTGCGCGGTCGGGAACTGCCCTGCCTCTGGGTGGTCGATGGCGTGCCCGCCGACCTTCCCTGCCAGGCCGTACGTCGACTGTTCGCGCCATCCGGCCTGGCCGCGACGGTGCTCACCACCCGGGGAAGCTACCCCGGTGTGGCGGCGGTCATGGATCTTGACGAGCCGCAGGTACGCGGGCTGCCCGCAGGGCCGCGTGGGTCCGCCGCCGAACGGGCGGCAGCCTTCGACCTGCAGATCGAGCTGACCACCCGGGTTGGCGTGCAGTCCCTGGGTGAACGCGAGGGTCTGCTCCGCGAGGCGCTCAACTCGCTGCACCAACTGTTCGACACGACCAGGACCACGCTGCGTCGGCACGGCCCGGATGCGGCGGCCGTCCACAACATCGCGGTGGAGTTGCTCAACGACGTGCTGCGCCCGTTCCTGCTCCGGTGGCACACCGAACTGGCGGCGTACGAGGAGCAGCGCACCCCGCCGGTGGGGATCTGGCAGCACGAGCGCGCGTGGCCGATGGCGCCGCAGCTACGTACCGAGCTGATCGCGCTCCGTGAGCCGATGACCCGGGCCGCGCAACAGCTGGCCGGGCTGTCCGGCACCAACGCCCCGCCGTGACGACTCGACGTGCCGGCTACGGCTGCTCCTGCGACCGGTCCGGGTGTCGGGCGGTGCCATCGGCGGGCCGGCGCTGCTCAGGAAGATCGACGTCCTGCGGCCACGTGATGGTGACCTGCTCGTCGCTCAACTCCGCCAGCCGGGCGAAGGCATGCATGAACTCCCGCATCCGGGGCTGAAGCGCGGCGAGTTCGGCGCGGAAGCGAGCGTTGTCCGGCCACTCGTCCTCGATCGCGGTCTGGTGCGCCGCCCGCCACCGCACGAAGGTGGGCCACCAGTAGGACAGGAACGGCCTCAGCTCGACGTTGAGCATCCGCAGGCCCAGATCCAGCACCGACGGCCCCCGACGTCGTTTGGCCGGGGGCGCGGTGGTGATCACCTCACGGGTGACCGTGAACAGCGCGTACAGGGACTTCATGGCGTCTTCCACCAGGCCGGTCCCGGGTGGCAGGGGCGTCGTCGCCACCCGGCTGCTCAGCTCGACGTAGAGCCGGTACGCCTGCGCACGGGTGTCCTGTTGGAGCACGATGGACGCCTCACCGAGCTGCGGAACCCGCACCTTGATGTCCCGAACTTCCACGCCGGCCGCCGAGTAGGCGCGGAAGATCGGCGCGAGCACCAGACCGACGAACCCACCGACGAGCGCCGCCAGCCGCCACCCGGTCAACTGACCCGCGGCGAATACGGCCACGCCGACCAGCACGCCGAGCGCCAGCCCCGACAGCCCGGTCAACCACACGTTGCCACGGAAGAAGAAGGCGGCGCGCATCATGCTCCTCTGTAGAGGATCCCGAGCATAGCGTCAGCGCGCCGCCGCCAGGACCTCAGCGCGCGGCGCGGATCGCCTCCGCGAGGGTTGCCGGTGCGCGTCCGATGAGCTTGGTCAGGTCGTCGCTCGCCACGTGCAGCTCACCGTCGGCGGCGCCCCGGTCGCCGTCGGCCAGCACCTCCGCGTACCCCTGGGGCAGCCCGGCCCCGACCAGGACCTCGACGTACGCCGCCACCGGCAGATCGGTGTAGCCCACCTCGCGCCCGCTCTGCCGCGCCACCTCCGCGGCGAGTTCGGCCAGGGTGAAGGAGTCGCCGCCCAGCTCGTACACCTGGTTGGTGTGACCGTCTCCGGTCAGCACCGCGGCGGCGGCCTCGGCGAAGTCCGCGCGGGTGGCGGCGCTGATGCGGCCGTCACCCGCCGCCCCCACCACCCCGTGTTCCAGGTACGCGGGCAGCTGCGGGAGGTAGTTCTCCAGGTACCAGCTGTTGCGCAGGAAGACGTACGGCAGCCCGGACGCGACGATCTCCTGCTCGGTGGCCCGGTGCTCGGTGGCGAGGATGAGGCTGGAGGTGTCCGCCTTCGCGATGCTGGTGTAGACGATCAGCCCGACGCCGGCCTCCCCGGCGGCGGCGACCACGTTGCGGTGCTGGGCCACCCGTCGGCCCACCTCGCTGCCGGAGACGAACATCAGCTTCTCGGCGCCGGCGAGGGCGGCCCGCAGCGAGTCGGGGTCGTCGTAGTCGGCCTGCCGGACGGTGACGCCGCGTCCGGCCAGGTCGGCCAGCCGGCCGGTGTCCCGGCCCAGCGCCACGATCTCGGCGGCCGGTACGCCCCGCTCCAGCAGGGAGGTGACGATGAGTCGGCCGAGGTGCCCGGTGGCGCCGGTGACGACGATGGACATGGGTGGTGCTCCTTCCGGGAAAGCTGCCTGACGTCGGCGTCAACTCCGAACACCGCACCGACACTTCCCTCCGGAGAGTAGGCACCTTGAAGTGCGCGACTTTCTGATGGAGAGTAAAGAGGTGACGCCAGATCTGTACAACCGCAGGTGCGGTAGCCGCCAGGTGCTCGACCGGATCGGCGACCGGTGGAGCGTGCTCGTGGTGCTCACCCTCGCCGCCGGTCCCAAGCGGTACGGCGAACTGGCCGGGCGGATCGACGGGGTGAGCCAGAAGATGCTCACCCAGACCCTGCGCGGGCTGGAGCGCGACGGCCTGGTCACCCGGACGGTGCACGCCGCGGTGCCGCTCCGGGTCGACTACGAGCTGACCGGCCTCGGCCGCAGCCTGCTGACGCTCCTTGCCGGCCTGGAAGCCTGGGCCACCGATCACCTTGCCGAGGTGGAAGCCGCCCGCCTCCGCTACGACGCCCGCGCGTCGGCCTAACCACGCGTTCCGGGCGGGAAGGGGCGGGTTAGGGGGTGGGGAGTTGGGTGGCGGCGGTTATTACCTGGTCGATCAGGCCGTAGGCACGGGCGTCTTCGGCGGTGAACCAGCGGTCCCGGTCCCAGTCCTGTTGGATCTCGGCCAGGGTGCGCCCGCTGTGCTGGGCGATCAACTCCTGCATGGTCCGCTTCACGTGCAACATGTTCTCCGCCTGGATGGTGATGTCGGAGGCGGTACCGCCCATGCCGCCGGAGGGCTGGTGCATCAGGATCCGCGCGTGCGGCAGCGCGTACCGCTTGCCGGCCGTGCCCGCGCAGAGCAGGAACTGCCCCATCGAGCCGGCGAGCCCCAGGGCCAGCGTGGCCACGTCGTTGCGGACGAAGCGCATCGTGTCGTAGACCGCCATCCCCGCGCTCACCGAGCCGCCGGGCGAGTTGATGTAGAGGGTGATGTCCCGCTCCGGATCCTCGGCGGCGAGCAGCAGGATCTGCGCGCAGATCCGGTTGGCGATCTCGTCGGTCACCTCGCTGCCGAGGAAGACGATCCGCTCCCGCAACAGCCGCTCGAACACCTGGTCGCCGAAGGTCCGCTGTCCGTCGTCCAGCATCGTGATCATGGCGTCAACCTCCACCCGCCGGCGGGCGACATCGAGCAGCCCGGGGACCGGCTCCCTCAGCCTGCGCCGGGCTGCCGGTCCTGACCCAGCGTTTCTGCCCCCGGCAGATCCGCCCACGGCAGAACAGCGACGACCAGCCGGGCCGGCCCCCACCCACTGCTGGCCCGGGTTCCGGCCGGCTGAGGTCGCAACATGCGGGAAGTGGGGCCCTCCCGCCGGCACGATAGCCCGACTTGCCGCAAACCGTGGCAGGCCCGAGCTACCGGGCGTGGGCCGAGTGGGTGACGGTCCGGACGAAGGCTACGACGCGGCCGAGGGGACGTGGGCCGGAACGCGGGCCGTGTCCGGAAGGGCCGCCGGGGCGGGAGCGGGTCAGTACCCGGGCTCGCCGGGCGGATCGCATCCGCCTCCTGACCCGGCGTGCGGGATCGCCGGACCGTCGGCCGAGCGACGGGCCACGCAGCAGCGAGCCTCGGGCGATCGCGTCGAGGGGGACGGTCGAGTCGGTCCACCCGACCGCCCTGATCCCGCTGCTGGTCAGGCTGCCGCTGATCTCGAACGCCGCGAACCCGCCGGCCCACCCGGCCGAGCCGAGCCCACCACTGGCCGGCCCGGCCGATCCGGGCCCACCGCCGGTCACCAGGTAGCCGGCCAGCCGGTCACCGGCCAGTCCGTTGCCGGTCAGTCCGTGCCCGCCGCGCCGGCCGGTCACGCCCGACCCGGTGCCGAAGCCGACACCGTGGAGGCGAGCGACGGGATGTGCGGACCCGTCCGTACCGCGTCCGGCGGGTGTGACCGCCGGAGCGCCGTGCCGCGTGCCGGGGACGCGGCCGCCCTGCGGCGCGGCCGGCAGCCGGCGCTCGACCCGCCGCAGCTCGTCGCGGACCTCCTCCAGCAGGTCGGAGAGGTAGAGACCGAGGGCCCGGCAGATCGCCGCGAGCACCTCGGAGGAGGCCTCCTTGCGCCCACGCTCGACCTCGGACAGGTACGGCACGGAAACTCCGGCGGCGTGGGCGACCTCCCGCAGCGTGCGGCCCTGGCGCTGACGCTCCCGGCGCAGCACCGCGCCGATCACCCGTCGCAGCAACGACATGCGCGGCCTCGCTCTCGCCGGTCCTGGCTGACCCTCCCATCATGCCCGGCCGTCGCCGCTCACGCTGCCCGGCGGTGGGCGTGGCGACGTGCTGGCCGCCGGAGTCCGCCGTGCGGATTCCGGTGCAGGGGCTATCTTGTGGTCGTGCAGTCGACGGAGCCGGGGCAGGCCCTGCGGTGATTCACTTTCCCGCGCAGCGGCGAGGCCCGCTCAGCGCGCTGAGCCTACGGTTGGCCGCCGCCGTCGGGCTGGTGCTCGCCGTGGTGGCGGTGGTCTATCTGGGCCGCGACGGCTACCGTGACGTCAACGAGGACGGCATCACCCTGCTCGACAGCTTCTATTACGTGGTCGTCTCGCTCTCCACCACGGGATACGGCGACATCGTGCCGGTCAGCGAGGAAGCTCGGCTGATCAACGTCCTGTTCATCACCCCGGCGCGGGTGCTGTTCCTGATCATTCTGGTGGGTACCACCCTCGAGGTGCTCACCGAGCAGTACCGGACCGGCCGTCGCCTGCACCGGTGGGAGAGAAAAGTGAAGGACCACGTCATCATCTGCGGTTACGGCACCAAGGGCCGCAGTGCGATCTCCGCGCTGATGGAGAACGGGCTGGACAGGTCCCGGATCGTGGTCGTGGAGCGGCACGGCCCGGCGCTGCGCCAGGCCACCTCGAACGGTCTGGTCGCCATCGAGGGGTCGGCCACCCGATCCTCCGTGCTCAACCAGGCGCATGTGCGCACCGCCAAGGCGGTGATCATCGCGACCGACAGCGACGACGCCTCGGTGCTGGTGGCGTTGACCGTACGTCAGCTCACCGCCGGTCAGGTCCGGATCATCGCCGCGGCCCGGGAGGCGGAGAACGCCCCGCTGCTCAAGCAGAGCGGTGCGCATCATGTGATCGTCTCCTCGGCGACTGCCGGCCGGTTGCTGGGCCTGTCGACCTCGGCCCCGCCGCTGATCGACGTGGTGGAGGATCTGCTGACCCCCGGTCAGGGCATGGCGCTGGCCATGCGCTCGGCCGAACGTCACGAGGTGGGTCGGAACCCGCGCGAGTTGGACACGCTGGTCATCGCACTGGTGCGGCGGGGGAAGGTGGTCACCCTGGCGGACCGGGCGGGCGCGGTCGTCGAGACCGGCGACATGCTGGTGCACGTCCGTGACGACCGACCCGCGGCGAACACCCTGCCCTGACCGGATGATCGCGGGTCAACAGAGGGCGTCCGGGTCCTGCCCGGCCGCTGCCGCACAACTCGCCGGTGTCTCGCTGGTCGCCCGCCGCAGCAGGTCGTAGAGCGTGTCGCGCTCGGCCTGGTCGAGCGCGCCGAGGACCTCGTCCTCGACGCCGGCCAGGGCGCATTCGGCCTCGTCGAGGCGGGTCACGCCGGCCGCGGTGAGGCTCACCACGTGCCGTCGGCGGTCCTCGGGTGAGCGTCGCCGCTCGACCAGCCCCGCCGTCTCCAGGTCGTTGAGCAGGCCCACGATGTTGGTGCTGTCGATCTGCAGGGTGCTGGCGAGCCCCTGCTGGCTGGTGTCGCCCGCGTCCCGCAGCACGGTGAGCGCGACGAGATGCCGGGGGCGCAGGCCGAGCGGCGCCAACACCGACTCCGACCGGAGCCGCATTCGCCGGGCCAGGTAGTCGAGCAGCGCGCCGGAACGGCGCTCCGTCTGTGCGGCCGGCCCGGAAGACATGTGACCCAGTTTACCCAACGGGGCGAAACATTACCCTGGTATAAATGGTTGGCGTTACACAAACGATCTGTGGAGGATTATCCAATGCCGCACCTGTTGCACATCGACTCGAGCATCCGGGGGGAGCAGTCGGTCAGCCGGCGGCTCACCGCCCGCGCCGCCGCCGTCTGGCAGGCTGCTCACCCCGGCGGCACGGTCGCCTACCGCAACCTGGGCAGGGATCCGCTGCCGCACATCGACGAGGCCGGTGGCCTGGCGCGGATGGTGCCGGCCGAGCAGCACACCCCGGAGCAGCGCCGCTCCTGGGAGCTGAGCGAGGAACTGGTGGACGAGGTGAAGCGGGCCGACGCCGTCCTGCTCGGCCTTCCGCTCTACAACTACGGCGTGCCGAGCAGCGTGAAGACCTGGGTCGACCTGCTCATCGCACCCGGCCTGTCGTACGACCCGGAGACCGGCGCCGGGCTGCTCGGTGACCGGCAGTTCGTCGTGGTCACGTCCCGGGGCGGCGGTTACGGCGCGGGCACCCCGCGCGAGGGCTGGGACCACGCGGAGACCTGGCTGCCGCACGGCCTCTCGCAGACCGGCCTGGCGCCGCGCTTCATCGCCGCCGAGCTCACGCTCGCCCCGGTCGTACCCGCCATGGCCGAGTTGGTCCCGCTGCACGAGGAGAGCCTCTCCGCGGCCGAGCGGGCCATCGACGAGCTATGGGCGCCGATCCCGGCGGCGGCCTGACCGGCACGGGGCCCTGCCAGCATGCGAAGGCGGGTCGTTCCGCGACGGAACGGCCCGCCCTCCGCGTGCCGGTGAGTACGCGTCAGCCGACGATCGTCCAGGTGTCGCCGCTGCCCAGCAGGTCGGCCAGCTGCCGCTCGGGGCTCTCGGTCACCGTGGCCCGGGCGTCGTTCAGCTGCCCCTGCACCACGCTGTCGTACGACGGGCGGCGCACCGAACGGAAGACACCGATCGGGGTGTTGCGCAGGTCGAACCCGGGCAGCCGGGACAGCGCGAACGCGTATGCCGGGTCGGCGACGCCGGCGTCGTGCACGACGATCTCCTCCGCCGGCGTCAACGCGGTGTCGCGTACCTCCAGGCCGAAGCCACCCGGCGGGTGCACGACGCAGAACTGGCCGTCGGAGCCGAAGGTGATCGGCTGGCCGTGCTCCAGCCGGATCAGGTAGTCGTCCCGGGTGCCGGGCTCCTTGAGCTGCTCGAACGCGCCGTCGTTGAAGATGTTGCAGTTCTGGTAGATCTCCACGAAGGCCGAGCCCTCGTGCTCGGCGGCGGCGCGCAGCACCGACTGGAGGTGCTTGCGGTCGGAGTCGATGGTCCGGCCGACGAAGGTGGCCTCCGCGCCGAGCGCCAGCGACAGCGGGTTGAACGGCGCGTCGGCCGAACCGACCGGCGTCGACTTCGTGATCTTGCCAACCTCGGAGGTGGGAGAATACTGCCCCTTGGTCAGGCCGTAGATCCGGTTGTTGAACAGCAGGATCTTGAGGTTGACGTTGCGGCGCAGCGCGTGGATCAGGTGGTTGCCACCGATGGAGAGCGCGTCGCCGTCACCGGTGACCACCCAGACCGACAGGTCCGGCCGGGAGACGGACAGGCCGGTGGCGATCGCCGGAGCCCGCCCGTGGATCGAGTGCATCCCGTAGGTGTTCATGTAGTACGGGAAGCGCGACGAGCAGCCGATCCCCGAAACGAAGACGATGTTCTCCCGGGGGATGTTCAGCTCCGGCATGAACTGCTGGACGGCGGCGAGGATCGCGTAGTCGCCGCAACCGGGGCACCAGCGCACCTCCTGGTCGGACTTGAAGTCCTTGGTGGTGAGCTTGAGGGCGACGGGCTCAGACATTCTTCAGGACCTCTTCCAGCATCGTCTCCAGCTCGGCGGCGGTGAACGGCAGGCCGCGGACCTGGTTGTAGCCGATCGCGTCGACCAGGTAGCGGGCCCGGATCACGTGGGCGAGCTGGCCGAGGTTCATCTCGGGGATGACCACCCGGTCGTAGGAGCCCAGCATCGCACCCAGGTTGGCCGGCAGCGGGGCGAGGTGCCGCAGATGCGCCTGCGCGATCGGCAGCCCGCGCTGGCGCAGGGCCCGGCAGGCGGCACCGATCGGGCCGTACGTCGAGCCCCAGCCGAGGACCAGCACCCGGGCGTCGCCGTCCGGGTCCTCCACCTCGACGTCCGGCACCGGGATCGTCTCGATCCGGGCGGCCCGCGTCCGCACCATGTAGTCGTGGTTCGCCGGGTCGTACGAGATGTCGCCGGTCTTGTCGGCCTTCTCCAGCCCGCCGATGCGGTGCTCCAGCCCCGGGGTGCCCGGGACGGCCCACGGCCGCGCCAGCGTCTGCGGGTCGCGAAGATACGGCAGGAAGGTCGTGCCGTCCTCGCCGTTGGGCTGCGTGGCGAACTCGACGCGCAGGTCCGGCAGGGACTCCACCTCGGGCAGCAGCCACGGTTCGGAGCCGTTGGCGACGTAGTTGTCCGACAACAGGATCACCGGGGTGCGGTAGGTCAGCGCGATCCGCGCCGCCTCCAGCGCGGCGTGGAAGCAGTCGGACGGTGACTTCGGCGCGATCACCGCCACCGGCGCCTCGCCGTGCCGGCCGAACAGCGCCATGTTCAGGTCGGCCTGCTCGGTCTTGGTCGGCATGCCGGTGGAGGGCCCGGCCCGCTGCACGTCGACGATGAGCAGCGGCAGCTCCAGCGCCACCGCGAGGGAGATCGTCTCGCCCTTGAGCGCCACGCCGGGGCCGCTGGTGGTGGTCACGCCCAACGCGCCGCCGTACGACGCGCCGAGGGCGGCGCCGATCGCGGCGATCTCGTCCTCGGCCTGCACGGTGGTCACGCCGAACCGCTTGTGCTTGCTCAGCTCGTGCAGGATGTCCGAGGCCGGAGTGATCGGGTACGCACCGAGGAAGACCGGCAGGCCCGAGCGGACCCCGGCGGCGACCAGGCCGAGCGAGAGCGCGGCGTTGCCGGTGATGTTCCGGTAGGTGCCGGGCGGCATCTTGGCCGGCTTCACCTCGTACCGGACGGCGAAGTCCTCGGTGGTCTCGCCGAAGTTCCAGCCGGCCTTGAACGCGGCGATGTTGGCCGCCACCAGCTCGGGCCGCTTGGCGAACTTGCGCTCCAGAAACCGGAGGGTCGACTCGTACGGCCGGGAGTACATCCAGCTGAGCAGGCCGAGGGCGAACATGTTCTTGGCCCGCTCGGCGTCCTTCTTGGACACATCCTGGTCGGCGAGCGCCCCGATCGTCATCGAGGTCAGCGCGACCGGGTGCACCGCGTAGCCGTCGAGCGTGTCGTCGTCGAGCGGGCTGCTCGCGTAGCCGACCTTGGCCAGGTTGCGCCGGGTGAACTCGTCGGTGTTGACGATGATGTCGGCCCCGCGCGGCAGGTCGGCGAGGTTCGCCTTGAGTGCCGCCGGGTTCATCGCGACCAGCACGTTCGGCGCGTCGCCGGGCGTGAGGATGTCGTAGTCGGCGAAGTGCACCTGAAAGCTCGACACACCCGGCAGGGTGCCGGCGGGAGCGCGGATCTCGGCGGGAAAGTTGGGCAACGTGGAGATGTCGTTGCCCAACTGCGCGGTCTCGGAGGTGAACCGGTCCCCGGTCAGCTGCATGCCGTCGCCGGAGTCGCCGGCGAATCGGATGACCACCCGTTCCAGCTGGCGGATCTGCTTGGTCACGGCCGTACCTCGCTTCGCTGCGCGCCGTGGCGCGGCCGGCTGAACTGGATGGTGACCCCGCCTTGCCCGGCCACGAGACCTCCTTGACGCGCCGCTGTACCGGCCGTCCGTGAACGTCCGGCCCGCCTGTCATTCCTCACCCGAGAGCCTACGTCGGTTCGGGGCCGTGCCAGCCCCGGAGGTCCGCCGACTGGGATCGAAATGTGAGGGTTTATATGGTCCCTTGCGATGTTTCGCCCGGCTCGCCGTAATCCAGATCACCGCGCGTCCCAGCCCGGCCGGTCGCGCGATCTGGCTGGCCTGCCGGGTCGGAACCAGATCCCGCCCTCCGGTGCCGGCCGGGCGCCGGTCGGGTTTTCCGCTGGTGTGCGGTGTTCCGGCTGCGCCGACCCGATGACCTCGCCGGCCACGCTGTCCGGTGCGGTAGCCCGGCGGCGCAACGCGATGACCAGCCCGAGGACGAGCACCGTCAGTGGCACCGAGACCGCACTCAGCAACACCGCCCGCCGCTGTGCTGGCGTCAGTCCGTCGCGGCCGTCGGGCGCGGCCCCGGCCGGGCGCACGCTCGGTGCGTCCACCGGTGCGGGCGGCGGCAACACCGCGGGCTCCTCCGGCGCCACCGCGGTGATCCGGAAGCTGAGCTGCATCCGTTGGCTGGTGCCGTTCCGGGGGGCGAGCCGACCGATCACCGCGCCGGAGAGCGGCGCGTCGCGGCGGGCCTGCGGCGTCGCGGCCAGCGGCAACCGCAGGTGCGCGGTACGCCCCGCCGGAACGGACCCGAGGTCGCACCGGGTACGCGTCGCCGCCGTCGCGGCGCAGCCGGCCGGTGGTGCCGGCACGGTGATCCCGGCGGGCAGCACCACGTCGACCCGACCCGTGGCGTCGACCCGACCGGTGTTGCCCAGCCGGAGGGTGAGCGCGGCACCGGCGCCATCGACGTCGAAGGTGACCTCGCCGGCCCGCATGGTGATCCCGGGCGCGGGTGGGCCGGGCGGGAAGAGCACGGCGAAGCCCTCGTCGTCGCTGGCGGTCCCGGCTGCGCCGGTGGCCGTCACCCGCACCGATCCGGCCAGCGGCATCCCGCGCCAGGCGTCGCCGTCGACCCGTACCCGCAACCGGGTGCTGAACCGCGCGCCCGGCGCCGCCGTCCACTGGGCGCAGCGGTACTCCCGGTTCCCGGCGGCGGCGCAACCGTGCGTGCCGGCGTCGGCGATTCCCGGCGGCAGGCGGTAGGTGAGCCGGATACCGGCGCTCGCCGAGCCCGTGTTGGTGACGGTGACCTGCAGGGTGGTCACCGTGCTGGCGGCCTTCCAGTAACCGGCGGGGAGCGTGATATCGCCGGTGGTGACCCGGACCCCGGCCGAGACGGGTGGCGCGAGGGTCGGGCCGGGCGGCCGGACCGGCGGGGAGTACGTGGGCCGGGGCGGGGTGACGGCGGGCGGGCCGCTGCTCGGCGCCGGCGCGGCCGTGGTGGCGCTCGGCGTGGGCGACGCCGACGGTGTTGGCGGCGCACTCGTCTCGACCGGGGGTTCCACCGTGGGCGGAGGCGACGTGGGCTCGGGCTCGTCCGTCGGTTCGGCGGGTGGGTGGTACGGGCCCGGCTCGGCTTCCCCACTCACCGGCGGCACGGCTGCCGCCGCGCCCGGCAGCACCGCGACCGCGGCGCCGGTCGCCAGGCCGATGGCGAGGGCGGACGCCACGGCGCGACGCCAGCCGGTCGTCGGCCTGGCCGGTCGTCCGTGCAGACGGACCATGGATCCTCCGGTGCTGGTGGTGGTGATCCCATGTTGGTCGGAAGTTGCCCTGGGACACTAGTCCCAGGTGGAAATAGGTTCGCGACGCGGCGGCGTCTCCACCGGGCCGGTACGCTGATCGACCGTGACCGGTTACCTGGGCTCGTACGCGACGCTCGGGCTGTTGCTGCTCGCCGGGGTCCTCTTCCTCGTGGTCGCGTTCTCGGCCAACCGGGTGCTGCGGCCCGCCCGCCCGGCCGACCCACCCGGCAAGCGCGCCAGCTACGAATGCGGGATCGACCCGGTCGGTGGCGACTGGGCACAGATGCAGATCCGCTACTACGTCTACGCCTACCTCTACGTCCTGTTCGCCGTCGAGGCGGTGTTCCTCTTCCCCTGGGCGGTGGTCTTCGACCGGCCCGGATTCGGGCTGGTCACGGTGGTGGAGATGGCGATCTTCGTCGGCGTACTCGCCCTCGGCCTGCTCTACGCCTGGCGGCGCAACATCCTGCGCTGGACCTGACCCGGTCACCCTTAGGCAAGCCCGCGGCGGGTGAGCGTGGGCGGGCGGTGGCCCTGGATGGCGGCGACCATGTCCAGCAGGCGGCGGGTCGGGCGCACCTGATGGGCCCGGAACACCCGAGCGCCCAGCCAGGCCGAGACCGCCGTCGCGGCGAGTGTTCCCTCCAGCCGCTCGGCGACCGGCAGGTCCAGCGTCTCGCCGATGAAGTCCTTGTTCGACAGCGCGACCAGCAGTGGCCAGCCGGTGGCGGCCAGCTCACCGAGCCGCCGGGTGATCTCCAGCGAGTGACGGGTGTTCTTGCCGAAGTCGTGCGCCGGGTCGATGAGGATCCCGTCGGGGCGTACGCCCAGCGACACCGCGCGCTCGGCGAGCCCGGTCACCGTCGTGACCACGTCGGCCACCACGTCGTCGAAGGCCGCCCGGTGCGGCCTGGTCCGCGGGCTGAGCCCGCCGGCATGCGAGCAGACCAGCCCGACTCCGGTCTGCGCGGCGACCCGCGCCAGCGCCGGATCCGCGCCCGACCAGGTGTCGTTGAGCAGGTCCGCGCCGGCCGCCACCGCCTCCACCGCGACCTCGGCGCGCCAGGTGTCGATCGAGATGACGACCGCCGGGAAGGCGGCCCGGACGGCCGCGATGGTGCCGACCGTGCGACGGATCTCCTCGGTGACGTCCACCTCGGCACCCGGCCCGGCCTTCACCCCGCCGATGTCGACGATGTCCGCACCCTCGTCGACCGCGCGCTCCACCGCCCGCAGGGCACTGTCGGCGTGGTACGTCGCGCCCCGGTCGAAGAACGAGTCCGGGGTCCGGTTGACGATCGCCATCACCACCAGGTCGTGGGCGCCGAACGTTCGACCTCCGAGCCGCAGCACCCCGGCCACGCCGCCTCCTCCATCGCCGTACGCCGCCGGCCGATCACGCCGCCGCCAGGGTGACGCTATCCGGTCGCTGGCCGGGTGCCCCGTCCGGTACGCCGCGCCGGGTGGGGTCGCTCGGTTCCGCTCGGCGTGCCACGATCAGTGCATGGGTCAGCTTCTGCTCCTGCTGGTCGTGGCGGTCACCGTCGCGGCGGTGGTGTTCGGCGTTACGGTGCTGGTCACCGGTCGGGATCCCGGTCTGGTGCCGGCCGAGGCGGACGGTCGCGCGGTGCCGCTGCCCGGCGACCGGCCGTTGCGCGAGTCGGATGTGGGCGAGGTGCGCTTCGACACCGCGTTGCGCGGGTACCGGATGACCCAGGTCGACCAGGCGATGCGCCGGGCGGCGTACGACATCGGCTACAAGACGGAGCTGATCGGGGTGCTGGAGGCCGAGGTGGCCGCGTTGCGGGAGGGTCGGACGAGCGAGGCCGACGCGTTGCGGCGGGCCCGCGAGCAGTCCGCCGGAGCGGCCACCGTCCCGACCGGGGGGGTCGGCACGACGGCGGAAGCCGGGGGCACGGACGCCGCGGGCGTGCCGGCCGGGGCGGCGGAGCCGACGGCTGCGGCGGCGACAGAGCCGGAAGTCGCAGTGGCGGAGCCGGACACTGCGGTGGCGGAGCCGGACGCGGCAGTGGCGGAGCCGGACACCGCGGTGGCGGAGCCGGCCGGGAGCAACGGCCAGGCCGGGGGTGACGAGCCGGCCGATGCCGGGCCACCGGAGGCCGGGCCGCGCGGTCCGGTGGTCCGGTCGGAGTCGGCGTGAGCGGCCCGGACGGCGCCGACGATCTACGCGAGGCGGCCCAACCCGGCGCCGGGGAGGTCACCGCCACCGTGATCGTCGACGCGCCCGCGGAGCGGGTCTTCGCCGCCCTGCTGGCATGGGAGCGGCAGTCCGACTGGATCCCGTTCACCACCGTCCGGGTGGTCGAGGGCGACGGCGGCGAGGGGAGCCTGGTCGAGGCGGTCACCTCGCTCGGCCCGGCGGTGCTCCGGGACAGGATGCGGGTGGTCCGGGTGGACGCGCCGTACGAGATCGGCGTGGTGCACTGCGGCACGCTGCTGCGGGGCCCGGGTGTGCTGCGCTGCACCCAGCTGGCGAGCGGCCGCAGCCAGGTGGTCTGGCACGAATGGTTCCACCTGCCGGGCGGCCCGGCCGGGCGGGTGGCCTGGCCGGTGCTCTGGCCCGGCTCCAAGTTCAGCCTCACCCAGGCGCTGCGCAGGTTCGCCCGCCAGGTCGAGCAGGGCCGCCTACCCTGACCGCGGCTGCGGCGGTGGCCGGCTGTCGGAGGGCTCGCCTAGCCTGGATGTCGTGACTGAACTGGTGATCGGTGCCGACGGGCTGGCCCGTTGTGGCTGGGGCGCGAGCACCCCCGACTACGCCATCTACCACGACACCGAGTGGGGCCGCCCGCTGCACGGTGACGACGCCCTCTACGAGCGGATGACGCTGGAGGCGTTCCAGTCCGGGCTGTCCTGGTTGACCATCCTGCGCAAGCGGCCGGCCTTCCGGGCGGCCTTCGCCGACTTCCGGATCGACACGGTGGCCGGCTACGGCGAGGCCGAGGTGACCAGGCTGCTCGCCGACGCGGGCATCGTCCGCAACCGGGCCAAGATCGAGGCGGCGATCGCCAACGCCCGGGCCGCGCAGCAGCTGCCGGAGGGGCTGTCGGCGCTGCTCTGGTCGTTCGCCCCGCCGCCCGGCCGGGCCCGACCGGGCTCCTCGGCCGGCGTGCCCGCGCTGACCGACGCCTCCACGGCGATGGCCAAGGCGCTCAAGAAGCGTGGCTTCCGGTTTGTCGGCCCGACCACGGCGTACGCGCTGATGCAGGCCACCGGAATGGTCGACGACCATCTCGTAGGCTGCCACGTCGAGCCGTCCGGGGTGGGCGTGATGGGATGAGGGCATGACGACCGACACCGCGCACCGGGCGAACGGGGCGAGCCACGCGGACGGCACGCGCACCTGGGCGGTGCTCCTGCCCGCCGGACGGTACGACGCCGAGCGGCTCGTCCACCACGACACACTGGAGTTGACGGGCCTGGACGGCGTCGCCCTGCCCCGCTTCAATGATCAGGTCGCGGTGCTGGCCGACGAGCCGCCCCGGCTGGTGGCGGTGGGTCGGGTCGCCGGTCCGACCGCTCGCCGCCCCGAGGATCCTGACGACCCGCAGTCCGACCGGGCGCCCGACGCGCTGGTGGTGGCGTACACCCGGCGGGCCTTCGACGAGCCGGTGCCGGCCGACGCGCTGATCCTCGGCGGGCCGGTCACCGCGCTCGACCCGGCGACGTTCCGCGCGCTGGTCGACCAGCTCGGCCCGGCGCCGCTGCGCCGCAACTGGCTGGTGAGCCTGGATCTGCCGATCGAGGCCGACTCGCCGGCCGAGGCGGTGCGGCTGTTCTGGGCATACGTTCAGGAGCTCGGCCCCCGGGAGCTGCCCGCCTTCGTCTCACCCTCCGGCGACGAGCTGGCCATGCAGGCGTTCGTGCTCGGCGCCGAGGCGAACCAGGATCCGGAAGAGGACGACTGACCCGGCTCGGCGACGGTCAGCGGCCCTCGAAGACCGGCTTCTGCTTGTCGACGAAGGCCAGTGTGGCCGCGCGATGGTCGGCGGTCCCGCCGCAGATCGTCTGGGCCTGTGCCTCGGCGGCCAGCGCGTCGGCCAGGGTGCCGGCGTCGGCCACCGAGAGCTGGCGCTTGATCGCCCCGTACGCCACGGTCGGGCCGGCGGCGAGTCGGGCGGCGAGTTCCTGGGCGGTGGGCAGCACGCTCTCGTCGTCGTCCACCATCCGGTTGAGCAGTCCCAGCCGGCACGCCTCCTCGGCGCGGACCGGCTCGGCGAGCATCAGCAGCTCGACGGCCTTGGCGTGGCCGACGAGCCGGGGCAGGGTCCAGGAGGCGCCGGTGTCGGCGGCCAGCCCGACCTTGGCGAACGCCATCAGGAAGCTGG
This sequence comes from Micromonospora sp. WMMD1082, assembly GCF_029626175.1. Classification (NCBI taxonomy): domain Bacteria; kingdom Bacillati; phylum Actinomycetota; class Actinomycetes; order Micromonosporales; family Micromonosporaceae; genus Micromonospora; species Micromonospora sp. WMMD1082. The sequence continues at coordinate 1,437,700 of NZ_JARUBM010000002.1, read as the reverse complement.
TCGACGGCCCGCCGATGCGGATGTCGGCCAGGAACGCCAGCGAGGCGCCCGCCCCCGCGGCCATCCCGCGGACCGCGGCCACCACCGGCTTGGGCAGGCTGGCCAGCCGGGCCGCGATCGGGTTGTAGTGCGCACGGACGGTGTCCAGCGGGTTCCCGACGCCGGCCTGGAGGGTGTTCACGTGCTCGCGCAGATCCTGACCGGCGCAGAACGACGCACCGGCGCCGGCGAGCACCACCGCCCGGCAGCTCCGGTCGGACTCCAGCTCGGCGAGGGTGTCCCGGAGCGCCTCCTTGAGCGCCACGTCGAGCGCGTTCATCGCCGCCGGGCGGTTCAGGGTGAGGGTGGTGACGGCGTCGGTGCGATCGACGAGCAGCGGCTCGGTCACGTGTGGCGACCCTTCTGTCGGGCTATCCGGTGTCCGCCGTCGAGGCACTGCTCGACGTAGCGGTCGGCGGCCGGCCGGAGCCGGGCGGCGTGCCGGTCGAAGAAGCCGGCCGCGGCGGTGCCGGGCCAGCGTTCGGGCAGCAGCGCCGGCGGCAGCTGCGGATCCCGGAAGAGGAAGGTACGCCAGGCGTGCACCAGCCGGAATCGGGCCGAGTACGCCTCCTCGTCGCCGCTGCGGGCGGTGACGCCGGTCAGCAGCGTCCGCTGGTCGGCGACGAACCGCTCGTACGCCCGACCGATCTCGGCCAGGTCCCAGGCCCGGCGGACCAGGCCCATCGCGCCCGGCGTGCCGGCGGCGTGCGCGGCGTTGAACCGCTCGAAGCGCACGCCCGCCTCGCTGAGCAGCAGGTCGACGTCCTCGGCCGGGCGGGTGGCCACCCAGGTCTGCTCGTCCAGCGTGCCGTAGCCGAGGAACCGCAGGTTGGCGGCGAGCCGCTGGCGGTCGCGGCGCGCGCTCGGCGCGTCCAGCACCAGCAGGTCGAAGCGCCCGTCCCAGGTGACCCGGCCGGTGCGGTAGATCCGGGAGGCGGCCTCGTCCAGCCGGCGGGCCGCCTTCGGTGTGATCGAATATCCGGGCCCGGACGTCAGTTTGACCGGTTCGAGCCAGCCTTGGCGCACCATGCGGGAGACCGCCGTCCGCACGGCGGGCGGGGCGATGCCGAGCGGTGCCAGCAGCTTGACCAGGGCGGCAACGGGTGCGCGGCCACCCCGGGGCCGGAGGTGGTCGCCGTACAGGTCGAAGAGTGCCGACCGTGCCTGCATGACCGCACATTGTGACAGGCCGTCTCGGGATAAGCTAGATGCTGTTACATCAATGCTGCTTCGGTTTGGGTCCGGCGGTGTTCATCAGGGAAAATCGTTGGTCGACACCCACATGCAGGTTGCGGGTGGTCATGGCGAAGTGGCTGTGGGGCAACCCACCGACCCTGGTGTAGGTCTGAGGGGAGACAACATGGCGGCGATGAAGCCGCGGACGGGCGACGGTCCGCTGGAAGTCACCAAGGAGGGCCGGGGCATCGTCATGCGGGTCCCGCTGGAGGGTGGTGGCCGGCTCGTCGTCGAGATGACTCCCGACGAAGCGACCGCTCTCGGTGACGCGCTGAAGGCGGCCGCCGGCTGATCATGGTGGTTCGTCGGCGGCGCTCGCGGCCGCAGACGATTCGTCTAGGCCTAGCCCTGAGTCACCGGTTCCGCCGGTGACTCAGGGCCTGCACACCATCGCGCGGGCCACCCACCCCGCGATCTTCCCCGGGAGGTACGGCTCCGCGTGCTCGCCATCCGTCTGACCGCCGAGCCGGACCGGCTCGACACCCTGGCCCTGCCCGTGCGGCCGGGCGCCACCGACGACGCACCGGCAGAGCCGGTCCAGACCGGGGTGACGCTGCCCGACGGGGTCGCCGACGAGGCGGCCGCGCTGATCCCGATGGCACGGTTCGAGGGCCGTGCCGGCGAGGTCCGTGCGCAGCTGCGACCCGGGCGTACCCCCGACCGGTTGCTGCTGCTCGGGGTCGGTGCAGGGGACGAGGCCGCCTGGCGGGCGGGTGGCGCGGCGCTGGCCCGGGCGGCAAGAGATGAGACTCATATCACAGTAGCGATGCCGGACGGTGCATCGTCCGAGGCGGTGCGGGGCCTGGTCGAAGGGCTGCTGCTGGGTTCGTACCGGTTCCGGCTGGGCGCCGACGCCGACGCCCCCGCGCTGGCCGGCGTCGACCTGGCGGTCGCCGTCCCCGGGGCGTACGAGCAGGCCGTCGAGGTGGCCCGGACCACCGCGCGGATGACCCGCCTGGCCCGGGACCTCACCAACATGCCCTCCTCGGTCAAGAACCCGCAGTGGTTCGCCGCCCAGGTCGCCGAGGCCGTCGCCGAGTTGCCCGGGCTCGGGCTGCGGGTCCGCGCGCCCCAGGAACTGGCCGCCGAGGGCTTCGGTGGCATCCTCGCCGTCGGCGGCGGATCGGCCAGCGGTCCACGCCTGGTCGAGCTGGACTGGCATCCGGCGGACGCCCGTACCCACGTGGTGCTGGTCGGCAAGGGCATCACCTTCGACACCGGCGGCATCTCGATCAAGCCGGTGCCGGCGATGAAGCTGATGCGCAAAGACATGGCGGGGGCCGCCGCCGTCGTCGCGGCGACCCTCGGCGCGGCGGCGCTGGGGCTGCCGGTCCGGGTCACCACGCTCGCCCCGCTGGCCGAGAACATGGTCAGCGGAGCCGCGTTCCGGCCCGGCGACATCGTCCGACACTACGGCGGGGTGACCAGCGAGACGACGAACTCCGACGCCGAGGGCCGCCTGGTCCTCGCCGACGCGCTGGCGTACGCCGTCCGGGAGCTCGAACCCGATCTGCTCATCGATCTGGCCACCCTGACCGGGGCCAACGCGGTGGCGCTCGGCACCCGCACCGGCGCCCTCTACAGCGACAACGACCAGCTCGCCAAGGATCTGCTGGCGGCCATCGACGCCGCCGGCGAGTTCGCCTGGCGGATGCCGTTGCCCGCCGACTACGTCGAGCACCTCGGCAGCGACCTGGCCGACCTGCACAGCGCCCCGACGCAGGGCGCCGGCTCCGTGCTGGCCGCCCTCTACCTGCGGGAGTTCACCGGAGACCTGCGCGAGCGGTGGCTGCACATCGACATGTCCGCGCCCTCCTGGTGCGAGCGCGACGACGCCGAGCTGACCCGGGGCGCGACCGGTTGGGGCGTACGCGGGCTGCTGCGCTGGTTGGCGACGCTGTCCTGACGCCGGCCGTCCCTCAGCAGCGCACCGCGGCCAGCAGCCCGTGGCCGACGGGCAGCAACGCCGGGATCCAGTGCTCCGACTCGCGGATCGCCTTCACCGTCTCGCGTACGGTCACCGTCTCCGCGTCGCGGGCCGCCGGGTCGCCGATCCGGCCACCGGCGAGCGCACCGTTGAGCACCAGCACACCCCCCGGCCGCAGCAGCCGCAGCGCGGCGTCCACGCAGGCGGTGAAGCCGGTCGCGTCGGCATCGACGAAGACCAGGTCGTACGCGCCGTCGGCGAGCCGGGGCAGGACGTCCAGCGCCCGGCCGGTGATGATCCGCGTCCGGCCGGAGACGAAACCGGCCTCGGCGAAGATGCGCCGGGCGATCCGCTGGTGCTCCACCTCCACGTCGATGGTGGTGAGCACCCCGTCGGCGCGCATACCGCGCAGCAGCCACACGCCGCTGACACCGGTGCCGGTGCCGATCTCGACCACCGCACGGGCATTGCCCGCGGCGGCGAGCAGGCGCAACGCGGCGCCCGCACCCGGTGTGACCGCGTCGAGGCCGACCTCGCGGGCGAGGCTGCGCGCGGTCCGCAGCACGAGGTCCTCCGTGACGTACGACTCGGCGAACTGCAGGGCCGGGTTCGTCGAACTGCCGGAACCGGCGACCGTGGCGATGGGACACCTCCGGGCGACGAGCATGATGCGCAGGGCGGGTGGGCACTGTGACTCTAGATGTGGTCTGCCACGAGCGCAGCGGGGCATCCACCCGCGGTGACAACCGCTGACCCCGCGCGGCGCATCCGTGCAATCCTGGAAGCGGTATCCCGTCGACCGCACCCCGGCGGCGCCGGATCGCGGATGGTGGATACCGGGGGACGGAGTGTGGGAGGCACCGAGTGACCGACGGCTGGGACTGGCGCCGGCCCGGCGCGAGCGGGGCACCGGCGGGACAGCCGGGGCCCGGGCATCCGTCGGCGGGCGCGCCGACGACACCGGGCGACGGCGGCCACGGCGCCGCGTCGCCGTGGTGGTCCGACGCGCTCGCCGACCCGTGGCGGGATCCGTACGCGCCGGCGGCGGTGGTGCTGCCGGCCGCACCGATCGCCGGCACCGAGCCGGAACCGGTCACCGATCCGGATGCGCCCGGACGGACGCGGCTGCACCAGATCCTGCTCATTCCGCTGATGGCCGCCCTGCTCGCCGGCACGCTCGGTGGCGCTCTCGGCTACGCGTTCGCCGTCCGGGGCGGTGCGGGCGGTGCGGTGCTCGGCGCGGCTCCCGGTGCCGCGCCCACGCTCGCCCAGCGCCCGCCGGAGTCGCTGGCCGGGGTCGCGGAGCGCGTCCTGCCCAGCGTGGTCACGGTCCGGGTGGCCGGTCTGGGCGGCACCAGCGAGGGGTCCGGGTTCATCGCCAGCGCCGACGGGCACGTGATCACGAACGATCACGTGGTCGCCGGCGGCACCGGTAAGGCATCCGTGATCTTCAACGACGGCAGCTCGGCCGCGGCGACGGTGGTGGGCCAGGACCCGGAGTCCGACATCGCAGTGATCAAGGTCTCCCGCAGTGGGCTGCGCCCGGTCGAGTTCGGCGACTCCGACGCGCTGGCCGTGGGCGACCCGGTGCTGGCCATGGGTTCACCGCTGTCGCTGGCGAACACGGTCACCGCGGGAATCGTGAGCGCCCTGGACCGGACGATGCACGCCGGCGACCCGGGCGGCCCGACGCGCTACTACGCCGCGATCCAGACCGACGCCGCGGTCAACCACGGCAACTCGGGCGGCCCGCTGGTCGACGCGGCGGGACGGGTCATCGGAGTCAACTCCACGATCAAGTCCCTGGTCGCCGACGGCCAGGAGGCCGGCAACATCGGCCTCGCCTTCGCCATCCCGATCAATCAGGCGAAACGGATCACGCAGGACATCATCGGCACCGGCAAGGCTCGCCGTACGGTGATCGGCGCTCAGGTCGGCGGGCCCGGCTCGGGCACGAGCGGCGCCGGGGTACGCCTCTCGACGGTCGAGCCGTCCGGCCCGGCCGCCGGTGCGGGGCTGCGGGCCGGTGACGTGATCCTGAGGCTCAACGGGCGCCCGATGACCGAGCCGACCGACCTGATCGCCCTGGTCCGCAAGCACGCGCCCGGCTCGGTGGTGACCGTCGAGTACCGCCGGGGCTCCACCCGGCAGAACGCCTCGGTGACCCTCGCCGCGGACGCGAAGTGACCCGTCACCCTCTTCTGGCCGGGCCGCCGACGTGCGTACTCTGGCTGCGGTAGCCGGGGGAGGAGGCCGAGGGTGTTCGAGAATCTGAACGTGTGGGAGGTCGGAGCGCTGCTGCTGCTCGCGTTGCTGATCTTCGGCGACCGGCTGCCGGCGGTGATCAGCGACGGGCTGCGGATGGTGCGCAACCTTCGCAACATGGCCCGCAGCGCCACCAGCGACCTGAGCAAGGAGCTGGGCACCGACATCCAGCTGGAGGATCTGCACCCCAAGGCGTTCATCCGCAAGCACCTGCTCAGCGAGGAGGACGAGCAGGCGCTCCGCAAGCCGTTGCAGGGGGTCTACGACGACCTCCGGGCGGATGTCACCGGTGTGCACAACGAACTCAAGGACGTCGCCAACGCGGCGGACCCGCGCCGGCCCGGCACCTCGTCGGCACCTCCCGCCGCCCCGGCCCCGCGCGCCGCCAGCTACGACGAGGTCACCTGACGATCGGCCGGCTCAGCGGCCGATCGGGTCAGCGATCGGCCGGACCAGCGCCCAGCCGGCCAGCGGCGACCCGCTTAGCGGCCGGCCGGCTTGAGGCCCAGCGGCTTGCCGAGCAGCGACTCACGGCGCAGCGCGAGCCGGTCGGCGACCTGGCCCAGCGCCTTCGCCGCCGGGGAATCCGGCTCGGCGAGCACGATCGGGTTGCCGTCGTCGCCCGCCTCGCGGACCCGGGTGTCGAGCGGCACCTGACCCAGCAGCGGCACCTGCGCGCCGATGGTCTGCGTCAGCGAGTCGGCCACCGTCTGGCCGCCGCCGGCCCCGAAGATCTCCATCCGGGAACCGTCCGGCAGCTCCAGCCAGGACATGTTCTCGATCACGCCGACCACGCGCTGGTGGGTCTGCAGGGCGATCGCGCCGGCCCGCTCGGCCACCTCGGCGGCGGCGGCCTGCGGGGTGGTGACCACCAGGATCTCGGCGTTCGGCAGCAGCTGGGCCAGCGAGATGGCCACGTCGCCGGTGCCGGGGGGCAGGTCGAGGAGGAGGACGTCGAGGTCGCCCCAGTAGACGTCGGCGAGGAACTGCTGCAACGCGCGGTGCAGCATCGGGCCGCGCCAGACCACGGCCGCGTTGCCGGCGGTGAACATGCCGATCGAGATGACCTTCACGCCGTGCGCCTGCGGCGGCATGATCATGTCTTCGACGCGGGTGGGGCGGCCGTCCGCGCCGAGCATCCGGGGCACGGAGTGCCCGTAGATGTCCGCGTCCACCACGCCGACGGAGAGGCCCCGGGCGGCCAGTGCGGCGGCCAGGTTCACCGTGACGCTGGACTTGCCCACGCCGCCCTTGCCGCTGGCCACCGCGTAGACCCGGGTGCGGGAGCCGGGCTGAGCGAACGGGATGACCGGCTCCTCGGTCGCGCCGCCACCGCGCAGCTTCGCCTGGAGCCCCTGGCGCTGCTCGGTGCTCATCACGCCGAACTCGATCTCGACGCCGGTGACCCCGCTCACCGCGCTCACCGCGGCGGTGATGTCCGTCCGCAGCTTGTCCTTCAGCGGGCAACCGGCGACCGTGAGCAGCAGCTCGACCCGGACCACGCCGTCGTCGCCGACCTCGGCGGAGCGGACCATGCCGAGTTCGGTGATCGGCCGGCGGATCTCCGGGTCGTTGACGGTGGCCAGGGCGGCCTGGACGGCGTCGTTGACGGTGCTGACGGGAGCTGACATGCCCGCAATGCTACGTCGGTCGCCCTCCGCGACCGGCGCCAGTAACCGGGGTGTGCGCGAGTCGATCAGCTCTCCGGGCGCCGCGGCGCCTCGACGTCGTGACGCCCGTCACCGGCATGGTCGCCGTCCACCTCGTCGCGGGGCTCCTCCAGCCCGTCACCGCCGGTCTGGATGCCCGGCCCTTCCCGCTGCCGGCGCTCCAGCCGCTGCCGGCGGTGCGCCGCCTCGTCCAGTTCCTCGGCCAGCCGGGCCAGCTCCGAGCGGACGAAGTCCCGGGTGGCCACCTCACCCAGCGCGATCCGCAGCGCCGCGATCTCGCGGGCGAGGTACTCGGTGTCCGCCTTCTGCATGGTCGCCCGGCGGCGGTCCTCGTCCAGCGCGATCCGGTCGCGGTCGGCCTGGCGGTTCTGTGCCAGCAGGATCAGCGGTGCCGCGTACGAGGCCTGGATCGACAGGACCAGGGTGAGGAAGGTGAAGGTGTACGGGTCGAAGCGCAGCCCCGCCGGGGCGAGAGTGTTCCAGACGAACCACGCGGTGATGACCAGCGTCATGTAGACGATGAAGTTCGCCGTACCCATGCCGCGCGCGATGCCCTCGGCCCAGCGGCCGAAGGTCTCCTGGTCCACCCGGGGCAGCTTCAGCCCGCGGGGCTCGCGCGGAAGGTCCAGGCGTTCCGCCCGTCGCTGCTCGCTCATCGATCACCGTCCGTCACCGCGTCGGGGGCGGCCGCCCTCGTCGCCGCATCCGGATTGCCGCCCGTCGTCGCGTCCCGGTCCCGCCAGTCCCTCGGCAGCGAATGGTCCAGCACGTCGTCGACGGTGACGGCACCCACCAGTCGGTTGTTGCGGTCGATCACCGGCATGCCCACCAGATCGTAGGTGGCCATCCGGCGGGTGATCTCCGGCAGGGGGGTGGTCGGGCGCAGCGGATCGATGTCGTTGACCACCACCCCGCCGAGCAGGTCGGCCGGGGGCTCGCGGAGCAGCCGCTGGAAGTGCACCATGCCCAGGTAGCGGCCGGTGGGCGTGGCCATCGGCGCGCGGACCACGAACACCTGCGCGGCCACCGCCGGGGAGAGCTGCGGCTCCCGGATCCGCGCGAGGGCCTCCGCCACGGTCGCGTCCGGGGGCAGGATCACCGGTTCGGAGGTCATCACGCTGCCCGCCGTGCCCGGGGTGTACTTCAACAGCTGCCGCACCGAGTCGGCCTCGTCGGGCTCCATCAGGTCGAGCAGCACGTCCTGTTCCGGTGGGGTCAGCTCGCCGAGCAGGTCGGCGGCGTCGTCCGGGTCCATCTCCTCCAGGATGTCGGCGGCCCGTTCGCGGTCCAGCGCGGCGAGGATCTCGACCTGGTCACGCTCGGGCAGCTCGCTCAGCACGTCGGCGAGCCGCTCGTCGTCCAGGGCCGCGGCGAGTTCGTTCCGCCGGGCGTCGGGGAGATCCTGCAACGCGTTGGCCAGGTCGGCCGGGCGCATCTCCTCCAGCACGGCCAGCAGGTTGGCGGTGCCGCGGGTGTCGGCGACGCCGCTGAGCCCGCGTACCTGGTCCCACTCGACCTGGTGCAGGTTGCCCCGGCGGGCCAGCCGGCCGGTCTGTTCGCGTACGGCGACCCGGGTCAGGGACCACTCGCCGCCCCGGCTGCACTCCATCGCCACGTCCACCACCGCCGCGGCCCGGCCCTCCGGGGCGATCTGCACCCGGCGATCCAGCAGCTCCTGGAGCACCAGCAGCTCGTTCGGGCGCTTCTCGAACCGGCGAAGGTTCAGCGTGCCGCTGCCCAGCACGACGGCGTCGGCGTCGATGGTGGTGATCCGGTTGATGGAGAGGAAGATCCGTCGGCGCATCGGCATCTCGGCGACCAGTCCCACCACCTCGGGCGGTCGTTGGCTGGCCCGCAGCCGGGCCACCGCGTCGCGTACCCGGCCCACCTGGTCGCCGTTGGGGTCGAAGACGGCGACTCCGGCGAGGCGGGCGAGGTAGACCCGGGTCGGCGTGCTCACGGGCACCAGCCTAGGGCGTCCGTCGGCGTCCTCGCCGCGCTGCGACGTCGACGGACGTCCGAGGGCCTAGTGTTTATCACCATGTCGACCCTGGCTTACGAGATCGTGGACGTCTTCACCGACCGGCCGTACGCGGGGAACCCGCTCGCGGTGGTCTTCGACGCCGACGGGCTGGCCACCGATCAGATGCAGGCGATAGCCCGGGAGTTCAACCTCTCGGAGACGGTCTTCGTGCTGCCCGCCACCCAGGTCGGCGCCACCTACCGGGCCCGGATCTTCACACCGGTCGACGAACTGCCGTTCGCCGGTCACCCCAGCGTCGGCGCCGCGGTGACGGCCTGCCGGCGGGGCCTGTTCGGTGTGGGACAGGTCACCCAGGAGTGTGGCGCCGGGGTGCTGCCGATCGAGGTGACCGACGGCGCGGCCACCCTGACCGGTGGCAGCCCCACCCTCGGGCCCGAGCTGGATCCGGAGCCGCTGCTGGAGATGGTCGGGCTCGGTGCCGACGACCACCTCGGTCCAGCGCCTCGGGTGGCCGGCTGCGGCCTGGAGTTCCCGTTCCTGCCGGTACGCCCCGACGCGCTGGCCCGGGCCCAGGTCGACCCGGTGGCGGCACGGCGGTACGGAATCGATCATGTCAGCGTCTTCTCCTGGAACGCCGCCGCGCAAACCGCGCATGTCCGGGTCTTCGTGCCCGGTCTCGGTGTGCCCGAGGACCCGGCGACCGGATCCGCCGGGCTCGGCCTGGGGGTGTGGTTGGTCGCCAGCGGCCTGCTGCCCGGCGACGGGCGATCGTCGTACACCGTCCGCCAGGGTGCCGAGATGGGCCGGCCGTCCTCGCTGGCGTGCACGGTGACCGCGGCCGGTGGCACGGTGTTGGGTGCGAGCGTCGCCGGCCAGGTGATGCCGGTGGCGCGGGGGGAGATCCTGATCCCGCCGTTCGTCGGCTGACCGTCGGCGCGGACCGGCCCGGGTACGAGAGGATGCGGCGATGACCGACGAGCACGAGAGCGCCCTGGTCGACGAGGCGATGAAGAAGGCCTCGGTGGCCTGGGTAGGGGTGGCCGACGGCCCGTCGCACGCCCTGTGGTGCGTACCCCTGGAGAATGCCCTGTTCGTGGTCACTGGCCCGGGAGAGCAGTCCGCGCCCGGGCTGGCCGAGGCGGACGAGGCCCGGGTGACGCTGCGCGGTGACCATGGTGGCCGGATCGTCACCTGGCCGGCGCGGGTGACCCGGGTGACCCCGGGCACCGAGGAGTGGGACACGCTGGCCCCGCTGGTGGGTGCCAAGCGGTTGAACGCCCGGGGCTCCACCGCGGACCTGGTGGCCCGCTGGGCCGCCGACGGCTGCGCACTGGTCCGACTCGCTCCCGGCGGCGAGCCGGTGCACGGCGCCGAACTGCCCGCCGGTTCGCTGGCCGAGCCGCCCCGGCCGTCGCCGGCGACCCGGGCCACCCGCAAGCCGTTCCGGTTGCACCGCGTCCGGGGTCGTTGACGCCGCCGCGCAGCCGATCGTGCCCGACCGAGTTCACCACGGCGCGCCCACCGGGGTGGTGACCTCCTCGACCAGGTCGATCACCTCACCGAGACTGGTCATCACCCGACCGGACCAGCCGGCGTCGAGGTTGAATACCAGGTGGTCGACCAGGTCGGGTGCGGCCAGCCGGACGGCGCTCATCCCGGCGCGCTGCGCGCCGGTCAGCTCCTGACTGCCGCCGTCACCCACGTAGAGGCAGTTGCGCGGGTGCAGGCCCAGCCGCGTGCACGCGGCCAGGTAGAGCGCCGCGTCCGGCTTGCACCGTCCCACCTGTACGGAGAAGACCCGGACGTCGAGCAGCGGAGCGATCGCCAGCCCTGGTAGGAACAGCGGCAGCTCGTGGGTGCAGTCACTGATCAGACCGGTACGCACGCCCCGCCGCCGCAGCGCCCGCAGGGTCGGCACCGCCTCCTCGCGCAGCCGGGTGTCCGCGCGGATGGCCTGGTGCCGGAGGGCGACCGCCGCCCGCAGCGCCTCCTCCGGCGGGCGTACGCCGGCCTGGTCGCACACCCAGCGCAGGGTCGCCTCGGCGCTGCCGAAGCGCCCGCTGGCGCGCTCGTAGAAGCTGCGGTCGAGCACCTCCACGAAGGTGTCCGGCGGGCAGCCGAGCAGCTCGGCGGTGGTGCGGTGCCCGGCGCCACGCTGGACCGGACGGGTCAGCGTGCCGAAGAAGTCGAACAGCACCGCCTGGAACCTGGGCATGGGGAGCTGCCTCCGGGCGATCACGAGAGCCCCGACGAGAACGCGCATGATCGTAACCGAATGCTGACGGAAAGTGGTGACCGGCGCCGTGTGAGGATTGCATCTCGTGCCCCCCGAATCCCCGCGCCCGCCGCTGAACCTGCTGACCGGCGCGGCGCTGGCCGTTGCCGTCGTCGCCGTCTCGTCGTCGGCGCCGCTGATCGCCTTCGCCGCCGCGCCCGCGCTCGCCGTCGCGTTCTGGCGCAACGTGCTCGCGGTCGCCGTGCTGAGTCCCTTCGCGTTGGCCCGCCGGCGGTCCGAGTTCCGCTCCCTGGTCACCGGGGTCGGCCGGCGGGAGGGGATGTTCTGCGTGCTCTCCGGGGTGGCGCTGGCGGCGCACTTCGCCACCTGGATGCCGAGTGCGAAGCTCACCTCGGTCGCCGCGGCGACGGCCCTGGTCGCCACGCAGCCGGTCTGGCAGGGCCTGATCGCGCGCGCCCAGGGTCGCCGGCTGCCGGCGGGTGTCTGGGCCGGGATCGGGGTGGCGGTCGTCGGGGCGGTGCTGGCGACCGGGGCGGACTTCACGGTTTCCGGCGAGGCGTTCACCGGCGACCTGCTGGCGCTCGCCGGTGGTCTGTTCGCGGCGGTGTACACCGCGCTGGGCGAGCGTGCCCGGGTCACGGTCAGCACCGCCACCTACACCACGATCTGCTACGGGGTGTGCGGGCTGATCCTGCTGGTGGTCTGCCTGGTCGGCCGGGTGCCGCTGGGCGGCTTCGACACCGGGACCTGGCTGGCGGTGCTCGCCCTGGTCGCCGGTGCCCAGCTGCTCGGCCACTCGATGTTCAGCTACGCGCTGCGGCGGATCTCGGCCACCACGGTCAGCGTGTTGATCCTGCTGGAGGCCCCGGGCGCGGCCCTGATCGGCTGGGCGTGGCTGGGCCAGCTGCCCGACCCGGTGACGCTGCCCGGCCTGTCGCTGCTGCTGGTCGGCGTCGCCGTGGTGGTGCTGTCCACCGCCAGGACGGCCCGGCGTACGGCACGGGTCAGCACCGCCGTCCCGGCGGACGCGGCCCCGGTCCGCGAGTGACACCGGCGGCCCCCGGTCAGACCTCGTGCACCTCCAGGACGCGGGTCTCCGGCGCGGCCTCACCGAGGCTCGTCCGCAGTGCGGTCCGCTCCGGATCGGCCAGGAACGCCTCGTAGCCGGCCCGGGTGTCGAACCGGATGACGTGCACCTCGCTACGCCCGTCGCCGGTACGCAGTCGCCGCTCCAGCCGGGCACCGTGGCGCGGCAGCAGGGCGAGCACCGTGTCCTCGTACCGCTGGCCGACCTCGACCCCGTCGGGCGGCATCGCCACCAACGCGACCAGGCGCACGGCGGCGGCCGGGTCGGTGACCAGGGACTTCCAGAAATGGTGGTCGACGTGGCCGCCCGGGATGCCCTCCCGACGGCCGGTGTCGAGATAGCCGTGCCGACGGTAGAAGCCCGGGGCCTGGAAGGAGAATGAGGCGACCGAGATCTCGGTGCAACCCCGCCGCCGGGCCTCCTGCTCGGCCGCCGCCAGCAGCCGCCCGCCCCAGCCCTCGCCGCGGCGCTCCTCGTGGACCCAGACCATGTTGATCCCGGCACAGGCACCCCAGCTCCACCCGGTCAGCCCGGCGATCAGCTCACCGTCTCCGCCGGTGACCCGCACCGAGAGGTCCGCCTCGTCGCCGGCCCCGGTGGCCTGCTGGTTGAAGGCGGTCAGCTCGGCGTCCAGCCGGGCGGCCAGTTCCGCGTCCTTGCCGAGCACGCGCAGACTGGCGCCGGCATGGTTCTCCTGGGTGCTCATGGCCGGAGTATCGCAACGCTCCCTCGATCCCCGCGACCCCGTTGCTGTTGCCTCCGCTGCGGCATCGGGCGGGCCAGCGCCGGCGGGCCCGCGGGTCAGGCGGGGATGCCGAGCGCGGCGGCGCTGGCCATCCAGAGCCGCGCCGCGAGTCGCGGGTCGGCCGCCCTGCGCAACGGGCGGCGCGGGCGGCAGTCGAAGTAGTAGCCGCCGTTGATCAGGCGGGACCGGTCCTGGTTGGCCAGCCACACCAGCGTCCGCGCACCCTTGACCGGCCCGCGCAGGGGCAGCAGCCGCATGCCCAGGGCGACCACCCGGCTCTCGTTGCCGAAGCGGGTCCGCACCACCCCGGGATGGAAGCAGTACGAGTCGACGCGCGGCCACCTCCGCGCCGCCTCGGCGGTGAACAGGATGTTCGCCTGCTTGCTGGTGCCGTACGCGGACAGCGGGCGGTAGCGGCGCAGCGGCGCGTTGAGGTCGTCGGGGTCGAGCGCGCCGCTGCGGTGCGCGCCGGAGGCGGTCACCACCATCCGACGGACCCGGTCGGCCAGCAGGTTGCCGAGCAGGAAGGGAGCCAGGTGGTTGGCCTGGATGGACAGCTCGAAGCCGTCGACGGTGGTGACCGGTTGCAGCACGATCGCGCCGGCGTTGTTGGCCAGCACGTCGATCCGGTCGTACGCGGCGCGCAGCTGCGCGGCCAACTGCCGGACGTCGTCGAGGACGGCGAAGTCGGCCCGGAACACCTCGGGCCGCTCCCCGGACGCCTCGCGTACCTCGTCGGCCGCGACCCGCAGCCGGGACGGGTCGCGACCGACGAGCACCACCTGGTCACCGCGACGCGCCAGGTCGATCGCGGCGGCCAGTCCGATGCCGGAGCTGGCCCCGGTGATAACCACCAGTCGACGGTCGGTGCGATCTGCCACAGGTCCATTCACCGCGGTCACGGCATGAGGTTACCGTGACGTCACCAACGTCTTAGTGATCGTTAAGTCAGGCGGGCCCGGCGCTGTCGCCGGTCTCCGCGCACGCCCGCCCAGACCTCGGGCCGGGGCGGGCGTGGCGGTCAGACGGAGGACGAGTTCGCGATGGCGAAGGCGATCGCCACGCCGTAGCCGATGATCACCAGGGCGAGCAGGCCGGTGAGGATCCAGCCGACGATGATGGCCGCCTTCGCCATCCCCTCGCCGCCCTCGCCGGTCTCCCGGATCTGGCGCATCGCCACGTGCCCCATGATCGCGCCGATCGGGGCGGTGATGCACGAACCGACCCCGATCAGGGAGAGCACCAGCGCGACGATGGCCAGCGAGTTCGTCCGCTGCTGCGGATAGCCGTAGCCGGGCGGCGGGGGATAGCCGTAGCCGGGCGGGGCCGGCGGGTAACCGGCGGGCGGGGCCGGTGGATAGCCGGCGGGCGGGTACGGCGCGGCGGCCTGCGGTGAGCCGGGGTCCGCCGGCACGCCGGCGTACGGGTCGGCGGCCGGCTGGTACGGGTCGTACCCGGTGGGCTGCGCCGGCACCTGCGGCTGCGGGCTCACCGGCAGGGTCGGGTCGACGGGCGGGCTGGACGGCTGGCCGGTCGACGCGGGGTCGGGCCAGCCGCCGGACGGCGGGGGCTGTGTCATCGGGCTCTCTTCCGTCGCGCTGTTGTGGCGCAGTCAGGGTAGTCATCGCCGCGCACATCGCGACGCGCCCGGCACGGGGGTGCGCGTTGCCCGGCACGGCGGCAGAGGGCAGGATCTCGGCATGGGGATTGACGCGCGCGCGGCGGACCGTTCCGGCAACAGACCGAGACGGGACGTCAGCCGTCCGGGTGCCGGCCGGCGTACCCGCCCGGCCACGGCGCCCGCGCCCGGCGACCAGGACGCGCCGGCGTCGCTGCCCGAGCCGGTGACGATGCGGTTGGACGGCAGGGTCGCGCTGGTGACCGGGGCGGGCAGCGCGGACGGCATCGGGTACGCCACCGCTCGCCGGCTCACCGACCTCGGCGCCCGGGTGGCGATCGTCTCGACCACCCGGCGCATCCACGAACGGGCCGGTGAGCTCGGGGTGACCGGTTTCGTCGCCGACCTCACCGACGAGTCGGAGGTGGGGGCGCTCGCCGACGCCGTCGCCGAGCAGCTCGGTGACGTCGAGGTGCTGGTCAACAACGCCGGCCTGGCCAGCCGTGCCAGCCCGGAGGTGCTGCGCCCGGTCGCCCAGCTCAGCTACGAGGAGTGGCGTGGCGAGATCGACCGGAACCTCACCACCGCGTTCCTGTGCAGCCGGGCGTTCATCGGCGGGATGGCCGAGCGGGGCTGGGGCCGGATCGTGAACCTGGCGGCGACCGCCGGGCCGGTCAACGCGCTGCCCACCGAGGCGGCGTACGCGGCGGCCAAGGCCGGCGTGGTGGGGCTGACCAGGGCACTGGCGATGGAGATGATCGCCGACGGGGTGACGGTCAACGCGGTGGCCCCGGGCACCATCTACACCGCCGCCTCGACGATGGCCGAGATCAAGCAGGGCCTCGGTACGCCGGTGGGGCGCCCCGGCACGCCGGACGAGGTGGCCGCGGCGATCACGTTCCTCTGCTCGCCGGCCGCGTCGTACATCACCGGCCAGATGCTGGTGGTCGACGGCGGTAACAGCGTGCGGGAGGCCCAGTTCCGCTGAGCCCCGTTCCGGGGGCCGGCCCCCGGTGCCGCTCTCAGGTGCGGGTGCCGTCGGAGCCGGCCCAGAGCACCAGCGCGAGCCAGCCGCAGCAGGCCACCAGGAATACCCCGGTGAAGACGTAGCTGAGGATCAGGCCCCAGGTGGCGAGCTGCTCGCCCTCCTCGCGGCTGGTCCGGAGCTGGCGCTTGGCCAGATGCCCGAGGGCGATGCCGGCGGGGGCGAAGACGAACGCGAAGACCAGCGACAGGATCGCGAGCACGTTGGTGCCGCCGCCACCTCCGGGGGGAGACGGCGGGCCGTACTGCCCGTAGGGCACCTGCGGGGCGTACGGCGGTTGCTGTCCCCACTGCTGGCCGTGCGGCGGCTGACCCGGGTGTTCGTACGACGGTTGCCCGTAGTGCGGCTGCTGCCCACCCGGCGGCTGTCCGTACGGCTGTCCGTAGTGCGGCTGCGGCCCGCCGGGCGGTGGCTCGTACGGCGACGGCGGCTGGTCCGGCTCGTAGGGCGACGGCGGCTGGTCCGGCTCCGGTGGTTGGCCCACGCTCTCCTCCTCCGTCCCGCCGTACGGCCTCCGCGCGGCCGTTCGCCCGGTGGGCGACGCCCTCATTGCGGGACGCTACCCGCAGCGGTGAACTTTCACAGCGGAGTACGAGATCGGGCGGCTGATGCGGGAGGCACCGCTCAGCCCAGTCGGGTGAGGTTCGCGGCGGCCCGTTCGACGATGAGGCAGCGGTCCTCGACGTAGTCGATCCCGGCCTGCTGCGCGATCTCACGTGCCTGCCGGGACACGATGCCCAGCTGCAACCAGACCGCTGGAGCACCGATCGTCACCGCCTGGCGGACCACCTCGACGGCGTCCTCCGCCGGCCGGAACACGTCGACCAGATCGACCGGGTGCGGGATGTCGGCCAGGGACCGGTAGACCGGCTCGCCGAACAACTCGTCGGCGGTCGGGTTGACCGGGATGATCCGCCAGCCGTACCGCTGCATCTCGGCCGGCACCCGGTGCGCGGCCTTGAACGGATCGCGGGACGCGCCCACGACGGCGATCACGGCGGAGTCGGCGAGGATCTGCTGAGCGGAACGCACCCGCCGACTGTAACCCCGCCCTACCGGCGCCGCCGGCCCGGCTGCCCTAGAGCAGGCTGAGCTGTTCCGGTGCGGGTGGCGACGGGGGCACCGCACGGTGGTCGCCGCGTTCGGGGCGGTGCAGCCCGTGGCGGCGGGCGGCGATGCGCACCCGGGCGGTCAGCTCCCGCTGGTACGGCTGCGGCGCGTAGGCGCCGGACCGGAACAGCTTCCGGTAGCGGGGGACCAGGTGCGGGTGCTCCCGGGCGAGCCAGTGTGCGTACCACTCGCGGGCGCCGGGGCGTAGGTGCAACGGCAGCGGCGTCACGCTGGCCGCGCCGGCGGCGGCGATCGCCGCGACGGTGGCCTCGATGGACTCGTCGGAGTCGCTGAGGCCGGGCAGGATCGGCGCCATCAGCACCCCGACCTCGAATCCGGCGTCGGAGAACTGGCGTACGGCATCGAGTCGCCGGCGCGGGCTGGGCGTGCCCGGCTCGACCGAGCGCCACAGCCCTTCGTCGACGAAGCCCACGGAGAAGGCGACGCCGACCCGGGTGATCTCGGCCGCCTGCCGCAGCAGGGGCAGGTCACGCAGGATCAGGGTGCCCTTGGTCAGGATCGAGAACGGGTTCGCGAAGTCGCGCAGCGCCTCGATGATCGGCGGCATCAGGCGGTAGCGCCCCTCGGCCCGCTGGTAGCAGTCGACGTTGGTGCCCATCGCCACGTGCGCGCCCCGCCAGCGCGGTGCGGCCAGCTCGCGACGCAGCAACTCGCCGGCGTTGACCTTGACGACCACCTGCCGGTCGAAGTCCGCTCCCGCGTCGAAGTCAAGGTACGTGTGAGAGTTTCGGGCAAAGCAGTATAAACAGGCGTGGCTGCAGCCACGGTACGGATTGATCGTCCACTCGAAGGGGACGCGCGATGTGCCGGGGACGCGGTTGAGGATCGACTTGGCGCGCACCTCGTAGAAGGTCATCCCCGCGAAACCGGGCGTGTCGAAGGTGCGGACAACCGCGTCGGGCAGCGCCAGCGGCAGGGGTGGTGTCGCTGGCGCTGCCCGTCCGGGAACTTCCTCCACCGGGGGAGCGGTGAGGTTCTCCCAGCGCATGAACTCATTCGAACATACGTACGACGCCCGCGCAAGCAACTCGCCGTCGCGCCGGGCGTGCGAGGTCGTTGGTGTCGAGCCGGGCGTCAGTGCTTGTGTTCGGCGAGCTTCTTGCGCACGTCCTCCATGTCGAGGGCGCGGACCTGCTCGATGAGGTTCTCCAGGGCCGACTCCGGCAGCGCGCCCGGCTGGGCGAAGACGATCACTCCGTCGCGGATCGCCATGATGGTCGGGATGGACCGGATGTCGAACTTGGCGGCGATGTCCTGCTGCGCCTCGGTGTCCACCTTGCCGAAGGTGATGTCCGCGTGCTTCGCCGAGGAGCGCTCGTAGACGGGGGCGAACCGCTTGCAGGGGCCGCACCAGTCGGCCCAGAAGTCAACCAGCACGATGCCGTTGCTCTCGGTCACCTGGTCGAAATTAGCCGTGGTCAGCTCGACGGTTGCCATCTGAATCTCTCCGATCACGCGGAACAGCTACGTCTGGTGGAACCCGGGCGTACCCCATCGCATTCCCGACGTGGTGCCGCCGAAACCCTGGCTCCGGCCCGGCTGGGGCCTTTGTCCGCATCGACCGCCGTCGGTTCCGCCAGCGTTCGCATGTGCAAATGCATGTCGCACTTGCGTCACCGGCCGTGATGGGAGCGTTTCCAGTGAGATCAACCGGCAATCGGGCCCGTGTGTCAGCAATTTCGGCGTTGACTAGCACCTATTCGACCTGCGGAGATCGCTTCATGACTGATGATCAGTCACTCTGGGTAATGTAACAAAAAGATAAATGTGACCTCGGTCTCTGTGCAGCCGGACGAGCGTACGGCAGAATCTTGAACATCAGAGCGTGGGCGGCGGGTGCCGGGGAGGGCCCCGCCGCTCATTGCGTCCGGCCCCGGCCGGTGGCCATCGGCCCCGCCCGTCGCGCCGCCTCCGGCACCTTCCACCGCGACCCGAGCTACGGCGAGTCCACCCTGCCGGGCGAGCGGGGAGGTCACGACGCCCTCGACCTCACGACGGCGCGCCGTAACGGGTTCACTCCGGACCGGCTCCGGTCCTCGTTCGGCCGCATATGCTGGCGCCGGAGGTCCCGCCATGAGCAAGCGAGGCGAGCGAATCACCATCACGACTACCACCACCCCGACGATCTACTCCGCCACCGAGTGGGATCTGCTCACCAACCTGCCGGGACGGGTGATCGTGGCGACCGCGCAGCCCGGCCCGGGGCGACCGTTCCGGGGCGTGGCCGCCGGGCTGGCCGGTCTGGACGCGATGGCCGCCGGTCGAGCCTTCGACAGCGACCTGGTCCGGGCGGTGGTGGCCGCGATCTACTCCCGGCACGACGGGGTACCCGCACCGGCTGCCCAACTCGTCGACCCGGTGGACGTGCTCGCCGGCTGCCGGGCCGTCGTACGGGTGCTCGGCCGCCGCGCCGACCCGGCCGACTCGGCGGCGTACCGGCAGTGGGTGCAGTCGGTCGCGGCCCGCGTCTGCCGCACCGCGTCCGCGATGACGCCGGGCGGCGCGCTGGCCCCCGCCGACCGTCGCTTCCTCGATCGACTCGGTGGAGCGCTCGCCCTGCGCTGACCGGGCCAGCCGGCCCTGGCGTGCCTAGCCCTCGGCCCGCCCAGCCGGCCTGCTCAGCCTGGCGTGCCCAGCCCCTGGCGGTGCCCACCCGCGGCGCCGGCAGGCCGGGCGGCGGAGCGTAACCTGCGTGACCGTGACCGGTGAGCAGCCCGACGTCGGCGTGGGACCCTGGCCCGGGGACCTGCCGGATGATCCCCGCTACGACCCGGAGCTGCTCGCTGCGGGCGACCGGCGCAACGTGGTCGACCGCTACCGCTACTGGCGGCGCGAGGCGATCGTCGCCGACCTCGACCGGCGACGGCACGACTTCCACGTGGCGATCGAGAACTGGCAGCACGACCTGAACATCGGCACCGTGGTCCGCAACGCCAACGCGTTCCTCGCCGCCGAGGTGCACATCGTGGGCCGGCGGCGGTGGAACCGGCGCGGCGCCATGGTCACCGATCGCTACCAGCACGTACGCCACCACGAGACGATCGAGCAGTTCGTCGCCTGGGCGGCGGGGCATGCTCTCCCGCTGATCGGGATCGACAACCTGCCCGGCTGCCGTCCGCTGGAGACCACCACGCTGCCCCGGCGGTGCGTCCTGCTCTTCGGCCAGGAGGGCCCGGGCCTGTCCGACGCCGCCCGGAACGCCTGCGATCAGCTCTTCTCCATCGCCCAGTACGGCTCGACCCGCTCCATCAACGCCGGCGTGGCAAGCGGCATAGCCATGCACGCCTGGACCCGCACCCACGCCACCCCCTAACCCACCCCCTCCTCTCCCCACCCCGGCCTCCCGCCGGCCTGGGCGTTGATCATGAAGTTGTTGTCGCGACACGCCGGGCGGGGTGACAACAACTTCATGATCAACCGGGTGGAGGGGTCGGGGGCTCGGCTTGACGTGGGGCGGGCGGGGGGTGACGGTGGGGAGGTGACTGTTGCGGTGAGTTGTCCCAGATGCGGTGGATCGGTGCGGCCGCCGGACCTGATGCACGGCGAGTCCCGCTGCACCGACTGCGGTCCGATCGCGCCACTGCACGTGCCCGAGCACATCGGCGCGGAGATCGTGGCCAGCGTGGTCAATCACATCCGGGCCGCCACCCCGCCGCAGTCTCCGGCGGTTCCGCTGTGGTGTCCGTGGCCGCTGCCTCCCGGTTGGACGACGACCGGCGTGGCGTGGGCCGGCGACGACCGGCTCGGGGTGCGCGCCACGGCGGTCGCCTGCGCCGGTCCCGCCCCGCTCGGTGGCGGTCCGGCCGACGTGGTCTTCGTGGCCGAGGAGCCCGGCGTGGGCCTGGGCGCGCGGTACGCCGGTGTGCCCGGCCCGGACGCCGGCCCGGAGTTGGCCGAGGCGCTGACCGACCCGGGGCCGGGACACGCCGGGCATGTCGGGCGCGCCGGGATCAGAGTGGCCGGCCATCCCACTCCACTATGGTTGGTGAACTCGCTGCCAGATCGAAGCGCGTACGCCGGCGAGGCTCGGGGAATGTGGCTGTATGCGATAGCCTGGCCGGCGAGTGCGGGGCATCTGCTCGCGGAGGACGTGCTGCTGCACGACCTGGTCGAGTGGACACCACCCGAGCTCGTGTATGGCGCACCATCTCCGTACCTGCACGGGAAGGCCTGACAAGCCCCCGGAATGTCGGAGAACGGACGCAGATATTCACGGTAAGACACCACGCTGATACTCTGGGTGCCGCTGCGGTAATGGGACCCGGCGCCGCGCGAGAGGATGGCCCGCCATGGTCAAGAAGGTCCTCACCTGGGCCGGAATCGCATTCTTGATCTTCTTCGTCGCCTACCGGCCGAATTCCGCCGCGGACGTGTTCAAGTCGCTGGGCGGCGGCATCGTGGACATCGCCCAGGGCTTCGGCGACTTCTTCACCTCCCTGGTCGCCTAGTCTCCGATGGGAAGCCCCTCCGGCCCACCCTTCGATCCCGACGACCCCGACCGGGCCCGCCGGGAACGCGACACCGAGCCGATCCCCCGGGTCGACCCCGACGACGGGCCGGGCTACGGCTCCGGCGCTGGTCTCTCCGACGGTCCGTCCTTCTCCGACGACGCCGGCTACGGCGACGGTCCGGGGTACGCCGGCGAGGGCCGGTCAGGCCGGACCTGGGTGCGCGATCCGGAGGCTGGCTACCTTCCCCCGCAGATCTCCGAGGAGGAGCTGGCCGGGCTGCGGGCCGACGCGAGCGGTGCCACCCCCCGGCGGGTGCTGCCGTTGGAGGACGAGCCCAGCTCGCTGGTCGCCCGTTACCTGTTTCCCACCGAGCGCTACCGGGGCGAGTGGAAGCGACACTGGATCCACCTCGTCACTCCGATCATCATCGGCGTGGCCGCCACGTTCGTGCTCGGCTACCTCTCCGGCTTCCTCGCCGGTCAGGATGTCGGCGCGCTCACCACGGTCGCGGTCCTGCTCTGGTTCGCGGTGATGGGCTGGGTGGCGTGGCGGGTCGCCGACTGGTGGTACGACCGATTCATCCTGACCAACAAGCGGGTCATGGTGGTCAACGGGATCATCACCCGGCGGGTCGCCATGATGCCCCTGGTCCGGGTCACCGACATGAAGTATGAACAGTCGCCGGCCGGCCGGGCGCTCAACTACGGCACCTTCGTGCTGGAGTCCGCCGGTCAGGAGCAGGCGCTGCGCGAGGTCAAGAACCTGCCCAATCCCAACGAGCTCTACCTGCGCGTCGTCGAGGAGATGTACGAGCCGCAGGCGGTCGAGGCGCGGCTGGGCAAGGAGCAGGACGAGGCCAAGGCCGACGACGGGGCCTGAGCAGGCGCTTGAAACTTTTCGACCGAACATCGGAGATGTTGGCACCTTTCGTCCTCGTCCCTCTGGTCCGGCTGTGGCAGGCTGCGGCAGGATCAGGCACGGAGGTGGCGCGTGGCCGACAGCAGCCCGCTGGAAGAGGAGTTCCGTGACTTCGTCACGGCCCGCTCCGGCGCCCTGCTGCGGACCGCGTACCTGCTCACCGGCGACTGGGGTATCGCGGAGGATCTGCTCCAGACCGCGCTGACCAAGACGTACCTCGCGTGGAAGCGCCTGGGCAGGATCGAGGCGATCGAGCCGTACGCCCGCCGCGTGATGGTCAATACGTCGACGAGTTGGTGGCGGCGCCGCTGGCACGGCGAGCGCCCGACCGAGGTGCTGCCCGAGCGCGCCGCCGCCGACGAGATCGAGCAGCAGCTGGACCGGGACGTGCTCTGGCGGCACCTGCGGGCGCTGCCGGCCCGGCAGCGTGCCGTGCTGGTGCTGCGCTTCTACGAGGACATGTCGGAGGCGCAGACCGCCGCTCTGCTCGGCATATCGCCGGGCACGGTCAAGAGCCAGACCTTCCGCGCGCTGGCCACCCTGCGCCGCCGGATGGGTGCGGAGGAGACCTTCGGGCAGTCCGCTCGCTCCACGTCTGTCGCCAGCCAGCCGCCGCCAGCCAGTCAGCCGGCCGACACCCTTCCCGAGCACCCGCTGGCCGGCACGTTGCCCGACCATTCGCAGGCCGGCGCGCACCCGGCGGGCACCGCCCTCGGGGGGGCCGACGGCGCCGATGACCGGAGCGACGGCCGGGCCGGCCAGGCGGAACCGTTGCCGGTGGCGGTACCGCGGCCGGGCAGTGCCCTGGTCGGAGAGCGACGGTGAACGCGGCTTCCAGAGGTCGTGACAACCCGGACGGGGCTCCGGATCGTTCCTTGAACGTGCCGCTGACGGAGCTGGAAGGTGCCGTCCGGGAGGTGTTCTCCCGGCAGGTGGCTGCGCCGCGCGCGGTGGCGGGCGATCCGGCGAGTGCGGTGATCCGGCGGGCGAACCGGATCCAGCGCCGCCGCTCCCTGACCGGGCTGAGCCTGGCTGCGGCGGCGATCGTGCTGGTCAGCGCCGGCGGTATGCACCTGCGCGACGGCCCGCCGGGCGGTTCGGTGGTGATCGGCGAGCCGGATGAGTCGCCGGCCGTCACCCGGACCATGCCGCCGCCCGGGCCGGATACCGAGAGTCCGGTCGCCGAGGTCGACCTGGTGTTGGGGCGGACGATCGCCACCGCGCAGGGTCGGCGGGTGCCGCTGCTCGGTGCCGGCGTGGTGGAGCGGGCGCACCGCCTCACCGACGGCCGCGGCTGGTTGGCCGTGGGGGCACCGACGATGGCCGGGCGCTTCCTGTGGGCGGTGGCCCCGGACGGCGCGGCGCAGGTGTTGCTGGCCGGTGCCGACGAGATCGTTCTCGATCGGGAGGGCCGGCAGGTCGCCTGGAAGCAGGGCACGGAGCTGGCCGCCGCCGGGATCGTCAACGGCGAACTCGTCGCCACCGTGCGCGCCGAGGCGCCGGCCGAGGCGGTCCTGCTGCGGTTCGTCAACAATGCGGTGCTGGTGCGGTTGGCGCCCGACCGCCCTGGTCACGTGCTGTGGCGCCGGAATCCCGGCCCGCTGGACCGGGGCGGCGACCGGGCCAGCGTCAGGGTCTTCGACGCGCTGCCGGACGGGCGCCTGGTCGGCGAGGTCGCGCGAGGTGCCGGGCAGCCGGCCTGCCTGACCCTGTTGGACCCGACGCGGGATCTCGTTCCCGCCCAACCGGAATGCGGGCCGGAACTGGATGGCGACGGCCGGGGTTCGGTGTCACCGGACGGGCGCTGGCTGCTGGTCAACGGTCGGTCCGGCGGTCAGCACTCGGCGCTGCTGGTGGACCTGGAGCGGCTCGAACCGTCCGCCGAGGTGCGGCGGGCCGGTCCGGCGATGACCGGCACCGTGGCCTGGAGTGCGCCGGACACGGCGTACTACGCCGCCGCCGGCGACCTGCTCCGGTTCTCCGTCGACCGGGCGGGCGCCAGCCGCCCCGCGGCCCGGGTCGCGCTGCCCAGCGTCGCGGCCGGGGAGCCTCCGGTGGTGGTCAGCGGTGCCTGACCGGACCTCCGGTGGCAGCGGCCGATGATCCCCCGGATCGACCTGCACACCCATTCCACGGCCAGCGACGGCACGCTCAGCCCCGCCGAACTGGTCCGCGCCGCCGCCGAGGTCGGCCTGGACGTGGTGGCGATCACGGACCATGACACCACCGGCGGTTGGGGGCCGGCGCTGCGGGCGCTGCCGTCCGGGCTGCGTCTGGTCCGCGGCGCGGAGCTGTCCTGCCGCTGGTACGGGGAGGAGCCACCGGTGCCGCTGCACCTGCTGGCGTACCTCTTCGATCCGGACGCCCCGGAACTGGCCGCCGAGCTGGCCGGGGTGCGGGCCGCCCGGGTGGAGCGGGGGGAACGGATCGTGGCGTTGCTGCGCGCCGACGGCATCGACGTGGACTGGCCGCAGATCCTCGCCCTGGCCGGCGGCGGGACGGTGGGCCGTCCGCATATCGCCCAGGCGCTGATCCGGGCCGGTCTGGTCGCCACCACCACCGAGGCGTTCGGGCCGGACTGGTTGGGGGAGCGGTACCGGCTGCCCAAGGAGGACATCGAGGTCTTCCGGGCCGTCCGGCTGATCCGGGCGGCCGGCGGTGTGCCGGTGTTCGCCCATCCGCGGGCCAGCCGGCGCGGCCGGATCGTCCCGGACGAGCTGGTCGCGGGGCTGGCGGCGGCGGGCCTGGTCGGCCTGGAGGCCGACCACGAGGACCACTCGCCCGCCGAGCGGGCGCACGTACGCGGGCTCGCCGCCGAGCTGGGCCTGCTGGTGACCGGCTCGTCGGACTTCCACGGCACCCACAAGACGGTCCGGCTGGGTGCCTTCACCACCAGCACCGAGGCGTACGAGCGGATCGTCGCCGCCTCCTCCGGAGTGATCGAGGTCGCTTCGGGCTGACCCGGGTTCCGGCCCCGACGCCCACGGCTACGGTGACCGTGTGGATCTCAAGCTCTTCGGTGAGGTCTTCGTGACCCTGCTGGTCATCGTCGACCCGCCGGGCATGATGCCCATCTTCCTCGCGTTGACCGGCCCGCTGGCGGCCCGGGAGCGCAACCGCGCCGCCTGGCAGGCCGTCGCGCTGGCGCTCGGCGTGATTGTGGTCTTCGCGGTGGCGGGTCAGACGCTCCTCGCCTACCTGCACGTCGACCTGCCGGCGTTGCAGGCGGCCGGTGGGTTGCTGCTGGTATTGGTCGCGCTGGAACTGCTGACCGGTAAGGCCGACGACCCGACGAAGCAGGCCACTTCCAACATCGCCCTGGTGCCGCTGGGCACGCCGTTGCTGGCCGGACCCGGCGCGATCGTGGCGACGATGCTCTTCGTCCAGCGCGCCGACGGGGTGGCGGACTACTCCGCCATCGCCACCGCGATCGTCGCGGTGATGCTGACGGTCTGGATCGTGCTGCGCTTCTCCGGCGGGATCGTGAAGGTCCTGCGTCCGGGTGGGATCGAGGTGCTCACCCGGATCGCCGGCCTGCTGCTGGCCGCGATCGCCGTGCAGCTCATCGCGGACGCGATCGCGGCGTTCGTGACCAACTACAGCGGCGGCGGCTGACCACCGGCGGCGTTCTGTCGGGGTTGGATGGCAGGATCGCAGTGTGCGACGAGCCTCCCCATCCGGACGACCCGCCGCCGGTGGCCGCGCGCCCCGGCTCCGCGACGCGCAGCCCGAGCAGCTCGGCTTCGAGGGCATGCCGGAGCGGCTGTTCGTCTGCACCCCGAGCAAACTCGGCGCGTACGCTGACTGCCCCCGGCGCTACCGCTACTCCTACGTCGACCGTCCGGCGCCGCCGAAGGGCCCGCCCTGGGCGCACAACTCGCTCGGCGCCAGCGTGCACACCGCCCTGAAGAACTGGTATGCGCTGCCCGCCGACCGGCGCCGTCCGGAGGTGCTGCCCACCCTGCTCAAGGGCACCTGGGTGCGCGACGGCTACCGCGACGACGAGCAGGAGCGGGACGCCTACCGGCGCGCCCTGGGCTGGCTGGAGGCGTACGTCGGCGGGTTGGATCCGGCCGACGAGCCGGTCGGGGTGGAACGCGTGGTGGCGGTGAAGACCGGGGTGCTGGCCTTCAACGGGCGCGCCGACCGGATCGACTCCCGGCCCGGCCCGGACGGGTCCGAGCTGGTCATCGTCGACTACAAGACCGGCCGCACCGGGCTGGACGGCGACGACGCGCGGGGCTCGCAGGCGCTGGCACTCTACGCGTACGCGGCCGAGCGGGTGTTCCGCCGACCGTGCCGTCGGGTCGAGCTGCACCACCTGCCCAGTGGCACGGTCGCCGCGCACGAGCACAGTGTCGAGTCGCTGGCGCGGCAGGTGACCCGGGCCGAGGAGACCGCCCGCGACATCATGGCCGCCGAGCGGTCGGTCGCCGACGGCGGAGACCCCGACGACGCCTTCCCGACCACCCCCGGCCCGCGCTGCGCCTGGTGCGACTTCCGGCGCAGCTGCCCGGCGGGCGCGGCGGTGCCGGGCAAGGAGCCATGGGCGGCGGTCGAACGCTCCGCCGCGCCGGCCGTCGAGCAGGACTGATCGGCCCGAGCAGGACTGATCAGTCGGCGGCCGCCAGCCGAGCGGCGCGTTCCTTGGCCGCGCGCTGCATCGGGCCTTCCCGCCAGTCGCGGGGCAGCGCGGTGAGGGCGAGCCGCAGCGCGCGTACCGTCACGTCCGCCGACAGGGCGGTGGTCGGCAGGCCCAGCCCGCCGTACAGCCTCCGCGCCCAGGCCGGCTGCAGGGCGAACGCGGTGCCGGCGACGCCCAGGTACGCCCATCGGGGCGGCCCGAGGTTGAGCCCGACCCGGGCGGGCAGGCTGAGCCGCCGCCAGGGCAGCGGCGGGGCGGTCAGGAACAGGGCGGTCTCGGCGGCCTCCCGGGTCATCCGCAGCTCGGGTCGGATCCGCCGGTAGTAGTCGGCCACCTCGGCGGCGGTGCCGGGGACCGTCTCCGGGGCCAGCCCGACGAGGACGGCGGTGCGGCGCTGTTCGGTGTAGTAGCGGTCCACCTCGTCGGCGGCCAGCGGCACGCCGGCCCGGCGCGCGGTGTCGAGGAACGACTCCACCTCGGTGACATGCACCCAGCGCAGCAGCTCCGGCTCGTCGATGCGGAACCGCTCGCCGGTCGCTGGATCGACCGCCGTCAGCCGGGCGTGCAGCCGGCGCAGCCGCAGCCCGGCCTTTTCCGCCTCGGCGGTCGTGCCGTAGATGGTGGTCCCGACGTAGTCGGCGGTGCGGATCAGGCGACCCCAGGCATCCCTGCGATAGTTGCTGTTCTGCGCCACGCCGGCCATCGCCCGGGGATGCAGCGCCTGGAGGTAGAGCGAGCGCAGCCCGGCGACGAAGAGGATGGGCTCCTGGTGCAGTTTCCAGGTGACCGAATCGGGGCCGAACAGGCCGACGTCGACGGAATCCACCCGTCAAGGGTGCCACGCCGGGTCGATCAAGCGGGCCGTCAGTCGTCGGCGACGCGGCGGGCCTGGCAGGTGGGGCAGAGCCCCCAGAAGGTCACTTCCGCCTCGTCGACCTGGAAGCCGTGGGCCGTGTCGGGGTCGAGGCACGGGGCGGCACCGACGGCGCAGTCGACATCGGCGATAACGCCACAGCCCCGGCACACGACGTGGTGGTGGTTGTCGCCGACCCGGGCCTCGTAACGGGCGGGACTGCCGGCCGGCTCGATCCGGCGGGACAGCCCGGCGCGGGAGAGCGCACCCAGCACGTCGTAGACGGCCTGGGTGGAGACGGAGCCCAACTGCTCGCGTACCCGTCGGGTGATCTCCTCGACCTCCAGGTGACCGCCCTCGGCCAGGACATCGAGCACGGCGAGGCGCGGCCGGGTGACCCGTAGGCCTCTCGCCCGGAGCAGGTCCTCACGGCCAGACATGCGTCAATGACAGCACGGCCGCCCCGAGGCGACAACCGCCCGTCCGAATCGGTCGCGTCGTCCCGACCGGGGCGAGCGGCTTGAACCCCGCCGGTCGGCGATGCGTGTGGAGCAGCGGGGCCCCTGGCGGATCGACCAGGGCACCGTACGCTGACATTCCACGATCATCTACCCGGAGGTGCCGATGTTCGAGAAGGTGTTGGGCCTGCCCGTGCACGTGCTGGTGGTGCACGCGGTCGTCGTCTTCGTGCCGCTGCTGGTGCTGCTCGCCCTCGCGTACATCGTGCTGCCCCGGTTCCGGTCCCGGCTGGACTGGGCGTTGGCGGTCCTGGCAGTGGTCGCGCCGATCACGGCGTGGGTCGGCGTGGAGTCCGGCGAGGCGCTCCAGGCCCGGCAGATCGCGCGGGGCTTCTCCGGCGAGATCCTCGACAAGATCAACGAGCATGCGGCGTACGGCGAGGTGTTGTTCCGCTTCACGCTGGGGCTCGCCCTGGCGGTCATCCTCCTGCTGGTGGCGACCAGCGGTCATCCGCGGGCGCCCAAGCTGCCCGGCTGGGTGCCGCCGGTGCTGTCGGTCGTGGTGGTGGGGCTGGGCGTCGCCGCTCTCGTCTACGTCTGGTTCACCGGCCACTCGGGTGCCGAGATGGTCTGGGGCAACACCTACGAGTGACCGGCGGCCGACGACCCGTGTGACGGCTCAGAACAGTGCTCGGGTGCAGAGCAGACACCCCAGGATCAGCAGGACGGCGCCGGCGACCGCGCCGATGATCCAGGTCACCCGCTGGGCCCGCTGCTCCTGCGCGTCCAGCGCGACCATGTCCTGCGCCGGCAACTGGCGGGGCGGCGCCGGTTGCACGTGCACCGGGGGCCGCCAACCGGGCGGTGGGGCCGTGGTGGGCGGGGGCCCGCCGTACCCCGCCGCGCCGGTCGGGCGGGGTGTGCCGTCCGGGGCCGGCTGGCGGCCCGACGGGGCGCCGGACGTCGACCCGTCGCCGGTGTCGGGCCGGCGCCATGCGTCGTCAGGGGCCGGACCGGGTCGGGGGGTCGTCACGCCGTCCGACGCTACCAACCACCGCACCGCCGTGTGGTCGGGCCGCGCCGACCCGAGCGCACTCCTCGCGCCGATCGCCCTCCGGCCGCGAGGTGCGGCATGTTGGGCCTTGCCGTCGGCGTGCGGGCCCGAGTTGCCGCCAGCCGTGGCCGGTTTACGCAGGCCCGACGTTGACGCGCGCGCCACGGGTGCGGCTGCGTTACCCTTGCCGCTCGTGACCATCCAGGATCCCGGCGGGCGGGGCGACGAGGACCGCACGGTCGACCTCAGCGACGACTTCGTGGTGCTGCCCGAGCAGACCGCCGACGACACCGACCAGGGGTGGGGAGAGCAGGGCGGCCGCAACGACGACTGGCTGCTCGCGGAGCGCCCGCCGCACTGGGACTGACCGCCTCCCCCCGCGAGGCGGGGGCCGGCGGCGGGATCAGGAGGTGCTGGCCGCGGCCGGCGCCTTGCTCGCGCCGCCGCCGCCGGAGGAACCCCCCGACGCGCCATTGCCAGAACCGGACGAGGCGGAACCGGACGACGACGTGCTTGACGAGGTGTCCGAGCTGGTCGAGCCGGAGGACGACTCCGACGCGCCCGACTTGCTGGTGGAGCCGTTCGAGGTGGTGTCCGACCCGGAGGAGCGGGAGTCGGTGCGGTAGAAGCCCGAGCCCTTGAAGACGATGCCGACGGAGTTGAACAGCTTCCGCAGCCGCCCCTCGCACGCGGGGCAGTCGGTCAGTGGCTCGTCAGAGAAGGACTGCACCGCCTCGAGCTGGTGACCGCACGCGGTGCAGGCGTACTGGTACGTGGGCACGTTCTCCTCCGGATCTGGGCACGGCCGGTTGGCACTCGACGTATTCGAGTGCCAATGGTGCGTCATCGGCCCCCGGTTCGTCCAGCGGAAGTGTGGGGCATGACACCTGGGAGGGCCGGCAGCGGGTGTAGACCGCCGGTCGGGGTGATCACCGCGCGTACCGTCCGGTCGTGCGGCTCGGCGGGCAGCACGTCCAGCAGCTCGCCATCGTGCAGCGGCACCACCGTGAGGACGGTCTGCGGCACCCGAGCCAGGGCCCGGTCGTACGAGCCGCCGCCCCGGCCCAGGCGTACGCCCTGGCGGTCCACGGCCAGCGCGGGCACCACGACCAGCTCGGCCGTGGCGATCGCGGTGACCCCCAACCCGGGGGTGGCCGGTTCGCGGATGCCCCGCCCGGCCGCGACCATCGCCTGCGGCCCCGCCCAGACGGCCCAGTCGAGGTCCAGGTCGTCGCGGAGCACCGGCAGCAGCAGTTTCCCACCGGAGGGCAACGCGTCGGCGAGCGTCGCCGGCAGGTCCGGGCCGCCCGGTTCGCCGCCCACCGGCGCGTACGCGGCCACCCGGTGCGGCCGCAGCCGGCGTACCAGGGCGGTCAGCTCGGCCTGGATGCGTGCCGCGGCGGTCGCGCGCTCGGCTTCGGGGCGGGCCCGGCGGCGCGCGAGCAGCTCGACCCGCGCCGCCCGCTTCGCGTCATGCGTCACTTCCGCTCCTTCAGCAAATTCCGGCACGCAACACTCCTCACGCAAGGCGCGTCTTGTCGTTGCTCTGTGTCAGCATCGCAGGCAACGGTCGCGCAACCTCCGGGGGGAAGTGTTGACGCTACGCGGGCGGTTGACCGCAGCCTTCCTGGCCGTGGCGTTCGGCCCGGTCCTGCTCGGTGCCGTCTTCGTCGCCTCGACCGTGACGGCCGTGGACCGTAGTCGCGCCACCGAACGGTTGGCGGTGGCCGCCAACGCCGTGCGTACCTCGATCGATGCGCTCTGCCAGCAACTGCGGGCCGCCGCGGACGCGGTCGCCCTCACCGCCGACCACGCCAATGCCGCGACCCAGGTGGTCAGCCGGGGCCTGGCCGCCGCCGTGCTCGTCACCGACGTGGCCGGGCGGGTCAGCTACGCCACCCCGAACGCACCGCCGGCCCCCTGGCGGGACTGCGCCTCGCCGGAACCGCCCGGCGGAGCGGTCGGCGCCCTCGTGGTCCGGGTGGAACTGCGCGACCCCGCCGGCGCGGCACTGGGTACGGTCGCCGCCGCTCAGCCGGTCGACCCGGTGCTCGTCGCGCGGCTCGCCGCGGTGACCGGAGTGGCGGTGACCCTGCTCGACGGCGCTGCCGCGCCCGTCCAGGCGGCCCACACCACCGAGTCCGCCGGTGGCCGCGACGCGGTGCTCGCCGCCGCTGCGGCCCTGCGTGGCGAGCACGTCACCGGCACCCCCGACGGCCGGTACGTGCGCCGGGCCGGCCCCACGGCCGGGCAACCGCTGCCCCTGGTGCTCTCCGTGCCCAGCGACCAGCCGCCCGGCCTGCACGCGGTGCTGGTCGCCGTGGTGCTGCTGGCCGCCCTGCTGGGAGTGACCGTCGCGTGGCGGCTGGCCCGGGTGACCACCCGCCCGCTGGTCGAACTGGCCGGCGCGGTCGACCGGGTCGCCGCCGGCGATCTCACCGCACGAGTGCCGGTACGCGCCGGCGACGAGGTCGGCCGGCTGGCCGTCGCCTTCAACCGGATGACCCGTGAGACGGACAGCTACCTGGCGGCGCTGGCCAGCAGCCGGGACCAGCTGCGCGGGCACCTGGCCGTGCTCGGCGACACGCTGGCCAGCACCCACGACCTGCAACGGATCCTGCGGGTGATCCTGCACAGCGCGCTTGCCGCGACCGGTGCCCGGGCCGGTGCGGTGCTGCTCACCGAGCCGGGGGGCATGCTCGTCGCCCAGTGCACCGAGGGGCTCGACGGGCGCCGGCCCGGTACCGGCACGCTGCGGATACCGGCGGGCAGCGGCGTGGTGGGCGCGGTCGCGGCGACCGGCCAGGCTCGCCGGGGCCGGGCGGGTCCGGCCCCGGCAGCCCCTGGCGATCCGCTCTGCCGGACGTACATCGCGGTACCCTTCGCCGCCCCCGCCGGTCGCGGTGAGCCCGGGTCGACCCGTCCGGCCGACAGCGACACCCCGCCAGGCAGCCCGGCCGGCGACCCGGCGGAACCGGCGCTGGGCGTCCTGGCCCTCTACGACCGGCTCGGCGGGGAGGAGTTCGACGACGACGACCTGATCACCCTGCGCACCTTCGCCGGGCACGCGGCGGTCGCGGTCGACAACGTACGCGTCCACGAGGAGAACCAGCGGTTGTCGCTCACCGACCCGCTGACCGGGCTGTGGAACTACCGCTACCTGCGCGAGTCGCTGCGTCGGGAGGTGGAGCGGGCCAGCCGGTTCGGCCGGATGGTGAGCGTCCTCGCCCTCGACCTCGACCGGTTCAAGAAGGTCAACGACACGTACGGCCACGCGGCCGGCGACACCGTGCTGGCCGAGTTCGCCCGGCGGGTACGCGGGGAGATCCGCGAGGTGGACCTCGCCTTCCGCCAGGGCGGGGAGGAGTTCGTGGTGCTGCTGCCGGAGACCGATTCGCGGGGCGCGACGATCGTCGCCGAGCGGCTCGGCGCGGCCGTCCGGGACACCCCGGTGACCGTGGTAGGGCACGCCGGTGTCCGAGAGCCGATCACGGTGACCGTCTCCATCGGTATCGCCGTCTTTCCCGACCACGCCGACACCGGCCCGCAGGTGCTCCAGGCGGCCGACGAGGCGTTGTACGCGGCGAAGGGGGCCGGCCGCGACACCTGGCGGGTGGCGGCCACCCGGGAGGCGTCGACGACCCGGGAGATGCCGGTGCCCCCGGCGGCGCGCACCCCGTCCGACGAGCTGCCGCGCGCCGGACCCGGTACCGCTCCCGGCCCCTCGGCCACGCCGGGCGGAGCCGCCGGAGCAGGTCGCGCCGGCACCGGCAGAACCGACCCGGCAGGCGGCGCGTCTTCCGGTCCTCACCCGCCGGGACGCGGCCCTGGCCGATAGTCTCGCGGCATGTCGGAGCACTCAGCGAACCCTTCAGCGGCCGCCGCCACCGGTCGTCCCCGTGCCGTCAAGGCCGTCATCCCGGCCGCCGGCCTGGCCACCCGGTTCCTGCCGGCCACCAAGGCGGTCCCCAAGGAGCTGCTGCCGGTCGTCGACCGTCCGGTGCTGCAGTACATCGTCGAGGAGGCCGCCCAGGCCGGCATCGGCGACGTGCTGCTGATCACCGGCCGGGGGAAGACGTCGATGGTGGACCACTTCGACCGCCGCCCCGACCTGGAGGAACGGCTCGCGGAGAAGCCCGACCTGCTCGCCGCCGTCAAGCGGACCGAGGAACTGGCGGCCATCTACACCTGCCGGCAGCCGGAGCAGCTCGGCCTCGGCCACGCGGTCGGGTACGCCGAGTCGCACGTAGGGGACCGGCCCTTCGCGGTGTTGCTCGGCGACGAGTTCGTCAACCTCTCCGAGCCGTTGCTGCCGGCCATGCTGGAGCTGCAGGCGCGTACCGGCGGTGTGGTGCTCGCCTTCTTCGAGGTCGACCCGGCCGAGACGAAGCGCTACGGGATCGCCTCGGTCGAGCCGGCGGAGTCCGAGCTGACCGACATCGGCGAGGTCGTGAAGGTGACCGGCATGGTGGAGAAGCCCAAGCCGGAGGACGCGCCGAGCAACCTGGCCGTGCTCGGCCGGTACGTGCTGCCCGGCAAGATCTTCGACGCCATCCGCCGGACCGAGCCCGGCAGCGGTGGGGAGATCCAACTGACGGACGCGATGGAACTGCTGCGTACCGAGGGGACACCGGTGCACGCGATCGTCTACCGGGGCATCCGCTACGACACCGGCATGCCGCTGGGCTACCTGCAGACCGTGGTCCAGATCGCCGCCGAGCGCGAGGACCTGGGCAGCGAGTTCCGCAAGTGGCTGGCCGAGTTCGTCAACTCCGACGCGTCGGGCGGTCCGAATACATGACCGCGCCGGCCGACGCCGAGGCGGCCGAAAACGGGTTGACGCCGCTCGCCGACTACCTGGGCAGTGTGCTGCGCAGGTTACGCGCGCTGCCGCCGCTCGACCTCGACCTCACCCAGGCGTACGGCAACGTCCTCGCCGAGGACGTCGTTGCGCCGCACTCGTTCCCGGCCTTCGACCAGGCGGCCGTGGACGGGTACGCCGCACGCTGGGAGGACATCGCCGGCGGTGGCCGGGGCGCGGGTTTCGTGCCGGCCCAGTCGGGCGGCCCGGGCGGGCGCACCGTACGCCTCAACGTCGTTGGTGACCTCGGCGCGGCGAGCTGGCGGCCGGTCCGGCTCACCCCGGGTGCGTGCTTCTCGGTCGCCGCCGGTGCGCCGCTGCCGATCGCCGCGGACGTGGTGGTCCCGGTGGAGTGGACCGATCAGGGCATGGCGGCGGTGGAGATCTTCCGAGTCCCCAAACGGGGGTACGGCGTACGACGGACCGGTGAGGAGGTGACCGCCGGCGCCCTGCTCGCCCGTTCCGGGACCTACGTCTCGCCGGCGCTGGTGGCGGTGCTCGCCGCCACCGGCATCGGCCACGTGGTGGTACGCCCGAGCCCTCGGGTGGTCATCGTGGCCACCGGCGACGAACTCGTCGACGTCGGCCGGGGCAGCCAGCCCGGCCAGGTCGTCGACGCCAACTCGCACGCCCTGACCGCCGCGGCGGCGGAGGCGGGGGCGCTGGCGTACCGGGTGGGCATCTGCGACGACGATCCGGAAGGGCTGCGCGGGCTGCTGGAGGACCAGACCCTGCGCGCCGACCTGATCATCACCACCGGTGGCACCGGCACCGGCCCGGGCGACATGGTCCGCCGCATCCTGTCCCGCCGGGAGGGCAGCCGGGCCGGCCCGGTCACCTTCACCGACGTGGCGTTGTATCCGGGCACCGCCCTCGGCTTCGGCACGGTCGGTGCCGAAGAGGTGCCGGTGGTCTGCCTGCCCGGCGACCCGGGCGCCGCGATGATCGGCTTCGAGGTGTTGGCCCGCCCCGCGATCAACCTGCTGGCCGGCGCCGAGCCGGTGTTCCGCCCGAGCGTCCGGGCGCACCTGTTGGAGACCGTCTCCTCCCCGGCCGGGCTGCGTGAGTTCCGGCCCGCGCACGTCGCCGAGCGGCGCGGCGGGGGTTACACTGTCCAGCCGCTCAACGGCGGCCCGTTCACCCTCTCCGGCCTGGCGGAGGCGAACGGACTTCTCGTTCTCGGCGAGCGGGTCACCGCTGCCGCCGCCGGCTCCACCGTGGACGTGTTGCTGCTGGACCGTCGACGGTGAATCGCCGGTGAAGCTCGGGAGTGGAGGTTCGGTGCGGTTCCGACGGGCGCCCGGCTGGCCGGCGGTGCTCTCCGACGGTGTGGTGCTGCTGCGGCCGTACCGGCGCTCGGATGCGGCGGCATGGTCCGAGGTGCGCCGCACGAACCGGGACTGGCTGGCGCCGTGGGAGTCGTCGGTGCCCGGTGACTGGGACGAGCTGAACTCACCGGCCACCTTCCGCTGGATGTACCGCGACCAGCGGCGCTCGGCGCGTACCGGTGAGGGGATGCCGTTCGCGGTCTGCCTGCACGAGGGCGGCGACGAGCGGCTGGTGGGGCACATCAACGTGGGCAACATCGTGCGCCGGGCGTTCTGCTCCGGGTACGTCGGGTACTGGGTGGACCGTCGGGTTGCCGGCCGGGGGGTGATCCCCACCGCGCTGGCGCTCGCCGTCGACCACGCCTTCGGCCCCGGTGGGCTGCACCGGATCGAGGTCAACATCCGTCCGGAGAACCGGGCGTCCCGCCGGGTGGTGGAGAAGCTGGGCTTCCGCGAGGAGGCGTACCACGCGCGCTACATGCATATCGACGGCGCCTGGCGCGACCACATCGGATACGCGATGACCAGCGAGGAAGTCGCCGCCGAGGGCGGCCTGCTGGCCCGCTGGCACCGGCTGCGCGCGCGTACGCCGTGAGCCGTCCCACGTGCGGGATCGGCGCGGCGCGGTGGTTCCGGTGACGGTGACCCGTAACCTCAGGTAACTGCAAGCTGCGGCAGGCGCTGCCCGCCCCGCACGATTCACCTCACCGACGCCGATCGGTGAAAGATCCTGCGGCCGGATGGCGCTTGCTCCGAATCTGGCGACGGGAGGGGTGAGGGTGCCGACCTCGGTGCTCCTCGCCGTCCTCGCCGCCGCCGGTCTGCTCGCCCTCGCCCCGGCGCTGGTACGCCGGTACGACGCCGCCGAGCGGCTGGTGGCGGAGCGGGCGCAGTCGACGGCGCGGGTGCTCCAGCGCCGCCGGCGACGCCGTACTGTCCCGGGCCGGCAACCGGTCAACCCGTCCCGCGCCCTGGTGGTCACCCTCAGCGAGGACGCCGGCTCGGGCGCGCTCGCCCCCCCGGTCTCCGGCCCGCCCGCGCCGCGCCGCTCCGGCAGGGATCCCGCCGCACGCCGCTCCGGCGAGGAGCCCACTCCGCCTCGCTCCGGCGGGGAGCGGGATGACCGGTCGCTGCCGCGCCGCTCCGGTCGGCCCAGCCGGCTGCGGGCCGTGCCGCCCGCCGGGGGCCGACCCCGCCGACGCCCGGGCCGCCGCCAGCACACCCCCGCCATCTACCGCCGTCGCCGGGTGCTCGCCGCGCTGGTGCTGCTCAACGCGGTCGAGCTGGTCGGCGTCGCGGTGGTCGGCCCCGGCTTCTGGATCAGCTTCGCGGTCACCGCCACCCTGCTGCTGGTGTACGTCGTACACCTGCGCGCCCGCGCGCTGGCCGACCGTCGCCGCCGCCGCGCCCGAGCCCGCGAGGCCGCCTGGTTGGCCGCCCGGCAGGCCGAGGTACGCCGCGAGCAGGCCCGCCGCGCCGCGGCTCGCCGGGAGGCCCAGCGCCGCCTGGCCGCCCAGCGGGAGTCCGTCCGGCGTACGGCCATGGGCCTGGACCGCCCGGCCGATCTGCCGGCGGCGGCCAGCGGCGGCTCGGTCTCCTACCGCCGGACCGGTGGCCTGCGCGGCCGCCCCTACGAGGCCGGCCGCGGCTCCCACAGCGCCTGAGTGGGTGCCGGCTTGCGGTTGGCGTGGCGCGACATGCGGCATGCTGGGCCCATCCCGGCGCGGGAAGGCCCTGTTCGCCGCAGCTCGCGTCGGCTCGACCGCGGAGGGGTGATTCGCGGCGGGGGAGGCTGACCTGTTAGCCTTGTCGCCGGCCCGCCCGGTGTCAGCCGGGTGGGACCGACGCCGGTCCGCCGGCGGAGGGGCTGTGGCGCAGACCGGTAGCGCACCTCGTTCGCATCGAGGGGGTCAGGGGTTCAAATCCCCTCAGCTCCACACATCTAAGGCCCTGACCAGCAAGAATGTCGGTCAGGGCCTTAAGTTTGTCTATATGATTTTGAATCACCCCCCGAAAACCCCCCACAAACGGGTGGGCGCGGCCGGGTTCGTTCGGCGATGTTGGGTGCGGGTGTCAGGCGTTCGATTGTGCGTGTCTACGCTGTCCGGGACGGCCCATGGTCAGGGCGTTCGGGGGTGGTTGTCGTCGGGCTGGCGCCAAGCTGTTCGAGGATGTGGGAGATGTCTGGGGCGAGGGCGGGTTTGACGATGTAGTACGCGTTGGTGACGTCCTCGCTGGCGTGCCCGAGTTGGGCTGCGGCGCTTTTGGCGTCGGCCTCCTTGTCGATGAGCGTGGCGACGGTCTTGCGGAAGGTGTGTGGGGTGACCCATTCGAGGCCGGTGTCGGCGCGGGCTTGGCGCCATTGGCGCCGCACGTTGTGCGGGGACATCCAGGTGCCGCGCCGGGAGGCGAAGATCGCGTCGTGGGGGTTGCCGGCGGCGGTGAGCTTACGGGCGAGCAGCATCCCGACCGCGAATCGGGGCAGGACAACGGTCCGGTATCCGGCGTCGCTCTTGGTCCATTCCTGTCGGAAGAAGCCCTTGCCCTTGAGGTAGACGATGGTGCCGCAGATGGTCACGGTCGGGTGCTCGGCGGCGAGGTCCACGTCTTCCCACCGCACGGCCAGGATCTCGCCGATGCGGGCGCCGGTGGCGAGCATGAGGTCGACGATGTCGGCCAGGTCGCCGGTGTGCCGAGGTCCCGGCTTGCCGGGCGTGGGCTGCTGCCAGTGGCGAATCGCCGAGCGGACGCCTTCCAGGTGATCGGCTTCGAGGGCGCGCACGGTACGTCGTGGTTTGCGAAGGCGACCGGTTTCCCGGACAGGATTGGTCGTCAGCGCGCCACGGCGTACCGCCAGAGCGAACATCTGGCCGAGGACGACCTTCGCGTTCTTTGCTGCTGACGGGCGGGTCTTGGCGACCTCGCGGAGGAACTTGTCGATGCGGCCTACGGTGGCCTCTCGGATGCGCAGGTTGCCCAGGGTGGGCAGGATCGAGGTTCGCAGGCTGGTCTTGTAGTTGTTGATGGTCTGTGGCGCGACCCGTTCCTCCGCGGTGACCTCCTCGATCCACAGGTCGGCGAGTGTGCTGACGTGGGTCTCCCTGGTGATCTCGTCGTCGTTCGGGGTGGCGCGGTCGCGCAGCTTTTCCTTCAAGGCGCGGATGGCGGCGGGTCCGGTGGTGCTGGTGGCTTCGACGTCGCGGGTTGTGCCGTCGTAGTCGCGGTATCGAGCTCGGGCGCGGAACCGGTGGGGGCCGAGTTTCTCGGTGCGGATGGTGCCCCAGGTGCCGAGGGGTAGGGGTGGTCGGGCCATGGCTCATCGCTCCGGGTCGGTGTGGGCGTCGAGCCAGCGTTCGACTTCGCTGCGCCGGTAGCGCAGGGTGTTGCCGACGCGGATGGCGCGTGGTCCCTTGCCTCGGCTGTGCCAGGCGTAGAGGGTGTTCTTCGGCTTGCCCAACCAGAGCGCAACGTCATCGATGGTCAAGAGCGGGTCGGGCCGCCAAGCGGCGGCGGGCGGGGCGCTCATCGCCGGCCTGCCGTGACGGGCGAACCGTCCTGCGGGTGGGGTTTGGCGGGGGCGGTGGCCCGCCGGGCGGCGGTGTCGGACCGTACGTCCCCCGTGGTGGGGGGTGTTGATGGCGGGCACGGGTCAGATGTCCTTTCCACGTCCCGGTCCGGCTGGGACCGGGTGCCGGTAGCGCTGCCGTCGGGACTGGCGTTCACGGCGTGCGCGTGTGGACGTCGATCCACGCGGTCGGGGGTCAAGACATCAAGCCTGTGGCCGGTGTGCGCAGTGGCCGGGGCGCATCCGCTCGCCGCCGAGTCACGCCACGGGTCCTGCGACATCGGGGCTTTGAAGATCACCACGTCTTCGTGTTGGAGGAGCCATTGCGGGTCGCCAGCGTTCACGGCGTCGCGGGTGTTCTTCTGCTGGAAGAACGAGGCCCGGGGGATGATCACGCCGTGGCGGATGCCGCAGATGAGGGCGATGCATTCCTCGACCAGTTGCAGGCCGGCGTTGATGCCGGCGGCGGCGACCATGCCGGGGATGTCGATGAGTTCGCCGTGACGCCGGTAGGGCCGGGCGGTGACCACGACGTGTCCGCCGGGGCGCAGCAGTGTGCGGCAGCCGGCGAGGATCGCCGTGAACCCGTCGGCCAGTTCGCCGTGGCTGCGGTAGGCGAGGTTGTCCCCGCCGCCGTACTTGTGGTGGATCTTGCGGACTTTGCCGCGTTTCGGGCCGGGTGTGCGGGCGTGGCCGTGGGTGGACGGCCCGTACGGCGGCGAGGTGATCACCAGGGAGACCTGTCCGTGCAGGCTCGCCGGGAGCAGGGCCGGTAGGGTGGTGGAGTCTCCGTGGTAGATCTCGCCCCGGCCCGCGGTGCCGGCCTGTCCGGTCCGGCGGATGTTGTCGGCGGCGTGGGCGACCCATTCGGCTTCGTACTCGACGCCGACGCCGTGGCGGCCGAGGTGCATGGCTTCGATGATGGTGGTGCCGATGCCGGCCATGGGGTCGAGCACTAGGTCCCCGGGGTTGGTGTAGGTGCGGATGGCGTACCGGGCGATGGTGGGCAGCATCTTGCCGGGGTGCTTCATCGACTCGGGGGTGTATCGGCCGCGTCGCAGGTCGCGGGACGGGTGTTGGCCGGTGAGCCAGACCGAGCCCAGGTACCCCTCGGCGGGCAGGTCCGCCAGGTCTGACCGGGGGTACGGCGGCGCGGGGTCGTGCGGCCCGGCGGTGTGGAACGGCGGGCGAGGCTCAGACACGGGGGTTCTCCTCACCGGTGGCGGTGGTGCCGAACGCGAGCAGGTCCCGAAACGTCCGAAGGTGACGGCCGGCGAGCGGCATACCGGCGAGGTGATCGGCCGCTGGTGGGACACGATCCCTTTCGCTGGTGGGGCTCATCCATCGGTGGTGGCTTGCGGCGAGCCAGGTATTGGGCGAGTGCGAAGGCCCTGGTCGCGCAGTTGAGCGCCGGCCAGGGCGATGGGCGGCGACTGACTGTCTGCCGGCTACCGGCGCTGTTCGGGCCGCCGGTCGGCCTGGCGCGCCCATCGGCGGATTCGACGCTGGAGCAGGCCGATGGCGAGGGCGAATCCGATCAATGCGGTGACGAATCGCAGTCCTATGGTGACTTCTGGCAGGATCGGCCAGGCGGTCTGGACGATGAATGCGACGATCTCGGACCACATCACGACGCTCCTAACGGCAGGGAACTGGATGTGATTGAGGTTGATCGGCGTGGTGTCTGGGCCGGTCTGGTCTCGGATCATTCAGATTTCAGACGGCTGCGCCGGTGTCGCGTGTCATGGTCCTGCTTGGAGGCACGGTATGACGGATCAGGAGCTGGGCGGGAATCTGCGCCGGCAGTTGCGTGAGCTTCACGACCTGGCCGGACGCCCAACGAAGACCAGCTTGAAGGCGCACAGTGACCGTGCCGGGCATGGTGTGGGCGAGTCAACTCTGGCCAGCGTCCTGCCCGGCAGCGGTGGCCTGCGGTGGGCGACCGTTCACGCCTTCGTCGACGCCTGCATCAGGTATGCGCAGCATCGTGAGCTGTCGTTGCCTGCCACGATGACGGATCTTGCGGTTTGGCGGCAGAGGTTCGACGCGACATACCCTTGCATCGGCAGGGCCGTGGACAGCGGCGAAGCCGCGCGGGCCGCGTTCGTGGCTGCCCGGGAGCGGTATCTGTCGCGGATCCGGGACCGTTACCGGCAGGTGGATCTGGAGATTCTGACGCCGCTGACTGATCAGGGCACCCATCCAGTGATGCTGCTGGAGCAGGTCTTCGTTGCTCAGCATGTGCGGGCGAATCCGCCCCCGGTGGAGGTGCCGCGGGAGGTGTGGCAGCGGCTGGCTCGGGCCGGGTACGACGACGGTGAGTTTCACCTGCCCGAGCAGGTCGACCGGGAAAGTCTGGAGACGGCGCTGCGCGCCTACCACGACCGGCCCGCCCGGCCTGTGCTGGAGGTACTCGCCGACCCTGCGGGACGGAAGCTGGTCCTGCTGGGTGATCCGGGAGCCGGGAAGTCCACCCTGGCCCGATACCTGATGCTGACCCTGGCCGGGCGCGATGCCGGCAGCGCCGGCGAACCTGACGACGATGGCCGGGGTGACCTCGTCCCCGGCGGGGGCGGCCTGGCCGACGGCGGGGCGATGGATCCATCTGCGGCGTCCGGCCCGGCTGGGCTGGCACCGGGGCGGTTGTCCGGGGTGCTGCCGCTGCTGGTGGAGCTGCGTGTGTACGCCGATCCGGAATGGCGTGGTGGGCGGAGCGTGACGTTTCTGGATTTGATCGATCATTTGCACACCACGCAAGATGTGGGGCTGGCCCGCAGTGTTCTGGAGCCGTTCTTGGGCGGTGGTGGCGCGGCACTTGTGGTGTTCGATGGACTGGACGAGGTGTTCGAGCCGCGCCTGCGGGCGGAGATCGCTGCGCAGATCGAAGGCTTCGCCGCCCGCTATCCCCGGACGCAGGTGGTGGTCACGTCCCGGGTGATCGGCTACCAGCGGCAGCTGTTTGACGCGGCCGGGTTCGGCCACTGGATGCTGCAGGACCTCGACCCCGGCCAGGTCCGGGCTTTCACCACCGGCTGGTACACCAGATCATGCCCCGACGACCCTGGCCAGGCCCGGCGGCTGCGTGACCGGCTCCTGGCCGCAGTCGACGCCTCGACCGCGGTGGCGGAGCTGGCCGGCAACCCGATGCTGCTGACCATCCTCGCGATCATCGGCCGGCGCCGGGAATTGCCCCGCGACCGGCGCAGCGTGTACGAACACGCGGTCACGGTGCTCATCGAGCACTGGGACGTGAACAAGCACCTGCGCGACGAGCGGATCACCATCGACTACCTCGACGCCCAGGACAAGCTCGAACTGCTGCACCTGGTCGCCCGGCACATGCAGCATGCCCCGGCCGGGCTGGCCGGCAACCACATCCCCGGCCCTGACCTGACCGACCAATTCCGCGGTTACCTGCAGGAACGGTTTAACTTGGCCGCCGACCGGGCGATCCGCGCTGCAAGAGCCATGCTCGTCCAGTTCCGGGAACGCAACTTCATCCTGGCCCGTTTCGGCTCCGAGGTGTACGGGTTCGTCCACCGGGCGTTCCTGGAGTACCTGGCCGCCGACGATCTGACGCGGCGCCTGACCAACCTCGACCTCCGCCAAGAAGATCTCCTGGACATCTACGCCCGGCGGTGGGCCGACCCGGCCTGGACCGAGGTCCTGCTCCTGCTCACCGGGATGATCCCCGACCGGCTCGCCGCCCAAGCCATCACCGCCCTGCTGGACGCCGATCCCCGCTGGCGGCTTTGGCCAGGCGTCCCCCGGCACCTGATCCTCGCCCTGCAAGCCGCCACCGAGATCCGCAAGACCACCACCCTGGCTCCTCACGCTCCGGCTCTGACCCGCGCCCTCACCACACTGCTGACCGAAACCGCCACCCGCGAAGACCGCTACGACCGCGCTCTGCCCGACGCCGTCGAACGGCTCACACCCCACCTGACAGCCCTCTTCGTCCCCACCTGGCCTGCCGCCGGCATCTACCAGGACTGGTACCGCCTCAACGCCCACCAACTCGCCGGACTTGCTTCGTACACCGCCGCCCGGACGGCCGCGGACATCCGCAACGCGCTCACCAACCCCGACCCGAGCACCCTCCGCCACGACGCCACCGACCCACACTGGCCTACCCGCGAGGCGGCGGTGCGGGCGGTCGCGGCGAGGTTCGCCGATAACCCGGGCACTCTGCCGTGGCTGCGGGATCGGGCCACCACCGACGATCACGCGACTGTGCGGCAGGCGGCGATGCGGGCGGTCGCGGCGAGGTTCGCCGATAACCCGGGCACTCTGCCGTGGCTGCGGGAACGGGCCACCACCGACGACGACGAGGATGTGCGGCAGGCGGCGATGCGGGCGGTCGCGGCGAGGTTCGCCGATAACCCGGGCACTCTGCCGTGGCTGCGGGAACGGGCCACC
Source organism: Micromonospora sp. WMMD1082 (assembly GCF_029626175.1). Classification (NCBI taxonomy): domain Bacteria; kingdom Bacillati; phylum Actinomycetota; class Actinomycetes; order Micromonosporales; family Micromonosporaceae; genus Micromonospora; species Micromonospora sp. WMMD1082. Next base: position 1,394,165 of record NZ_JARUBM010000002.1, on the reverse strand, counting down.
ACCGACGACGACGAGGATGTGCGGCAGGCGGCGATGCGGGCGGTCGCGGCGAGGTTCGCCGATAACCCGGGCACTCTGCCGTGGCTGCGGGATCGGGCCACGGCCGACGACTCGTGGGCCGTGCGATGTGATGCGGTGCGGGCGGTCGCGGCGAGGTTCGCCGATAACCCGGACGCCCTGCCGTGGCTGCGGGAACGGGCCACCATTGACGACGACGAGGATGTGCGGCGGGGGGCGGTGGGAGCGGTCGCGGCGACGTTCGCCGATAACCCGGGCACTCTGCCGTGGCTGCGGGATCGGGCCACGGCCGACGACTCGTGGGCCGTGCGATATGAGGCGGTGCGGGCGGTCGCGGCGAGGTCCGCCGACGCCCCGGACGCCCTGCCGTGGCTGCGGGAACGGGCCACCACCGACGACAACGCGGATGTGCGGCACGCGGCGGTGCGGGCGGTCGCGGCTAGGTCCGCCGACGCCCCGGACGCCCTGCCGTGGCTGCGGGAACGGGCCACCACCGACGACAACGAGCATGTGCGGCACGCAGCGGTGCGGGCGGTCGCGGCGGGGTTCGCCGACGACCCGGACACTCTGCCGTGGCTGGGGGAACGGGCCACCACCGACGACTCGTGGACCGTGCAATATGAGGCGATGCGGGCGGTCGCGGCGAGATTCGCCGACAACCCGGACGCCCTGCCGTGGCTGCGGGAACGGGCCACCACCGACGACGACGAGCATGTGCGGCAGGCGGCGGTGTGGGCGGTCGCGGCATGGTTCGCCGACGCCCCGGACGCCTTGCCGTGGCTGCGGGAACGGGCCACCAGCGACGATCACGCGGATGTGCGGCAGGTGGCGATGCAGGCGATCAAGAGGATCGAGATGACGCGGTCTAGATGACTGCTGCCGGCCCCGTCCGATTGCGACGGCCGGCCAGAACTCAGATTGAGTATCCGCATCTGGCCGCAGACATCGCGCGGGGCGGCGCCGATCGCTGCTGGGTAAGCCACCAGCGGCAACTACGTTCGGTACCCGCCAGCAGCGACATTCAGCCCGTGCGGGGCCATGATGGCAGTCCCCGTGTAGCCCTCTCGTCCGTCATAGTCACCTGCTTGAACACGATCGCCCAAGAGCGTGGGCGCGCCCGCAGTGGTCCCTCGCCGTGTTGCTGGATGCCGGTGGACGCGGCAGAGCTGGGCGTGTTCAAGGTTGTCGTCTCGACGCGGCTTCGCGGTGTGGATGGTGTTGAACAGCCCTGACCAGGGGTTGCACACCCAGCGCCGTGCGCTGGCTGAGGTGGTGGCAGAGCCGATTCATGGGGATCGGCGGCGGCTGGGTTGAACACGAGTTGACCCGCTTTGAACAAGATCACGGGTGTTCTTGATCTGTTCAAAGGCTCTGGTGGCGTGGGTGGCACAGCGCTGACCGGCATTCCCGCCGGACGGCAAATGGTCATCACGAGGGAGCACCACCATGGTCCGTCGTACCCCCGCCGCAGCCCCGGCCGTTCCCCGGCCTGGCGAGAGGTTGTTCACTGACATCGATTACCGGTTCCGGCTGCTGGGGCAGGGACCGTGCCCGCTGTCGGTGGACGGCCGCCGCCTCGGCCAGGGCCTGCCTCGCCGGGCTATCGCCCTGCCGGAGTTGTCGGCGATTCTGATGCACCCGTCCTGCGGCTACCCGGCACGGGATGCGGTGTGGCGGCTGCTGGTGCAGCGTGCCCGTACCGGTGACCCGGCGTGGCGGGCCGGTGCGGTCGGTGTCGCGTTGCCGGGCTTGCGGTTCAAGGCGTACCTGCTGGCGAAGCTGTTCACCGGTGACGTGCAGGCGGCCATCGTCGAGCATTTCCTGCGTGCTCTCGGCACGGTCGACCTGGCCAGGCCGGGCGTGGTCGGCAACCTGCTGTCCGCCGCGTTCTCCAAGGCCCGCGCCGAGTTGCGTGGACTGGAGCCGGCCTCGTCCGGTGCACCGAACCACGCCGCCGGGTCGGTGCTGCCGCCGGCCCCGTTCGGCCACCCGGATCTCGTCCTCACCCGCGCAGTCGACGCCGGGGTCATCTCCGTGCAGGAGGCGGAGTTGATCGGCGCGACCTACCTGGAAGAGGTCGGCCTGACCGCGTACGCCGAACGCACCGGCCAGCCGCGCTGGAACCTGTACAAGCGGCGCACCGCCGCCGTCGCCCGACTGACGGCCGCGATCGAGTCCGGTGAGCTGTCCGACCTGTACGCCGACGTGATCACCGAGGCCACCGCAACGGTCGTCCTCGACACCCCGACCGCCCGGAAGCGCCCGTAAGCAGGCCGTCTGAGCTGCCGGTTTCCAATCCGAGGCCCGGATTTGTAATCCCTTAGTGCGGGACTCTTCCGCGCAGGTGACCTCCCGACCGGACCCGTTGACGGCGCTGACACCCCGCACGGCCCTCCCTGGCCCGCCCGCCGAATTTGCTGGTGAGGAGGACGGCCGCGCCGGTCGGCATCCCAGGTCACCCCGCACCGCCTGGTCCCGCCTTCGCCCATCCACTCGCGCACCCATGCCCCGCCACGGGGCTGCCTTTGGCGTGCGCACCGGAGGTGCCCCATTCCATGAATCATCGTCTTGTCCCGCGTCCCGAGGCGGCTGTTCGCCGTCTCGGGACGGGCAGGCGAGGGCGGCCGACCGTCCCTCGTCTACGTCGATACCTTCCTCAACCGGTCCGCGTCGGGCTGGTGGTGCTGCTCGGTGCCGCCGCGGTGACGGTGGTCCTCGCCGCCGACGGGGATGCGGCGTACGCGGCCGAGCCCGCCTCGGTGGTGCTGGCCGTCGAGTCGATCCAACAGGTCGCCAACAACATCCGTGCCTGGCTCGTCGGGATCCTCGTCGCCGTCGCCACGCTGTTCCTGACCGTTGGCGGTTTGAGGTATTTGGCCGCCAACGGCGACCCCGGCGAGGTCGAGAAGGCCAAGCTCGCGCTGCGGTCCGCCGCGCTCGGCTACGCCCTGGCGTTGCTCGCGCCGCTGTTCGTGACCATCGTCGGCGGGTGGGTGGCGTGATGGCCACCCCGCCGATCCGACCCCACCCTGCCGCCCGCTGGCTGGTGTTGCTGCTGCTCGGCGTGGTCGTCCTCGCCGGCCTGGCCCTCACCTGGGCCGGGCCGGCGCACGCCCAGCCGAGCCCGGCACCCGGCCCGCCCTCCACCGCGCCGGACGCGCTGCCGGGGGTGCCGGATCCGGGCGTGCGCCCGCCGGGAGCGGAACCGCCTGCGCCGACGCCGGCACCCGCGCCCGGCCCGGCCCCGACTCCCGTCCCGCCTTCGGCAGACGATGATCCGGCCTGGTACGACATCAGCGGCCAGGTGCGCAAGGCCGTGGTGAACCTGGTGACGTGGACCGCCGAGCAGGCCCTGCAGCCGGTGATGGAGGCCCTCGGCGCGTCGTGGCTGTCCACCCCGGACCTCACCGTCAACGAGCAGGTGCGGGCGATCTGGACGACCAGCCTGATCACCGCCAACGGCGTCTTCGTGCTGTTCGTCGTGGCCGGCGGGTTCCTGATCAGCGCCCGGGAGACCCTGCAAACCCAGTTCGGGCTCAAGCAGGTACTACCCCGCCTCGCCGTCGGCGCGGTCCTCGCCAATTGCAGCCTGATCATCGGGCAGAAGGCCATCGAGCTGACCAACGCCCTCACCGTCGCCATCGCCGGGAACACGGTCGACGGGCCGAGCGCGGCGACCGCGATCCGGCAGATCGTGGACGAGACCCTGCGCACCCACGGGTTCCTGATGGCGTTGCTGGCCATCGCCGTGATCGTGATGTGCCTCGTGCTGGAGTTCACCTTCGTCCTACGCCTGGCGGCGCTGGTCATCCTGCTCGGGGTCGCCCCGGCGGCGTTGATCTGCCACGCCAGCCCGCTCACCGAAGGCGTCGCTCACCTGTGGTGGCGTGCCTTCCTCGCCTGCCTCGGCCTGCAGCTTGCCCAGGCCATCATCGTCCTGGCCACCGTGAACGTGTTCCTCACCCCCGCCGGGCCGACCGTGATGGGCATGCCCGCCACCGGCGGCGGACTGCTCGGCGTCATCGTGTGCCTGACGATGCTGTGGCTGCTGATCAAACTGCCCGGCTGGATGCGCCAGTTCGTCCTCGGCCCACTCGGACAACGCCACGGCCGAGGACTGGTCGGTCAACTCATCCACGCCGTCCTGATGATCAAAACCCTCGGCGCGGCGACCGGCCTCCTACGCGGCGCGAACACCACCCGGACCGCCAGCCAGCCGACACCTCGGCCGTCCGGTCCCCGTCCGCCGCCCGGTGGCCCCCGCCCGCCCCGCCCCGTCCGTCCGCCTCGTCCGGGGCCGGCTCCCGTCCCGCCGTCCCCGCCGGGACCGGCCGCGTTCAGCCACGCCCCGATCACCCACACACCGCTGCCTGTCCCGTCCGGGACGAACGCCGCACCCACCTTCAGCCACCCGACCGCCCCGTCCACCCCATCGGCACCCCGCTCCGGTGTCCCGGCTGTGCAGTTCTCTCACCCGTCCCCGCCCCAGCCGCCTCCGCCGTCCCCGGCCGCGCCACCGGCCCGGGTCGCCTTCAGCGACGCCACCACCACGACACCGACACGCGCATCCAGCGGTCGGGCACCGGCGGTGACGTTCTCGGCCGCACCAGCGCGGCAGAGCGCCCCGCGCCGGACACCGGCCCCGGTCACGCCGGTGTTCTCCGCAGCTCCGGCCGCACCGGCGGTCGGCGGGCCACGACGCGCCTCGACCCCAGCTACACGGCCCACGGCCGCGCGGCGTGCCGGCCCGAGCGGGCACGCCGCCGCGAACCCGGTCACCCCGGTCACCGGCACGCCTCGGTCCGGTCCACGGGTCCCGTCCGTGCCACCGTCCCCGCCGCTGCGCCCGTCCGCGCCTGCGGCGATGTCGTCCCCGACTGGTGGTGCGGCATCGGCGGGTCCGGCCGCCGTCCCGACCGAGCCGTCCCCGTCGTCCCCGCCGCCAGGTGGGTCGGCCCCTCCTGGGCGGCGTTCGTCGTCGAGGCCGAGGGGTGATCGGCGATGAGCCGCCGTAGTGAGGAGGCGCCGGTGCGGGCGCGGGTGCCCGCCGACATCGAGCGCGCTGATCGGATCGCGTTCGGCATGTCGGGGCGGCAGTTGGTGATCCTCGCGGTGGCGGGTCTGTTGCTGTATGGGGTGTGGACGGCGGTGGCCACGGTGGTGCATCCGCTGGTGTTCCTCGCCGGTGCGATGCCGGTCGCTGCCGGGGCGTTCCTGCTCGCGGTCGGCCGCCGCGACGGGCTCAGCCTCGACGCGTGGGTCCTCGCGGCGGTGCGGCATCGGCGCAGCCCGCGTCGGCTCGTGCCGGCCGCCGGACCGGTCATCTCGGCTCCGGCGTGGGTGCAGACCACGGCCGGGCCGGGTGACCGGCTGCCGCTGCCCGCACCGCTGCGGCTACCGGCGAGGGGCATCACCGGCGAGGGGTTGATCGATCTCGGCCCGGACGGCACGGTAGGTGTGGTCGCCGCCTCCACGGTGGCCTTCGGACTGCGCACCCCGGGCGAGCAGAACGGCCTGGTGGCCGGGTTCGCCCGCTGGCTGCACAGCCTCGACGGCCCGGCGCAGATCGCCGTGCGGGCGCAGCGGGTCGACCTGACCTACCTCGCCGACCGGTTCCTCACCACCGCCCCCGGGCTGCCGCATCCCGCGCTGGAGGACGCCGCCCACGCGCACGCGGCGTTCCTCAATGAGCTGGCCGCGCGGCGCGAGTTGCTGCACCGGCAGGTCACCGTCGCCGTGCGCAGCCGACGCGGCCCGCACCACACCGCCCACACGGCCGCCGAGGCGGTCCGCGCCCTGGGCGGCTGCGAGGTGCCCGCCCGGGTCCTCGACGGACCGGGCGCGGCGGTGCGGCTCGCGGCCAGCCTCAACCCCACCGCCCCGACCTCACACAGTGCCTACGCCACGCCTGCCGGAGGTGACCAGCGGTGAGTCTGTTCTCCGCACTGCTGCCGACGCGGCGGCGTGCCGCGCCCGCGCCGGCCACGGTCCTGCCTGGTTCCCCGGATGCCGTTGAGGTCGACGGCCGGTTCGTGCGGGTCGGGGCCGGCTACACCGCCACCTTGACCGTTGTCGGCTATCCGGCTGAGGTGGGTCCGGGGTGGGCGGAGCCGCTCCTGGCCTACCCGGGCCTGGTCGACGTCGCCTTCCACATCGAGCCGGTCCCGCCGGCGATGGCCTCGCAGCGGCTGCGTAAACAGCGCGGCCGGTTCGAGTCCTCCCGCCGCCACGACGCGGCCAAAGGTCGCCTCGACGACCCGGACCTCGACGCCGCCGCGGCCGACGCCGCCGAGCTGGCCGGCCGTGTGGCACGAGGCGAAGCCCGCCTGTTCCGGCTCGGCCTGTACCTGACCGTGCACGGCACCAGCGCGGATGAGTTGGCCGACCGGGTGAGCGAGGTGCGGTCCCTGGCCTCCTCGCTGCTGCTGGACACCGCGCCGGTGACCTGGCGGCAGCTGCAGGGCTGGATCAGCGGCCTACCCCTCGCCGTCGACGCGCTCGGGATGAAACGGGTCTTCGACACCGACGCCCTCGCCGCGAGTTTCCCGTTCACGTCGCCGGACCTGCCGGATACCGCAGGCGACAGCGGCATGGGCGTGCTGTTCGGGCTCAACCTGCACTCGCCGGGCGTCGTGGTCTGGGACCGGTGGGCGCAGTCCAACTACAACGCCGTCATCCTCGCAAGAAGTGGGGAGGGCAAGTCGTACCTGGTCAAGCTCGACCTGCTGCGCAACCTGTGCCTCGGGGTGGAAGCGTTCGTCATCGACCCCGAGGACGAGTACCTGCGGCTGGCCGATGCGGTCGGCGGCACGGTCATCCGCCTCGGCGCGGCAGGGGTGAAGATCAACCCTCTCGACCTGCCACCCGGCGACGACGACGCCCTGAACGACCGGGCACGGTTCCTGCACACGCTCGTGACCGTGATGGGCAGCGGCGACACCGCCGTCAGCCCGCCGCTGCCCGGCGACGAAGCCCGCTCCCTCGACGTCGCCGTCCTGGCCGCGTATCGGGCGAAGGGCATCACCACCGACCCGCGCACCTGGCGCCGACCGGCCCCCCTGCTCGGTGAGGTGATGGCCGCGCTGGAGGACACCGACGACGCCGGCCGCCGCGTCGCCGCCCGCCTGCACCCCTACGTCGCCGGCAGCATGAAGGGCCTGTTCGACGGACCAACCACCACCGCCCCACTCGGGCACCTCGTGGTCTTCGCCATCAAGGACCTCCCCGAACAACTGCACCCGGTGGGCACGCTGCTCACCCTGGACACGATCTGGCGCACCGTACGCGCCGCCACCGCCTCCGGCGCACGGCCGAACGTGCTGCGGATGGTGCTGGTGGACGAGGCATGGAGACTGCTCTCCGGCGGGCGCGGCGGCGTGTTCCTGGAAACCCTGGCCAAGTCCGCCCGCAAGTACGGCGTCGGCCTGACCGTGGTCACCCAGGACGCCGCCGACGTGCTCGCCACCAAAACCGGCCGCGCCGTCGTCTCCAACGCCGCCACACAGATCCTGTTGCGGCAGGCGCCGCAGGCGATCGACGCCGTGGCCGAGGCGTTCGGACTCACCGACGGCGAGCGCGCGTTCCTGCTGTCCTGCCAACAGGGAGACGCGCTCCTCACGGCCGGATCGGCGCGGGTGGCCTTCCACAGCCACGCCTCGCCCGAAGAGCACGAGTTGATCGTCACCGGCCCGGTCACCGGCCGCCGCTGACCCGCCCCGGCCTCTCTCTCACCAGCGATCGGAGCTTCCGATGCCTGCCACCTTGTTGTCCCCATCCCCGCCTCCGGAGCCCACCGGGTGTGTGCCTGGTCAGGGTGGCGTGCCCGACTCGGTGGTGGGCGAGCTGCTGTGCGGCTCGTGGGGCGACGACGCCACCGACGCCGTGTGGCGTCTCGTCCGCGACCGGTGGCCGCTGCTGCTCGCCGCCCTGGCCGCGCTCATCACCATCCGCGTCCTCTGGGCGCTGTGGCGGCGTCGCGTCTGGCGGCGGCACGCCACCGGAGCACGGTGGCTGGAGATCACCCCGCCGGTGACCGCGACTCCGGCCGCGACGGTGGGGCTGTGGCGGCTGCTGGCCACGGTGTTGCCCGCGCCGCGCCGGTGGGCGCTGCGCCCGGCCCGGCTCGTCTGGGAGGTCGCCGCCGACCCGGACGGGATGCGCTGCGGCCTGTGGCTACCACCCGGGGTCAACCCGACCGCCGTGCTGCGGCTGCTGCACCGCGCCTGGCCCGGCGCACGGGCCGAGCAAACCCGCCCACCGGCCGTCCCGACGACCGGGGCCGTGGCTGCCCTCGCGGTCTGGCCCACCCAGCCCGACTGGCTGCCCCTGGTCGAAGATCCGTCCCCGCCAACGCGTCGAGGCACGGACGCGGGCGCCCCCGAGGAGGACCGGCTTCGCGCCGTCTACGGCGGGCTCGCCTCGGCCGGACGCACCGGCGGTGCACTGTTGCAGGTTCACCTCGGCCGGGCACCGGCCCACCGGCTGCGGCTGCTGCGCCGCGCGATGACCAACCCCGAACGCGCCCGCCGGCCCCGAGGGACCGCCCGTGCAGCCGGGCTGCTCGCCGATGGGCTGCGGGCGCTGATCCTCGGCGTCCTGAACATCGTCACCCCCGGCCCGTCGAGCACAAGGCGACGCACCAGCCCGACCGACCCCTACGTCGCCGAGTTGGCACGGCAGGCGCGGGCGAAGTACGCCGACGCACCCCACCTGCTCATCGCCATGCACACGGTGGCCGTAGGCCCCACCAAGCCTGCGGCCCGCGCCGCCGCAGCCGATGTCAGCTCCGGGTTCTCACTGCTGTCGGCACACGTCACCCGCCGCCGACTCCGGCGCGGCGCGGTGGCCGACCGGTGGGTGCCCGAGGCCCGGATGAGCCTCGTCTCCGTCACCGAAGCCGCTGCCCTCGCCGGCCTGCCCGCCGAACCGGCCGCCCACGGCCTACCCAGCGCGGCGTCCCGCCGTCGGGCCGCGACCCGCGACGTCTTCCGGACCTCCGGTCGGCAGACGCACCCGCGCACCACGGCGCCGGCACAGCCCGATGCGACCGGGGCCGACGATTCGCCGACCGTCTGGAGCGCCCCGTGACCAAGACCGAAGTCAACGCCGACGTGTCGAACACCCCGCCGGAGGACCGCCGGCTGAACCTGGTGCCGCTGGAGGATCGGCAGGGCCTGGGCGGCAAGGTCATCGGCGTCGCCAACGCCGGCCCCGCGATGCGGGTTGGGATCTCCCTGGCCGACTGCCGGTACCACCTGCACGTTCTCGGGCCGACTGGCACGGGCAAGACGACCCTGCTGATGCGGATGATCCTCGACGACGTCGAGGCCGGACGTGGTGTCGCCGCGTTCGACCCGGCCAAGGGTGATCTCATCCGTGACCTGCTCGCCCGGCTACCCACGTCGTGTGGGGACCGGCTGGTGCTGATCGACCCGGACGAACGCCGTGCGCCTGCGGCGATCAACCTGCTCGACCCGGCCGTGCACGGCGGCAGCCCACACGATGTGGCCGCGAATCTGACGGCGGTGATGGCGAAGGTGTGGTCCCGGTGGTGGGGGCACCGCACCGCCGACATCTGCTACCACGGCCTGCTCACCCTCGCCCACCTCGACGGCGCCACCCTCGCTCAACTACCCCGGCTGCTGTCGGACTCGACGTGGCGGACCAGCCGCGTCAACGCCGTGACGAGGTCCTTGGGCGCGTGGGAGGGCAACACCCTCGGCGAGTTCTGGGACGGGTTCAACGAGCTACCCGCCGCGCAGCGCTCCGGCCTGGTCGCCCCGCTGCTGTCCCGCCTGCGCCTGGTGCTGGCGCACCCGATGGCGAACAGCTTGTTTGGGGTGCCGGCCACCACGTTCTCCTTCTCCGACATCCTCGACGGTGGCGTCCTGCTCGCCCGACTACCCAAGGGGATGCTTGGTGAGGACGGCACCCGCCTGGTCGGCTCCCTGCTCCTCGCCGGGCTGTGGCAGGCCACCACCGCCCGCGCCCGCATCCGCGAAGACGACCGCCCCGACGCGATGATCGTCCTGGACGAGTGCCACAACTTCCTGCACCTGCCCATCGGGATCGATGACGCGCTCGCCGAGTCCCGCGGCCTGCACGTGTCCTGGCTCCTCGCGCACCAGTACCTCGGCCAGTTGTCCGGCGACATGGTGGAGGCGATCGACGCCAACGCCCGCAACAAGGTGTACTTCGCCCTCGCGCCCCGCGACGCCATCGACCAGGCCCGCCACCTGCGGCCGTATCTCGATGACGGGGACCTGATCCGTCTCGGCGGCTACGAAGTCGTCCTCCGCCCGGTCGCGGGCGGTCGGGTCGTGCCACCGGTCACCGCCGACACCGAGCCCCCACCACCGGCCGTGCCAGGACGAGCCGGCGAGCTGCGCCACGCGGCCCGCGACCACACCGGCCTCGCCATCAAGGAACGTCACCGGTTGCTCGGCGAAACCGCAACCGGCGTAGGCAAGGCCGGACCCTCGGCACCAGCCGAGGACCCGGCGGTGGGACTGGTAGGTCGCAACACCTTCGCTGTTCAGGGCGAGGGTTCTAACGAGAGGTCTAACGAGCGATCCAACGAGGAACGCAACGACCACGAACCACCGGGTGAACACACCCCCTTCAACACGGCGTACGCGCACGTCGACCGGGGTGAGGAGGACTGGTGGACCGGAACCGACTGATAAGAGATATCCCTCCTACCCACACATCTGCCACCGGCAGCTCCCGCCTGACGTCGTCGGTCGTGGCCGCCGAACTCGGCCGGCTCACCCCCCGAGACCGGCACCTGCTCAACCTGCTCGACCAACACCGCACGTTCACCACCGACCAACTCGTCGACCTCGCCTTCGGCTCCGTCGGCCGTGCCCGCAACCGCCTCAACACCCTCCACGATCGAGGCATCCTCGACCGATTCCGCCACTACCAACGCCCCGGCTCGCAAGCCTGGCGCTGGACCCTCGGCCCGGTCGGCGCGGCCCTGCTCGCGGCCGGACGCGACGAGGCGCTACCCCGCCCGGCGGCGGTGCGCGACGCTACTGCGCGTCTTGCCATGTCCCCGACCCTGGCGCACCTGCTCACGGTGAACGGGTTCTTCGTCGCGCTCACCGCTCATGCCCGCGCGCACCCCGGGGCGCGGCTGGTGCGGTGGTGGAACGAGGCACGCTGCCGCGAGGCGTGCGGCACCCTGGTCCGCCCGGATGGGCACGGCGTCTGGTCCGACGACACGCGGGCCGGTGGTGGGCGGGCGGTGCCGTTCTGGGTCGAGGCAGACCTCGGCACCGAAACCCTGCCGCGCGTCGTGGGCAAGCTGACCGGCTACGCCGCGCTACCGCCCCGCCGCGCGTACCCGGTGCTGTTCTGGCTACCCACCGCCGCCCGGGAGGCCAACCTGCACACCCACCTCCACCGGGCCGGGCTGCCGGACGGGCTGACCGTGGCCACCGCGACCAGGGAACACGCCGCCGCGCCCGGCCCGGCGGGGCCGGTCTGGCGCATCGTCGGGCACCACGACCGGGTACGCCTGGCCCACCTGCCCGCGCCGACCGGGGGCGGCACGTCGTGGGACGGGTAGCGCTGTGGGTCGCGGTCGGGGCCGCCGTGGCGCTGCTGCTGCTCACCTCCGCCACCGCCGGAATCGTCTCGTCAACCGGGGTCGTCTCGTCGCTGCTCGGAGGCGGCGGGGGTGGGGGTAGCTGCATCGGGGCGGTGACGGTGCCGGGGGCAGCTCCGGCGGGGTTGTCGGCGGAGCAGACCCGTAACGCTTCGGTGATCATGGCTGTAGGTGATCGGATGGGGGTGCCGGTGCGCGGGTGGGTGATCGCCGTTGCCACCGCGCTCCAGGAGTCCTCGTTGATCAACCACGGGCACCTCGGTGACGCGAATGATCATGACTCGTTGGGGCTGTTCCAACAACGACCGTCGCAGGGATGGGGCACCCCGCACCAGATCACGAAACCCGAATACGCCGCCGGAAAGTTCTACGAGGCGTTGCTGCGGGTGCCCGGGTGGGAACGGCTACCGCTCACCCAGGCCGCCCAGACGGTGCAACGGTCGGCGTACCCGGACGCCTACGCCCGGCACGAGACGCGGGCAACCGAGATCGTCGCCGCCTACAGCGGCGGGACGCTGCCCGGGTGCGGCAGTGGGCCGGTCAGTGCCGCCGGGTGGACCCGCCCGGTGGCGGGTACGGCCGGGTCCGGCTTCCGCACCAGCGGCCGGCCGGCCCGACCACGACGGGATCGACATCGCAGCGCCGAAGGGGACCGTCGTCCGGGCCGCGTCCGGCGGCGTCGTGGTGCGCGTGCGGTGCAACATCGGCCGCGACTCGTGGGAACCCACCGGCGGGCCGATGCCCTGCGACCGTGACGGCTACCCCGGCCTCGGCGGGTGCGGCTGGTACACCGACATCCACCACGCAGACGGCATCGTGTCGCGCTACTGCCACCTGGTCCGACAGCCCATCGTGCAGGTAGGGCAGACGGTGATCGTAGGGCAGCCGATCGGCCACGTCGGCAGCTCCGGAAACTCCTCCGGACCACATCTGCATTACGAGATCCACGAAGGCTATCCCGCCACCGAACACAATGCCGTTGACCCGATTCCATTCATGCGGCAAAAAGGCGTGACCCTGTAAATCCGTGAAGTGTGTAGGTTCGCAATGGCGATGTCGGTTTCTCAGAACTGTGTCGGTGCGGATGTCGGTTCCGACAGGGTTCTGAGAAGCGCTCGGTGTGGCGTTGAGGTTTTCGGTCTGAAGGTAACATCACGCATACTCCTGTTCCAGGTTGGCCAGGTCGCGGTTGGCGAACTGCACGTGCGCCCACTGGTCGTTGAAGATGACTTGCAGGCATTTAGCCGCAGTGCGTTCACCTGGCGGCGGGCAGCCGAGCGCGGTGTTCGGCCCCCGCACCCGGTCCAGCTCCTCCTGTGTGACCTCTGCCAGATACGCGCGCAGATCGGCGATCCGTTCGGCGCGCACGGCGAGGATCTCGCTGAGGGTCGGCGCGGCCGACTCGTCGATGCCGAACTCGGCGCCGTTGGTGGTGAACGATGCGGGCACGCCGATCGGATGGAACGGGTTCGGCCGAAGGGCCGCCGCATGGCCGTACCAGGCGTCCAGGACGAAGATCGTGTGGCGCAGGGTTTGGGCGAGGGACCATTCGTCGTTCACTGATCTGTAGGCGGCTTCCTCCGGCAACGCGCTCGCGCGTCGGACGGTCGCTTGCCAAAGCTCCTCGATGACATCCACCGCGTCGCGCATCGTCTCGGGTGTGGCCGGCTGCAGTCGCAGCCGTTCGGGGTGCAAGCGATCCAACTCGGCCTCAATCAACGGCATGACCTCCACGCCATTGATGCGCAGCCCGTCGATCGCCCCGTCGATGTCGGCGTTGAACAGCAGCACGCCACGCATCCGGGCGCCGCTGAGATCCACCTCGCGGAAGGTCGCGCTGGCCATTGACAAGTCGATGAACTCTGCACCCTCGTAGTCGGGCTGCTGCACGAATCGTGTCATCGGCACATCGTAGGAGCCGGGTACGACAAAACCGCCGAGTCAAGATCCAGTCACCACGTGCTGCCAGCGACCCACAACCGCGCCTTCTCCCGCCTCACCAACTCGGGCACTGGACTCGCCTACCAACGAGATCATCAAGAAAACGACAGATTGATGAGAAGAATCCGCCGACAAATCGATGAGAGAGCCCGAACTCACGCCAGGTCAACAGCATCGGCTCCGACATTTCTGACGGGAACCTACAAAGTGATTTTCGGCACAATCCGAGAAGGACCCTACGGGCGCGGTGAGCGCCGCCCGTCCGGCCCGCCGGACGCCCGCCGTTGCCGTTTCCGCCCGAAACCGCGACCCCGCCAAACGGTGCGAGCGGACCCAGCACCGGCAACCCTGGCAGCAACCAGGGGAGGGCGCCGAACGTGTCACAGCGTCGGGATAAGACCGTTCAAATGGCGTTCCGGGCGGCGGTGGCAGCCCCCTGAATCGAGAACGGAAAGGGGTGCGGCGCGGCCCGTGTAAAGAGTCTTGCGCAACGGGGTTGACAACCATCGGGCATCGAGCGTCCATGGACGTGGGCAACAAAAACGCCCCGGGCGAAACCGCCAAACAGAAGCGCACCACGCGCGCGGAATCGCTATTTGTCGACCCCTTTTTGTGGAGGTGTTACTGCCATGACCGCGTACATGACGCTGACCCCGGGTACCGACGAGGCCCGGTCCGTCGTCGCCGCCGCGCTGCGCCGGCACCCCGGCGTCACCGCCCGCAAGTTGGCCGGGCAGGAGAATCTTTCGCTGCCGGTCGTCACCGAGGCGCTCCGATTCATGGAAGCCGCCGGGACCGCCACCCGTGTCCCTGATCCGGCCAAGGGCAACCGCAAGAACGCCGACACCTGGGAGCCCGTCGCCACGACCAACGGCGCCATCAGCGCGACGCCGGACGCGGCCGACGAATCGACCCCCACCACCGACGATCCGACGCCCGCCGACGACGACACCCCGGTGACCGGCGGCGCGACGCCGGACGCGGCCCACGAGTCGGCTCCCGCCTCCGATGCCCCGGCCACCGCCGACGAGGCGGCGCTGCCCGAGGCCCCGGTGTCCGGCGTGCCCGTGTCCGGCGTGCCGGTGTCGGGGGCACCGGTCGGGCCGCGTCAGCCCGACCTGCGAGTGTTGATCATGGCTGGTGTGCTGGGTGGGCACCCGGACGGCATCACGGCCGACGCGGCGATCAGCGAGAGCGGTCTGTCGGTGGTCATGGGGGACACGATCCTCGCCGCGATGGAGGTTGCCGGGGCCGCGTGTCGCCTGCCGGTCACCGAGGACGGCACTGAGTTGTGGGTCATCGCCGATGGTGACCTCGCCACGGTGGACCCGGCCAACGCCCCGGCGCACACCACGTGCCCGACGTGCGGGCACACCCGCAAGATCCGTCGCCCCTCCGCGCGCCGCGCCACCGGGACCGGCCGCGCCACGGGTGAGATCAACAGCGACGGGTCGGCCAAGTTGGGCAAGAACGAGCTGCGTAACCGGGTCGAGGCGTTCGTCCGTGACCTCGGCCCCGGCCACCAGCTGACCCCCGGCACCGTCGCCCGCGAGCTGGGCGGGCGTAGCCCGGGGGCGGTCCGCAACGCCATGTCCAAGCTGACCGGGCTCGGGGTGCTGGTCCTGACCGGTGAGGCACGGGAAATCTACGCCCTCGCGGCCGACCCGCCGGCCCCGACCGCCGACGTGCGCGCGCTCATGACCTCGCCGCAGACCGACACCGCCGCCGGTGACGAGGCCGGCAGCGACGAGGCCACCGCCGCGCCGGTCGCCGCCTGACCCACCCCCCTGCCGGGGCCGGGCACCATGCCCGGCCCCGGCACCGGCACGCCCACCCACAACCGCACGGAAGGAACAGACCCGTGACGATCCCTCACGACCACCCCCACCACAACCGCGACCACGGCCCGACGCTTCCGCCGGGGTCGCTACGGTGCCCCGAATGCGGGGAACCGGCCCACCCGGTGCCGCCGCGTGACTGGCCCCTCAACGGATGCACCCCACGCCCGGCCGCCGCGTCGCACCACGACGGCACCCCGCTATGCCCGGTGCCCGGCCCCAACGGCTCGCAACCGGCCGAACCGATCGGCGTTGCGCCGCGCCTGACCATGTGGCAGGCCGTACGGCAATCGTGGCTCGCCCATCCTGATTGGACCGTCGCCGAGCACCTTGCGTGGCTCGATGGCGAGGGCTACGACACCGCCTCCGTGACGGGTGAACCGGCTGAGTTGATTGGCCGGTGGGTGGCCGGACACCGCCGTAGCGTCCCACTGTCCCTACCTGCCGACGAACCTCGGGTGTACGTGGTCGCCGGAGGCGACATGGTGGCCGTGTTCGACGACCCCGGCAGTGCCGGCGCCCACATCTGCGTGATGGAGGCCGCCGGAATCACCGCCGAGGCGTACACGCTGAGCGCGTCGAAATGGGAACACGCAGCGCCCATCGTGCGGATTGCCAACCCGCGCCTCGTCATCACCGACACCCGCTCCGGCCACGCGGACGGCCCGTCATGACCCGACCACCCGCCGACGTACCGGACATCCCGGCGTCGCTGGCCGCGCGACCGTACGACGCGCGGCGCGGCCTGCCCATCCCGCCGGTCAACATCCACCCCAACCCGACCGGCGGCGGGGCGCATGTGGACTTCACCACGATCAACACCGCTGTCTCAACCCGTCTCGCGGTCGAACGCCGGTGCTCGCTGTGCGGCGACCCGATGGGGTATTGGGTGGCGTTCCTCGGCGGACCCCGGGCCGCTGAGCTGATGCGCTACGCCGACCCGCCGGGACACCCCGACTGCATGACCGCCGCCCTGTCGCTGTGCCCACACATCGCGCTTGGTCGGCACCGCCGCGCCCGCGCCGACCGGCCCGGGGCAGGCATCATTCCACCGGGGTCGCACGGCGACAAACCCGACCGGTACCTGTTGGGCGTCACCCGCGCCTACCGGACCCGGTTCGTCCCCGAACACGGGATCGCCGTGTACCTACCGGCCCCGTTCAAAACCGTGCACACCTATGTGTACGGCCCGGACGGGCGCATCCACCCGGCCGCCGACACCCGGTAGGCCACGCCCCGGCGGCGGGCGTCAGATTCGCCGCAGAAACCTCGATCGGCTCGACCCGATCGTCTTGATCCGCCGGTAGAGGCAGGAAACATTGTTAGTGACGGCGCGGCCCGGGGTCGTAGCCCCGGCCGCGTCGCCCGCCCAAACACAACCTGGAAGGGGTGCCACAACCGGTAGTACCGGGATATTCGAACCCCGGGAATAGGTCTCGCTTGAACGGGCTGCGCCTTGATGCGCTTGCTTCTTGACATTGAGTTGGGTGTGGAGGGCCAGTTGGCCCTGCCCTCCACACCGCTCACATATTGGTCAGTGGTGGGCTGGCCTGTTCTTCCTGGTCAGATCAGGTCGATGCGTTCCTGGA
Organism: Micromonospora sp. WMMD1082; assembly: GCF_029626175.1. Taxonomy (NCBI): domain Bacteria; kingdom Bacillati; phylum Actinomycetota; class Actinomycetes; order Micromonosporales; family Micromonosporaceae; genus Micromonospora; species Micromonospora sp. WMMD1082. Next base: position 1,377,168 of record NZ_JARUBM010000002.1, on the reverse strand, counting down.
CGATCGGGTAGCCAGCTTTGGCGAAGGCGGCGGCCATCGGGTGGTTGGTCTGGTCGGTGGCGGCCACGATGCGGTCTGCGCCTTCGTTGGCGAGCATGTGGGTGGCTTCGACGAGGAGGTCGTAGGCGTATCCATGGCCGCGGTGCTCGGGCACGACTGCGATGTAGCCGATGACCGGGTCGCCGTAGTTGCGGCTGGGGACGCTGAGGCCGACCAGTTCTCCTGCAGGGGTGTAGGCCAGACGCCACCAGTCGCGTGGGCTCGGCTTCCAGCGTAGGTAGTTCAGTGCTTCCTGGGCGGCCGCGTCCAGCCCGGAGCTGGTGATGGTCCGGCGTGCGTGGGCGTCGAGACTGCCCTGGTGGATCCGGCGGAAGACGTCGAAGATCGCTGCGTCATCGGGTTCGGGCCGAAATTCGAGGCGGCCCGGACGTTGGGGCACTCCGCAGTTCGGGGTCCATCGGTACCGGTAGCGCTCGACCAGCGGTGACAGACCGGCGGCCGTGGCCGCGTCGATGCGGGACTGGGCCTGTTGCCGGACCGCGGGGTCCTCGCGCCAGCCGGTGGGCAGCAGCAGGGAGTACTCGGCGTGTAGCGGCGCCGTGCGCAGTAACTGCACTGCGGCGTTTTGGTCGGTGAAGTCGAACCAGTCCAGGGCCAGCGGTTTGTCATCTTTGGGGCCGGCCCACCAGGCGGCACGGGCCACCACGACGTTGTCGCGCAGGGCAACCCAGGTCCACTCCGGGCGGTACTGGCTGGCTGCGGCCATGTCGGTGTAGGTGTCGCCGAACGCGGCGAACCCGACGAGCCCGGGATCGGGCAGGGATTCGAAGAGATCTTCCTCGCCGGCGGCGAGGGGACGTATGACCAGGTCGGTCATGTGAGTTCCTTCCGGGTAGCGATGTGCTCCCGTTCAGATCCTCGACGCCCTCGCAGTCGGGTGGGAGCACGTGACTGTCATCGTGGCCACGGTTCCCACCTCCTTTATGCAATCGAGGGCGCCAGCGAAGGCTAGCAGCATGATCGAATCGATCACAACGGCGATTGTCGAAGGCGGCTGAGCGTATCCAATCGTGCGGGCCAACGGTGGTCGACAGATCCGGTCGGGCTTCCCTCTGGGGCATCCGACCACCCCATCGCCGTGCTCTTCATCCGTCGCAAGAGGTCGACGGTTTGCCAGGCAACTTGGAGACCGGCTCCCGTCATCTGCCGGACGCTCGGGTAGCGGCGTAGCCGGTCCAGTTACCTCCGGCGAGTCTGGTCCACTTGACCGCTGTGGTGGGGTGGATGCCGAGGATCCCGGCGAGCATTGCTGGTGGGATCTCGGCTGCGAGTTGGATCAGTGCGGCTTGTCGCATGGCGCGGACTTCGATGCCGATGCGTCGTAGCCGGGTCGAGATGGCTCTGGGGGTGGCGTGCTTGCCTGCGCGGGCGCTGGGGAACAGCCACTGGTTGGGCAGGTGCGCGCAGGTCCCGACGCGGCGACGGTGTGGCAGCTTGGTGATCAGTGAGGCGAACGGCTCGGGCAGTTCGAGCCGGTCCGCGCCGAACGCGACCGTGACCGTGCCTTCGGCTGGGTGTATGTCGGCGGTGGTGAGCATAACGATCCGGCTGATCGGCTGGGCGTAGAGGACGACGAGAGCGGCGACGACGCGGTCAGCGATGTCGAGGCTGCCGTCGTGCACCAACTGTCTGGCGATGCTCCACCGCTGCTCGGCATCGGCGGGGGCAGCCAGAGCTCCCCGCCGGCTGGGCGGTAGCTGCAGCGTGCCAGGTAGATGCCGGCGGCGCTGTGCCCAGGTGAGAAACGAGCGGATGTGGCTGCTGGTGGACGGCGTTGCGGCGAAGAACTCGTCCAGGTCGGCTTGCTGGCAGGTCGCCAGAGCGCGGTCTGCGCGGTGCAGGTGGGTGACGAAGTCGGTGACCTGTCCGACGGTGGCGCGGGCGTGGTAGATCGGCGCGGTCAGGTCGGCGCCGGTATCGACGGTGCGGCGGAGCCGGGCCAGCAGGCGCCACCGTATCCAGGTATGTAAAACGCGTCGGTCGGGCTCGCCGCAGCCGCCGATGGTGTCGGTCAGTTCCGAGGTGAGCCGGTCGAGGAGCCGGTGCGGGTCGGTGGGCAGTGCCCCGGCCGCGACCAGCAGGGCACGCAAATGCTCCAGGTCCTGGCCGGCGGGTAGCGCATCCAGCGCGGTATGGCTGCATTCGAGCCGGCCGTGGTGCAGGTCGGCGAGGATCGCTGTGGTGCGGGGCCGGTTGAGCCAGGCTCGGGTGGCGACCGGTTCGGCAGCCAGGATCGCCTGGCGGAGCCGTCGTAGTGGTTCGGCGGTCTGTTCGGGTAGGAGCGGGTCGAGGGTGCGGCGCAGCGCGCACCGGTCGCAGACGCCGAGGCCGTCGACATGCCGTACCGGCGCGGCTGGATTGTTGCAGTCGGCGCACCGTCGGTCGGCTCTGCAGTGGTGGCATCGACCGCGGGCGTCGAGGATGCGGTCGGTGCGCTGGCAGGCGGCGCAGTCTCCACGCCGACGATGAACGTCGCGGCGGCATCGGCTGCACATCCGCTCACCGGCACGTCGGTAGGGTCGTGTGCAGCTGGGACAGGTGCGAGCGCATGGTCCACAACGCACACCAGTTGTGGAGGCATGGCCGTCCGGCCCGGCGTGGGTGCCGCAGCCCGTGCAGACCAGCCGGGGTAGACCGGCGACCTCGACGCCGGCGAGCGCGAGGATGAGCCTGGCTAGCGGCAGCGGTGGCTGCCGCAGCTCGGCCGGGATCGCTTCGATGTGTGCGGCGAGCAGCCGTCGGTCCAGCGGGCGCGGCGCGGCGTCCCGGACAATCGCGGTGAGCGCCTTGTCGGAGAGCATTGGGGCGAGGGTGACACGGATGGTGGCCACGATCGCTGCCGTGACGGTGGTGTCCCGGTCGCGCTGTCGCCGCCGATTGACGCAGTTCTGGCAGAGGTGGCCGGACGCGTCGCGTGCGTAGGTCCGGCGAAGCTGACCGCACCTGCTGCACGGTCGCAGGAGGCGGCCATGGCAGCTGCCGCACAGCCAGCCGCCGCCCGCCCGCATATGTGGTGCACGTGACTGCCCACACAAGACGCAGGCGGGATGGCGAGGGCCGATCCGCTGAGCACCGGCGTCGGCCAAGTGTTCAGCCAGCCGGTGCAGGACCGGCACGGGACTGGTCGGCCCGTCGGTCAGCGACTCCGGATGCGCTGCCAGATGCTCGGCGAGCCGCCTCAGCGCACGTGGCGCTGCGGCCGCCATGGTCACGGCGTGTTCGATCGCCGCAGCGTCCAGGTGCGGCTCGACTGCGACGACAGCGACGACGATCTTGTCAAGGTGCTGCTGCACCGTGGTGGCCGCCTGCTTCCGCCGCGCACACCGCTGGCACCAGCGCCGCCCGTCCGGATCTCGGCCGTCGAAACGGCCCGCCTGTCCGCAGCATTCACATACGCCGCTGCGCCGCTTGGCGCAACAGTTCGAACAGATCCGTCCTCGCGGGGTGACGCCGCGCAGCCGCACCCTCCGCCCGCACCAGGCGCACGGCTCACCGCTCACTGGACCCGGCGGATCTCCGCCCGCCGCGGGCGGCGCTCCCGCACGGTAGCCGGCACCTCGCCGCCGCCGGTCGCGGTCGCCCGCGCCTTGGCCGCCTCGACGACCGGTTCGATCAGGTCGGCCGGTGTGCAGTCGAGGATGTCGCACAACGCGACCAGAGTGCGCAGGCTCAGCCGCTCCGGAGTCTGCGCCACCAGCCGATACACCTGCGCCGCGGACAGCACGACCCCACGCTCGGCCAGCAGCGGCGCCAGGTCGGTGGTGGAGAACATGCCCTGCGTCGCCATCAGCGTGCGCAGGTTCCACCGGTACCCCAACTTACGAACACGAGCCATCCGCCGCGCCCCCTTTCATCTCGTCCCGTCCGGCCGGTCCTGGCTCGAAGGCCCGATCCAGCGCACGGCGCAGCGCGGTGTTCTTGAAATCCGAGCCGACGCTGGTGTAGATCGCCGTGGTCGACCCCCACGAATGACCGGCCTGCTGCTGCACGAACAGGTGGTCAAAGCCGTCCTCCAACAGATGCGTCACATACGAGTGGCGCAGGCAGTGCGGGCTGAGGATCGGAGCCAAGTTCAGCGCGTCACGGTAGGCGGCGAACCGCGCGTTGATGTGCTCCACCGAGACCCGCCCGCCCCGCTCGGTCGGCCACAACGCGGTGCCCGCCACGCGGTAAAGCGGCCGAATGTCAGCCATCCACTCGCCGACCGCCTCCGCCGCCCAGCCCATCGTGGTCAGCACCGTGCGCCGACGCGGCGGGCTGCCCCGCATCGCCTTGCCGAACCGCACCGACAACGCCCCGTGCCGACCGAACTCCGGCGCCGCCGCGTTCGCTGACCAGTCCGCCGTGTCCAACTTGGACGCCTCGCGACGGCGCAAGCCCCACCCGTAGACCACCTTGAACAGAGTGGCGTCGCGGTACGCGGCCAGCCAGCCCTTACGCCCCGACTTCGCCGTGCGTTCCACCTCGGCGTCGCAGTGGTCGAAGAACGCCTGCAGCTCGTCCCGGCTCAACGGCCGGTTCCCCGGCCGCGCCTCGGTCTCGCTGCGATGCACGGCGGTGTTCCACTCGTGGAAGACCTGCACCGGGTGCGTACCGAACTGCCGCTGACACACCTCGTCCCAGCCGTAACACTGCGCGGTCACATACCCCAGGAACATCGAGACCGCGTTCTGGTAGCTCCGCACCGTCGAGTGCGCCAACCCACGGCCAACCAGGTCCGAGCTCCACTCCTCGACATCGACCGGCGTCCACTGCCACGGGTAGTCGTTCGTGAATCCCACGAACCGGCGTACCTGCAGCGTCCGCTGCTCGATCGTGTGCGCGCTCAACAGGCGTGAGCGCTGCTGCGCCGCCCACCCCGCCAGCATCGCGTCCAGCACCGCCTCCTCCGGCTGCAAAAACCGAACGCCCGAGGCCAGCACCGCCGACGCTGCGCCAGGCAGCGACTCCACCACGGGCTGGCGCTTGGCACGCACCGCCGCACCTCCGAACGAAGGGAAGACAGACGAACGCATCGTTCATCCAATGCAAACGAGGTCCACCCGCCCAGGTCACGGCCACCAGAACATTGACCACCAACCCGAAAGCTCACCCGCTCGGAATCCCTTTGCCAACAACGACAACGAACACCGAACCCCTCGAATCATTCATCCAATGCAATAAAGGAGAGATCGTGGCACACGAACTGGAAACGTTCGCCAACGGCGAGACCGCGTTCGCCTCCGCGCGGTTGTCGGCCTGGCATCAGCTCGGCACCGTCACCGAGGCGTGCATGACCGCGCAGGAGGTCATGAGCAAGGCGTGGCTCGGCGGCTGGGAGGTCCGCAAGATCGCCCTTCAGGGCATCGAGGTCACCGAGCGTGGGGTGACGAAGGTCGACTGCCCCGACAAGTACATGACCGTCCGCACCAACCCGGTCACCGGTGAGGTCGAGTACCTCGGTGTGGTCGGCGAGGACTACTCGGTGGTGCAGAACGAGCAGGTCGCCGAAACCCTCAACCTCCTGGTCGATCAGTCTGGCGCGCACTTCGAGACCGCCGGCTCCATGCGTAGGGGTCGCAGCGTCTTCGTGACCATGAAGCTGCCGCAGGCGATGCGGATCGCCGGGGTGGACGACATGGACCTCTACCTCGCCGCCACCACCTCCCACGACGGCACCGCCGCGCTGCGCCTGGACGCCACCCCGGTCCGGATCGTGTGCGCGAACACGCAGGCCCTGGCCTACCAGCGCTCGCGCGCCTCGTACACGTTCCGGCACACCTCGAACGTCGGCGCCAAGATCGCCGAGGCGCGGCAGGCTCTCGGCCTGATGTGGCGCGCGTTCGCCGACTTCGAGACCGAGGCCGAGAAGATGATCAACGAGTCGTTGACCCTGGGTGAGTTCGAGAAGATCGTCGCGCAGGTGTGGCCCCTGGACGAGGACGCCTCCGACGTGGGGAAGAACCTTGCGAAGCAGCGTACGAACACGCTGCGGTACTTGATCCGGGACGCGGACACGCAGAAGGCGATCAAGGGCACCCGGTGGGCTGGATACCAGGCCATCACCGAGTACGTGGACCACTTCGCCCCCGCGAAGACCGGCCTTGCTCGGGCGACGCGGGCGCTGACCGGTGCCGGTGCGGACGTCAAGGCCCGCGCGTTCGAGTTGCTGGCGGTCTGAGGTGGGCCGGCAGTGGGGCCGGCGCGGGACCAACCCGCCCGGCCCCGGCGCGCACCCCGCCGCCGGGACCGCCGACACCACCACCGAGCCCACCGAGCCGACCGTGGCGCCGCTGCATGCACCGGCGGTCACCGCCGAGGTGGTGATCGAGCTGGCCAACGAGATGTGCGCGACCTTCGCGGCGGCCGAGGTGGCCCGCGCGATGGCCGGGCACTCGGCCAGCGAGGCCGAACACGCCCACCTGTCCGCTCGGGCCGCGCAGTGGGACGCCCTGGTCAACGAGCGGTGGCCGGCGCTGGTCGAGGCAATCCGAACGGTGCTGCCGAGGGTGGGGCAGGTAGAGCGGTTCCTGCCGGTCCGCCCGCTAACGAACGGCCATGTCGAGTTGCACGTGCACGACACGGCGGTCCGTCGCCTCGTCGTGCTGCTCACCGGGGCGCAGGCCCTCGCCGTGGGCGCGCACCTCACCGCGCACGGGGCCATCGCTCTCGACCGGATCGGCCAGAAACTCGACCCCGGTCTGCCTCACGTGAAGGCCGCCCCGCCGTTCGTCACGCCCGGATTCACCGGCCAACCGGCCACCCCGAACGGTGCCGCCGGACCACCGGCCACCCATCCCTGACCGCCGCGACGGATGCCGCGCGGCCCGGTCCGACCCCGGGGCCGCGCGGCACCACCGGCGACACCCATTCGACTCGTCCATGGAGCATCCGCATGCATCCTGACCAACTGTTCGACCTCGCCGCCGAGTTCGCCCACGCCATCGGCAACGCCGAACGCTTCCACGCCCGCGCGGCCGTCGCCACCGGCGACGACCGCGCCGCCCACCGGAAAGCGGCATCGCGGTGGGAGGGCACCGCCGCCTACCGACGCGAGCAGCTGCGCGCCGCGCTGCGCGAGGCACTACGCGGCACCGTCCACGCCGTGCCGGACGAGCGGCTGCCCGTCGCCACCTGGCAACAGGCCCGCGTCGAGGTCCGCGCCACCACCCTCGACGGCACCCGCACCGTACGCGTGCGCTACACCCCGGCCCAAGCCGCCGCCGCTGGAGCCGCGCTCATCGCCTGCGCCGCCCTCACCGACCACCCGAACGGCAGCATCCTCGCCAGCATCCTCCCCGCCTTCCCACCCACCCCGCCGGCCGACGAGCCGCCCAGCGACGAGGGGAAGCCGGCATGACGCCCTGGATCGACCCCTCGCAAGACACCGACGGCCTCGGCGACAGGCAACGCACCCTCAGCGGCCCGCAGCTCGCGGACGCGCTGGCCCAGCTCGACTCGGTCGACCCCGTCTGCGCCGAGGTGATCGGCCGGCTCAACCTGCGCGTCTACCCCGCCGAGCCCACCGACCGCACCAGCTACGTGGTGCTGGACGTGCACGGCGTCTCCATCGGCGTGAAACGCCGCACCGCCGACCTCTACCTGCACGCCGACACCACCGAGACCAGCGACCGCCTCATCGCCTTCGAGGTCAACGGCGGCGGCGAGATCGACCACCCCACCAGCTAGCCCTCACCCCGTGAACGGAGTTGTGATGTACCGGTCCCTGGAGTACGGCGACACCGCCCGGGTGATCAAGCCGTCCGACGCCACTGAGTACCGCCTCGGCGCCGTCACCGACGTCCGCTATTCCACCCCGCACACCACCTACGCCCGCCGCTACACCCTCCGCTTTCCCAACGGCGTCGAGCGCACCTACCCGGCCGCGAAGGTCAGGCGAGCCACCCGGGCGGACGACCGGGCCGCCCTGGAGGCCGCGTTCACCACCGCGTGCGTGGCGTTGCGCGATGCCTGCCGCATCGCCCACGACTACGACGCCGACCTCAGCAACGGAACGGCGAGCCTGCTGCGGCGGGTGGTCGACCTCGCGAGCCTGCGTCTCGGGCTGACCCTCGACCCGGCCAACCCCGCCTGGCCGCAGCCCACCCGCAACCAGGATGGAGGCGACCAGTGATGCCACCGCACTCCCCGGACCCCGAGGAATCCGGCCCTGGCCCCGAGGCGGTAGCCCTCGACGTGAGCATGGCGCCGGTCCCGGGGTCGCTCTACTGCCGCCGCTGCCGTCGCGCGCTCAACCTCCGCTTCAACAACCTCGGCATGGTCGTCGAGTATCTGCACGCGGCCGAGCAGCGCGGCCAGCGCAGCGACCATCGGCCCGAGCCGGTGCCCATCACCGAGATTGCCGACCCGATCATCGAATGCGACTTCTGCACCGCACCCGACGCCGCCTGGATCTACCGATGCGCCAACCAGGTCACCGACGCCCGCCGAGTCACCGCCCGCGTGGTCGCCGTAGGCGACTACCAGGTGCGGCACCACGCGGCGCGGGTACGCCGCACCGACACCGAGCACGCCTTTACCCAGGCGTGGGGCGAACGCTGGTCGGCATGCCAGGGCTGCGCGGACCTCATCGAAGCCCGGGACCTGTACGGGCTGATCGGCCGGGTGGTCGAGTCCCTGCCCGCGAAGCTCACCCGAGGCAAACACCTGATGCGCACCCGGGGCCAACTCCACGAGCGGTACTCTGACGTGTTCGACACCCTGGCCCCCGGCCGAGGCCGCATCGCCCCCGGTCACCCGCTCGGCATCTGGACCCACCCGGCGGGGGAGGCACCATGACCACCGACACCACGGGGCGGCCCGGCTGGCCCGCCTTGACTCACGCGAAGGCCCGCCGCCGGATAGGGCCGGTGTGCGGCACAGACGGCGTGCCCTTGAGCCGCGTCACCCAGGACCCGCACCTCGTGACCTGCCCCGATTGCGAAGGACTGGCCGACATCGACGCCCTTCCCGACGATGCGACAGCGGGTGACCCACGGGTGATCGAGTTGCTGCGGGAGGCGAAGGGCGGCGCGTGCCGCAAGATCGACGGGGTGCTGGTGGACGCGACCACCGCCGCCGCGATCCTGACCGTGTACGACGCACTCAAACCCGCCACCCGCGCGAAACTGGCCGCACTGCGCATCGACCACATGGCGCAGGTGGCGTGGAAGATACTGCGCCCACGGGAGTAACGAGGTGGGTCGGTGGCCGGCGGGCACACCCGAGGGTGCGCGCAAATCCCGACCGGCCACCTCGCCCACTCCGGGCCGCCTGCGGACACAACGCCGCTTCTACCCAAGCCGGGGCGTGCCGCCGATACTACGGCGAGCCGTATCCGCCTCGACGGCACGGCACCGCCACCGAGCCACCACCGGAGGAAGGACGAGGGCGTGGGACGACGCATGATCGGCGGACGGATCGCCCTAAACCGAACCGAAGTCGCCGCGTTCACCGGTGCGGCCTACACCACGGTCAACCACTGGCACCGCCACCGCGCTCGGTTCGGCTTCCCGGAAGGCTTCCAGCACGACCGCCGCGAGTGGTTCTGGCTCGACGACATCGAGGCATTCCACACCGCGCACCAGGCCGCGAAACGCGCCGCGCTGACCAAGGTCGACCGCCGCGGCGACCCCGAAGACCTCGTCGGCTCAGGCGCGGCGGCGAGGGTTCTCGGCTACAGCTCGTACCGCAACCTGCCCGACACCCTGCTCAACCGCCCCGACCGCATTGAGCATCTGCCGGACGGGCGAATCCGCCGCCTGTGGTACCGGCGCACCGTGTGGGCCGTAGCCGACGCCCGCACCGGACGACAGTCCACCGGCCGCACCCCCGGCACCACCGGTGCCCGCAAACCACACCCCTACGCCGACGACCCTCGGCTACCCGCCGCCATCGCACTCCTAACCGAGGCCGACCGCACCGGGCGCAACCGACGCGGCCTCGGCATCGTACTCGCCGAACAGCTCGGCATCACGCAACGCACCGCGCAACGACTGCTTGCCGCCGCCTGCGCGGCGGACGGTAGCTCCTCCGGGCCAACCGTCTGAGTACCGACAGGTGCCGCCGAGCCAGGTCAGTCCGGCCCCGGCGGCACCCGTCCTACGAGAGCTGTTCAGTCTTCGTCGCCGGCAGCAGCGCGAGGTGCCGGAACCTCAATCAGGTAGCGGGTGAGGTCTCGGTCGGCGGTGGCGGCGGCGCGAAGCAGAGCGGCGGCGGGGGCGGGGGCCTGCACCGGGTTGAGGCTCAGCTGTAGATCGCTCTTGGGCAGGCTGCGGACCTTAAGGAACAGTCACCCAATGTAGACGAACACCTCGCGGCAGAAGCGGATGCAGGGCAAGGCGCTGACTTGGCGCACTCCGCGTGGCGTTGATGACGGACACGACCTCGACGAGCGCCGGCACGTGGCCGGCCTCAGCCTGGGCGATACGGCAGGCCGCCCAATCATGACTACGTCGGGGTGCCACCGACCGGGCAGCCCACCTCACCTCCTGCTACGAGTGTTCGGCGGAAGAGTGTGGCCCTGGTAGACGGGTTCGCTGCCTGCGAGCCGAGGCGGGACGATGTATGGATGACCAGACCGAACGAAGAGACGCAGGCCGAGGTCGGTTGGTTCTGCGTTCGCTGCGTCTTTCGGGTGGGTGGCGACTCGGCGAGCCAGGTGTACGAGGAACGGCTGACGCTGTGGCGCGCCGAGGCTTTCGACGAGGCGATCGCGCTGGCCGAGGACGAGGCGCTCGGGTATGCGGCCGAGCAGTCCGACATGGAATTTGTGGGACTTGCCCAGGCATACCGGCTGTTTAGTGAGCCCGGGCATGGGGCGGAGGTCTTCTCTCTGGTTCGGGCCAGCGCTCTGGGGCCGCCGGCCTACCTGACGAGGTTCTTCGACACCGGCGAGGAGCGACAGGCCGACACTGATCCCGGCACCTGACCGGGCGCACCCCTGTTTCCAGCGAGCTTGCCCGGATCTCGCGACTGCGGCAGATCAGTGCGGGCATCGAGCGTTGTAGCGAACGATCTGTACCTATGGGGGTTGCGGTAGGCCCCTGTCCCACCCTCGCCGTCGTGGATCTGCACTTGGTGGTGTGCTGTGCCCTGTGCGCCGTCACCTGTGTGCTGTGCTGGGCCTGCGTTGTGTGCTGGGGAGTCGAACCCCTGCGCCTGCCCTCGGCGCGCCAGGAGTGAACCGGAATACCCGCCGGCTCTCGGGTTCGTGCACGCCTCCACGTCGGCTACCTGCTCCGCAACCTCTCAGTCCAGCAGGTCGACCTCCCAGTTCGTACGTTGGATCACCGTGTCGACCTCGCGGAGTTGCCGGGCGAGGTCGTCGGCCTGGCTGCGCAGTTGCGCCACCGGCAGGGCCGGGATCATCTTCAGTTCCGACCGCAACTGCCGAAACCCGCGCTGCCCCTCCCCGGCAGCGGCGTCGGCGGCAGAGGTGACCATGCGGTGCCGCAAACGAAGCACGTCGCGACGTGCCAGCGCATCGGTGAGTGTGCCACCGTCAACCGGGGTGGCAGCGTTGGTGCGGTTGATTCGTCGAATTAGCGTCTCCAGCTCACCTAGCACCTCGCCGGCTTCCGCCAGGAGGGCCACAGCGTCCTCAGCAGGCGTCTCACCCTCCTGGTATCGAGCGCTGCCGACGATGCGGGCACGGAGCTGTTCGGCACGACGCGCCGCATCCGCGCGCAGCGCAAGAGCCTCAGCAAGCTTCATGGGCACCAGTATGACCAGCGAAGATCAATCCCGCCTTCCAATTCAAAGACGGCAAGAAGGAGAAGCAAGGGCAGTGCGCCGGTAGCGGCAGATCAGTGCGCGTCAAACTGGAGCCTGCGGCCCGTCGGGATCGAGCCCATGGCGAACGTGTGGTCCAGTGTGACGACCGGCTGCCTCGACCCCGAACGGGTGGCTGTGCGGTGGTGGCTACCGTGGTGACTACAGCTACGACAGCAGGGTCATTGTCGTGGCAACACCCCTCTGAACGGAACGCCCATAATGATCGACCACAACGTCAGCGACCACTGGTCCGATGACGGTCCCGATTGGCCGAAATCCCTGGTCTCATCGCTCGACCGCCGTCACGGCCTCAGCAGCGTTTTGCCGCTCACGGTCATCGTCGAGGAGATCGCCGAGTGGGTCGAGCTTGCCAGCGGCACCGACGCGTGGAAGAGGCGCTACAACCGCGACTCTCTCCAGTTTGACCTCGACGAATCGGTAGCTGCGGTCGGCGCAACCCTCAGCAATCACATCGCAGGGGAGTTGTCCGCATTCCGAGCAGCCCTATTGCAGCTCTCCACGAGCCCCTCGGCGGTACTCGCCCAGCCGCCCGGCACTCGTACTGACGCGGCCTGGACAAACCTGCTCTCCACCGCGCGGGATCTTCTCGCCGAGCTCGGCTCGGACGATGCGGCACGCGCCAGCTGGGACGATCTGGTCGTGACCGCGCAGGATCGGACCCTGGCGCGGCGAGAGTATCGCCCTATCGCTGAGCTTCTGTTCGAGCAACTGCAGCGGCGGGGCCTCAGCGCGGAGAGGGCCTTCCGCGATCTCGTGTCGATCGTGGCCTTCGGCCGCGACCCTAACGATATCCCCATCGGCGAGAAGGACGTGCCCCTCGATCAGCGGCTGACGAACGCGCGTACCTTCGTCGGCACACCTGCCCAGGTCGAACCGATCGTTGTCTGGTTGGGCTACCAAGGACGCCTTCATCTTCATCTCTCTGCCGGGCGTGTGTCCTTCCTCGACGCCCACTGGGCCGTTCCGAACGCCGAGCCTGGCGGGCAGGACTTCGCCCACAAGGCAGAGCTCTCGGAGCTGGTCCGGGACGGCCTTATGTTCCAGGTTGCGAAGATGGTCGACGAGGAGTCCGACGTCGACATCCTTGTGCGCGTCGACCTCGGCAACACGACCGCTGCCGGTGCAGTCTCGCGCGCCGTCGACATCGTGGACACCATCCTGAATGTGTCGATCCACAACGCTGGCGGGATCCGTCTGCGGCTAGCTCAGCACGCCATCATTCGCTCGGGGAAACCCGGCTCTGTTGGCTTCTCAGCCGTTTGGCGTGAGACCGGTTTCCCCGACGACCACTATGGAGCTGGGATCACCGCTGATGCGATCGAACAACATGGACCGCGGATCGCCGAGGCACTTGCCCGAGTAGAACTCCCCAAGTTCCTGGCTGCGGCCATCGAAGTGCAGACGACAGCCGATCACCCCTTCAGCCGCGATATGGCGCTGCGGAAGCCGTCGGAAGCCGACATCAGCAGCGTGATTCCGCTCTCGGACCGAGTGGTGCAGCACATCGCTGCACACGCGGCCATGGACCCGAACAAGCTCTTCGCACTGCTCGGAGAGCACTGGCCGCATGCCCGATGGCTCACGGATCTTCGGCGCGCAGCGGGGATGTGCCTACTCGGCGGTGGTCGGCGCGATGAGCTGCTCACCGAGCTCACGGTCGAATGGTTTTCCAGCCGACCGAAGCAGCCGTGGATCCTGCTTCTCGCCGATCGAGCCGACGATTTCCTGTCGCTGTGCCGCCTTATGCATGAGCGCGCCTGGATCGCGCGAATGTTCACCAGCATTGGCGAACACGCCACCTACAGCGCCCTCATCCATGAGTACACGGCCGAGGGCAAAGTGCTCGAAGCGCGCCGCCGCCGCGTTCGCAACGCATTGGTCCACGGAAACCCCGCGAGCTTCGCGGTGGTGCAGTCCGTCCGTGAGTATGCCGACTTCCTCGGCGGCAGCGCCCTCAACCGCAGTCTCGAGTCCTTCGTCGAAGGCACACCACCCGCCGCAGCTCTGGCGATCAGAACGGACGAGTTCAACGCAATGCAGGGTGGCCAGGATGCCGCAAGCTTCTGGCGTGCTCGGATCGCTGCACAGAACCATTCAGGCGCGACGTATGGCACCGAGCCGTGATCATTTTTTTCCTCGACGGTTTCGTGTCACCCTGACTCCCCGTGATCGTAGAATTTTCGATACGTAGGAGCGCGCTCTTGCCGGCATGGCGGATGACTGGCACCAGTTGTCGTGGACAGTCAGCGTCACGGCCCGTATCCGGTATCTCAAGGCTCCTGAGTTTGGTCACCGCCTCGCGGCGCGACGGGGTGTAGCGCTCTGACCTGGGGTGTTGGGTGCTGGTGGGATGTTTCTGAGGCACTAATTGGTGTCTTACGCTCGGGTTCGTGGCGTGGATTCGGCGGGTGCGGACGGCTTCGGGCGCGACGGCGGTGCAGATCGCCGAGTCCGTTGGCGGGCGTCGGCGGATCGTTGCTCATGTGGGCTCGGCGCGTACCGAGGCTGAGTTGGGGCTGCTGTTGTCGCGGGCCCGCGAGCTTCTCGCCGATCCCGGGCAGGGTGAGTTCGAGCTCGGTATCGAGCCGGTCGCGCCGAGGGCGACGTTGGTCGGCCCGGCCGGTGACGCGGCGCTGTTGGACGCCGACGGTTCACCGGAGCGTGGGCCAGCGGCGGTCGCCGCGCCGCGGGTGGTGTCGACGGCGTCGCGGGTGCTGTACGACGTGCTGGCCTCGGTGTTCACAGCCCTGGGGTTCGACGCGGTGGGTGACAGGGTCTTCCGGGACCTGGTGATCGCGCGGATCGTGGAGCCGACCTCGATCCGAGACACCGGCCGGGTGCTGACCGACCTGGGTTGTAAGCCGGCCAGCGAGAAGACGATGCGCCGCACCCTGACCCGCGCCCACACAGGCGCATACCGCGACCAGATCGCGCAGTTGTGCTTCGCCCACGCCATGAGCAGCGGCGATGTCAGCCTGTGCCTGTACGACGTGACCACGTTGTACTTCGAGGCCGACAAGGAGGACGACCTGCGCAAGGTCGGATACTCCAAGGAACGACGCGTAGACCCGCAGATCGTCGTCGGGCTGCTCGTCGACCGGCACGGGTTCCCGTTGGAGATCGGCTGCTTCGCCGGCAACAAGGCCGAGACGCTGACGTTGCTGCCGGTCATCCGCCAGTTCCAGGCCCGCCACCAGATCACCGGCATGGTCATCGTCGCCGACGCCGGCATGCTCTCGGCGACCAACCTACGCGAACTCGACGAGGCCGGCCTCGGCTTCATCGTCGGCTCCCGCACCACCAAAGCGCCGATCGACCTGGAGTCCCACTACCGCTGGCACGGGGACTACTTCACCGACGGGCAGATCATCGACACGATCACCCCCCGCACCGGCACCAACCGCGACAACGACCCCGCCCTCAAAGCCGAACCGGTGTGGAACCCACGAACCCATACATCCTCGTGGCGGGCGGTGTGGGCCTACTCAGCCACCCGCGCTGTCCGGGACAACAAGACCCTCAACGCCCAAGAGGCAAAGGCACGAGCCGTCATCGCCGGAGAGAAGACGACCCGAACCCCGAGGTTCGTCACCATCAACGGCAACACCCGCACCCTCGACGAAGCGTCACTGGCCAGAGCACGCAAACTCGTCGGGCTCAAGGGCTACGTCACCAACATCGGCCACCACGTGATGAGCCCCAGCAACGTGATCTCCAACTACCACGACCTGTGGCACGTCGAGCAGTCCTTCCGCATGTCCAAAACCGACCTCGCCGCCCGACCCATGTTCCACCACACCAAAGACGCCATCGAGGCACACCTGACCATCGTCTTCACCGCCCTGGCCGTCACCCGCGAAGTCCAGAACCGCACCGGACTCGCGATCCGCAACGTCCTCCGTCAACTACGCCCACTACGATCCGCGACCCTCGCGATCAACAACGCCACCCAGACGTTCCCACCCCAAATCGACCCCGACCAGCAAGCCATCATCAACGCCCTCACGCCGAGCGGACCTCAGGCACTAACGAAATGACCAAACTCAGGCGGTATCTCAAGGCTCGTGTAATCCATCAACTAAAGCCACCGCGTAACGCATCAACCGAAGCCGGACAGATGGCCTGGCAGTGTCCTCCGTCGACCGGTGTGCGACACGCGTCCGCCAACTGATCTGCGACACCTCAGCGCGCTGATCGCGGCATGAGAGTGAACAGCGACTTTCGCTAAATATTCAATCGGAGGTCGGCAATCTGGTTCCTCGTGGTGCGGGTGTCAGCGTGATCCGACCCAAGAATGCGTTCCTGCTCTGCAAGCAGAATCCGGTACATCCGTAATGCAAGTGACTTGTCGCCGCGTGCGGCGAGCCAGTATGCCACATTCTCCCTCACGGTCAGCGTAAGGTAGTCACTTCTTCCAAGTTCTTTGATCGCGAGCCGTAGGGATCTCATGGCGTTGCTTACCGCGTCATCATAGGCACCCACCCTGCCTTGCCAAAGCGCCAAAGAATGAAGCGTTGTAATCAATCCCGGATGATTGTCGCCCCATGCATCCGACTGATTATTCAGCAACTCCGACAGTGCATCTATAGCGCCCCTGATGTCCCCCGCCGTAGCTAGCCAGTGAGCGCGGTTATGCCGTGCAGTAAAGGTTTCCTGATGAACGGCCCCGTGGGCTCGCACATGACGCTCCACCAAGTCAGAATGCAGGGAGAGCGCGGTTGCCGCATCACCCTGCTCTCCATGAAGCCGCGCAAAAGTCGCCTGCACCCTCAGGGTTAATGGATCATGCGGCCCCGATACGCGTCGAGAGTCTTCGAGGGCGACTGCAGTCAGCTTAATCGCCTCCTCTATCTTTCCAGAACGCCCCAGGCAGTCCGCAAGGTTATGCCGAGTAGTCAAGGTCTCGGGATGAGCAGATCCCAATATCGACGTGCGGTCTTTTACTAATTCAGAGAACTCTAAAATGGCGGCATCGAGATCACCCACCTCTCCTAATAATCTGGCGAGCGTGTTCCGAATCCTCAAGACTTCGGGATGGTTGTCTCCTAGTAGTCTTTCAGATTTCTGGCGGACGCCATCAGCTACGCGAATCGCGTCTTCGCAGTCACCCACCCTGCCCCGCCAAATAGCAACCAGGTGCTCGGTTGCGAGTGTCTCTGGATCTTGGGGTCCAAGAATCCGAATTCTGGCTGCCAGCACCTTCTCGTAGGATGCCAAGGCACCAGTAGAATCACCGCTACGACCTCTCGCGCGAGCAAGGTTGCTTCGCGCAACGAGAGTATCATGATCGTCTGCGCCAAAGATTCGCTCAAAGTCGTCGACGATCGTTTGGTAAGCTGCAACTGCTCCATCATTATCGCCGGTCTCGCTACGCCAGTGGGCGGCGTTGCTCCGAGTTGTTAAAGTTCGACGGTCGTCCGATCCCAGCAGACGTGAGAAATCATCGACGAGCAGAGCGAGGGCTTTTGCGGCACCTGCCGAGTCCCCAGCTTCGCCCCGGCAGGTGGCTAAATTGTTGCGGGTCGTCAGAGTGTCTGGATGGTCGACGCCGAGCACTTGTGAACGTTCGCGAAGGATTGCCTCGAATTCAATGATCGCGCCAGCGAGATCTCCAGCCCTTTGACGGAATGTTGCTCGGTTGTTGCGCATGGTTAGCGTATCGGGATGAAGATCTCCCAGCAGTGATTTCGCCTTCTTGTACAGTGAATCGAAGTAACCGAGGGTGGCCGCAAGCTGACCGGTGCTCCCTAGGCTGATTCCAGCCACGTTTAGTACCGGATGTAGATTCGGACGTAAGAGTGAATTTCCCGAATTTTTTAATAGCGCGTTCGTGTTGCTGCGTCGTGCTTGTTCCCGGGCGGCGTCGCGTTCGGTTTCCGGCCAGGATTCGAATAGGGCGTCTGCCGCTGCCTGGGCCGAAGCAGGGGTGGTCTCAGGTGGCGTGTTGTCGCGGACCGCTCGTTGCACGAGGGCGTGGACGCGCAGCATCCGGCCGTCGTCAGCGAGGGTGGCGAGGCTAAGCTGCCGCAATACGTTTAGTGCGTCCCGGACATCGTCGTCGGTCTGGCGGGTGCTAGTAATGCAGTAGCCGAGGGCGGCAGATGTGGTGAATAGCTCGGTAGGGATGCCGTTGGGATCCAGCAGGGCGGCCATCCCCAGGAGGGCTTGGGCGAGGCCGGCGGTGAGACGGTCGGCGCGTTCGATAGATAGTTGCCAGGTCGCGGCGACGATGGCGCGGTGCTGATCGGGCAGTGACAGCGGTGTGAGATCCGGCAGTTGCCGGGTGGCGTATCGGCGGCGGTAGCCGGTGCAGGTGAGATTCCGATCAATCATGTAGGCGACAGCCTGGGCCAGCGCGAGCGGTAGGTGACCGAGGCCTGCCGCCAGCCCGTCAGGATCGTCGTTAAGGTTCGGCAGGCCAACGAGTTTCGCGTTTAGGTAGGCGACCGATTCCTCTGGGGTAAAGAGCTCGACATCAATGACCTCGCGGCCGGCGATCAGGCCGGCGTCGCGGCGGCGTGTGGTCACCACCGTACGCCCGGCGCGAAGGTCATGCGGTGGCCATAGGCCCCTCAGATCATCGGGATCGATTAAGTCGTCCAGGACCACCAACCATCGTCGACTCGTGGTAGCCAACCAGGTCATGAACCGTTCCGCAGCCTGTTCCGGGTCGGTGTTGCCGAACCCCGTGGCCTCAGCAATGGCCTGCGCATAAGCGGCGATGATATTGCTCCGGGAGGTTGCGGTCACCCAGACCAGCAAATCGACATTGCCGTCTTGCCACATCTGGTGGGCAAGGTTTGCGGCCAGCTGGGTCTTGCCAACACCGCCCAGGCCGACCAGTACCTGGCAAACAACCGCCGTATCTCCTTCGGCGACGGCGGCGGCCAGAGCAATATCCGACGGCCTGTGCTGGCGGCAGTCCGCTAGCGGCGGGACTACCCCAACCCGACGAGGCCACTCGATCTGCGGTGGCCCGGCCAGCTGGACTGGCCCGTAGAAGTTTCCAGCCGCGCCATAGTTAGCGGCAACCGTGACCGGGAAGAGATCGGAACGTGTGCCGGCAGGGGGTGACCTCAGCCCGCTGCCGGCGGCGCTGGGGGGACCGAGGGCCCTTGATGGAACGTCACCGGCGCCTGGAACTCGCCCACCGCACCGTTATTGGTCTCCACGGTGATGTTGAAGGCCTTCGCGGCTGGTGGGTCTGCCGCTGCGAGCAGACGTCGCGCGGCGCCCAGGATTTCGGCGTTCTCGGAGGCGCCCGATGCGAGAAGCTGGTCACCGAGACCAGCACGCCATACATCCGGCTGCGTCTCATCTGCCTGCAACACCTGCCACACGTCCTCGCTATCGCCGAACCATCCCCTCAGAGCCTTCTTCAACCCGGCATAGGCGTCCTGCACCGCAGCGGTCGCGGTATTCGTCACCCCTGCACTCGCACCCGCTGCCAACGCCGCCACGATCAACTCAATACCCGACATCAACAGCCTCCGGCTACTCGTGTGAGACCCTGTCGGGGATCACTGTCTGCTGGATTGATCGGCTCCATGCCGCCATCTTGCCAAAGTGAATCGACCCGAGATGCCCGCCGAACGGTTAGCCCGCTTCGAGCCACTTCCGCACTAACATCGGCAGATCCGCACGTCGAGGGATCGGCCGGGCCTAGCAAACCCTCACGCAACGTCACCGATCTGGGTCGCTGTCAAGTTGAGGGGACAGCCGTCGTGCATAGGCTGAGCTTGGTGCGGGCGCATTTCCAGCTTTACCTACCTCTGCGCTCGTACCTGTATGCCGACAGCGGCCTTCTCTCGGGTCTGATCCTGTAGTGAGGTGCCGGCACGCTCACGCCGATGGGGTGGGGCGAGAGCCATTGACCGATCGTGCCTCCCGCCGCAGGGTGGCGAGGAGCTGCGACACGGCGCTGTTGCGGATCGAGTGGCCGTTCTGGCGTAGGCGGCGTGCGAGGGCGTCTCGGCTGACGGTCTGGCGGTCGCGGATCAGCTCGTCGCGGGCTGCGCGGGCGGCTACCAGTAGCGGTGCCAGGTCCATATCGGTATCGCCCGCGTCGTCGGACGAGTCGTGATCGTGGAGTGCGGTGTCGAGGTCATGACTCGTCTCACGGACGTCCGGTATGGGGTCGCCTTGCAGGCGGTTGGCGCTGTCGGGAGCTTCATCGAGGCGTGACGTGTCGGCATGGATGGGAAGGTGTTCGGGTAGCGGTGTCCGGTCGGTCGGTGGGGATTCGCTGGTGTCGGGCGAGGGCTGTACAGGGGCCGCTGCAGCGTGTTCGGTTGGCGGCGGCTCCGCTGGTGCCTCGGCCGGGGTCTGGTGCGGTTGGTGTTCGGCTTCGCGGCGGCGGGCGGCGAGTTCCACCAGGGAGACCGAGGCGACGATGATCAGCCCGTCCACCGACAGTGGCAGGAGGTAGGGCACGGTGCCGGTTTCGCCGTAGCGGGCGACGACTCCGACCATGTGGTGGTAGCTGATCCATGCGGCGATGGCGGCGATAGCCGAGGCGGCGGCGACCCGGATGGCGCCGAGTGAACGCCGGTGCACGGGTACCCGGGTGACCAGTTCGACGGTGATCAGCAAGGCTAGGGGTGGCCATGCTGCGATGGCTTGGGAGATTGGGTTCGGTTGGGCGTGCAGGATGTTGGCGGTGACGGAGGCGGCTACGCCGAGGGCGAGGGTCGCCCGTACCGCCCACTGCATCCGCTGGAGCCGGCTGTCGGTCATGGCCGTTCTCCTGGGACGGGGGCGGCGTGCCGGAGTTGGCGTGCGGCGACGCGGCGGGTGGCTTGTGTTGGTTCGGTGTCGCCGAGGTCGGTCAGGTGCTTCTCCAGTCGGCGTAGGGTGCGCCGGGCGGCGTCGGGTCGCTGTTGGCGGCCGTGGATGCGCATGATGCGCTGGTACAGCTCCTCGTTGACCGGGTCGAGGTCGACGGCGTGTTCCAACGCGGTGACGGCGTGGTCGGGATGGTCGGGTTCGAGGATCTCGGCGATGCGGGTGTAGGCGGTGAGGATCTGGTGTCGGTAGCTGGTGGCGTAGTCGACGGCCCAGGGGTGGTCGTGGCCTTCGGCGAAGTCACCTGCGTACAGCTCGGTTGCTCGGTGTAGCGCGGCGAGAACCATCGCGTCGTCGTCGCTGCTGATGGCTTGGTTGATGGCGGTGAGCATCTGCCAGAGGTCCACGGTGACGGTCTGCGGGTCGAGGTGGTATCTGCCGGTGGCGGGGTCGTAGACGATGAACATGGGCTCGTCGTGGCCGGTCGCGGCGCGCAGGACGCGTCGGGCGGAGGTGATGTCGGTGCGGATGCGTTTGACAGCGGCTGCCGGGTCGACGTCGGGGTGTAGGTCGGCGGTGAGTTGGTCGAGGGTGCGGCCGGCGGGGTGGGCGGCGAGCACGGCGAGGACGGTGTAGGAGCCGCTGCGCATGCCCGTGGTGATGGGGCCGGCGGTGGTGGTGGTGACGGTGATCGGGCCGAGCACCCGGAGGCGGACCAGGGCCGCCGCGTCGTTGGGCTGGGCCGGTACCGGCTCGGTCGTCTCGCCGGCCCCCGCGGCGGCCGGCGGGATCTCGGCGGGCGGGTCGTCGACGTCGGTGCCGGCCTCGGGGCGGGCGAGGGTGTCGGTGAGCATGGTGAGGATCGCGGCGAGGTCGTCTGCGCCGAGGGTGGACAGCTTCGCCAGCGGATACCGGGTGTCGGTGGTGGTGCCGTCGTCGGTGACCTCGACGGCGGGGATGTCGTCGTGCGGGCCGAGGATGACCGGGTGCAGGTCCAGGGCCTCCCGGTGGGCGGCGATGGCGTGGAGGCGGGCGGCGTGCCGGCTGGTGGACTCGATCAGCAGCACGTACGGCGGCTGGGTCTCGGCGTGGTCGGTGCGGGCGTTGAGGCCGGTGATCGTGTCGGCGTCGAAGGTGTCCAGCAGCCGCCGCCGGCTGATCATTTCCTCTTCGGCGTGGGTGATGGCGGCGGCGGTGTCGGCGAGGATGACGAGTCGTTCGCCGTCGTAGGCGGTGCCGTCGGGGTCCAACCCCACCGCCGGGGCGTTCTCGGGTAGGAGCCGGGTGAGTAGGCCGATGGTGGTGACGACGACCGGCCGCAGGACGGCGGTTCCGGTCGCGTTGGTGGTCAGGACGGCGGCGAGGATGGCGCGAGCCGCTGGTAGCGCCCCGGGACCGTGGAGCGCGATGCCGGGGCCGGGGAGGTGGAACAGGCTCACCTCGACGGCGTCGGCGTCGGTGTCGACGCCGACCGGTGCCGGGACGCCGTGCGTGACGCGGTCGTTGGTGTCGAGGCGGCGGCTGCCGATCGTGGCCAGTAGCGGTGGCGGGGGTGGTGGCGGTGCGGTGCTGGTCGGCGCAGAGAGTATGAGCCGGGCGTGGCGGCGTCGTTGCAGGCGTAGCAGGCCGGCGACGGAGACGACGGCGGCGGCTAGGCCGAGGCTGATCCAGCCCCGCGCTGGCAGCGCGACTGCGCCCTCGTTGTCGGACTGGTCCTGGTGCGGCTCGGCGTGGCGTCCGGGCGTGGTGCGACCAGCCGGGTCGCCCGGCGCGCTCGGTACGCCCGTACGCGGTGATGCTGACGGCCGTGCCTCGGGCGTCTCCCGGGTTGACGTCGGCGACGCCGCCGGGTTCACAGCCGCAGGCGGGGAGGCGTCCGGCGCATCCGAGGTCGGCCCCTGGGAGACAGGTGCTCGGCGCGTCGGTTCCGCCGGCTGGGGCGCCGGTGCGGCCTGGTGGGCGGGAAGATCGAGGTTCCATCCGACGTGGATCACATCCGGATCGGTGAGCACGGAGCCGTTGGTCTGCGGCTGTCCCCGGTTGAGCTGGTAGATGTCCCGCCAGCGGTGCGCGTCACCAAGATGCTCGGCGGAGAGATCCCACAATGTGTCTCCGGGAACTACACGGACAGTCATGCCCAGGGCCTCACTGGTGGGGGCAGTCACTCCGACACTGCCTGAGTGATGGGTCGGCGGAGCAACCGAACTGGCAGGCGCCGTCGCAGCCTCCGACGATGCCGTGGGCGCGGCCTCGGCCGGCTGGCTGTGCGCGCCGGGACCAGGGGTGTCTTCGCACGCCGATCGTGGGTCTTTGGGTGAGGTATCGGTGTCTGCCGCTGTGCGGTCGTGCGCGGCGACCGGAACAGCGGCACTGGTGACCGCAGTGGTACCCAACAACGCCGCCGCGACTGCCTGCACCGGGCCAGGCATACGCAGGTCAAGCCGCCACCGCAGGCGAGCGGCAAGGTAGCGGTAGCCGTGGTCAGCGACGGCAGCCGCGAGAAGCGTCCACAGCAGCCACGCGCCAACCTGCCCCAACATGATCAAGAAGCCGGCGGTCAGTGGCTGGTGCACCCACGCCCACACCTGGTCCGCTGAGACATCGTCGACCGTGAGCCATCCCGCCCGGTAGAGCAACAGCAGCGGCGCCACTGCGAGACCAACGGTGACAACGCGTACGACGGCCGTCGAGACCCCCGTTGCCATAGCCCGTCTCCCTCCGACGTTCCGACAGCTGGTCACACCGACCGTAGGAGCGCGCGGCGCCGTTGCCGTCGTGGAAGGACCTGACAGCACCTCACAAGTGCTTACACGGCCTTACAACCGCAGGTCACAGGCCACCTGCTGGTGCGCACGCATCGGCCATCGGTCAGCAGCCAGGCGGGTATTGGACGAGGGGTGTCGGGTACGTCCGGTGCTGCCACCGGTATCCGGCTGCCCTTGACTCACGGGCAGGAAATGGGTGTTGCCGTTCTGTGGGCCCGTCCGGGACGCTTCAGGCGTGACGGATGAGCAGCGTCTGCAACAGATGATCGATGAGTTGCGTCGGATGCGTGAGCGGTGCGAGCCCAAGTCACATCAGAATCCTCGCTACCTGCGCTACTCGAACGCGGTCTCCGCGCTTCGTTGGCTCATCGACGATCTCGCCCGAGAGTCGGCGTAGCGGATGCTTGTCGCTGGTGTCGCGGCGGCTCACGTCGACCCTGCTATCGCGTCCGTGTGGCTTGCGGTCGTGCATGACCTGGCGAGGGAGACCGGTGCTCGTGTGGTCGGGCCGGTGGAACCGCCCACGGTAGGCCGCAACCACTACCGCGTACGACTGCACCTTGACGCAGCACGCTGCCGGTTGCTGCTGAATGCGCGCCTGCCTCTGGTGGCCGCAGCCGACGATACGAATCCGCAGGCCCTCGCCACGGCGTTCCGCGACGTTCCCCACGCCGACCTGTTCCGGACAGTTGGCCTGCCCGTGGCTGCCCCGGGGGAGTTGGAGGAGCCGCTGACCGAGGCACTGCTGCCAGTCTTGACGACGACGAGAGGCGGGACGTCGCATACCACCGTCCGGCGCGAGTCGGAGATGTTGTCTTCAACTGGTTCGACTGACCGCCTCGCGGCCGGCGTCGTAGGGCTGCCCGTAGGACGTGGAGCAGTCTCGGCAGACGACTTGCACTAGCACCAATGCCGCTCAGTTAAGGGGGCGGGGCGTGTGTCAAGGGGTGTGGTGGTAGACGAGGACGGCGGGGTCTCGGTATAGAGGTTTGTCACTCCAAGACAGCCTCTGGACCGGGAGCCCCGCCGTTGGAACAGTCTGCCATCACGTCCACGATCACGGTGGCTGCGGGGCGGTTCGCGCCGGGTCATCTGGGTGAGTTGACGCAGCAGGTGCCGTTCGAGATGGTCGATGCGGTGCTGGCCGAGGCCGGTGGTGTGCAGTCGCGGGTGCGGGATCTGCCGTCGCGGGTGGTGGTGTATCTGCTGCTCGCGGCGGGGTTGTTCGCTGAGGTCGGTTACCGGCAGGTGTGGGCTCGGTTGGTTGCCGGGCTGGACGGGTTGACAGTGGCGCTGCCGACGTCCTCGGCGCTGTCGCAGGCTCGCCGGCGGGTCGGGGACAAGCCTCTGGTGGCGTTGTTCCGGCTGCTGTCGGGTCCGCCGGCGGGGGCCGCCCGGTGGCGGGGTCTGCTGGTGTGCGCGATCGACGGCACCAGCATGTTCGTGCCCGACACTACGGCGAACTTGAGGGTCTATCCGCGTCAGGCGGGCAGCCACGGTGGGTCGGGGTATCCGATGCTGCGGCTGGTCGCCGTCGTGGCGTGCGGCACTCGCGCTGTCATCGACGCCGTGTTCGCGCCGATCAGCATCGGTGAACTGGGCTGCGCCGGCCGGCTGCTGAGCTGCCTGCGCCCAGGAATGCTGCTGCTGGCCGATCGTGGGTTCGCCGCCCGTCAGATGATCGAACAGTTCGCCGGCACCGGCGCTGACCTGCTCATCCGCGACAAGGACGACCGGCGGCTGCCCGTCATCCGCCGCCATCGCGACGGGTCCTGGCTGTCTGTCATCGGCGCGATGACGGTCCGGGTCGTTGACGCCGAGATCGTCGTGAGCATGAACGGTAAACGCCACGTCGGCCGGTACCGGTTGATCACCACCCTCACCGACCAGCGCCGCTTCCCCGCCCTGGATCTGGTCACCCTCTACCACCAACGCTGGGAGATCGAGACGGCGTACCTGGAGCTGAAGTCCACCCTGCTGGGCGGACGGGTCCTGCGGGCACGGACCCCGAACGGGGTAAACCAGGAGGTCTACGCCCTACTGGCCGCCTACCAGGCGGTCCGGCTGGCGATGGCTGACGCCACCGCCAGCCAACCCACGACCAGCCCCGACCGGGCCAGCTTCACCATCGCGCTGCACGCCGCCCGCGACCAGATCATCCACGCCGCAGGTGTCATCGCCGAGACCACCATCGACCTCGTCGGCGCCATCGGCCGCGCAGTCCTGGCCGACCCACTGCCCCCACGCCGCACCCGAGTCAGCCCTCACGTGGTCAAACGAGCAATCTCCAAACACCGCGCCAAAGGCACCATCGACCGCACCAACTACCAAGCCACGATCAACATCAACATCCTCGCCACAGCAGGGTTGACGACCGGCCCAGAACCCTAACTGAGCGGCATTGGCACTAGCACTCGCCCCTACCTCTGCCCAACGACGGCACGTGATCGCAGCCTCGATGTAGAGGGAGTGCCGACGTTGGTGGAGGAAGTGTGGTGGTGGCGGGGCTGCGTTTCGGCGATCGGGGACTCACACTGCGTACATGGTCTATCGCGATGGGCGGGTGCCCGATCACCTGTTGATCAACATTGAGCGGCGGGATGATCCCGTGTCGGCGGTGTCGGAGGATGATGCCCGACGCCGCTCGGTCGCCTATCCCAGGTTGATGTGGGGTGCGCCGATCTTCGGCTGTGCGGGGGAGGTGGACGGCCGGTGGCGGATCGTGGGGCTGGACGCCGAGGAGCCGCAGCATGCCCGGGACAGCCTGGCGTCGCATTTGCGGCGGCTGCTCAGCGAGACGCCGGACACTGCTGAGCACGCGGCCGTGCGGGCGGCGTACAAGACGGCGTACGAGGTGCTCGACTGGGAGCCGGTCAACGAGCTTGCCGTCGGCGGTCGTCGTTACCGGATCATCCGGGCGCAGCCGTTCATCCGGATGGGCCCGGACGGGCCGGAGCCGCCTCGACCCACCGACGCGGATCCGTACCCGCCGGGCGAGGCACAGCGGACCACGTCGCCGGTGAACGGGTTCGTGATCGATCCGGCCGCTGGTACCGGGCTCACCGACGGGCTGGTCCGGATGGAGATGGTCACGGCGTCCTACCAGGCGGAGTCCGTCCCCGAGGACGTGCGTGCCGATTCCCGTCGGGCGGTGGCGACGCATCCGAACGTGGTGCTGCTTCCGGTGGGTTTCACCGTCGGGGGGTACGTGGACGGTAGGTGGCGGCCCCGGTCGTTGGCCACGTACCCGACGCCGCAGGCGGCCCGGGACGCGGAGTCGTTCACCATCGCCGACATCCCGCGGGACGAGAACACCTCGATGGAAGACCTCATGGAGGCGTACGCCCGTGCCCGCGCGGCGCACCGTCCCCCACGTACCGACGACTTCGAGGTGGGTGGTGTGCGGTGCCGGGTGACCCGGGTCGAGACGTTCATCCGGTTCGGCCCGGACGGCCCGGAAGGGCCTCGCCCGTCGGACCGTGACTCGTTTCCGCCGCCGGCGAGTCAGGTGCACCAACTCCGGGCGCAGGGCCTGATGCCCGATCCCGACTGATCCGACCACAGGTGTCCGGCCACGACTGCCGCTCACGCCGATGACCGCGATCGGCTGCTTTGGCGTAGCTACACGTGCTCGGGCCCGTTCGGTGACACCACCGGCGGGCGGTGGAGGGCGCCGCCGTCGAGGCCGGCGTGGGTGAGGGTCCGCTGGTAGCGGTGGTGCAGCTCGGCGGCGGCCTCACTGTCGCCCAGGGCGGTGAGAGCGTGCATGGCGTGTGTGTGCAGGTCAGTGTTGTAGGGGTCGATGCGGATGCCGTCTTGTAGCAGCGTGAGGGCGTGGTGTGGGTCCGGTTCGGCGGCGGCGAAGCAGACGCAGACGTCGATGATGTTCCGGCGGATCGTTTCGCGGATCGGGTCGAGCCAGGGCCAGATGCGTCCGGTCGCGAGGTCGGCGGGGTAGGCGTCGAGGATGGCCTGCCAGGCGCTGCGGGTGTCGTTGATCGCGGTGGCGGCGTGGCGGATGGCGGTGTTCAGGTGCCACAGGTCGACGTCGATGTGCTCGGGGTGGAGCCGGTAGCGGTCGTCGGTGTGGTCGATGACGTGCAGCCCGCTGGCGGTCCGGATCGTGGCGCGTAGGTCGCTGAGTGTGGTGTAGAGCCGTCCGCTGAGGGAGTGGCGGGGCAGTCCTGGCCAGATGGCGTCGGTGAGCTGGCCGGTGTCGGCGCCGGCCGGGTGAGCGGCGAGGTAGACCAGGACGTGAAGGGCGGCGCTGCGGCGCACGGCAACGGGCTCACCGTCGATAAGCAGTTCGGGATCACCCAGGACGCGCAGGCGCAGCCGATGGCCGAGGGCCGGGGACATGCGGCGGGGCTGGTGTCGGGTGGCCTGCCGGGGCAGCCGCCGCTGCGGTGACACCGCAACGGGGCCCGGAGGGCTCGGGGCGGTCGGGTGGGGTGTCGGATCGGGACCGGCGATGACGGCGAGCAGGTCGGTGGCGGCCACCTGGTCCAGGACGCAGAGCTGTGGTCCAGGCGCATCGGGGCGGTGTGGGCCGTGTAGGTGGCCTGCCGGGTCGGCATGCCAGGCCGGCCCAGCCAGCGATCCTCCCAACACGACCGCCACAGCGGTGGCGCTGGCATCGGCGAGTCGCCTCAGGTCATGTCCGTCGCCGTCGGGTTCGCTGAGAAGCACGATCCTGGGATGAGTGCTCGCCCCTTGCGTGTCCTGGTGCTGATCGGCGGTGTTCACAGCAGCGCAGGAGCCGCCGGGTGCGACGAGCTGGACCGCGTCGGCGATGCTGTCGACGGTGGTGAGCGGCAGACGGCGGCCGAGGGTTTCGGCGGCCGGGCCGAGGAGGTTGGAGAGTGTGGCCCTGGTGGTGATCAGCTGTGGGCGCGCCTGGTGATGTTGCCCGGTTAGGAGGGCGGTGACCAGCAGTCCTCGGCCGACGGCGAGAGCACCTGGCCCGGTGAGGCCCACTCCGCCGGCCGGGAGAGCCTCGACCAGCGCCGCGATCCCGCTCGGGGGCGCCGACGGTCCGGGCGAGTCGGCGAGTGCGGCCTGCACCCCGGCGACGGTAGGGGGCAGCGGCGCGAGGTCGGGGTCGTGGCGGCCGTCCGGGCTGATCGGTTGGGGGTGGTAGTCGCGGCGGCGGCGCAGCCAGACCAGCGCGGCGGCAGCGGCGACCTGCACCGCGACGTCGTGGGGCAGCCAGCCTCCGGGCACACCGATCCCACCATCGGACGCGCTCTGGCCACCGCCACCGCCACCGGGCGGGGTGGCCTCGTCGTGCAGCGCGGTGGCGTCTGCCGCTACCGGCTGTGGTGGTGGCGGCGGGGCGGCGGTGACAGTGTTGGTGGTGACGCCGAGGACCGCAGCTCCGGCCATCCCGCTGGCCGTCGCCTGCAACGGCGTCGGCAGCGGCAGACGCCGCAGCCATACCGAGGTCGCGCGGGCCCGGAGGAGGACCCGCACGGCAACGGTGTAGGCGAGCATCAGCCAGACCAGCCACGCCCCGATCGTCAGCGCGGCGGTGAGCGTCTGCTCGGTCAACGGCTGCTGCACCCATGCCCGCGCCTGCTCACCGGTCGGCCACCCGCGAATCGGCGGACCAACCAAGACCAGAAGCACCAGCGGCGGACCCGTCAAGAGCACGAGGACGAACAGCAGCGACATCAGCTGCCGCGGCCAACGCACCTCACCCACCCCCAGGCGGAGAACGACGGGATCCTGCGGTGGCGACCGGGGGATGGACGATGTGCGTCCACACGCGGGACGCCCACCACACCGCTACGGCCACGGCGTAGCAGACGGCGAGAATGCCAGTGGACTGCCGGTTGACGATCGCCGCGCCGATCACCGCGACCGGCGCGGCCAAAATGAGGCGGAACATCAGCGGCGTCACCAGTGCCATGACGATCCCGACGCCCAGGAGCAGCCCGCCGACGCGACCAGCGAGGTCGACCCACACCAGCACGTGCGGCCAGCGGGGCGCGGTCAGCGAGTACTGGATCAAACCCATGCCGAGGGCGGCAGCGACGACCGAGCCGGTCGGCGCGGCCAGCAGCGTCGACCAGCCGCCGTGCGGCGTACGCCACTGCCGGGCAGCAACCACCGCCATCACCATTGCCATCACCGCGATGGGAACGATCGGCCACAGCACCCACCGCAGGTAGCCACCCACCGGCACCGCGAAGTACTGGCTGATGACCACCGCATAAAGCCCCGCGATAGCCGCCCCAACAGACACAGCAGCGAGAATGCCGATACTGACCTTCCCACCCTCCGTCCGGACGTCCGGAGTGGGACTTCGCGCAGCGATCAGGGAACCGAGAACAGTTCCCGCAGCCAGGCACGCCAGCAGGGCGAACACGGCCGCCATCGCCAACCCACCCAAGTTGAACTCGACCCAGTACACACCCAGGAAAATGTTGTTCCGCTCGGCGGTCACGATGCACTGCCAGATCAACGCCAACGACGCGAAGCCCGGCACCGCGATCCCGATAGCTCTACGCACCGGCGGCACCGGCACCACCACCGCAGCCGTCGCACCAGGGCTGACAAAGCCAGCCTCGGCCGCCCCGAACGCCGCAACGAGCTGAGGCTCGGCCACAACGGTCGGCGTGATCCCAGTACGCTCAGCAATAGCCGCGTCCAGCTGCGGCAAGCGAGCACTACCACCCACGCAGAAAATCCCCGCCAGATCGCCGGCAGACAGCTCAGCGGCGGCGATGCACTCCTGCGCCAGGTCCGCGACGCGACGCACCACCGGCCGAGCCGCCTCATCCAGCATGGCACGGTTCGCGACCACCGGCGCCTGACCGGCGAACAGCACCGTCACCGCCGAATACGAGACCAACGCCTCCTTCGCGACCCGGACACACTCCACCGCAGCCCACGGCCCCACGCCGTCCCCAGAAGCATCCTGACCGTCCGTCAGCACCGCCGCCAACGCCGCATCAACGCTCGCCCCGCCCGCTGCAGGATCAGCCAAAGTCGCCAGCACCTCGAAGCCCACAGGACCCCGGCGCAGCACCGTCACCTCCGCACCCGCGCCAACATCAACCACCACAACAGAAGACCCCACAGGCAGCCGCACACCAGTCCCCGCCAGCTGCTCGGCCACCGCCACCGGAACCTCCACCAGACGCGGCTGCACAAGACCCGCACGATGAGCTACCTGCCGCATCCACGTACGCCGACGCGGCCCCCACCCCGCCGGCACCACCAACCGCACATCCCGCACCGGCCCACCAACAACCCGCTCAGCCTCAGCAGCCACCCGACGCAACGGAGCCGCAGCCAGCTCCACCGCCTCCACCCGCGTACCGTCGACCACCAGCTCACCGTCAGCGGGACGACGCGGACTCGGAATCAACCTGCTCGGCTGCTCCTCAGCGGCCTGCCACGCCCGCTGCCCCGTCCACACCCGCCCATCGGCCGCCACGTACAGGGCACTGGGCAGAAACGGCACACCATCAAACGACAACACCGACGCACCACCGTCAGCCCACGCCAACACCCCCACAGTAGTGGCGCCACCACAGTCAATCGACAGCCGAACCTCCGCCGCCCCCATCGACGTAGTCAAACACGAGAATCACACTCACGTCACCTCCCGATCACCCACAGGAACCAGAGGACCTATACGCCCAGTCCGCAGCTGCGGCGAGCCGCGTAGTTGACGGGCCGCCTGCCTGCGAGCACGCGCAGCCGACCGGCGGCACCGGACAGTTTTCCCTCCTCCGCCGCGCTCACCAGGCGACCGCGTCGGTGAGTAGCGCGGCGATGGCGGCCACGTCACCGGCCAGTGCGGGCCGGATCGGTGTGGTGGTCACGGGGCCGGCGGTCACAGGACCGCCGGCGTGGCCTGGTCGGCGGGAACGGGGTACGGCCGCTGTCCGTAGGTGCCCCGCGCCACATCCGCCAGATCGGCGGCCCGGCGGTGGGCAGCACGATGGTGGGGCCGGCGGTGTAGCCGTGGCGCAGGTAGAGGCGCCGGTTGTGCAGGTTGCTGGCTTCCAGGTAGGCGGGTAGGCCGAGTTGGTCGAGCCGGCGGTGGTAGTCGGTGAGTAGGGCGGTGCCGATGCCTTGGTTCTGTCGGCGGGGGTCGACGGCGGCGTAGGCGAGGTAGTGGTGTGGCTGGTCGGGGTGGAAGGCGTCGAACATCTCCTCCAGCAGCACGAACTTCGGCGCGTACGCGCCCGCGATGCCCTCCAACTCCTCCACCCGCCGAGGATTGTCGGTGGGCGCGGGTGCCAGGCGGGGGTACCAGATGGTGACGGCCGTCTGGTCGCCGGTGGTGTAAACCTGTCCCCGCGCCAGGCCCTGGTAGAAGGCGTCGGCGAAGTAGCGGTAGTAGACCGCCCGCCGGTCGCCCGGGTCGGGGATCAGCCACTCGGCGAGTGGCCCTGCGTGGAACGCCTCGGCGAGAACGGCGATCAGTGGTGCGGCGTCTGTGTCGGTGGCGGGTCGGATACGCAGCTCGTTGTTGGTGGTGGTCACGGCAACTCCCTGGTTGGTTAGGCGGGTTGGCGGACGGCGTCGGGGGCGCGTAGCGGACCAATGTCGCTGTCGGCGCCGAGGCCGATGGCGTGGTAGACCTCCGGGTTGGCAGCCCGCAGGACCAGCGCCCAGGCGATGCCGAGCAGTGCGGCGGCGGCGTAGGCGGCGGGGAACGCCCACCGCAGCGGTGAGTCCGGCTCCACACCGAGGAGGGTGGCGAACTCGCGCAGGGTCACGGTGAGGATCCCGCCGAGCGCGAGGGTGGCGGCTGCCGGTGCGATGAATGCTCGCCAGGGTCCTTCGGTGTGGAGGGTGCGGGTGAAGAAGCCGATGACGGCGGCGGAGGTGACGGTCATCAGGATGAGCACGCCGAGGCCGCCGGTGACGGTGATCCAGAAGAACAGGTGCACGATCGGGTCCGCCCCCGCCACGGCGTAGCCGATGAGGACGGCCAGGGCGAGGCCGCTCTGGACGAGGGAGCCGACCTTGGGGGCGCCGGTGCGGCGGCTGGTGCGGCCGAAGACGGCGGGTAGGACCCGTTCGCGGCCGAGGGCGAACAGGTACCGGGCGACGGTGTGGTGGAAGGAGAGCAGGGCGGCGAACAGGCTGGTGATGAACAGGACCCGGGCGACGGTGATGACACTCTGGTTCAGGTACGGCGATACCAGGTTGAAGATCAGGTCGGTGCCGTCGGCGCGGGCCGCTTCGACGATGCGGTCCGGGCCGGTGGCCACGGACATCGCCCAGGCGGACAGCCCGTACAGCAGGCCGGTGACGGCGACGGCGATGTAGGTGGCGCGGGCGATCGTCCGGCGGGGGTCCTTGGTCTCTTCGGAGAACACGACGGTGCCTTCGAAGCCGACGAACCCGGTGATCGCGGTCACCAGGGCGGCACCGATACCGGCGGCGAACACGTGCGACGGGGCGAGGGTGTCGAAGCTGACCGTGCCGTCGGCCGGGTGGGTGACCATGATGGCGTCGAAGGTCAACGCCACGACGCATTCGGCGACCAGCACCACGGCCAGGACGCGACCGTTGAGGTCGATCCGGGCGACCCCGAGCACCGCGACCACCGCCCAGACGGTGAGGGCGCAGGCCCACCAGGTGAGCTGCCAGCCGTACCGGTCGTTGAGGAACGCGGCGGTGACCGCACCCGCCCCGCCGTACAGGCCGATCTGCATCGCGTTGTAGGCCAGCAGCGCCACCATCGCCGCGCCGACCCCGGCCGGGCGACCGAGACCCCGGGTGACGTAGGTGTAGAACGCGCCCGCGTTGACGATCCGCCGCGACATGGCCACATACCCGACCGCGAACAGGGCCAGCACGGCGGCGACCAGCAGGTAGGACACGGGGATGCCGGTGACGCCGGTGACCGCATAGCCGGTGGTCGCACCACCGGCGATCACCGTGAGGGGTGCGGCGGCGGCGATGACGAAGAACACCACCGACGGAATACCGAGCCGCCCCCGCGCGAGCACGGCGGAGACGGTGTCGGGACTGGAACGAGGCATGGGGGTCTCTCTCGGTGAAGGAGGGATGGAGGGAAGGTTGGCCGCACCTAGGAGGTGCGGTGACTGAGGACGGTGCCGCCGACGACGGCGCCGAGGTCGGCGAGCAGGTCGCGGAGCGGCGGGTGGGCCTGCTCGATCTGCTGGCGCAGGAACGCCCGGACGGCCAGGGGTGTGCCGTCGAGCAGGATCGGCGAGAGCTGGGTGTGCAGGGCCACACCCGCGAGGGCTACGTCGAAGGCGTTGAGCCGCTGGTAGTTGCGCAGCTGGAAGGACAGCCGGGCCCACGACCAAGCAGCCGTGTTCATATCGGTCGGGACGTAGACGGTGCGGTGGCGCCACAGCCGGCCCACCTGCTGGGGCTGGAGCAGCCCGAGCTGCCACATCCGCGTCGCCACCTGCTCGTAGGCGGTGGTGGCGAGAAACGCCAACCAGGTCCGGGTGGTGTGACGCGGCTCGGCGACCAGCCGATCGAGGACGAGATGTTGCAGCCAGTCCGTCGGCGGAGACGTGTCGGTCACCCGCAGCTGCCGGCCCTCGAATGTGACCCGGCCCTCGCCATACAGCTCGGCCAGCAGCGCGGCGGCCAGCCCGTGCCCCGTCGCGGACTCGAACAGGCGGGGACGACCGGTCTGGTCGTCGTGCGCCAGGTAGAAGAACTCGTCAGCCAAACGCATGGTGTTCGGCGTGGCGGCGCTGTCGACAGCGCGTACCGGCCGAGCCGGCTCTACTCGTGCCGCATGCTCGGGCAGATGCGGGGCGCCGTACTCACCGGATGCGCCGTGGGGTGGGGTGTTCACCGCGGCTGGCCTCTCTTGAATCGATTCGTCCGTGGGGATGGAAAGCCCGAGCGGCCGTAGGAGTCTTCGGCCGCCGGGGTGGCGGATGAGTTCCTCGATCGCCCGGGCGTGTTGCCCGCACCCGCCGTCGTGGCAGTGGAAGCAGGTGCCGTCGCCGCAGTGCTGGAGCGCGGTGTTGCGTGCCGACTCGAAGCAGTCCAGCGGGGCGATCGCTGTCGTCGGTGCCGATCAAGGAGCGGGGATCTGGCGGTGTAGCGCGGTGACGTTGACCCGCACCTCGATGCACGCCGGATGCCGGTCGACGTGCGGGTACTCGCACTCGGGCCGGTGGCCGATCACCCACACCCACTCGTCGGCACGGTTCGGCAGCTCGCGGACGTTCGCGACCATGACGGCAACCGCAGTGCCGGGAGTGAGATCACGGCCATACGACCAGTCACCCGGCTCCAACCGCAGCAGTGTGCCCGCCGCGACCTCGGGCAACGGCTCGGAAGTCCTATCCACGGCCACGACCCCGCAACCCCCACCAGCGACGCCCACTGACCGCAGGCGCCGAGCCGAGGCCCACCCAGAACGCTCGATTGCGCTGGGCAACGTCCGCAGGCGACGCAACGTCACCGCGGTCCTGGCCACCAAGCGTCGACCCGCCACGGTCGACGTAACGTGTGGCCGCGCCCTCGCAATCGATGCCGAACGGCTTGAACGGCTGCTCACCGTCAGCGGGAACGAACCACTTGACGCGCACTGCCATCACCCTCCTGAGTGGTTGAGATGTGCAGCCGAGCGCTTCCCGGCGGCCGCAGGCTGACCGACTGGACGCAGCACCGGCGCCGGATGGGAAGAACAGGCGCTTGTCCTGCTTGCTCGTGGCCGCCCGACAGGCCCCTGACCGGTGGGGCAGAGGCGGTCGGAGCCCGCGTCGGTCACGTCCGCGCTGGTGGTGTAAGAGACGGCCATCGCGGGATCCCGGTCTGATGTTATGCGGCGATCGGTGCTGTTTCGGTCTGGTCGGTGTCGTGTTGGCTGGCGTCGATCGTGATCAAGCGGGCCTTGGCCAGTATTTCCAGGCCCATGTAGCGGCGGCCTTCGGTCCACTCGTCGGTCTGTTCGGCCAGGACCGCGCCGACGAGGCGGACGATCGCTGGCCGGTTGGGGAAGATCCCGACGACGTCGGTGCGGCGGCGGATCTCCTTGTTCAGCCGTTCCTGTGGGTTGTTCGACCAGATCTGGCGCCAGATCTCGCGGGGGAAGCCGGTGAAGGCCAGGAGGTCGTCGCGGGCGGCGTCGAGGTGCTCGGCCGCGGTCGGGAACTTCGCTTCGATCGTGGCCACGACCCGAGCGAACTGGGCTCGGACGGCGTCGGTGTCGGGCTGGTCGAAGATCGTGCGCACGAGGGTGGCGATCCACGGCTGCGCCGACTTGGGGACCTTCGTCAGCAGATTGCGCAGGTAGTGGGTCCGGCACCGTTGCCACGCAGCCCCGGGCAGGGCCGCGCCGATCGCGCCCACGAGCCCGCGGTGGGCGTCGGAGATGACCAGACGAACGCCGGACAGACCTCGGGCGGTCAGGCTGCGCAGAAACGCCAGCCAGCCGGCCCCATCCTCGTCGGAGGCCACGTCCAGGCCCAGCACCTCGCGCCCTCCGTCGGCGTTGACCCCGACGGCGATCAGCGCGTGAACGTTGACGGTCCGGCCGTGCTCACGGACCTTCATCGTCAACGCGTCCATCCACACGAACGTGTAGTGGGCGGCGTCCAGAGGGCGGCTACGAAACGCCTGCACCTGCGCGTCCAGATGCTGCGCCATCTCCGAGACCTGCGACTTCGACAGTTGCCGGATCCCGAGCTGCTCGACCAGCTTCTCCACCCGCCGCGTCGACACCCCCAGCAGATACGAGGTCGCCACGACCGACACCAGGGCCTGCTCCGCCCGCCGCCGGTGCGTCAACAGCCAGTCCGGGAAGTACGAACCCTGGCGCAGCTTGGGAATGGCCAAGTCAATCGTCCCGGCTCGGGTGTCCCACTCGCGCTGCCGGTAACCGTTGCGAGAGTTCACCCGCTCCTCGCTGCGCTGCCCGTAACCAGCACCGCAGACCGCGTCCGCTTCAGCGGACATCACCGCCTGCGCGAACGCCCTGATCATCGCCTGCAACACATCCGGCGACGCGCTCTCGATCTGCTCGCGCAGCAGGTCAACACGGTCCACACTCTCTGAAGCGGCCATCGCGTCCTCTCATCCTTCTCTGACTTGGTCGTCTTGAAGGATCGACGCGATGGCCGTCTCTCATCTACGCAACACGCCCATCACGGGCAAGTCGTACACCACTCCCATGGACGCAACCCCCGCGTCAAAGCGTTTGACCATGACAACCGGTGTCGGTGGAGTCGAGCCTGCGCCGCCAGTCAGGCAGTCCGAATAGCTCACTCTCCGGGTAATGAACACGGCAACCTTCCTCGATGCGTTGGGTCGAACCGCAGTTCAGCGGCAGCGAGGCCAGTCGGCGCGACTTTGGCTCAGTCAGGCATCAGACCCGAACTGTGATCGAGGTTCGTATCCAGAGCCGAAAAGATCGACCCCCGCAAGTGGGATGCGAATCCAATCGGTACTCCCCGGAGAGCGTGGAGTACGCGTTCGATTGCCTTCCGTTAGGGCAGCGGCGATCGCTAAGGTTTGCCGAATGCGAGCAGGGACACCCTGGGGGTGAGGATGGCGAGGAGCGCGCGTAGCTACCAACGCGAGGCCGACCAGCTTCGTGCCAGCGGCTGGACGTACCGGCAGATCGCCTCACACTGGCAGCAGCGATACGCCTTCAACCCGCGCGTCGCCTTCCGCCTTGCTCATGGGCTGACCCAGGCAGATGTGGCGCAGCGTTGGAACGAGCAGTGGCCCGACGCTGACGCCCCGAAGACCGCAAAGCAGATCTCTTACTGGGAGATCTGGCCGGGCCCAGCGGGCCGGGCACCGTCGTTGGACACGTTAAACAGGCTGGCGTTTCTCTACCGGTGCTCTGCTGGCGAGCTACTGGGCGGTGAGGACCACAGCCACCTGGACACGGTGGACGTTCGCCCAGCCCGATCAAACCATTACGCGGGCGGCTCTGCCGAAGGGCTCACAACCGGTGCGCTTCCGCCTGTGGTCGCCGCGCTGACTCGGGTTACCGAGCGGCTCGTCGATGACTTCGAGATATTGACGGACACATACCGACTTATCGACTACCGAGAGGGTTCGGGCCGGGTGAGCGCGGACATCGCCGCCCACCTGCGCCGGATGCTAGAGCTCAGCAATCGGACGACCACCAGCAGGACGTATCATCGATTGCTGCGCGCTGCCGGGGACGCCGCCCAGCTGGCCGGCTGGCTCGCGATCGACGCGCAGAGATACGACCAGGCCGAAGGCTACTGCCGGTTGGCCGCGTCGCTTGCCGAGAAGACCAACGATCGGGCGCTACACGCGTACAGCCTCGGCGTGATGAGCTATATCCACCTTCATGCCGGGGATGGCAAGGCAGCGCTTGGTGTGCTCGACGCCGCCCAGGGCTTGGCGGGTCGTGGTAGCCCTGCAGCCCTTAGGTCCTGGCTCCACGAGGCCACCGGCGAGGCGTACGGGCTCCTCGGCCAGCCGCGGCCCGGCCTCGTCGCACTGGCCCAAGCCGAGAGGGTCTTCGACGGCGTCGAAGTGAACAGTTCCCCGGTGTGGTTGGGCTTCTACAACGCCGACTGTCATGCGGCACGGCTAAAGGGCAGGTGCCTGATCCGTCTTCGCCGACCCCGCGACGCTACTCGGGCGCTGTACGAGGCGCTCACCTTGTTGCCGCCCACTTTCGTCCGGGAACGATCGGGAACTCTCATCGATCTCGCGGTCGCGTACATGCAGATGGACCAGGTCGAGCAGGCCTGCGATGCGGCGAGCCAGGCCTATACCCTTGCCTGCCGCACCGGCTCGGAGCGTAACCGCAAGCGCCTCCGTGAGCTGCTGGTCGACCTCATGCCATGGACCAACATCGACAGCGTCCAGAGTCTCTACCGTCAGGTCCTGCTTAACTAGGGGCGTGCAGACGGCCTTCCCCGCGAGCGACCGGTGAACCGAAGGGCATGGGTCGAACTCATCGTCCTTGCCGCCTTGTGGGGTGCGGTCTACCCGTTGATCGAGGTCGCGCTACGCGACCTGTCACCCACGGTCGTTGTCCTCGGACGGGTCCTGTTTGCCTGCATCCTCTTGGTTCCGCTTGCCATTCGCCGTAATGCGCTGCCGGATCTCTGGCGGCGGCCACGGGCGATCATCGAGACCGTCCTGGTGCAGTCAACCGTCCCACTGCTGCTGCTGACCTACGGGCAGCGGTACGTCCCAGCGGGAATCGCCGGCATCCTGATCGGGGCTCAGCCGCTGTTCGTCGCGATGCTCGCCTACCGGTACGCCCCCGACGAGCGCCCCCAGGGCTGGCGGGGCGCGGTCGGCATCGCCGTCGGGTTTGTCGGGCTCACCCTGCTCTTCGGCGTCGACCTCCGTGGCGGCCGACTGGCCCTCCTCGGTGGCGCCCTCGTGCTGGTCGCCGCGCTGTGTTACGCCGCTGGCGCCATCATGATCCACCGACGCCACGCCACCGCCCCGCCGCTCGGTGTAGCCACCTCGGCGATGCTCGTCACAAGCGCCGCGATGATCACACCGGCCACCTTGACGTTGCCTGATCAGCTTCCCGGTGCTGGCGTACTGGCCTCGATGGTCTTTCTCGGTGTCGTCTGCACCGGCATGACCCTCGTGCTCTTCTACACCTTGATCGCGCGTACTGGGCCGGCCCGGGCGGCGTTGGCGTTCTATCTGTCACCCGCGTTCGCCGTCGTGTTCGGCGTTGTGTTTCTCCGCGAGCAACTCACGCTTACTGCCGTCGTTGGTTTGGGTGCGATCGTGGCAGGCTGCCTTCTCGCGGCTCAACGTACGGGACCGTCACCCGCCTAGCGATCAGCGCCGCCGCAACTCCACGCTATCCGTGGAGTCACGCGGCCGACCATGGAACGCATGCCGGGATCGGTTTACCGTGCTCGACGCATCATGCTGAAGATCCCTCGTTCCAACCTATACAGGTGCGAGTGATCTTGCTGGTCCCACTGCCTCGTCAGGGGCCTGCAGAGCCGCCGGCCGTTGCCGGGGCCGCCGATGATCCACGATTCGAAGGCAGGCTTGCATGCCAGGTGCGCCCTCCACTGCCACTCAGGACTTGGACGAAGTAGCTCGGTTAGCAGCGCGTTATGAGGTACCGGTCGA
Source organism: Micromonospora sp. WMMD1082 (assembly GCF_029626175.1). Taxonomy (NCBI): domain Bacteria; kingdom Bacillati; phylum Actinomycetota; class Actinomycetes; order Micromonosporales; family Micromonosporaceae; genus Micromonospora; species Micromonospora sp. WMMD1082. The sequence continues at coordinate 1,337,716 of NZ_JARUBM010000002.1, read as the reverse complement.
AGATGCGGTACTGATCGCGCTGAACCTGTACGGGATCTCGTCCGATCAGCGTAAGCACCGGGCGCGGATGAGCGTCCGTATTGCTTCCGCACCAGAGGTGTCGTGGATGGTGATCGTGCCGTTGAACGCGGTAGGGTCGCCGTTTCGGCTCCAAGGGCAAGATCTCTATCTCCGCGAGTCCCTGGTCGGCACGGTTCAGCGGATGGATGCTGACGAGGCGGTTGGTGGCTACTTCCGGGACGACGGGCGGGCTGCGACGCTGAACCCGAACGCGCGGAGCCGTTGTGTGGGCTGCGCCTTCTGCCCAAACACGCTAGAGGCTGCCGCCGATCCTCGAATGTCTGAGGAGCGAATGCTCACTGAGTTGCTGGCAGCGATGGTCGAGCAGCATCCGCGTCGGGATTTGCGCGAGCTGCGTGAGGTGACTGTCTCGACGGGCTGCTTCGAACGCGAAGATGCCGCCGTTGCACACCTGCGTGGCCTGCGGGCGGTGCTCGGTGTGCAAGGCATCGGCGCTCGGATCGGTTTCCTCACGTCGGTCATCCAGTCAGACGCCGCCTTCGCCGATCTCTCTGCTCGCGTTGCGCCGTTTGTTCTGCGGTTGACCGCTGAGTGCTTCACCCGGCGTGACCTTCTGTTGAAGGCGAGCAAGGCTAAGCTCCGGCGCGCCGAGATGCCTGACCTGCTCCATCGGGCACGCCGCGCGGGAGTCGGCACGTCGTTCACCTACATCGTGGGTCTCGACCCGCTCACCGAGTTGCGCGCCGGCGTGGCAGCACTCGGCGAGCACGTGACCGAGTTTCCCAACTTCCAGGTGTACCAGGCCCATAACTCGATCATGGAAGGCTTGCGGACGTCGGGAGCCGAGCATCTGGAGTTCTATCTGCAGGCCAGAGCAACGATTGAAAACCTGCTGGGCGGACGTGGGCTGCGGCCGCAGGCTTGGGAGTGCTACCGGCCGCTGTGGTACTTCACCTTCGCTGGTGAGCGACTGGTGGGAGCCTGACGTGTCTATGGATCTCGCCCAACGCGCCGACGCGCTGTGGCGGGCGCTCACGTACCTGTCAGTCGCACAGCTGCACCTTCGATCGAATCCACTCGCCGCCGACCGCCTTGACGTGTCCGACGTAAAGCCGCACCCATCGGGTCATTGGGGCACGGTACCCGGCTCGGCTTGGGCTCTGGCGCATGCCTGCCTCGCTTCCGGTCGTGGTGTCGGCGTGCAGATCGTGCCGGTTCTCGGCGCTGGTCACGCCGGCGTCGTCCAACGAGCGCTGGCCTGGCTGACCGGCGATATACAACAAGCGGACCGACGGTACGGCCAGGATGTCAATGGGCTCGCGGCACTGGTGGAGGCGTTTCCCAACGGTGACACGTTGGGTTCGGAAGTCCATCCGGCGTTGCCCGCTGGTGCTTACATGGGCGGGTGGCTCGGCGGCGCGCTCGCCTTCGCCCAGGGCCTCGCGCTGGACTCGCCGAACCGGGTCGTCGTGCCGATCCTCGGCGACGGCGAATGCGAGACGCCATCCACTGCGGCGGCTTGGCTGGCCCACCGGGCGCTGGTCGACGCCGGGGTACTGCCGGTAGTCCACCTCAACGGCCACCGGATGGGCGCACGGTCGCTGCTGGGTTCCATGAGCGACAAGCAACTGAGCGCCTACGCCGTAGGTCTTGGCTGGCAGCCCGTCGTCGTCCAGGTCGGGGCAAGTCGCGGGTTGGCCGAGCATGTTGAGTTCCACCGCGCCCTCGTGGACGGCATCGAGGCGGTCGCCCAGGGAGCGCATCGGGTGGTGTTCCTGCGGTGTGTGAAAGGCTGGTCAGGCCCTATTGGGGCGCACAAGACACCGCTTACGGACCTGGTCGGAGATCCATGCCAGCGGACGGCACTGCGTGCCTGGTTGTCGTCCTACCAGCCGCGTGAGCTGTTCGACACCGACGCGCGGCCGGTGGGCGCGCTCGCGTCCGCGCTGCACACAATCCACATTGGCAATTCGTTCCAGGCCGCCTCCCCATTGCCTCCACCAGCGACGCCTGCCGGTCGGGGGTTCGCAGCGGAGGTGACTGCGGTGCTGCGGGCGCATGCCATGTCGGGTGACTTTAAGGTCTTCAGTCCAGACGAGCTGCGGTCTAACCGGCTTGGCGAACTACAGAGCGAATCGTGGGTGCACGAGGTGCTCGCCGAGGAGGTGCTGGTCGGCTGGCTGACCGGGTGGACCGCGAGCGGCCGCCGTGGCGTGCTCGTCTCGTACGAGGCGTTCGCACCGCTGCTGCTGACCGCGCTGGTGGGGCAGCTCAAGCAGCGGCGACTCATCGGACGCGCGCTGCCGAGCATCAACCTGCTGTTGACCTCCTACGGCTGGCACAACGTGTACAGCCACGGCGACCCTTCACTGATCACTGCCCTGTTGGGGATCAGCGACCCGGCCGTGCACGTGTTCACCCCGGCGGACGCGGACCGGGTCGCTCTCGCGCTTGACGACGCGCTGCGATCAACGGCACGGGTCAACGTCATCGTCGCCGGCAAGCACACCACCGCTACGCACCCTCGGGAGACCGTGGAGGAGGAGCGCCGCTGTGGTTTGGCGGTGTGGCCTCACCTCAGCGATCCAGGCGAGCCGGAGCTCACGGTGGTGTGCGCAGGCGACCTCGCCGCAGGCGTCGTCGCGGAGGCCGTCGTCGGTATCCGTAGCCGTTACGGCTGTCAGGTCCGCGTGGTCAACGTCCACGACATGGCGGCTTTCGTGGATTCGGACCTGCATCATTACGTCGGGACAGGCGCCGCCGTCCTGATCCTGACGCTCGGGCACCCGGCCACGATCTGGGGCCTGCTCGGCGGGCGTCTCCGCCGCGACGTCGCAGTGGTCGGCTGGACAGAGCCTCCCTTCCCAATGCCACAGGCCAGGCTCGCGGCGTACACCGGGCTCGATGCCACCGGAGTCACCTCCGCGGCCGGGGCACTTCTGGCCAGGCGGGAGCATTGATGCCAGTCTGCATTGATGCGGTTCGCGTTGTCGCCACCGAAACCGCGCAGGGCGAGGACTCGACGTTCGTCGCCCTCCGTGCGGCCGGCACGACCGGCTGGTATGGGCCAGTGACCGCCGAGATCGGACGGTACGTGGAGGCGATCCTGGCGCACACGGCACTCGGCAAGCCGGTCGACGACCACCGGGGCCTTCATGCAGCCCTGCGCCGAGCGACTCGAGCAGATACAGGCACGGTGGCGTCCTGGGCCGTCGGCGCTGTGGATTGTGCGGCGTGGGACCTCCATAGCCTCCTCGTCCAGGTGCCGGTTGCTCACCTGCTCGGTGCGACCCTCCAGCGGCGGGTGCCGCTTTACGCCTCATGGTTGGGCCTGGACGTAGCCGGTCGCGCCCCTAATGAAGCTGTCGAGCGGGTCAGCCGCGACGGATGGCAGTTCACCAAGTGGGGACTTCGCAGAAACCCGGCTGCCGAAGACCGCGCGACGGAGGCCATCCGGCTCGCGGCGGCGGTCAAGGCGGTGGCGGCGACGCTCGTGCAGGAAGCCGCATTCGACGCCGTCTTCAGCTGGGATCCGGCGTTCACCAGCCTGTTCCTCGATCGCTTGGACCCTGCATCAGTGCGCTGGTTGGAGGATCCTCTACCAGAATGTGATCTTGGAATCTACCGGGTGCTGGCGATGAGAGCGCCGCTGGCGGTCGGCGAGCGACTGCTCCTCCACGCTGACGCGCAGGCCGTGCTCAACGTCAGGCTGCGGGCGTTCACCCTCGACGTGGTTGCATGCGGCGGCCTCACCCGTGCGGTCGAACTGGTGACCACGGCGCGACGGCTCGGCGTGCCGGTCTACCCGCACGGCCGCTCGTTCGTCCCGGCCGTCCACCTCGCCGCCTCGTATCCAGATGCGGTCGCCGCAGTCGAGTACCGCCTGCAGTGGGAGCCGATCCGACAACAGCGGTATGCACAGCCCTGGCTGCCCACACGCGGAGAGATCATCGTCCCCAACTCGCCGGGCCTAGGCGCCACGCCGAGGAGCTGCTGATGACCAAGACCAACCATCGCCTGCCCATTAACGGCACTGTCGCGGCCGATTCGAGCGGACCCTTTCTCGTGCTGTCCGAACGACTCGAAGGACACGACACCTTCCTGACCGGCCAGCTCCAGCTCTACGACGCCCTGCCGGTCCAGGTGCAGATCCTGACCTTCGATGACGTCACGGTCTTGCGCCTGCTCGATCCGTCGCAGACGCCTCCCACCGGGCCGTGGGCCGGCATCCTGCACCTACCGCGCGGTTGGCGCGCTCGCCCCATTCCCGACGACCTCATGGCCGCAGTCCTTATCGCGCGCCGTGACCTCGCCGTCCTCGACGAGGCGGAGCGCCGCTATGCGCTCACGTTTCTTGGCGAGGCGAGCACCTCCGCGATCCGGCAAGCCAGGATCGACGCGATCGTCACGGCCCTGCCAGCAGCGGAAGGCACCGCGTGACACGATTGCTGGTCAGCGTCGACGTTGGGGGAACCCTGTGCCAGATCGAGGGACCCACTGTCGCAACAACGTTGGTGGCGGCGTCGCCGCTCGGCCAGGACGACGCGCGCCGCGTCATCCGCCAGCAGCTGTACACGCGGCCTTCGATCGATGCTGCGGTCATCGCCGAAGTCTGCGACGCGCTGCAACTTCCGGCGAGCTCCTTCCCGAGCCGTATCCAACCTCCGCAGTTGCGGCTCATGTCAGGCGTGGTTGCGGCGGTGCGCTCTGTGAGTCGTCACGCCACCCTGGTTACGTTATCCAACGTGACCTGCCTCGATGCAGGCACCGACAACATGCACGCCTTGCTTCGGCCGTGGGTAACTAAGCACTTTCCGTCTTACCTGACTGGCTACGTCAAACCTGACCCCGCCGCCTTCCATTGCGTGGCCGACGCATGCCAGAGCAGTCCGGCGCATATGGTGCACATCGGCGACGACTGGGACTGCGACATCATCGGTGCCAGAACCGCCGGCGTGACCGCAATATGGGTGTCGAATGGACGACCAGTGCCTGAGCCCGAACTGCTCAACGACACTGGCGTGCTCGTGGCCGCTGATCTCATCGGCGCCAGCCAGCACGTTACCGATCTCGCACGATGGAGGCGACCATGAGTGTGTTCCGCGGAGCCGTCGGCTTCTACAGGCAGTACCGGCCCGGCATCCCACCGACCGTGGCCGAAGTCCTGGACGCCACAGCCCTCACCGGTACGCCGCGGCGGTTACTCGACGTGGGTACCGGCACTGGTCTCGTTGTGGAGGCGCTGCTTGGCCGGTTCGACGACATCATCGCCATCGACAACGACGCCGACATGCTCGCCGCTGCCGAAGCCGCGCTACGCCCGCAGCTGCCGACCGGCACCCACTTGTTGTTGGCGGGGGTCACGGCGGAGGCGTTCACGCCGCCGGCGGGCTGGCAGGCCGACCTCGTGACGATCTGCCGGGCCTTCCATTGGCTCGACCAAGCCACCGTCCTGGCCCGGCTGGACGCACAGGTCAGCCCACAGGGCGCAGTCGCGATCTTCGGTGACAGCAGCTTCTGGACCGCCACTAGCGACTGGAAGGCCGCGGTTCGCTCGGTCATCCAGGACTTTCTCGGTGAGCAGCGCCGGGCCGGGGAACGCACGTTCCAACACCACAACCGACCCTACAGCGACATCATGCGCGAGTCACCGTTTGATCAAGTCGAGGAGTGCGTCGTGCCGGTTACCCGGATCTGGACCGCCGATAGCATCCTCGGGTACCTCCACTCCACCTCGTTCGCCGCGCCGCAGCTGTTCGGCGATCGGCTAGACGAATTCGACGACACCATCCGTGTCACCCTCACCCGGTTCAGCGACACCGACACCTTCCCCGAGGACAACGAGTTCCTCATCCGAATCGGCCGGCGAGGACGGGCGTGAACCGCTGGTTTGGCTCACTCCCAGCCCCTGAGATCTGCACGCGGCTGACCGAGACATCGATCCTGTGCCTACCGATCGGCTCATACGAACAACACGGCCCGCACCTTCCCCTGCACACCGACACCGTCATCGCCGAGCAGTTCACCAACCGCCTCATCGATCGATACGGCGATCAATACGACCTCTGGGCGCTGCCTGTGCTGCCGTATGGCCTGTCCCTGGAACATGCCTGGTCGCCCGGCACCATCTCGCTACGAATTGGCGCCCTCACCACCCTGCTCGACACCATTGTCGGCGAACTCGTACGAGCCACCCCAGCCCGTCGTCTCCTCATCGTCAACGGCCACGGCGGCAACCGCAGCATTCTCGATGCAGTCGGCTACGAACTTCGAGCCACTCACCAGGTGCGGGTCTGCACCGTACACCCGAGCTCGCTCTCGGCCGTCCGCGTCACATCGGCGCTGCCGGAGATCCACGCTGGCATGAAGGAAACCAGCATGATGCTGGCCCTCGCCCCCCACGCTGTGTATCTGGACCGCCTGCCGGAGACGTTCACGGTCAACCTGGCGCACGGCGATGAGATCCAGCGACTCATCCTCGACCGCGGCGCCACCTGGTCGTGGAACTCGGGCGACGCTCGCATCGCAACGTTTGGTATCACGGGCGGGGATCCGCGGCTGGCCTCGGCCGACCTCGGAGAGGACATCATCACCAGCGCGCTGGACGCCTCCGACCAGATCCTCCAACAGTTGTAAGCCTGTCAACCTGATGGGAGACGACCGTGCCCCTCACCGCCGACGAACTGTCCACCTTCAGCACGAAAGGACTGGTCATCAAACGCGGCTTCGTCCCGGCCCACCTAGTCGACCGCGCGGCGGCGCTCGTAACCGACTGGTACCGAACCGACATGGATCAACACCGGCTCGTCGAATACACCCAGCGGACCTTCGCACCGCAGCTCGGCGACCATCCTGACCTGCTCGCGTTGTTCGCCCATTCCGGCGTCGCCCGCCTCGCGGCCGAACTCGTAGGCGACCTGGCACCGGTTGGTACCACACAGATTCAGATCCGCGTCCCGGAACGGGAACTGGACCGGGCGCAACCCGAGAAGGCAATGCACGTCGACGGCGTCGCGTGCCCGCACCTCGACCCTGCCGAACTGCGCACCTTCTCGCTCCTGATCGGCGTCGTGTTGTCCGACGTCAGCGATCCGAGCGGCGGCGCCCTGCGTTACGTCGCTGGCGGGCATCTCCGAATGGCCGACTGGTTCCGCACGCAGTGGTCGCGAGGCATCACCGCCCAAGTACCACCACACATCGATGTAGAACAGGGCACCACACTGCTCGGCAAGCCCGGCGACGTGCTGCTCATGCACCACCTGGTCCCACACGCCGTCGGCCGCAACCTGACCGCCACACCACGGATCATGGCGTACTTCCGCGTCTCCCACGTCCACCATGCAAGCCGCAGGCTCGACGCACTGCGTGATCCATGGCTGGACTTCCCGCCACTCACCGCGCCCGCGCGGTAGCCGAGCCCGATATCAGTGAACCGCGCTGGCGGCGATAGCTGGCGGTGGGCCTTGCTAGCCCGATTCGTGACAACAACGGCCGTGTACCGCCGATAACGACTCCGCGGGCTGAGGGATTCTGCCGATGAAACTGATCTTTCCTGACGAACTTAACCTCGCAGTCCAAGCAATCGAGGCCGGTGGACTAGTCGTAGTGCCGACCCACCGCTGGTACATGATCTGCGCCAACGCCCGCGACCGCGAGGCCTGCAACCGTATCTATGCAGGCAAGGGCAGACCACGGTCCAAGTCGCTAGCCTACGTACTCCCGTCACGCATCGCCGCTGACGACCTGTTCGTCATGACGCCGGCCGCCCACCGACTTGCTGCGGCCTTCTGGCCTGGCGATCTCGCCATGTTCCTTCGCTGGCGCGACCTCGATCACGCGCAGCGACACGAGCCAGTCGGCGTGCCTAACGCTCTCGTAACCCTCGACCCGGGGCTGCTCGGCCAGCTTGCCGAACAGTGCACCGTCCCCATCGCCGCGACTACCGCCAACCGCTCAGACCCGAGCAGTACAACTGGGCCAGCGATCACGGCCGAGGAGGTGCAACAGTTTGTGACGGAGGCCGGCATCAACGTCGCCTACTGCATCAACGGTGGCATCAGCCCGCTGGCCCACCACCTCACCATCATCGACTGCACCGAACCGCATGCGAAGATCGTCAGGTCGGGTGTCGTGCACGACCGGGCCGTCAACGCCGCAATCGCAGCCGTCGCCACAGGCGCAGGCACAGAGGCTGTCTCCTAACCTGGACGATTTGCGGTGCGCCTGTCGGCTCACCACAGGTGGCTGTGCTCAGCGCCCAGTCGCTGAGCAGGCGGGTGCGGGGTGCCGCTTCTGGCCCGCTATGCAGACGTGGGGCGGCTTGTCCCGAGCCTGCACCTCCCCGCCACGTCACGGTTCGCGGCTGGGCCTGCTATCGAGGGTCTGTGGTGGCCGCGACGAGGAGCGGTAGTTTCAGCGGCCGAGCACCCTTTTGCTGTCCTCGATCGGAAGGCGGGTCACATGTCGCACATCGACAGGATCACCGGTGAACTCCGTGCGCTGATGGCGGGTGTCGAGCGCGCGCAGGGGCTGGCAGCCGCAGCCGACAGGCAGGTGCAGGAGGTGTCGATGCGGGCAGCGGGGTCAGGCTTTGCCGCCGTGGCGGCGGGAATAACCCGGGTAGGCGGCGCAGTCACGGCGATCCAGGGCGGCCTGGGCAGCCTCTCCGGTTCAATCGCTGAGGCGACCAAGACCACCACAGCGGTCCCGCAGCAAGCCACCCCACAGGAGACGATCTCCGGGCTCACACCTGTGCAGGCCGCGATGGGCAGCGCCCGTGACTCGGCGTCGGGGGTGATCAAACAGGTCGGTGAGGCACAGCAACTCGTCACCATGATCTTGCAGGGTGGACAGCCCGGGCCGCTGTTGCAGGCGTTGGAGAGCATCAAGCAGGTCTTGGTGCTGGTGGTCCAGCGCATCGGCACCGGCCGGCAGCACGTAGAAGCGGCGATCGCCGAAGCGCGACAGCTCGGGTCCTCGGGAAACTGAGCGGGGCTGGCGGTCACGTACCGACCAGCCCGATCCCTTCCGCCACACGTGCCCCGAGCCTCCAATCTCCCATCCTTGGTGGTGGCACATCCGATGAACGTGGCAGCCCGTGGACCCGTCAACCCACTGGTGCTCTCGGCGGATCACCGACCGGCCCCCGAACCCGCATCCCACCACGAGAGGACGCAGAAGTGCGACGTTCACTGGAGTTGGAGAACGGGTGTGCCGACACGGTCGCTGGCAAGGGTTACCGGGTCCACCAGAACCCGACCAGGCGGGAGATCGCCGAGGCGCGGCAGAACACCGGCGACGTCGGGAAGCCGGACAAGGACCCGGACTACCTGATAGAGGGGCACGTCTTCGACTGCTACTCCCCGACCCCGGGCAAGGCCGTGCGTGGGATCTGGACGGAGGTGTCGGCAAAAGTGGCCAGCCAGCAGACCCAACGCGTGGCGCTGAACCTGCGGGACTGGCGCGGCGACCTCGGCGCCCTGCAGAAACAGTTCGACGACTGGCCAATCCGCCAGCTCAAAGAACTGACGGCGGTGACCCGCAGCGGTGAGATCATTCAAATCGTCCGGCGAGACTGAGAAGGCAGGCAGCACGTGGCTATCGAGTACCGACTGACGCTGGCGGGCCCCATCCCGCTGGAACAGGTGGCCGAACTCGCCGCCCCGAACGGCGTTGACGAGTCGATTCGACCCGGCTACCCCCGACTGCTGGGCGCGGACCTTGCGCACACGTCTGGGTACAGCCTCAGCATCTACGCCGGCAGCAACGGCTACCTCGACGCCGAAGACGACGACGGCTCCCAGTGGGAATGGGAACCCGACACCTACGTCAACATCGTCTTCCACATGCCCAAGGACGACTTCCTGCCCGCCGCGACACCGAACATGGTCACGGCTGTGGCCCGCGTGCTCGCCGGCCGCCCCGAAGACGCCGCGCTGATCCTGAACGGCAACTGGCTGCTACTGACCCGAGTCGCCGGAACTCTACGGAAACACCGCCCCTCATGGTGGGACACCTACGACATCACCGACCTCTGAACGTTCGAGACCATGCCGAGGCGCGCTTGCGGCCACAACGAGAGGAGTATCGCGTGCCTGAGAGGGTCACCCGAGACAAGGTCGTGTGCCATGTCGTGCGCGACGGGAAGCTGCTGGTCTTCCGGCACACCGACTACAGCTACGAGGAGGTCGGCATCCAGGTCCCGGCCGGCAGCATCCGCGAGGATGAGACACCGGAGGCGGCGGCGCTTCGCGAGGCCCGGGAAGAGACGGACCTGACGAGCTTCGCCATCGTGCGGAAGCTCGGTGAGACGCAGTACGACATGAGCCCCTCACCGGTTCGAGGTCCAGCGCCGGCACGTCTCCCACCTGGAGTTGGCCGAGGCGACCCCTGACCGGTGGAACAGCCAGGAGGACCACGACGGGAACCAGGAGCCCGCCCGTTTCGAGTGCTTCTCGATCCCGCTGGAAGCCGCGTACATCCTTAAGTCCGGCCAAGGTGCCCTGCTGGGACGCCTGTATGACTGATCCACCGGTCCATCCGAGGACGTCGACGGAACAGATGGCCTACCTGCACGTCCCCCGGAGCTGTAGCGGGTGCATGGGGGCAGCTCCGGTCCGGCAAAGACGATGCCCAACAGGATCCGGCCGCCGGCCGCGCCGCCGCCTTGAGCACTCCAGGTCGCGTCGCTACGCTGCCCGATATCCCGCAAACTGCGGAGAGGCTGTACCGCTGAATGGGGTTCCAGCGTCCGGCGTCAAGCTCGCTGGCCTCAACCTAGGCGGCACTGCGCAGGACATCGTGCGGTTATCAGCGGCTGTCCGATCGGCGGTGCGGACCTGTCTACTGGGTGCGCTGGTGTGCACTCACCGGAAAGTAAGCGCCGGATGGGTTTCGACGGCTGACCTGCGAGCGTTAGAGTCGGCCGCGTTCGCGCGACCTATCGTCGCGTGCGAGGGACCGGCCGCCGCTCCGCCTCGGAAACGACGCGGCGACCGATCCACCGGCGGGTTCCCGCCTGCCAGCTGCTCGCTGTCAGGTGGGGATCCAGCCCGTCAGGGCGCCTACAAGAGTGGCCAGCGCACCGATAAGAGCCGCCCAGGCGTACAGCCGTGCGGTCTTACGGTCGGGGGCGTGGTCCTCTCGTTCTGCTCCCAACTCGTCACCTCCCTCCATCTACGTCGGAATCCGGCGACCGCAGTGGGGGGACCGTGCGATGGAGACGGTAACGCGCGGGGGGCTCGGGTTGGAACTAGGGTGCCGGTGCGTGGAAGTTGCGTCGCACGGACTTGGAGATATGTGCAAGTGTCTATAGATCCAGGTCGGAGGGGTAGGGCGAGGTGCGTGCGGGGGTGTGTTTGTCGGGCCGGGCAGCGTGTGTGTGCGATACCCGGCACCGTTTTCGCGTCTGCGGTGAACCAGGAACTTCGAGCGTGTCCATAGCGGCTCCAACTCGTTAAGCTTAAGTCCTGCTGGCGGCGCCGCAGTCGATGTACTAGCCGAAATGGTGCCACACTTTGGGGTGTGTGGAAGGCGTGCCGCACCGGCCGGAAACCCGGCATGGGTACCGACAGCACCTGAGGTCCGACCTACGCATGCATCCCGAACTCGCGCCACCCCGAAAGCGTTCTTGCTGTCCGTAACCGTCCGGCCAGCATGAACGCCGCTACCAGGCCGTCATGGCCGAGCCTCCGCACTAATCACTTTGACGAGGAGTCGGAGCGCCCGGCTCCTCGGCCACGGCCGCGAACATGGGCGTGTCGTCGGGCAATCTCGACCGCCGACAGACCAGCGCCACCGACGGCGATGAGCTCGCTCACCCACGAGTTTCCGGTGCCGAGCGGCAGTGGCGGTCCGCAGTGGCGATCCGCCGCCGGGCTGCGACGGCCGGTGATCCTGTCGGCCGGAGGGCGGATGGGCCTTGTCTGATGGGGCGAAGATCCGCCACCAGTGTTAATGCGTGATACACCTTAAGCCGTCACCTGGTTCGGGGTGGCACATCGCGAGCCATGGAACCTCATGACGATAGCTATGCCACCGCGGATGACGATCGAGATCGAGGCGTACGCGCGCCGACTAACCACAGCGAGCGGCGCACCCGCCGGCCCGATCCGCACCACCCAGGCGAGGATGCTCGCTGGAGAGCTGCGTGCCGCGCACCGCCGTGCCCTCGCAGTACGCGACACTGCCGCCGCTGGCCTGCACAGTCACCACGCTTGGACGCTCACGCAGCTCTGCATCTCCATCTACGGGCGCCCCTCGAAGGTCGCCGCTGTACGGAAGGCCGTCGAAAACGCCGCCCGGCCACGCCGCCAGCCGGAGGCAAACGCCGAGGAAGCACTGCTGCTCGCCCAGCACGACGTGCGGGAACTGTGGGCCCTCTACAAGCAGGCCAAGGAGCTGGAGAAAACGTCCTACTGCGAGGCGAAGCCGGAGATCGCGCTGGACCTGCCGGACGAACCCTCCGCGCTGATCGCGGCGGCCGCCGCGCAGATCCGTGAACTCGCCAGCCGGCATGCCGACCTGGTACAGCGCCGAAACCGAGCTGCCGCCGCACTAACCGTGCACGCCGGCTGGACCAAGCGCCAAGCCGCCCGCTTGGCCGGCGCAGCGGTGCGTGACCTGTACCCGCACGAGCGCAAGACCACGAAGGAAGAGGCCAACCCGAAGCTGGTGGCCAACCTCGCCGGCGAGGCACGGCACCTGGACGCCCGTCGCACGGCGCTGATCCGCGCCAGAGACACCACCATCCGGAAGCTGCCGGCCAGCACCGGCCCGGCCGAGCTGGCCCGGCTGGCAAGGCTGTCGGACGAGCGGGTGATCCAGATTCGTGATGGGATCTGCTCGAACGCTTGCTCAGCGCAGGTAAGGAGCACCTGAGGCGCCGGTCTCCAGGGCCGATGGGCCTACCGGCGGCACCCAGCCCTTGAGTACCGCCTCAGCCACCTGAAACGATCAAGAATCAGGTATCGAACAAACTTGCCTGTCCATGAATGTTAAGAGGGAGTCGCCTATATAGTTTGTTCTGAAGCGTTGTTATAATTCGGTCGGCCGAGCCGCCTTCCGCTAGCGCGGCGGCCGGTGCGGTGTCCAACGCGAAGTGGGAAAGTGATGCTGCGTCCGTCGCAATCGAGCCTTAGTCGATCCTTCTCGGGTCGCGGGGGGACATTCCGCTTTTCCCAAATAAGGTCGTTTCGCAAGATCCAGCGCAGGTCCTGCATTGCGATAGCAAAACGAGCGGGAATCATAAGGAGTTGTTTTTCCTGGCGGAATCCGCCCATTGGTGTCTTGCGGCGAGTCCGAGGGTTGTTGCCTAGGCCCTGCCGGCCATTTGACCGAATGCTCGACCAGCGTGCGAAATACGTGTCTCCGATGTTTACCCACATGCTTCCGCGTGGCTTCAGTGCTGCCGCGCCCCGCTGAAGTATCTCGACGAGGTGGGCAACGAACCACTCTGGCAGAGGTTCAAGCCCCAGGACTCCACCGTGAACGCGGTACCAGTCGTAAGGGGGGCATTTCGCCTTATCGTTGCCCTCGGCAATCCATTCTTCGAGAACTTCCTCATTGTGGTCAAGTCCGTATGCCCTGAGTCCCCAGTAAGGAGGCGACGTGATTATCAGGTCAATAGACGCCGGAGGAAGTTTTGCCATCAAATCGTAGGCATCTCCCTCGCGCACCTCTGCCGTGAGCGACCCTAGCGGGTCGGTGTTGGATGCCGGGATCATGACCAGATCCTACGATGGCCGTGGCGCGTGCCCGACGGGCGCGCGTCTGATAAGAGTTTGTGTATAAATCGCTCATATGTCAATAAACCTCTCTGACTGCCCATCTGATGTGGTCTCGGGTCGACCCCATCGACGCGTAGTCAGCTGCGTCCGTCAAGCTTTGCTGATCTTGACGCTGGGATGCCGAAGCCGAGTCGATCCAACGCGGAAGCTTCAGTGTCGGTGACATCACGTCCTGGCCTGATTGCGCCTCGTTGACTCCCGCGGGCTCCGTTCGAGGCGGGCTCGGTACTACATCGAGATGGTGCGGTAGCAGGGCGGCGGTTAGCGCCGATCACGACCTTGATAACGCTGAGCGATGGCGGGGCGCAGACGGCGCGGTTGGGTCGTCAGGCCCGGGTCGCTTCCCGGTCAAGTTCGTCTCTCCGTAGTACGTCGGGGAGTTCCGGCAGAGCATGCAGGCGGGAACCAGCGGCTGCCCGGCACGCCCGGGCGGCCTCTCGCCGCAGCACGGGGACAGGTTCTCCGCCTCGGGTGCCTCGCTCTGGGCGGCGACCGCTCCGGCTCGGCGTTCGCAGGCTCGTTCGTTCGTCCGGTCGCAGCGTGGGGCGCTTCTGCCCTCGGCCAACTCCAGGGTCCCGCCCCGCTCGGCGACGACCTCCATGTGGGAGGTCGCGGGGATCCAGGTAACTCGGTCACGGTGCCGATACGGCAACCACGACCCCTGCAGGATGCCCTCCAGCAGGTGGTCCAGGTGCGGGCGCGGGCCGCACGGGAACACTGCGGTGGTGGCGGCCTTCTCGCGGCTGTAACTGCGGGGGTTAAAGGTCGGGTAGAGGTGCAGGCACCCGCACGGCACGGCCTTGCGGGTGACCGGGCAGCGGTTCGTGCCGGTCCAGAGGTCCGCCCACCCGCATCGCTGCGCCTCGAACGTGATGGCGCCCGCGCCGATCTCAAGCCGGGGCTCGGTCAAGTACAGGCGATAGTCGCTGAGAGCGGGCACGGACAGGTGCGGCACCGGGTGGAGGAACGCGATGTTGTCGGCGCTGCGGTCGGTGGTCCACACCACTCGGTCGCCCGCCTTGTGGAGAGCCTTTTGCCGGGCCCGGATGTCACCTGGGGCGACCTTGGAGTGCTGGACCTCGCCGGCCACGGTCAGGAGGGGGCCGACCGCCACGACGTCGGGCCGACGGCGGGCGCGCGGTCGCCACACTTCGAGTTTGACGTCGCCGCCGACGGACCGCCGCGTGCGGGCCTTGCGCTCCTTGAGCGCCTTGTGAGTGTCGGTCTCGGGCTCGTGTTCCGGGTGCGGTGAGCGACCGTCCTCGTGCCGGAACACCTGGCCGTGCTGCCCCTCCACCAGCGTCATCCAGACCGGCGACCGACCGAGCCCGTTCTGGCCTCGGTGGCGCATGCAGAGCAGGCAGAGCAGCTTCTGGCCGCGGATGCCGTGGGGTCGATCGTTCGCCAGGCGCTCGCGTAGAGCGGGCTTGTCGGGCTGACCCCAGTCCGGAAGGCGGGGCTGCAACTCGACTGCGGCCGGCACGTAGTACACCCCGTCGTTCATGGCGAGCGGGTCGAGTTGCTCCCAGACTGGTTGGGTCACTGGTCCCCCGGTGGCGGTCCTCGTGCTCGGCCGGAATCGGCCGAGCTGCATCCGCGCTCTGCAAGGGTATCGACCGACGCCGACATGGCGGCCAAATGCGTGGATCTCGCAAGCAACCCCGTCCCGGCTCGCCCAGCGGCGCCGGAGCGGGCACGGCATCAGGATGTGACCGTTGATCTTTGCCTGGCCGGCCGCGACAAGCATCTGCCGCGGCGCTCGCACTCACGCGGCTACCGTGGCTGCCGGCTTCGTCGCCATTGGGCCGATGCGCGCGCCTCCCGGCAGGATTACGGCGAGAACGGGAGAGCGCAGAGGAGTCGCGACGCTGGACGTTCAAGCACGCCAACCGGGGCGGCGGTCAGGATCGCCACTGCTGCGCGGTAGCCCTCCGCCGGGTGCAGGTCTGCCAGGTACGCCGGCAGACGTGCGCGACCCGGGTACGACAGGAGCGCCGCCGGATCCATCGGGCCCGTCACCTGCACGTCGGCCAGCGCGGTGTTGAGGCCGTCGCCGGTGGTCTTGACCACCGCCTCCTTGCGAGTCCAGTAGGTCAAGAAGCCCGACGGGTTCGGCGACTCGGCTCGCTCCGAGGCGTGCAGGACGCTGGGGCTGAGCCCTTCGATGTCGATGCCGGAGACCCGCTCGACGTCGAGTCCGACCGGCGCGGCCCGGGTCAGCGCCAGGCCAACCAGCCCACCGGAATGCGTAATGGACGCGTGTAGCCCAGTACCCGGCAGCGTCGGCCGCCCGTGCGCCTCCGCACACCGGGAGCAAGTACGGTCGACGACCACTGCGCCGGCCGACGCTTCGGTCTGGGAGGCCGCGGCGAGCCGCAGCAGTGCCGCGCCCAGCACCTGGCGAACGCGGTCCTCGGGCTGCCGCAGCCGAGCGGCCCGCGCGCTCTCCACCGGAGACAACAGTGAGTCCAACTCCGGCCGGTAGTCGTCGATGCGGGCCCACCACACCACGCAGTCCACCTGAGCCACGATGCCATGCCTCACACCGAGGACGAACGCAGGCGGGTTGACCAGCGGCAACTGGTCCACAACGCGCCCCCGTCGAGCGACGCTCGATCGAGCAGGTCTGACTGCCGCGACCAGACTGCTGCCTCGATCGAATTCTCGCGAGTGCCTCCGGTGGACCTGACCGCCTCGTCCGGCCCACAGCCTGAACGCGTCGGTGGAACCGACCGGCGAGGGGAGATAAGAATACATGTATTATTAACGGTATGAGCCGCAAGGCAACACGGACGGAAGATCGAGAGCACGGACGACGGCTCGGGGTGCTTATCGCCGCCCGGCGCCAAGAGCGCAGCTGCTCGGCGCCCGACCTCGCGCGGGAGTCGATGGTTGCTATCGACACGGTTCGCAGCCTGGAAGGTGGCCGCGTCGCGACGCCGGCGTTCCTGACGATTGCCCGTCTAGCTGCCGCCCTTGATCTGAGCCTCGATGACCTGCACGCCCAGGCTGCGCGGGGCGTCGACCACGCTGCTGGACGGCCGTGATGGGACCACGGCCGCGCCCAGCTGTGAGCGGCGGTTCGTCCAGGCCGCTGGATGGCCGGCGTCACCCAGCGCGCCGGGGCGTCCGCCCGCCGATCTCACAGGTCACGCCTGTTCCCAGAGGTGCTGGGCGGTGGTACGAACGGTTCGGTGGAGATCAGGCAGCCGTTGTTGTCGGCTCGCTCGTTGTCGGGGGGAAGGGGTCCGCGCCCCACGGTTCACGCCGGGCACACCGGCCAGGTTCGAGGCATTGGGATGCGGGGTGGAGGCTGTGACCGGGGTTGCGGAGACGTTCGCCGCCGCGGCGCACGCAGCGTCGCCGCTGGTTCGGTCCGACGAGGTTCGGCGTGCCGTCATGCCGATCATGGGAACCGAGGCGTTGGTCTGCTACCAGGTCGACGACGGTGAGCACGCCCGACGGCGACGCGCTGGCGTTGGCGCAATCTCGTCGGCCGATGTCCTTGAGTTGCTGCTCGGTCTACCGATCGCCATGCCGGTGCCGATCGCGGCTTTGACCCGTCGGGAACGGGCAGCGCTCCGGCTTTCCCCGAACGGCGCGGTCCAGGTGCGTGACGGACAGGTCACTCGGTCCGCGGTGGCGCCGGTCGCAGTGGAACTGGCCCTGGTCACGGCGCGTACGTTCCGGCACGGGTTGGAAATTGCGGGCCGGTTCACGCCGTTCTGCGCGCGGGCCATGGTGCTGAACCGGCGGCCACGGAATCTGGCTGATGTCCAGCTGCGGGCCGGCTTCTACGGCGTCGGGGTGATCGTCGCGAACGATCAGGTGACCGAGGTGCTGGTCGAGCCGGAACCGTTTCACCGGGTTCGGTTTGCCGCGGCGGGTTGGCGATTCCTCGAAGATGTCTACCGGGCGGTGCGGTAGCCCGTCAGCTGCCGCTGGGCTCGCCGGGAAGCGGGAGGTTCGCGAGCTTCTTTAACGCCGGTGAGGGCTTGAAGGCGTCGCTTTGCCGCACTCGGGTGTTCTCCTGCTTGTGCGAGTCGACGGCGGCCTTGCAGAAGCCGCGCCACCACTGCTGCCGTTCCGCGTCGGTGGCATGGTCGAGCAGGTCGGACAGCCAGCCGGTCCAGACGGCGGCGTTGTGGGCGTGCGCTTCGGCGCGTACGTCGCCGTTGAGGCTGTCGAACCGGTCGAGGGACGCGCCGTCGCACACCACGCAGTCGCAGCGCGGCGCCGGGGTGTTGGCGTACTTCTCGGCAATGATCCGGCCTCGGACGTACCGCAGCATCGACGGCAGCAGCACGGCCGGGGTGTGCGCCATCGGGTTGTCGGCGTCGGGCTTCTCGTCGGCCGGAATCAGGTGTCGCAGCGAGCCGCCGGCGCCAATGGCCGCGAACGCGCCGCCGTGCGCCAGGCAGTCAAATGCGGCCGGGACGTCCGCGCGCCACAGCCCCACGTTGGTCGTCTCGGCCAACAGACGCCGGAAGTTGGCGGTCGCCGCGGCGACATCGAACGGGTTCTTCTGCGCGCCGAACATGACGGCCTTCGGGTGCGCGATTCGTTGCAGGCCGGCGATCAACTGCGGCAGGTACTGCTTCTGCGTCAGCCAGGGAAGGGCCACCGGCACCGCGACGATCACGTCGTCGCGCTCGATCTTCTGGGCCTGGCGGACCAACGCCTTGAAGGCGGCCGAGTCGCCGGCCTGCACGTACCGGGACGGGGTGATCGCTGCGGCGGCGTGGCGTTGGCGCTGGCCGTCAAACACCGCGCCCAGGTCGCTGCCGAACAGCGTGCCGTCGCTTTCCGGCAGCGCGAAGGGCTCGGCCGCGGTCGCGGCCTGGTCCAGGTAGGCGGCGGGGTCGATCAACAGCAGGCTGCTGGAGTGCCGTGCGATGACATCGGCCTTGGTGTGGCTGCCCCGGCCGCACAGCACCAGGCCGCTGCGGTCCGCTGCCAGAAACGGCGGGACTCGCGGGGTGTATCTGGGGTTGTCCAGCAGGAAGATCCGGCCGAGGACCGTAGCGGTCGCGGATGTGGTGGGCTGCTGGCCCGGGCCGGGGAGCCCGTTCGGTTCGGTCATCGCATCACCTCGACGGGGGAAACGCCGGTTGAGTCGCCGGTGGAATCGTTGTTGTCGACGTACAGCCGCGCGAACTCGTCCGGCAGCAGGCCGGAAGCGTCGGCGAGCTGGTCGGGGCGGTAGCCCTGCTCGTCGCGGAGCCAAGTGACCAGTCCGGGCAAGAACCGTGGGTTTTCCCGGACCAGGTCGCTGGGTTCCTGGGTGCGGTACCCGAGCGCGGACATCTCGACCATCAGGTTGCGGTACTGCCAGTCGGTGACCACACCCAGCGTCGCCGCGCGCCGCAATAGGGCGGCCATCGACACGCCCCAGCGGTGCTTGAGGTCGAGGAGGCGGGCCAGGTCCAGCCGGCCCTGCTTCAGCTCGATACGGACGGCGTCAGCCGGCAGCAACAGCTCGCTGGCGAACTCGTCGGCCTGCCGCTCCTGGACCGCGGTAACGCCCGGTTCACTGTGCATGATCACATGGCCGAGTTCGTGTGCCAGGCTGAACCGGAACCGGTCGGCCGGCGCAAGCGCGTTGATCAGGAACAGCGGCGGATTCCCGTCGATCCATTGGGTGACGGCGTCCAGTTCACGCGCGCCGAGGTCGCGGACCAGCACGAGGCCGCCGGCGGCCTCGATCAAGGGGATCAGCTGGGGGACCGCACCGGGCGACAACCCCCACTCGCGGCGCAGCTCGGACGCCGCGTCAGCGGCGGTGTCAAAGTCGTCGACCACGATGCGGTGGAACCGGTGACGGTGCTCGCCGCCGGCAAGGGTGAGCAGGGCGCGCGTCTGCATCCGGGCCAACGCCAGCTCCGCGTGGATGCGACGAAGTGCGGGTGCGCCCAGCGAGGCGCGCTTGCGGTGGTGGACCAAGCCGACGCCGACGCCGTGCAGCTCCGGGTCGGCGCACAGCACGGCCACCGGGTACCGCAGCGCCTCGGCGTACGCCGCCAGCCGGGGGCCGGTAACCTCCAGCCGACCCGCCTCGGCCTTGCTGATGTAGCCCTGCGACACCGCCGTGCCGGACTGTCGGGTCATGACCTGCGCCAGCTCGGCCTGCGTCATCCCGCGCGACTCCCGGGCGAGAACCAGCATGGCGGCATGGGCCGCCACGTCAAGGTCCACGCCACCGTTGTCCACGCCGTCTCCTACCTACCTCACCTGACTTCCACCAACATTACCGCACGATTAGACCTCGCAAGCAAACCTAAAAATATTTCTCGTCGATTTGACACTCTTGTCACCGTAGTTCTAGTGTCCGGCGTCGTGCCCGCCTGGCGTGCCGGCGGCAGGCACCTCGCGCGCCAGCGACGGCGCACTGATCGGAACCGGTGCCGCGTACTCGAAGGAGCGCTGGTGTACCTGAGTCAGCTCGACGTCGAGGGCTTCCGCTCGCTGTCGCGGGTGTCGGTCGCCCTGGACCGTGACGTGTCGGTGCTCGTCGGCGAGAACAGCGGCGGCAAGACCAACGTCATCGACGCGTTGCGGCTGCTGACCGACCCGGTCGACGGGCGCCGCAACCTCTATCTCGACCGCGACGACCTCTTCCGCGGATCCGGCTGCGGACAGGTGATGCTGCGCGCCACCTACACCGGCTCGGCTGAAGATCTTGCCGCCTACCAGCACGCGGCCGGCCCCGACCTGGACCGCCTGCTGTACACGATGCGCTACATCCCGCCTGGCCCGGGACAGGCCCGCGGCCAGGTCGACTGGGTGGCCGGCAGTGGCGCCGACCCGTGCGATCCGCCCGGACCGCCACATCCTTGTCCACCTGGTCAGGCGAACCGGCTGCGGTGATCTCCTCGTTCAGCCGCCGCACGTCGGCGCGCATCCGGCGCTCATCGCGGTCGTAGGGAATGTCCGCCGATCGCAGGCCGAGTAGATCGTGCACACACGTCATCCGGCTGGACCCCTCGGCCGTCACGGGGATCGTGACGCTCGGGTTGTCGTCCAGATGCTCGAACGTGGTCGCCGCAAGCCATACCTCGGTCATCACGCCCTGATGGCGGATCGAGGACCGCCAGTCATTGTTGTTGATGATGTATTCGCGGGCCTGCTGCGCGGCCCAGGCCAGATGCTCCTGGCTCTGGATCTGCTGGATCAGCTCCGGACGGCCACCGGTTGCGGCCTTTGGCTCACCCAGTGGGCGCAGCCGGGTGCTTCGTCGCCCTGCACCAGACGGGCGATCGCCGGGACGGTGTTACCGCTGGCCGAGGCCATGATGACCATCGCCCGGCGCAACCGGATCGGAGAACCCGTCCCACGCCGCACGATCCGCTGTAATCGCCGGCCCTCGTCATCACTGAGCCGGCGAGCCCGAACAGGTTCCGCCATCCCGACAGCCTGACCCCCGACCACAGCCAACCCGGGAACGCTGACCGGCGTGTCACCCAACCCGGCCAACGTTCCCGGTCACAGCACTACACAACCAGCCGCCGTTCAACGCCACCGCACGTCCGGACCCTGACGGTCACCGCCAGATGCCACAGCAGTGGGCTTGACCCGTTTCGACGTGGTGATCTTCCGCCAACTGAAAATTTTGTTGAAGATCGCTTTGCGTGAGGGTGTCGGCGAGGTGGCGTCGGCGGGGTGGGCTTGTTGTGTGCTTTGTGGCGGTAGCGGGCGGTGGTTGTTCTGGGCTTGAGCACCCGGATGCGTACGGAGGGTGATCGTCCCTGATGGGTGGTGCGCCTCTGGGTGCCGATCTTGCTCTTGTGTCAGCGATCCCGGGTGTCTAGCGTGTCGATCACTTTTCTTGATCGACGGGGAGTGTTGTGATGCTTGCTGGCCGCCGTGGGGGCACTGCGTTCGACCGTTTTGGTGCGCGGGGGCGGGTCAGGGCTGGGGCGCTGGCGGTGGCGGTGTTGCTGGGGTTGTTGCCGGTGGTGCAGCTGCAGGCTCCGGTGGCTGCGGCGGGGCCGGTGTTGGAGCCGGGTGAGTCCCGGTCGGTGGCGAGTGTTGCGGTGCGGCAGCAGGCGCAGGATGCGGATCCGGATGACGAGGTGACGGTGACGGAGCCGCTTCCCGCGGGGACGTTTCCCGAGGGTGGTGAGGCGGTCCTCGATCTTCAGGGTGATGCTGGGGATCGGGAGGCGTTCGGGCTGACGGTCGAATCCGCCGGGGAGGGTGTGGCGGGGCGTGGTGTGGGGGCTGCCGGGGTCGGGTCGGTGCGGGTGCGGTCGTTTGACCGGGCGGTGTCGGTGGCGTTGGGTAACGCGGGTCCGTTGTATTCCCTGGCACGCGCGGATGGTTCGGCGGGTGCGGGTGAGGTGCAGATCGTCGTCGACTATGCGGGCTTCGCGCAGGCGTATGGGGGTTCGTTCGCTGACCGGTTGACGTTGGTGCGGTTGCCGGGGTGCGCGGCGACGACGCCGGAGGTGCCGGAGTGTTCGGCGGATCCGGTGTGGGTGTCGGCGGTCAATGATCCGCATGCGCAGACGTTGACGGCGGTGGTGGAGGTCGGCGGCGACGCCACCGCGGCTGGGAGCCGGACGGGTGCGTTCGAGGGCTTCGCGTCGGCGTCGTCGGTGGAGTCGGTGGGGGTGTATGCGCTGGCGTCGTCGGCGTCGGGCGGGTCGACGGGTTCCTACACGGCGACGGATCTGAAGCCGTCGGGATCGTGGCAGGTGGGGGAGAGCGCGGGGTCGTTCTCCTACTCGTATCCGTTGCCGGAGCCGCCGTTGCCGTATGGGCAGACGTTGGGGCTGCAGTTGTCGTACAGCTCGTCTGCGGTGGATGGGATGACGCACGGTACGAACAATCAGTCGGGTCCGGTGGGGTTGGGTTGGTCGTACTCGCCGGGCTACGTGGAGCGGATGTACAAGCCGTGCCGGACGTATCCGACGGAGATGTGTTGGGAGTCCCCGGACGGTGAGGACGGGGAGTCGGCCACCAACGATGTGGCGGCGTCGCATATCACGATCTCGCTGCAGGGGCAGTCGACGCAGATTGTGAAGACCACGGCGGGGGTGTGGAAGCCGGTCGACGATCTCGGGTGGCGGGTGGAGTTCCTGTCGGGTGGGGCCGAGGACGACGGTTACTGGAAGGTGTGGACGCAGGACGGTACGGAGTACCGGTTCGGGTATGTGCGGGACTCGGTGTGGAAGATGTCGTTCCTCGGCGACGAGGCGGGGGAGCCGTGCCACAACGTGTATCCGGCGTCGTGTCGGGATCCGTGGCGGTGGAACCTGGACCGGGTTCGTGACGCCAACGAGAACGAAACGTATCTGCACTGGACGCGGGAGACAAACCACTACAAGCGCGCCTCGGGTGGGTCGATCCTGGAGTACGACCGGGGCGGGTACCTGTCGGAGATCGAGTACGCGAAGAACGTGACGGAGGCGGGTGCGGTTCCGGTCGGCCGGACGGTGTTCGGGTGGGCGCACCGGTGTGTGGAGCGCACCGCCGAGGATGATCCGTTCAACAACGAGCCGGCCGATTGTCCGTCGTTGTCGTCGAACCCGAACTCCTACCCGGACGTGCCCGGTGACCTGGTCTGTGGGTCGTCGTCGTGTGGGAATTACACCCAGTCGTTTTTCACCGCCAGGATCCTGGACCGGGTCACGTCGTACCAGTGGAACGCCGGCACCGGGGCGTGGAACAACATCGGTCGGGTGCAGTTGCGGTACAAGGTGTCGAACCCGACCGGTCTGACCGAGCGGGTGTTCGTCCTGGACTACATACGGCCGAGCGGCCTGATCGGCGCGGACGCGAACAAGATTGACATGCCGCCGGTGGACTTCGACTACGTCGACGGTGTGCAGCCGAACTTCCGTGACGGCCGCGTCGACTACGACGAAGCCGGGTTGGGTGTGTCCGCGATGCGGATGCCGCGGCTGCTGGTGGTCCGCAACGGCTTCGGTGGTCGCACGGAGGTCACCTACGGCACGCAGAAGCCGTGCCCGCAGGGCGGGTCGAACCAGTCCGGGTTCAACAGCTGGCACAACGGCAAGCAGGGCAACTGGGACGTCAACACCGAGGACTGCTACCCGATCTTCCACACCCCGCCCGGCGCCGACCCCGGCTTCGGCATCTTCCACAAGTACCTGGTCAAGAAGATCGTGGAGAAGGACCAGGTGGGCGGTTCACCGGACCAGGTGACCCAGTACGACTACACGGTCGGGAACCCGGCGTGGAAGAACCCCAACAACCCCCTAGTCCCGGACGCCAACGAGACGTGGAGCATCTTCGCCGGCTACAACCGCGTCCGCGTGCTGCAAGGCTCCGGTACGGACCCCAGCAAGTACACGGTGTGGATGTCGAACTTCTTCCGCGGCATGTACCACGACATCTACGACCCCGGCAGCGGCGGCGGCATCAAAGAAACCACCATCACCGACTACGACGGCAACACCTACGACGACCACTACGCCCGCGCCGGCATGGTCCTGCAAACCCGGCACTACCGGATGACCACCTACAACGCCAACCCCGCCAACGCCGCCTACACCGAAGTCGAAAGCACCCGCTACGACCACGTCATCCAAGGCAGCTTCAACGGCCCCGGCTACGCCAACCCCCGCCAAACTCGCCTCGGCCTGGAAAACCACCGCGTCAAACTCGACGACGGCAGCTGGCGGCACAGCGAAGAAAAGACCATCTACGAGCCCACGTACGGGCTGCCCATCCGGTTCCACCAGTACCACCAGGTCGGAGTCGCGGACAACACCTGCACCTCTTACACCTACGCCCAGCAGGACGCCCCGAACTCTTTCTACATGATCAGCTTCCCGGAGCGGGTGGAGACCTGGACCGGCGACACCTGCGGCTCCGGGACGCTCCTGTCGAGGGAGGTCACGTTCTATGACACCTACACCGTTGAAGGCTCCCAGGCGCCGTTCGACGGCAACGTCGCCGAGACCCGCGTCTACACCAGCCCGACCAGCTACGTCTCCAGCGGCCGCAGCACCTACGACAACACCGGCCGCCCCTTGACTTCGACCGATCCGGCGGGCCTGACCACCACCACCAGCTACAGCCCGGTGGTGAACTGGCCCGACAACGGAATCACCAGCACCATCGGTGGCGGCTTCAACCACACCACCACCACGCTAATCGACCGGCACACCGGCCAACCGTCGAGGATCACCGACCCGAACGGCAAGATCACCGACCTTGTCTACGACCCGCTCGGCCGCATGGCAGAGGTGTACCTGCCGGGCCAGGCCAAGTCCTCCGCGGTGCCGTCGCTGCGATTCAGCTACCAGATCACCTCCAGCGGCATCGGCCAACCCACCGCGCCCGCGCGCACCAGGACCGAAACACTGCAATCCCACAGCGGCAACCCCGTCTACCTGAACTCCTACCAGTACGTGGACGGCCTCGGTCGGACCAGGGAAGCCCAGCAGCCCGGCCCGAACGGCGGACGCATCGTCACCGCCACCACCTACGACACCCGCGGCAACGCCTCCGCCACCACCAGCCCCTTCCACAACAGCTCAGCGGCAGGGTCCGGACTGGTCAACCCCAACCTTGCCACCGTCCCGGCCATCCACGAGACCACCTACGACCACCTGAACCGTCCGACGAGCCAGGTGGACAAGAAACTCGGCACAGCGTGGCGGCAGACGGCTACCACCTACCACGGCGACCGCGTCACGATTGTGCCGCCGGCCGGGGGCACCAAGACCGTCAGCCACGTCGACGTGCGTGGCAACACGACGCGCCTAGACCAATACACCTCGACCACCAACCCGAACACCTACCAGAGCACCATCTACACTTACGACCTGCTTGATCAACTCACTGCGGTCGTCGACTCAGCCGGCAACAGCTGGGGCAACACCTATGACCTCGCGGGCCGCCTTGCCCAGAAGACCGACCCCGACGCCGGCACTACCACTACCCACTACGACAGCGCCGGTCGGCTCTCCTACACCATCGACGGACGGGGACAGAAGGCCTCGGTCCAGTACGACGGCAAGTCCCGGACCATCGGCCGCTGGTCCGGTGACGTCGGCACCGGCACCCGCCTGGCCAGCTACGTCTACGACAGCCTCGCCAAGGGACAGTTGACCTCCTTCACCCGCCACGATGTCGGCGGTAACTACACCACCACGGTGACCGGCTACACCGACCGCTACGAACCCACCGGCACCAGCATCACCATCCCGGCAGCCGAAGGTGCTCTCGCCGGCACCTATACCAGCAGCTTCACCTACGACAAGGCCGGACACGTCACCACCAGCGCCCAGCCCGCCGCAGGTGGGCTACCTGCCGAAACCCTGACCTTCGGCTACGACAACAACGGCTACCCCACCACGATGGCCGGCGTCGACACCTACGTCGCCGCCACCAGCTACTACGCCCACGGCCCCACTCACCAACTCCTCCTCGGCGCCAGCGGCAAACGGGTACGACTCACGCAGAGCATCGACCAGCAGACCGGCCGACTCGACGCCACCAGCATCGACCTCGAAAACACGCCGGGCGCCTTCACCGCCAAGTACGCCACCGGCTACCGCTACGACGCCATCGGCAACGTCACCTCCATCCTCGGCAGCACCGACGGCACCGCCGACCAGATCGAATGCTTCCGCTACGACCCGCTACGCCGACTCACCACCGCCTGGACCGGCAACACCCCGACCGCCGCCGCCTGCGACCAAACCCCGCAACGCGGCGGCAGCATCGACCCCTACTGGCGATCCTGGGAATTCGACACCGTCGGCAACCGCACCAAGCAGACCGACCACAACCCTGCCGGCAACACCACCTGGACCTACACCTACCCCAATCCCGGGGCCAGCCGACCCCACGCCGTCACCAGCATCACCGCCACCGGCCCTCTCGCCGCCACGCCCACCCGATCCTTCACCTACGACACCGCCGGGAACACCCTGACCCGGCATGCCGACACCGGCGTGGCGCAGCAACTGGCCTGGGACGCCGAAGGCCGCCTCGACACCCTCACCGAAGCCACCGACGAAACCAGCTACATCTACGACACCGAAGGCAACCGGCTCATCAGCCGCGCACCCGACAAGACCACCCTCTACCTCGGCGCCACCGAACTCACCCTCACCACCGGCAGTAACCAACCCGACGGCACCCGCTACTACAGCGCGGCAGGCCGCACCATCGCCGTGCGCACCCTGATCGGCCTGGTCTGGAGCGGCAGCGACCACCACGGCACCGAACAAGTCCAGATCAACGCCGACGACCACACCACCAACCGCAAGCGCCTCCTCCCCTACGGCGAAGACCGCAGTACTACCCAGCCCGCCTTCTTCGGCACCCGCGGCTTCGTCGGCGGCACCCAAGACGACACCGGCCTCACCCACCTCGGCGCCCGCGAATACGACCCCACCACCGCCCGGTTCATCAGCGTCGACCCCATCCAAAACCTCGCCGACCCACAACAATGGAACGGCTACCACTACGCCAACAACAACCCCACCACCTTCAGCGACCCCAGCGGCAAAATCTGGACCGACTTCCTAGTCGGCAGTGACCCCCACTTCAACGGCCCGGGAGCGGGAACCGGCTCGATCGGCCCAGTCGGTAAAGGCGCTACCTCCAAGACCAGAAAAACAAACCACTGCGCCAACGGCAGCCCGTACGCCTGCCAAGCAGCCGCCGACAAGAAGGCATACGCCGCATCGGCCAAGACCAAAATAAAGACAAAGCCCGAACCCGGATTCGCCCGGCAACTCGCCAACGACCTAGGGTGCTCGCTGATCCTCATCTGCCGGGGGGCCGAAACGGTATACGGCATCGCCACCCTCGCGTCTGCCGTCTACCGAGGCGATTTCAGAGCCGCCGGCGCAGAAGCCCTCGGATTCCTGCCCGGCTGCACCAGGAAATGCGGCGACTACGCGGAAGACGCCTACAAATGGCTCCAAGGTAAACGCGGCAAACGAGGCACCGACGCCTGTCTCGTGCCCAGCGGGGGCAACAGCTTCGCCCGCGGCACCGAAGTCGTCATGGCCGACCGCACCACCAAACCCATCGAACACATCAATGCCGGTGACTGGGTCCTCGCCACCGACCCCAACACCGACGAAACCCGCCCCCGTCAAGTCACCGCCACCCACATCAACCACGACACCGAACTCGCCGACATCACCGTCGACCTTCCCGACGGCACAACCGCCGTCATCAACACCACCCAACACCACCTGTTCTGGAGCGAAACCCGCGACACCTGGATCGACGGCGGCGACCTCACCGTAGGCGAAGACCTCCTCAGCCTCCACGGCACCACCATCCCCGTCGGTGCAGTGCGCGCATACAACGGCGTCGCCGCCATGTACGACCTCACCGTCGACCAGACCCACACGTACTATGTGATCGCTGGCAACACCCCGGTTCTGGTACACAACACCAACGGTTGCCCACGAAATGGGCACCTAGCTGGTGGAAGCCATCCGAAGACTGGTGTTCCGTTCGATCAAAGTGGATATCCTGACTTCTCGGCCTGGCGTCATCCTGATGTGCCTGACGTCCGGATTGAGCTG
The DNA here is from genome assembly GCF_029626175.1 of Micromonospora sp. WMMD1082. NCBI lineage: Bacteria > Bacillati > Actinomycetota > Actinomycetes > Micromonosporales > Micromonosporaceae > Micromonospora > Micromonospora sp. WMMD1082. The sequence continues at coordinate 1,309,380 of NZ_JARUBM010000002.1, read as the reverse complement.
TCCGGTAACCGGTCTACAGACTTCGCCCGCGCCAACCGAGCGGCTGGGCTGGATCGTACTCCCGATGGGTACACGTGGCATCATCACCAAGATGCGGGGCTCATGCAGCTAGTCGAGAGAGGCCCCCATGCAAAAACAGGGCACACCGGAGGATTCTCTGCGCGTTAGGGCGAAGTTATGATCGAGGTATTCGAAGATAATGATTACTACACCGGCCCACAGCTGGATGCTGGCAGGGTGCGTCAGGCAGAGGAAAGCTTGGGTGTACGCTTGCCGCGCAGCTACGTTAAGCTGCTGCTTCAGCGCAACGGGGGGGTCCCTCGGCGCCGTTGCTATCCGACCGACTTCAGTACGTCTTGGGCTCCTGATCACATTCAGATTAGCGCGATTCGTGGAATAGGTGGCGAGTGGGGAATTGATTCCACGTCTGGCCTGGGTAGCGCCGATATGATTGCAGAGTGGGGTTATCCGGAGATTGGAGTCGTTATTTGTGACATGCCGTCGGCCGGCCATGATGCGGTCATGCTTGACTATTCGGCGTCCGGTGATGAGGGTGACCCCGCCGTTGCGTACATCGACGAAGACCGAGTAGTCAGGCGTCTAGCTGTATCCTTTGAAGACTTCTTGAGTCGGCTTGTGTCGTGTGATCGTTTCGCCTAATGCCGAGGACGGTGCAGGGCGAAAGCCGTTTGGTTATGGTGCGACGTAGCCACTACGAGCGTGTTGGTAGCGCTGCCCGATGCGCTGACGGTAGTGGTCGTTCGCTCCAGTTGCTGTCACGGTTGCTGTCAAATGCTAGTAGTGCTTTGTCACTTTTTGGTATATTTCGATGATTGTTGGTGGGTTGAGTCGTTGGCTCCGGTGTGGATGTTCGGGAAGTAGAGCGTGTGGGTGACGGTCTGGCCGAGTTCACCGGTGAGGTGTTCGGGTCGTTGACTCGCGCCGGGTGGCAGGACCGGGCTGGGCAGTACGTGCGTGGGTTGATAGTGGACGGGCGGCGTAAGTCGATCCAGCCGATGGCGGGTCGTCTGCCGGGTGTGCATGATCAGGCGTTGAACCATTTCGTGACGAACAGTCCGTGGGACGTGGTGCCGGTGCGGCGGCGGCTGGCGGTGCGGATGAATGAGGCGATCGGGCCGGCGGCGTGGGCTTTGGATGACACCGGTTGGCTCAAGTGCGGCGCGGCGTCGCCGGGTGTGGCCCGGCAGTACACCGGTACGGCGGGCAAGGTCACCAACTGTCAGATCGGGGTGAGTCTGAACCTGGTCACTGATACCGCGTCGTGTCCGGTGGACTGGCGGTTGTTCCTGCCTGAGTCGTGGGACCCCGCCTCGCCGGCCGCTGCGGCTGATGTCGATGCGCGGCGTGCGCGGTCGCAGATCCGTGACGAGGTCGGGCATCGGGAGAAGTGGCGCCTCGGGTTGGACATGATCGACGAGGTGATCGGGTGAGGGCTGACGCCGCCGGTGATCGTGGCGGACGCCGGATACGGCGACAGCGGCGAGTTCCGCCACGGCCTGACGGAGCGTGGCTTGTCCTATGTGGTGCAGGTGGCCACCACGATCGGCGTTCAACGGCAGGAAGCGGCACGGACCGCGCCACCGGCGGCGTGGACAGGCCGGCGACCGACACTCCGATACCGGAGCCGGCGACCTCGGTCAAAGATCTGGTCCTGTGCCACGGCGCGGCCGCAGCCCAGCCGGTGTCCTGGCGTCATGGTTCGCGCACCCGCGCCGGTGAAGATGCACTCCCGGTTCGTGTTCCTGCGGGTCCGTCCAGCCGGACGGACCCTGCTCGCCGCCCACCGCGATCAGGACCTACCCGAAGCGTGGCTGATCGCCGAATGGCCACCCGACCGCGACGAACCCACCAAGTACTGGCTGTCGAACCTGCCCGCCACCACACCGAAACGCACCCTCATCCGATGGGCGAAACTCCGCTGGCGCATCGAACACGACTACCGCGAACTGAAAACCGGACTCGGCCTCGACCACTACGAAGGCCGCACCTGGCAAGGCTGGCACCACCACGTCACCCTCGTCTCCGCCGCCCACGCCTTCTGCACCCTGCAACGCCTCGACCCAAAAGCCCCCGCGCCGGCCTGACCCTCTACGCCCTACTCCGCGAACTACAAGCCCTCCTGACCAGGCTGAACGGCGCGTGCCCCACCTGCAAAACCCGCTTCCCCACCAGACGAAAACGTCCACACCAGCCACGATCATGACAAAGCACTACTAGGCACGTATCGATGATCCGGGCCAACACGAGCTGCCGGAACACGTCGTCTGAGCCCGCGGCGTGCTCGAACCCGAGCACCTGGTAGGCGTGCGTGAGAGCGTCCCACAGGTGACCCATTCGCGATGACGTGATCGGCAATGGACCACCCGCACTCCGCTGGGCGGGCTCAGAGCGCTCCAGGCCTAGGTCCAACTCGCCCTGGCCCGCGGACAAACGCTGCCGAGCGACCGCCCTCAACACCTCCAGCTCGAGCATCGTCGTGCGTCGACCCGATGTGCTTGATGTCGCGCGACCCTCGCCGCGAGGAGTACACGATCTGCACCGCCCTCGCGCCAGACACGGTCCTCACCGTGCGCACATACGGAGACATCAGCCCACCCTACGACCCCAGAATTAGTGCGTAGATCCGCTCACGAGGAGCCAAGAACCCGCAGGTCAGCGCAACGAGCCCGCTCGGGATCCATGATCGTGAGCCAAGTCAGGGCATGGTGCGGATTGCCAGGGGCCTCGGCCGGAAGAGCCAGCGCGAACGCAACGCCCACAGCCTGCTAGTCGGCTCGTTCGTGAAGTACAAACCTCCGCAGCGTCGTCTCTAGCTCCGACCTGGAACCTTGGTACGACAAGCTGTCCAGCAGCTTCGGGTGAAGGGGTCTGTCAAACGAACGGCTCTGTCTCACATTCGGTGGTGACCGAAGGTAATCGATGTCGTTGAGGTCATGTGTGCAAGATCGATGATCTGACGAAGATGGTGTTCTCGGGGTTGTCCCCGCTGGTGATCGATGACGTCACGGACGAGGGCGAGCGGATTCTGGTGCGGGCTCGGACTCCTGAAGCGACGGTGGCGTGTCCGGGCTGCAAGGTGGTGACGGGCCGGGTGCACGGGTATCACCAGCGGACTCTGGCGGATGTGCCGGTCGATGCCCGGCCGGTGGTGCTGCGGGTACGAGTGCGCCGTCTGGTGTGCCCGACGCAGGGCTGCCGTCGCACGTTCCGGGAGCAGCTTCCGGGAGTTCTGGAGCGTTACCAGCGTCGCACGTCCCGGTTGATTTCGCAGGTGGCTGCGGTCGTGCGTCAGCTGGCCGGCCGGGCCGGTGCTCGCCTGATGTCGGTCCTGGCGATGGTCGTCATGTCCCGGCACACTGCCCTGCGGGCGCTGCTGCGTATTCCGTTGCCGCAGCGGCGGGTGCCCCGCGTGCTCGGGGTCGACGACTTCGCGTTGTGTCGTCGTCGCCGTTACGCCACCGTCCTGATCGACGCGGTCACCCGTGAGCGCATCGATGTGCTGCCCGACCGCAAGGCCCACACGTTGGAGACGTGGCTGTGTGAGCATCCCGGTGTCGAGATAGTGTGCCGGGACTCCTCCGGCGCCTACGCCGAAGCGGTCCGCCGCGCCCTACCCCAGGCGGTGCAGGTCGCCGATCGCTGGCACCTGTGGCACAACCTCGCCGAAGCCGTCCGCAAAGAAGTCACCGCACACAGCACGTGCTGGGCCACCACCGGCCTACCGCCCCAGGACGGCATCCGGGCCGTGACCACCCGGCAGCGGTGGCAGCAGGTCCACGATCTGCTCGACAAGGGCGTCGGCCTACTCGAATGCGCCCGCCGCCTCAACCTCGGCCTCAACACCATCAAACGCTACGCCCGCATCAGCCAACCCGAACGTCTGGTCCGCGCACCCCAGTACCGGCCCACCCTCGTCGACCCCTACCGCGCCCACCTACGCCAACGCCGCCAACAGGACCCCGCCGTCGGCGCCACCCAACTCCTCGCCGAGATCAGGGAACTGGGCTACACCGGCAGCCTCAACCTGCTCTACCGCTACATCACCCAAGGCCGCGTCGAAGCCGACCGCCCAGCCCTGTCACCCCGACGCCTCACCCGCTACCTCCTGACCCCACCCGATCAGCTCACAGACCACCAACGGTCGCTCGTCGACGCCCTCACCGCCGCCTGCCCGGAGATGACCACGCTGACCGGCTTCATCGGCTCGTTCGCCAGCCTCCTCACACCCGCAGCCGGCAACGACCACCGTCTCGACACATGGATCACCGAGGTCACAACAACGGACCTGCCCCACCTACACACCTTCACCCGCGGCCTCGGCCTGGACCGCGACGCCGTCAACGCCGCCCTGACAACCCCCTTCCACAACGGCGGCACCGAAGGCGTCAACACCAAAACCAAATTGATCAAGCGGCAAATGTACGGACGCGCCGGGTTCGACCTTCTACGACACCGAATCCTGCTCGGCTAACCGGCACCCTCCGTCACCACCGAATGTGAGACAGAGCCAAACGAACGGTGTAACTCGGGTTGTTGACGTCTACTTGCGGCCTGCGGACAGGCGTCCTTCGAAGGCGATGTCGAAGGCGTTGAGGGCTGGTTTCCAGCGGATCGTCCACCGCCGGCGGCCCTGCCCGGTGGGGTCGAGGCTCATCACGGCGAGGTAGACGCATTTCAGCGCGGCGGCCTCGTTGGGGAAGTGGCCGCGGGCGCGGACGGCGCGGCGAATGCGGGCGTTGACGCTCTCGATGGCGTTGGTGGAACAGACGACGGTGCGGATCTCGGCGTCGAAGGCCAGGAACGGCACGAACTCGGCCCACGCCTGCTCCCACAGCCGCACGATCGCCGGATATTTCCCGCCCCAGGCCTCGGTGAACTCGGCGAACCGGGCTCGGGCAGCCGGCTCGGTCGGCGCGGTGTAGACCGGCCGCAGAGCTTTCGCGATGGCGTCCCAGTGCTGCCGGCCGGCATACCGGAACGACGCCCTCAGCAGATGGATCACGCAGGTCTGCACCACCGCTTCGGGCCACACCTCGCCGATCGCGTCGGGCAGCCCTTTGAGCCCGTCACAGACGACCATGCACGCGTCCGCGACGCCGCGGTTCTTCAGCTTGGTGAGGACCTGCAGCCAGAACTTGGCGCCCTCACCGCCGTCACCGGCCCACAGCCCGAGGATGTCCCGGGTGCCCTCGACGGTGACGGCCAGGGCCAGGTAGATGGGCCGGTTGGCGACCTTCCCGTCGCGGATCTTCACGTGCACCGCGTCGAGGAAGATCACCGGGTAGACCGGGTCCAAGGGCCGGTTCTGCCACTCGGTCATGCCCTCGACGACCTTGTCGGTGATCGTCGAGATCGTCTGCCGTGACACGTCGGCGCCGTAGACCTCGGCGAGGTGGGCCTGGATCTCCCCGGTGGTCAGGCCCTTGGCGGACAGCGAGATGACCATGTCGTCCACGCCGGACAACCGACGCTGCCGCTTGCGGACGATCTGCGGAGCGAACGACCCCTCCCGGTCGCGCGGCACGTCAATCTCGACCGGTCCGACATCGGTGAGCACCGTCTTGGCCCGCACACCGTTGCGGGAGTTCCCGCCGTTCTTGCCCGCCGGGTCGCCCTTGTCATAGCCCAGGTGATCGGTGATTTCGCCCTCGAGCGCTGATTCCAGGACTCGCTTCGTGAGCTGCTGCAGCAGACCACCGTCGCCGGTCAGCTGCAGACCCGCCGCACGGGCCTGCTCCACGATCTGGGCGACGAGTTCCCCGTCGAGACCCTCCGCCGGTTGTCCCGGCCCGTTCTTCACCACCGCGGCAGTATCCACGGCGGCCATCGATCCATCAGACATCAGGTGCTCCTCCTTGATCAGGAGTTACACCGTTCGTCTTACAGTCCCTCGTGAACCGTTTCTGGGAGCAGCGGGCGATCATGAGTCGGCACGAGGGCGAGCTGCGGCCGGAATTGCTGTCTCGGGCGGAGTCGTACGCCCGTCGCGCGGTCACCCTGGTCAGGGACTCGTACAGTCTCACCACGCTCGGCGTCGTGCTGCTAGCCAAGGCGGCGCGTAGCGACGAGACCCTGCTGTCGGCGTACTACGACGACGCGATGGATCAGTTCGAGGCGGCGCACGAACTGGAGACGAGCGACCTGGTTACGTGGATGGCCTATCTTCGGCACACGCTGTCGGTCCTTGAGCGGCTGATGGTCATCGAGACGACGGGCGACCTGCAGGAGCGGATCGTCGACCACTGGCCGCGGATCTACGGCCAAGTCTCCGTCGCCACATCCAGCGACGTCACTCAAAGTGATCTACGGGCGCTGCGTCGCAAGTTCGACGCCATCGAGACAGGCGCGATCCCCAGAGATTGAATCGGTAGGCCCGGCCGGCGGCAGCCCAGGGTCAGCCGAAGGAGGCAGCGTTTGTGTACGGCGTCAGTCGTTGTCCGGCGCTGGGGTTCCGGCCGCTTGCCGGATCAGGTCGAGTAGCAGGCGCTGGTGCGCGGCGATGTGGGCCGAGTTGACGCTCATCCGGTACCGGCCCCACCGCGTCGCGTACGACAACACGTCGAGGCCGGAAGCATCCAACAGGGCGCTGGTCTCGTCGCTGCGTGGCAGCCGGATCTCCAACACCGCGTGACTGCGCCGCGGTCGCACTTGCACGAAGTTGTCGGCGATGCCATCGCGGGCCAGACCGATGTAGTGCTTGTTGTACTTCAGCTGCATACCGGGCGTGATGGTGTTGACCAGCGCCAGCACCTCGTCTGCGATCGATACCGACGCCGACGAGCTGCGTTGCACCCAGTACGACCGGTCGGTCGCCTGCCCTGGCTCGTCTTCTTCATCCGTGCCCAACCGGGTGACGTCCAGTACGGTCGTGGCACTCAACGTCAGCGTCCCGCCCACGTTGAGGGCACGCATTTGAATGGCAACAAGCGGGATGGCCCGGTTGAACAGGCTGATCACGTTCAGGAACCGGCTGGTGATGTCCTCGGCGACCAGCACCGCGACGTGCTCGTACTGCGGGTACCGGGACCGCTCGATGTCCCAGTACTCGATGGTGCGGATGATGTGCGCCTCGTCGGTGGGACCGAGCTGGATCTCCACCTCGTATCGGGTGGGCTCGTCCGGGTCCACGAGGAGCAGGTCCAGCCGGCCTGCCCGCGGTTGCCGCCGCTCCGCCTGCATCAACACCAGGTCGCCCAACCCGAGCAGGCTCGGGTCCTCGGCGATCAAACCTTGTAGCCACTTCTCCGAGAACTGCTGGTTACCCCGCAGGCTGACCGGCTTTGCCTTGCGAAACTCCACCTACGGCACCCCTCTCCTCGCCAAGACGAAACGGCACCGCCGAGTATGCACCCACTCGCGCCCGTCCTTGCATCGACGACGGCGCTTCGTAGCGGGCTACCACCCATCCAGCCACCAGCCCTCCGGCGGAGCGGGGCACGGCATCAGGATGTGACCGTTGATCTTTGCCTGGCCGGCCGCGACAAGCATCTGCCGCGCTGAACCCGAACGGCCGTGACGCAACCGATCCGCCCTGGCGCGATGGCCCCCCGTTTACCCCCCGAAAATCCCTTCCCGACGTTGACCATCAGTGACAGACGCCGATCATCAGCTGCTGGCGTTTGCACAGCTCAATGCCCAGTTCTGGGGACTGATGACAAGTTCGGGGTTGTCACTGTCGGTAAGAGGGGGTCAGGGGTTCAAATCCCCTCAGCTCCACCCAGTTCAAAGGCCGTTTCCCTGGAGGGAGACGGCCTTTTTCGATCTTGCATAGCAGCCGTCGATCGGAGGGGTGTTGGGGCTGGGCGCGAGCTAATCCGGGCAGCGGTGTGGAGTGCATCGTGAGGTAGATCAACCCCTGCTCTTCGTGAACCGTGCGGCCCAGTTCGTAGGGCTCGGAGGACAAGCACCGACGGCACAGGCTGATGTACCGCACGTTCGGAGGCTATCCGGGCCTCCTTTGCAGAAGCGGATGCCCCATTGCGTCAACAGCAACGCCGACAGCAACCGGACCAGGCGGGCAGCAGCGCTATGTCGCGGGCGTGGTGTAGCGATCGAGCGTCGCCTTCGAGGTCGATGCGTCCCGGAAGACAAGCTCCCACGGGCCGGTGTTCACGTCCATGTCCTTGCCGAAGCCGATCCACTTTCCGGCCATCCGTCGGCCGGTGGGCTCGGCGATGAGTTGGATCGCCCCGTGATATCTGGCGCCCCGGTAGTAGCCGGTGGGGTCGGTCTGCTCGACCCAGGTGCCGGTGACGACGGCACCGTCCACGGTCAGGTCCAGCGAGAGCGACGACGACGCCGATCCGGGCAGGCTACGCGCAGTTAGTCGGTCCCCGTGCTGAAGCATCACGACGAAGTGTTGTCCGGCGAAGGAGTCTCCCCGGCCGCTCGAGTGGTACTGGTAGCGGCTGAGCCACACGCCTTCGTACGACCGGTGGGCCGTGCTGGGCTTGGTCGCCGGCGCCGGCGTGGCCAGGCTGGAGACGGGAGACGTCAGGTCATGGCCCCCACGTTCGTCATCGGCGACGTGGCCGCCGGGCACCGCAGCGAAGCCCAGTAGCGAGATGGGTAGCCCGGTGACGACTTCCAGCGCGCGAGCGTAGACAGGGCGCGGCGCAGCGATCGCGCCGGACTCCCATCGCTGGACGAGTCTCTTGTTGGCGTCGTTGGGCTCGCCGACGCGGTGGCCGGCGGCCTGGAGCGCGCGAGCGAAGTCGTCCTGGCTCATGCGCATTCCGGTGCGGACGGCGCGTAGGGCGGTGTTGGGGGCGGTCATGACCGCCACCATAGCGCCATGTCGCCTTAATGTCGCCGCCTATGTGGCCTAATTGTCGGTTCTTGTGCCGTCGCGGCAGGTGACATCCCGACGTCACTGTGGACCTGCGACGGTCGGCGCGCCGCCGCGTACTACTGGCGGAGGTGGGGATGCCCGGTAAGGGTGACGAGCCGGCGGTTAGCCGGGGCGAGCAAATCCAGGCGGCCGAGCGAGATGCGGCCAAGCGGCGGCTTCTCGCCGAGGCGGAGGCCGACCGGATCCCCGTGGAGGAGAACAGCCGGGCCACACCGGATCGGCGGTGGCGTGGTGGGCAGCGTTGAGCTGATGCCAGTCGGACGGCGGGTAGCGTACTGGCGGGGCCGACGGAAGCTGTCGCAGCAGGTGTTCGCCGACAGGCTCGGCAAGTCGAAGAGCTGGGTCGACAAGGTCGAGCGCGGCGTTCGGTCGTTGGACAAGCTGTCCACGCTCCAGGAGATCGCCCGCGTACTCCGCATCGATACCGCCGCTCTGGTCGGTCGGGACGTCGAGGCGACCCAGGCCACGAAACGCGGCGACGGCGTCGACCGGATCAGGGCGGCGCTGTCCCGGTACGACATCCCGTTGGGCAAGCCAGTGGTTCGCCAGGTGTTGCCGGTGGACCGGATGCTGCGGGATGTGGGGTATGCGTGGACGACGTTCCAGTACGCCCGCTACCCGCAGCTGGTCGACCTGGCACCGGACCTGCTCACCAACGCGCAGCGCACCCATGCTATCGATCCGGGCTCGGGCCGGGTGCCGCTCGTGGAGGCGTACCGGATCATCGCCGCTCTGCTGGTCAAACTCGGAGACGCCGAGCTGGCGTGGTTAGCCGTTGACCGGGCAATGCTCGCCGCCACCGGCGACCGGAACCTGGTGGCCGCCGCAGCCGTGCAACTCGGGCAGGTGCTGCGCGCGCTCGGACGGGCGCGGGAAGCGAAGTCGGTGATGCTCAGCGCCGCGTATCGGATCGCCCCGCCCGTGATCGAGCACGGCACGCCGGCGCAGTTGTCCCTGTGCGGAACCCTGCTCATCCAGGCCGCCCTGGCGGCGGCACAGGACGGGAACGAGGCCACCGCCAGCGAGCTGATCGACGAGGCAGCGGGCATGGCGGAGCGGGTCGGCGACGGGTACGACCATCACCGCACCGGTTTCGGGCCCACCGCCGTCGACCTGGCCCGCACCGCCATAGCCGCCGAAGCCGGCGACGCTCGTGATGCGATCGTCTGGCACGAGAAGGCCACCAAACGGCTCGGTTGGCGTGGGCTGCCCGCCGAACACCGCGCTGCGCACCTGCTCGACGTCGCACGCGCCTACCTGCACGCTGGCGATGCGGGCAACGCCGCCCGCGTACTGACCGAGGCCGAGCGCACCGCACCGGCCGAGATCATGTACCGGCCCGTTGCCCGGGATGTCCTTGCCGAGGTTGCCCGCGACCCGCGCGCCACCACAGCTCCACCACGGAGCAGCAGGTCAAGGGGCGGGTTCTCGGATGATCGGGAACGCGTCCTTGATCATTTGTCTGCCTGAGCGTCCGCCGGTCAAAGCGCCAGACCGGTGCAGGGCCGTGCTCAGGTCGGGCCGGTGGCGGTGCCGCAGAGGTCGCGCCGGGCCTGCGCCCGTACGCCGATCGTCGACATCGCCTCGGTGTAGCGCCGGTACGCCTCGCCCGCCTCGCCGTGGCGGCCCGCCGCCACCAGGGTCCGGATGAACTCGCCGTGCACACCCTCGTCGTAGGGCTCCAGATCGAGTGCCCGGCCGAGGTGGCGAACGGCCTCGTCGACCTCGTGCGCACCGCGGGCCAGCGCCGCCAGCGTGCGCACCACCCGCAGATAGACCCGCCGTACGTCGTCGCGGGTCGACCGCGACCAGTCGTCGTACGGTTCGTCCTCCAGGAAGTCGCCCCGGTAACGCCGTTCGGCGAGAAGAAGCGTGGCCCGCGCACCGTCGGTGTCACCCTGCTCGGCGAGCCGGAGGCCGTGGGTGGACTCGGTGAGGAAGTCCTCGACGTCGAGTTCGACGTGGCTGACGTCGAGCGCCAGACTGGCGTGCGCGGCGACGACGAAGTGGTCGGTCGAGGCACGGCGCCCGGGGTCGAGAACCGTACGCAGGGTGGACAGGGCCACGGACAGCCGGTGGCTGACCCGGCCGGGATCCTGACCCGGCCAGAGCAACTCACCGAGCTGTTCCCGGGGCGTCGCGCGACCGCGCCGGCTCGCGAGGATCCGCAGCAGATCTCGGGCCTTGCGCGACTGCCAGGCCACCGTCGGGACCTGCGCACCGTCCACGAAGAGCGCGAACCGGCCGAGCGTGTGGATCCTGACCCGGGCCACGTCGTCCGACCGGCTGACGGTCGGCGCCGGCACCTCGACCAGGACCAACCGCTCGGCAGCCAGTTGGGCGGCGAGACGCTCCGCGGGGTCCGCCCCCGACATCCGCCCCAGCAACACCGTCAGCCGGTCCGCCGCCACCGGCGACCGGATGTCGCGCAGGATCGCCACCGCCTCCCGCCACGCGCGGCGGGTGTCGTCGGTGCCGGTGGCCGCAGCCCCGCGAAGCTCCAACGCCTCCGCCAACGCGGCGCGGTCGCGGTGCCGCCGGGCCGCCTCGGACGCCATCGCCGCGACCTCGGCCGCCCGCAGCCGGTCCCCGGTCTCCAGGACCACCCAGCCGAGCGCGAGCCGGGCGGTCGCCGAGTCCGGGCCGCGTTCCCGCTCGACCGCGCGCTGGGCCAGGGCCGTTGCCGTGGCGGCGTCCTCGCCGGCCAGCACCCGGGCCAGGCCCGCGAGCGCCGGTACCTGGGCCTGCAGGTCGGCGGCCGTCTCGCTGGCCCGCAGCGCCTCCTCGTACGCCGCCCGAGCCAGCGTGGTGCGACCGCGCAGCGCATGGATCTCACCGACGCCCACCAGGGCGTACGCGACGTTCTGGGACCCCATCCGTTGCAGGATCGGTATCGCCCGCTCGTAGCACGCCGTCGCCTCGTCCAGCCGACCCAGGCGGAAGAACGCGGCGCCCTCGTTGCACAGCGCCAGGGCGAGCATCGCGACGTACCCGTTGGCGTACGCCAGTTCCACCGCGGGCCGCAACTCGGCCAGCGCTTCGAGGTAGCGACTCTCGCCGACCAGGGCGGACGCCCGGTTGGTGCGGATGCGGGTCACCTGAACGGTGTCCCGCGCGGCCTCGGCGGCCCGCAGTGCCTTGTCGTGGTGCTCGTCGGTGGCCGGCCGATCACCGCGCAGTTTGGCCTCCAGAGCCAGCGCGGCGTGCGCTGCGGCCAGCGCGTCGTCTCCGCCCACCGCCATCGCCGCCGCCAGCGCCCGTCGGGCACTGTCCCGGCACGCGGTGGCGTCGCCGGTCATCCAGTACGCCGCCGCGCTCCACGACAGGAGCCGCACGTTGTCGATGGACGGATGGGCATCGAGTCGCCTCCGCCGGAAGATGTCGGCGGCGCACCGGGGCTTGCCGCGCAGGTAGTGCACCAGGCCGTACCGCCAGGCGAGACCGGCGGTGAGGCACTCCCGCCGACCGGCCAGCGTCGCGTACTCGGCGATCGAGGCATCGAAGTCGCCGCGGACCTGTAGCGCCTCGCCGTAGAGCAGCCGCAGGTCGGCGGAGCGGGCCTGCTCGGGCAGGGACCGGAACGCCGTGACGATCTCCTCTGCCCCGCCCGAGACGAGCATGCCGGCACCGTGGTCGGCGAGCAGTTGTGCCGTGGCTCTGGCGGCACCGAGCCGTGCGTACGACCGCAGGGCTGGCACCGGGCACCCGTGCTCGACATACCACGGTGCCACCCGCGCGTGCAGGCGGGTCAGCTCCGCGGCGGACAACGGGAGGCAGCGACGGGCGACCTCGGCGACGACCGGCACCACGCGGTATTCCTGCCCGTCCGCCGTCAGGGGGCGGAGCAGGCCGGCGCGGGCCCACTGGGCGAGCAGCCGTTCGCCTCGTCGGTGCCCGAGGATCTGGCACAGGTCGGCGTGGACCGGATCGAGATGCGCGGCGTCCCGCAACAGCCGGCACACCTGCGCCGGCAACTCGGCGAACACCTCCCGCAGCAGGTACGACTCCAACGGCGTGCCCGGACCGGCCCACTCCTGCCCGTCCGCGTTACCGGCACCGGCTGCCCGGGCGGCCAGGGCGACCAGCGCCGGCCAGCCGGCGGTGTGGGCGTGGATCCGGGTCGCGAGCGTCGGGTCGGCCAGCCCGTGGTCGGCGAGGACCGTCATCACCTGTTCGGGCGAGAACGCCAGCTCCGCCGCGGCGTGCTCGACCAGTAGCCCTGCCTGCCGTCGCGGGGCCGGTGCCGGCGGATACCGGGTCAGCACCACCACCCTGAGCCGTCGGGGGAGCAGTTCCACCGTCGCCAGCAGCGTCTGCGACTGGGGGTGGGACAGCCGTGGCACGTCGTCCAGGACGATCCAGCCCGGTCCGTCGGCGGGCAGCTCCGCGACCCAACGGGCACCGAGCGCGGCGAGCCGTTCCGGGTGATCGGTCGTCAGGTCGACGGCCTCGGCGCCGGCACACCAGCGGGCCACGCGGTCGCGCAGCCAACCGCGTACGGTGAGCGTCTTGCCGTAACCGGCGGCGGCGACGACGAAGGTGCACCGCCGGTTCAGCACCCGATCCTCCGCCACGGCCATCCGATGCCTTCCGGGTCGAAGCTGGTCCACCTCCATTGGGCCCCCTGCCGGGGGCGGGGCGTACGTCAGCGTCGCCGTTGCGACAGCACGGGCCGGCGGAATTGACGCCACCTTGACAACGCCTTGAGCTGCGCCGCCGACGATGGCCAGGTCTGCGGGCTGAGCACCGCGGTCATCGATCACCACGAGGAGGTGTCATGAGAAGACTGCTACCGGGACGCGCGCTGCTCGCCGTACTGGTCGTCCTGCCGACGACGCTGGTCACGGCGTCGGCAGGCGCGGCGAGTGCCGCCGACGAGCCGAAGCCGAGGGTCCAGAGCGACGAGCCGGTCGACCGCGAGATCGAGCTGGCGCGGCTGAGCTATCAGAACGGGGTGCGGGTGGTGTTCGCCCGGGACGAGGAGTCCGGTGACTGGGGCCTGCGGGAGGACGGCCAGGTCGAGCGCAACGCGCCGCTGGTCGACGACCGGCTCGGCATGCTGGCCGCGTACCTGAGCATCACGCCGAAGTCCGTGCCGGTCCCGCGTGAGTTGCTCGCGGAGCCCGCGCCGGGCACGCCGACCCCGCCCGAGCTGGCCGGCCGGACCATCGTGCCGGCCCCGGTCGTCGCCGACGACCTTGCCGTGCCACGGGGTGGTCCGGCCACGGCGGCCATCACGACCTGCTGGGACCTGTACTGGAACTCCTACCACTGGTTGGAACTGCCCGGGTATCCCCAACCGAGTTCGGTGTACCACCCGGAACGGGCCTACTACTCGTCCAGCTTCGGCGGGATGGCCATGTACTCGCACAGTTACCTGGCCAACTGCGGCGGCGACGCCGCCCGGCACCGCATCTACTACCGGCAGGCCGGCAACTACAAGAAGCACCATGACTACCAGGTGCCGTCCTGGCACTGGCAGAGCGTGAAGAAGGGCTCGGTGCACCGCTACCGCAAGGTGCTCTACGACGGCGCCTGGGGCGACACCCGCAACGGCCGGTACACGGGCTGACCGCCCGCGCACGGTCACGTTGGGCTCCCGGCGCGCGAGCTTGTGCCGGGTTCGGCGCGGCGGCCATGCCGCGTCGGACCCGCCCACCACTGCCGACGGTGCCGTCCGGTGCCCGCTTTCCGCTGGCGACCGCGGCAACGCCTGTCGATGGCCGACCACGTCAGGTGGGCAGAGCGCACGAATGAAGAACTTCGGATCCTGCGGGGCGTGTTCAATCGTCGTTGGTGCCGCAGCCTGTCCGTGAGCGGCCACGTCTGCCCGGCGGCACCGGACGACTGGAGGTCTGAGGCCATGGCGCATATCGATCTGGGTATCGACGAGAAGCAGTTCCCCGGCATCTCCGGGCCGATGCGGTACCGTCCGGAGACCGCCAAACCCCTCAACGAACTGGCCGAGGTGCTGCTGCGCGGTCCGCACTCGCTCCCGGCCGGTGAGCGTGAGCTGATCGCGGCGTACGTTTCCGGGCTGAACGAGTGCAGGTTCTGCTGCGCGTCGCATTCGGCCTTCGCCGCGGCGCAGCTCGACGAGGGCATGCCCCTGGTCGACCAGGTACGCGCCGACCCCGACGCCGCGCCGATCTCCGCCAAACTGCGGGCGCTGCTGCGTATCGCCGCTGCGGTGCAGGCCGGCGGTCGTAGCGTCACCGCCGAGATGGTCGACGCCGCCCGCGCGACCGGCGCCAGCGACCTGGAGATCCACGACACCGTCCTGATCGCCGCCGCCTTCTGCATGTACAACCGGTACGTTGACGGGCTCGGCACCTTCGCCCCCGAGGGGCAGGACGCCTACGTCGAGTCGGCCCGCCGGATCGTCGAGTTCGGCTACGGTGCCGCGTCATCGCCCAGCTGAGCAGCGCGCCGATCGCCTGAGCACGCGTGAGGATGACCGGATTTCAGCCCCCTGACATGGTCGATGGGCCACACCCGCTCAGGCCCTTCGCCTCGTCACGCTGGGGGATCAATGGACCCATGCGCCCTGCTCCACGCGGTGCGACAACTCCGGACGGAGATGGTGGATCGGCTCGCCGTTCTCGTGGCGTCCGAGTCGGCGCCGGGCTCGCTGCCTCATCTGGAGTCCTGCGCCGATCTGCTCGCCGGGTGGGGAGAGGAGGCGATGGGCCGACCCGCCCAGCGTGTCGTGATCGACGGGCTGCCGCACCTGCTGTGGCCGGCGGCCCGTCAGCGGGTGCTGCTCCTGGGCCACTTCGACACCGTCTTCCCGGTCGGCACCACCCGATCCCGCCCCTTCCAGGTGCGCAACGGCATCGCGACGGGGCCTGGTGTGTGCGACATGAAGGGCGGCATCGTGCAGATGCTCACGGCGCTGCGTCTGATCGAGGACACCTCGGCGGTCGGCCTGCTGCTCACCTGCGACGAGGAGACCGGGTCCGGCACGTCCCGACCGTTGATCGAGCGCGAGGCACGGCGCTCCGGCGCGGTTCTCGTCGGCGAGGCGGCCACCCCGGACGGCAGTGTGAAGGTGGCCAGGAAGGGTGGCTCGGTGTACCGCCTCACCGTGCGCGGCCGGGCCGCCCACGCGGGCACCGAACCGCACCGCGGGGTCAACGCCACGGTCGAGGTCGCCCACCAGGTCCTCACGCTACGGGCGCTCGATTCGGCGGCGCGTACCGGCACCTCCGTCACACCGACCCTGCTCTCCGCCGGCACCACGACCAACACGGTGCCCGAGCGGGCCAGCGTGGCCGTGGACGTCCGGGCCTGGACCGGTGCCGAACTCGACCGCGTCGACCGGGCCATCCGTGGTCTGGTGCCGGTCCTTCCCGACGCGACGCTGGCCGTGGAGGGTGGTGTCAACCGCTACCCGATGTCCCCGACACTCGCCCAGCCCCTGCTGGAAGTCGCCCAGCGGGTCGCGGAGCAGCTCGGCATCCCGACCCTGGCCGGCGCACACGCGGCCGGCGCGTCCGACGGCAACTTCACCGCCGCCCTGGGCGTGCCGACCCTGGATGGCCTGGGCGCGGTCGGCGGCGGCGCGCACACCCCCGAGGAGTACGTCGAACTCGACCGCATGCCGGAGCGGACCGCACTGCTGGCCGGGATCGTCAGCCAGCTGTCCATCATGGAGCGTGTCGGGTCTCCGGCGGCAAGCTCGGCCCCGTAGGGTTTCACACTGTCGGCGACCGGCCGGCGGCGAGGGGCCGAGGCGGGTGACTGTGGGACAGGTGCCGGAATCATCAATCCCCCTGCTCGGGGTCGAGGAGGAGTTCCTCGTCGTTGACGCCGGCCGTGGCGAGGTCGTCCCCGAGGCAGCCACCGTGGTCGAGCGGGCGCGGCGGGCACTGGGCGCCCGGGTGGGCGGTGAGATCACCAAGTTGCAGGTCGAGACCCGTACCGAGCCCTGCCTCCGCCTGGCGGACCTGTCCACACAGCTGACCGAGGGGCGTGCCGCGATACAGGCCGCCGCGTTGTCGGCGGGCCTGCGGGTGATCGCGAGCGGCTCGCCAGTCCTCGGCCGGGCGGTGCCGCCGCCGATCACCGAAGGCCCGCGTCAGGACCGCGGCACCGCGACGTTCCGTGGGCTGCATGACGACATCGCCATCTGCGCCGTCCACGTCCACGTGGCGGAGCACGACCGGGACCGCGCCGTGCTGATCTGCAACCACCTGCGCCAGTACCTGCCGGTGCTGTTGGCGCTCACGGCGAACTCGCCGTACTGGTCGGAGCGGGACACCGGCTACGCGAGCTGGCGCACCATCACCTGGCAGCGCTGGCCGGTCGCCGGCCCGCCGCCGTTCCTGACCTCCGCGCGGGAGTACGACGCCCGCGTGGATGCGTTGCTCGACGCGGGCGCATTGGTCGATCGTGGCACCGTCTTCTGGGATCTCCGGCTGTCCGAGCACAAGCCGACGATCGAGGTGCGGGTTGCGGACGTGCCCGTCACCGCGGGGGAGTCGGCTGCCCTCGCAGCCCTGGTGCGCGCACTGGTGACTGTCGCCGGCGAGGCGGTCGACCGGGGCGACGCAGGACCGAAGCTCGCCTCGGAGGTCATGCGGCTCGCGTACTGGCGGGCGGCCCGCGACGGGATGGGCGGCCACGGTGTCGACACCGTCAGCGGCACGGTGCTACCCGCCGCGGTGCTCGCCGGGCGACTGGTCGAGGTCGCCCGACCGGTGCTGGCGGAGACGGGTGACCTCGGCCGGGTCGAGGGCTGGCTGGCCCGGCTGGCCGAGGAGGGCGACGGCGCGGCCCGGCAGCGGGCGGCCGCGGCCCGTCGCGGGTGCCTCGGTGACGTGGTCGACGAACTCGCCACCCGGACCGCGCCCGGGGTGCCCGTGGCCGAAGACGGCACGCTGGCGTAACGACGGCACGCCCGGCCTCCGTGATGCTGGTGACACGGACCCCGGCCGGGAGGCGACAGATGACCGACACGGTTCCACTACCGACGATTCCGATCCGGTACGACCGCAGGCCGCCGGCGGACATGGTGCGCGAGGCGGAGGGGTTCGCGGAACGGATGGCGCGGCGGCGTTCGGTGCGGGACTTCGCCGCCGATCCGCTGCCCGACGGGGTGATCGAGGCCGCGATCAGAGCCGCGTCGACCGCGCCCAGCGGTGCCAACGTGCAGCCGTGGCGGTTTGTCGTGTTGACCGACCCGGCCCGCAAGCGCCGCCTGCGCGAGGCGGCGGAGGCCGAGGAACGCACGTTCTACCACCGCCGCGCCTCAACGGAGTGGCTGGATGCCATCTCCGCACTCGGTACCGACTGGCACAAGCCGTTCCTGGAGACCGCACCAGCCGTCATCGTCGTCTTCGAGGTGCACCAGGGACCGCACAGCCCGAAGCCCTACTACGTCAAGGAGTCGGTCGGCATCGCGGTCGGCCTGCTGATCTCCGCGCTGCACCACGCCGGCCTGGTCACGCTGACGCACACACCGAGCCCGATGCGTTTCCTCAACGAGGTGTGCGAGCGCCCTCCGGAGGAGCGCCCGTACGTGGTGATGCCGGTGGGCTACCCGGCACCCGATGCCCGGGTCCCCGACCTGACCCGTAAGACGCTGGACGAGATCATGGTGCGTCGGTGAGGTCTTGGGCCAGGAAGTCGACCAGCGGCTCGACGTGCCGGTCCGGGCGGCGCCACTCGGCGAGCAGGTCTTCCAGCAGATGCAGCTCGGCACGCAGGTGCGGTCCGTGGTATCGGCGGATGACCGGATGGATGAAGGCGCTCTCCCTGGCCCGATCGGGGGTCGGGTGACGCTCGATGGCGAAGACGTCGCCGTAGTCGTCGCGACCCCACCGCAGCGCGAGCGTGTACCAGTGCGGGGCGTCCGCGAAGCGCTCGACCGCGTAGTCTTCCGGCAGGTCCTCGTAGTGGTGGAAGTCGCCGGTGGCGTCGTCGCGGACGAAGACGTCGCAGAGGTACTCGAACTGGGTCCACAGCGCCGAGCTCCAGTTGACCCGGTCGAGCATCAACTTGGCCAGGGACGCGGCGTCGGCCGGCGTCGTCGTGGACGGCAGCGGCACGTCGTCGTACCGCTCCCGCAGGATCCGGGTGAACGTGCGCAGGTTGTAGCGGAAGCCGTCGATGAACGGCGACGATGCGTGCTTGACGTCGCGGTCCTGGGCGATCGTGCCGGCGAAGTACAGGTCGTCGACGTTGGCCGACTGCCAGTCGGGACGCAGCCCGGGCATCCGGCCGTCGCGCACCATGTCGGGTCGACACGTCTCGTCGAACAGGGACGTGTCCATCCGGAAGCCGGTACACCGCAGCACCGCGTGGTAGTCGAGTAGGGCCGTCTCCCCGTCCGCATGGGTATAGGTGATCGACACCTGGAACCGTCCGTCGACGGGGCGGATCTCGTCGATGGTGCAGTCGAGCACCGAGTGCAGCGTCTTGAACTGGTAGCTGTCCAGGATCGCGCCGTACTGGCCGCGGACGTCGCCGGGGTGCTTGGTGTTCCACGCCAGCCGAAGCGGTTGCCGGCTGGCAAGGTGCACCATCGACGCCTTCCCGAGGATCGCCGACGCGGTCTCGAACGCCGAGTTGCCCTTGCCGATGATGAGCACCCGCTTGCCGGCGTACGCCTGCGGGTCCAGATCGATCTCCTCGTAGCCGGTGGCGTGTTCGATGCCCTTGATCGCCGGAACGAAGGGCCGACCCCAGCCGGTGGCGACGACGAGACAGCGGGCGCGCAGCGTACCCCGGTCGGTGGTGATCGTGAAGCCGTCGCCGGCTCGGGCGATCCGGTCGACCGTCGTGCCGTACCGGACGTTGAGCTGGTGCACCCGCTGGAACTCGGCGAGGTATCGCACCAGGTCATCCGCTGCGGGAAGGTACTCGTCGCTGAACTTCGGGAACAGCAGGTCCGGGGAGTCGTTGAGCAGGGAGTTCCAGTCCCACCGCAGGCGGATCTCGGGATCGGTGCTGTCGGTGTGCACCTTGTTCAGCGAGATGAGCCGGCGGTGCCGCGGGAAACGCCGGAAGAACGAGCCCGGCCCATCGCCGCGTTCGAGGGTCACGTAGTCGGCGCCCTGCTGCTGGAGGTAGTAACTCAGCTGAAGCCCGGCAGGGCCGGCTCCGACGATGACGTAGGTGTGCTCGCTGTCGACCATCGTGGCCCTTCCACACGGAGACGGATCTACCGACCATGCAGGGGAGCGCTGAGGGGTGTCAATGCGTGGCGGGCCATCATCTCGACGCGTCGACGGCGCGCGGCCCGTCGCGGCGGGGGACGCCCGCCGCGACGGCGCCGACGGCGACCAGGCCGTGATTCGGAGGTGTACGTCGGCCGCCCGTCGCGGGTGCAGGAGGACGGCCGCCCACCATTGTGTGACTGGCCACCGATTTCTCTACACCCTGCCAGCCGCCGGTCGGGCATGCATCTTCATTATTGCCGTGCCGGCGGCCAGGTCGCGCAATTCGCAAGTTGATGCACGGCGCAGCCGTGACCGATTGTCAGCGTGGAATAGTTTCCTGGTGTCCGTTCCGGCCTGCACGGAGGTGCCCACGTGCAATTGCGGGTCGATCTCGACCGTCCCGCACCGCAGGGCCGGCCGGCGAGCGCGCCGGTGGGGCAGTTTTTCCTGGCCAGCGGCGTGTTGGACCGCTGTCCGGAGCCCGACCTTGGGCCCGCGCAACCGCCGTCCTGGATGTACGGAAAGCGAGAAGTGCGGGTATCCATTGTTTACTTCGATATTGCGGAGCGCGGTCGACGTGTTGCCCGCGCATCTTCTGCCCGGCTATTCTTGGCACCGTGAGCAATTTGTAAAAGTAAATTGCTTGCAGCAAACTGCGTAACGCTTCGGGCGGTTTGGGTGGATTACCGCTGGTGGGAATCGGAGGTGTCATTTGTCATGGCAGACGCTGCCGAACGGGCCGTGCTACGCACCATCGAGGTCATGCGGGATCGCTTGGGGGAGCCGCTGACCGTGGACGACCTGGCCAAGGCCGCCATGTTCAGCAAGTTCCACTTCACCCGCCTCTTCCAGCGCGTAACCGGCATCTCGCCCGGACGCTTCCTGTCGGCTCTGCGCCTGCAGCAGGCGAAGCATCTGCTCGTCTCCACCGGCATGAACGTGGCCGACATCAGCGTGGAGGTCGGCTACAACAGTGTCGGCACGTTCAGCAGCCGCTTCAGCCGCAGCGTGGGGATGTCCCCGACGGCGTACCGGCGTCGCGCCGGCTTCGCGCCGGCGATCCACGTCGACGCCGGGGCCCGTGCCGGGTCTCCGTCCAACGCGCGGCTCACCTTCGGTCTGCACACCGTTGGGCCGGACGGCGACGCGCCCATCTTCGCGGGCCTCTTCCCCGGGCCGATCCCCGAGGGGCCACCGGTGCGCTGCGCCGTGCTGGATCGTCCCGGGCGGGTCAGCTTCAGCTCGGTACCGCTCGGCACGTGGTATCTGCTCGCCCAGTCGGTCGGCCGGCACGCGGCGCACCCGGTCGCGGACTGCGCCTGCCCCGACCGCCCGGTGTCGGTGGCGAGTCACGGGCCGGTGCTGGTCCGGTCGAACTCGGTCATCTCCGCCGACCTGGTGCTGCGTCCGATGGGCGCGCTGGATCCGCCGGTGCTGCTGGCTCTACTCGACGTGCGAACGTACGCCCGGGCCACGCAGCAGGCGGAGCAGGCAGGGCGCTCGCCGTACCTGGGTGAGGGTGCCGCGGCCTGATGCGGCCGGGGTTTGTCAGCGAACCGAAGGGAGTGGTCGATGGCGATCACGGTTGATCCGGGCGAGGACCGAATGGTCTTCGCCCGGCAGGTGAAGGCCGCATCGGACGCGGAGTTGACGGAGATGCTCACCGGCCACCGACGGACCGCCGTTCTCGATGGACTCGTGCGCGGGATGCCGGACGTGTTTCGGGCCGACCGGGCCGGAACCCTGGACGCGGTGGTGCACTGGCGGGTCACCGGTCGTGCGGACGGCGCGGACGACGTGTTCGAGCTGCGGATCGCCGACGGCCGGTGCGTCGTGTCCGGGCGGCCGGAGCGCAAGCCCCGGCTCGTCCTCCGCATCGACGGGGTCGACTTCGTGAAGATGACGACCGGCAACGCGGACGCGCGGATGCTGTTTCTGCGCGGCCGCCTGCGGGCGCGCGGGAATCTCGCGCTCGTGAACAAGTTTCCTGGTCTGTTCGAGGTGCCCAAGCCCTGAACGGTTCTCGGCCGGGGCCCGACGCGTCGGGCCCCGGCCGAGTTGTTCCTAGGCCGCGACGTCGACCCGGGAGCCCCGGGCGCTGGTGACGGCCCCTGGCGGATCCGCCACGTAACGGGTCCGTACCCCGCGCCGAGCAGCCGCCTCCACGATTCCCGGCACCGCGCGCTCGGCGAGCGCCGCGATCGTGAAGGCCGGATTGACGGTCAACGCCCCGGGCACGGCCGAGCCATCCGTCACGAAGATGCCGGGATGGTCGCGCAGCTCGTGCGTGTCGTCCAGGGCGGAGGTGTCCGGATCATCGCCGATGCGGCAGGAGGAGAGCGGATGCACGGTGTAGGCGCCGATGACGTCGTTGCTCCACGGCATCACCTCGGCGAGCCCGTCCCGTTCGAGGATGTCACGCACGTCCGCATCGGCCCGTTCCCAGCCGGCCAGCGTGTTGGCCGTGGGCCGGTAGCGCAGGGGGCCCTTGCTCAGCATCTGCTGGGAGATCCGGTCGGCGTTACCGATCGTGGGCGGCGGGCCGAAGACGCCCTCGTTGTCGTCCTCGGACATGATGAAGACGGTCAGCCAGGACTGCCACCGGCGGAGCAGCTCCTTCTTCTCGGTGCCGAACCAGCTCGGCCCGGTCGCGTCGCGTACCTGGGCGAGAATGGTGCCGAAGCCGGGAGGAAAGTACAGCTGTTCCAGCGAGTGGCGGCTGAACTCGGGAAGAGATTCGTCCAGCTTGTCCCAGCTGGCGCAGACCGGTCCCTTGCCGATCTGGTACGCCTCGTAGGCGATGCCGTCGCCCCGGCTGAGGCCGAGCACCTCCCGGATCTTCTGCTCGTTCATCACCGCCGTGTTGAGCCGCTCGCCATTGCCGGAGAAGTACCGGCCCACCGCAGGGGGCATGGCGCCCAGGTCGTCCTCGGAACGCTGCAGGATGGCGGGCGTGGCCGCGGCCCCGGCCGCGACGACGACGATCCGGCAGTCGATGGCGCCGCTGCCCGTGACGACGCGATAGTCCACCTCGTCCACGGTGTTGTAGTGCACGCGGTAGCCCTCGGGGGTACGGGAGATGCGCTGGACCTCGTGCAGCGGCCGGATCTGCGCACCGTGCGCCACCGCGGCCGGCAGGTAGTTGAGCAACAGCGAGCGCTTGGCGTCGAACCGGCAGCCGGACATCATCCAGTTGCAGTTGGTGCACTTGGCGCGGTCGATGGCCGCCGGCACCGGGTTCGCGGTACGGCCGGCATGCGTGCACGCCGCGGCGAACAGGCCGCCGGAGTAGGTGACGTCGTTCCAATCCTGAGGAGTGATCGGCAGCGCCTCGGCGACCCTGTCGTACCACGGGTCCAGCGCGGTCCTGTCGATGGACTTGGGCCACATCCGGCGTCCCGCCCCGCCCATCCGGGAAAAGGCGTGTCGTGGTGCCCGGGGCATGGCCGCGAAGTAGACGACGCTGCCGCCACCGACACAGTTGCCACCAAGGATGTTCATCCCGTCGCCCATGGTGAACTCGAACGCCCGGGTGCTCGAACTGCCGAACTTGAAGTCGTGGTCGAAGTCCTTGCCGGTGAGCCAGGGCCCGCGCTCCAGCACGACGACCCGGGCGCCGCCTGCGGCGAGCCGGTAGGCCGGGATCGAGCCGCCGAAGCCGCTGCCGATCACCAGGACGTCCGTACTTTCGATGGTGGTCATGCGGGATCTCCCGAGGGCGTGGTCTGTGGGTGGACGGAGGCGAGGGGGCGCCGGTAGGAGTAGTCCGGGAAACGCCACAACCCGTCGGCGTCCGGCGGGGCGAAGCGCATGGTGGTCAGGCCGGGGTGCCCGGCCGCCATGGCCTCGGTGGTGTGCACCGACGCTCCGGTATCCCAGGCCATGGCGCTGAACATGGCCAGTGGCACCCACAGGTCCTGCTCGGGGTAGCCGGGCGCCATCAGCTCGGCGGCGAGTGCCGTCCGGTCGGCGAAGTCGAGCGCGACGAAGGCGGGCACCTCGGAGTCGAGCACGCGCCCGTGTCGGTCGGCGTACGCCTGGGCGTGGTCGTTGAGCCCGATCGCCAGGCTCTCCAGCATCCCGGCGAGGCCGCCTTCCACGGAGGTCATGAGGTCGACCGCTCCGCTGGCGACGGCTCCGCCGCCGCTGGCGGCGCCGGCGATGGCCCGGTCCTGTGGGTGTCGGCGTTCGCCCGGGATGATCGTGTCCGCGAAAGCCTCAAGTGTCATGATCTCGGAGACGTCAAGCTCCGTGACTTCGGGTGGCATGGGTACGCCCTCTCGTCAACGTTCCGGGCCGGAACCCCATCGTGGTGCGCCCGGTTGTCGCGGTCACCTCTTGGCTTGCGCGAGGAGGGCGGGCGGGGGGACGAGCGCACGGTCCCGCCTGAGGACCGGCCTGACCGCGACGCGGACCGGAGACCGGTCAGCTTTCGGGACGCCCCTGCCGGATCGGCGTGGCGCCGGTGTGCCCCGAGAACATCTCGGTGATGCGCTCCCGCCACTGCGCATAGGCGGGGACGCCGTTCTCGGTAAGGCCCTCGCGAGCGGTGTCGGTGGCTGCGGCCGCGGTGGCGACGTCGGTCCCGCACAACACCTGGGTCGCCAACTCGTTGTGGGGCACGACCAGTCCCGCCCGGAGCCGGGCCGCGGCCGCGAACGCCGCACCCTGGGCGACCCAGCCACGGTAGGGCCCGGCAGCCCTGGCGAAGGTTTGCAGCTCACTCCGGTCTACGCCGCCGGCGTAGGTTGCCGCCAGTCCGGCGCCGCTGTACAGGTCGGCGCGCCGTGCCTCGGGGAACGCGTCGAGCAGGGCGGCGACGCGCGCCGGGTCGGCGCCGCCGACGAACCAGCAGGCCCGGCCGATGCCCTGGTCGATCACCTGGTCGACGTGCCAGGCGGGGCCCGGCACGCGCGCCGCGAGACGCGGGGAGCGGAACTGCTCGTGCACGTACCGCCGGGTGTGGAAGTACGCCTGGTGGAAGCCGTACCCGTCCAGCATCAGCCAGCGCAGCAGCGGATCCGGCGCGTGCAGCGTGTGCCAGCGGAATCGGGGCAGGCGTGCCATTGCCCAGCCGACCCCGACGTAGACCATGTACACGTGGTCGGCGCCGGGCCCGGCCAGGAAGTCGCGCACGTGGCGGGAGCGGCCGGGTAGCGCGTCCAGGATGGCCAAGGCCATGCCGGCGCCCTCGTACGCGAAGCCACGGAAGGTGGCCGAGAGGGTGGCCAACTCGGCGGCGATGTCCTCGGGGCGGCCGGTCGCGGCGGCCGCCCCGAAGCCGGCGAGGAAGGAGCGGCCGACGGTCTCCAACCGCTCCACCGCCGCCGGAGACTTCACGTGGAAGCCGCGGACGTCGACCCGTGTCTCCGAGACGTTCGGTGTCATGATGCGCCGTCGCAGGTTGTGCCACGTCGACATGTGCGGCCTCCGCTGGTGTGGGTTGGACGGGTACGGGCCACGGCCGGTGTTGCCGTGAGTACATCGTGGATGGCACCCCGCTCGACCGCGTCTCCTGGTGTGCGGGGATCGTCCCGGTGCCGACGTGTCCGGCGTGGTGGCGAGCGAGCCGTACGGTGTCACCGGAACCGGTCGTCCCGCCGGGCAACGCGGAAGATGTCTGCGCGCCGGCGGCTCCCGGACGATGGTGCCGAGCTGTGTCGTAGCGCGAGAGGAATCTGCCGTGTCGTCGTTGTTCTCACGCTCGGCCCGGCGGGCGTCGCTGAGTCACATCCGCCGGATAGCCCCGGTGCCGCCGGGGTCTGCTACCGGTGTCGTGGTGCGGGTCTACGGTCAGATGGAGGCCGAGTTCGGCATGCTCGCCCCACCGGTCGCGCTGCATGCCGCCGCACCGGAGACGTTGGCCGCCGTCTGGATGATGCTGCGGGAGACGCTCCTGGCCGGCGATCCCGCGGATCGCGCCGCCAAGGAGGCGGTCGCCGCGGCGGTGTCCCGCGCCAACGCGTGTCCGTACTGCGTGGAGGTGCACGGCGCCGCGTTCGCCGGGGTGGGCGGGGACGGCCTCTCCTCCGGGGTCGTCACGGGGCATGTTGACCAGATCGACGATCCCTGGCTCCGCGAGTTGACGATGTGGGCCGCCGCCAGCGGACACCGCGCGGCGGGCGCCCGCCGACGGGCTCCGTTCGAGGTGGACCGTGCGCCGTCGTTCATCGGCGTGGCGATGATGTTCCACTACATCAACCGGATGGTGACGGTGTACCTGGGCGAATCGCCGTTGCTACCCATCCCGCGCGGCGGACATGCCCTGGCGCGGCGCATGGCGGTACGGATCTTCGGGCACTTCGCCCGGGTGGGCCTGCCGGCGGGGCTCGCCACGGAGCTGCTGCCGGCCGCGCCGGCACCGGAGGACCTGGCGTGGGCGGCCACCGGTTCGGCCATGGCGGACGCCCTGGCCCGCGGGTTCCACGCGGTCGACCGGGCCGGTACGGCCGCCATCCCATCGCAGGTGCGGGCGGTCGTGGCCACGGGCCTCGACGATCCCGACGCCACTCCACCCGGGCTGCTCATCGACGACTGGCTCGCCGGTCACCTGACCGGCGTTGCCCCGGCGGATCGGCCGCTGGCCAGGTTGGCGTTGCTGACCGCGTGGGCGCCGCACCGGGTCACCGACACCGACCTCGCCGACCTGCGGGCCGCCGGGCTCGACGATGCGGCACTGATCCGCGTCACGGCCTGGTCGTCCCTGGCCGCCGCGCGTCGGATCGCCGTCCGACTGTTCGACGATCTGCATCGATAACCCGGGGTAGCGCGGTTAGCACACCCGAATCACGGTTCGTGTTTCCGCTGCGCCGCCCGTTCGTATAATCGGAATTGGCTATGTCCGGTATCCATCCTGCTCGACGATTGCGCTTAGTGACGGTGGGACCGTCTGGGTGTGAGGGCTTGCCCGGCGCGGGTCGCTCGGTTAGCCTTGCGGGAAAGCTTCACCTAATTGACGGACATCGAAACTCACTTACCTAAGTTACCTGCTCAGGCCAAGTCTGGCCGATCGTGTGCTGCCCTCAAACGGTGCTAATCCGGCATTTCCTTATAGGGGAGGACCTGATGGGTGAGAATTCGGAAACGGCCGTTCTAAGAGCCATTGCGGCCATGCAGGAAAGGTTGGACGCGCCAATTACCGTGGCGGATCTAGCCCGCGAGGCGATGTTTAGCAAGTTCCATTTCACTCGCATGTTCCAACGGGTCACGGGGGTTTCTCCCGGGCGTTTCCTCGCCGCCCTTCGGCTACAGCGGGCCAAGGAACTGTTGGTCGCTACCTCGATGAAGGTCGCCGACATCAGCATCAGCGTCGGCTACACCAGCGTCGGCACCTTCAGCACCCGGTTCAGCCGCAACGTCGGGATGTCCCCCACCACCTACCGCCGCCGGGCCGGCCACGCCCCGGGGGCTCGTGCCTGCGCCGAGGCCGTCCGCTTCCGCAGCGCGCACCTCACCTGCCACGTCCGGTCGCCCCGTCCGGATCCAGACGCGGTGATCTTCGTCGGGTTGTTCGCCGACCCCGTTCCCGAGGGGCGCCCGGTGCGTTGTGCCGTGCTGCGGCAGGCGGACCGGATCGTCTTCGACAACCCCCCACCGGGTAGCTGGTACCTACTCGCCCAGGCGGTCACCATCCGCGAGCGGGGCGCCGGCCCGGTCCGTGACCGGACCGACCGCCCGGCGTCCGTCGGGGCCGCCGGACCGATCACGATCCGCCCGCACGTGCCCGTCTCCACCGACCTGGTCCTGCAACCGGCCGGAGCCCTCGACGCACCGGTCCTGCGCGCCCTGCTCGACGTCCGGATGTACGCCCTCAGCCTGGTCAGCGGCGACCAGCCGGACGCGACGGGGACGTTGACGGACGCCGCGTAGGCGCGCCGTATCCCGGGCGGTCCGGCAGCAGCACCTCGACCGCCTGATGTGGCCGGACCGGCCAGATCTATTTCGGACACCGGCGCGGCCGGCACCATGCCGGTCGAGGGCACCGCCGGCGTTCGACCGCTCGGCCCCGGACTCCCGCCGCCACCGCTCGCCGATCGACTGTCGTCGACCATCGACGGGTCAGCTGCGAACCGACGGAACCTGCGGTTCGTCAGCCCGTTCGTCTCGTGGCTCCGGAGCGATTCTCCCGAACCGCTGTGCCGCGAGGTGCTCCTGGGCCATTCCCCGCAGCGCGGACAACGCCACGTCGAAGAGAACGGCTCGGGCTGCGGCCGCGCCCCGGTCGACGTCGCCGTCGGTGGGCAACAGGCTCAACTCGCGGTCCGCAAACTGTTCCGCGAGCAACGCGTACGGCCGGAAGAAGTCGATGCCATCCCCGCAGCCCAACTGGCGGAGGGCGTACACCACCCGTGCCAGGCGAGCCCTGCCCGGCGCGGCGGGATCCACCGTCCAGCCGAGAGCCCCGATGAAGCGGTCGACCTCCTGCCGGACCAGCTCCACGTCGTTGTCGGCCGTCGAGCCGCTGTCCTGCGGGTGTATCGCCCGGCTGACCGCGGCGTACAGGTCGGAGAGCGGCGGCCGGTCGTCGTCGATCGCTGACAGCAGCTCCAGGACGGACGAGAGTTCGAGCTGGCCGATACCGGTCAGTGCCCGGATGAAGAACAGCTGACGACGGTGGGACTCGCCGTACCGGGCCTGGTTTCGGCCGGTCGGCTGGCCGGGCGGGAGCAGCCCCTCCCGGAGGTAGAACTTGATCGTGGCGACGGGCACGCCTGTGCGTTTGCTCAGGTCAGAAATGCGCATGTGCAGCCCCCGGCTGGTAAACGGCGTGGTCGTGAGGTTCTCGCAGCTGGAACCCGGTGACCCGGTGGTGTTTCATCGCGTAGGCGTCACGGGCTGTCCGGGGCGTTGGCGGGCCGGGGTTCGACGAGGCGCATCGGTCGGCAGCTCACGCCGTCGAGCGTCCCCGACTCGCATGTCCGGTTGAGCTCACCCGTCCGGGGTTCGCGTGGCGGTGGTCGGGCGGCCCGCGGCCTGCGCGCTGGAGCCCCTCATGATGCCTCCCCCTAGAAAACGGATCGTGGCAGAGCCTTCGTCCGGCACTATCAACTTTGCGTGAGAATTGTCTGTCAATGGGATTCAATAATCTGCATTATCGATGCTGATGGTGGGCATCGAGAGTGTTTCTGCGTACACATTTTATGTGTCTGTCTGCTTGCTGTCAGGTCGTCGTGCTTTCGGTCGAGGCTAGCCGATCTCTGAGCGGTTGACCATAGCGGCGATCGCCATCGGACAGCGCCGGGCAATCGCCCAGGAGCATCGATCACTGGCAGTGCCCCTGCTGCCAGGGAGCGTTATATGTTTCTATGCGGATAGCGGCACGTCCGAACTTTCTAGGCGATGCCCACCTTGACCAGCCGTTACAGGTTGTACCGCGCTAATGCGGATAAAGGTGGCATTGGCTCGAACGATAATCGCGATAAGTAAACGTACGACTACCTTGAGCGACCGCCCCTGGAGGTGCTCGCTCCTGTCGCGAGCGGCCGTCGGCGGCCAGTCGGATCTCTTTTCCGAATAGTTTTTCTGGCCGGAATGGGTGCATGCGCGATGCGTTATCTGTTGATTCCGTGGCGGCGATGAATCGTATCCTTCGGGTGCATCAACAAATCGATTAACAGGGGAGCGCCCTCGGCGTTGTGTTTCGGGTCGACTCTGGCGCGGGGGACGGCTGCGGAAAGCGGCGTACGCCGGATGGATGTTAGTGACTGTGTGATGACTGGCGCTGATGTGCGGTTGACGGTTCGGCTCCGGCGTGGATTGTCCGCCCGCATTCGGAGGCGATGGCGCCGGGTGAGTCGACGGGTCGTGCGGGCTGGACGATGTGGCACGTCGCATGGCCATACACGGGCGATATTACTGCGAGAGTATGCAATCGGCCCGGCCAGTCAGGACGGGACGAAGCGGTGAATTGCATCTCCTGGCATGCGCTGCTGACCGTGGTCAGCAGGTCGCCACCCGGTGTCCGGTGTCCGGCGGCTCGGACCGCCGGGTTCCGCATTCTCGGAGAGGAACGGGCCGCGCGCCGGGGATACGTTCGGCCGACCGGGATCCCGACACGGCTCACCGGCCAGGAGAGGACCGAACGTGACCCAGACCAATCAGGTAGTCGCCGACCTGACCAAAGAAGGCGATGAACTCGACGAGATCGTTGCCCGCCTCGACGACGCGGACTGGGACCGGCCCACACCGGCACCCGGCTGGACAGTCAAGCACCAGGTCGCCCACCTGGCCGCGACCTTCCGGCTCGCCGCGATGGCAACGGCGCAGCCCGAGGCCTTCCAGAACCTGCTCACGCAACTCGGCGACGACTTCGACGCCAACGTCAACGCCGCGCTCCAGCCGTACCTGGCCGCCCCGCCGCAGGCGCTACTGGGTCGTTGGCGCGCCGAACGCGCCGCCGCCGAGGGGGCCCTGGCGAAGGTGGCGCCGGAGCATCTGGTGCCATGGCTGGTACGACCGCTGCCGGCGGGAGTCCTGGCGGCGGCCGGGATGATGGAGCTGTTCGCCCACGGCCAGGACATCGCCGACACCGTCGGGGTGCGACCGCACCGCACCGACCGGATCCGGCACCTGGTCGCCTTCGCCGCCCGCACCTGGGACTTCGGCTACCTGGTCCGGGGCATCGACCCGCCCACGCAGCCGATCCGGCTCGACGTGACGGCTCCCTCGGGCGCGCAGTGGACGTTCGGCCCGAGCGACGCGACGCAGTCGGTCAGCGGACCGGCGGTGGACCTGTGCCTGCTGGTCACGCGCCGCCGGCACCGCGCCGACACGGCACTGGTGGCGCATGGGCCGGACGCAGACCGGTGGCTCGACATCGCGCAGGCGTACCGGGGCCCGGCCGGGCCGGGGCGGGCCCCCGGCCAGTTCGCCGGTGCCCGTCCCTGAACCGCCGTCTCGCCGCGCCCGCCCAGTCCCGGGCGGGCGCGGCGGATCCTTAGTTCTCCTGCCGTGCGCAATGCCATCGGCGGTCGAAGGTAACGGAGCAGCAGATGGTCGCCAGACGGGTCGCCTCATCCGTGGTGCAGCGCCAGGTCAAGTACGTCACTCCGGTCTCGGTAGGTGCCGCCACCGGCATGATCGCCGGGATCTACGGTCAGATCCAGGAGGAGCAGCGGCTGGTGATCCCGCCCGCGCTGTTGCACTCGCCGGCGCCCGAGACGCTCGCGGCGTACTGGATGTTGATGCGAGAGCCGCTGATGACCGGTGGGGTTGTCGACCGGGCCGGTAAGGAAGCGGTCGCCTCGGCCGTGTCGGTGGCCAACATCTGTCCGTACTGCGTGGACATGCACAGCGTCGGCATGTACGACCTGGCCACCGAACACGACGCCGAGGCGGTAGCGGCCGATCGGATCGAGGACGTCCTCGACGCCCGCACCCGGTGGGCGGCGCAGTGGGCCCGGACCGCACACCTCGCGGACGGACCCGCGCTGGAGCCGCCGATGGCCGGCCCCGTGGCCCGCGCGGAACTGGTCGGCGTCGTGGTCAGCTTCCACTACCTGACCCGGATGGTGAACGTCTTCCTGTCCAACTTCCTGCTGCCGCCCGGGCTGCCACCGGGCGCGCGGCGGCGGCTCAAGCGGGGGATCAGCGCGATCCTTCAGTCCACCCTGCGTACGCCCCGGGAGCCGGGCCGCTCGCTGCGGTTCCTGGCCGACGCGCCGTTGCCGGCCGACGCCGCCTGGGCGCGGGGCAGCGCCGTCGTCGCCGCCGCGGTGGCCCGGTCGTACGCGGCGCTGGAGGCGGCCGGCGAACGGGCGCTCAGTCCGGTGGTCCGGGACCTGGTCCGTGAGCATCTGGCGGGCTGGCGTGGGGAGGACACCGGGGTCAGCCGGGAGTGGTGCGAGCGCACGGTCTCGGGGCTAGCTGCCGCCGATGCTGCCGCCGCGCGCCTCGCGCTGCTCACCGCGGTCGCCTCCTATCAGGTCGACGAGCACGTGATCGAGGAGTTCCGCCGTCACCACGTCGAGGATGCGACGCTGGTGCGGGCCGCCGCGTGGGCGAGCTACGTCGCGGCCCGCGCCATCGGTGCGCGACACGTGCCGGCGCAGACGAGTCACTGAAACCTCTTACTTTCCCACGCGGATCGGGTGGTACAGCTCCATCGATCATTGCCGAAGTATTGAGCAATATGGAGGATGTGGGGACCGCGCTTTCCTTGCCAGGCTTGACCTCCGGGCGCACACCCGCATCGGTCGCTAGCCGGCGATCGTCCGTCTAAAGAGGAGCGCGAGTGAGCAGCGTCAGTACGAAACCGGCGACCAGCGGCGGGCTGCTGGACTCTCTGAACGGGCGCCATCATCGGGCGGCGCTCAACATCTTCATGGTCATCGTGATCGCACACTGGGCCGAGCACCTGACACAGGCGTTCCAGATCTGGGCCCTGGGCTGGGAACGGCCCGCCTCTCGGGGGGTCCTGGGACAGTACTTCCCGTGGCTGGTGAGTTCCGAGTGGCTGCACTACGGGTACGCGATCGTCATGCTGGTCGGGCTGTGGGTCCTCCGGCAGGGCTTCGTCGGCCGGGCACGAACCTGGTGGACGGTGGCCCTGGCCATCCAGTTCTGGCACCACATCGAGCACCTGTTGCTGCTGCTCCAGGCGCAGCTCGGCTTCACCATCGCGGGCCAGGCGGTGCCGACCAGCATCCTGCAACTCGTGCTGCCCCGGGTGGAGCTGCACCTGTTCTACAACACCATCGTGTTCATACCGATGGTCATCGCGATGTACCTGCACCTGCGTCCGAGTAACGCCGAGGCTGAGCAGATGGACTGCAGCTGTCGCCCGCCGCAGCAGCTGGCTTCGGTCTCCGGGGCATGACCGCCGATACCTCGAGCGTCGCGCAGCCGCCGCCCGCCGCCGATGGCCGTACCTGGCCGCGGCGGGTCGCGGCGGCTGCCGTCGGGGTGGTGGTGCTCGCCGTGGCGCTGCTCACCTGGTGGGCGTCGAGCCAGTCGGTGGAGCTGCGGGAGGTCACCCCCGCCGACGGCGCGGCGCTGGCGGCTGGTCCCGCGGAGGTCGCGCTGACCTTCAGCGGCGAGCCCGCGGTCGAGGAGATGCACCTGGTCGTATCGCGTGACGGCGTCTCCCTGCCCGCCCGGGAACTGCTCGTGCGGAACAACCAGGTGGTGCTGCCGGTGACGGTCACCGATCTCGGCGACTATCGGATCGCCTACCACGTCCGGATGGCCGACGGCGCCGAGTTCAGCGGGATCAGCGCGTTCCGGGTGGGTGGTCTGGCCGAACCCGCGCCCACGCCCGCCGGGAGTCAGGTGGCCGCGAGCGGTCACGACCACGACCCCACGGATCCGACCAGTGGGGCCCTGCTCATCCTGAACCTCCTGCTGATCACGACGGTGGTCGTGCTCATGGTGCGCGGGCCCCGCCGCAGGTAACGCACGGGTCGCAGGTAAGCCTGCGTCGCAGGTCAGCACGGGTCGCAGGTCAGCACGCGAGGAGACGCCGCCGACGGCCGGCGGCACCCACGATGGGACGGGTGCTGGACGCACACCTGCGGCAGAGAGGGAGTGCCATGGCGACGACACTCGGAACCCTACGGAGACTGGCCCTGGCACCGTCGCTGGACGAGGTCAGTTTCCGGCGTCGAGGCTTCCCGGCGGCCCCGTCGGCCGCGACGCGGAAGCTGGAAGCGGTGCCACAGGCGGTCGTGTGCGGCTTCGAGTGGGGCATCGAGGGCTCCAACCTGGCCGACCTGGAGCACCGCCTGGAGCTCGTCGACCCGGAGCTGCGCGGCTTCGCGTACGAGGGCGCGACGATGGCCTACACGGTGCGGGACGCCACCGGTCGACGGGGCCGGCGGACGGAGGAGTTGCTGCGCGGGCCGGGTCAGCCGCATCTCTTCCTCGCCTACATCGGCATCGGCTTCGCCATGGCCCGGCTGCCCCGGGTGCTGTGGCGCAAGGTGGTCCCCGATCTCACGGGTTCGCCGTACCACCCGACGATGAGCTGGCTGGCCGTCGACGGGTACGGCTTTGACAAGGCGTACTTCGACACCGCCCGCTACCTCGACGGTCAGCAACAGCCCGCCCCGTACCCGTGGCAGGGCGCGCCGGCCTACTTCCCGCGTGCGGCGGACCAGGGTGTCGGGCGGGCGATCTGGTTCATCCACGGGGCCGTCGTACCGGACTGCGTGGCCGCCGTGGAGCGGTTCGCCGTCGAACGCCGTGCCGACCTGTGGAGCGGTCTGGGGCTGGCCGCGACGTTCGCCGGTGGGGCGGACGCGGCAGCGCTTGCCGGGCTGCGCGCGGCGGCCGGAGCGTACGCCCCGGACCTCGCCCAGGGCGCGGCGTTCGCTGCCAAGGCGCGGGCCTGGTCGGGCTACGTGCCCGAGCACAGCGAGGTCGCGATGCGGGCACTCGGCGACTGCGATGTGGCCGCTGCGGCAGTCATCGCCGACGAGGTGGCCGGCGCGTTGGGTGAGGGCGATGAGGTGCCCGCCTACGAGCGGTGGCGCGCTGCCGTCCGGGCCCGATTCGTCCTGACCCGGTTGCCCGGGAGCTGACCCGCCACATCCCCGGCTGGCACCCATCCTGTGGCCGGCGGTCCATCACGACCGCCGGCAAAAGGGTGGGTGCAATGTGCGTTTCCGGCCCTTCACTGCGCAACGCTGAAGAAGACGCCGTAATTGCTGGCCTGCGACGATGCTAGTGCGGCCGATTATGGGCTGCGCGGGATCACATTTCCCAGGAAAGCTTGAGGTGCTGAGCACTTCTTCGCTGATTAATGCGGAAGTGTCACTGAGGCGCGGTGCGCAGAGAAATGCGACCGCCACGTTACCCACAGACCGTCACGATCGCTGGGCCGCACCTGCCGACAGGCCCTGGAGGAAAGGTTGATCTGTATGACCAGGATCGCCGTCGTCGGGATGGCGTGCCGATTCCCGGACGCCACGTCGCCGCGGGAGTTGTGGGAGAACGCACTGGCCGGCCGCCGTGCTTTCCGACGGCTGCCGGACGAGCGGATGCGGCTGGAAGACTACTGGGATCCCGATCCGCGCACCCCGGACCGCTTCTATGCCCGCCACGCCGCCGTCATCGAGGGATACGAGTTCGACCGGATCGCCTACAAGGTGGCCGGCAGCACCTACCGCTCCACCGACCTCACCCACTGGTTGGCGCTGGACGTGGCCGCGATGGCACTGGCGGACGCGGGCTTCCCGATGGCGGAGGGCGCGCCCCGGGAGCGTACCGGTGTGGTGGTGGGCAACACGCTGACCGGCGAGTTCTCCCGCGCCAACCAACTGCGCCTGCGGTGGCCGTTCGTCCGGCGGATGGTCGCCGCCGCGCTCAAGGAACAGGAGTGGGACGACGATCAGCTCGCCTCGTTCCTGGACAGCTTCGAGGCGACCTTCAAGGCGCCGTTCCCGGCGGTGGACGAGGACACGCTCGCCGGTGGGCTCTCCAACACCATCGCCGGACGCATCTGCAACCACTTCGACCTCAAGGGCGGCGGCTACACCGTGGACGGTGCCTGCTCGTCGTCCCTGCTCTCGGTCGCCACCGCCTGCAAGGCGCTGGTCGATGGCGAGCTGGACGTGGCGGTGGCCGGCGGGGTGGACCTCTCCATCGACCCGTTCGAGATCATCGGCTTCGCCAAGACCGGCGCGCTGGCCACCGGGGAGATGCGGGTCTACGACCGTGGCTCCAACGGGTTCTGGCCCGGGGAGGGCTGCGGCATGGTGGTGCTGATGCGTGAATCGGAGGCACGCCAGGCCGGGCACCGGGTCTACGCCACGATCGCCGGGTGGGGCATCTCCTCCGACGGGCGCGGTGGCATCACCCGCCCGGAGATCAGCGGCTACCAGCTCGCGCTGCGCCGGGCGTACGAGCGGGCCGGGTTCGGCATCGAGACGGTCGGCATGTTCGAGGGCCACGGCACCGGCACCGCGGTCGGCGACGCCACGGAACTGCGGGCACTGTCGCAGGCCCGGATGGCGGCAGACGCGGGCGCGCCACCGGCGGCGATCAGTTCGATCAAGGGCATGATCGGCCACACCAAGGCCGCCGCGGGGGTGGCCGGCCTGATCAAGGCGGCGATGGCGGTGCACCAGGAGGTGATTCCGCCGACCATCGGCTGCGTCGACCCGCACGAGCTGTTCGGTGGCGAGGCGGCGGCCCTGCGTGCCGTGCGCAAGGCCGAGCGTTGGCCCGCGGAGACTCCGGTGCGCGCCGGGATCACCGCGATGGGGTTCGGCGGCATCAACACCCACGTGGTCCTGGAGAACCCGAGCCCGCGTCGCCGGGCCCGGCTGGAGAGCCGCACTCGCGCGCTGGCGGCGTCCCTGCAGGACACCGAGTTGTTCGTGGTGGACGCCGCCACGCCGCAGGAGTTGGGCGAGCGGCTGGACCGCCTCATCGAGTTCGTCCCGAGGATCGCGTACGCCCAGCTCGCCGACCTGGCCGCCACGCTGCATCGGGAGTTGCGTGACCTGCCCTACCGGGCGGCGGTGCTGGTCTCCTCGCCCGACGACGCGCAGCGGCAACTGCGGCGGATCCGGGACGCGCTCGACGCGGGCGAGGTCGAGCTGTTCGGCCAGGACGGGAAGGCATTCCTCGGCCACACCACCGGCCCCGGCCGAATCGGCTTTCTCTTTCCCGGCCAGGGCTCCGGACGCGGCACCTCCGGCGGTGGGTTGCGCCGGCGCTTCGCCGAGGTCGACGAGGTCTACCAGGAGGCGAAGCTGCCGACCTCCGGCGACATGGTGGCCACCGAGATCGCCCAGCCGCGCATCGTCACCGGCGCGCTCGCCGGTGTCCGGGCCCTGTCGATGTTGGGCGTGGACGCCACCCTCGCGGTCGGTCACAGCCTCGGCGAGATCGCCGCGCTCAACTGGGCTGATGCCATCGACGACCAGGCGTTGCTGCGGATCGCGGCACTGCGCGGACGCATCATGAGCGAGCACAGTTCCTCCGGCACGATGGCCAGCATCGGCGCCCCGCCCGAGGTGGTGCAGCGGATCACCGCCGACCTTCCGGTGGTGGTCGCCAGCTACAACGGGCCGGCCCAGACGGTGGTGGCCGGTACGGCCGAGGCCGTGAACGCCGCCGGTCAGCGGGCCCGCGACGAGGGTCTCGGCAGCACCCCGCTGCCGGTCTCGCACGCCTTCCACTCGCCGCTGGTGGCGCCGGCCGCCGATGCCTTCGGCGCGGCGCTGGCCGAGGAGACCTTCGGCCCGGTGGGCCGGCGCATCGTCTCCACGGTCACCGGCGGCGCACTGCCCGCCGACACGGACGTGCCGGCGCTGCTGCGCCGGCAGATCACCGACCCGGTGCTGTTCACCCAGGCGATCTCCGCCGCCGCCAAGGACGTCGACCTCTTCGTCGAGGTCGGTCCCGGCCGCGTGCTCTCCGGACTGGCCACCGCCGCCACCACGGTGCCGGCGGTGGCGCTCGACACCGACGACGAGTCCATCGCCGGGCTGCTGCGGGTGGTCGCCGCCGCGTACGTCGTCGGCGCCGCCCCGGTCAGCGTGGAGCTGTTCCATGGCCGGCTCATCCGGCCGGTGCAGGTGGGGGAGGAGTTCAGCTTCTTCGCCAGCCCCTGCGAGGCGGCGCCCAGGCTGGCGCTGCCGGTCCGACCTGCCGCCGACCCGGCGTCCCCGGCCGCCCAGGTCGCCACCGACAACGGGTACGCGGCCGTACCGGTGGCCGCCGCCGGTGACGTGCCGGCCCCCACCACCGACTCCACGCTGGAGCTGCTGCGCCGGCTCGCGGCGGAACGGGCAGAGCTGCCCCCGGAGTTGGTGCAGGAGCAGAGTCTCCTCCTCGATGACCTGCACCTGAGCTCGATCACCGTGGGCCAACTGGTCAACCAGGCGGCCCAGCAGCTCGGAGTGCCTCCATCGCAGACGCCGACCAACTTCGCCACCGCGACGGTCCGGGAGCTGGCCGACGCGTTGGACCAGATCGGCGGCACCGTCCGCAACGGCGCGGCGGAAGCGCCCGCGATGGTGGCCGGCGCGGCCGACTGGGCCAGAGCCTTCGCGGTCGAACTGGACGCGGTCCCGCTGCCGCCGCGGGTGGCGACGGAGGCCAACGGCCAGTGGCGGCTGCACGTCGACGAGGAGGGGCACCCGTTCGCCGAGCGGCTGCGCGGGGTGCTGGAGCGGTCGCAGGTGGGCTCGGGCGTTCTGGTCTGCCTGCCGGAGACCTGCCAGGAACGCCACCTCTCCCATGCCCTGAAGGGGGCGCAGAGCGCCGCCGCCTCCGGTGACCGCCTCGTGCTCGTCCAGCACGGGCGGGGCGCGGCCGGTATCGCCAAGACCCTGCGCCTGGAGGCGCCACAGGTCCGGGTGACCGTCGTCACCGTCCCGGCGGGGACGGACCCGGTGGACCGGGTGGTCGCGGAGGTCGCGGCCACCGCCGGATTCATCGAGGCGCACTACGACGCCGACGGGCGCCGCCTGGTGCCCACCTTGCGAGCCCTGCCGGTGCGGCCGGTCGACCCGGTGCGCCCGCTGGGCGAGGACGACGTGCTGCTGGTGACGGGCGGCGGCAAGGGCATCACCGCCGAGTGTGCCCTGGCGGTGGCCACCGACGCCGGTGCCCGGCTCGCGGTGCTCGGCCGCTCCGACCCCGCCGACGACCCGGAACTCGCGGGCAACCTGAAGCGGATGGCGGAGGCCGGCGTGCAGGTGTACTACGCCCGCGCCGACGTCACCGATCCCGCCCAGGTGCGGTCCGCGGTCGAGGAGGTGACGGCAGCACTGGGTCCGGTGACCGCGGTGCTGCACGGCGCCGGCCGCAACGAGCCGGCCGCGCTGACCGCGCTGGACGGGGAGGCGTTCCGGCGAACCTTCGCGCCGAAGGTCGACGGGCTGCAAGCGGTGCTGGCGGCGGTGGATCCGGAGCAACTGCGGCTGCTGGTCACGTTCGGCAGCATCATCGGCCGGGCGGGCCTACGCGGCGAGGCGCACTACGCCACCGCCAACGACTGGTTGGCGGACCTGACCACCGACGTCGGGCGGGAGTACCCGAACTGCCGGGCGCTGTGCCTGGAATGGTCGGTCTGGTCGGGCGTCGGCATGGGCGAGCGGTTGTCGGTGGTCGAGGGCCTGGTCCGCGAGGGGATCACCCCGGTCACTCCCGACCAGGGTGTGCAGCTGCTGCGGCGGCTGCTCGGCGACGGCCGTACCCCGCCGGTCACCGTGGTCAGCGGTCGGGTGGAGAGCATCGACACGGTACGCCGGGATCTGCCCGAGCTGCCGTTGCTCCGATTCGTCGACCGCCCGCTGATCCGCTACCACGGCGTGGAGCTGGTCACCGAGCTGGACCTCAGCGCCGGCACCGACCTGTACCTCGCCGACCACCGGCTGGACGGGAACCTCCTGTTCCCCGCCGTGTTCGGCATGGAGGCGATGGCACAGGTCGCCTCGGCCGTCACCGGGCGAACCGAGCCGCCGACCTTCGAGCAGGCGCGGTTCCTGCGTCCGATCGTGGTGCCGCCGGAGGGCAGCACCGCCGTCCGGGTCGGCGTGGTGGTGGTCGACGACGACACCGTCGAGGCGGTCATCCGCAGCAGCGAGACGAGCTTCGCGGCCGAGCACTTCCGCGCCCGGTTGCGCTATGCCGCCGCCGCGCCGGCCGACGGTCCACCGGAGCAGGTGGCCGACGGGTTGCCGGCGGTCCCGCTCGATCCCGCCGTCGACCTGTACGGCGGAAGCCTGTTCCAGGGCGCTCGGTTCCACCGCCTGCGGACCTACCACCGGGCGGCCGCCCGGCACGTCGATGCCGACCTGGCCGCCGAGCCGGCCGAGTGGTTCGCCGGGTACCTGCCGGAGACGCTGCTGCTCGGTGACCCCGGGGTGCGGGACGCCCTGATGCACGGCAACCAGGTCTGCGTCCCCGACGCGACACTGCTGCCCGTCGGGGTCGAGCGATTGCAGCCCGCCGGCCAGCGGCTGTCCGGGACCGGTCGGTTGCGGTACTGCGCCACCGAGCGCAGCCGCGACGGCGACACCTACACCTACGACGTGGTGCTGCGCACCGACAGCGGTGCGGCGATCGAACGCTGGGAGGGACTCCGGCTCCAAGCGGTCCGGAAGTCGGATGGTCGCGGACCGTGGGTCGCGCCGTTGCTCGGCCCGTACCTGCAACGGACCGTCGGCGACCTGGTCGGCGTCGACGTGGACGTGACCGTCGAGCCGCACGCCGGTGGGCCGGGCGCCGTCGGTGACGGTGAGCACGTGCGTCGGCGGCGTGCCGTCACCGCGCTCGCGGCCGGCCGCTCGCTCGGCCGGCCCGCCGAGATCGGCTACCGGCCTGACGGGCGCCCCGAACTGGCCGGCAGCGCGACGCTCTCTGCCGCCCACACCGACGGGGCCACCCTCTGCGTGACGTCGCAGGCGCCGGTCGCCTGCGACGTGGAGACGGTGGTCCGCCGCACGGAGGAGGACTGGCGGGGGCTGCTCGGGCCGCACAGCGACCTGGCCCGGCTGATCGCCGACGCCGGCGAGGAGTTCGACGCGGCGGCCACCCGGGTCTGGACGGCGGTCGAGTGCCTGCAGAAGGTGGGGCTGACCCAGCGCGCCCCGCTCACCCTGATGCCGTCGCCGCGGCCGAATTGGACGGTCTTCGCTTCCGGTGAGTTCCGGATCGCCAGCGTCGTGGTGGCGGTACGGGACATCGCCGAGCCGCTGGTCTTCGCGATTCTGGTCCAAGGGGGCAACTGAGATGGACAAGTACTTCGAGTACCTGCACACCGTGGGGTTCGAGGAGACGAACCTGGTGGGCAACGTCTACTACGTCAACTACCTGCGCTGGCAGGGACGCTGCCGGGAGATGTTCCTCAAGGACCGGGCACCCGAGGTGCTGGTCGACCTCCGCGACGACCTGAAGCTGTTCACCCTCAAGGTCGACTGTGAGTTCTTCGCCGAGATCACCGCCTTCGATCAGCTGTCGATCCGGATGCGGCTGACGGAACTGGCCCAGACCCAGGTGGAGTTCAGCTTCGACTACGTGCGGCTGGACCCCGGTGACGGGGAGACGCTGGTGGCGCGGGGCCGGCAACGGGTGGCCTGCATGCGTGGCCCGAACACCCGTACCGTGCCCGCGCGGGTTCCCGAGGCCCTCGCGAGGGCCCTCGCGCCCTACACGGCGGCGCGGGTCTGAGGCCACGACAATGGGAGCAGAACGCGTGGACGTACCGCCGACGCCGCCCGCCGGCGTGGCCGACCCGTTGGCGCTGCGGAAGGCGTTCGGTGCCTTCGCCACCGGCGTCACCGTCATCACCGTCGGCGGACCGCTACCGCACGGCATGACGGCGAACTCCTTCACCGCGGTGTCACTGGACCCACCCCTGCTGCTGGTCTGCGTGCAGCGTGACGCGGTCATGCATCGGCGGCTGGCCGACCACCGGCACTTCGGGGTGTCCGTGCTCGCCGCCCACCAGGAGGACGTGGCCCGGTACTTCGCCGACCGGCGGCGCCCGCTGGGCCGCGAGGAGTTCGCGGGCGTCGACTGGTTGCCGGGACCGACGACGGGAAGCCCGTTGATCGCCGGCGCACTGGTGCACTTCGAGTGCGAGCTGCGACAGGCGTACGACGGTGGCGACCACACCATCTTCCTCGGCGGCCTGCTCTCCATGGACCGACGGCTCGACGACGATGTCCTGCTCTTTCTGTCCGGCAGGTTCCACCAGATCAACCAGGAGCGGAGTGACGTGACGACATGACGACCACCAAACGGTACGCACGCACCCCTCCGGGCCCGTCCCGGGCATCCGCCCTCCGGCTGCTGGCCGTCATGACGCGGGACCGCCTGCACATGATGACCTCCGCCGCCGAGCGTTACGGTGACGCGGCGCGGCTGCCGGTCGGCCCGAAGACGTTGTACCTCTTCAACCACCCGGAGCACGCCAAGCACGTACTCGCCGACAACAGCGGCAACTACCACAAGGGCATCGGCCTGGTCCATGCCCGGCGCGCGCTCGGCGACGGTCTGCTCACCAGCGAGGGTGAGCTGTGGCGCAAGCAACGCAAGGTGATCCAGCCGGTCTTCCAGAGCCGGCGGTTGGCCCGGCACGCCGACGCGGTGGCCGAGCAGGGCGGCAAGTTCGTCAGTCGGCTGCGCGCCCGGGCCGGTGACGAGCCGGTGGACGTGGTGGAGGAGTTGACCGGGCTCACCCTCGGCGTCCTCGGCCGGACGCTGCTCGACGCCGACCTCGACGGATTCGACAACATCGGTGGCTCCTTCGCCGCCGTGCAGG
The DNA here is from genome assembly GCF_029626175.1 of Micromonospora sp. WMMD1082. Taxonomy (NCBI): domain Bacteria; kingdom Bacillati; phylum Actinomycetota; class Actinomycetes; order Micromonosporales; family Micromonosporaceae; genus Micromonospora; species Micromonospora sp. WMMD1082. The sequence goes on along the minus strand of NZ_JARUBM010000002.1, from coordinate 1,267,121 downwards.
ACCAGGCGCTGTTCGAGTTGGAGTCGCTCAGCGCGGTGCCGATGTGGGTTCCGCTGCCACGGCAGATGCGGTTCCGGCGGGCCCGTCGGCATCTGCAGGAGGTGGTCGACCAACTCGTCGCGGCCCGGGCCGCGGACGTGGCCGGGCGGGACGACGCCCTGTCCCGGCTGATCATCTCCGCCGGTGAGGAGTCCGACCCACGGGTGGGTCGGCAGCGGTTGCGCGACGAACTGGTGACCTTGCTGCTCGCCGGGCACGAGACGACGGCGAGCACCCTGGGCTGGGCCCTGCACCTCGTCGACGACCACCCGCAGGTGCGCGAGCGGCTGCACGCGGAGGCGGTCGAGGTGCTCGGCGACCGGTTGCCGGTCTACGAGGACCTGCACCGACTGCAGTACACCACGATGGTGCTGATGGAGTCGATGCGGCTCTACCCGCCGGTGTGGCTCCTGCCCCGGATCGCCCAGCAGGAGGACGAGGTGGGCGGATACCGGGTGCCCGCCAGGGCGGACGTGCTGATCTGCCCGTACACCCTGCACCGGCACCCGGCGTTCTGGCCGGATCCGGAGCGGTTCGATCCGGAGCGGTTCGACAAGAACGAGATGCGGGACCGCCCCACCTACGCGTACCTGCCGTTCGGCGCCGGCCCACGATTCTGCGTGGGGAGCAATCTCGGCATGATGGAGGCGGTGTTCGTGCTCGCCCTGCTGGTCCGGGACCTGCGCCTGAGCAAGGCGCCGGGACACCGGGCGATCCCCGAACCGATGCTGTCGCTGCGGATGCGCGGCGGGCTTCCGATGCTGATACGGCCACTGAGCTGAAAGCGCCGCCGCCATCGCGTACGGCAAGCGGATCACCCATCTTGTGGATTGCGCTTCCGGACCGATGGCGGCAAGCACGGCAAGACCAGAGAAGACAGTTCCGAAGGTCCTCGAAAGAATATTCATGGCGATGATTAAATGCCGTTGCCCCGAACCTCCTGAATCGGTGCTCGGCATTTCCCAAGGTGGCCGATCTTTCTTTCGTCCGCACTGGATCGCCGAGCGTCGGCCCGTTCAAGTGCCGTCCGCCTAGCTCGTCGAGCGGGTGTAGAAATGCGCGCCCAGATGGAGGAGGAACTGTTGCCACCGCAACCCGTCGGCCGTGTCCGCCGACTAATCCCTGGCATTTTTGTGCTGGTCGTGTGCCTGGTTCTCTACGGGGCCGCGCAGCTACCTCAGGCATCTGCGGCGACCCGGCAGTCGCTCGCGGAGAGCTACGAGTTCACCGAGCTGCCCATCGCGCTGCCGCCAGGGCTGCCGGAGCGCACGGTGCGGCCGGTGAACCCGGCGTACGAGCACATCCGGGCGTGGGTCTCATCCGTCGGCGCCGCGATCGCCCTGAACGACCTGGACGGCGATGGCCGCTCCAACGACCTGTGTCTGGTGGACAGCCGCAGCGATGCGGTGATCGTCACCCCGGCACCCGGTGGCGGCGCGACGTACGAGCCCTTCGTACTCGATCCCAGCAGCCTGCCGATCAGCGACATCATGGCGCCGATGGGCTGCGCGCCCGGCGACTTCAACGCCGACGGCCGAATGGACCTGCTGGTCTACTACTGGGGCCGCACGCCCATCCTGTTCATGCAGCGGACCGGCGACGCGCCGCTGAGCATGAACAGCTTCCACGCCACCGAGCTGGTGCCGCAGCAGGCCCCCGGCACGGGCGTCTACCGCGGCGCGCTCTGGAACACCAACGCGGTCGCCATCGCGGACTTCGACGGTGACGGACATGTGGACATCGGCGTCTTCAACTACTTCCCGGACACCAAGGTGCTCGACCCGCTGGGGCAGCCGCACGTGCAGATGAACGACTCCATGTCGCGAGCCCAGAACGCCGGCGGCGCGCACGTGCTGCGGTGGACCTCGGCCACCACCGGCGACGAGCCGTCGGCGACCTTCGAGGAGCAACCGGCCGTCCCACCCGCGTACGCCACCGGCTGGACGCTCGGTGCCGGCTCCGCCGACATCGACGGGGACATGCTGCCGGAGCTGTATCTGGCCAACGACTTCGGCAACGATCGCTTCTTCCACAACGTGTCGACCCCCGGCAACATCCGCTTCAAGCTCGCGGAGGGCCGTCGGGGCGCGTTCACGCCCAAGTCTTTGGTGGTGGGGCACGACTCGTTCAAGGGCATGTCGATGGAGTTCGGTGACCTGTTCGGCACCGGCAAGTACGACATCTTCATCAGCAACATCACCACGAGCTGGGGACTTGAGGAGAGCAACTTCGTCTTCCGTAACACGGCGGCCAGCCCCGCGGACGCTCGATCCAGGATGGAACAGGGGATCGCCCCGTTCGACAACGAGGCGTCCAAGCGCAACCTGGCCTGGGTCGGTTGGGGTTGGGACGCCAAGATGGCCGACTTCAACAACAGCGGCGAGCAGGACCTGGTGCAGACCGCCGGCTTCGTCAAGGGCGAGATCAACCGCTGGTCCTGGCTTCAGGAACTGGCCGCCACCAACGACCTGCTGCTCCGCAACCCGGCCATGTGGCCGCAGTCCGAGCCCGGTGACGACATCGCCGGTTCCCAGCCGTTCGCGTTCTGGGTGCCGGAGGAGAACGGCCGCTTCGCCGACGTCGCGTCCGAACTGGGCATGACCGACACGACTCCGAGCCGGGGCGTGGCGATCGCCGACGCCGACGGCGACGGCGGGCTCGACTTCGCGGTGGCCCGGCAGTGGGGCGCCCCCAGTTACTACCGCAACGCCAAGCCGGGCGACGGCAACTTCCTCGGCCTGCGCCTGTTCCGGCCGGCACAGGGCGAGGCCGGGGGCGGCCAGGCGATTGGCGCGCCGGCCTACGGCGCCCAGGTGAAGGTCACCACCGCCGACGGTCGTACCCGGATCGCTCAGCTCGACGGTGGCAGCGGGCACTCGGGCAAGCGCAGCTTCGAGGTCTTCTTCGGGCTGGGCGCGGCTGGGTCGCAGCCGGTGTCGGCGGAAATCTGCTGGCGGGACTACTCCGGTGCGGTCCACGTCCAGACGCTCGACCTGACCGCCGGGTGGCACGACCTGATGCTCACGAATGAGGTCCGAAAGGTGCAGGCGTCATGACCGATGTGAAACGCGTCGCCCCTGTCGACGGCCACGCCGTCGGGGCCGGATCGGCTGTGGCCGATGCGCGCCCGGGGGCCCAGCCGGCTCCGTCGACCGGGCGCACCGCACCCCCGCGCGTCGACAGCAAGGACCCGCGGTACCTGGCACTGCGTAACTTCGCCATCTCGATGAGCATCTTCAACATCCTCGGCTACACCGTGCTCGGCTTCGAGCAGCCGTGGACCTGGCCGCTCTTCGCGTTGGCCGTCGGCTACAGCACCGAGCTCATCGTCGAGTTGGTCGCCGCGCGGGCCAACCGACGGCCGGTGGGCTTCCTGGGCAACGGGGCCTGGGGTGTGTACACCTTCCTCCTACCCACGCACATCACCGCGCTCGCGGCCAACATGCTGCTGTACGCCAACGACGTGTTCTGGCCCATCGCGTTCGCGGTCGTGGTGGCCGTTGGCCAGAAGGCGGTGCTCCAGGCCCCGATCAACGGCCGGATGCGGCACTTCATGAACCCGTCGAACCTGGGTATCACCGCAGCGCTGCTGGTGTTCCCCTGGGTGAACGTCGCGCCGCCGTACCAGTTCACCGAACACGTGTCGGACGTGATCCGGATCGCGATCCCGCTGATCATCCTCACCGCGGGCACCGTGCTCAACGGCATGCTCACCAAGCGGATTCCGTTGATCGTGGGCTGGCTGGGCGGCTTCGTGATCCAGGCGCTCATCCGCCACTGGTTCATGGACGTGCAGCTGTGGGCCGCCCTGGGCGTCATGACGGGCGTCGCCTTCGTGCTCTTCACCAACTACATGGTCACCGATCCGGGTACGACGCCGTCGTCCGGGAAGTGGCAGTTCATGTTTGGCTCGGGGGTAGCAGCGGTGTACGGCGTGCTCATCGCGTTCAACGTCGTCTACACGTTGTTCTTCGCGGTGACCCTGGTATGCCTGATCCGCGGCACGTTCTGGTGGGTCAGGTGGCTCCGGGAGCGCCGGGCGGCGGCGCCGTCCCCGGCCGGCGAGACCCTACGGCCAGCCACCACCTAACCACGGATCATGGAGCCGGCCGGGGCGTTGTTTGCCCCGGCCGGCTTCAGGCCGCCGGCAGGCGCGCGCCCGGCACCTGGCGCGACCTGCCGGCGGGGCTCATCGGGCGGTGGGGCGGCGGGTGAGGGCGAAGCCGACCACGCCGGCCAGCGCGGCCAGCATGCCGCCGGCCGTGGTCCAGATCCAGCGGGAGCCGGCCTCGGGCAACCAGCCGGTGAGGCTGACCTTCCCGCCGTCGTCCTCGTCGCCCTCCGGTGTGGCGGTCGGCTCCGCGCCCAGCACGGTGCCGGCCTTGGCGGGCGGCACCAGCGGGGCCGCGAGGGTGCCGTCCTCGGAGGAGGAACCGGCCTCGCCGACGGTGGAGATCAGCAGGTCCACGTCGACCGGCAGGCCGAGGTCGGGCTCGGGCACGTCGACCACCGCCAGGCGCACGTAGTACGTGCCGGGCAGCGGGTCGCCGGACCATGGCTCGGCCCATGGGCGGACCCGCCGCAGGGTGCAGCCGATCGCCACGGTGCGCGCCGTGGCGTCGGCGGTCGGCGTCTGCGCGCCGGCCGTGCACGCCTGCCGGCGGCGCAGCCCGTCGAAGACCTCGACCGTCCAGGTCGACCTGCCGCCTCGGTCCTGGGCGAGACTGACCGTCGAGGTGATCTCGTGGATCTCGCCCGCGGCGGCTGGAAACGACCAGTAGAGGTACTCACCGGTCGACGCGCCGACCCGGACGGGCTGGCCGGCGGCGACCGGGGTGGCGCTCAGGAACGAGGTGCCGGCCTTGGTGACGGTGGTGGCACCGGGGGAGGGGGCGGGGGTGGGCGCGGCCAGCGCCGTGGCCGGGGCCAGGGCGACGCCGGCGGCCAGCAGCGCCGCCGCGGTTGCCGAGCGGGTACGCATCCTCAGTTCTCCCTCCACGTGGCCACCCACCAGCGGGTGAGCAGGCCGGTGACGAGCCCGGTGAGCAGACCGGCCAGGGTCAGCAGGAGCAGCAGCACCCAGCCCCGGCCCAGGTCCGGCCCGTCCGGGGCGGGTGACGCGGCGACCACGTCGACAGTCAGCTCGACGGGCATGCCCGGGTCGGCCGCGGTGCCGGTCCGGGGCGAGAACATGTTGCTGACCACGAGGCAGACGGTGGTGACGGCCGGGGCCGCGCTGGCCGCCGGAGTCGGCGCGGAGCCCTCGTCGCGCTCGGCGTCGTCACCGCCCGCGGCGTCGTCGTCGCCGTCCTCGGCGGCCGACCAGCGCAGGCCGGCCGAGACCACGTCGGTACGCCCGCTGCCGGCGTCCACCCCACGGACGAGTTCTCGGCCGTCGGTCGCGGTGGCCCGCAGCAGCACGCCGAAGTCGGGGTTGACCGGCCGGTCGAGCGCCACGCTCACCGAGGCCCGCAACTCCTGCCCCGGCCGGACCGGCACCCGGTACCAGCGGTGCTCGGAGAAGGTCTCCCGATCGGTGTAGACGCCGGGGGCGAGCAGCGGTGCGCCCTGGCAGGCGTCCGTACCGTCGACCTTCGCCGGCGTGGTGGCGTGGGTGTCCCGGGCCCGGTCCACCAGTTGCTTGAGCCGGTCGGTCAGATCCTCGGCGCTCTGCGCGGCCGTGTAGGTCCCGCCGGTGGCGGTGGCGATGCAGAGCAGTTGCCGGCGTACCTTCTCGTCCGGGGCGAGGCCGAGGGTGTCCACCACCAGCGTGGTGCCCTGTGCCGCCAGCTCCCGCGCCACCTGGCACGGATCGGGCGGGGCGCAGGTGTCCTCGCCGTCGGTGATCAGCACGATCCGCCGGGCGGCGGTACCGGCGCCCAGGTCCTTGGCCGCCTCGCGCAGGGCCAGGCCCACCGGGGTGAAGCCGGTCGGACGCAGCGTGGCCACGGCCGCCTTGGCCTGCGCCCGGTCGACCGGGCCGACCGGCACGATCTGCTGGGTGTCCCGGCAGCCCTGCTGCTTGTCCTTGCCCTGGTAGGTGGCGCCGAGCACCCGGATGCCCAGCTGGGTCTCGTCGGGCAGGGCGTCCACCACCTCGCCGAACGCCTGCTGCGCGACCGAGATCCGGCTACGCCCGTCGATGTCGGTGGCCCGCATCGAGCCGCTGACGTCCAGCACCAGCTGGACCCGGGGCGGCTCGGCGGTAGGTTCTGCCCGGTCGTCGGCGAGTGCCGGCACCGGGCCGGCCAGCGTGGTCGCCGCCAGCAGCCCGAGCAGGACGGCTGACGACCATCTCTTGTTGATCACCGAGCGGAGTGTAGCGCTGTCCACTGCGGACAAAGACTCCGGTCGGGGAACGCGTGGACGCCGCCCGGGTCACGCCGTCAGAGCCGGTCGGCGACCTGGCGGGCGACGGCCTCCAGCCCCTGCCGGTTCTCGGCCGGGTCGTTGAGCCGGACCAGCCGGACCGAGACCCACTGGCCGCCTTTGTGGACGTAGACGACCCGGTCCTCGGCGTACGCCTCGTCGCCAACGCCCGGCAGCTCGCGCAGCTCGTGGCCGAGGTTGCGGTTGACGTCGAGGATCTTCTTCGCCCCGGCGCCGACGAACACCTCCACCTGTGCGGTCGGCCCGGACGGCGGCGCAGTGTAGGTGCAGGTCGCTTTGACCTTCCGTGGCTCGTTGAGGGCGGTGCCGGCCAACTGCTCGGCCTCCTGCCGCGAGACCAGGGAGCAGGGGTCGACGGCGGCCGGGACGGCCGACGCGGGTGTGCCGGCGGCCGGCTCACCGCCGTCGGTCGGTGGATCGCTCACGGCGGGCGGACCGGCCTCCGACGGCCCGGCCGAGGTCGGCCCGGTGCTGTCGCCGCCGCATCCGCTGACCGCGAACAGGGTGGCGGCGAGGCAGACCAGGGCCAGTGAACGAACCGATCGCGCGGGATCTGCCAGTGCGGTGCGAGGTCCTGCCATGGCCGGCCCCTTCCTGGGTGGGGTCTGGGCTGGCGACGACTGGCCGCGCCACCCAACTTCGGTAGACGGTAGTCCATTTCCTAGACCAATGTCTAGTGAATATGCTGCCGGTTTGATGGTTGTCCGGCGTACTCACCGGGCGGCGAGCGTGGCGGCGGTGCGTACGAGGTCGGCATCCACCGCGAAGCGGCCGGTCACCAGGGCCGGCGGGTGGGCGTCCGAGGCGGCGGCGATCCGGGCCGGCGCGATCCGGGCGGTGAACGTCCCGGCGTCGGGGTCGAGGTGTACCAGCGCATCGTGGAAGTCCAGCCAACTGCCGACGATCGGGTGCCAGACCTTGTAGACGGTCTCCTTCGCGCTGAAGATCACCGTCGGCCAGAAGATGCCCGGTGGCAGCCGCGCGCACTGCGCCTCCTCCTCCGGCAGGCAGATCAGGCGGCGTACCCCCGCACTGAGTTCCTTGTGCCCCTCGGCGTCCATGCCGACCGACCGAAGCTCGTCGCGGTGGGCGACGGCGGCGGCGCAGTAGTCGCGGGTGTGCGTGATGGTGCCCACCGTGCCCGCCGGCCAGACCGGTGAACGGTCGGCGGCGGCCGGTACGGCGACCGGTGGCAGGCCGAGCGCGGCCATGGCGCGCCGGGCACACACCCGGCCGGCGGTGAAGTCGCGCCGGCGGCTGGCCACCGCGCGCTCCCCGAGGCAGGCGGCCTCCTCGGCGAGCAACTGCCCGGACCAGTCGGCCGGCTCCGCCACGGCCACCGCGACGGCGGGCGGAAGCAGGTCACGCATCTCCGGCTGCCCGGTACTTTCGGTCAGCGGTACCGGTACCGTCGACCGGCGACGATGGATGCCCTGGGTTGATGCAATGCGTACGGCGGGTCGCGGCGGCCATGGTTGGTCAACGTACCGCAATGGCGTAACGCCGCCGTGTCCCCGGACGCGGCAGGTGTGCACGAGCATGTATCGACCGACGGCGGGTGCCCACCCGCCGTCCCGCGTGAGGCGGAAGGGAGCGCGATGACGGGTGTGGCGGATCGCTCAGGTGGCACGGTGGCCGAGGTGGGCGGGATCGCACCACTGACGCAGGCGGGCGAGCACGCCCCGGTGACGCCGGACTGGACGTGTGGCACCTGCGGCGCCGACTGGCCCTGCCAGCCGAAACGCGATCAGCTGTTGACCGAGTACGGCGCGGACCGGGCGATGCTCAGTGTCTACCTGGGCGCCTGCCTCGCCGCCGCCGCCGAGGATCTGCACGCCGGAGGATCGACGTCGTTGCAGGACCGGTTCTTCGGCTGGCTGCCCCGCCGCCGCAGACCGTCCTGATCGCCGGTCGACTTCTCCGGACAGGTCTCGATACAGCGCAGCGTCCGGGTGAAGTCACTCAGCGGTGGCCGCCGGCGAGAATTCCTGCCGAATTCGGTGTCCGTCGGAAATCTGACCCACGCCGCCCCGTTGTGCCTCTGGTCGTGGGTGGTTAAGCTGCTGGTGCGCGCCCCAATCGCCCGCTTCCCCCGTGGCAGGCGATCGGGGCGCGTCCTAATCTGTGACGAAGGGCCCGCACGCCTCGGCGTGCGGGCCCTTCGCCCGTGTCAGATCCAGCGACCGTTCAGCCACATCCGCGCCGACCAGTCCTCGTACGGCAGCGACCCGCCTACGAAGATCGGATAGAAGTACGCGAAACAGAGCACGACGAGCACCACGTACGCGCCGGCTATCACCCCGCCGACCAGCCGCCGGTCACGGCTCGCCTCCTCGTCGGCGCCACCGACCGGTCGACTGCCGCTCGGCCCGGCCGGCGAGGCGATCGCACCCAGCACGTAGACCACGGCGAGCACGAGGAACGGCAGCGCGGGCGCGGCGTAGAAGGAGAACATCGTCCGGCCGTCGAGGGCGAACCAGAACCAGGGCAGCAGCCCCGCCCCCGCGCCGAGCAGGATGGTGCCGGCCCGCCAGTCCCGCCGGGCCAGGCCGAGCCAGACCAGCGCCACCAGCGCGGGCAGGAACGACCACCACAGCAGCGGGGTGCCCAGCAACAGCACCTCTTCGGCACAGCTCGCGGCCCCGCAGGGACCGTCGCCGGTCCAGTGGAACGCCACCGGCCGGCCGAGCAGCAGCCACTGCCACGGCCACGACTGGTACTTGTGGGGATCGTCGAGCTGGCCGTGGAAGCCCAGCGCGGCCTGGTGGTACTGCACCAGGTTCCACAGGGCACCGACCACCGGCGTGTCGCTGAGCCCGGCGTCCGGGTAGCGCTCGGCGACCCGGTAGTAGCCCTCCTGGCTGAGCAGCCAGCCGGACCAGGTCGCGACGTAGGTGACCGCCATCAGCAGGCCGGCGAGCACCATCCACGGCAACCCGTCGAGCAGCGTGCCCCGCCACGGCCGGGGCACCCCCGCCGAGCGGCGGGCGCCGACGTCCCAGAGGAACATCAGCAGCGCGAAGACCGGCACGAAGAACAGCGCGCTCCACTTCACCGCGAAGGCGCAGCCGAGCAGCACCCCGGTCGCCAGTCGCCACCAGGGCCAGTTCCGCCAGCCCGCCGGCGGGCGGCCGGCGCGCCCCCGGGCGGCCGGATCCAACCCGGCCTCCAGCGCCCGGGCCCAGCGTCGGCGGGTCGCGTCCCGGTCGAGCACCAGCGCGCCGAAGGCGGCCAGCACGAAGAAGAGCAGGAAGATGTCGAGCAGCGCGGTGCGGGAGAGCACCAGGTGGAAGCCGTCGACCGCGAGCAGCAGGCCGGCGGCGCAGCCGAGCACCGTGGAGTGGAACATCCGGCGGCCGATGCGGACCAGCAGCAGCACCGACAGGGTGCCGATCAGCGCCGCCGAGAAGCGCCAGCCGAACTCCGGTGCGGTGGTGAACAGCTGCCCGGGCACCGAGATGCCGTGCTCGGCGTCGGAGTAGCCGAAGGCCCATTCGCCGAGGCCGATCAGCCACTTGCCGAGCGGCGGGTGGACCACGTACGACGGGCCGCCGTCCTTGTAGTTCCACTCCACGCCCTTGTCGATCAGGCCCCAGGCGTCCCGGGCGTAGTAGATCTCGTCAAAGATCTTGCCGGGTGGGTGGCTGAGATTGGCGAACCGGAGGACCGCCGCGATCGCCACCACCACCGCCGTGGCCAGCCACGAACGGGCGTCCAGCCCGGCCTCGACCGTGGCCAGCCGGCGGCGGACCGTCGCCGATACACCACCGGCCGCCTGCTCAGTGGAGGTGGCCGTGGTCGCCGCCTGTTCCGACGCCGGCTGATCCGGCTCCGCGCTCTGTGCTGTCGACGCACTCGTCACCCGGCGATCGTAGGCTGCGGAGGGGGTCGGTGGCGCCCATCGTCCCCCAATCCGGTACGACCGTCGATGAAGGAGCGCGTGCCCGTGGGTGAAACGTCCGAAACTGGCCGCCTGGTTCTGCTCGGCGCGCCGCTCGGCAACCCCGCCGACGCCTCCACCCGGCTCCGCGACGTGCTGGCCGCCGCCGACGTGGTCGCCGCCGAGGACACCCGGCGGCTGAGCCGGCTCGCCCGGGATCTCGACGTGACGATCCCCGGCCGGATCGTCTCCTACTTCGAGGGCAACGAGGAACGGCGCACCCCCGAACTGGTCGACGTGCTCGCGGCGGGGTACGTCGTCGCGCTGGTCACCGACGGCGGGATGCCGAGCGTCTCCGACCCCGGCTATCGCCTGGTCCGGGCGGCCCTGGACGCCGGCGTACCGGTCACCGCCGCACCCGGTCCCAGCGCCGTCACCACCGCCCTGGCGCTGTCCGGGCTGCCCTGCGACCGGTTCTGCTTCGAAGGGTTCCTGCCGCGCAGCCCCGGCGCCCGCCGGGCCCGGCTACGGTCGTTGGCCGCCGAGGACCGGACGCTGGTCCTCTTCGAGGCGCCGCACCGGGTCGCCGCCGCGCTGGCCGACCTGGCCGACGCGTTCGGCGCGGACCGGCCCGCCGCGCTCTGCCGCGAGCTGACCAAGACGTACGAAGAGGTGCTACGCCGCCCGCTCGGGGAACTGGCCCGGTGGGCCGCCGAGGGCGACCCGCGCGGTGAGATCACCCTCGTGGTGGCCGGTGCCCCCGCGACGCCCGCGACCCGCCCGGACGATGACGCGCTGCGCACCGCCGTCGCCGAGCGGGAGGCGGCGGGCCGGAGTCGACGGGACGCGATCACCGACGTCGCGACCGCCCACGGGCTGCGCCGGCGCGACGTCTACGCCCTCGTGCACCAGTCGTAGGGCGCGTCCCTGCCGAGGTGCCCGGTAGCCCGCGGCGCTCGGGGCGCCCGCGGGACTCAGTACGCGGCGATCAGGAAGCCGAGGGTGATCAGCAACGGGCTGGCCAGCGAGGCGGCGATCGCCCAACGCCGCTCGCCCTCGTCGGGCAGCCGTGCCGCGCCGGTCCACCGGACGATGCCCGCCGCGCAGCCGAGGACCCCCAGCAGCCCGAGCAGCCACCGCAGGTGGGCACCGAACCCCCGGCCGGCGTACGCGACGGTGCCGTCCGGTCCGGTCACCCGGGCGGGCAGGGCCGAACCGGGTGCGGTCCGGTCACCGGGCACCCCGCTGACCCGTACGCCGTGGGTCCGGAACGTCTCGTCGGTGGCCGTGAAGATGCCCCGGCACCGCTGGGTCAGGCCGTCGCCGGTGCACCCGGTCACGACCACGGCGCCCGTGGTGGCGTGCCCGACCGCGAGCCAGAACGGGCCGGCACTGACCCACGAGAAGAAGGCCGCCGCCAGGCTCAACCCGACCAGCGCGGAGAGCCCCGGCAGCGGATCCGGTGGGTGGATGCTCCGTTCCCGGCGACGGCGCTGCGGCCAGATCCGCCGCCACCACGGGCTGCCGGGTGCCTCCTGCCGCACCGGTGTGCCGTCCCAGTGCACCTCCTCGATCGGCGCCCAGAACGTGTCCTCGTCGGGCGTACCGTCGTCGCGGGACCGGCCCCAGCGGCCCCGGCGTCCGGGCGGCCGGACCGGTACCCGGCGCGGCAGCAGGTCCACCGGCGCGCCGGTGGTCGGCTCCACCTCGACGACGCTCCGCTCCAGCTCGACGGTGGCCGCGTCGGCGCGGTCGGGCGCGGGCGGCGCCGTGCCGTCCGGGGGCGCCGGCGCCGCGCTGTCCGGCGTCGCCGGGGGCACCGTGCGGGGCTGCGGCGCCACCGCCTGGATGCGCGACGCCGGGTCCGGCCGGGTCTCGGTGGGGAGGCCGTCGGAGTGGTCTCGGGCGGCTCGGCTGCCAGTCACGCGCTTCATTGGACACCGGTGAGGGTGGCTGGTCTGGCAGCTCAGACAGCGTGTCGGCGACAAATCGGACTAGCGGTCGACGGTAATCGGACCACCTCGCCGACCGGGGTGCCCTATTGGTTCGCGGTCACCGCGCAGGGGTCACTAGGCTTTCTGCCCATGAGTCACGTTCTCGCGGCAGTGGCCTGGCCGTACGCCAACGGCCCGCGCCACATCGGCCACGTCTCCGGTTTCGGCGTTCCCGCCGACGTCTTCGCCCGGTACATGCGAATGGCCGGCCACGACGTGCTCATGGTCTCGGGCACCGACGAGCACGGCACCCCGATCCAGGTGCAGGCCGACGCCGAGGGACTGAAACCCCGTGAGCTGGCCGACCGGTACAACCGGGTGATCGTGGAGGATCTGCACGGCCTCGGCCTCTCCTACGACCTGTTCACCCGCACCACCACCCGCAACCACTACGCGGTGGTGCAGGAGTTGTTCGAGGGGATGTACCGCAACGGTTACATCGTGCCGAAGACCACGATGGGGGCGATCTCGCCATCGACCGGTCGGACCCTGCCCGACCGGTACATCGAGGGCACCTGCCCGATCTGCGGCTACGACAGCGCCCGCGGTGACCAGTGCGACAACTGCGGCAACCAGCTCGACCCGATCGACCTGATCAACCCCAGGTCGAAGATCAACGGAGAGACGCCGAAGTTCGTCGAGACCGAGCACTTCTTCCTCGACCTGCCGGCCCTGGCCGGCGTGCTGCGGCAGTGGCTGGACACCCGGGAGGGCTGGCGCCCCAACGTGCTGCGGTTCTCGAGGAACCTGCTCGACGACCTCCAGCCCCGGGCCATCACCCGGGACCTGGAGTGGGGCGTGCCGATCCCGCTCGACGGCTGGCGCGACCGCACCGACAAGCGGATCTACGTCTGGTTCGACGCGGTCATCGGCTACCTGTCCGCCTCCATCGAGTGGGCCCGCCGCTCGGGCGACCCCGACGCCTGGCAGAAGTGGTGGTCCGCCGACGGCGCGGGGAAGGACGCCCAGGCCTACTACTTCATGGGCAAGGACAACATCGTCTTCCACTCGGTGATCTGGCCCGCCCTGCTCGCCGGCTACTCCGGCGAGGGCGGCCACGACGGCGAGCCGGGCCGGCTGGGGCGGCTCAACCTGCCCACCGAGGTGGTCTCCAGCGAGTTCCTGACCATGGAGGGACGCAAGTTCTCCTCCTCCCGCCGGGTGGTCATCTACGTCCGGGACTTCCTGGAGCGGTACGACGCGGATGCCCTGCGCTACTTCATCGCGGTGGCCGGTCCGGAGAGCAACGACACCGACTTCACCTGGGCCGAGTTCCTGCGCCGCAACAACGACGAGCTGGTCGCCGGCTGGGGGAACCTGGTCAACCGGTCCGTCTCCATGGCGGCGAAGAACTTCGGCGCGATCCCGCCGGTCGGCCCGGACGGGCTCACCGACGCCGACGAGGCGCTGCTCGCGACCGCGCGGGCGGGCTTCGCCACGGTCGGCGACCTGATCGCCCGACACCGGCAGAAGCAGGCCATCGGTGAGGCGATGAAGGTGGTCGCCGAGGCCAACAGGTACCTCTCCGACCAGGCGCCGTGGAAGCTCAAGGACGAGGCGGACAAGCCCCGGATGGGCACCATCCTGCACGTCGCCCTCCAGGTGGTCAGCGACGCCAACACGCTGCTCACCCCGTTCCTGCCGCACTCCGCCCAGAAAATCCACGAGCTACTCGGCGGCACCGGGGTGCACGCCCCGATGCCGGTCATCGAGGAGGTCGCCGACCTCGACGTCGGGCCCGGGTACCCGGTGCTGACCGGGGACTACACCCAGGGCGCGCGGTGGGAGTCCGTACCACTTCCGACGGGCCGACCGCTCGCGGCGCCCACGCCGGTCTTCCGCAAGCTCGACCCGTCGATCGTCGACGAGGAACTGGCCCGGCTCGCCGGCTGACCGTCGGTCCTCGACGGGCGCGACCCCGGGTAGCGGGGTCGCGCCCGTCGCGCGGTCGCGCCGTCGCGGACCTGCTCAGCCGCCCGCACCGGGCGCCAGCCCAGGCCCGCACCGATCCGGCTCAGGCCCGTACCGATCCGGCTCAGGCCCGCGCCATGGACGGGGAGCCGATGAACTGCATGATCGCCTGGTTGACCTCGTCGGCGTTGGTCCACGGGGTGCCGTGCGGCGCGCCCTTCAGGGTGACCAGCCGGCTGTCGGCGAGCATCGGTTGCAGCCGCTGGCCGGTCTTCGGGTACGGCAGCACATTGTCCTTGTCGCCCTGCACGATCAGCACCGGCACGTCGATCCGCGACACATCGGCCCGGAAGTCGGTGCCCCAGGCGTCCACGCATTCGTGCGTGCCCCTCGCCGAGGCCCGCGCCCCGATGTCGAAGTGCGCCCGGTACGCCTCCTCGCTGACCAGCTTCCCCTTGTTCTCGTCATAGTTGAAGAAGTTGTTGCAGAACTGGGTGAGGAAGGCGAACCGGTCCTGCGTGATCGCCTGCTTGAACCCCTCGAACTGGCTCGCCTCGACCCCCTCCGGGTTGTCCGGCGCCTGCCGCAGGTACGGCGCCAGCGGCGCCAGCAGTACCGCCCGGTCCACCCGGTCCGAGCCGTACGCGCCCAGATAGCGGGTCACCTCGCCGGTGCCCATCGAGTGCCCGACCAGGATCGCGTTACGCAGGTCCAGTTCGGTCATCAACACGTCGAGATCCGCAGCGAAGGTGTCGTAGTCGTACCCGAACGCGGGCTGGGCCGAGTTGCCGAAACCACGCCGGTCGTAGGTGATCACCCGGTATCCGGCATCGATCAGTGGCCCGGAGACCTTCTCCCAGGTCGCCCCGTTGAACGGGAATCCGTGGATCAACACGATCGGTTGACCCGCTCCATGGTCCTCGTAGTACAGGTCGATGGGCGCGGAGTTCTCCGTGCCGACGGTGATGAAGGGCATCTCGTCCTCCTGTCCAGGGTGGGAGACCGAGCCTTCCCCGGCTGGCATCCGTTATTCCTGGGCCGGCTCACCCCCGCTTCTGGGCCGGGTCAGAGGAGATACGGGTGATCCACCACCTGGTCGTCGGTGACCTCACTGCCCGGCGCCCACGCCTCGTAGACGCCCCGTTCGTGGCACTGTGCCCCGGTGATGACGACCGCGTCCGGATCCGGGTGCCGCAACCGCACGCGCAGCCAGCCCGCCTCCTCCCGCAGCACCAGGCACGGCACTCCCCGCCAGGAGGCGAGGCGCAACCGCCGGCTCACCCCGTCGACCGGGTAGCGGGCGGCCCGGGTCAACGCCAGCACCCGGAAGTCGCCGGGCAGGTCGGCCACTGCCTCGTACTCCCCGCCCGCGTACGTGCCCACCAGCCGGGTCGACCGCGGCGCCTCCCCGGTCGGCACGTACTCCTGGTCCGGCGACAGACCCGGCACCGCGGCGAGCAGGTGCCGCCACTGCGGCCCGACCATCCGCAGCCAGCCGCGTTGCTCGGCCTGGTAGGCGTAGAGCACCACCTCCAGACCCTCCGCCGGGTACGCCAGCAGGGTGGCGTTCGCCGGCATCGGCAGGTCGGCGAAGTCCCGGGTGACGAACTCGGGGATCAGGTGGTGGTTGCTCGGCGTGAAACCGGTGCCCAGCACCGCCGGCCCCAACCGGTCCCGGGCGCCCAGCGCGGCCAGCCCCCGGTACGCCGCGCCGGCCGGCACGTCGTAGTCGCCCGGGTCGGCGGCGCGCCAGCGCAGCGCGTACGTCACGTCCACCCCGTCCCGGCCACCCCCGCCGTCGGTACGCAGCACGGTGGTGGTCGCCGGGGTGCGCAGGTGCGCCACGTCGTGTTCCCGGTAGCAGAACCCGTGCGGCAGCCAGCCCCGCACGTACCCGGCGAGCTGCCGGGGGGAGAGGATCTTCATCATCCGCGTGCCACGTCGTACGCCGGCCGAGGCGCGCACCGCGGTGACCAGCGGATCGTCGGCGGCGGCCGGCTGCTGGGCCAGTCGGTGCACCTCCGACCAGCCCCGCTCACGATGCAACGGCACCAGCAACGGTGCCTCCGGATCCTCGACCGGTCCGGTCGCCCCGTGCACGGCGGTGACCTCGGTGACGTGCACGAACCGTCGCCACGGCAGCGCCGAGTTCGGCCGGGGCATCCACTCGAACCCGGCCACCTCGTCGGCGCTGAACAACTCGTACGCCGCGCCCCGGGCGATCTCCTCGGCCGGATAGACCGCGCCGCCGTACGCCACCCGCAGGCCGGTGAGTTCCGGCGCGGTGCCCTCGGCCCGGGGAGTGACGCTCACGCCGCCGGCCCTCCTCGTCCACCGACGGCGCGCGACGCCGGGCCGCTGTGCCGGACGGTCCGCTCGCTCATGTCCACCCGGCGACGGTAGGTGTGCCGGGCGTAGTCGAGGTGAACTGCGGGTGGCGGCCGGGTGGATCAGGTCGGTGTGTGATGCTGTCGACTGATGAGCGAGCCGACCGAGCACCGCAGCCAGCGCGCCCGCCGCGCCGGAGAGTTCCCACCCGCGCCCGAGCCGCTGCCCCGGCCGGTGTTGGACAGTCACACCCACCTCGACATCACGGTCAACGAGGCCGGCGCGCCGGGCGGCAGCGCCGCCGCCGACCCGGTCACGGCGGCCATCGACGTCGCCACGGCGGTGGGGGTGGACCGGCTGGTGCAGGTCGGAGTGGACGTCGAGTCCTCCCGCTGGGGCGCCGAGGTGGCCGGCCGGCACCCGGCGGTGGTGGCCACGGTGGCGCTGCACCCCAACGAGGCCCCCCGGCTGGCCGACCTCGACTCGGCGCTGCGCGACATCGAGGCGCTGGCCGGCCACGACCGGGTCCGTGGCGTCGGCGAGACCGGGATGGACTTCTACCGCACCGGGGACGCGGGCCGCGCCGCGCAGGAGGAGAGCTTCCGCGCGCACATCGCCATCGCCAAGCGGTACGGCAGGACCCTGGTCATCCACGACCGGGACGCGCACGCCGACGTGCTGCGCATCCTGGACGACGAGGGCGCACCGGAGACGGTGGTGCTGCACTGCTTCTCCGGCGACGCCGAGTTCGCCCGGGACTGCGTCCGGCGGGGCTACCTGCTCAGCTTCGCCGGCACCGTCACCTTCGCCAGTGCCGGGGCGCTGCGCGAGGCCGCCGCGCTGACCCCGCTCGACCAGATCCTGGTGGAGACCGACGCGCCGTTCCTCACCCCCGTCCCGCACCGGGGTCGCCCCAACGCCTCGTACCTGATCCCGCTGACCGTCCGGGCCCTGGCCGCCATCACCGGCGCCGACCTCGACGATCTCTGCGCCGCCATCTCCACCACCGGCGAACGCGCCTTCGGCCCCTGGCACTGAGCCAAGCCGCCCGAGCTGTTGGGAGGGGGCCTTCCTACGCACCAGGCGTTGGTAGGAGGCCCCTCCCTGCACCGTAGGGTGTGAGGTTATGGCCGCAGACCTGCTCGGCCCGGCGGAGATCCGGGACCTCGCCGCCCGGCTCGGCGTCGCACCGACCAAGAAACTCGGCCAGAACTTCGTGCACGACCCGAACACCGTCCGCCGGATCGTCACCACCGCCGGGCTGACCCCCGACGATGTGGCGCTGGAGGTCGGCCCCGGCCTCGGTTCGCTCACGCTTGCCCTGCTGCCCGTCGCCGCCCACGTGCACGCCGTCGAGGTCGACTCCACGCTCGCCGGCGCGCTCGCCGACACCGCCGCCCGGCACACCGGCCCGGCCGCCACCCGGCTCACCGTGCATCATGCCGACGCCCTCCGGATCACCGCCGCCGACCTGGCCCACCCCCCACCCACCGCACTGGTGGCGAACCTGCCCTACAACGTCGCCGTGCCCGTGGTGCTGCACCTGCTCGCCGAGCTGCCCAGCCTCCGCCACGGGCTCGTCATGGTGCAGAAGGAGGTCGCCGACCGGCTCGTCGCCGGCCCCGGCTCCAAGGTGTACGGCGTACCGTCGGTCAAGCTCGCCTGGTACGCCCGCGCCCGGGCCGCGGGGAAGGTGCCACCGAACGTGTTCTGGCCGGTACCCAACGTGGACTCGGGTCTGGTCGCCTTCACCCGCCGCGAGCCGCCCCGCACCGACGTACCCCGCGCACAGGTCTTCTCCGTGGTGGACGCCGCCTTCGCGCAGCGTCGCAAGACCCTGCGCGCCGCCCTGGCAGGCTGGGCCGGTGGCGCCGACCGGGCCGCCGCCGCGCTCACCGCCGCCGGGGTCGACCCCGGAGCGCGTGGCGAGGCACTCACCGTCGAGCAGTTCGCCGCCGTCGCCGCGTCGGCCCCGAGCCGTACGCCGGCGGCGCAGTAGGCTGACGCCGATGCCGGTACCGGTCGCCGACACCGCCGAGGAGCTGATCGTGGAGAAGCCGTTCGACATCCGGGTGCGTCCACGGGGCATCACCCCGTGACCGAGGCGTGGCGACCGGAGGAGGACGAGGAACGGCGGGGGGCCAGCGGACCGGTCCGCGTACGGGTACCGGCCAAGGTCAACCTGCATCTGGGGGTCGGCCCGCTGCGCCGGGACGGCTACCACGAGCTGAACACCGTCTACCACGCGATCTCGATCTACGACGAGCTGACCGCGCGGCGCGGTGACACGCTGACCCTCACCATGGAGGGCGAGGGCACCGGCGAACTCGCCCTCGACGACTCGAACCTGATCATGCGGGCGGCGCACGCCCTCGCCGGGTACACGGGTGTGATGCCGCACGCCCGGCTGCACCTGCGCAAGCAGATCCCGCTCGCCGGCGGCCTCGCCGGTGGCAGCGCCGACGCCGCCGCCGCGCTGGTCGCCTGCGACGCGCTCTGGGGCACCGGCCTGTCCCGCGACGAGTTGGCCGGCATCGCCGCCGACCTCGGCTCGGATGTGCCGTTCCTGATCCACGGCGGCACCGCGCTGGGCACCGGCCGGGGCGAGGCGGTCAGCCCGGTCCTGGCCCGCCCCACCTCCTGGCACTGGGTGGTGGCCATCGCCGACGGCGGCCTGTCCACCCCGCAGGCGTACCGGGAACTCGACCGGCTCCGCGACACCGGTGCCGCCGGCTCGCCGCTGGGCAGCACCGACGGGCTGCTCGCCGCGCTCAGGCAGCGCGACCCCCGGGTGCTCGCGCCCGTCCTCGGCAACGACCTCCAGGACGCCGCCCTGGCCATGCGTCCCTCGCTGGCGGCCACCCTGAAGGCCGGTGAGGCGGCCGGGGCGCTGGCCGGTATCGTCTCCGGCTCCGGCCCGACCTGCGTCTTCCTCACCGCCGACGCCGCCGACGCCGAGCGCGTCGCCGCCGACCTGGAGGCCGCCGGCGTGTGCCGCCAGGCCCGCCCCGCCCACGGCCCCGTCCCCGGCGCCCGCATCACCTAACCCACCCCCACCCACCCCCCTGCGGCCCCTGCGTTGATCATGAAGTTAGCGGGCGATTTGATCTCCAAATCACCCGCTAACTTCATGATCGACGGCTTGAGGGGTCAGCGGTGCGGGGTGAGGCGGCGGGTTTCGAGGGCGGCGGCGACGAGGTAGGCACCGCCTCCGGCGATGGCGAGGATCCAGTAGGGGCCGGGCGCGCCGAGGAAGAGCGCGGCGGTGGCGATCAGCGCGAGCCAGCTACCGAGGGTGTAGTGCAGTACGTTGCGGCGGGCGGCGCCCTCGGCGAGGTAGATCAGGCCGACGACGAACGCGGAGCCGGTGGGCCAGAGAATCGCGTGCAGTTCGGGCATGTCGAGGGTGGTCGCCAGGCCGGTGATGGCGAAGAAGAGAGCGGTGAAGCCGGTGACCCAGGCGATGCCGAGGAGCTTGCCGGCGAGAGCCTCGGCTGCGGAGGCGCCCCGTTGGGCACGGGTGGCGGCGAGGGTGGCGGCGACCGAGCCGGTCACGATGCCGGCGGCGAGGAGGGTCATCGGCAGCCAGCCGGGCAGGTTCACCAGGGCCGCGGGACCGCGGGAGACGGCGGCGGCGCCGTGTCCGAGCAGGTACGCGAGGGCGAAGCTGAGATAGGCGACGCGGTTGTCGATCTCGCGGGGGAGGCGACTGCGCGCGGTGTCGACGGCGACGGTCGGGACGATGGTTGCGGTGGACATGGTGAGCCTCCGGTAAGGGTGTGATCTTGGGCGTGCATCGACGGCATGTCGGGCCGGCCCGCGCGGTTCGGTGGCTGCGGGCCTGGCTGCGCGCCGGGTGACACCCGGGAGGTGCCACCCGGCACGGATGGGTCAGGCGGTGACCGGCTGCGTTTCGGGGGTTCCGGACGTCCTTCCCGGTACGCCGCCGAGCAGCGCGGCCGTCTCGCGCAGCGCCTCGTCGATCGGCTGCGGGTGCCGGCCGAAGGTGGCGGTGGCCGCCGTGGAGTCCATGACGAACGGCCGTGCGAACTGGTACGCCGTGGTCTGCAACTCGCGCATCATCGGGGAGAGGAGGCCGGCGGCGCGGAAGATCGGGCCGGGGATGGTGGCGAGCCTCGGCGCGGGCGCCCCGACCGCCCTGGTGAAGCGGGTGGCGAGTTCCCGGACCGTCAGCGGCGGCGCGCTGGGCACGTGCCAGGCCCGGTTCCATGCCCGCTCGTCGGTGGCGGCGGTGACCAGCATCGCCGCCATGTCGTTGATCGAGGTCCAGGTGTGCGGCACGTCGAGCGGGCCGGGGACGAAGGCGCGGCGCCCGGCGAGCAGTGGCTTTCCCATCACGAAGCTGAGGATCGACTGGGCCTGGAGGTAGTCGCTGCCGCGTACCTCGGTGACGGCGCGGATCCGGCCGGCGCGCTGTGCCGCGAGGGCCGCGCGCCACATGTCCGCGCGCATCCTCAGCTTGGGATGGGTGGCGGCGAGCGGGTTCTCCTCGGTCATCGGACCGGCGACCTCGCCGTACCCGTAGAGACAGCCAGCGATCACCAGCGGGGCGCCGGAGCGCTCGGCGGCGGTGAGCAGCGCGGCGGCCATCGGCGGCCAGTCGGTGAGCCAGCGGTGGTAGGCCGGGTTGAGGCAGTTGTAGATCGCGGCGACGCCGTCGGCGAGTTCGCCGAGCCGGGCGGCGTCGGTGGCGTCGGCGGCGACCCGCTGGACCTGCGGGTGGGCCGGACCCCGGCCGGAGCGGCTGACGATCCGGACCTGCTCGCCGCGCTCGGCGAGCTGACGCGCGGTGGTCGAGCCGACCATGCCGGCGCCGACGATCAGATGTACGGCCATGAGAGTCCCCCTTCATTTGCGAGAGCACCGCTCTCGTGTGAGACCTATGCTCACTCATGAAAGCTCCCGTCGTCAAGAGCACCGCTCTCGAATGTGTGCGACACTCTCTGGCATGCCTGCCGCCACGATCCGGGCCAGGGCCCGAGCCGAGATGATCAACGAGATCAAGGCGATCGCCCGCCGCCATCTCGCCGCGGAGGGGGCGAACCTGTCGCTGCGCGCCGTCGCCCGGGACATGGGGATGGTCTCCTCGGCGATCTACCGCTACTTCCCCAGCCGGGACGAGTTGCTCACCGCGCTGATCGTCGACGGCTACCACGCGCTCGGCGCCGCCGCCGAGGCCGGCGACGCCGAGGTCACCCACCGCGCCGACCTGCGCGGCCGGTGGCTCGCCGTCTGCCACGCGGTGCGGCGCTGGGCGCTGGCCCATCCCGCCGAGTACGCCCTGCTCTTCGGCAGCCCGGTGCCCGGCTACGCCGCCCCGCAGGAGACCACCGTGGCGGCCGCCCGGACCCCAGCCACCCTGATCGGGATCCTCGTCGACGGCTTCGCCGCCGGCACCCTGACCGACCCCGGCCCCGGTGAACTGCCCGGCCCGGTCCACGCCGACTTCACCGCCCTCCGCGACGGCCTCTTCGCCGGGCTCCCCGAGACCCTGCTGGCCCGGGGCGCCACCGGCTGGATCCACTGCTTCGGCGCCGTCAGCTTCGAACTCTTCGGCCAGCTCAACGGCGTCATCTCGGCGCGGGAGGAGTACTTCGACCACCAGATGCGCCGGATGACCGACCTGATCGGCCTACCCTCCCACCCCCACCCTTGACCCCCGGCGATCGCGGGCGGGTGGTGGCGCTCCGCGTACCCTGGGAGGCCAGGCGTCCCCAGGTGCCCGCCGGCACCGGGACGCCTTGATCATGGGAGGGTGGGTTCGTGGCCAACATCGTCAACCTGGACCGGGTGTCCAAGGGCTACGGCGCGGCCGGGCCGCTGCTCACCGATGTCTCGCTCGGTCTGGACGACGCCGACCGGATCGGCGTGGTCGGGCTCAACGGCGCCGGCAAGTCCACCCTGCTGCGGCTGCTGACCCGCACCGAGGAGCCCGACGGCGGGCGCGTCACCCACCGCCGTGACCTGCGGGTGCTCTGGCTGCCGCAGCACCTCGCCCTCAGCCCGGACGCCACCGTACGCGACGTGGTCCTCGGCACCGAGTGGCTGGCCGAGGGCATGGGCGCCGAGCACGAGTGGGCCGGCGACGCCGGCGTACGCGCCATCCTCGACGGGCTCGGCATGCCCCACCTCGGCCTCGACGCCCCGGTCGGGCCGATGTCCGGCGGCGAGCGCCGCCGCGTCGCCCTCGC
The DNA here is from genome assembly GCF_029626175.1 of Micromonospora sp. WMMD1082. Taxonomy (NCBI): domain Bacteria; kingdom Bacillati; phylum Actinomycetota; class Actinomycetes; order Micromonosporales; family Micromonosporaceae; genus Micromonospora; species Micromonospora sp. WMMD1082. The sequence continues at coordinate 1,244,367 of NZ_JARUBM010000002.1, read as the reverse complement.
CGCGCTGCTGGTCCGCGACGCCGACCTGCTCATCCTCGACGAGCCCACCAACCACCTCGACGTCGGCGGCGTCGACTGGCTGGCCCGACACCTGCTCGGCCGCAAGGGTGCCCTGGTGGTGGTCACCCACGACCGGTGGTTCCTCGACGCGGTCTGCACCACCACCTGGGAGGTCGCCGACCAGACCGTCCGCGCCTACGAGGGCGGCTACGCCGCCTGGATCCTCGCCCGCGCCGAACGCGAGCGGGTCGCCGCCGCCACCGAGGCCCGCCGGCAGAACCTGCTCCGCAAGGAGATCGCCTGGCTGCGCCGGGGCCCGCCGGCCCGCACGTCGAAGCCGAAGTTCCGCATCGACGCCGCCAACGCGCTCATCGCCGACGTGCCGCCGGCGCGCGACACCACGTCGCTGCAACGGCTGGCCACCGCCCGGCTCGGCAAGCAGGTGTACGACCTGGAGCAGGTCCGGCTGCACGCCGGCCCCAAGACCATCCTCGACGACGTCACCTGGCAGGTCGGCCCCGGCGACCGGATCGCCGTCCTCGGCGCCAACGGCGCCGGCAAGACCACGCTGCTGCGGCTGCTCGCCGGCATCACCCGACCCGACGGCGGGCGCATGGTCACCGGCAGCACCGTACGGCCCGCGTTCCTCTCCCAGGAACTCGCCGAGCTTCCCGGCGACCTGCGGGTCCTCGAGGCCGTCGAGGAGGTCGCCCGCCGGGTACGCCTCGGCGACCGGGAGATCTCCGCCGCCCAGCTCGCCGAGGTGTTCGGCTTCGACGACCGGCGCCTCTGGACCCCGGTCGGTGACCTCTCCGGAGGCGAGCGCCGCCGGTTGCAGATGCTGCGCCTGCTCGCCGGCGAGCCGAACGTGCTGCTGCTCGACGAGCCCACCAACGACCTCGACACCGACACCCTGGCCGCCCTGGAGGACCTGCTCGACTCCTGGCCCGGCACCATCGTGGTGGCCAGCCACGACCGCTACCTGATCGAGCGGGTGACCGACGCGGCGTACGGGCTGTTCGGCGACGGACGGCTCGTGCACCTGCCCGGCGGCGTGGAGGAGTACCTCGCCCGGGCCGGCGACCGCCCGGGAGCGGCCCGGAGCACCGCACCGGACGCCGCACCTGCCACCGCCCCGGCGACCGGCGCCGGGATGAGCGCCGCCGAGGCCCGGCAGGCCCGCAAGGAACTGGCCCGCCTCGAACGGCAGGTCGGCAAGCTGGAGCAGAAGGAAGCGGCACTGCTCGATCAGCTCGCCGCGAACGCCACCGACTACCCCCGGGTCGCCGAGCTGGACGCCCAGCTCACCCAGGTACGCAGCGAGCGGGAAGAGGTCGAGGAGGCCTGGCTGGCCCTGGCCGACGAGATCCCGGCCGGCTGAACCCCGCAGCTGGCGGTAACCCGAAGCCGGCCGAACCCCATGACCGGCGACGCGACGGCCCGCCGGGGGACCCCGTGTGCGGCGTCACACCACCGGATGCGGGAGAATCGCCGGCGACCCCTCACCCAACGGCGTTGGAGACAGAGCCATGGCGCACACCCCCGTCAACCACCCCGCGCGGCCGATCTACCGGGCGATCGGCGGGCTGATCGGTCTGTACCTGGTGGTCTTCGGTGCGCTCGGCTTCATCGCCAGCGCCGGCGACCCCTTCTTCGGCCGGGGCGACACCCACATCCTCGGGCAGGGCACCAACCTGGGCCTCTCGCTGTTCAGCGTCGTGGTCGGCGCGATCGTGCTGGTCGGCACCGCCATCGGCCGCAACCTTGACGTGCTGATCAACCAGTGGTCGGCGTACCTGATCATGGTGGTCAGCCTGGCCGGGCTCGCCTTCATCCGGACCGAGGCCAACGTCTTCAACCTGAGCGTCGCCACGGTCGTCGTCCTCATGCTGCTCAGCCTGGTGCTGCTGATGGCCGGCATGTACGGCAAGGTGGGCACCGACGACGATCACGAGGCGTGGCAGAAGGCTCGGCTCGTCCTCTGAGGTTTTGGGGGTTCGCCTCGACCGGGGCTCGTGGTGGCGTTTGGCCGGCGCGGGCCTCCTCGCTGAGAGACAATTGTCTGGATTGTCCTCGTTGGCGTGGAGGTACCGATGCCGCACTTTCCGGTGAACCACCCCGCGCGACCGTTCTACCGGGCGCTGTCCGCTCTGATCGGGCTCTACATCCTGGTCTTCGGCGTCTGGGGCACCGCCCTCACCTGGGGCGACCCGCTCTTCGGCCGGGGCAGCAACTGGGCTCTCGGGCTCCGCACCAACCTGGCCTTCTCGCTGGCCTCGATCATCTTCGGGGTGGTGCTCCTGATCGGCGCGTCCCGGCGCGACAACCTCGGCCACTACATGAACCTGACCGCCGGGGTCGTCTTCCTGTTCACCAGCCTGCTGATGATGTCGGTGCTCCAGACGGACGCCAACGTCCTGAACTTCTCCATGTCGACCGTGATCGTCTCGATGCTCTTCGGCCTGATCCTGCTCGGCACCGGCTTCTACGACAAGGTGGGAGCGCCCGAGGACGCCGACGCCGAGCGGAACCGCCGGAACCATCCGGTCGCCGAGGCACACCGGCGCCGCTGACCGGTCACCCGACGCGGCCGCGCCGGCTGGTCAGCGCCCGCGTACGGTGATCAGCCCCGGCTGGGCCTCCAGGTGCGACAGTCCGTTCCAGGAGAGGTTCACCAGGTGCGCGGCCACCGTCTCCTTGCGCGGCTTGCGTACCTCCAGCCACCAGCGGCCGGTCAGCGCGACCATGCCCACCAGCGCCTGCGCGTACAACTCGGCGAGCTTCGGGTCGTAACCCCGGCTGGAGAACTCCGCACCGAGGATGTGTTCCACCTGGTGCGCCACGTCGTTCATGACGCTGCTGAAGTTGCCGGTCGCCGAGAGCACCGGCGACTCCCGCACCAGCACCCGGAACCCGCTGGTCTCCTCCTCGATGTAGCCCAGCAGGGCCAACGCGGCCTGCTCCAGCAACTCCCTCGGATGACCCGCGGTCAGTGCCGTGGTGATCCGGTCCAGCAGGGCGCGGACCTCCCGGTCCACCACCACCGCGTAGAGCCCCTCCTTGCCGCCGAAGTGCTCGTAGACCACCGGCTTGGACACCTTCGCGCGGGACGCCACCTCCTCGATGGAGGTGGCGTCGAAGCCGCGCTCGGCGAAGATCTGCCGACCGATCGAGATCAGTTGCTCGCGACGCTGGGCGGCCGACATGCGTACCCGGGGCGTCGGCTTGGGTGACGCGGCGGGAACCGCCCGCCGCCGGCGCTTGCCGCCCTCGTCGCTGGGAGCCTCGGCCATCTCGTCACCTCGCTGGCGCTCGGTGACGCCCTGTCGTGGGATGCTGCCTGCGTTCTGCCCGGTCACCCGAACATACTGCCAGGTAACTTGCTGGCCGGCGGTCCGGTTATCCCTGGGCAGCCGCCCGTTCCGCCGGCTTCGCCAGCTTCGCCGCGATCCGCTCCGGCTTCGGCCAGCGGACATCCCATGCCGCGCCCATCTTCTCGAACACCCAGATCACCCGGGCCGAGATATCGATCTGACCTCGCAGAACGCCGTGCCGCGCGCTCGTCGGGTCGGCGTGGTGCAGGTTGTGCCAGCTCTCCCCGAAGGAGAGCAGCGCCAGCGGCCAGAAGTTGGCCGCCCGGTCGCCGTGGCGCATCATGAACGGCCGCTCGCCGTACACGTGGCACACCGAGTTGATCGACCAGGTGACGTGGTGCAGCAGCGAGATGCGGACCAGACCGGCCCAGAACAGCGCGGTCAGCGCGCCCTGCCAGGACCACGTCAACAGCCAGCCCATCAGCGCCGGGCCCAGCACCGAGACCACCACCAGCACCGGGAACAGCCGGTCCATCCGCCGGATGTCCCGGTCGGCCAGCAGGTCCGGGGCGAAGCGCTCCCGGTTGGACAGTTCCCGGCCGAAGAGCCAGCCGACGTGTGCGTGGAACAGCCCCTTGGTCAGGCCACGCAGGGTGGTGCCGAACCGCCACGGCGAGTGCGGGTCTCCCTCGAGGTCGGAGAAGGCGTGGTGGCGCCGGTGGTCAGCCACCCACTGGATGATCTCGCCCTGCACGGCGAGCGAGCCGGTGGCGGCCATGGCGATGCGTAGCCACCGCTTCGCCTTGAACGAGCCGTGGGTGAAGTAGCGGTGGTAGCCGACCGTGATGCCCAGACCCGACACCACGTACCAGAAGGCGGCGATGCCCACATCGGCCCAGCTGAGCCAGCCACCCCAGGCCACCGGCACGGCGGCGATCAGCGCCGCGAACGGGATCACCACGAAGGACCAGAGGGCGATCAGAATGCCGCGTGACTGGGTGCCCTGGGTGAGCGGTTTGGGGCTGGCCGGGTGAGGGTCGAGAAGGGTGGACATGGCACCTCGCAGCGGGACGGTGGATCGTGAATCTACGCCTACGTCACCGTAACTTACGAGGCTGGTAGATCACATCAGACAGCGACACACACGGATGCCGAACTGTCGCACGCCCGTCCTAACCTGCACCGCATGACCGATGTCGACGCCGCACGGGCGAAGGGCAAGGACGAGCTGCGCGTGGAGGCGGTGGCACTGCGAGCGACGGGCTGTTCAGTGCCTCAGATCGCCCAGCGGCTGGGGGTGAGCCGCTCGACGGCGTACCTATGGGTCCGACACCTTCCGCTCGAACGCGACGAGGAGGAGGAGCGGGAGCGCCGACGGGCCCACTCGAAGACGATGACCGACGCGCAGTGGGGGGAGCACCGCCGCGCCCGGGACGCCGCGCGCGCCGCCACGGTCGAGGCCACCGCAGCCTGGGTGAAGGGCCTGCGCTACCGCGAGCTGGTGTTGGTGGGAGCGGCGCTCTACTGGGCCGAGGGCACCAAGGCCAAGCCCTGGCGACCGCACGACTGCCGGGTCCGGTTCGTGAACAGCGATGCGGCGTTGATCGGCCTGTTCATACGGTTCGTCGAGGCGTTGGGTGAGCGGCGTGAGGCGCTGCGCTACCGGGTCGCGATCCACGAGTCCGCCGATGTCGAGGAGGCGGTCGGTTGGTGGGCGGCTCAGGTCGGCGTGCCTGCCGAGGCGTTCCAGCCCACGACCTTGAAGCGGCATCGCCCCACCACTGTCCGCCTGAACACCGGCGAAACCTATCGGGGCTGCCTGGCGGTGGAGGTGCCTCGATCGCGGCGGCTGTACTGGAAGATCGAGGGGATCATGAAGGGTATGAGCGATGGTGCCGCGACGGCGGGACGCTAAGGTGTAGGGGTCCGGCTAGCTACGAGCTTTGTCCGTTTTAGGCCGTCCCGGGTCGTCTAATGGCAGGACGTCAGGTTTTGGTCCTGATTATAGGGGTTCGAATCCTCTCCCGGGAGCTTCGCTGATTTGCGGCTGATGTCTGGTTAGCATGGCCGCGAGACTGTCCGCGTTCCGACGGGAGCCACCTCGTGTCCGAGCCCCACCCCCGCACCGTCGTCGTGCTTGCCGCCGGTGAGGGCAAGCGGATGAAGTCCTCGCTGCCCAAGGGGTTGCACCCGCTGCTCGGTCGGACGCTGCTCGGGCACGTGCTGGGCGCGGCCGGGCCGCTGGCGGCGGAGCGGACGTTGGTCGTGGTCGGGCACGGCGCGGATCAGGTCCGCGGCCACCTGGCCGAGATCGCTCCGGAGGCCACCGCCGTGCTCCAGGCCGAGCAGCTCGGCACCGGGCACGCCGTCCGGATCGCCCTGGAGGCCGTTCCGGAGGCCACCGGCACCGTGGTGGTGCTCAACGGCGACGTGCCGTTGCTGCGGCCGGAGACGGTCGCGGAGTTGGTGGCGGCGCACGAGAACGAGGGCTCGGCGGCGACCGTGCTCGCCGCCGGGGTGCCGGATCCGACCGGTCTGGGCCGCATCGTGCGGGACGCGGCCGGCCGCCTGGAGCAGATCGTCGAGGAGCGTGACGCCACCGCCGCCCAACTGGCCGTGCGGGAGATCAACGCGGGCATCTACGCGTTCGACGCGACCCGGCTGCGGGACGTGCTCGGCAAGCTGTCGACCGACAACGACCAGGGCGAGGAGTACCTCACCGACGTCTTCAAGATGCTGGTCTCGGCGGGCGAGCCGGTGGGCGTGCACCTGGCGACCGACCACACCGAGACGCTCGGCTGCAACGACCGGGTGGAGCTGGCGGCGCTGCGTCGACTGCTGCGCGACCGGGTCAACGAGCGGTGGATGCGCGCCGGGGTGAGCCTGCTCGACCCGGAGACGACGTGGATCGACGTGACGGTGGCCCTGGACCGGGACGCGGTGGTGGATCAGAACACCCAGCTGCGCGGCGCTTCGGTGGTCGGCGGCGGCGCGGTGATCGGGCCGGACGTGACGCTCGTCGACACGGTGGTCGGGCCCGGCGCGACGGTGCTGCGCAGCCATGCGGTCGGCGCCGAGATCGGCCCGGGCGCGAGCGTCGGGCCGTACGCGTACCTGCGGCCGGCGGCGCGACTGGCCGAGAAGGCGAAGGTCGGCACGTTCGTCGAGGTGAAGAACTCGGAGATCGGCGTCGGCTCGAAGGTGCCGCACCTGACGTACGTGGGTGACGCGACGATCGGCGAGCAGAGCAACATCGGCGCGGCGTCGGTGTTCGTGAACTACGACGGTGTGGAGAAGCACCGTACGGTGATCGGCAGCCACGCCCGGACCGGTGCGGACAACATGTTCGTCGCGCCGGTGGAGGTGGGTGACGGGGCGTACACGGCGGCCGGTTCGGTGATCATCGAGAACGTCCCGGCGGGTGCGATGGGCGTGGCCCGGGCGCGGCAGCGCAACATCGAGGGCTGGGTGCTCAAGCGGCGCGCCGGCACCGCCGCCGCCGAAGCCGCCGAGCGGGCCGGCCGGACCGCCGAGGGTGCGTCGAATTCCCGGCCGACGGCAAGTGAAGGTGAGGCAATCCACGGCACCGCCGAGTCGGTGGGCGGTGCACCCGGGGCGGGAGATACTGCAACCGACTAGTCCCCGGCCCACCACCACCTCAGGCCGGGTACCACCGACCAAAACGGGAGCAGACGGGCCCATGGGCAGCATCGTCGCCGAAAACCGCAAGAGCCTGATGCTCTTTTCCGGACGTGGATTTCCGGAGCTGGCCAAGGAGATCGGCGAGGTGCTCGGCGTCGCGCCGACGCCGGCCGACGCGTACGAGTTCGCCAACGGCGAGATCTTCGTACGGTTCAAGGACTCGGTGCGTGGATCGGACGCCTTCGTGGTGCAGTCGATCACGCACGGGGTGAACACGTGGGTCATGGAAACCCTGATCATGATCGACGCGCTGAAGCGCGGTTCGGCCAAGCGGATCACGGTCGTCCTGCCGTTCTATCCGTACTCCCGCCAGGACAAGAAGCACCGTGGCCGGGAGCCCATCTCGGCGCGGCTGGTCGCCGACCTGTTGAAGACGGCCGGGGCGAACCGGATCCTCACCGTGGACCTGCACACCGCGCAGATCCAGGGTTTCTTCGACGGCCCGGTGGACCACCTCTTCGCGATGGACATCCTGGCCGAGTACGTGGAGCGCCGGTACGCGGGCCGGCCGATGACCGTGGTCGCGCCGGACTCGGGGCGGGTGCGGGTGGCCGAGCGGTGGACCGACCGGCTGGGTGGCTGCCCGCTGGCGTTCATCCACAAGACCCGCGATCCGTTGAAGCCGAACCAGGTGGTGGCGAACCGGGTGGTCGGTGAGGTCGAGGGTCGGGTCTGCCTGATCGTCGACGACATGATCGACACGGGTGGCACGATCTGCCGGGCGGCGGACATCCTCAAGGAGTCGGGGGCGGCGGACGTGATCGTGGCGTCCACCCACGCGCTGCTCTCCGACCCGGCGACGGAGCGGTTGAAGAACAGCCCGATCAGCGAGGTGGTGGTGACCAACACGCTGCCGCTGCCGCCGGAGAAGCAGCTCGACAAGCTCACCGTGCTGTCCATCGCGCCGCTGCTGGCGCGGGCGATCCGTGAGGTGTTCGACGACGGCTCGGTGACCACCCTCTTCGGCGGGTTGAGCTAAGAGCGACCGGCAATAGGACTCTGGCGGGGCACGGGGACCGCCGGAAACGCGGGAAACCGCTCGGGTAGACTGGTGCGGTTGCCACGGCGAGGGTGCCCTGCGGGCCGCTGAGAAGCGCCGCACGGAGGCACCGTGATCGACGCGGTGCTCCGGGCAGTCTTCTGACGCATGCGCCCCTGCGAGCCCCCCGCCCAGCACCGCCAGACGACAAGCTGCCGCAGCGAAGCATCAGGAGTTTCCCCGTGTCCGAGGTAAAGATCAGCGCCGAGCCCCGCACCGAGTTCGGCAAGGGTGGTGCCCGTCGTACCCGCCGGGCCGGCAAGGTGCCCGCCGTGCTGTACGGCCATGGCGAGAAGCCCAAGCACATCGCGCTGCCGGCCCGCGAGTTCGCGGCCGCGATCCGCAAGGGCGGCGCCAACCAGCTCTTCGCCATCGAGGTCAGCGACGGCACCCAGGCGCTGGCGCTGCCGAAGGCGATTCAGCGCGACCCGATCAAGGACACCTTCGAGCACGTCGACCTGCTGCTGGTGCGTCGCGGCGAGAAGGTCACCGTCGAGGTGCCGGTCCAGCTGACCGGTGAGGCCGCGCGGGACACCCTGATCGTGCACGACCACGACACCCTGTCGGTGACCGCCGACGCGACCAAGGTGCCGGATCACCTGGAGGCGTCGATCGAGGGCGCCGAGGCGGGCGTCCAGGTCACCGCCGGTGACGTGGAGCTGCCCTCCGGCGTCGAGCTGGCCGCCGACCCGGAGCTGCCGGTCGCCACGGTCACCGCCGCGCCGACCGCCGAGCAGTTGGAGGCCACCCTGCCCGAGATCGAGGTGGCCACTGAGGAGGCCGAGGCCGAGGTCGGCGAGGTCACCGAGGGCGCCGAAGGTGCCGAGGGCGCCGAGGCACCGGCCGCCGAGGGCGAGGCCGGCACCGAGGGTCGTACCGAGGCCTGATCGCCTCGCGGGTCAGTTTGCGGCAGGCGTCCCCGGTACTACCGGGGGCGCCTGCCGGCGTATCGGAGGACCGGCAGCGCCGGGTGGTGGTCGACCGCCGGCGGAGCGGGAGGGACGGGCGGTGACGGACGAGACCGGGCCGTGGCTGGTGGTCGGCCTGGGCAACCCGGGCCGGGAGTACGCCGGCAACCGGCACAACGTCGGGTTCATGGTCGTCGACCTGCTGGCCGGACGGCTGGGGGGACGGTTCGGCCGGCACAAGCGGGCGGTGGCGGAGGTCGCCGAGGGGCGGCTCGGCCTGGGCGGGCCGAAGGTGGTGCTGGCGAAGCCGCTGACGTACATGAATCTGTCCGGTGGGCCGGTGGCCGGCCTGGCCCAGTTCTACAAGGTGCCGGCGGGCCGCGTGATCGCGGTGCACGACGAGTTGGACGTCGGCTACGGCCAGCTGCGGGCGAAGTGCGGCGGTGGCGAGGGCGGGCACAACGGCCTGCGGTCGATGTCGCGGTCGTTGGGCACGAAGGACTACGTGCGCGTACGGTTCGGCATCGGCCGGCCACCGGGGCGGCAGGACCCGGCGGACTATGTGCTGTCGGATTTCAGCGCGGTGGAGCGCAAGGAGTTGGACTTTCTGGTGGACCGGGCCGCCGACGTGGTGGAATCCGTGGTCACCCGGGGCGTGGAGCCGACGCAGAACCTCTACCACGGCAGTTGAGGGCGGGCTAGCGACAGCCGGGCCGACCGGTGGCCCGGTAGTGTGCGATTCCGGCGGCCGGGGCGGCGGCCGAGCGGCGTACGCGGATCGTGGCGAGGCGACGGGAGCGGAAGCATGGGCGGTCCACCGATGATCGACGGCGCGTTCGCGCGGTGGCTGGCGGATCGCGCGGGTCAGGCGCTGTTGGGGCTGCGGGCGGAGCTGGGTTTCGCCGATGCCGGTGCGTTGAAGTCGGCGGGCGACAAGGTCTCGCACGACCTGATCCGGACCGAGCTGGCGGCGTGGCGCCCGGGTGACGCGGTGTTCTCCGAGGAGGACGAGGGTTCCCGGCTGGCGTGGGCGGCCGAGGTGAACGCGGCCGCCGTTTCCCGGTTGACCGCCGACCGGGTCTGGATCATCGACCCGTTGGACGGTACGCGGGAGTTCAGCGAGGAGGGGCGTACGGACTGGGCGGTGCACGTGGCGCTCTGGGCTCGCGGCGGGGCCACGCCGCATGGTCTGGTCGCCGGTGCGGTGGGGTTGCCGGCCCAGCACCGGGTGCTGGGTACGGATCATCCGCCGGCCTATCCGCCGATGACGCCGGAGGCGGCGACCGTGGGCGGTGCCCGGCGGCTGCGGCTGGCGGCCAGTCGCAGTCGGCCTCCGGTGTTCCTGACCGACCTCGCTGAGGAGGTCGGGGCGCAGTTGGTGCCCATGGGCTCCGCCGGGGCGAAGATCGCCGCGGTGGTGACCGGTGAGGTGGACGCGTACATCCATGCCGGTGGTCAGTACGAGTGGGACTCGGCGGCGCCGGTGGCTGTGGCGACGGCCACCGGTCTGCACGCTTCCCGGATCGACGGTTCTGCGCTGAAATACAACGAGGCGGATCCGCGTCTGCCGGATCTGCTGGTGTGCCGCAAGGATCTCGCCAGCCGGTTACTTGCAGCGTTGCAGCGGCATTGCGGGTAACCTGGCGCTACTTTCTGACATCCCCGACCGGAAAGGTCTGGAAAGCGGATGAGTGAGCGAATCGAGCCTGTGTCATGACCGCGACGGCGGCATACCAGGTCACTCACCTCGACGCGCTGGAGGCGGAGAGCATCTTCGTGATGCGCGAGGTGGTCGCCGAGATGGAGCGGCCGGTGCTGCTCTTCTCCGGCGGCAAGGACTCGATCGTCATGCTCCGGCTGGCGCAGAAGGCGTTCGCGCCGGCGCACATTCCCTTCCCGGTGATGCACGTCGACACCGGCCACAACTTCCCCGAGGTGCTGGATTACCGCGATCGGCGGGTGGCCGAGCTGAGCCTGCAACTGGTCGTGGCCAGCGTGCCGGAGGCACTGGCCAGTGGCCTGGTCCGGGAGTCGGCCGACGGGATGCGCAACCGGATCCAGACGCCGGTGCTGCTGGAGGCGGTGGAGAAGCACCGCTTCAACGCGCTCTTCGGCGGGGCCCGGCGGGACGAGGAGAAGGCCCGGGCCAAGGAACGGGTGTTCAGCTTCCGCGACGAGTTCGGCCAGTGGGATCCGAAGAATCAGCGGCCCGAGTTGTGGGCGCTCTACAACGGCCGGCACCACCCGGGCGAGTCGATCCGGGCCTTCCCGCTCTCCAACTGGACCGAGCTGGACGTGTGGCACTACATCGCCCGGGAGCGGATCGAGTTGCCGTCGATCTACTACGCGCACGAGCGTGAGGTGATCGAGCGCGACGGGATGCTCTACGCGGTCAACGAGTTCCTGCCGGCGCGCTCCGGTGAGGAGCGGTTCAAGGCCCGGGTGCGGTACCGCACGGTGGGCGACGCCTCCTGCACCGCGGCGGTCCGGTCCGACGCGGACACGGTCGAGAAGGTCATCGAGGAGGTCGCCGCGACCCGGATCACCGAGCGCGGGGCGACCCGGGGTGACGACCGGGTCAGCGAGGCCGCGATGGAGGACCGCAAGCGGGAGGGCTACTTCTGATGACCACCGAGACGCTCGCCTCCGGGGACGCGGCGGAGGCGGTCCAGGCCGGGCCGGCGGCGCGGCGGATGGACCTGTTGCGCTTCGCCACCGCCGGGAGTGTGGACGACGGCAAGTCGACCCTGATCGGCCGGCTGCTCTACGACACGAAGTCGCTGTTCACCGACCAGTTGGCCGCGGTGGAGGCGGTCAGCGCGGCTCGGGGCGACGAGTACACCAACCTGGCGCTGCTCACCGACGGTCTGCGGGCCGAGCGGGAGCAGGGCATCACGATCGACGTGGCGTACCGCTACTTCGCCACGCCTCGGCGCAAGTTCATCATCGCCGACACCCCCGGGCACATCCAGTACACCCGGAACATGGTCACCGGCGCATCCACGGCGGACCTGGCGCTGATCCTGGTGGACGCCCGTAAGGGGCTGGTCGAGCAGTCCCGCCGGCACGCCTTCCTCTGCTCGCTACTGCGGGTGCCGCACCTCGTTCTCTGCGTCAACAAGATGGACCTGGTCGACTACTCGCAGGAGGTCTTCGACCGGATCGCCGACGAGTTCACCGCGTTCGCCGCGAAGCTGGACGCCCCGGATCTGACGGTGGTGCCGATCTCCGCGTTGAAGGGCGACAACATCGTCTCCCGTTCGGAGAACATGCCCTGGTACGAAGGGCCGGCGCTGCTGCACCACCTGGAACGGGTGCACATCGCCAGCGACCGGAACCTGGTCGACGTGCGCTTCCCGGTGCAGTACGTGATCCGTCCGCAGTCGAAGGTGGTCACCGACTACCGGGGTTACGCCGGCCAGGTCGCCTCGGGCGTGCTCAAGCCGGGTGACGAGGTGATGGTGCTGCCCTCGGGCTTCACCAGCCGGATCGCCGCGGTGGAGACCGCCGACGGCCCGATCGCGGAGGCGTTCCCGCCGATGTCGGTGACGGTACGCCTGGAAGACGAGATCGACATCTCGCGGGGCGACATGATCTGCCGGCCGAACAACGCGCCGGCGGTCACCCAGGACATCGAGGCGATGGTCTGCTGGATGGACGAGACCCGCCCGTTGCAGGTCGGCGGCAAGTACTCCATCAAGCACACGACCCGGGTGGCGCGGGCGATCGTCCGGGGCCTGCACTACCGCCTCGACATCAACTCGCTGCACCGGGACGAGGGCGTGGGCGAGTTGCGACTCAACGAGATCGGCCGGGTCCGTCTGCGGACCACGATTCCGCTGCTCGCCGACGAGTACCGCCGCAACCGCACCACCGGCGGTTTCGTCATCATCGACGAGACCACCAACCGCACCGTCGGCGCCGGCATGATCGTCGACACCGCCTGACCTCCCCGCGAGGGTGGGCGCGGGGGTCAGTCCAGGCGGGTGGCGCCGGGGGCGGGGGCGACGGTGGTGTGGGTGGGTGCGGTGAAACCGCGTTCGGCGTACGCCGCCTCCACCGCGCCGGCCACCGCGTCGGCCCGGTCCGCCTCGACCAGGGCGAGTACGCAGCCGCCGAAGCCGCCGCCGGTCATCCGCGCGCCGAGTGCACCGGCATCCAGCGCGGCCTCGACGGCGGTGTCCACCTGGGGCACGGTGATGGCGAAGTCGTCGCGCATGGAGGCGTGCGAGGCGGTGAGCAGCGCTCCGATGTGACGGGTGCGCCCGTCGCGGAGCAGCGCGACGGTGTCCAGCACCCGTTGGTCCTCGGTGACCACGTGGCGGACCCGTCGTCGGATCTCGTCGTCGGGCAGCCGGGCCAGCGCGTCGTCGAGGTCGACGGCGGGCACGTCGCGCAGCGCGGGTACGCCGAGCAGGGCCGCGGCCTTCTCGCAGCTGGCGCGGCGGGCCGCGTACTCGCCGTCGGCGTGCCGGTGCGGCGAGCGGCTGTCGATCACCAGTACCGCGAGGCCGGCGACGCCCAGGTCGAACGGGATGTGCTCGACCCGCTCGGTGCGGCAGTCGAGGAAGAGCGCGTGACCGGCGCGGCAGCGGATCGCCGCCGACTGGTCCATGATCCCGGTGGGCGCGCCGACGTAGTGGTTCTCGGCGCGCTGGGCCAGCCGGGGCCGGTGTTCGGCGGGCAGGTCCAGCCCGCCGAGGTCGACCAGTGCGGTGAGCACGGCCGCCTCCAGCGCGGCGGAGGAGGAGAGCCCGGCGCCGAGCGGCACGTCGGAGGCGACGGCCAGCCGTGCGCCGGGCACCCGGTGGCCGGCGGCGCGCAGCGCCCACACCACCCCGGCGACGTACCCGGCCCAGCCGGTGACCCGGCCGGGGGCGGCCACCTCGTCGGCGCCGAAGGCGACCGTCTCGCCGGTCAGTTCGGAGCAGACCGTCCAGGTGCCGTCCGGGTGCGGCGCGGCGGCGGCGACGGTACGCAGCGGGAGCGCGAACGGCAGCACGAACCCGTCGTTGTAGTCGGTGTGCTCGCCGATCAGGTTGACCCGACCGGGAGCCGCCCAGCGGCCGGCCGGCGTGTCGCCGTACGCCCGCTGGAAGCCGGCGGTGGCGCGGGCGGCGACGTCGGGGTGCGCGGTCATCGGCCGTCCAGCACCCGGGTGCGGTAGAAGGCCCAGGCGTCGCTGACCATGTCGTGCAGGGTCGGCTTGCGCGGCTGCCAACCCAGCTCGGCGCGGGCCAGCGCGGAGGAGGCGACCAGCTCGGCCGGGTCGCCCTCGCGGCGGGGAGCCACCTCGACCGGCACCGGACGCCCGGTGACCTCGCGGACCACCTCGACCACCTGGCGGTTGGTGAAGCCGTTGCCGTTGCCGAGGTTGTAGATGCGGTGCTGGCCGGCGGTCGCCGCGTCGAGGGCGAGCAGGTGGGCGCGGGCCAGGTCGGCGACGTGGATGTAGTCGCGGACGCAGGTGCCGTCGGCGGTGGGATAGTCGTCGCCGAAGAGTTGCAGCTTCTCCCGCCGTTCGGCGGCCACCTCCAGCGCGATCGGGATGAGGTGGGTCTCGGGGTCGTGCCGTTCGCCGAGGGCGATGTCGCCGTCGAGGTAGGCGCCGGCGACGTTGAAGTAGCGCAGTGAGACGGCGGCCAGGCCGTGCCCGATCGCCTCGGAGGTGAGCGCCATGTCGACGGCGAGCTTCGTCGCCCCGTACGTGTTGGTGGGTGCCTTGACGGCGGTCTCCGGGATGGGCAGCTCGGTGGGGTTGCCGTAGACGGCGGCGGTGGAGGAGAAGACCAGCCGGGGTACGCCGGCGGCGCGCACCGCGTCGATCAGCGCCAGCGAGCCGACGGTGTTGTTGTGCCAGTACCGCTCGGGGGCGACCATCGACTCGCCGGCGGCGATCAGCGCGGCGAAGTGCAGCACGCCGTCGAAGCCGGCTCGCGCGGTGAGCACCGTGGCCACGTCGTGGAGGCCGGCCTCGACGTGGGTCGCGTCGGGGGCCAGTGCCGCCCGGTGACCGGTGCGCAGGTCGTCCAGGACGACCACCTCGTGCCCGGCGTCGAGCAGCATCCGGGTCACCACGCTGCCGATGAAACCGGCGCCGCCGGTGACGAGCAGTTTCACGTCGATCCTCCCACCTGGCCGGCCCAGGTCGCGGCCCTCGTGGTGGTCACCCTACGGTGGCCGGTTCTGCCCACGCGCTCCGACAGGCGGGATCATTCCATCACGAACACCCACTTATGAACAGAGTCAAACACGGCGGGGCGGGATATCGCTGGCTACCATCACCTGCATGCGGGCCCCGCCTCGGCGCGTACCCCGGCGGCGTGGCCACGATGGGCCCCGCCGCCAACCCGGGCCGCTGGCCCGCGCGGTCGCCCGGATCGTGGTCCGGGCCGCCGACGGCGCCCTGCGGCTCGTCACCGACCTGCTCGGCGCCGGCCCGGCCGCCGGCCGGGAGCGGATCAGCGAGGCGGAGCTGAGGGACCTGGTCGCCGCCAACACCGTCCTCGACCCGGTGGGGCGCCGCATCATCGACGACGTGCTGGTGGCCGGCGCCAGCCTGGTCCGCGAGGTGATGGTGCCCCGTACGGAGGTGGTCTTCCTGTCCGCCGCCCTGGCCATCGCCGAGGCGGAACCGTTGGTCCGGGCCGGTCCGCACACCCGCTATCCGGTGGTCGACGGCACCCACGACGACGTGGTCGGCGTCGTGCACCTGCGCGACCTGCTGCTCGGCCCGGACCGGGCGGCGGGCACCACCGTCGGCCAGCTGGCCCGCGAGGTGAAGCGCCTGCCGGCCAGCAAGCGGGTGCTCGCCGCGCTGACCGAGATGCGGCGGGAGGGGCATCACCTGGCCGTGGTGATCGACGAGTACGGCGGCACCGCCGGCATCGTGACCTGCGAGGACCTCGTCGAGGAGCTGGTCGGGGAGATCCACGACGAGTACGCGGACACACCCGAGCCAGGGTACGGCGGGCTACCGGCCGTGGTGGACGGTCGGCTCAACCTCGCCGACTTCGCCGAACGCACCGGCGTGCCGCTGCCGGCCGGGCCGTACGAGACGGTCGGCGGGTTCGTGATGGCCGCGCTGGGACGGCTGCCCGCGCCGGGCGACGAGATACCGGTGTCCGCCGACCCGTCCGGGCTGCCGGGTGGCGGCTGGCTGCTGCGAGTGCTGACGCTGGAGGGTCGGCGGGTGGCCCGGCTCGCGGTCACCGCCGCCCGCCTGCCCGAACAACGACGCGGGGTGGTCACCGCCGCCGACCGGGCCCGACCCGCCGGCCCGTCATGACGTACGCCATGGGTTGCTGACAGAATTGCCGGCATGTCCGACGTTCCGGTCCGCCCCCGCGTCTTCTCCGGCATCCAGCCGACGGCCGACTCCTTCCACCTCGGCAACTACCTCGGCGCGGTGCGGCACTGGGTGGCGTTGCAGGAGTCGCACGACGCGTTCTACTGCGTGGTCGACCTGCACGCCATCACCGCGGGGCATGATCCGAAGGTGCTGCACCAGCGCTCCCGGGTGGCCGCGGCGCAGCTGCTCGCGGTCGGGCTGGATCCGGAACGCTGCACCCTGTTCGTGCAGTCCCAGGTGCCCGAGCACGCGCAGCTCGCCTGGGTGCTGGGCTGCCTCACCGGCTTCGGCGAGGCCAGCCGGATGACCCAGTTCAAGGACAAGTCGCAGCGGCAGGGCAACGAGCGGGCCAGCGTCGGGCTCTTCACCTACCCGATCCTGCAGGCCGCCGACATCCTGCTCTACCAGGCCAACGCCGTGCCGGTCGGCGAGGACCAGCGCCAGCACCTGGAACTCTCCCGCGATCTGGCGCAGCGGTTCAACTCGCTGTTCGGCACGACCTTCACCGTCCCCGCGCCGCACATCGTCAAGGCCACCGCGAAGATCACCGATCTGCAGGACCCGACCGCCAAGATGTCGAAGTCGTCCTCGTCGCCGGCGGGCATCGTCGATCTGCTCGAAGACCCGGCCCGCTCGGCCAAGAAGATCCGTTCGGCGGTGACCGACACCGGCCGGGAGATCGTCTTCGACGAGCAGACCAAACCCGGGATCTCCAACCTGCTCACCATCTTCTCGGCCCTGAGCGGGCGGGGCATCGACGACCTGGTCGCCGCCTACGACGGCAGGGGCTACGGCGACCTGAAGAAGGACCTCGCCGAGGTGGTCCGGGAGTTCGTCAGCCCGATCCAGCAGCGCACTCGTTCGTACCTCGACGATCCCGCCCAGCTGGACAAGCTCCTCGCCGGTGGTGCGGAGAAGGCCCGCGCGGTGGCGGCGCCGACGCTGCGTGCCGCGTACGAGCGGGTGGGTTTCTTCCCGCCGGTACGCGGCGAGTGACCGTCCGCGCGAGGGCGGCGGTGCGGGCAGGGGTCGATGGCCGGAGGGGTGGCGCGGAGCGTGGAGCAGGGGAACGGAGCGCCGACGACCGATGCCCTCCAGATCGGCATCGCGGTGGACGTCCCGGAGCCGTGGGGCGGCATGCTGACCCGACGCCGGCTGGAGGCCGGTGACCCGAACACGGTGCGGGCGCACGTCACCCTGCTGGGCCCGACCGAGATCCCGGTGGCCGCGCTGCCGGCCGTGGAGCGGCACCTCGCCCGGGTCGCCGCCGCCCACCTGCCGTTCACGCTGCACCTGCGCGGCACCGGCACGTTCCGGCCGGTGACCCAGGTCGTCTTCGTCGCGGTGGCCGCCGGGATCAGCGAGTGTGAGCTGCTGGCCGCCGCGATCAACGCTGCCCCCCAACTCCGTCGGGAACTGCGGTTCCCCTACCACCCCCACGTGACGGTGGCCCAGGACGTCGCACCGGAGGCGCTCGACAAGGCGTACGAGGATCTGGCCGACTTCTCGGCGATCTTCGAGGTGGATCACTTCACCCTCTTCTCGCACAGCGGGCAGACGCGGTGGCAGCCGCGCCGGGACTTCCGGCTGGGCGGCTGATCGCCCGGCCCGCCGGGTAGCCGGGCGCGGCCACGAGGGATCGGCCGGCCGGGTACCCGGGCGCGGCCACAAGGGATCGGCGAGGATGACGACGTGAACCTTCTGGGTCGGGTCGAGGCGGCCATCGACCGCCGGCTGGCCGCCGCGCGTCGTCGTTCCCCGGCCTTCGGTCACCTGTGGCGCGCCGGAGTGCTCTACACCGACCTGCAGGGCGGTCGGCTGGCCGCGGCGATCGCCTACTACGGGTTCTTCGCGGTCTTCGCGCTGGCCCTGGTCGGGTACGCGATCTTCGGCGCGATCCTGGAGGACAACGACGAGGTACGCGCGGGAGCGGAGGAGTTCCTCGGCGAGAACCTGCCGTTCCTCGACCCGGCGCAGGTCGCCGACAGTAGCGGCACCGCCGGTCTGATCGGCCTGCTCATCCTGGTCCTGACCGGGATCGGCTGGGTGGAGGCCATCCGCTCCTCGCAGCGGCTGATCCACGGCCTCGACCAGCACCCCGGCAACCTGCTCGTCCGCCGGCTGGTCGATCTCGGGGTGCTGGTCGTCGTCTTCGTGCTCCTCGGCGTCTCGGTGGCGGCGGTGGACGCGCTGGAGTCGCTGCTGCGGTTCCTGCTGCGCAGCACCGGCTCGTTCGCGCTGACCACGGTCAGTGCCCTGCTCAGCGTGCTGGTCAACGCGGTACTGGCCACGCTGCTGCTGGTCGCGGTGCCCCGGTTGCGGATGAGTCGGGCCCGCCTGCGTCCGGTGGTGCTGCTCGTCGCGGTCGGCATCACCCTGCTCAACACCGTCGGCCGGTTCTGGGTGGGGCGGGTCGAGCACAACCCGGCGTACACGGTGGTGGCCACCGCCGTCGGCCTGCTGGTCTACCTCTACCTGCTCAACCAACTGGTGCTCTTCGGCGCCGCCCTGGCCGCGACCAGCCGGCGGGGGCGGGTGGCGGACCTGGCGGGCGGCGATCGGCCCACCGACCTCGACGTGGAAACCGAGCCCGGCACCCCCGGCGGGGGTGGCTAGGTCGTCACCCCGAGATCCTGGTACGAAACGGCCCCGACGTACCAAGATCTGTTCGGCGGTGCCGAGCGATCGGCGGCGTGGCCACGATCGGATTGGATCGGGAGAACCGCCTCGGGGCGGCTCCGGGCAGCGACGATGATGACCCCGTGGGGGCACTCGTGACCTTGGACCTGCCGGACGACTCGCCGATGCTGGACCTGCCGTGGATCATCACGTTCGGTCCGCTCAGCGACGCCGACGAGTGGGAGCCGGTGGTCTGCGGCCCGTACGAGCGAGCGCACGCGCTGGCACTGGCCGAGGCGGTGGTCGCCGAGGAGCGGCTGATGGCGGTGGTCGAGCCGGTCGTGCCGGCGGTGTCGGTGGAGCAGATCCGTGGCGAGATCGCTGCCGCGCAACTCGCCGCGCAGGACGAGGTGGCCCGGGTGGACCAGGCCGACCTGTACGGCGACTACGAGGACACCATCGACGAGGAGGAACTGGAGGCGGCCGAGCACGACCGCGAGACCGGTCCCCTGCCCGCGCCGGACGTGGCCGAGGTGCGCGCCGGCTTCGCCCGGATCGCGGCCCGGCTGACCCGCTGACCAGCGGGCGCGCGGGGGTCAGGCCGGCGAGTACCCCGTGCGGTCGTCGTGGACACCGGCCGATTCCACGGCGCCGGTGCCCGGAGGATCGCCCCGGGCACCGGTCACCGTCGCACCCCCCACCACAAGGGGTCGCCAAAGGCCCCGGCCGCCGCGCGGAGCCGGAGCCCCAGCCGCCCGGCGGCGCGGAGCACGCCGGACGGCCAGGTTGATGACGGGCTTACCCGTTCAGCACCGCTCGAACCAGACGGCCGCGTCGACCGGGAGCAGGTGCCCGCCGTCCTGCTCGGTGAGCGCCGCGCTGGCCACGAGCGGGGTGCCGTACCCGTCGACGAGGACCGGTGCGTCGCCGGTGTTCACCACGCAGGTCAGCACGGTGTCGCCCGCCTCGCGCTGGAAGGCGAGCACCCCGGGGTCGGTCTCCCGCCAGGTGATGCCGCCGGTGCCGGCCAGCGCCGGGTGTGCGCGGCGGATCCGCAGCGCCGCGCGGTACAGCTCCAGCGTGGAGTCGGGCGCGCCGGTCTGGGCGGCCACCGAGAGGGCACGCCAGGTGGCCGGGGCCGGCAGCCAGCTCAGTTCGCTGCCGGCGGGCCCGAAGCCGTACGGGGCCAGTTCGCCGCTCCACGGGATCGGCACCCGGCAGCCGTCCCGGCTCTCGCCGGTGCGCAGGAAGGCCGGGTCCTGACGCAGCTCGTCGGGCAGGTCGAGCACCTCGGGCAGGCCCAGTTCCTCGCCCTGGTAGAGGTAGGCGCAACCGGGCAGGGCCAGCATCAGCAGTGCGGCGGCGCGGGCCCGGCGCAGCCCGAGCTCGCCGTCGCCGTAGCGGGTGACGTGCCGCTGCCGGTCATGGTTGGAGAGCACCCAGGTGGTCGGGGCGCCGACGATGGTCGACTCGGCCAGCGCGGTGTCGATCACCTTCCGGAACGAGTCCGCCGACCAGGTGGCGTCGAGGAAGTCGAAGCTGAACGCCTGGTGCAGCTCGTCCGGGCCGATGTAGCGGGCCAGCCGCTGCGGGGTCTCGGCCCAGGCCTCGGCCACCGCCATCCGGCCGCCGGGATAGCTGTCCAGGATGGGCCGCCAGGCGCGGTAGATGTCGTGCACCTCGTCCTGGTCGAAGTAGGGCAGCCGGCCCTTGCCGAGCAGCTCCGACTGGCGCCGGCCGGTGGTCATCGAGCTGAAGCCGACGTCCGGCAGCCCGTCGGCCTTGATCATGCCGTGGGCCACGTCGATGCGGAACCCGTCGACGCCACGGTCCAGCCAGAAGCGGAGGATGTCCTCGAACTCGGCGCGTACCCCGGGGTGGCGCCAGTTCAGGTCGGGCTGGGCCGGGTCGAACAGGTGCAGGTACCACTGCCCGTCGGAGACCCGGGTCCAGGCCGGCCCGCCGAAGATGCTCTCCCAGTCGTTGGGCGGCTGCTCGCCGTCCGCGCCCTTGCCGTCGGCGAAGAGGTAGCGCGCCCGCTCGGCGGAGCCGGGGACGGCGGCCAGCGCCGCGGTGAACCAGGGGTGCCGGTCGGAGGTGTGGTTCGGCACGATGTCGACGATGATCCGCAGGCCGAGCGCGTGGGCATCGGTGATCATCGTCTCGAAGTCACCGAGGGTGCCGAACATCGGGTCGACGTCCCGGTAGTCGGCGACGTCGTAGCCGCCGTCGACCATCGGCGAGGCGTAGAACGGGGTGAGCCAGAGCGCGTCGACCCCCAGATCGCGCAGGTAGGGCAGGCGCTCCCGGATACCGCGCAGGTCACCGATGCCGTCGCCGTCGGAGTCGGCGAAGCTGCGGACGTAGACCTGGTAGACGACGGCGGATCGCCACCAGTCGGCGTCGGAGGTCAGCGGCGAGGGGGTGCTGACGGTCATCGGGTGGTTCCCCGTTCTGTGGCGCGGGACGGCGGCACCCGGCGCTGGCGAGGTGGGGGACGCGCGGGTGTCTGAGAAGAATGCCGGGCTGGCGCTGCAAGAGTCAAGCACTTCTTGCGCAAGAACGGTCGGCTGGCGCTCCGGGTGCGTCCGGCGTCACGCCGGGACCGGCAGCGCGGGCGGTGCCGGCCGCTGCCGTCCCGGGCCACCCGCGGTGGGCGCGTCCTGCCGGACCGCCGTGGTCGAGCCGCGTACCACCAGCTCCGGGCGGAACAGGTACTCCGAGTGCGGGGCGCCGTGCCCGTTGATCTCGTCGACCAGGGCCCGGACCGCGGC
Organism: Micromonospora sp. WMMD1082; assembly: GCF_029626175.1. Taxonomy (NCBI): domain Bacteria; kingdom Bacillati; phylum Actinomycetota; class Actinomycetes; order Micromonosporales; family Micromonosporaceae; genus Micromonospora; species Micromonospora sp. WMMD1082. The sequence continues at coordinate 1,222,660 of NZ_JARUBM010000002.1, read as the reverse complement.
GACCGCCATCGCGGCCACCGGCTGGCGCATGGTGGTCAGCGGCGGGTCGGTGAAGGCCATCAGGGGCGAGTCGTCGTAGCCGACCACCGAGAGATCCTCCGGGACGGACATGCCGCGCTGCCGGGCGGCCCGGATCGCGCCGAGCGCCATCAGGTCGGAGCCGCAGACGATGCCGGTGGCGCCGCGCTCGATCAGCCGGCCGGCCGCGGCCTCGCCACCCTCCACGCCGAACAGCGACAGCTCGGTCAGCTCGGCCAGTTCGTCGTCGCCGATCCCGGCGAGGCGGTGCATCGCCGACTTGTACCCGCCGACCTTGCGCTGCACCGGCACGAACCGGTCGGGGCCGGTGATCAGGCCGATCCGCCGGTGGCCCAGGGCGACCAGGTGGGCCACGGCCAGCTCCGCGGCCTCCCGGTCGTCGCAGGAGACGAAGGGCGCGGGGACGCCGGGCACGTAACCGTTGATCATGACGATCGGCAGCGGCCGGGCGATCAACGTCCGGTACCGGTCGTGGTCGGCGGCGGTGTCGGCGTGCAGGCCGGAGACGAAGACGATCCCGGAGACCTGCCGGTCCAGCAGCATCTCGACGTACTCGTCCTCGCGTACGCCGCCGGGGGTCTGGGTGCAGAGCACGGGGGTGAACCCGGTGGGGGCCAGCGCCGACTCGATGATCTGGGCGAAGGCGGGAAATATCGGGTTGTCAAGCTCCGGCACCACCAGACCGACCAGCCCGGCGCTGCGCTTGCGCAGCCGGGCGGGGCGCTCGTAACCGAGCACATCGAGGGCGGTCAGGACGGCCTGCCGAGTCTCGGGTGCCACGCCGGGGCGGTCGTTGAGCACCCGCGACACCGTGGCCTCGCTGACTTCGGCCTGCTGGGCGATGTCGGACAGGCGAGCGCGCATGTGCGGCACTGTAGCTCACCGCCAAGTTCTTGCGCATTAGGCAGCAAGAACTTGCAGAATCGAGCAGCCGGCGCCGGGGGGCGTGCCCACACGCGCCGCCCAGGTCGTGGCGGGCCGGGACGGTACGTGTGCCGGTGATGCGCGGAGGGTGACTCGAAGTGGGACTTCGGTCACCCCAGTCGGGGGCGAAATGCCCAGACGGCAACACTTGTCGGTCGGCGGTGTTGCGGATGGGGCACGGTTGTTGCAGGGGTGTTCGCAAGGGGTTTCGAGTCTCGAAAGTTCTTGCTACTGTCCCCGCCGTTACCCGGCAGGCAACTTAGGAGCGAACATGCGTCGCACAGCCAGGGGGATCGCCGTACTCGCCTCCGCCACTCTCGCCCTCTCCGTCGCCGCCTGCGGCGGGGAGGACAAGGCGGCCGAGGGGCAGCCCGCGGTCGATCCCGCATCCCTCACCGCAGAACTGACCTGGTGGGACACCTCGGACCCGAAGAACGAGGGCCCGGCGTTCCAGGAGCTGATCGCCAAGTTCAACCAGACCTACCCGAACGTCAAGATTAACTACCAGTCGGTCCCGTTCGGTGAGGCGCAGAACAAGTTCAAGACCGCCGCACAGGCCAAGACCGGCGCCCCGGACATCCTGCGGGCCGAGGTCGCCTGGGTGCCCGAGTTCGCCTCGCTGGGTTACCTCTACGCGCTGGACGGCTCCGAGCTGCTGGCCGACGAGTCGGACTTCCTGGAGACCCCGCTCGCCTCCAACAAGTACGACGGCAAGACCTACGGCGTGCCGCAGGTCACCGACAGCCTCGCGCTGATGTACAACAAGGAGCTGCTGAGCCAGGCCGGCATCAGCGAGGCCCCGAAGACCTGGGCCGAGCTGAAGACCGCCTCGCAGGCCATCAAGGACAAGACCGGCGCCGAGGGCGTGTACGTCAACCCGGCCGGCTACTTCCTGCTGCCCTTCATGTACGGCGAGGGCGGCGACCTGGTCGACACCGACAGCAAGAAGATCGTGATCAACTCGGCGCAGAACGCGGCCGGTCTGGCGATCGCCAAGGACCTGATCGACAGCGGTGCGGCCGCCAAGCCGTCCGCCAACGACGCCTACGGCACCATGATGACCCTCTTCAAGGAGAAGAAGGTCGCCATGATCATCAACGGTCCGTGGGAGGTCAACAACGTCCAGCAGGCGCCGGGCTTCGGCGGCCTGGAGAACCTGGGCATCGCGCCGGTCCCGGCCGGCTCGGCCCAGGCCGGCGGCCCGGTCGGCGGTCACAACTACGTGATCTGGTCCGGCATGCCGCAGGAGAAGGTCGACGCCGCCGTCGCGTTCGTCAAGTTCATGAGCTCCGCCGAGTCGCAGGCGTTCCTGTCGGAGAAGCTCGGCCTGCTGCCGACCCGCACCTCCGCGTACGCCCTCGACGCGGTCAAGAACAACGCCGTCGTCGCCGCGTTCCAGCCGGTCGTGGAGGCCGGTGTGGGCCGCCCGTGGATCCCCGAGGCCGGCCAGTTCTTCGGCCCGCTCGACCAGATGGCCACCGAGGTCCTGATCCAGAACAAGGACCCGAAGGCCGCGCTGGACACCGTTGCGAAGAAGTACAAGGCCGAGGTCGTTCCCTCCTACGAGAACTGACCTCACCACCGCCGGCTCCGGCCGGTGAACCCTCGGCACCCGGCAGGGTCGCGCGACCGGCACGGTCGCGGGGCCCTGCCGGACCTCTCCTCTGGAGCGCAGCCAATGACCACCGTGACAGCCGATCCGGCGCCGCCGTCGACGCCGCCACCCGGCCGATCCGCTCGTCCGTCCCGGCTGCGTCGCAGCTGGGAGAAGCACTGGTACGCCTGGGCGATGGTGCTGCCCGTCGTCATCGTCCTGGCAGTTCTGATCTTCTACCCGCTGTTCCGCGGGGTCTGGCTCTCCCTCACCAATCTCAACGAGGCCAACCAGGTCGCCGAGATCTGCGTCCGGTCGATCACCGGTAGCGAGGTCTGCACCGACAACCCGAACAGGTGGGAGTTCGTCGGCCTCGACAACTACGTGCGGGTGCTCACCGGCGAGGTCGGCGAGTTCTGGCAGTGGACCGGCACCACACTGATCTGGACGTCCGTCTGCGTGGCCTTCCACTTCGGCCTCGGTCTCGGCCTGGCCACCATGCTGAACCGCCCGATGCGGTTCCGGGGCCTGTACCGGGTGCTGCTCGTGCTGCCCTGGGCGGTGCCGGCCTTCGTCAGCGCCTTCGCCTGGAAGTTCATCTTCAACGAGCGCTTCGGCCTGGCCAACGCGCTGCTCTCCGCCGTGGGTATCGACCCGGTCTCCTGGTTCGCCGACCGCTGGACCTCGCTGCTCACCGCCATCGTCACCAACATCTGGCTCGGCGTGCCGTTCATGATGGTGGCGCTGCTCGGCGGCATGCAGACCATCCCGTCCGAGCTGTACGAGGCGGCCGAGATCGACGGTGCCTCGGCCTGGCAGCGGTTCAGGAACATCACCCTGCCCGGCCTGCGGCCGGTCAGCATGACGGTGATCCTGCTCGGCACCATCTGGACGTTCAACATGTTCCCGATCATCTTCCTGGTGACCGAGGGGCAGCCGGCCGGCCAGAGCGAGATCCTGGTGACCGGTGCCTACCGGGCGGCCTTCGAGGGCATCCGCAACTACTCGCTGGCCTCGACGTACGGCGTACTCATCCTGTCGATCCTGCTGGTGTTCTCGGTGTTCTACCGGCGGGCCCTACGCAAGCAAGGCGAGGTGTGGTGATGAGGCAGGTGAGGCGGCCCGGTCGCAGTGGGCGCAGCCCGGCGAAGTCGTTCCTGCTGCACGGCACGCTGATCCTGGCGTCGCTGATCGCGATCGGTCCGATCGTCTGGGTGCTGCTCTCCTCGCTCAAGCCCGGGTACGCGATCCAGAGCACCGAGCTGACCCTGTTCCGGGACACCACCCTGGCCAACTACAGCTACGTGCTGACCGAGACGAACTTCCCGAGGTGGTTCCTCAACTCGGTGATCGTCGCGGCCTTCACCATGAGCATCGGCATCTTCCTCGCGGCCACCACCGGCTACGCGGTCTCCCGGTTCAACTTCCCCGGGCGACGCCCGCTGATGATGGTCTTCCTGGTGACCCAGATGTTCCCGGTGGCCATCCTGATCGTGCCGATCTACACGATCATGGCCCGGCTGGGCCTGATCAACACGATGCCGGCGCTGATCATCGCGTACCTGACCATCGCGGTGCCCTTCTGCGCCTGGATGTTGAAGGGCTACTTCGACTCCATCCCGACCTCGCTGGACGAGGCGGCGGCGCTGGACGGGTGCGGGCCGTTCGCCACCTTCTGGCGGGTGGTGCTGCCGCTGGCCCGGCCGGCCGTGGCGGTGACCGCCTTCTACACCTTCCTCACCGCGTGGGGCGAGGTGGCGTACGCGTCAGCCTTCATCCAGACCGACAACAGGTTCACCCTGGCGTACGGGCTCCAGCAGTTCGTGCCGCAGTTCAACCCGCAGTGGGAGTACCTGACGGCGGCGGCGGTCCTGGTCACCCTGCCGGCCGGCCTGGTCTTCTTCTTCGCGCAGAAGCACCTGGTCTCCGGGCTGACCGCGGGCGGCACGAAGGGGTGAGCGGGCGCAGCCGCCGGATGGGCGCGCCGGCCGACCGGGGGTGCCCTCTACTACAAACCGTCGTTGGTAGGGCAGGATGGGCCGGGTGGAAGCACTCCGACTCATCCTCCGCTACGTCCACCTGATCGGGTTCGCGCTGCTGCTGGGTGGCGCGATCGCCCAATACATCACCGGCCGGATCCGGATCAACCGGGCCATGCTCTGGGGCTCGGTGATCGGTCTGCTGACCGGCATCGGCCTGAGCGCACCACTGCGGGACGGCGACGAGCCGGCACCCGCGAAGCTTGTGACGAAGCTGGTGCTCGCCCTGCTGATCTTCGTCATGGTCTTCTTCTCCCGGAAGCGGGCCGTGGTCAACCGGGGGCACTTCTTGGCGATCGTGGGATTGGCCCTGGTGAACGCGGCCGTGGCGGTCTTCTGGCGGTGACCACCAGCCCACCCGGGCCACCTCAGGAAAAGGGACTTTCCTGACACGCGTACGCCCGCCTGCCGGCACACTGAGTGATGTGCGCCACCCAAGCATTACGTACGGGTAACAGGCCTCCAACAGTCCTGCACGATTATCGGTCGGCAGGTGGGCGTGGGCGTACGCTCTGCTCCCGTAACGTGGGACGCCGGCGGCACAGCGCAGGCCGGCTCAAGGGCTGCCACCGCGTACCACGCGGTGTGCAATGGGAAGGAGACGTCTTGCGCTCGGTGCGTGGGATGCGGATCGCCTCGATCATCGCGGCGGGTGGGCTCGTACTGAGCGCCGCCGCCTGTGGCGAGGCCCCGGATGACGACAACAATGCCGGTTCCGGCGGCGAGAAGTACACCGCCTGTATGGTCACCGACGTCGGCGGCATCGACGACAAGTCGTTCAACGCCTCGGCCTGGAAGGGCCTGGAGGACGCCAAGGCCGAGAACAGCAACATTGACATCAAGTACGTCGCGTCGAAGGCCGAGGCGGACTACGAGCCGAACCTCACCCAGTACGTCAACCAGGACTGCAACTTCATCCTGGCCGTCGGCGGCCTGATGGGCGACGCGACCCAGAAGATCGCCGAGGCGAACCCGGACCAGCAGTTCGGCATCGTCGACGCGAAGCCGGCCGCGACCAACGTCTACCCGATGCAGTTCGACACCGCCCAGGCCGGCTTCCTCGCGGGTTACGTCGCCGCCGGCATGAGCGAGAGCGGCAAGGTGGGCACCTACGGCGGCCTGAAGATCCCGCCGGTGACCATCTTCATGGACGGCTTCGTCGACGGCGTCGCGTACTACAACGAGGCCAAGAGCGCGAACGTCCAGGCGCTGGGTTGGAACAAGGAGACCCAGAACGGCTCCTTCACCAACGACTTCGTCAAGCAGGACGAGGGCAAGAAGGTCAGCGACGCGCTGGTCGCCCAGGGTGCCGACATCATCATGCCGGTCGCCGGCGGCGCCGGCCTCGGCACCACCGGTGCGGCCAAGGCCTCCGGTGGCCGGTACAACACCATCTGGGTGGACGTCGACGGCTGCGAGAGCACCCCGGACTGCCCGGCGATCATCACCACCGTGGTGAAGAACATCCCGGGCGCGGTCAAGGAGGCCGTGCTCAAGGCCGCCAACGGCGAGCAGCTCGAAGCCGACCCGGGCTTCGTCGGCACGCTGGCCAACGACGGCGTCTCGCTCGCCCCGTACCACGACTTCGACAGCAAGGTTCCGGCCGAGCTGAAGGCCGAGGTCGACAAGCTGAAGGCGGACATCGCCGCCGGCACCGTCACGGTCACCTCGGCCGCCCAGCCGAAGTGACCCTTCGCCGGTCGCCGTCGGTGAGACGATCACCGAGGGCGGCCGGCGAGTCACGCCACACCTGATCCGGCCGCTCCGGCCGCGGGGGAGAGCCCGCGCCGGAGCGGCCGATCCGCGCCACCGGT